>NZ_JAWVXC010000021.1:0-1317 GCF_033723435.1 Lutibacter sp. | reverse complement strand
TTTCAATTCAGATTTAGTCAACGTAACTTCTTGTGCAGAAGATGTTAAATGCATTCCAATAATTAGTCCAATTAAGATTAAGTTCTTTTTCATTTTATCAATTTTAAATTTAGTTTTTATTACTCAATATAACGCACAACGTTTTAGTATTATGATTTCGTTGCGATTAGTCGTAAGACTTATCGTGATGGAAATCTGAGTTTAAATTTAGTTTAATTTGTCGTAAAACGACAAAATTTAGCAATGAATTATACACGTTGTTGTGCAACGTTATTTTTTTGGAAATTCCCAGCCATTAGTTATTCCCTCAATTCCAATTTTTTCAAGTATTTCTTCTGTTATTTTAGATTCAGACATAATTTCCTTCTCGTATTTTTCTTTTTGCTTTCTCATATAAGTTACATTGTTTTCTATAACTTCTTGAGTAACATTGCTTCCAGTTAGAGAATATTTTATGTCAGCGTCTTTTTGAGCTTTTCTTTCAGCTAATATTATTTTTTTCCAAATCTCTTTTCTTTGATTATAAGTTAAATTCCACTTATTTTCTTTTATTTCTTTGAGTGATTTGAATTGTGTTTCGTTTAAATCAAATTTTGGGTTTTTATCATCGTACATTTTTGAAATCATTGCAATCCATAGTCCATTTCCGCTCTCTGCTTTACTTTTACTTGTGTAGGCGTAAATAGCTATAGTATTAGGATTTTCTCCATAATCAAAACCTGTTTGATTAATTTTAACTTGATAAAGATAGTTAAGAAGGGATTTTAACTTTTCCTCTGTAATACTATCTTTTTCCTCAATTAAAATATCACTTGATATTTGAACTTTAATAGGTGTATCAGAGATGCCTTCTTTTAATACGGAATATTTTATTAAATCTTTAGGTTTATCAATTTGATTTTCACCACAATTGGTAAATGTTAAAGCTAAAAATAGAGCTAAGAGTAAAAAAAATGTCTTTTTCATAGTGTTTGTTTTAATGTTGCACAACGGGATTTTATATGATTTGTGCGACTGGAAAATCGGAGATTTTTCGGACGTAGCAAATCGTTAGTTGAATGTTTGTCGGTTTGTTATTTAGTTTAAATGTAAGCATAAATTTTATGAGGTGTTGTAAGCCGTTATTTTTTTGTCATATAATAGAATTCGCGTTCTAATTCGTGTTTCATTCTTTTAGCTCCTCTTCTCATAAAAAAGTATGGAATTCCAAACATAAAAGTTGCGTGGATAAAAATAAACGGCAAAGCAAATCCAGGAGCATTTCCTTCAATATTATCCGCCATAAAAAATGCTCCAATAAATATGGAATAAAACACA
>NZ_JAWVXC010000020.1:0-2291 GCF_033723435.1 Lutibacter sp. | reverse complement strand
GAAGCTGATAAAATAAGGATGACTTTAGACAGCTATAAAATAGTTTAACATACAACTAAAAATTACAGTTTGAAATGAAATAAAAAAAGCTTTCAGTTTCCTGAAAGCTTTTTTATAACGTGATCGCGACAGGATTCGAACCTGTAACTGTCCGCTTAGAAGACTACTCTATCTAACCACGATGCTTTTTTATTGTTCTAGAAAACGTTTAAACGATTAAATTTATGGTGTTGTATTAATGAGGACATTATTCCCTAACAAATTTATTATTCACCCAATTACCTTTGCTCATTTTACCATCAATATATACTTCAATGCCAAATCCATGTTTTAAATCGTCCTTCCATTCACCATCATATCGCCTTCCATCTGCAAACTTATTAATACCCACACCATTCCTTTTATTGTTAAGCCAATAACCACTATATATTTCACCATTAGCCCATGTGTATGTGCCAAATCCATCATGACAATTCCCAGAAACACATTGCATTTTAAAGCTTTTCTCTTTACCAATATATCTATTAAACTCTATTTTACATTTGGAAAGTTTATTCTTGACTTCAATTTCATGATTATTGGCGCCATCTTCTTTCATTAATTTTCCATCTATTTCAATTATTTTCCCATCCTTAACTTTATATTGAACAGGCTTACCATTATTATCAAAAAAATTAATTGTTCCACTACCCTTTTTTAAACTTCCTTTATCCATGGCTTTCCCATTTATATTATATATTTCTTTGACTTCCAATAATTTGTTTTCTTTCCACACAAAAATGACCGAAAGCTTACCGTTGTTATAATAATTTTTCCATTCTCCATCTAATTTATCATCTATGAATTTACCTTCACCAATCAAATAACCTTCTTTAGAATAATTTTTCCCTATATGTGTATCATAATTAAAAACACTTGTTAACTTCCCATCCTCATTATATGACCTCCATTCACCGTCTCGTTTATCAAACAAAAAATGTCCTTCAAATGCAAGTTTGCCGTTTTTATGATAGTATTTCCATCTGCCAACTTTTTCTGAATTTACTCCTTTCAGCGTGTATTTTCCTTCACCCCAAGCACCAACAACCTGTATATTACCATTTTCAAAAAAATATTTTGCGTCACCTGGAAATCCATTCTTATCATATAAGATAATAGATTTTATTTTACCTGATTGATAGTATTTTATATTTACTTTAGTCTTTTCTTGAGCAAAGGAAATTGAGCCCAACAACATTACCATTATCCAAATATTTTTTTTCATGTTGTAATTTTATATTCACTATTACATTATTCATTTTATATTCTATCTCTGATATACCATACACCTGCTTTCTTATCTAAATATCCATTAACATAAGTACCACCTTGAATCATATCTCCTTTTGAATCGTAATCTGATCCTTGACCATGTCTTTTGTCATTTTTCCAACCACCTGAATAATATGACCCATTTGCAAAATAATATTTCCCTTTACCTTCTCTTCTATTTTCATAATAATCTCCAACATATTTATCTCCGTTTTTGAAATAGAATGTTCCTTTTCCATGTACTTTTCCATTTTTAAAATAACCTACATATTTACCTAATTTTTTTACGACTATTGTACCGTACCCATTTAAACAATCTCCTGATATACACTTATAATCATTGTATCTTTTTTGGGCTTGAGCAATAGTGCTACACAATAAAAATAAGACTGCTACTTGAATTAATCTTTTCATAATGTTTTTAATTAATTTACTCATTGAATACTTTTAATATTAATAGACCTGATTAAGATTAAATAGATTATTTCAATAATAATGTCTTTTCTAAAAAAAAAACAATACTCAATTTGAGTATTTTAGCTTCCTTTTAAAACTTAATTTAAAGTAATTAAACGGAATGGAGTGTAAATGTACAGATCACCTATTTTAAATTTCGTGCAATAAAACTTATAAATGAACGACTTATACAGATAAAAATAGCTCTAGTATTATAATATTCTAATTATATCTAGAGAAGAAGTAAAATATATGAACTTTCTAAATTCGCAATTTTAAATTACTCTAAAAGAAGAGTCGAAAAGTAAATAATTTACAGGTTCTCTGGGATAATGAAAACCTGCTTAAACAAAAATAACCTGCTGAAATCAACAGGTTATTAAGTGATCGCGACAGGATTCGAACTATCATTCAAATCTCCTTTATTTAAATGCTTTCACGTGTTTTTACAAACTATGTTGACCGAATTGTGAACACACAATTTGACTTTCAATCTTAAGTACAAAGATAAGGAATTTAGTATG
>NZ_JAWVXC010000019.1:0-5475 GCF_033723435.1 Lutibacter sp. | reverse complement strand
TGGACTTGATCAATAATGAGTAATTTTAAATCGTAACCTACTTTTTCATAAGATATTTTTCGACAGGGTGGTTTTTGTTTTTTCATACTTTCGTTGTTTAAGTTGTCTAATTTTTAGTCAACCTATTTCAGGAAAGTACAAGATTTCATATAGTGGCTAACGGTCTAGTATAAGAATAGTAGCGGATTGAAATACACTTAATTTTCGGTTAAACACAGACCTTTTTTTATATTTACTTACTTTCGTTTTAGAGATAAAACCGCTATTATTTTTATACATTGTTGGGCACAGTACTTTTTTAAGATGCCCATTTCAAGATGCTTTTTTCAATGTTTTCACTCCAAACATTTTCATCATCCATTTCTTGATTGTTTTGCCATTGTTCTTCTAGCCAGTTTTTCAGTTTATCTGGGTCATTAAATTTATTGTCTATTCCAGATTTTACAAATTCAATGAATTGGTCGATTGAAAGAGGTATTATTTTAGTTTTTCCTCCGTACAGTTTTGTGTTAAATCGATTTAAGTTAAAATAGTGAGCTAAAGTTCCTTCGCTTATTTTAGGTGCAATGAATAAACAATACATTTCTTTATTCAAACTTTCTTTGGCTTTTCCAAAATGCCTTGGAACGGATTCGCTTTCCATTTTATATTGAGTATGACCTCCAGACATTGTCACTTCTGTTATTAAGCCAAAATCTGAAAATTCAGATTCTATGTCAGGTTTTTGCCCTGGCGCATAATTGAGAGGCATACCATCAATATCCATAATAAAATTCCCGTCAACTCTTTTAGCGTAATTAAGCATAACTAATGCTCTCCATACATTCCATTCAAGGAATAGAGGTGCGTCTGGCACTTCTTTTTTCTTTATTTGTTTGAATACTTCAAGAATATCTGGTAATTCTTTATAGTCTTTTAACTCACGTTTCTTTTCCTCAATATTTTTAGACTTAACTGTAATTTCAAGATTCTCTAAAACATCTTTAAGCTCCTCAATCGATGCTGTTTTGTCAAATTCAGTAATTCCTAACTTTTCTATTTTATTAATTAAAAGGTCTTTATTGTCAGATAATAATTTGACTGAATATGGATTAAATAAGTGTTTTTTAAAATCCGATAAACTTTTAAAAACTAATGGTTTTCTATCAGTTTCTTTTAAAATATAATTTACTTCCTCAATTTTTTGAGGCGAAATTATCAATCTAAAGGTTCTTTTCTGAAAGGTGATTAATTCTGTTGCTCTAATATATCTGACAAAGGCATCAGCATAGTCTTTCATATTTGAGCTTTTAGTTTTTATAAATTTTTGTAAAGAAGTATCAGAACTTTCTCTTGTTTTCAGATTTTTGTCTTGAACTTCTTGTTGAAAAATTTCTAATACTTCCTTTTCAAAACATTCAGCAACATACATTTTACGACTGCCTTTGTATGACTTTGAACCCTCACGGAAATCAATAATTTTTGCAACAATCTTATCAAAATCTTTGTAGTTTGTTAGTTGTGAAAAAAACAAAGCGATTTCTGTTTTAGAGAGACTTCCGAGTTCTTTAACTAACCTTAATAGTTCGAGGTAAGGTTTTACTGAAAAATCAAGAGTTTTTGATTGTGTATGATAAGGTGAAGGAAGTTGAAACTTTAGCATTTGTCTTGTAAATGTTTCATCTTCTCTTTTTCCAGTAAGCAATAATTTTCCAGCTTCGGTTATTTGAATTTCAGGTTTTAAATCAACAAAACCGAATGCCTTTGGTGCTCTAGTTATTCTGTCTCTTGCTGCAAATGCTGGGTCAGCAGGATAGCTTTCACCTTCATAAAATTCTGATTTATATAATGAATCGAAAAAATCAGCTTGTAATTCTGAATTACCAGTCCATTTTTTACCTGAAAATGAATTAGTGAGTAACTCAATTTCAGGAATTATTTTTTCCAAAGTTCGGGGTGATGTAAAACCAAATAATGCTTTTACTTTTGATAAACTACCCATAGTTATTCCCAGAAAATTTTATCATCAACTGCCATTGACTTTGTTTGTAAATTGTCTTTGCCTGAATTCAAATATTCAGATATTCTTGAAGATGACATTTCTATAGATTTGTCTGATATATCGCACCCAATAAAATTACATTTGTTTTTTATCGATGCTATGGCAGAAGATGCACTTCCTAAAAAAGGGTCGCATACTGTATATCCTTCTTCAGAACTAGCGTGTATCATTGCTTGAAAAACCTCTACAGGTTTTTGTGTTGGATATTTTGAACTATGAATTCTCTTAAAACGCCAAACATCAGGAAATTTTCTATTTCTTATTTTTCTAGTGTTACCATTGGTAGCAAAAATCACATACTCGTGTCTTCTTCTGAAATAATGCCCCATTCCAATATTAACCTTATCCCAAGTGATTAGATTTTTTACGTCAAAGTGATTTCTAACAACATTTCCAAGACTCAAAAGTGAATAAGAATCAAACATTATGTAAATATGTCCAGTAGATTTCTTTAAAACTCTTTTGCATTCAGATAAGAATTCATTGTAGTTTTCTTCACTATCTTCAAACTCTCCGAACCATTTCCCATTTTCTTTTCCTTTATCAGCGTATTTTCCAACTATTCTTCCTTTTCCAAGTTTTAGCTTGTCATTCATTCCGGAATAAGCTGGATCAGTAGCAATTACGTCAACACTATTTGAAGGAAGTTTTTTAAGAAATGAAATAGCATCATCTTGATAGATAGACACTTTGTTATTGTCTGAATTATACTTAAAAGTAGCTTCCGCTTTTTCTAATCTTTTTTCAATTCTATCTTCCGTGTTTTCTATAAATGATAGTATTGTTTGAAAATATTTCTTTGATATTTCCTCTTCATTTACTATAGGAATGTTTTGTTGAATTATATATTCTTTTAGTCGGCTTTCAGTTATACCGTATTCTGCTATTATTTCAGATGTTTTGTACATTCAATTCTTTTTTTCAAATCTACGAAATTTGATTCTCATTTTCGTTTCACTCGTATTGTGCCCAACGGTTTGGTACATGAAAAGTTGCGATTTTAATTAGCAATTTTTCAATGAATAAATTTAGTATTTTTTATTTAATTTTTTTTAATTAATTAGGATTAAGCAATTTTTTATGTGCATTGTTGGCGTATCGTTTTTTAATGTTTTTTAATCCACCATTTCTGTTTTTCAATTTCTAGAGCCTTTTCATTCTCAGTTTTATTTGTGTAATTAAAATAAGCATTAGTATAATTTTCCCATCCAAATTCATTATAGTCAGAATTTGGTCCAAATTCACCAGCACCAATATCTAAATCACCACTTTCAGGAATTCGATAATCTCCCCAGTTACATTTTTTTGAACTCTGTGTTTTATAACTAGTCCAAGTTCCTTGGAACATATTATTACAAAATACGTCTGCACTAAACATTAATGAATTATATTTCAATTCTCCATTTTTATCAATATAAAAGCCTGTTTGAAATGTTCCTTCCAGAATTCCTGTTCCTTTTTGGTCGGGATTTTCGAATAATTCATATCTGCCATTTATTATTCCTTGTTCTATTTTAGGGAATTCAGGATTAGGAAGTAAATTTGCTTTATCTACTATCAATAGTCCTTGAAATTCACATATATTGTTTTTAACTTTTGTCTTTCCATAAACAAAATATTCTCCTGTATTTTTGTTTTTTATGACAGAAATAAGATGAAAATAAAATCTTTGGTATGTTTCTCCGATATACCCAATTGGTTCAGCTCTCTCAATTATTTCATCACTTGTTCCATAATTGAATTTTGTTAATGTAAAAAGGTTAGAGATATCTTTTTTAAAAATCTCCTTAGAATAGTCAACTGTATCATTAATTTGACTGAACAATTGAGAAGTTATAAATAACAAAAATCCAATTAAAATTCTTTTCATAATCTATGTTTTTAAAATGCACGCCAACGGTCTCGGCTATGAGTAGTTGCGTTGCGTGGTTTAGCGGTTAACTTAGCAAGTACACGCCAAACTGAAAATCCGTGAGGATTTTCAGAAGTAAGCGAGAACAAGCAATTACTTATAGCCATTGTTACCAGCTGGTTTTTATTCAATTTTTTTATAATATGTTTTTTTATGTCCTAAAAATCCGACTTCGGGTTCAAAAGTCAGAGGATATAATTTTCTCCTTTTTAAGATAAAAACTTTTGTCATCCAATCTAATATCGCCAAATCTCCATTCTCTTCACTTTCTGAAAGATAAATCTCTATCAAATTTTTGTTTGTGGTTGGTTTAAATATTGTGTCATTAAGCTGCCACAGTTTACTCTTATTTTTTACTTGAAATATATCCTTTATTTGAATTTCTTCAATTTTTGTTCTCGGAATAGTTAGATTTCCGTATTTGTCTGTTAATTTATATTCTCCTTTATTAACCGATACATACCATTCCAGACTATCCAAATCGGTTTTTCCAATTTCAGCGAGTCTTTGAATTTTTATTTTAATTTTAGTTGAATCAGATTTATCATAATCTGTCTCTATTATTTTTGATTTGGCTGAATAAAGAACTTTGTCAGGATTAAGTTTTAATGTATCTCCAATTTTCACATAAGTTCCAGTTAGTGTTCCGCTACCTAAAACATCTTGGTGATATTCATATTCAAAAGTTCCATCTTTTTTGAATTCATAAACAAAACAATTCGGTCCAAATTCACAAATGTTGTGTTTGAACTTTCCATTAATTTGAGCAATTGAACTCAATGAAATGAATAATGTCAATATGTTCAGTAGTGTTTTTTTCAACTTGCTGGTAACGAGTTTTTATAAGATTTGTGCGTTAGGAAAATCGGAGATTTTTCGAACGTAGCAAATCGGTTTGTTAGAATGTTTGTCGTTTTGTACTAAATCAAATTTAAGCATAAATTTTATGAGGTGTTGTAACACGTTTTTTATTCTTATTTGATTTTAAATTCTCTTAAAACCTCGAACACATCGATGGGGTTTTTCTGTGCGTGATAATTAAAATGTATATTTTCAATATTCACAAAACTCATTGTCCCTTGATATGGATATTCAGGATAACAAATCAACATTGGAGATTGAGAACTTTCTTGGCTCAAAACAGCAATAGGCTCATTTATTGCAACACTCCAAGTTGCTTTTCCTCCACTTATTTTTGGTAAATATTTAGATTTGATAATATATTTTAGAATTTCTGTAATTTTCCAGTTTGGTTGAATTTCAATTTCCATAAAGTGAGGAGCGTCAATATCGTCGCTCATTGCTACACTCTCACGTGTCAATTTTATTTTTTTCATATTTTTAATTAGTCTTTTTCCATAAAATTTAAATTTGAAATTCATTTTGTATTATACTGATATAGGTTGACCATTTTTTTGTTAATATTCGTTTTCTTAAATAGTCAAATACTGTAAATTTTGTTTATTCCTTCGATAACATTTATAGTCTATATTTTGATTTAAATGCACGTGATTTGGTGTTA
>NZ_JAWVXC010000018.1:0-11646 GCF_033723435.1 Lutibacter sp. | reverse complement strand
TTTCAATTCAGATTTAGTCAACGTAACTTCTTGTGCAGAAGATGTTAAATGCATTCCAATAATTAGTCCAATTAAGATTAAGTTCTTTTTCATTTTATCAATTTTAAATTTAGTTTTTATTACTCAATATAACGCACAACGGTATTTTATAAGATTTGTGCGACTGGAAAATCGGAGATTTTCGGACGTTGCAAATCGTTAGTTGAATGTTTGTCAGTTCGTTATTTAGTTTAAATGTAAACATAAATTTTATGAGGTGTTACCAAATTTAGTGACACGTTCTGTTTAGCATTGAATTTTTATATTATCTGAGGTTTGTCTGTTTTAGTATTTTCTATATCAACTTTTAAATTTTGCGTTTCAATTATCACTTTCATTTAGCTAAATCGATTGTTTTACTCTGTTTTGTTATAATTTTTCATTTCACTTGTATTCGTTTTCTATATATTTTCCGTTTCGGCTCTTAAATCTGTTCATTTCATTACTCAAAATTTAACCGATTAAATTCTCAATTCGGAAAAGTAGAAATCAATCTGAAATTTGTCTACTTTGGCAGATTTTCTATTTTTTAATTAATTCAGTGTGATTCATTGTTCAAAATCGGTTAAGAAATTAACGATAAATAATATAAAGTGCCACAGCTATAATTGATATTAAACCAAATCCAAGCTTAATATTAAATCGTTTATTTTCAGGTTTTTTATCACTTTCCAAAAAATTAAAAAAAGGTTCTCTATTTCCTCTGAAGGATTCATAAATGTATCTTATTAATGCTCCAATAAATCTAGGTATAATCATAATCAATTATTTTTATTATTCTGCAATAGTTCGTTTCGGAGCTATTTTTGGTAACGGTTTTTTATAAGATTTGTGCGACTGAGAAATCGGAGATTTTTCGGTTGTAGCAAATCGTTAGTTGAATGTTTGTCGGTTTGTACTATATCAAAAGTGAGCATAAATTTTATGAGTTGTTAGCACAAGTTTTTATAATTGATATTTCCATTTCTTATTTATTTCATCAAATTCTATCACTAAATGTCTGACATAAGAAACAGGTATTTTTGTTTTATCTTGTCTTTTAATCTCCCATTTTTTTACTTTTTTAACTAATTTTATAGCATCTCTTTCGAATTTCGTTAAAGGCTTTTGTTTTTTTATTTCAAATGCAGTTGCAAGATTGAAAATTGGATCAGATTTGAGTTTGTATTTTTTAAAAGTAGTAACTTTTTTAAGTTTTCCTTTATTATCGATAAACAAAACTAACCAAGAATAAGGATCTTTATAATGTTTGTTTTTTCCTGACTTTAAAATAGAATCTATATTAGAAATTGGATTTGGTCTATTAAATCCAAGCTCAAATTCATAAATGTAGTTTTCAGGTTTAAAGGAATTCCCATTATCTAACACTTTTTGTTCACTATCGGAAATTTCCCAAGAGTCTAATGGCTTTGAGTTAGAACAATAATATCCGAAAGTTAATTTCCCTTTCCATTTTGATGCATAAACAAGCCATTTTTCACCATTATCTACATCCCAATCACAAGATGAATATACTCCAGTATACTTTCCTTCTGAAACAAATGTGAATTCTAATGTTTTAAGATTCTCACAGTTTTTGTAATTTTTTAAAATATCAAAAGTCACTGTGTAAGTCAAAGAATCATTTGCGTATGTTTTTGAAATAATCTTTCCAATAAAAACATACTTTGAAGATTGAAATTCAAGAATAGGTTTGGGAGTGTCACAGCTACAAGCAAATATTTTTCCTATAATAAAAAATAGAATTAGTATGCTCAATTGCTTTTTCATAATTTGTGCTAACGGGATTTTATAAGATTTGTGCGACAGAAAATCCGCAGGATTTTCCGAAGTAACAAATCGGATTGTTAAAATAAATGTTTGTCAATTTTGTTACTAATTTAAGCATAAATTTTATGAGGTGTTGTACACTGTTTTTAATCTATTAGTTTTTTCCAATCAGCAGGATTTTTTCTAATTGTATAACTTTTGAATTTCTTGGCGATTCCTAGATTAAATCCACTATTAACAGTAACAGATATAATATCCAAAGAATCAATATTGGTTTCATTTTTCAATATAATATCAACTCCTTTTTTTACAATACTCATATCTTCAACATCTGATATTCTATTAGGAATTTTTGCTAATGTTAAGGAAACATTATAACTTTTTGTGGTAGATTTTTTTTCACCATAAAAAGTACTCAAGTTTTTTGACACACTTGCATTAATCACGCCATTTATATCCTGCAATTTCTTAGAGATTGTCATAAGAGTTTTATATTGTGTAATTGCTATTCGATAATTGTAAAATGAGAAACCGATTAAAAAGAAAGTTAAAATATAAAAAATATATACTGATAGTTTTTTCACCTTTGGCATTGGAAAATATTCTTCTTGTCTAACTGTTGAAATTACATATGTTCCTGCAAGTATATCATGTAATGATTGCCTATTCCCTTTATTAAAAATGTAAAAAACTATTACTCCTATTATTAATAAAGTTAGAACTATTTTGATTAGTAAATCTAAAAAAGAACTATATTCAATTCCAGGAACTTTAATATTTACAGTAAAATAAGGTACTATTAAAATTAGAGACCTATATAAAGATTGAGCTAAACTAATAAAATTCCCATTTTTATCAACGACCTCAACATTAACTAATTTTTTACCTATTGTTTGACCTTTAAATATTTTTGAATTAAAAATTGTAAAATAGAACAATGTAATAATCATTCCAAAAAGTAACGCATAATTACCAATACTTGATAAATAACTTTCAAAACCAATTCCAAATATGTATCCAATTATACTTAAAATGACTAAATCAATAAGAAAGGCGCTAACTCTAGACCAGAAAGAAGGTATCTTCATGTTTGTATCCATTTTCAATTTTTAAGTTTGTTTATTATTTTAATTATTAATTTCTCTCAACGTGAAGTGTATTCAAAAATAGTGTACAACGTATTGGTGTATAATTTCGTTGCGTGTTTCAGCAACTAAATTAGCAAATACAAACCGAATAGAAAATCCGAGAGGATTTTCGTAAGTAGACGAGTACTAGCAATGAATTATACACGGTGTTGTGTGGCGTTATTTATCTTTTTTCTGCATATTTAAACTTGTCAAAATTTTTCGGAAACTCATTTGTCAATTCTAATTTATTTGACGTAATAGTTGGTTTGATTTTAATAACTTTAGTTTCGTTATCAATTTCAACTTCGTGTTCACTTCTCATATTCACAACGTCAATATGCAAAACTTTAAAATGATGTTTTCCGTTTTTAAGGTTTATAATTACATATTCACTTGGTCTAATTTGTCCAAGAGGTTTATTGTCAAGCCAAATATTCAATCGAGCAGTATTGTCCATTTTGTGCAAAATATTCGCACCATTATAAATCAGAACATTTCCATTCCCCAAATCATTCAGTTCAACATTTTCAATGTTAGTTTTTATAAATGTATATTCAGATGTAATTGACTTTAATGCGCAAGAAGTCAACAATATAAAACTTAATGATACGATTATTATTCTGATGTTTTTCATTTTAATGTTTGTTTGGGTTTAATGACACACAACGAGTTTTTATATGATTTGTGCGTTAGGAAAATCGGAGATTTTTCGAACGTAGCAAATCGGTTTGTTAGAATTATTGTCGTTTTGTACTAAATCAAATTTAAGCATAAATTTTATGAGGTGTTGCAAGTAGTTATATCTAATGTTTTTCTAAAAGTAATTCTAATTCTACTAATGGAACATTCTTTTTTATAATAATTCCTTGTTTGTTCAAAAGAAAATTTGTTGGAAAAGAATTGACACCTAAAGGAGAAGAAGAAGTTCCTGTTTCATCTAAAAAGTTCGGCCAAAGAATATTATTTTTCTTTAAAACCTTTAACCAATTATTAATGTTCTTAGTTTTATCGGTGGAAATACTTATGAGTTTTAATTTGTTTGGGTACTTTGTATATAATTCTTTCAATTTTGGAAATTGAGCAATACAAGGTCCACAATGACTAAACCAAAAATCTATAAGTGTATATTGTGTGTGTGAAATTTCATTAATATTTAATTCAAATCCTTTTAATTCTTTATTTTTCAATTCCATGATAGGGAAATGAGAGCCAACGTTTAATGCTTTAGCTCTAAACATAAAATTTTCAAGAATTTTTGCCTCATCTGTTTGTTTTATGTTGGATGAAAGATTGTTATATGCATTTTCAAGTTCTTTATTATAACCTTCATACATTTGAGAATGAGCAATTTCCCAAAATGCCACATATGAATTTGGATGATTTTTTGAAAATTTAGATAATATTAAATTAAATTCATTGGATAATTTATTACGTGCTTCAATTGCATATTTTTCAAAATCAACTTTCGAATCAGCAACATTTTTCATCAAATCCCAATCTGATTTAAATTTCAGTAATAAAGGAGTTCTTTTTTGTTCTAAAATCTTTTCTTCTTCATTAATTTTTGAATTTTTTCTAATAATAATAGGATTTACATTGAAATATAAACTATCAATTATTATTTGTTGATTTTGAGGTTCAAGAATAAACCTATTAGTTCTCGTTTTCTCAGTTTCAATATAAAATGGCAAAGGGAAAGTATGTTTTTTGCTAAATTTAAACTCAAATTTACCATTTACAACCTGTGCACTATCCTTAATAAAATCACCTAAATAATATTCTTTTTTAACTGCTCTTTGTAAATATATTTTCCCGCTGTAATTTTTTATTTTTCCAGAGATTCTATAATATTCTGAATTTTGATTCATTTTTATAAATGAAAAAAGTGATATTACTACTATTAAAATTAAAAGTAATAGGGCTATTTTCTTATAATTTAGGAACATATTTTAATTTGTATTATATAAACTTTATATTTTTTTAACAGCAACTTTATATCTATTTCAAAAGCGTTATTTCATAATTGCTTGCAACGGGCTTTTATAAGATTTATGCGACTGGAAAATCGGAGATTTTTTGGACGTAGCAAATCGGTTTGTTAAAATTATTGTTTGTCAATTTTTGTACTAATGTAAGCATAAATTTTATGAGTTGTTGTAACACGTTTTATTTTATCAGAGTCTCAACATTAACTGTCTCCTCAATTCCGAGTTTTGGTATCAACGCGTGATAAGTCACATTAGGAGCAACATTTGTCAAATCAGTATTAAAAGTTACCAATAATTCTAACTTTTTTGTAACACAATCTCGTGTCAAAACATAATCAATTGACACTAAACCGTTATTTAAACCTTGTTTACCAATAATCAAGTCATAAGAATTAAAATCAATAACCGGAATACAACTACCTGTTACTAAATTGTCAAATTTAGATTGATTTCTGATAATAACATAGTCATTTGATAATTGAATATCCATTTGCGAAGCAGTATTCGAGCAATTATATTTGTTCTCAAGGCTAAAAGTTGGTAAAATCTCATTTTGACAATTGTTTTCTTTATTGCAAGAATTGAATGTTAGAGTAATAATAAAAATGACTAAAAAATGTTGTTTAGTTTTCATAGCTATCAATTTAGTTAATTATTTGTATGTTTTTGAGGATAGTCACAATGTGTTACAACGTGTTTTTATATGATTTGTGCGACTGGAAAATCGGAGATTTTTCGGTTGTAGCAAATCGTTTGTTGAATGTTTATCAGTTCGTTATTTATTTCAAATGTAAGCATAAATTATATGAGGTGTTGGGCAATCGTTTTATTTAAAAATCATATCCAATTTTAAATCCTAAATCCATAATTGCTCCTTTTTCGTTTTCTAAATATTCAGAATTTCTATATGAAACTCCATATCCTAAACCAATTCTAAATTCATAGTTGAATTTTTCTGCAAAATTTCTTCTAAATCCCCACGTTGGAATTATAGATAATGTATTATAAATTTCTAAATTGTCATAGTTAGAAATCTCAAACCAATTTGGAGAATACTTAATATTCAGTGAATAAAAATTAGCTCCGTTATTTTTAATGTTTTTATTCTTGCGGACTCTTTTTTCAAGATTGTAATACCATTTTGGTTCAATAGATAATTCGGGATATAATATAAAACCAGTTTTATCATAAAGTGAACCTCCAAATATTCCTGCATTTAATCCAAGTTGGCTCCTCAAAGCAATTTTATCAGATAACCTTGTTTCATTATAAATTTCAGTTCCAAAAAATCCAATTTGAATTCCTGTAACCGATTTTTCAATTGTTGAATTTTGAGCAAATGAAAAGTTCATAATTCCTAAAAGAAGAATACTCATAAATGTTTTTTTCATAGTTTAATTTTTTTGTGTGTGTTTTCGTTCGTAATGTTGCCCAACGTGTTTTTATAAGATTTGTGCGACTGGAAAATCGAAGATTTTTCGGTTGTAGCAAATCGTTAGTTGAATGTTTGTCGTTTGTACTAGTTCAAATTTAAGCATAAATTTTATGAGTTGTTGGCAATAGTTTTATTCATATCTTCCATACCAATTCCAAGATTCTCCATTGTTCTTAATATTATATTTTCCATAATTAGCAGAATTGTTTTTGTAAACTCTGAAATATTTCATTTCTGGGAATATTTTTAAAATCTGTTTGATAGAATCAATTTTTTTATTTGATACATTTTTGTCAATTATTAGGTTGAAATACATGAATTTATCTTCACTCTTTTCTCTCATTGCTTTTTCTGAAAAAACTAATAGAGCTAAATTCCTTAAATCACTTTTCTGATTAAAATTCCTACTATCACTTTTAATTGAAAGTTTTTCATTTTTGTAACCAATGTATAAATTTATTCCTAAATTCATAGAATCGTTTTTTATTAGTTTAAAATCAGCTTCAGGTAACTCAATTTGCAAATTAATTTTTCTCAAATAATGTTCCCAATAATCTGATACTCTGAAAAGAGTTGGAATTACGAACTCTTTATCATTTTTATTTTTTATTTGGAGTGAGTCATTATTCAATTTATAGTCAAGAGAATAGTATTCTCTATAACCTTTTATTTTTTTTGGAAAGTGCAATTTAATTTTTGATTTATCAGCTTTCCAAGTTCCTTTTCTTTTCAAATAATATTCATATGCAACAACGGAATCTTTATAAAAAGTAATATCAGTAAATTCTCCTGATGGATAATTATTCCAATTTCCAATGAGTTTTTGTTCATACTCATTTTTCGAACAACTTGAAATGAAAAATGCTAAAATAAATATTGTAAAAATCTTTTTCATCTAATTATTGCCAACGGATTTGAATATGGCAAGTGCGAGTTTGAAGTCGAACTTTTCATAGCTTATTATTTTTGATTTAAAAATACTAAAATTTTTCTATTTATTACAATTTAGCAATTTGCTATATGCGGTGTTACCCACTTTTTTCTTAATTACCGATAACAAATCAATTTTATTCGGTCTTTGTTCGTGTCAAGAACAAATTGCCCCACATTTTCTATTAATTCTTGAATTTTTATTAAGTTTTGCTCCTTTAAAGGCTCAGTTCCGACAGTTTTTGGAAAAATCAGATATTCAATTTCTTTGAAGGTCAACCAACCGCCAAGCGAATTATGTCCCTCAAATCCGTTTTGCCAATAATCAAATCCGTATGTAGTGTCTTCTTCAAGATAAAGTTCGCCTATTTGTTCGTTTTGAACTTTCTTAAATTCAATTTTTTCAATCCAACTTGAACCGTCAACAAGTCTATCTATTAAACGAACCCATTTTGAATTTGACATAAGATGTTCCGAGAATCGAACTATTGATTTTTCAATCTCTCTATCAATTTGTTGGTCATATCTTTTTGCTTTTTTCGTTCTCATTTTAATTGTGGGTAACGAATTTTTATAAGATTTGTGCGTTTGGAAAATCGGAGATTTTACGGACGCTGCAAATCGATTTGTTAGAATTATTGTCGTTTTGTATTAAATCAAATTTAAGCATAAATTTTATGAGGTGTTACCACATGTTATTTTTCTAATTGCTCAGTTAAAAATTTACTCAGTTTATTAGGTTTAATATTTCTCTTAATAATTTTACCATTTTCATCTAGTAAAATATTGTAGGGGATACTCGTTAATAAAAACTTTTCTGAACTTACTTTTAGAGAGTCTATTACTTGAATCCAATCTAAATCATCCTCTTTAATTGCTGTTTTCCAATTTTCATCGTTATTATCAATAGATATTCCTAAGATTTCAAAATTTTTGTCTTTAAATTTGCTATATACTTTTTTTAGCCCTGGATTAGTTTGTCTACAAGGAATGCACCAAGAAGCCCAAAACTCAAGAAGTAAATATTTTCCTTTAAGCTGGAAGTTGTCAATTATTTCACCATTCTGGTTTGGGAATGAAATTCTCGGAGAAATTTGCCCAATATCTAAAAGAGTTCTTCTTTTTATAATATTTTCAATTCTGTTCAAATCTTTTTTTGCTTGATAACTTGTATCTAACAAATGAAATAGACTTTGAATTTGTTTACTGTTTAAATAGTCATTAGTATTATTAAATTCTAAGAGAAATTCTCCACTTAATGCTAGTTTTGGATTTTGACTTATAAAATCATGTAAGTTTTTATAAAGGATTTTAGTTTTTGCACTATCATTATTTTCTTTATAAAACTGATTCATATTTCTTTCAAAGTTGATTTTGAGTTCTTGGGTTTTTGAACCTGAAATACTAACTAGTTTTAAGAACTCAGTTAACTCACCTCTAAAATCTGCTTTTTCATAATCTAATGAAATAAATATTTTACTATTTTCAAGCATAAATGATGCTAAACCCATCATTCTTTTAGATTTTGGAGAGGATGGATAAAGAGAGACTTCAATGGGCTCTTTAACATCTCCATTGAATAAAAATTTATTATTTTTAATTAAGGCACTATCAATTTTATCATCGAACTTTAAATAAATGTATTCTTTAAAATCACCTTTAATTTCTCCATTTATTGTAAAACCAATATTCTCATTTTTTTTGCAATTAATTAGGAGTATGAAAAGAATAAGAATTAACAGAGAATTCAAAATTTTCTTTAGTGTTTTATTTTTCATCAGCAATATGTGGTAACGGATTTTTATAAGATTTGTGCGTTTGGAAAATCGGAGATTTTTCGGACGTTGCAAATCGTTAGTTGAATGTTTGTCGGTTTGTTATTTAGTTTAAATGTAAGCATAAATTTTATGAGGTGTTGGGCGTAGTTTTATAAATCTTTATCTATTACAATCAACATTAATCCTTCCAATGTATATCTTCTATAAAATTTCATAAATGCCATAAATCCAACAAATGAAATGAACATTAAAAGTATAAGAATCAAAATTTTGAAATAATCAATTTCATTGTTAAAATTTATTGACTTGATAATATATATTAAATAAATCCAAGATAAAAAATTGAAAATCAATGATAAATTTCTCAAGAAACCATACAAGGCAACATAATTTACCATTCTAAATTGATGTTCTTTACAGTTTTCAAATGCATAATGGGAGACAACTCTGTGGAAATCGTGTTCTCTTGCATTAAAATTTTCAATCACTTTCTTATTATTCAGTTCAAGTTTTTTAATTAGTCGATTGACCTTAAATTTTATTGATTTAATTAAAAACTCGTCCAAGTTACTTTGATAATATTTTCTCAATCCAAAAATATTACCAAGTATTAAATCTAAAAGTGAAGTTGGTAAAATAATCAAGGCAATTACAAATCGCCCAAAATTATTATTAATATTTTTTTTGAAATTGTTTTTTTCTTTTTTCACCCAGTAATTTGCAGTATTGTAGCCAATTAAATATTTTGATGGATATCCATATTTCCAATTTCCAAATTTCTCGATTGTTATAGAAGATAAAAAACTTAATAAATGACCTAAAGAATATGAAAGTACAATAAACATAAATACTCCGTCAAAATTTCTCTTTGATGTAATATCAATAAATTGTTCTAAATTAAATTCTGAATTTGAATTAAAATATTCAATAATCAGATATGAATAAATCAATAAAGCTCCTGGAATTAAATATCCTAAAAAATCATATAAAGAAAATGGATTCTGTTTTGTCATCTTTTTCGTATTACGCCCAACGTTGACAATAAAAATCTGTGCGTTTTAGTAAAAATAAAGGTTGCGGTTGATTTCATAGCCAAACTAATTTTGGTTGCAATTTAGTAATTTTTAATATCTAGCCAAACTGAGTTTGGCGGGTTTAACAAATACGTAAACTGCTTAAATATATTGGTTTGCAGCATTGTTTTTATTGTGTGTTATAGCCAGTTATTAATCCACGATTGTTAAAATCCATTTTTTCTTAAGCTTTTTTGGAGTATTCTTTTGTCCAAAATGTATTGAATAAGTAAACAATGATGCTGAACTAATTAGTCCAACTGCTTTTAATCCTGATGAGAGTTCAGTGCTTCCTAATGAATAACCCAATATACATCCACTTACTGCCGCCAATCCGATACTATAAATAGCAGTTCCTTTCTTTCTTAGTCCAATCGCTTTAATGTTGTGTATTGGAATCATATCATTGTTAATTTTTAATGTCGAGTCTGAGATTGTATTTAAATCGCCTGTTCTTATGGCTGATTTTCCATTAATAAAATATCCAACTCGTGTTCCTTCCTTTATTAGTATTTCCTTGCCATTATTTTTGTTTGTCAATTTTAAAGTATTTTGACTTAAAGAAATGAATGATCCACAAAATAGAAATAATGCTAAAATTAAAATTCTTGTTCTTGTCATATTTTTAATTACTAAATCGTTTGTTTATGTTGAATTATATTTGAAAAATATTGTAAAATAAAAAATTAATTTATCATTGAAATTGCTAATTGGCTATAACGTTTATGTATAAGGAAAGTTGCGTGTTTGTGTGCGAGGATTTTCCGAAGGAAAATCAGAAGCTAGCAAACGAGCAACCAACTTTGGATTAGCTAAAACTAGCAATTTTTTTTATACGGTGTTAGCATACGTTTTTTTATTTCTTATGGAACTACGTCAAATTTTGTCGTTCCGTTTTTGTTGAATATTTTAGTCATTATTTCTGTTCCGATTTCAGTCGCTTTGTGTTTATCCGCATTTAATTCAAGTTTATAAACAGGTGCTTCTTTTAATTCAGAGTAATGAGGTTTGTTTCCGTAAGTCGTTTTGATTAAACTAAAATTATTCCTATCCGCAAAACTTGTAAACTTTTCAACATAAGGTTTTTGGTCGTTTGTCATAACCTCAAATTCAATGTTTATTTTCCCATTATCATCAGTAAAATAAATACAATCAATTCCGTCAGATGTTATTCCGAAAAATTCATATTCCAATTTTCCATCTAACAATTGTGTCATAACAGATTCCAATTCCGCAAGTTGAATTTGTTTAGCAACTTGTATAATTGGATTATTTCCGTTTTTATTTTTTGTGACAAAATATATAATTCCGATTACTACTAAAATTCCAATTATTATTCCTGTTTTCATTCGTTTTTCGATTTTTTGTATTATACTGATATAGGTTGACCATTTTTTTGTTAATATTCGTTTTCTTAAATAGTCAAATACTGTAAATTTTGTTTATTCCTTCGATAACATTTATAGTCTATATTTTGATTTAAATGCACGTGATTTGGTGTTA
>NZ_JAWVXC010000017.1:0-12051 GCF_033723435.1 Lutibacter sp. | reverse complement strand
GAGTAAAAGCCAGTTGCCAACAATGTATAAGCAAAATTGCTAAATCAAATGAATAGAGAAATCCGACAAACAAATAAACAAAATAACAAACATCGGAAAATTACGGTTTACCAACCGCAACTTTCATTATACTAACCCGTTGCCTTTAACTGTGGAGAAGACACAGATTAAATTAAGAAAAGATAGTTTTTGTAGAGAAATAAGACTAGAAAATCTACTTAATGAAACGTGAAAAGGATTAATATTCTTAAAAAAATAGAGCAAAAGCTTCAAGGAATGTAAGAGAAGTCTTAAGGAACGCATGAGAAACCTTAAGGAATGGAAAAGTAATCTTAAGGAACACGTGAGAATCCGTAAGAAATAGAAAAGCAGTCTTAAGGAACGCATGAGAAGTCGTAAGGAATGGAAAACGATTATAAAAAATAGATAATAAAGTTATAAACTATGAAAAAGGATTTAAACAAAACGACAAAAAAACAGCTAAAGGGCAACAATGCATATAAAAAATTGCTAAATTTGGATACCTATGAAAAATTGCGAAACCAAAACTAACAAATTATATTATAGGAAAAGTACGCTTTCACAAGCGCTACTTTCCATATTCTAAAACGTTGGGGGTAATTACGATGAAAAAGAAATTTCTTACATTAACGATAATATTTTTAGTCCTTACGAGTGAATTGATTGGACAAAATTTAGATGGAATTTGGTTATCTTCTTACACTTTAGAAACTACAAAAAAACATATTCCTCACAGACCTGATTCAGTTTTTAAAAAAGCTTACTTGATTTTAGACTTTATTGATAATGAGAATGTAATTTTTAAACCTTTGGGTAATAAAAAAGAAATTAAGAAATATTCTGTTGATAAAAACAAAATCCAAATTAGAATTGAAAATGATTTAATAAAAGGAGAATTTTCAGAAAAAGAAATAATACTAATTCTTGAAGAAACAGAAGAATATATTATAAAAGCTTATTTAAATAAAATAACTCCATCAAGTTTAATAACTGCTCAAATACCTGACACCACACTGTTCTTTAATTCGAGTTGGTCAATTGAATCAGAACCTAAAACTGAAAATTATGGCGTAAAATTTAATTTTTTGGATAAAGACAGTCTCGATTCTCTAGATAAAAACATCGTTTTAATTATAAAAAACAAAGGTTTATATGGATATACCGAAAATGGAAATTACAATATTGATTTCTATAAAAATCATTTTTTTATAGGCATTTTAAATAGACATACGATTGAAGAAAACGTTTATCATTTTTATAAATTAGAAAATAACATATTCTATGCTGAGACATATGAAAACTTTTACTCATTTAAAGACCCACCAAAGCTGTCTAAAATTAAAATCCATAAAACTGAATATTTAACAACTAAACAACAAAAAGATTTAGAATCTAAATTAAAGGGGAAATGGAAAGCAATTAATAATCCAATTCCATTTGACTCTATAAGTTCAAATTATAAAAAACTAGAAAATCAATCTTTTGAATTAATATTTAAAGAAAGTAATGACTTTGAGTTAATAAAAAAAGGAATATTGGTTAATGAAAATCTAAAAGTTCCTGAAACAGTTATTATTAAAGGAAAATGGGAAATTAGTAAAACTGGAAATTACATTAAACTAAAACCAAATGATAGTTGGGAAAAATACATTACAATTGAGAAGTTATCAAATGACAATTTAAAGATATTTTATGATGTTGAGACATTGGAAGAAAACTCTCACTTTTCTAGTCGAACGTTAATTGAATTAACAAAATAACTATCCCCAACAATGCGCATAAAAAATTGCTAAATTCTAACAAATATGATATTTAAAACAATTAAAAAAACTATTTTTAAACATCGGAAAATTGCGTTTACAAACCCGCAACTTTTCATATTCTAACTTGTTTTCTGCAAGTTGAAAATACAAATCGATGAAAAAAACACTAATAGCATTATTGACAATAATCTCTTTTAGCTGTCAAGCACAAGAGACCAAAAAATACAATCTCGGATTTGAAAATCAAAAGGAGAAAGAAACACTTTCTGACGGATGGTTTAAGTGGGGAAACTATGAGCTGACAATAGATGAAGCTACTCATTCAGGAAAGAAATCGGGCAAAATTACATCAGACCAAACAGGAAGTTCTTTTGGAAGCATTGCGTATAAAATACCAGCAAATTATGAAGGCAAAAAAATAAAACTTGAGGGTTTTATGAAAATCAAAGATGTTGAAAATGGATTTGCAGGTTTGTTGCTAAGAGTTGACGGAAATGGTACTTCTTTGGCATTTGACAATATGCAAAGTCAAAAGATTAATGGAACAAAAGATTGGCAGAAATACTCGATAACACTTGATTATCCAGAAGAAGCGGAGAATATCTACATTGCAGGAATTTTATCGGGAAAGGGAGAGGCTTGGTTTGATGATTTTACTCTTTCAATTGATGGTAAAAATGTACAAACTTTAAAAGAAGTAGAAAAACAATTATCAAAAGCACAACTTGACAAAGAATTTGATAGCGGGTCATTAATTGAATTTTCTGATTTGACCACCGAAAATATTGAAAATCTTGAATTGTTAGGTCGGATTTGGGGCTTTCTGAAATATCATCATCCTGAAATTGCGAATGGAAATTATAATTGGGACTATGAACTTTTTAGGTTCTTACCAAAGTACATTAAGGTAGATAACACTATCGAAAGGGATAAAATTCTCATTGAATGGATTGATTCATTTGGTCAAGTAAAGGAATGTAAAAAATGTCAAGCAACCGATAAAAATGCTTTTCTGAAACCCGATTTAAAATGGATTAACAACCAAAGTGCAACTTTGAAAAATAAATTGTTATACGTTTACAACAACCGTTCACAAGGTAAGCATTATTACATTGGAATGACGGCTAATGTTGGCAACCCTGAATTTAAAAATGAAAATCCATATTCAAATATGTCTTTCCCCGATGATGGATTTAGACTATTATCTCTATATCGCTATTGGAATATGATAAACTACTTTTTCCCATATAAACAATTAATGGATGAAGATTGGAATAAAAAACTAAAAGAATACATCCCTCTATTTATAAATGCAAAAAACGAATTAGAATATGAATTTGCTACCATTCAACTTATTGGAGATATTCAAGACACACACGCAAATCTATGGGGTGGAGCGGACAAAATTGATGAATGGAAAGGTTCAAAATATCCACCTATACACGTTCGTTTTATCGAAAACCAATTGGTTGTAACAGATTATTACAATCAAGAACTAAAAAAAGAAGTTGGATTAAAGATTGGTGATATAATTACTAAAATAAATAGTAAGTCTATTGACGAAATTGTAAAAGAGAAGTCTAAATTTTATCCTGCTTCAAACGAACCAACAAGACTAAGAGATATTTCGACAGATATTCTACGCTCAAACTCGGAAAGTATTGAAATTGAGTTTGTTTCAGGAGATTCTAAACATCAAACAAAGACACTTAAACTATATCCAAAAGATAGTCTTAATATTTATCGTTGGTATAGAAAAAGTGATGATAAGTCCTTTAAAATGTTGGACAATAATATAGGGTATGTAACACTTCAAAATATCAAAGAAGAAGACATTTCGAAAATAAAAAAGGAGTTTAAAGGCACAAAGGGAATCATCATTGATATCCGCAATTATCCGTCAACTTTTGTTCCTTTTAGTTTGGGTTCCTATTTTGTTTTTTCATCGACACCTTTTGTGAAATTCACAAACGGAAATGTTGACAATCCAGGTGAATTTATTTTTACAAGCAATTTAAAAATACTAAGTCAAGGTAAGACCTATAAAGGGAAATTAGTGGTTTTAGTCAATGAATTATCCCAAAGTCAAGCAGAATATACATCAATGGCATTTAGAGCAGGAGATAATACAACAATTATTGGAGGAACAACGGCAGGAGCAGATGGAAACGTTTCCGCTATTATGCTTCCCGGTGGATTAAGAACAATGATTTCGGGAATTGGTGTTAATTACCCAAATGGAGAAGAAACGCAACGGATTGGTATAATTCCAGACATTGAAGTTAAACCAACAATTGAAGGAATTAGGAATGGAAAAGACGAACTACTCGAAAAGGCGATTGAAGTAATTTTAAAAGAATAAAACCTGCAGAGAACAATGTATAAAAAAAATAGGCAAAACAGTAATAAATTCAAGAGTTTTGGCTCGTATCAAACTTTGTACTTAAGTGAAAGTTTGGTGCTTCAAAATCGCCTACTTTTCATATACTAAACGTTATGTGTAATATAAACCAAAAAGAGAAATGGAAAAGAAAAAAATATTCTTCAGTATATTAACAGCTATTGTTTTAATGATATCAATATTCCTTTATATGAATAAGGATAAATTTGTCTATGTAGGTTCAGTAGATATTATTGAAGTTGATTGTAGTAAAAAACGTCAAATTTTAAGCGAAGTTTATGAAAGTGATCAAAGAATTAGAAAGTCAAATGAACTCATCAAATACGGTAAAGAAGATCATAGGAATCAAGAATTAGTAATTAGCATTATTGAAAAGTGTGGTATGCCAACATTAAATGAAGTGACTCAAAAACATATGACTGCTATATGGTTGGGGTTGCAACATAGTAATAAAAAAAATAGAAAAAAGTATTTTCCGCAAATAGAGGAAGCTGTAGAAAATGGAAACTTATCTAAACAGCAATATGCATTGATGAAAGATAGAATGTTAATGGATGAGGGTAAACCTCAAATATATGGTTCACAGATAAAAAACGGCAAATTATATAAATTAGAAAATCCTGAAACTGTAAACGAAAGAAGAAAAGAAATGGGAATGGGAACAATAGAGGAATATTTAAAGTATTTCGACATTGAGTTTAATCCGAATTAAAAGTACTACACATAACAACTGGTATATTTTATTGTTTGGTTTTAGCCTACTTACGAAAATCCTCTCGGATTTTCTTGGTCGGTCATTATTTACTAAATTTAGTGCTTAAACACTCAACAAAACATACCAAAAATCGTTAGTAAACATTATGATTAAAAAAATTACAATAATTCTCTTGATAATAATAACATCTAGTTGTAAGAAAGATGATAAGTCAGAAATAATGATTGGAACTTGGAAATTTGAAAACAATCCAAAATATTACTCTGAAACAAAAATTGAGAAAAATCATGTATTAACCTTAAGTTATGATAGCATTGAAATTATGAAAAGTAGAATTAATAAAAGTCTTTTGATAATTTACAATCAAAATCGAGATCCTAAAATTGATACATTTAAATTAGTTTGCCATTCAAAAGATAGAATCATATTAAAAAGAAAATTTATGAATCAGTATTACGAGCTGTCAAAGATTGATAATAACATTCCTGAATTAGACTCAACTAATATTAAAAAATGGAAAAAAAAGACAATTGTTGATTTTCAAAAAAGAGCAAAAAAATACTTTAAAGAAAATAACATTAAAGAAAGAAATGAAACGATTGATACTTTTCATGTTGAATTACCTGAGGAAATTGAAATTCCAATTGATACATTGAAATAAAAAACGTTTACCAACAATGGCTAAAAAAAATTGCTACATTTAATGATTAGAGAAATCCGACAAACAAATAAACAAAATAACAAACATCGGAAAATTACGGTCTACCGACCGCAACTTTCCTTAGCCTAAACCGTTAGCGGTAATTCAAAAAAAAATAACTATGAAAAAATCTGTTTTACTAATATTTTTTGTTGAAGTCTTAGGATTTTTTCTTGCTCAAAAAAATCTAAATATAAGCAACCTAAAAACAAATTAAAATGAAAAAAGCCCTATTCCTATTACTTCTAATTCTTTCTATCTCTTGCAAAAATGAGAAACCAAGTGAGCAGAAACAAACAAATTCTATTAATATCATATTAACAGATTTAAATGGAAAATTATTAATAAAACTTGATAGTATTGATTTAAATAATTCAAAATTTCCAATTGATTCAATTGTAACTCAAAATGATACTATTAATTTTTCTGTTAAAAAATCTAATGTTCCAAAAAAAATGAGAGTATCAATTTATAAAGATTCTCTAAAAAGAGCTGACTTTATTGATTTTTGGATGGATTCTACGAATATAAATATATCAGGGAAATTAAATGATTTGATAAACATTAAAATTACAGGATGTAATTTAAATAGGATAAGTAAAGAGTATAATAATCTTTTTGCTAAACTAAATACTCCTGAACTAATTAAAGAATCTATGTCAGCTAAAACTCCAGATGAAAGGAAAAAGGTAATGGAAAAAGTAAATAATTTATTTAATAATTATAGAACAAAGTTCATCTTTGAAAATCCAAATAATATTGTTTCTTTACATAATATTTTAAGCCTTAAAAATTCCATACCAAAGGATAGTTTAAATATTTATTACCATAAATTAAGCAAGGCATTGCAAAATAGCTATAGAGGAAAACTTTTAAACGATTTTATTAAAACAGAGAAATTTAATGTTGGAGATACAGTTCAGGATTTTTCAGGTATTGACTTGAAAGGAAAAATTGTAAAATTATCTGATTTCAAAGGAAAAATAATATTATTAGATTTTTGGGCATCTTGGTGCGCTCCTTGTCATCTACAAAATCAAAATGAATTTCAACAAATTTATTCTAAATTTAAAAATAAAAACTTTATCATTATTAGTTATTCATTAGATAAAGAGTCAGCAAAAGAGGACTGGAAAAAGGCCTCAAAAAAAGACAAGATAAATTGGGTAAATATTTCAAATTTGAAAGGTTTTCGAGATCCTCTTTCTGTCCAATACAATATTCAATCAATTCCAACAAGTTTTCTAATTAACCAATATGGAGTAATTGTAAAATCATTTAACGGCTTTAATAAAGATAGCTCTAAAATAGAAATGGAAATAGATAAATTGGTTAAATAAAACTACACACAACACCTCATAAAATTTATGCTTAAATTTGATTTAGTACAAAACGACAAACATTCTAACAAACCGATTTGCTATGTTCGAAAAATCTCCGATTTTCCAAACGCACAAATCTTATAAAAATTCGTTGGTAGTAATTTAAAATTAACTTTATGAAAACTTTAAAAAACTCACTTTTCTTAACACTACTTTTTACAACAATAAATTTTTATTCATACGGACAAACAAGCGTACTTTTCAAAAGTTTTCCTGCAAGTACACCAGAAGAACAAGGTATAAGTTCACGGGTTTTGGATAGCCTTATGTATTTTGTAAAGAATACGAATCAAAATATACACCACCTTACTATAATCAGAAATAAACATACGGTAATGGATGCAGATTTTTACCCATACTCATCGCACAACCTTCATGACCTGGCTTCAGTTACGAAAAGTATTACCTCTCTTTTAATAGGTATAGCCATTGATAAAGGATACCTTAAAGATGAGAATGAGCCTGTACTAAATTTCTTTCCAGAGGTTACAAAGCATAATCAACAATTAGATTCCTTAACTATCAAAGATTTATTAACCATGCAATCTGGTTTTAAGTGTGGTCTAGAGGATGGGGAAAAAGCTTTGAGAGACATGCGTAAAACGAATGATTGGGTACATTTTGTTTTTAATTTACCAATGGTCTCTAAACCTGGTACTAAGTGGTCCTATTGCAGTTGTAACTTTTATTTGTTGGGAGAAATTATTTATAGAACTACAAAAATGATTCCGCATGAATTTGCAAAAAAATATTTATTCGGACCATTACAAATTAAAGGCACTCATTGGCTTATAAATTATAAAGGTATAAATCATGGCTGGGGAGATTTATTAATTCATCCTATAGATATGGCAAAGATTGGGCAAATGGTTTTGAACAAAGGAAAATGGAGAGAAAAACAAATCGTATCAGAAAAATGGTTAACAAAATCTTTGGCAACATCATTCAAATTTTCAGGAAATAAAGGGTATGGCTATGGTTGGTGGACAAACGATAGGTTAGGTGGTTATGATGAAGCTGTTGGTAGGGGAGAACAAACTATTTCAATCATTCCTTCTAAAAACATGGTGGTTACAATGCTTGGTGGTGGATATGATCAAGCCATGATTGGCAAGTATGTTCTTGAATCCATTAAGTCTGATAAGCCCTTACCAAGTAATTTTAAAGATTATAAAAATCTAGAAACATCAATAAATGAAGCTAAATCAACCCTATTTTTTAAACCCGTAGAGATTAATAACAATGTTATTCAAAAACTAAATAGAAGAACAATTGTTTTGGATAAGAATATTGCTGAAATTGATTCCCTTCGATTTGATTTTACTTCAAACAAAAAGGGAAGTGTTAGGATTTATGGAAAAAATATTCAAGGAAAGAATACATTTATAATAAGCAAAAGTACCTATGCCATAGGCTCTGATTTAAATGTTATACGTTTGGATCCAAATTTGCATCTTCCTGTTGCATTACAAGCATGGTTTAAGGACAAAAATGAATTTGTTTTACATTTTAACCAGTTTTGCAGGATTAATAACTTTTATTTTCATTTCACTATTAATGGAGATGATTTAACCACTATCATGGAAGAAACAACCAATCATATTAAGACGAATATTAAAAGCTCGTTTAGATAAAAACTACCACCAACATTGGCTATAAGTAATTACTTGTTCTCGCCTACTTCTGAAAAATCCTCGCGGATTTTCAGCTTGGTGTGTACTTACAAAGTTAAGTGCTAAACCACGCAACTACTCATAACCGGGACTGTTGCCTTTAACTGTGGAGAAGACACAGATTAAATTAAGAAAAGATAGTTTTTGTAGAGAAATAAAACTAGAAAATCTACTTAATGAAACGTGAAAAGGATTAATATTCTTAAAAAAATAGAGCAAAAGCTTCAAGGAATGTAAGAGAAGTCTTAAGGAATGCATGAGAACCCTAAAGAATGGAAAACGATTATAAAAAATAGATAATAAAGTTATAAACTATGAAAAAGGATTTAAACAAAACACAAAAAAACAGCTAAAAGGAAACAATGCATATAAAAAATTGCTAAATTTGGATACCTATGAAAAATTGCGAAACCAAAACTAACAAATTATATTATAGGAAAAGTACGCTTTCACAAGCGCTACTTTCCATATTCTAAAACGTTACCATTAATTACAAACGTCGATTTAAAAATGAAAAAAATATTGTTATTACTTATTCTATTTTGTTTGATTATCTCCTGTGAAAAAGAGGCAATAATTGAAAATCATAAAATAGTTTCGTTCAAAAAAACGAATATAAATACTAATTCAACAACAGAATATAAATACATTTATAATTTAAATGGTCTTCTTATTGAAAAACAAACTCCATTGACAAATGAATTAATTTCTTATTCCAATAAAGGTATATCAAGTTGGATTAGTAAATTTTCACAATCTACATCCAAAAAGGAGATTTTTTATTATAAAAATACCCGTTTGGATAGTATCAAAATAAATTACACAGGAGCTTTATCAGGAATTAATTTAATTAAATATTTTTATGAAAACAGTTCGGATATTAGAAAAGTAGAGTACATAGACAATACAATAGTAAATATATATGAATTCAATTATGATAACTTAGGTTATTTAGAAAAGTTAACAATAGATCGTAAATATCAAAGTACTAATCTAATATACTCTTATGAATATGATAAAAATGGAAATATTATCAAAATTTATCTGAATAACCGTCTCAAATCTGAATTTGAATTTTTGAATATTGATAACCCTTTTTACGAAATATCTAGACCATATTTAATTAATATTCCATATGACCCAAGCTTTTCAGAAACAGAATTAATTACTTCAAAAAAGTTAATTAGTAAAGCAAAATATTATACTTACGATGGTAAAATTGAGTCAGAAATTATAAATGATTATAAATTCAACGATGAAGGACTTCCAATATCTGGTAATAGAATATTTAAAGGGCAAGAGGAAAACTTATTATTTGAATATAAATAACTAATGGTAACAACTCATAAAATTTATGCTTAAATTTGATTTAACAAAATGACAAACATTCTAACAAACCGATTTGCTTAGTTCGAAAAATCTCCAATTTTCCAAACGCATAAATCTTATAAAAACCCGTTGCAAGTAATTCCTGAAAAGATAAAAAAAAATAAATTATTCCTACTTTTATTCATTTTAAGTTGGAAAATAATTTTTGGACAAAATATAAATAAAGATTCTATAATTGAGTGGAATCAAAATCGAAAATTAACTTGGTCTGACTTTTTAGATAAACCGGATGACAATATCATTGCAGATGCATTAACAAGTTACAAAATTGAAGTTGTTCCTTCAAATGTAATTGTTGATCAATACGATAGAATCCAAAACTATAATGAGTTAAGTGTAAAAGCAAATTTTTATAAATATCATTCTTGGTATATTGAGAACACAAAAGAGTTACTGGAACACGAACAATTGCACTTTGATATTGCAGAACTTTATGCCCGAAAAATGAGAATGGAATTTATGAAAATGAAAAATAAGAATGAGTCAAGATTCGAATCTTATCTAAATTGCTATAAGCGATTATGGAAAGAGTGTAGAAAATTACAACAAGAGTACGATTTTGAAACCAATAACGGTCGAATAAGAGAAGAGAATCTTAAATGGATTAATAAAATTACGATTGAACTTAGTAAATTTGATAATTATAAATGATTCAACTACTTGCAACAATGGCTATATTGCATTGTAGCGGATTTTCTTTTTCAGAAAATCCTCCTATATTTACTAACATAATTGCTATGGCGGAAAAATCTTAACGATTTTTCCGCAACGACAACATAGCCTAAACCGTTGTATGCAATTACCAATCTGACTCAAAAAATGAAAAAAATAGTACTTCTAATCTTTATCTTAATAATATCAGAATCATTTATAGAAAAACCTGAATTAAAATTCAACTTGATTGGATGTTGGAAAACTGAAGGTTTTTTTAAATATGGAAAGTTTACATTTGACAAAGATGGTTTTGCTTTGATAGATTATAATGACAATCCTATAGGTGGAAAAAAATTTAGCAGAAAAGGAAAGTTTTATAGTCTGAAATATAAACTTGAACTCAAAAGTGAACCTAAACAATTAGACTTGATTTTTACAAATTTGGAAAGCGGAAATGAAATGACTTGGAGAGGAATTATTCAAGTTTTGAATGAGAATAAAATAAGATATGCAAGGGGTGGAAATAATGAATCTAGACCAGAGAATTTTGAGAATATAGAATCAATAATATTAGAAAGAATGAAATAAACTGCATACAACAACTTTGTGCGTTATATTGAGCAACAAAAACTAAATTGAAAATTGATAAAATGAAAAAAAACTTAATCTTAATTGGACTAATTATTGGAATGAATTTAACATCTTCTGCGCAAGAAGTTACGTTGACTAAATCTGAATTGAAAAGTATTTTGTGTAAACAATGGGGAATTGAATACGCAATGATAAATGGAGTGAAAACTGGGCAAATGCCTGGTGCATCTGATTTTGACTTCAAATTTAAAAAAGATGGGAAATTTGATTTAATACGAGAAAATGGGAAAAATGAAAGTGGAATTTGGACTTACGATACCGAAAACAAATATGTTGATCTATCAATTAAAGGGAAAATTACGTCACGAATAAAATCAATCGACAAAACAAAACTGATTATGACTTTAGTTCCTGGAAGAAACGATCTACCCGGATTACCGAATGTAGAAGTACGATTTAAACCAATTTAAAAAATACACCGCACAACAACTGGTATATTTAATAGCTTAGTTTTAGTACACTTACGAAAATCCTCGCGGATTTTCTATTCGGTTTTTATTTGCTAAATTACGTGCTAAACCACGCAACAAATCATATACAAACACGTTGTAAGTAATTTGAAAAAATGTACTTTCCTGAAATAGGTTGACTAAAAATTAGACAACTTAAACAACGAAAGTATGAAAAAACAAAAACCACCCTGTCGAAAAATATCTTATGAAAAAGTAGGTTACGATTTAAAATTACTCATTATTGATCAAG
>NZ_JAWVXC010000016.1:0-12498 GCF_033723435.1 Lutibacter sp. | reverse complement strand
GGACTTGATCAATAATGAGTAATTTTAAATCGTAACCTACTTTTTCATAAGATATTTTTCGACAGGGTGGTTTTTGTTTTTTCATACTTTCGTTGTTTAAGTTGTCTAATTTTTAGTCAACCTATTTCAGGAAAGTACATTGTTTTTAATATTTGCTAACGGATTTTTATAAGATTTGTGCGACTGGAAAATCGGAGATTTTTCGGACGTAGCAAATCGGTTTGTTAGAATTATTGTCGTTTTGTACTAATTTAAATGTAAGCATAAATTTTATGAGGTGTTGGGGCTAGTTTTTTTTCAAACCTAGTTTCCTTAATATTAAATAAGTCCAATGTAATTTTTTTAGATTTCCATTCAAGATTTCGTTATTCTCTCTTAAAAGTTTTGCAAAATACCATAAACTCTTATCCGGAAAATTGTCAGAACTTACAGAATTCCATATTGTCTTATCTAAATCAAGATTACTCAGTTTATACCAATTAAAATCTGAAAATTCATAATCTGACGTGTGTTTAACTCCTTTTAGGATATCCGAAATTTCAATTTTAGGTTTTAAAATATCAACCCAATAACCTCCATCATACACAATTTTTATAATTAGTCCATCTTTTACATAATCGCTGTGTAATTCTCGTGAATATCCGTATTCAGGAATTTTGATAAATCCATATGATTTTTCTAAAAATTCAAAATGTTTGTCAATATTCATAAATAAATATTTCAATTTTTATATTGATTATTATTCTCGTCCAATTAGCCCCAACGGTTCGTATAACCGTCAGTTACGGATTAATATGCGTTAATTTTCGGTTTAGCACTGGCGTTAGCAATTCCGAGTGGATTTGGACGTAGTCGAATCCGCCGTAATTGCGGTTATACATTGTTGTAACCAGTATTTTTTTCATTTTATTTAGTCCGATAATATTTTTCTCCATTTTTTTGGTCAATCAGACTATCGTTTGAATATTTAAATTCATATCCAAATATTTCGTTCGTATAGCCTTGAAATGATTTTCGGTTATAAATATCAACCGAGTCGATTTTCAAAAGTCCGTTTCTCAAATCATATTTTATTGTTGTTGATGCTCCGATGTCACCTAATAAAACTGTATAATTCAGAGTTGAGTCACTCACAATTACTATTGATTTTTTTGTAGTCGTTTGCCGATGTGGTTTTTCAATTCCGTTAACCTTCTCAAACTTTAATCCACTGTCAAAAACATAGGTCTTAAATCCATAATTTGTTTTGCAAGAAACTATTATTCCGAGTAAAGTCAGAAATAATATTAATTGTATAGATTTGGGTTTTCTCATATTGGTTACAACGGATTTTTATAAGATTTGTGCGTTTGGAAAATCGGAGATTTTTCGAACGTAGCAAATCGATTTGTTAGAATTATTGTCGTTTTGTATTAAATCAAATTTAAGCATAAATTTTATGAGGTGTTGTACGCTGGCTTTTATTCATTCTTTATTTTTATAAATCTAACTTCATTTGAGTCGTAAAGATTGAATATGATTTTTTCATTTCCATTTCCTCCAAATTGTGAAGCAAACTCGATTAAATTTCCATTCTCGTTATAAAATTCAAATTGTCCATCAATTCCTCCTGTTTTCCAAGTTCCACTTTTTGCAAGTCCAACATTTTCTTTTCCATTAAATGTATAAGTTCCGTTCTCAAATAAATTCAATTCAGAGTTAGTTTTTTCTTTTCCTTTTTCATTAGTTTGAATTTCATAAGTTCCAGAAAACTCCTCCATTTCACTTTTATTAAAAAATGGAACTGCTATTAAATACCAAAATGCAATTAAGCCAAAACACATTATAGGAACTGTTCCAATTCCGAATGCAATTTTTTTCAGTTTTTGAGATTTCTTAAATATTCCAAATAACAATACAATTAGAGAAATTAATAGAAATACTCCCCCAATAAAAATTAGTAATATGAATAGTAAACTTTCCAGCATAATGTTTTTTCAGCTTGCGTACAACGTGATTGTATAAGATTAGTTGCGAATTTTAAGCATTATATTTAGCAAATAAATCACAGATAGAAAGTCCGCGAGGACTTTCGCAAACTGACTAAAACTAGCAATTAATTTTATACGTTGTTGTATGCAGTATTATTTGTTATACGTATCATACATATATTTTCTAATAATTTTATTTGGATTAATAGTTTTTGAAGGATTAGCCAATATTTCTTTTATTAAATCTAGATGTTCTCCATTAGCTGTTCCAATTGTATAAAAGCCATTATTTTCCCTTAAACATTTTTGATATAGTATTCTTTTTTCCTTTTTGTTATTATTGAATTTGTCTTTCCATTCTAGTTCTACAACCAACATAAAGAAATTTCGATCTTGAATATTAATTACAGGAAAATTATATTTTAACATTTTAGCATTAGGGTATAAAAAAGGGTCAATCTGTTGACTCATTTCGTGAACCATTCTTGTATTTGGTGATATAAACTTAATTTTAGTTTTTACGTTTTTTGCTATCCTACCTCCAAAATTATGAAGTTGTAATATTACTTCAGGCATTAGCCACTGATTGTTTTCAAATTCAAGGTTTGTATTTAGAGTATCTTGAGCTTGAAAATTAATATTTACTCCAGGTTGTGTTAAAATCTTTTGATTTTCAAATTGTTGTTTTGCAATTTTTGCTTGCATTTTTAATTGTTCCAACATTAAATCGGAACTTTCTTTGTACTTTAAAAGTAATTCTTTTTGCTCATCATAAACTTTTATGATTTCATTATGTTGTATTTTTTCGGTTTCTATAGATTCTTTATATCTTATACTTGATTCCTTATCTCTAATACTATCTTTTGTTAAAGCATATGATGCAATTAATATAGCTATTATTGAAGTAGTTGTCTGAATAATATCTTTAATTGAAATGTTTTTTTCAGATAAAACACTAAATGTTTGATTTTTCCACAATAAATAAATGATAAAAATTGAAGTTAAAATTATAATTATTGTAACTATAATTAAAATTGAAATCCATAAGTAATTATTCATTTTCATAGAGCTTATTTATTGCATACAACGGTTTTGGACATGAAAAGTTGCGGGTTTAAAACGCAATTTTCCGATGTCTAAATTTAATATTTTTTTGTTTACTAAATATTCTATTTTACTGAATTAAGCAATTTTTTATGTGCGTTGTTGGCAAATCGTTTTACTATTTCTTAAATATACTATCAACCACAAAGACGTCTTTAGAGAAATACAGAAATTTTCTTTCAATTCTCAAAACACTATCAATATCATAATTCATATCATTAAGAGCCTCCTCTAATATAATTCCTTTAATTGTCATTTTTCCTTTTTTCGTAGCATATATTCCAAACCAAGGAGATAATGTTCCATCACTAAATGTATCTTTTTCAATAATTCCGTCTTGATATTCATTCTCAATTATAACAGACAACAAATAGTCAATCTTATCATTATCCGTTTTATAATTCAATATTTTTCCAGTATTTGAACCTAAATAAATCGTGTCATTTAATTCAATGCTAAAATCATTAACCTCAATCTTTTTCCGTTTTTTACAACTCGAAAAATTAATCAATAATATTATCATTGAAAGTATTAGAACATTTCTTATTTTACTAATGTTTTTCTTCATTCGTTATGTTTGCCAACGGGATTTTATAAGATTTGTGCGACTGGAAAATCGGAGATTTTTCGGTTGTAGCAAATCGTTAGTTGAATGTTTGTCGGTTCATTATTTAGTTTAAATGTAAGCATAAATTTTATGAGTTGTTGTGCATAGTATTTTAGTTTATTATTGTCAAGTATTTCTCGGAATAATGTTCTCGTTCGACGAATGCATTAAATATATCTTCTTTAGTAGTATATTGAAGAATTCCATTCTTTTTTATGATTTTCAACGAGTCAACTCCTAAGTTTTGAGCTCGTAATCGTGCTGTATCAAAAAACATTTCAAATTCACATTTTGAACATACTGAAAATTCAATTCGTGTGGTTTGGTTATTCAGTTTGTAGATGTTTGCGGTACTATCGCCAGAAAGTTTCCTAAATATAAATGAACTCTCAACTTCCTTAGGATTTATTATAGATAGTACCACATCAACTGTGTCAGGTGTGTCGTTGTATAAGTACGCAGAATTTAATTGGTCGCAGCAAATTAAAAATGTGCCTATTATTCCTAAAGTTAATAAGGATTTTATTTTTCTCATAATATTATGCACAACGTTTTAGTATTATGATTTCGTTGCGATTAGTCGTAAGACTTATCGTGATGGAAATCTGAGTTTAAATTTAGTTTAATTTGTCGTAAAACGACAAAATTTAGCAATGAATTATATACATTGTTGCCTAATGTGGCTTTTCATTTCAATTATTATTTCAGTTCTTAACTCAATCCGTTTCATTTGGTTATTTCATTTCAACTTTCAAATCCGTTATGATTGGAAAAATCAGGAATTTGTCTGGTTAGTTACAATTTGTCAATTTTAGTATTCCGTTTCAAAGCTCATTCCGTTGTTGTGCTAAAAATCTTTCCGTTTTAACTTTGTTCATTTTTTCTTTGAATTAAAACCATTAATCCAGCGAAAATTATTCCTCCAAGTACACTTGCAAAAATTGATTTTCCAATAAAGTTTTCAAATATCAGATTTAATAAAAGGCTTATTAAAGTAAAAGGTATAAAATAGATAGCAAATTTTTTAATCATTGTTAGTTTAGGTTTACAATTATAGAATAATTATAATTTTGTGTTGAATTCCGCCATATTTGGCAACGTGTTTGAGCATGAAAAGTTGCGAGTTTGAAACGCAATTTTTCTTTGGTTAAATTTAATATTATTTTTTATTCTAAATTTCCTTTTTTACGGAATTAAGCAATTTTTTATGCGCGGTGTTGCCATACGTTTTTTATCCTTTTTTCATTATCAGCATACTGTACGAATAACGTCCATTCGGCAGTCGGTTTAAAAAGTTCTGAAATTGTTCTTTCAAGTCAAATTCTTTGTTGATTATCGAAATCATTTTTCTTACTTTCATAACTTCTGCTGGTAATTTTACTTTATTTTGATTGTAATAATAGTCAGATTCTAATTCCCAATATGATGCAGAATTTATTTCTCCATCTTTAATTGTTTTAAAAAAAGTTGTTGTTCCGTCTAATCCGCTAATACAGTTCTCAACTTCGTTACAGTCTTTTAGGTTTTCAAATCCGTTGTTATTTAGTTCCGAAATCAGTTTTTCCGCTATAGAATTCGGAATCGCAATTTTTTGAATTATGCTATCTTTTCTAATTCCCTTTCTATTCGTAGTCCAAACCAAATGAGTAAGAGTTCCTTTAAATTCCCCATTTTTGAAATCAATTAATTCAACATTTTGATAATCCTCAATTTGGATGCGATAAATTCGGTCGTGTTTTTTTGAGTCAAATTCGGTCAATCCAAATCGTTTTTCAGATTGAGTTTGAGAGAAGCAGAAATTAATTCCAATTCCTAAAAATATTAATATGTAAATCGTTTTTCTCAAATGGATGGCAACGGTTAGTATATGAAAAGTAGGCGGTTTCGAAGCACAACTTTTTCGGTTAAGCCTAAAGTTTGATACGAGCCAAAACCCTTGAGTTTATTGATATTTCGCCTATTTTTTATATACATTGTTAGCAGCTGGCTTTATTCTACCCAAGTTGCAAATTTGTTATATCCATCGTCACTATTCCAATCATAAACTGGATACTTAGAAGATAATCGGTAAATTTTATTCCTATACCTTTCATCAACTTTACTTACTGAATATCCATCTAAATCTGGATATTTAATCCATTTTCCATTTATGAAATCGTGTAAATTAACTTTTGTCCCATCATTTGAGAATGAATAGCCTAAATAGTAAAGTGGATTGTTTCCATTTGATTTAGTTTTTCCATCTTTTCCTTTAATTCCATTAATGTGTACTGCAAAAATATGATTTCCACTTTTTAAGCTTTGCATTATTTCATAGCTGACCCATTTTCTCTTAAAAGTTTCTGTGCCAATCAAAACGCAAGTATTAGATGTATTTTTGACTGCTCCATTTATAAGTCTTTTCAATGCAAGACTTCCTTCTTTCTTTGCTTTTTCCCAAATCGAAGCATCAAAATAACCTGCTGATTCTCTATTAGGTTTAAGTCTCCAATGATTACGAACTACGTTAGCTCTAAAGTCGATAATATCTTGATAGTGAAAACTGAAAAAAACTCTCTTTGCCATTTTAATTGATTATAAACATTACTACAAGCGTAATTCCTATTAGCGTGCCATAGAAAATAAGATTGGTTATTGAAAAAGTACTGCTGAACCAACTGTTTTTATTTGAATTCATAACAGTTGCATTCATATTGAAATCAATATCATTTTCTGGTGTAGTTCTAATTTTATTATATAAATCTCTATATTTCCTTTCTTGACTTAAATAATATCCGTCTAATAACCAAAATAGTGGTGTGGACACATAAGTAATTATTACGTATTCGATATTAGTGTCTTTAGCCGCAAAGGCAAATAATGCCGCAACTAATGTCACAGACCAACCTCTTAATAAAAAGGAATTAACGTTCATTCGAGTTATTACTAACTGTATGAATTCAAGATGCTTTACTCGGTTGTCTGCCATAATTTATGAGATTAACCAAGAGCTTACATTTTTCACAGAACCATCTGGATAATGAACATAAAAGGTGTTCGGTGTACTTTCGCTCTCGTAGATATAAGGATAAATTTGTAAATATTCAGAGCCTGTATAGTCGGAATAATTAGACCTTACAGGTAATATTGCAATATGCTTAATATATTTTGCAGCGTCTCCGTGTCCTAATTCCCAATTACACCATTTTGATGCAATTGCGCCTTCCGTAGCAAGAAAAATAAATTTTTGATTTTCTTTTATCTTTAGTTTTATGCGGTCTGCTGTTTTTCCGCTTGTCCTTTTTGGCATTTCCTCGTCCAACCAATCAACATAAATATCTACACCAAATTTTTTCAAAAAGCTAATTGCACCATCTAATTCCTCAAGCTCGTTATGTTTATGAGATAAGAAAATCGTTACTTTTCTAAATGTACTTTCCGACTTGAATTCCGATAAACTTTCGTTTAATGATTTGCTGAAAGTCCGTGTTGAATTTCTATAATTTGTCAATTCCGATTTTGTAATTATACTCATAATGTTCTTTATTTCTCGTTTCTTAGCTTGCTGCTAACGAGTTTGTATATGGTTTGTGCGCCGTAAAAAGCGGAGATTTTTCCGCCGTAGTAATGTTATTATTGAATGTTTGTCGGTTCATATATAGTTTAAATGTAAGCATAAATTTTATACATTGTTGGCTAACGTATTCTTTTCAATACATTTGTTAATTTCATCAATTTTCCTTTCTATTCTCTCTTTGTATTTTTTTCCTTTATATCCCCAGGAGCTATAAAAAATTGCATAAATTCTATTATTTACAACTATTGTGTCAAATTCCATTTTACATTTTTCGATTACTCGCTTATTTAAGTCAGTTAAATCGACATTCGTAATTATATATTCAATAGTTTTTAAGTATCCCTTTCCTGTATCGTAGTCCAATATGATTTTTCTGTCTTTTATGATAAATTCTGGTTTTCCATAAATATTCATTTTTCCTTTATACATTTTAATTGCCTCTTTAAAAATTTCTGATTTACTAGATGCGAGTGAACTAATAAGCAAAACTTTAACTAGACCAACAATTAAACCTAAACTTGCAAATATTATGATAATAACAAATCGATTTTGATCAGATGAACTAAAATATAGAAAAGTTCCCACTAGTAATAATATTGTAAACCACAAAAAAAAGACTTTAATATATTTCATTATAAGTCAATTCTATTTTTTAATATTGTCATCTTATTAATTCCTTTTTTATGTTTGCCAACGGGATTTTATAAGATTTGTGCGACTTTAAATACGAGATTTTTCCGCCTAATTTTAACCTTTGTTTTTTGTTATTATTTCAATTTTAATATAAATGTAAGCATTAATTTTATGAGTTGTTGCCCACAGTGTTTTTATTATGTCAACTTATATCCGTTTTATAATCTAAAAATTTGTTCAGATTTTAAAACAACAATCCTATACCAAGTTGAAATACGGTATTTTTCACAGGGTAAAGTCCTAAATTAAAAGCTTTACTAAAACCTTGAATATATTTTGCATCTAAGAATAATCCATTTTTGAATTTATAAGAGGTGCCAATAACTCCACCAAATTCGAAACTTTTAGCAAATTTTGAAGAATAAAAGGTTGATAAATTAGTTCCGTTGTCTTTTAACAGAAAATTAAAAGTCGGACCAATTTCAATCGAAAACCTTTTAAGGAGATAAACTTTTGCTAGAATTGGAATTTGTAAATAATCAAGACTGAATTCGCTTGAGGATGGGCTGCCTCCATTCGAATAAATTTTCACATTTGAGCCTTGTGTTGAATACAAAATTTCAGGTTGAATAGAAAATCTTTTACCAAATGGGATTTCTGCAAGAAGTCCTATATAAAATCCTTGTTTACTATTAGAACCCGCAAAACCTTTTGAGGTCAAATTACTGAAATTGACACCCGCTGTTGCTCCGAATTGAGTTTTTTCCTGGGCATTAACTGTTAAAGTTAAAATTGCAACCGAAAGAATTAAAAGAGTTTTTTTCATTTTATTTGTGTTTATTTAATTGTAAACTTAATGTAGATTATACAAACAATAAAAAAGAACATGTACTAAAAACTTGTTCTTTTTGAGTTAATTTGCTTTAATTCAAAATTCTAAGTAATTTATTTGACTAAAACTGAAAAACGGTTTTTATTTTCAGTCCAATCCCAAATTTGTTTCCCGTTTATCCAAACTTTTCGTTCCAATAACGCTCTTGGGGTTCTTTCGTATAAAACTTCAAGGGTATCTGTATCATTTGCACTCCATTGAATATAAGTTGTAGTTTTGTCTTCAGTTTCTGAAATATTTGGAACTATCCTAATTCGATACTCATTTTCATGTTTATAAATTAAAAAATTTCTTGGATTGTCCATATTTTGATTATAAACTTGTTTTGAATAACCATCAATTAGATAGTATAGTTTTATATCAGATTGGTTAATGTGATTTGGGCTACTAGGATCTAATAAATCCTGATTTTGAGTATTCACAACGGAAAACTCAAATAATGCATCTAAGTTATAGGCATTTGGTTGTTGATCCATTTCATTAGACTTGTTACAACTTAATAAGGTTATAAATAATGTTAATATAATTAAATTTTTCATGATTTTAAGGTATAATATTGTAAATAATTTCTTTGTTCTGATTATAGTGAGGTATATTAATTGAGTTGTAAACATCAGCTGTATACCACCCATTATAACCAGTACCCCAACCCCAATTCATGTGAAAATGAAAATAGCCAACCCCAGTACAATCAGCAAAATAATAAGTAGTTATGCGATAACCATCACACACCCACATATGCCCAATTGTATAAAGACCATCATTGCCACTTAAAATAATAGGTCTATTAGCTTCAATATTATTTTTAACAACATCTCTATCATAGGCCGTTGAATTTGCAGACGTATAATTAAATTGTGTTTTTAAAACAGTACTCATATCATTTGAAGTACTTACACCTGTAACATCACAATCATATGATGGTTGTGAACTACCATAAACTGCACCAATTGCATCCCAAATATCTTTAATGAAATTCGCTGTTGTACTTGTAGCGTAGGTTAGAGGCATTGATGACCAATTGTAATTTGTAGGATATTGATAATATTTCATTACTTGTGCCATAGCAATTGGAACACAACCCGCATAAACTTGAAAAGTAAAGCCATTACACGTTATAGTAGGTAATGCACTATTAAAACCATCAGATTGGTACCATAGAGAACTTAACAAAGGACCTTTGGTATAAATATCTGTATGTTCATAACATGACTCAGGAGGGACTCTATAACTTAAACCATTGACTTGAATACTCTCCCAAACTTTCTTTTCATTTTCTGATTGTTCAATATTAGAATTTTGAATATCTGTTACTTGCTTTTTAGTGTCATTCATCCAAAATTTTAATCCATCTGGATACTGACTTTCGTTAATATTAAAAGTATTTGTATCTGAATAACCTAATATTGGAGGTATTCTTTTATCAGCAGATAATATGATATATCCTCCTTCTTCGAAGTTAATAACATAAAATGAATTAACTCCATTTTCATTTTTTATTTCATTTATATTTTTAACATTTTTTGAAGTGTAATTAATTCCTTTAGCTTTTAAAGTTTTATCATTTACAGGAAAAGAAAGGTTGTCTGCTATTGTTTTAGCCTCTGATAGTTTCACAAAGTATTTTGAACTTTGAATGTTTGAATTTCCAATTTCATTATTTTGGGAACATGAAAACAGGAATAGTGAAAACAAAATGGTTAATAACCAATTTGTTTGTTTAAGTTTTTTCATAGTATTTTTATTTAAGTTATTGTTAATTAACACATAAAGTTATTAAATATTTTTTAAACTTACAAAAATTAAGGCATTAAGTTGTTGACTACAAGGTTTTTAGCTAATATTGTGGGCAACGTGTTTTTATAAGATTTGTGCGACTGGAAAATCGGAGATTTTTCGGACGTAGGAAATCGATTGTTAAGTGTTTGTCGGTTCGTAATTTAGTTTAAATGTAAGCATAAATTTTATGAGTTGTTAGCATTAGTAGTTATCAGATGAGAATTCATTTAATTCTTTCAACTCCTTTTCTGTTTTAAATTTCCAACTCATTAATCCTGAATAATCATTTCCAAAATTTGTTTCAGTTTCTAAGTTAAATATATCCGTTTTATATTTTACATAAACTTTATCATAAATAGGCTTTGCAAATTTTAACCATTTTTCTTTTGTGTTAATTTCTGACTCTGCAAATTCTTTTCTCATTTTTCTTGAATATATTTCTAAGAGGTCAAATTTAACTTGATTATATTCTAATAGATACTTATCTTTTTTTAGAGGTTGAACATAAGAGCATTCAAATAAAAATGTAGGTAACACAATCACTTCTCCTTTACCTTTTGAAAAATTCACATTGTTGAATTGAACATTCATATATCCACAAAAAAAAGATGGTCTATCTATTTTTGGAGCACCTTTAAAATACTCCCATTTTAATTTATTAGTAGAACTCCATAATAATTCTTTTTGAAATTTGGATATATTTTCTAATTTATAAACTTCAAATTTTATTCTATGGCACATTGACCATATACCTGGTAGTTGGTGTTCAATAATTTTAACTGAATTTCCTCCAAGACTTCTTGCTTTTTGTTTAGCTAAATCTTTAACTTTTTCATAACTGCAATCAAAACTTAAACCTCCATCTTTAATTTCAAAAGTTCCTATTTTTAAGTTTTTATTACTTGGCTCAATATTTTCATTTTCTTCAATTACTACAACACTTTCTGTGTTCTTTAATGGTTGTAAACTTCTTAATTCCTCTCCCTTTATTTTCATTTGAGAGGCACAATTTGATAGTAATATTGAAATAATTAATAATAAAAATAAATTCTTTTTTTTCATTTTCTATTTGTATTAATGCTAACGGATTTTTATAAGATTTGTGCGTTTGGAAAATCGGAGATTTTTCGAACGTTGCAAATCGTTTGTTTAAATGTTTGTCGTTTTATATTTAACTTTAAAGTAAGCATAAATTTTATGAGTTGTTAGGCAACGTTTATCTCACATTATTAAAATAACAGTAATTCCTGCTCCAATTGATAAAATGGAAGTAGCTAATCTAATATTTTTCCCATTACCTAAAAATATTCCTCGTATCTGATTTTTGTCGATTTCCACAATTTCCTTTCTCCTTTTGGTTTTTCCATTTAGATATTTTATATCAGCCTGAGCAATTATTGAATTTTCCGTAAACTCAATTAATTTAAGATAATATATTGTCAAATTCTTATTTGTCAATTTTCTCTTTGAATAAAATAAAATTTCTTTCTTGTTTTTAGGTTCTTTTCTCTCTTTTTGGGTAAAATTAAAAATAGAATCATTTATTTTAATCTGAATATTTCTCTCTTTAGATACAATGTCAAAATATCTATTTTCTAAATCTTTGTCTAAAATTTTATTTATTCCATTTAGTTCAATTTTGTTTTTGTCTGGAATTTTATAATAAACTGTATTTCCAAATCTTAACATTGGAGTGAAAGGCCAAACTTGAGAATAATTAATATTTGGAATTAAAATAAATAGAAGAAAAAGTCCAATTGATATTTTTTTCATAACTAATTTTTTAGTTTTCAGAATCTCAGTCCTAATGTTGCCTAACGGGTTAGTATAATGAAAGTTGCGGTTGGTAAACCGTAATTTTCCGATGTTTGTTATTTTGTTTATTTGTTTGTCGGATTTCTCTATTCATTTGATTTAGCAATTTTGCTTATACATTGTTGGCAACTGGCTTTTACTC
>NZ_JAWVXC010000015.1:0-13372 GCF_033723435.1 Lutibacter sp. | reverse complement strand
TTTCCATTTGCAACGGATAAATTCATATTCATATCGAAAAACCTTTTTCTTCTTTTTATTTTGAATCCATCTAATCCTACGTATCCTTTATATTCATTTTTACTTGATGAAAAAATATCAAAAGTATCTGAAAATATTCCAGTACTTCCTTCGTCCACATGTTTTTTGAATATTGAAACAAACTCATTCTTTGGAATTTCAATTTCGGTTGTCAAATGTTCGATTAGTTTTATCTTTTTTAAAAACTCTTTCATAGTTATTTTTTAATGGCTTACGGTCTCGGCTATGAGTAGTTGCGTGGGTTAGCACCTAACTTTGCAAGTACACACCAAACTGAAAATCCGCGAGGATTTTCAGAAGTAGGCGAGAACAAGCAATTACTTATAGCCATTGTTGGCAAGCGTTATTTATGGTATTTTTCAATATTTTCAAACATTTTTTGTATAGATTCCTTGTGTTCCTCAACAATTGTTTTTCCTCCTCTATCAATTAGTCCTTTAATCTCGGGTTTTGCCTTAATTTCAGACTTGTCTCTAACATCGTCAGTAGGAATTACTTCTATATTGTAATCTGGAAATTTATCTTCTATTTGAGTTTTAATCTCCCCAACATTGTTGTCAAATATTACCGATACTTTCTTAAATCCTAAATCTTTTAATACACCAAGAATTTTGTCCATATTACTGGCTCCTCCTGCTCCCCAACCAAAAAATGGAATGTTTGATTGGATATTCATTAGTTCTTGTATTCTTTTGAAGAATATCACATCTTCTTGTCCTTCAACAAGTATTATATTGTCATCTAAAAAAAATACTTCGTTAGCGTTAATTCCTAAAATGTGAGGATTATTAAAATTTTTGAGTAAAGTTTTAATTTCATCTACGCTTTCTCTTGTCAAATAATTAATTGAGGTAATATCTTCGTGTTTTACAGTTCTAGATAATTCTGCTCCATTAATTATCGACTCCCAATTAATAAAAAATGGTGAATGTGTTGAAATAACTATTTGTCTATCTTTAGAATATTCTTCAATTAACCTAGACATCCTGCGTTGTAAAGATGGATGTAATGAAAGTTCGGGTTCGTCAATTATGATAGTGTCTCCAGGCTCTGAATCATATAATGTATCCACGATTGTGAAAACACTAATTATTCCTTCTCCAACACCGTCACTATTGTGATAGCTTCCATTGTAATTGAATTTTATGTAATAATTTCCAATGTCATTTTGGTCTATATACCATTCAGGCATATTAGTTATAACTTTTTCCAAAATAGCATTAAACTCTTTTTGATTTTTTTGTAGAGAGAAAATCCTATGATTAAAGTTTTCTAATTCTTTACCTCTTATTGATGGTAAATTTGATTGGCCAATATATGTATCTCTATTCCACGTACCTTTATGAAAGAACGGATTAAAGGTTCTTCTAGATGGTAATGTGAAAATTTTTAGTTCTTTTTTTTTAATGCCATTTTCAACAAATTCTGTTTCACTTCCTCCACCTGCAGATGTCTTTAATTGGATTGTATTTCCATCGAAATCTTCAAGAATTATTCCTATTTGATCTCCAGCTTTTTTATTCCTTTTTCCTTCTGTGAATGAAGGTTCTTGGTTTTGAGCAATTGCTCTGAATGATTCATAAATAGTCGATTTCCCACTATTATTTGGTCCAACGACAATTGTTAGTCCTGAACCATTTTCACCATTTGGTTGAGCAAGATTAAGTTTTTCTTGATTTACAAAACCTCTGTATCCTTTTATTTTAATTGATTTGTAATACATTCAAATATTTATTGTCATTTCTTAATGCTTGCCAACGAGTTTTTATAAGATTTGTGCGACTGAGAAATCGGAGATTTTTCGGACGTTGCAAATCGATTTGTTAGAATTATTGTTTGTCAATTTTTGTACTAATGTAAGCATAAATTATATGAGTTGTTGGCAAACGTATTAATCTTTTCTATTTGCAAATTCACTTACAATTTTACAATTATCAATTAAATAAAATGTCAAATCTTTCATAAACAATTCTGAACTTTCTTCAAATGACAAATCATAAACTTTCATCATTTTCTCAACATTTTCAGACATTTTCTGAACCATAGCATTTAAAAGTTTCTCTTGACTAAAGTTTTCATTTTTATATTTTGACAAATTATCGCAAATTTCAATTGAAACAGACTCAATAAAATCCCTCTTTTTCTTATTCTTTTTTCTCTCTTTTTTACTCAATGATTCATTAATGCCTAGATTAAGTTTAATAATTAAATTTTTCTCTAAATATTCAATTTCCTGTTTTGTTGGTTCTGGGTTTTGAAAATATATTTCAATAGCTCTACAAGTTTTGAAGGCAATAATTTCGCTTAAATTATTCTCAACTCCAATAGTCGTAAAAATCTTTGCAATTTCTTTAGTACTTAATCCCTCCTTTAAATCATTTATTACAATTATTCCTTTACTATATTCAAAGCTTTCTTCTGTGTACAATTTTTTTGAAGAAATTATTTTGTATGAGATAGTTTTTTGAGAATCAATTCCAGTTTCAATTGATTCAAATTTATCCACACAGTTAAATTCTTCAATTTCTTGACTGAAACTCACTGTAGGTAAAAAGGATAATATCAATAAGATTAAATATTTAGACTTATTCATCATATGTTTGCCAACGGTTTAGAGCATGAAAAGTTGCGGGTTTGAAAACGCAATTTTCCACTGTTTAAATTTATGTTTTTTATTTGTTTTAAATATCATATTTAGTTAGAAATAAGCAATTTTTTATGCGCATTGTTGTGCTTTCGTGCTTTAACTTTTTATTTTGTTTTTCGTTGCATTATATAAATTAGTCGTAAATATCTTTGCTCCTTGATTATTCAAATGACCACAATTAAAAAATAGTTTATCATCATATCCTTTTGATAAATCTATCAGATTTGGAACTTTAGTTATTAATTTCTCGATGTATCTCATATTTTTTGTTTTACTACAATAAGGAGAAATATATAAAGTTAATTGAATTTTATTTTTTCGACAAATGTCAGTTATTTCATCTAGTATAATATTTTTTAGCTTGATTGTTTTAGGTAAACTACTTTCAATTAATGGAAGTTTATTTCCAAATTTAGGCGTAAACCCAATACTCGGATTAGTTCTTGGTTTTTTATTAGCAACTGAAAAAAACATTTCTCTAAATCCAATTTTAGGGTCATTTATTGCGTATCTATAAAAGGGAATATATTCTAATTTTTCGAAATTATTGAAATATTTTTTAATGTGAGTATTAATAATATTATTGTAATTTAAAAAAGGCATAGCTTCTGAGATTGCTATATTTGAAGGTTTATCATATTCAAAATTGGAATCAATTTGTAAAAAAACGTTTGAAATATTGTTGTTAGCTATAAGAAGTTTTAATTGTAGTAAATTATCATTTAATCCAGCTCCTTCAACTCCTAAATTAATTGTTTTTTTATTAGATAAACTATCAAATAATTTAGTGTCAATGTGATTAGCTACTCTTGATGATCCTATAAAAATAATATCAAAACTTTCGTTTTTAGTATTTAATATATATTGTAATTTATTTCTTGGATTTGAATTTATATATACTTGTGTGTATATAAAATCGCATAAATACAGTAATGCTATAGTTGAAATAGAAATAGAAATTATATATTTAAGAAATTGTTTCATTATGATTAAAATTGAAAATATATGAAATCGGTAACATTTGAATAAACACCAAGTGTAATTATACCTATTAAAGTTAATATTAATTTAAAGTTTAACCATTTCCCAAAAAAAGGATGTTCATTTTCTCTTGAATTCCATTCTACTATTACAAAACACAAAATTAATATCATTAATTCTGGAGTATACCTTTCAATTGATAAATATTGTAATCCGTTTTCAAAATTAAAGGAGAATAGTTTTTTAATGTAATCAATTGCAATAGATACTGTATCTGCCCTGAAAAATATCCAGCCTATAATTACCAAAAAGAAAGTAGTTATCATAGAAATTAACTCATAAAAACTAGGGATTATTTTCCCTTTAGAAACTATATCTAAATTATTACGATTTCTATTTGTTAGAAATAAGGGTATAAAATATAAAGCGTTTAAAATCCCCCATATTATAAAAGTCCAATTGGCACCATGCCAAAATCCGCTAACAAGAAAAATAATAAATATATTTCTAAAACTTAGTAGTTTTGAAACTTTACTGCCTCCAAGAGGTATATATAAGTAATCTCTAAACCAAGTAGACAAAGATATATGCCATCTTCTCCAGAATTCGGCAATATCTCTAGAAAAGTAAGGGAAAGCGAAATTTCTTTTTAAATCTATTCCAAATAGTTTTGAAGTTCCAATTGCAATATCAGAATATCCACTAAAATCCCCATAAATTTGAAAAGCAAAATAGATAGCTCCTATTAATAAACTTAATGAGTTCATACTCTCATATTTAGAGAAAATTTCATTTGTATATATTGCACATGAATCAGCAATAACAATTTTCTTAAATAGCCCCCAAATTATTAAGTATAATCCATCAACAGCCTTGCTGTTATCAAAAATTCTTTTCTTGTAAAATTGTGGTAATAAATTACTAGCTCTTTCGATTGGTCCAGCAACTAATTGAGGAAAGAAACTTACAAACGAAGAAAAGGCAATAAAATCTTTTGTTGGCTCAAGTTTTCTTTTGTAAACATCAATCGTATAACTCAATGTTTGAAAAGTATAAAAACTAATTCCAACTGGTAAAATTATATTTAATGAGCTTTCTTTTATTTCAGAACCGAAAAACGAAAATGCTGTTACAAAATTGTCAAGAAAGAAATTGTAGTATTTAAAAAAGCCTAGAAAACCAAGATTAATTACAATACTTGTCCAAAGTAAAACTATTCTCTTCTTTTTCTTTTTTTCTTTTGAAAGTAAGAGTCCAACTGAATAGTCAACAATAGTACTAAATAATATCAATGATAGAAATCTCCAATCCCACCAACCATAAAACAAGTAACTCGAACCAACAATTAAAAAATTCTGAAGTTTGAGGTTTTTGTTTGTCACAAACCAATAGAGGAAAAAAACTATCGGCAAAAATACAGCAAAGTCAATGGAGTTAAAAAGCATTCTATTTGTTTAATTCTTAAATGTTTGTTTTTTGCAATATTTTATTCGGCATGAAGCACAACGAGTTTTTATAAGATTTGTGCGACTGGAAAATCGGAGATTTTTCTGCCGTAGCAAATCGTTTGTTGAATGTTAATCGGTTCGTTATTTAGTTTAAAAGTAAGCATAAATTTTATGAGGTGTTGGCAGCTGCCTTTTATTATTTTACTTTATACCAATGATTTTGTAAAAATGGCTGGAAGTTCTCACCATCCATTGCAATGTCAAAAAACTCCTTGAATTCTGTGTCCGATATTTTCTCTATAATTACTCTCGCTTTCCAATTGCCAGGATTATTTTCTATCTCACGAGTGATAAAAACATATTTTGCATCAGTCGATTCACTTTCATTAAGCACAAAAATATTAGTGAAGTTTTCAATGTTAAACGACCTGTAAATTAATTCATTTTTGTTGGAATTGTAGCTGAATATACCAATATCTTTGTGTACTTCTCCTTTTGGTTTTTTATCTGTTTTTGGAAAAGTGGATTGATTTTTTTCTACAATATAGTTTTCACCAAGCTCATAGTTATATGTTCTGTACCCAATACCATCGCCAGAAACTCCTGTTTCTACACCTTGCCAATTACCAATTAAGAAATCAAATTTGGCGAACTTACTTTGACTAAAGCCAACAATTGGAAGAATTGTAGTTAAAAATAATACAAATATTTTTTTCATATAATTAGTTTTTAATTAACTGTAAAATTAATACTTTGGTTTTGAGTAAAATTGTAAAAATTAGACTTTTTAAAATTCAGCGAAGCAAATGTTTTGCTGCTTAAAATATTCTGTTGGTGTTATTCCAGAGAATTCCTTAAAATCTTTTATAAAATGGGCTTGGTCGTAATAACCTATTTTGTGTGCCAATTGTGTCAATGTTAAATTTTCGTACTCAACCAAATGATGACATAAGTGAAGAAATCGGGTAGTTCTGGAAAACATTTTTGGGGTTGTTCCAATAGTGTTTACAAATCCTCTTTCTAATTTCTTGTGATGAATATGTAATTTTTTACACAAATCTTCAATCGTATATTTTCCCTTTGATTCTCGAATTAGTTTAATTGCAGTTTCTATTTCTTTTGTTTCTTTTTTGTGTTTTTTCAATTGTTCTTCAAGAAAGCTTTGAATTATGTTTATTCTTTTATTATTGGAGACATTTTGTATAGCCTGTAAAATATTTTGAAAATCATTTGGCCAAAGAAGTGCAATATCTATACTGTCGTCTAAAAAACCACTTATAGGTGTACCAAAAAAATGATTGGCTCCCCAAGGATAAAAACGAACAGAAACAAAACCAATAATTCCATCAGATTCTATTTCAACAAAATTTTTCATTTGAGAAATGGCAAATCCTTTGGATTGTTTCTTTTTCTCACCTTGAGTGTTGTAAGTCACAAATGGGTCAGCAAAATGAAATACAATTTCCACAATTCCATCCGGTAAAATTTTCTCTTTTGGATAATTTTCAGTTGCTGATTCAGATTCAGCAATCCAAATCAATTGTATATAATCAGATAATATTTCATTAGGTTTAAATTCTGTATATTTCATTTATAGTTTTTCATTTCAGGTTGCTGCCAACGGATTTTTATAAGATTTGTGCGTTTGGAAAATCGGAGATTTTTCGGACGTTGCAAATCGTTAGTTGAATGTTTGTCGGTTTGTTATTTAGTTTAAATGCAAGCATAAATTTTATGAGGTGTTGGCAACTGGCTTTTAATCATTCTGTTTAGTCGAACCTTTGCAAACATCTCCTTCTTCAATTCCTATAATCCACTCGTTCAATTTTTCAATCCTATTTTCAGTCAGGTTTGTCAAGTACATCCATCTGCACATTGGAAATACGCTTCCATATTCGGAGTTGTCAATCGAAGGATATTTCATCTCAACTTCTGCATCTCTGAAATCGACCCAAATTCGTTGAGCTTTTTTCAGATTTTGAATAAACAACGAATCGGATTTATATTCTGTCAAGATTTGATTATAAATTGAGTTTAATTTGTTATCCGTTTTAACATAATCGATTTTGGCTTTTTCATTCGTTTCTCCTTGAGTTTGAGAAATAATCTGTTGTGATAAAATCAGAATAAATATTATTAAAATCTTTTTCATTTGTGTAATTTTTCTGCTTGTTGCCAACGGGTTGTGCATGATTTCGTTGCGTGTTTAAGCAACTAATTTAATAAAAAATAACAGGCAATTATTCAGCGAGAGGATTTTTCGAAAGGAAAATCAGAAGCAATGAATTATACACGTTGTTGCCAGTAGTGTTTTTTTAATAAATCTCAATTATTTTATAGGTTTCGTCATAGTCAGTCAGAATATTTTTTTCAATTTTAACTTCCTCAATATTCTCAAGGTTATAATAGAAAATGATTCCTATTTTGATTTCGGTACTCCATAAATATTTTATTAACTGACTTCTATCTAAATCTTTTGTCTTTTCAAATCGCTTTCGTTTGAACTCAATAATTGCATTAATTTCATTTAATCCAATAATCATATCTGGAATTTGAAGTGAGCTTTCTGTCTTTATTTTTGGTTCTCTTTGGATAATAAATTCACTATTTTTTAATGAACTCAAAAAACCGTTAAATAAACCAATAAATTCAAATTCCTTATAGTTTTCGTTAGTAATAATCTCTTTATTCTCCGCAATAAATATTTTTATAAGAGATATTAACTTATCTTCTAATTCTACATTTTTATTGTTGGTGATTTTCAATAATTCTTTAGTGTCAAAGTCTTTTGTTTTTTCTATTTGAAAAGCTAAAACTTCCAAAATTTGATTTATTAATACATACGCAAATGAAGATACACTTGTAATGGCTAAAAGGGCCTCACTTTCATTAAAGAAAAGTTTATAATTGTGTGCAGATTCATTTCTCCAATTTTGGCGATAGACAGTGAAAAATTGTAAAACTCTATCGTTTAATATTTTATTAGAAGAAAAATACTTTTCTATTTCAAACGTATTAACTCTCTTTTTTTCTTGTTTTGACAGCACTTTGTATGCTTCTCTTAATGCTCCCTCAAATACTTGGTTTGTTCTATAAATTACATCTGTAAAAAAGTTGTCATCTTGGGATTCTTTTCCTTGTGTGTAGAAATATTCTGCTCTTTCTAAATGAACAATAAGGTCGGAAAGGTCAATTTTATTTGTCCTTTTCTTTATTAATGATATCTGTTCTTTGATTGAGTTTAGAATATCCATTTAGGGTGATTTCACATTACTGGCAATGGTTTAGGACATGAAAAGTTGCGAGTTTGGAAACGCAATTTTCCGATGTTTAAATTTAATATATTTTTGTTTTAGAAACATTCTATTTTATTCAATTAAACAATTTTTTATGTGCATTGTTGGCGTGTCGTTTTACTTAATTTCAATTTTTTCTCCTAAAAACTTAGGATTAACTCCAAATAAGATGTCAATAAATACTTTTGTTCTTGCTAAATATTCTCTGATTTTAACTTTTATTCCATATCTACCTGACACATCTTGAGCATTGAATCCAATTGCTTTTATTCCGTTTTTCTCAGCTAAATAAATAGCTCTTTCGTTATGAAATTGTTGGGAAATAATCGTGATACTCTGTTGCCCAAAAATCTCTTTTGCTCTGATTACTGAATCAAGCGTTCTAAATCCGGCATAATCTAAAAATATTTTATTTTCAGGTATTCCAAGTTTTATTAACTCGTTTTTAAAATCAGAAGGTTCATCATAGTTTTCATTCCCATTATCTCCGCTTATCAAGATAAAATCAATTTTTCCTTTATTGAAAAGCTCAACAGTGGCATTTATTCGATATTTAAAATATAAATTTATCGTTCCGTTTTTTAACGTTTTAGAAGTTCCTAAAACAAGTCCTACTTTATTTTTTTCTATTTGTGACGAGTCAAAATAAGTTTTATTTCTCGAATTTTTCTCGATTGAATAATTAGAAAAGATTATCAATGAAATTGTTAAACATAATAATAGAATTAGATAATATACTTTTTTCTTTTTCATTTTTTCTGAATGCACGCCAACGTGTTTGAGCATGATTTGTGCGACTGGAAAATCGGAGATTTTTCGGACGTAGCAAATCGTGCGTTGTTTGTTAGTTTGTTCATATTTAGTTTAAATGTAAGCATAAATTATGCGCGGTGTTGCTAGTTGTTGCTTTTTAGTCATACTTGTTAAATTAATAAATTCCGTTTCTCTTATTAAAAATATACATTCTAATTAAGAATAAAAACATTCCACTATAACCAATTATCGCAAATATTTTATCAAATTTATTGTCAAAAATCTTCAGGTCAAAAAGATGAATAAAAATGCAAATTATTCCAATCCAATAAATAATCTTTAAAAATAAAGGTTCATCTTTCGCAAAGTTATTTTTAGTCATTATTTCTTAAATTTAAGATTTTAAATTCGGTTTATTGAGCTTTTTCGATTCAATATTTAATCTGTTTATTTTTTAAATTTTGTTTTTCCTAAAATTAATAATGAAACTCCAATAGCTGTAATTACTCCAGCAACTGTGTCTAAATTCTCATTTTCATTAAGCATTGCATAAACACTCGCAATTATTGCAATAATTATTCCTGCAATTTGGGCTTTGTTCAATTCTTTTATAAATGTTATCATAGTCAATTTAGTTGTATTAACGTTCTTTTTTTCGGTTTCGGATAATCAAATACATTCCTATAATTAAAAGAAGGCTTGAAGAAACTCGTAACCAAAATCCAATTGTGTGATAATCGGTTTTAATTATGTTAGCAACAATTAAAATAAAACTTAAAAATATTAGAATCAGTGGTATGTCTTTTTTTTTCATAGATGAATTTTTGTCCGCAATTACTAGCAACGTTTTAGAATATGGAAAGTAGCGCTTGTGAAAGCGTACTTTTCCTATAATATAATTTGTTTGTTTTGGTTTCGCAATTTTTCATAGGTATCCAAATTTAGCAATTTTTTATATGCATTGTTGCCTTTTAGCTGTTTTTTTGTCGTTTTGGTTAAACCCTTTTTCATAGTTTAATCTTTATTAGCTATTTCTCATAATCGTTTTCCATTCTTTAAGATTGCTCTTGCATTCCTTAAGGCTTCTCATGCATTCCTTAAGACTACTTTTCCATTCCTTAAGACTTCCCATGCGTTCCTTAAGACTACTTTTCCATTCCTTAAGACTTCTCATGCGTTCCTTAAGACTACTTTTCCATTCCTTAAGGCTTCTCATGCATTCCTTAAGACTGCTTTACTATTCCTTAAGACTTCTCTTATATTCCTTGAAGCATTTGTTCTATTCTTTAAGAATATTAATCCTTTTCAATTTCATTAAGTAAATTTTCTAGTCTTACTTTTCTACCAAAACTACCCTTTCTTAATTTAATCTGAGTTTTCTCCACAGTTAAAGGCAACGGGTTAGTACATGAAAAGTAGCGTTTTTGAAAACGATATTTTCCGATGTTTAAAATTAATATTTTTTAGGTTTTGAAACATTCTATTTTACTAAATGAAGCTATTTTTTATGTACATTGTTGCCTGTAGTTTATTATTTTATCTAAAAACTCGATTATTCGAATTATCTAAAATTGTATCAAGTTTTCCTTTGTACATAGAATTAGGGAATTTATCTCTCAATAGTTTTCTGATGTGATAATCTTTAACATCTTGTAATCTTATTTTAATGTTAAATCCTCTCGCTGGAACAATCATAGTAATATCTTCTCTGTTATTTTTATGACTACAATTTTCATTTCTTAATAATTCACGAATATTTTTTCTCAATAAGTCAACATTTTGTTTTAGAATTTTTTCAGAAGTATAATTTTTTCGAGCGTTACCAATTCTTACTAAATCAAATTTAACATCCATATTAAAATTCTTTTTAATTCCCTGTATTAAATTGAATTGCATTTAAAGTATCACCAATATCATCTAATTTATCCCAAACACTTTCTAATCTACTTTCAATCAATGAAGTGCTAACTCCAGATTCTTGTGGAATATTGTCAGAAATGTTATCTAAAGAATTTGCTATTCTTTCAGAAATTTCATTTTGGTTAGCTACTAAATCAATCAGTTTGTCAAGTTTCTTCTCAATATCATATAAGTCTGCTTCGCTCGGAATATTACTATAAATAGAACTTAATTCACTTACAATTTCTTTTAAAATCTTTTCACTCATTTTTTTGTTTTTTTAGGTTATTATTCTGTTTTTTTATGTGTTAATCATTCTTGGATATTTCAGTTTTCATAATTACAGGCAACGGATTTTTATAAGATTTGTGCGTTTGGAAAATCGGAGATTTTTCGAACGTAGCAAATCGGTTTGTTAGAATTATTGTCGTTTTGTACTAAATCAAATTTAAGCATAAATTTTATGAGTTGTTAGCCACTGTTTTTTTATTCTTTCTTATTTTCCATAAGAATATTATCAGTCCGAACAAGGAAATCATACTGTCTATAAATTTTGTCCATTCAAATCTAGAAAGAAAAATTTCTCTAGAAGGGTAAAAGATTATATCTGAAAAGTATGCTCCAGATAAAAAATTTATACCTGCAACTATTGAATTAAGTATTAGTAATGCAATAGATAATATATAAATTTCTTTTAAATGAAATTTTTCTTTATTTAAAAATAGGTTGTATAAGATAATTAATAACCATAAACATAATACCCCAATTGTCAAACTTAAAAATTTCCAAATAAATTCATTTTCAATATGTAATTTAAAACTCAACCATTTCAATAATTGAGATAGAATCTGATATATATCTTTAAATATAAGATAGGATAAAATTGAGATTAGGGAAATTTTAATAATCTTATTTTCTTCCATTTTTACAGATGTATTATACTGATATAGGTTGACCATTTTTTTGTTAATATTCGTTTTCTTAAATAGTCAAATACTGTAAATTTTGTTTATTCCTTCGATAACATTTATAGTCTATATTTTGATTTAAATGCACGTGATTTGGTGTTAATAAATCTAAACTTAAATGTGGTCTTAGGTTGTTATAAATATCCACAGCACGTTTCACAATCTTTTTAGCTAAGTTAGTATTTTTTATTTGTTGTTTCAAACCATATTCATATTTTAAAGTTCTGTTTATTCTTTCGGCTACTGCATTTTCGTAAGGATCATATTGTTCGGTCATACTTAGGGTTAATCCGTTTTGCTCTGCAAACTCGGTATAACCTGGATTACAGTATTGAATACCTCTATCAGAGTGATGAATTAGTTTTTGATGTGGGTATTTACGATTTTTAATAGCCATTTTAAGCGCATCGGTACATAATGATACTTTCATATGTGAAGCTAATTTGTAGCCCATAATTTGCTTAGAATACGCATCGGTTACCAACGCCAAGTAACTATGTCCTTTTTGAGTTTTAATATAGGTTATATCGCTTACCCAAAGCTGTTCAGCTCTTGTAGGAGATTTGTCTTTAACTAGATTTTTATGTTTATAAAATTGATGTTTAGAATTTGTGGTTATAAAATGACGTTTAGTTTTAGGAACCAGTAAGTTGTAATGTTTTAAAAAACGATAAAACTTATCTCTTCCCATCTGTATTTGATGCTGTTCCATTTGATTTTTAAGTAAATGATACAGTTTAATACCACCAGTTCTTAATCCAATTTGTTTACGACAATCGTGTACTAACTGAAGTAATATCTGTTCCTGATTTATTTTATTTTGATGAGATCTTAAGCGCTTATAAAATGCTTGTTTGCTTATCCCAAAACACTCGATTAACCATTTTCTTTTAAACGGTCTTGTTTCTTTTTTTGAATCTCGTCGGCTAATGTTTTGGGCAATGACTTTTTTGATAAATCCACTCCAGTAATTAGTTCCATATCCGCAATTATATCTTGCTGAAAGTCTTTTACAAACTCTAGTTCTTCAATCCTTTCTTTTAGTTTTTTGATTTCGTCTTTTTTACTCATACCCAGTTTCTTTTGCTCTAAAGTACTATATTTTTTTAACCAATAGTCTATTGAAGATCTAGAAACATTGTATTTTTTAGCAGCATAATTGATAGATATTCTACCATTTTGGACTTGATCAATAATGAGTAATTTTAAATCGTAACCTACTTTTTCATAAGATATTTTTCGACAGGGTGGTTTTTGTTTTTTCATACTTTCGTTGTTTAAGTTGTCTAATTTTTAGTCAACCTATTTCAGGAAAGTACA
>NZ_JAWVXC010000014.1:0-17157 GCF_033723435.1 Lutibacter sp. | reverse complement strand
ATTATTATTGAAATCATAAGTTTAATACCTGTAACTCCTCCAATAATTTCAAGAATCCCAACTGCTTTTAATATATTTTTTTTTGATTTAATCTTTTTATCAAAATCTTTCATAGTTGTTTTTTTCTGCTTGTTGCCAACGTGATTGTATAAGAATAGTGCGGTTTTGTGTGCGAGGATTTTCCGAAGGAAAATCAGAAGCTAGCAAAACGCACTAACCTTTGATTAAGCACTAAACTAAGCATTATTTTTATACGGTGTTGTGCAACGTTATTTTTTTAGTTCCTCTATTAATTCCTTTATACGAATCATTCTTGAATTATGATTTGATTTATTCTCTCCAAACAGTGTATTTACTGGTGGCTCGTGTTCAATTAAATCATAAAGTTCAAACAATTCATTATCTTTATCATTATCTGGAAACGCCATCATAAATTTTTTAAAATTAATTTTACCTGAATATAAGTCTTCTGCTAATTTTGAAGCAAGTTTCCTATCTGTCATTACATAATGTTTTAGTCAGTTTATCAATTCCAATTATTTCTGTCAATTTATTCATTCCCATTTTTGAAACAAGTCTAAATCCTAATTCTATAAAAATAAATCTCATAAAAAAAATTGTCATAACAAGATGGAATATCAATTCCAAGTCAGTTCGAAATATTGCTGTAATTATTCCAGAAATCGCAAACAGAACTATCGCAATAAAAATGATTTTAATTATTCTACTTGTCCGTATTTTTAACGTTCCTTTTCCGTTTTCTAATTTTCCATTTAAAACACAAAATTCTCCAATTAATTTTTTTGAAAGTTTTATTTTAAACTCGTTCGTTTCAACTTTCCCAATGAATGATTGATTATTCCAATTCGTAACAAATTGTTCTTTCGATAATGTTCGATTTTTTAATTCCGAAATTGCTAACGAACTATCTTTATTTAATTCGATAGAATAGTCTTTTTCGGGAAATATTTTCATTCAGTTTCGGATTTTTTGGTAATGTTGCACAACAACGGTTTTTTATAAGATTTGTGCGACGTAAAAATCGGAGATTTTTCGGCCGTAGCAAATCGTTTGTTGAATGTTTATCGGTTTGTTGTTTAGTTCAAATGTGAGCATAAATTTTATGAGGTGTTGGCATTTCGTTAATCATTTTAAAATAAATATACATTAAAATAGGCAACTATTAAAACCTGAATTCCATTCATCCAATGAATAATCCAACTAGGTAAAAGACTATCAAATTTTCGGTTTAACCATCCGAAATAAATTGAAGAAATAAACGTGAAAGAACCAAGAACAAATTTACTAGTCAAATCGTCGACGAATAAAGAATGGATTAAACTAAAAAATAATGCTTGACCAATGTTTAATTTCCAGAATAGAAAATAATCAGTCTTGAAATCTTTTACAAGTAAAAAGCCTCTGAAAATAAGTTCTTCTCCAAAAATCCTAATACTATTTAAAAATAAGAAGACAAGTATTAATTTAAGTATTGATTCGTTAGTTTCTAATCGTATTTCTCCGCCGAGGAAATATTTTTTGATTAGAAATAATAAAATGTTTGAAAGAATTACAGTCGGAATAAGGAATATATAAAGTTTTTTATTTTTAAAAATTGCAAAAAAAAGTCCTAAATCTTTTATCAAAGTGAATTTAGTAAATCCTAGAATTATTATTATTAAAGCTATTATATAATAAACATCTAAACCTCTTTTTTTATAAATCGTATTTAGAATATAAGAACCGATAACAAAAAGAATTAATAGATAGTTTTTATAGTATTTTTCAAAATGTTTTATTATCATTTATTTTTTGGATGAATTATTCATAAACAAAAAGTCGAATTTCTAATGAATGCCAACGGTTTGTATAAAGATAGTGCGTTTTAGTGAGTTGATTTTCCGCTAGGAAAATCCACTGTACTAAAAAGCGCACGTTATATATTTTACAGATTAAAGTTAGCATTATTTTTATACGTTGTTGTGCGTTCGTTTTTTTTACCATTTTACAAATTCCGTATATTCTTTATTTCGATAATCTGTAAAGTCTTTTATTTTAATCAATTCAGCATTTTCAGTATTCAATTCCCAAACAGATGATTTTTCACTCCAAGGGTCAGTCAAGATTTCAACTGTTTTTTCGTCTTTTATTCTCAATGAGTGAACCCATTCAAAAGATTCATTTTGATATTTTTTGGATGCATTTGATTTCCAAAGAGTCAGATGAATTCCAGCTATAATTACCCATTTATTTTCGGAGTCAATAATTCCGCAATTTGGATTCCCATAAAATTCGTCTTCCAACAAAATTTTTCCACTCGATTTTTCAGTCAAAACAGCTAATTCCTGTTCGAATTCAAGTTTTAATTTTTCTGTTTCGTCTATAATATTCATCTGTTTTCGAGGTCTTGCGAAATGACGCACAACGGCTTTTTATAAGATTTGTGCGACTGGAAAATCGGAGATTTTTCGGACGTAGCAAATCGTTAGTTGAATGTTTGTCGTTTGTACTAGTTCAAATTTAGCATAAATTTTATGAGGTGTTAGCATGCGTTTTTATTAGTTCTCTTATCTTGTCAATCTCTATTAGAGTGTTTACATCTTTAATTAATTCGCATTGTTCTGTGATTCTTTTAGTTGTCTTTTTCCAAAATGGATATAGAAAAATCATAGAGCTTGTTCCGAAATTTCTATAAGCGCCATTTATATCTTCAATTTCATAAATATTCTTAAAATTGGTTTTTCCTTTGTAAAAATAAATCCTTCTTTTTTTAGAAGTTAGAATATCTAGAAATTGATTTAACCCTTTTGATATTTCTAAATCATATCGTTTTCCATAATGTTTATGACTAAATCCATATCCTACAATCAATTCAGATTTTCCAATATCAAATTCAAACCAAATTGATAAATCTTCTTTTTCTTTTGATTCAATTACAATGTGATAACATTCATCATATTCTTTAGATTCTTTATAGTTATCTGGAAAATGTTTTTTGAGAAATTCTCGAATTTTGTTAAAAATAAGTTTGTTATTTTTTATTCCAAATTCCATTTTGATTAATATTTCAATTTTTAAATTTCTTTCCTAATGTATGCTAACGGTATTTTATAAGATTTGTGCGACTGAAAAATCAGAGATTTTTCGAACGTAGCAAATCGGTTTGTTACAATTATTGTTTGTCAATTTTGTTACTAATGTAAGCATAAATTTTATACATTGTTGGTGGTAGTTTATTCAGTAATACATTCCGAATTATAGTTTTCAACTATTTCAGGCATTTCACTAATTCGCAGAAATCTACTTTTTATTTTAGCATACAGAGAAGGACAATCTTTAAAATATTCCAGTGTCGGTTCAATTCCTTTAGAAGAACCTTGGTTAGTCGAAAGAAACGTTACAGATGAATTACTTTCTCTGCCAACATAAAAGTTGTATCCGGGATCTAATCTACTCTGATATAATTGATTTAAATGGTTTTCGTCAATATATAAACTCACTTTCCCTTGAATAGCTAATACTAACAAAATCAATTTGTCATTTTTATTACTCAAATATCGATATCTATACTTTATAACTTTACGTTCAACTAATAAATCAAATCCGTATATATCATCAGGTGTATATTTAACGATTTCCCTATTTTCTCCATGTGTTTTGAATTTAATCAATTTATTTCCAATCTTACCAACTCCATTTAAAACACTTCCATCATTAAAATATACTTTTATAGGCTTGTATGCAGGATTATTCTGAGATATTCCAAATGTCGAAATTAACAGAATTGTTACAATTATTAGATTTTTCATAGAATTCATAATTTTATTCAGTTTTTATTACCACCAACGGTATTTTATAAGATTTGTGCGACTGGAAAATCGGAGATTTTTCGGACGTTGTAAATCGATTGTTGAATGTTTGTCGGTTCGTTATTTAGTTTAAATGTTAGCATAAATTTTATGAGGTGTTACCACACGTTATCTTTTAATTCGTTCTGTAAGTATTTCATTTAATTCTGTAGGTTTAATGTTTCGAGCAATAATTTTCCCTTCTCTATTTAATAGCACATTATAAGGAATCGTAGTCAAGTAATACATTTCTCCGATATTGTTTAATGTGTCAATTACTTGAAGCCATTCTAATTTATCTTCTAAAATAGCTGCTTTCCATTTTTCAATATCCTTATCTTGCGAAATACCAAAAATCTCAAAACCATTTTTTTTAAAAGAATTGTAAACTTTTTTGAGTTCAGGATTTGCTTTTCTACAAGGACCACACCAAGAAGCCCAAAATTCAAGAAGAACAAAATTCCCTTTTAATGATGCATTATCAGTTAATTCTCCATTTTGATTTGGAAGTGTTACTCTAGGTGGAATTTTCCCAATATCTAATATCTTTCTCCTATTAATAATATTATTAATATAGTACAAGTCTTTCTTTTTTTGATAGTTAGTATCTAGAAGTTTAAAGAGGTACTCCATTTGATTACTGTTTAAATAGTCATACCTATTATTTAAAGAAGCTAAATAATTCCCACTTAAAACTGATTTCGGATTTTTGCTTATAAAATCATATAAGTTTTCATAAAGAAGGATGGTTTTAATGGAATCATTTTTTTCTTTTCTAAAAGTTTGTTCCAGTTTTGAATCGAAAACAGTTTTTAAATCTTGACTTTTTGAACCACTAATACTATCAATTTTTAATAATTTTACAAACATTCCTCTAAACTCTCTTTCAGTATATTTTGATGATAAAAAAATTTCACTATTTTCTAACATAAAACTTGCAACTCCCATAGACTCTCCTGATTTTGGTGAACCAGGGTACAATATGGCTTCCAATGGTTCGGTTACATTTCCATGAAAGCTGAAACTATTCTTCTCTACAAGTGTACTATCAATATTGTTATTATACTTTAAAAATATATAATCATTAAAATTTCCTTGAATTTTTCCGTTTATTAAAAAACTTTTATTTTTATTGCTTTCACAATTGATTAAAAGTATGGTAAGAATAAATAATAATAGTGTATTTGTTTTTTTCATAAGAATTTCTATTTTTTTCATCAGCAATGTGTGGTAACGGTCTCGTATAACCGTCAGTTACGGGTTAATATGCGTTAATTTTCGGTTTAGTACTGACTTTAGCAATTCCGAGTGGATTCGGACGTAGTGGAATCCGCCGTAATTGCGGTTATACATTGTTACCACACGTTTTTTATTTCCAATACTCATATTTAAAATATCTTGGTACATATCCGCGAATACTTTTTAAAAGTCCATTCTCGTAATATTTATAAGTCAGTTGGTATTCGTTTACTCTATCGTTCATAAATTTCGAATAGACGTCGGATTTTACAAGTTGTCCTTTGGCGTTGAAAAAATTCGTTATGGTCTCGTCGTCTTTGAATTTTTCTAAATCCTCGTAGTCTTTGAAAGCAGTTGTGTTAGGAATTCCGTTTATTGTGTCCACCACTTTTTTAAGTTTTGGCTCTAAAGTATATCCATAAAACCGTTTTACATAAAAGTCTTTGTCGTATTCTTTAGTCTTATTATATACGATAACTGAATCCTTTTTCCTTATAGTTGTAGATTCGTAAGGTTGATAACTATACGAAGTTTCATAAACAAAATTTCCCAAACTTTTTCGAGACCAAGTCAATTTACTATTAGCCCCATATTTAAAAATTAATGAATCCCGTCCAATCGAATCTATTATTTTAACCAACTGGTTTTTATTGTTATAATCAAATAGGTTTATTTTTTCAATCCATTTTCTTTTCCGTGTCTTTCGATTATACGAAGCACTATATTCTGTCGAGCGTATTCTTTTTCCAGTTCGGTCAAACTCTATGATTTCGGATAAGTCTTTTGGCGAATTCATATAGACAAATATTTTCTTTACTTGTCGATTAGTATAAATACTGTCAGGTTGCCATTTATTTTCAATTTGTCCAAAACTGAATATTGGAATAGAAATAAATATTAAAAAAAGAATTCTGTTCATTTTATCCAATTCTGTTTTTTTCAAATGTGTGGTAACGGGCTTTTATAAGATTTGTGCGCCTAAAAATCGTTAGATTTTTCGGTTGTAGCAAATCGGTTTGTTAGAATTTTTGTCGTTAATATTTAGTTTAAATGTAAGCATAAATTTTATGAGGTGTTGTGGGTAGTTTTTAATCAGTAATGTACAAAATATGAATCCGTTTCTTCTCCGTCATCAATCATTTTTACATTAATCTCAAATAGTTCGTATTCCATTCTTTTTTTTGTTTCGTTGTCAAATTCGGTAAATTCCATTTCGTCAATATCTTTAGTTATTTTATCTCCGTTATGCCATTTTTCCGTGATAATTTTTTCTATTAATATATTAAGTTCGATAGGAGGAACTTTACTCTCAGAAATATGCCAAATAAATTCTTGTCTTTCTTCTGGTTCATTTTCATCATAAATCGCAATTCCAGCAACAGAATTCTCATTTTGCTCTTTCAATTCAATTTTCGAAACTCCGTACAATTTGAGAAAAGATTTTAAGAAATTCAGTCGTTTTGATTCTATCATTTTAGTTTTTTTCTAATTACCCACAACGTGTTTGTGTATGGCTCGTTGCGGAAAATCAGCTATGATTTTCCGCCGTGACCGAAAAATAGCAAATTGCAATGAATTCCGAATAGGAATTCAGCCGCAATGAGCTATACACGGTGTTGTGGTGTCGTTTTTTTATTGTATTCCTTTTGTTTTTAATTCAGCATAAACTTCTTGTGTTCCGTGAATTTCTTTTCCAAACGTTATGTCAATGTCATATTCAATTCGGTATTCATTCAGAACTTCATCTATTTTGTCTTTTTTACTTTTTGCGATTTCTATGTCTTGCCTGTGTTTGTTCAAAGTTCCAAATGCCATTCCAAGTGGTGCAAGTCCAACTCCCATAATTATCAATGGTACCGTTGAAATCACTCCACTATCCAATGCATATTTACCTAACAAATATCCTCCGACTATTATCGCAATTCCAATTGCCAAGAAAACAACAAAGTATGTGTAAGTCAATGCTTTTTTTCGTTTAAAGTTTTCATATTCGATATTGACTGTTTTCAGCTTATTTTCAAACTTTTCATTCAGCTCGATTTTCGCACAGGTTTTATTGAATTCAGGTTTTCGGTCAGTTAGTCCGCAAGTTGTTCCTATTTTCAGGTCAGTTTTTCGGTTGTAGCAAATCGTTAGTTGGATGTTTGTCGTTTGTACTAGTTCAAATTTAAGCATAAATTATATGAGTTGTTGTACATAGTTTTTATTCAATTATCAAACTTTTGTTTTTAGGATATTTAACAGAATAACTCAATTCAAATTTTTTACTTTCATTAGGAGCTAATGAAAATTCCCATTTAATTTCTCCTGTTTTAGAATTAATTTTTGCTCCAGAAATATTTAAAATATCTACTTTAATTTCTTCAAGAGTTGAAACTGGAACTTGATCAAAAAGCAACATATTAATCTTTTGGCTTTTGTTGTTTTTAACATTAACACTCCATACTCTTGACTCTTCCTTTTTGCTGCCAATAAACTGTTTAGAAGTAAAATTTTTCATTTTTTCTCTTTTAACAATTACTTTTTTATCTCTTCCAAGTGAAATTTGCAAAGTATCTGTAGCGTATTTGACATTCATTAATGATTTACCAACAAAGGTATTTTCGAAAAAAATGTTTGCTTCACCTTCAAGTAAATTATATTTTTCCCAGTCTGAAATATTTGCAATTAAGAATGCGTCTTTATCAATTTTTGGAACACAAATATATCGATAATCAGCTGGCAAGCTATAATTTGTCATATCTACTGAATAGCTTTTATTATCTGATTTTATTGAATAAGGAGTTTTTATTTCAAAATTAATTGTAGTTTGCTTCTCTATTTGATTTATGGGAATTTGTAAACTACTTGCTCCTCTAATACTAACTCCAGCAGCTTTTCCTTCTAAAGCCTTTCTAATATTTTTACGTTTTCTTTCGCCATAACTAGTAATTACAACTTCATCTAATGTTTGACTACTTTGCTTTAAGAACACATTTAATGTAGAGTTTGTAACTGGTAATGTTTGAGTTAAAAATCCTACATATGAAAATTCAATTTTACTTGAATTATTAGGAATGGTAATTGAATAATTACCGTCAAAATCTGAAGTAGTTCCAATAGTTGTACCTTTTACCATAATATTAGCTCCAGGAAGAGGTTCGTTATTTTCATCAAGGACTTTTCCTGTAATTTCATTTGAAACAAGATTATATGTTGGAGGTAAAGTATTATAATTTAGTAAATAAGTTTTTAATTCTGGAGCAATACCAGAAACATTTGGGTCTGCTGAAGATAAATTTAGTTTGACATTACTCCAATTAATTTTTGTGTCTTGCTTAACATTTGCTTTGTAAACAAGCTCTATTGGTTCATTTACATTTTTTGCTCTAATATCGTAGGAAGGAAACCAACCTGCATTTTCTACAATATAAGAAAGTTCAAATGCAACCGTTGTATTCTTTTTAGCATCTACCTTTACAAGTATTTCCCCATTTGGAAACTCTCTTTTACTAGTTAACGTTTTAATTTGAAGTTCAAAATCAACTCTTTGCTTATTTAATTTATCTAAATTTTTATCTCTTTCTATTTTTTTCAATTTTAAAGATGTCAGCTTAGTACTATAAAAATTTTCGGCATCTTTAAGGTTGGTCACACTTAATTCCTGATTTCTTCCTCCAATTTTTCTATTTTCACGTAAGAAAGTTAATTCATCGTTTATAATACTAATATAGGTTTGTTCAAGAGTAATTTTGCTTTTAATATCCTTAAGTTTAGTTTCTAAATCAATTAATTCTTGTTGTTTATCAAGTTTATCTAAATAATTTTGTTGATGGTTAACAGATAAAACTGTTACATTTCCTGTTGCTTTAACCTGTACACTTTTTGAGTCAATGAAAGGAGATAAGTTTATGAATTTTAATAAAGTTTTACCTTGTTTTAAGTCTAGAGTTTTATTTCTTGTTATTTGTGCTCCTTTAATGAATACGGTTACTTCATTAACTTTGGATAGTACTTTTTTCTCAGTTATATTTTGAGAGTAGATTTTGGTAAAAATTAAGCAAAAAATTATAATAATTATCTTTTTCATAGGTTTTCTATTTTAGTTTTGTTCAAAAATTATGTACAACGTGTTTGTATATGGTTTGTTGCGTGGTTTAAGCATCAAATTTAGCAAATACAAACCGAATAGAAAATCCGCGAGGATTTTCGTAAGTAGGCTTGCACTAGCAATTAATTTTATACGGTGTTGTGCATAGTTTTTTATTTTATTCGTAATGATTTTAAAAAATTCAGATAGTCTTTTTTGTCAATTCCGTTTCTAATTTCTTCTCCGATTGATGCACTTATATTATACCCGATTTTTCCTTTATTGTAAAATAGAAAATAAGAATATACTTGTCCGTCTTTTGAGTTTACTTCAAAATCGTAAAATGTATTTCCATTTATATTTTCAGTTCCTTTTGATATTAATTTCACGTTTAATGTCTCCGATTTCAGCATACTTTCCAAATGTTGATTTCTCAAGTCTTTTGCGCTTAATTCTGATTGATAATCGTCAATCATTATTGCGATTACACTTTTATCGATTGTTAAAGAATCATTCGAGTCATTTTTAAAAATTAGATATTTTTCAATTTTTTCAGGTTTCCAATTTTTTGAAGGTAAACATAATTCAATCTTTTCGTCTGCGTAAAGGTTTTCGCAATCCGAACTTTTTTTATTCGGCTTATTTCCACAACTAAATAGAAATAGAATTGAAATTAAAAATAAAATTTTATTCATTAAATCTGGGTTCGGTTAAATTATGCACAACGGTTTAGTATAACCAAAGTTGTGTTTTGGTTTTTGCAATTTTTCGTTTGTTAAATATATTAATTTTATGGTTTAGAATTATTCTATTTTACTGAATATAACAATTTTGGTTATACATTGTTGTGCTTAGTATTTTTAGTACATCATTCGAATTCTAATTGGAATCGAAATCTTAGCTGTTACTTTTTCATCGTTCAATTTTCCGCTAATCCAATTGTCATTGTTTTCTGTTAAATAATCCTCTATTACTTTCGCCAATTCCTCATTATCCTCTTTTCCAGAGTATTCAATGTTTTCTAAATTACCTTCTTTTGAAACAAAAAAGCTTAATGTTTCATCAATATTTATTGTTGTTCTTCCACTTGAATTTATTTCAAAAGGAGACTTTTTTGTTATTTGTCGATATAAATCTTTTGTGAAAATTTGAAGTCCACCTATTCGTGTTGGCGGACAAGTTAATTTCATACTCTTTATGACTCCATTTGTTTCTACATCATATTCGTTTTCTGTTTCACATTCTGAATTAGTAACAAATTCGTTCTTGTCAAAGTCAAATTCCTGTAAAAGTTTTCCTTTTGAGTTGTAGTATTTCCAAATTCCAACCTTTATGTCATTTTCATAATTTCCTTGCATTCTAATCTGACTACCTGATTGGTCATATTTTTCAGTCCAAATTCCTTCACGTTTTCCATTACTGTAATTACCTAAAACAACATTGCGAAAAGGCGGTGTATATGACGTTATTTTATATTCTCCGTGTTTTGTAACCCCGTCAGATTTCAAAACATAAAATTTGGCTTTTCCATAACCAGCATTTTCTTTTACTTTTTTTGTCTTTTGAGCAAATGAAATAGTTGAAATTAAAAGTAGAAGTATTATTATTCTGTTTTTCATAATTTTTGTCAATATTAAGCACAACGAGCTTTTATAAGATTTGTGAGATAGAAAATCCACAGGATTTTCCGAAGTAACAAATCGGTTTGTTAAAATAAATATTTTTCAATTTTGTTACTAATTTAAGCATAAATTTTATGAGGTGTTGTAACACGTTTATTTTTTTCCATTTCTTTTTGACATTTTCGGAACTCCATCTCCAGGAGATAATATTGTCGTTATTTTTGCACCTTTCATTAATCTTTCCATAATTTTTCCGATTGGCTTTTTTGTTCTTTTACTTTCCTCAAGCGCTTTTTGAATAAGTTCTCCAGATATTGTTTCTCCTTCTGGGGCTTGAATCATTGTTTGTCGATTAAAAGAAGCATTTTTAAAATCATCCGTAATTGTCATAGCATCGTCAAAAAGTTCTAGATTTTCTTCATTCTCAAATGATGACATTCCGTGACCATAGGAATTAGTAATTATAACTCTGTCACTAGCTTGTTCATATAATTCAATTGTAAATAAATCCTCATCTGAAAACGGAATATGGTAATCATTAAATTTTAAAAAGATTCTGTCATTTACTTTCATTTGGAGATGATAATGTGGCTTTTCTCCAACTGTGCTATTTTCGTGTCCTTCAATATCTGTATGTCCAATTGAAAAAGCCCATTCAATATTTTTGTATTTATATGTTGTTTCTAAAAATGATGAATTAGAAGTTTCATCTTTCAAATCATTTATATTTCCAAGTGGTTTTTCAGTATTAGCTAACCATCTGAAATAACTATCTATTCTAAAAAAACCTATTGGGTTTTCGAGATACTTTTTAAAGTATTTTTTCTTAACTCCTTTTGGGTATGTGAACCAATGAAAACAAGGTTTTGAAGTAATAAAATCTTCCATTTTCTCACCACAAATAAAGCATTTTCCATTTTTTAAATTTGTTAAGAAGTCTTTATATACTTTTTCGTTGCCCTCTTGTTGTTCACGATTTTCTCTCTCAATTTCTTCTTTTGAAAATGAGTCAATAAATTTTCTTAAATCTTGTTTTTTGTATGGATTCATAGCATTTTTTCCAATGTGTTACAACGGATTTGAATATGGCAAGTGCGAGTTTGAAGTCGAACTTTTCATAGCTTATTATTTTTGATTTAAAAATACTAAAATTTTCTATTTATTACAATTTAGCAATTTGCTATATGCGGTGTTGTAATTTGTAGCCTTTTCATTTGTATGTTTCATTTTTCTTCATATCTGTCTTTGCAGAACAACTAAAAAGTAGAATTAAAATTAATATGTTCCTAATTATATTGATAAATCCCATCTTTCAATTATTTTTTTTGCTTCTTCTACAATCGTAAACCATTGAGGGTCTTTTAAGACTTGTTCATCTGATGCTTTACTTTCATAGGATTCTAGCATATCCTTAAACGTAGTCAATTCCTTTACTATTTTTTCATTATAGATGTCTTTTTTTAATTCTAAAATAAAATCATCAAAACAAAAACTATCAAAAAGGAGACTCATATCTTCGTCAAAAGAGGATGCTAAATTATTGTCTAAACCAAGCCAAACTCTTTTTTGCCTATCTATATCAGAAAAACATTTTATCATATAGTAAATATTTTTATTCCAATTTTTATCCATTATTCTCTATATTTAAAATCTTTTTTTTTGGTTGATGATATTCTTTAGAATCTGTTTTATTTCGTTACCATTTTTAACAATCATTTTTCCGTTTCAATGAGAAAATCGGATTACTGATTAGTCCAACAACTATTTTTTACTTTCTAAAATCAAAATGGCGGTTTTCAGACCTGAAATCCGCTATGAATTACAACGTGTTTGTATAAGAATAGTTGCGGTTTTGTGTGCGAGGATTTTCCGCAGGAAAATCAGGCGTAACAAAAGCTCAACGACCTTTGATTAAGCACTAATTTAGCAATTATTTTTATACGGTGTTGGCAACTGTTTTTCTTTTCATTAGTAATATAATTCCGAAAACTACAAATTGTAAAATCGGAATGTTAGCAAGATAACCTCTTATCATTAGACTTCCTTTATTTGCCTTATGATAAAATTCAAATTCCGCTGAATATTTTTCTGTTAAAAAATCAGTTCCAAAATAGATGAATAAATATTGTGTAATTAGAATTCCAAAGTATAGATAGATTAAAGAATTCAGAGTTTTTCGAGTATCAATTTCAATCGGTTTATTATACTTTTTTATTCCCCAAATCACAATTGTTGTAAAAAGAATAAGGCTTAAAATTCCAGATAGCCAAATAATCATTTTTGGTTCCGTTTTTGTAATAATTAAAACGTTCTCAAATATATATTCAAATAATCCACAAAATTCGCTAATTGTGATATAAGCAAATGCTCCAATTCCTAATTTGTTAATAAAGTCAGTTTGAATTTGTTTCAATTTTGAGTGAGTTTAAATTGTTGCCAACGTCTCGTATAACCGTCAGTTACGGGTTAATATGCGTTAATTTTCGGTTTAGCACAGACTTTAGCAATTCCGAGTGGATTCGGACGTAGTAGAATCCGCCGTAATTGCGGTTATACATTGTTAGCCATAGTTGTTTATTTTTCAATCAGTTCCGTTTTAAATTCCAGCCAAACGGTCAAAATACTTTTGGCATTCTCGATTTCAATATAGTCAGTCGTATTTATTATTGATAGCGATATGTTTTCAGTCAGCTTTTTTTCTGCACGTTTTGTATTCGTCCAAATCGGTTCAGAGTTTTCTCGATTTAGTTCATTTTTATTCACGTAGCATTTTCCAATTACATAATATGGAATTACGTACAAATGATGATGCACATAATCGTGAGGCATTAATTCGTCCATTCCTTGTCCGACATCTTTAGTCAAATCAATTCCGAGTTTTTTGTCAAGTCCATTCAGTTCAGATTTAACATCGGAAATCTTGCTCACATAGTTCAGACAGTCAGGACAATCGCAAACAAATCCGTTTTGAGTTGCATAGAATTTTTCCGTTTCTATTCGGTCAATTTCCAATTTTATATTTCCTAATTCTACGGTTGTCATCAATTATGGCTAACGTGATTTTATATGATTTGTGCGTTTGGAAAATCGGAGATTTTTCGGACGTAGCAAATCGGTTTGTTAGAATTATTGTCGTTTTGTACTAGTTCAAATTTAAGCATAAATTTTATGAAGTGTTGGGCAAAGTATTTTTTAATCAACTTTAATCTTTTTCCTAAAAATAATGAGTCCTTTTTGAATAATATTCAACATAATTTTCTCTCTTTTTTCTATTTTCAATTTATTTACAATCGTTTCAAAGTTTCGATAATTAAAACTTGAAATTCTTTCAATCACTTTCTTGTCTTTTACTAAATATAATGTTTTGTATTCATCAAATCGTCCATATTCATATCCAATAAAATAGTAATCAAGTTTATTGAATTCAAACTCATAATCAAATCGACGATGTATTATACTTTTAAAAATTATTCTGTCATTTTTAAGTATTATATTTCTACTCCCAAAAATTGAAATATAGAAAAATCCGACTATTCCAAAACTCCAAAATATGATATTTAATATATCTATCCATTTGAATTCTCCTTTTTGAAAATCATCATAATATTCAAACGAACCTACTCCAGCAATAAATAATAAAATAATCATAACAACTGTCGTAACTATAAAATTTGAAACAGAAGGAATTGATTTTATTGTATAATTATTTTTCATTTTGTTGAAATCGTTCTATTTTGCCCAACGGTATTTTATAAGATTTGTGCGACAGAAAATCCGCAGGATTTTCCGAAGTAACAAATCTGTTTTTTAAAATAAATGTTTATCAATTTTTGTACTAATTTAAGCATAAATTTTATGAGTTGTTGTGCTTAGGCTTTTTTAATTAATCATTCTGCTCAATTATCTTTTAACTATTTTCATTTCTTTTAAAGCATCATCTAGATTTTTCGGAACAATAAATTCCAAATGGCAACTTTCACAAATGATTTGGTTGTCTGAAATATATACAGCGTCATTTTCATAAATTCCTTTCGTGCATATATCACAATGTTCGTGTCTCCAACCGTCTTCTTTTATTTTAAAATACTTTTTATCATATTTCTGTCCGATATATTGCCTTGAAGATTTTCCTTGTAATTCAATCAATGCTGGTTTCGGCTTCCAAAATGTTTTTGTCCATTTCATTTTTCGTGCCCATTTTAATTCAGACAGCAATATTGAAAGATTCAGTTCTTCTCCGTTAGGTCTAACCACAAAAGTTGTTAATTCATTCATTTTTTTTCGGCTTATGCACAACGTGATTGTATAAGAATAGTGCGGTTTTGTGTGCGAGGATTTTCCGCAGGAAAATCAGACGTAACAAAATTGCACTAACCTTTGATTAAGCACCTAATTTAGCATTATTTTTATACATTGTTGTGCAACGTTTTTTTATTCCCACGCGAGTTTTCTCTTGTTTTCAATAACTTTAATCAATTTCATTCTTAAATTGCCATTTTTCAAGTCAACTAATTGATACTCGGAAACAGTATGAAACTCTGACTCAAGAGCATATTCTCCGTCAAAAGACAATTCGTAAATTCCATTTCCATTCGATTTCCAATTACCGTTTTCAATCGATAAAATTCCATTACCGCAATCATAGAATTCGGTTAAGTCTTTAAAAATAACTTTTCCACCTTTTTTAAATTCAAAAGTGTAGAGTATAAAATCATCTTTTGGTTTTTTGATTTTTAGTTCAAATCCACTTTTTAAATAATGATAGAAGTTATCCACGTAATACTTTCCAATAATTTTATCCGATTCTAATTTTTCTAAAGTTTTGGATGTTTTTGTTTTGTTAAAGTCAGTTTTAACTTCGGCAATTTTTATACTGGAAGTTTCAACTCTATTTTGTTTTTCGTTGCAACTATAGAGTAGAACTACAGCTAAAATCAGAAATATTTTATCGTAAATTTTCATTTTTCAAATGTTGCACAACGAGTTTTTATATGATTTGTGCGCCTAAAAATCGGAGATTTTTCGGTGGTAGTAAATCGCTTGTTGAATGTTTGTCGTCTGTGTTAGTTCAAATTTAAGCATAAATTATATAAGGTGTTAGTGGCAGTTATATTCTATTTCTCGTTTAATTTCTCTTTCTTTAATCTCATTTCGAATATAAGATTTATTAATCCAATTTCCATACTTGTCATAAATTGTCTGTATTTTAGTAATCACAATATTTTCAGGGCTATCATTTGTCATACTATATTTCCATATTGACTCAATTTTATCATTATGAGTAATTGTATTCCCATAACTACTCAACTCAAGTTTGTCATTGTAACTCCTATATTCGGTTTTTACAGAATCTTTCCACTTATAAGTTGAAATGGTATTGGATAATCTACCTCTCCAATAATCTTGCTCAATTTTTATTTCTATATTCTTATTTTTAAATGTTTTTTTAACTTTTTCAAGTTTGTTCTCTTGATATTCAGAAATGATAAGAGTATCTAATTTATTTTCATACTCGTAAAAAGTTGAATCATTTGGGTTTAAATCTTTTCTAGTTACAGTACCTGTAAAACTTTTGTCAAGAATAATTCCAAATCCATTTTTTGTGTTTATATTAAGTTTTTTCACTAATCGTTTCTTGGAATCATAATCAAAGATTGTGTAATTTCTCAAAGTGTCATTTGTAAAAAGCTCTTGTTTTACAACTAAATTATTTAAAAAATGATTAGTTGTCTGTTCTCTTTTTGTTAAACCCTCTGAATAAATAATTAAAGAATCTGGATATTTTGTATTATTACTAAAATATTGACATATAGTTTCGGTTATTTGATTTCCATCATTTCTTTCAATTTTTGAAATTCTACTTAAACTATCATAGATTATTATTTGAGAAGGTTTTTCAAATCCTCTAAAATAATCAAATCGTTTTATGATACTATCTGTTTTATTATAAAACACTTTACTTACAAATTTAGAAGTATCAATTTTTTCATTTCTCTTGGAATAGTTATATTCTTGAATGTAAATTGAACTAACACAATCAATATGTTCTGCATTTCTCAATTTAATCACATAACTATTTATTGTGTTTCTTTGAGAATAAACTAGATTAGTTACTAAAAATATGAATAGAAGTAGAATTTTTTTCATCGTATTGCCACTAACGGTTTAGTACAAGGAAAGTTGCGATTGGTAAATCGTAATTTTCCGTTGTTTGTTCTTTAGTTTATATGTTTTTGTTGGATTGTTCTAATCATTAATATTTAGCAATTTTTTTTGTGCATTGTTGTGCGGTGTATTTTTTAAATCGGTTTAAATCGTACTTCTACATTAGGTAGTCCGGGTGGATCGTTTTTTCCAGAAACTAAACCCATAATCAGTT
>NZ_JAWVXC010000013.1:0-17743 GCF_033723435.1 Lutibacter sp. | reverse complement strand
TGGACTTGATCAATAATGAGTAATTTTAAATCGTAACCTACTTTTTCATAAGATATTTTTCGACAGGGTGGTTTTTGTTTTTTCATACTTTCGTTGTTTAAGTTGTCTAATTTTTAGTCAACCTATTTCAGGAAAGTACAAATTTCTTAATTGCTGCCAACGGGTTAGAGTATGAAAAGTAGCAGTTTTGAAAATTCACTTTTCAGATGTCTAAAAACAATATAGTTTTGCAATATAAATATTACATTTACAGGGCTTTACACATTTTTTATATGCATTGTTAGCAACAATTATTAATCTATTTTGTTAATTCTTTAGTATTTCTTTCAGTATTTTTAATTTTCATTTTTAAAAATTTATTTCTTATTGGTTTAAAAAAACCAACAATAGCAATCAGAATAATTTTCCAAAATTTTAATATTATTACGAAAAATCCTGCTTTAGCTAATAATTTTCCTGCAACAAGCCCTCCAATTGTCCAAGCTGCTACATCATCAATAGAAGAATCAAAGTCTTTATATTTATATCCATCTGAAAATTTAACAATGTCTAAAACTTTGGGGATGTCTTTTTCTACAAGTGATAGATTTGGCATTGTTCCTATGGCATTTAATATTAAAACACCCTTTCTTCCAAGAATTCTTACGTTATAATTTAAAGTATTAATTTCGTCAGTTCCAAATTTTACTTCTTTAGCCCAATGCAAGATTTTTCGCTCTTTATCATAATAAGGTTTTTTAGCCCAGCCAATTATGCTAATTGCTGGATAACCCTCCTTGATTCTTTCTTTATTTTCATCTTCTGTATCCTCTTGAATTTGAACTAACAATTCATCATAATCAATATCATCAGCATCATCATCCTTAACATAGCCAATTTCATCATATTGAATATTAAATACATATCCATTATCATCCATTAATCCTTGACTTTCTGGAAGAATCAATCCAAGGGTCATATTTGGATATTTTGGATTTCCCCACAAATCAGTAAGTACCTTTTCAGATTGTTCAGAATTAAGATATTTGAATCCCTCAGGTACTTTTATTTGACCTATATCATTCTTTAGAGATATTGTTCCATATTCATAATTAAATGATTTTTCAATGGAGTCTATTTTAAATTGATAGTCTTCTTCTTGTGAAAATGCGAGACACATAATCAACATAGCAATAACAGTTAAAGTAGTTTTTTTCATAATTTTTTTTTTAAAATTGTTGCCAACGAATTTTTATAAGATTTATGCGTTATTATATAATGTTTCTAATCGTAAACTTTTATATTTCTTGTTTTTCTAATTAAATAGAAAAGATAATTCCCAAAATTGTCAAAGAATTACCAATTCTTAAATGTGTTCCATTAAATTCGTTTCTCAAATTCTCATAAATTGCGATTGTTTCGTAACTTAATCCAATCAATACAGCAATGAGAAAAATCCAAAAGATTGTCAAATTGAGATTTTTCAAATATTTTTTTATTGAAAATATATAAATTAAAAAGAAAATATACCCAATAAATTGAGTTGTCAGAAAATCTTCATTTGAAAATTTTCCAGCAAAATCGAGCAAAGAAAACTTACGTTTGATGTTCAAAAAATCAAACCCATTTCGTAAATCAAATTTAGTACAACGAGTTAGAACATGAAAAGTAGTAATTTTTCAATTAGACACATATCCTAAATTTATAAGATTAATTTCTATATTTTTAACTTATTAAATTTATGAAAAGTTACAAATTAATAAACGAATGAAAAATCTGGTCTTGAAATATATACTCCTACATTTGTTTTAAAAATAGATTCAATTTTGTCAGATGCTTTATATTGATTGAACTCATTATTTTTAATAATAGTTTGTAAAAAACTGTCATAGGTATCCAGTCCGTTGTACTTTTTCACTTCAATCTGTTCTATGTTCAAATCTCCAGTAGTAAAATAGTTATTTATATTCCAAGATTGTAATTCTTCAGGTAATTGAGGTAATACAACTTCACTTGTTGTTTGACTGTTAAAAAGTACAGTCCAAGTGTAAAAAGAATTATTGCCTACTAAATCCATAGTTATTTTTCCAATATTATGTGTTGTGCCAGATTTGTTTAGTGAGAATATTTTATTAGTACCTGAATATGTATAGTCAATACTCCAATTAGGAGAATTGTAATAATCAAGGGGTTCACCGATAGCTTCAATATGATAATTTTCTATTGTTGCTTTATAACTGTAGTTATAAAAGTTTGTATTGAAAGTATATTGGTAACCAGTGTCATTCATTATCATCATATCATTTTTCTTAGAGTCCGCCCAAATACGATGTTTTATGCCATTCTCTATGTCAGTGGCACTAAAGTAACCATATAAAGTTAGACTAGAAGATTTGTTAGGATCTTGAATAGATGAACTATTAAAATATCTTGTTTCAATACCATCAGTAATAAAATTGTTATAATCGAGATAAAAATCTGTAGCCATGGGCTTATCAACAAATTGATAAGCATAATTGTTATTCGTAGTATTATGGTAGTATATATAGTATTGATTTGATGTTGCATCAGTATATCCAAGATTGTACTCTTCAACAGAAAACCCATTTCCAGGATTATATGAGGAGTTGTAATCAGTACCTTCTCCTATAATTGAAGTTCCAGTTGGCATTGTTGATACCTGATAAGTGTTTTGTGTTGAAACATTCTTTCGTTCAGGAATTTTAAGGTCAATTCTATCTAATGAAGAGCGTTTTACATTTTGTATGGTTTTAATAATAGATGTTTCTCCAACACCACTATACAGATAAGCAAAATTAAGCATGTACTCTGTATTTGGTGAAATATCGGTAAATGTATTCAGTTTAATTAATGAGGTATTAAATTCTATTGGTTTTATAGCCAATAATTCGCCTGAACTGTTTGATGCAAAGACATAGAACTTGGATATTAAAGGATCTAGAAAATCGCTAGGAATATTTATTTTTAGTAGTAATCTTTTTATTTGAAAACTCATTTCTTTTGTTGATATATTCCCTATGGTGTCGGTAGCAATAACTTTAAGTATAGTATTTCCTGTAGCATAATTATCAGGATTAAAATCCAAACTTAAATCAGGAACCTTAGAACTTACAATTATAGAATCGTTAATAAAAACTTTAAGAGAATCAACATCAGAATATAAATCTTTAGCAACAATGGAAAAACCAGTGTTTTCGTCAACTATACTATCGGAAGTTAATAGTTCTTCTAAAGTAATTTCTGGGCCGGTGTTATCTACTAAAAATGGTGCATTATAGTATGCTATATTAGCAGCTTGGTCTGAAGCCGTTATACTTAAATTGTTTTGACCATCTTCTAATACAGATGTGTCAATATTGATAGCATATGTAATGCTGTCTAAGGCTGTAGCTTCCATAGCAACTTCATTGACTTTAACTTCTAAGAATGTGATTCCCTCATTGTCACTAGTCTTGAAAGTAACTTGATTTTCATCACCTTTAATAATAGCATTGTTTTCAAGAGAAACCTCAGTTATAGTTGGCAGTTCATTATCAACAATTATATCTTTTTCTATTGAGCTAGTATTGCCCGACAGGTCAGAGGCAGAGACTTTTAAGGTGTAAAGTGTTTGTACTTTGTTCAAAATAATTCCTTTGCCATGCAATTTTTTTGCGTACTGTTTTAGGTCTACAGTTATTTTGAATGGAGCTTCTGTATCTTCTCCTACTTTTGTGTTATCTAAAAAGGCTTCAACTTTACTAATCCCTTTTGCATCTTGAGCATTAATTTCTATTTCAATGGTATTTCCAATTATTGGTGGTTCTTCAGTATTTGTCTGAGTTACACCTTTAATAGAAAAATTAACAGACGGTGGAGTAGTATCAGGTATTTCTTCGTTATTTTTACTGCATGAAACACACAGAATACTTAACATAAGTAGGGTTTGTAGAGCAATTTTTTTTTTCATTTTTATTTTGATTGGTTAGAGGGTTAAATATATATATATTTAGTTTAAAAAAATTATTGTTAAGAATCTAAAATTTTTAATATACTTTTTATAAGTTAATCTATAATTCAGCCGAGCTATTTTCACTAACGGCTTAGTATAAATAAAGTTACGATTTGGTTATTGCAATTTTTTGCTCGATAAATGTAATGATTTTAAACTTTAGAAATATTCTAAATTACTGAGTTTAGTAATTTTTTATACGCTTTATTGTTAAAAATAACTTTTTATTTTAATTATTTTTTAACTCCTGAATGCCTCTTTTTTGTAATTAAGCTTCTAAGAATTAATCAATAACATTATCATTGGAATTGAGGTAATTACATTTTCTATAATATATTAAAATTGGAGGAATCGAACTTTCTAATTTTTCTCTGTAAAATGCTACAAGTATTCCTAAATTAGAAGTATGAAAAACAGTGAAACATACAAACCAAATATTTTTTAGATGATTCATAAAACTTAGCATTAATCCGAGAACTAAAGTTTTCTCACAAATACTTGACAATTTCCAAATAACTAATATTAATTCAATTAGTGAGTTTGGTTTCGAAATTATGGTTATACATTGTTGTGTACAGTGTTTCTTAATCTATTTCATTTTTTTCTATTCTCCAAGGTGGATTGAGTCTACTTTCTCCGCTATAGAATAATAATATAAAAAAAATAATGCTTTGCGCAATTTCCCATTAAATTTCAAGAAAGCTAGAGCAGGCTCAAACCTATGAACCTGCATATAACATAGATATTATTTTATTACATACTTGTACGTAGTTTTTCTAATTAGCTTTTGAATAACTAATTAATTCATTTGTATAAACACCATAACCATCATTATTTACATGCTTAATATAGGTTTTTAAATCAGGGGAATACCACCACGTATCAGACATTTCCCCTTTAAAACCTCTAGAATTTGTTACCATCCCCTTGTATTCTATTTTGTAAGCCATGAATTTTCCAGCTACAACATTTAATTCTTCAAATGAAACAATTTCAGCATCTTGACTGGTTTTCCCTTTGGTCCCTTCATTATTTTTCCATTCCGATTCATATTTCCATTTCTTTCCTACATATAAGGGCCAACTACGAAAGGGAGTGCTACTCTGCTTTTGGTCTAAAGTAGTCGAAACCTGGGTAGTATCAGTACCATTCCAAAAACCTAATTTCCCATTATAATCTACAACTTCTTTAAAATCTTCACCTTTCGCACGAACCTCCCCTTCAACTGAACGACTCCATTTCCAAACCCATTTTTCTCCAATTTTATAATCATTTAATGTCGGTTTGTCTGTTGTTGAAATTGAACAACTAGAAAGAAACAATAACACTGCTGTTATTTGAAATATTATTTTTTTTGTCATAATGGTAATTTTTTAAGTTAATTATATTAGTTGACATTTATTTTTATGCACAACTAGTTCTTTTTATTATTCCACATCGGAATGTTTATTCTGCTTTCGGAACTAATTTTTAACAACAAGGGGGCATTGGCATCTTTCATCGATTCAGTGCTGACATCCTTGCCTGTTCCGTAATTAATTTGGGCAAATGGATTTTTATTGCCGTTGACAATCACTACGAGTCGACTTCCTTTGGAAATCTTTTTGCTGACAATTCTTGTATTGTCAAAAGTGATTGTTGTTTCCTTATTGGGAGTTAGCAGCTCCCTTACTTTCCTGCTCTTGGCAAAACTGGCCCTACCAATATAATAGCTCAAGTGAAAATACTTACCTTTCGAAGTCAGCTCATACAAATTAACCGAATAATCAAAGTCTTTTTTATTTGCTGTAATCTTTAAATATCCTGAAAATGATCCGTTGATGATTTTTCCCTTTTGGAAAGGTTTACTGATAAAAACAAGACCATCATTTAATCGGATATTATCCTTTATAATAGGCCATGGATAAAAGTCCGAATTATTCATTTTTGTTCTGTCAGCTAAATCAACCTCAAGATTTAAATATTCTTTTTTGGGTTTCTTGTTGAGCAAGGTATAATGACCGTTTGATTTTTGATTGCCCAAATAAAAAGTATCCGATTCATTACTCATCGCGGAAATGGACGGCTTATGCATCCATTTGTTTGCACCCATCACTTCAAAGTTCACTTTGTCTTTTAAGATGGTTGGCTTTTTCTTTCCCTTTAAGATGTAATCAAACCAATCGAAGATCAGTTGATTTTGAATATCGATCTGCGCTACTTCATCTATCTGATATCCTCGCAGATTGGCACTTGGCGTTGTTTGTGCACCCCAATGATCATATGGACCCATTAATAAATAGTGCTCTGTATCAGGCTTGTATTTTAAATGCTGAGTATAGTAATACATTGCACCACGCTGCCCATCATCATAATAACCTGTGATAGTCAGTATAGGAATATCAATATGCGCAAATTCATTTTTATAAGGAATCATACCTTGCCAGTAGCTATCATAACTAGGATGGCTGATCCACTCGTGAAATAAATGATTGGGTGTTCCATCAATGGAATCCATTTTGTTATAAGGTGCACCAGAATTAAACCATTTGTTTTGAAGCTTTTCCCATCTTTGATAATCGGTATTATACAAATATTTATTTTCTGTAACATATGAAATCCATTTATAAGAAAAGTTGTGGAAGACATTATTCTCCATAGGCACATCAATTCCTGGAGCAGCCGAAACACAAGGTACAATTGTTTTTAAAGCAGGATGTACACTATCTTTCATGGATGCCCACTGAGCAAAACCATTGTAACTACCTCCAAACATTCCAACTTTACCATTATTCCAAGGCTGCTTACTAATCCAATCAATTACTGCATAAACATCATTGTGTTCATACTTGTAAGGCTCAATAGAGTCATTACTTAATCCCTTACCCCTGGAAGTAGCTAAAACCCCTACATAACCTTTAGATGCTGGTATTATGGCCTGGTTAATATTTGATTGATCAGCATAAATGGTAAAAGTTAGGATGGCAGGAAGGGGTTTAGCCTCTCTTTTGCGAACAACCGTAACGGAAATCTCAGCGCTATCTATGGGGGAAACTATCAATTTTTGTTCTATATGATATCTTCTTTTTTGTTCTCTTTTTATTTCTCCGAATACAATAGGCTCCGTACTGTGAAATACCTGATAAAGGAAATAGGATCTCAACATTGTTAAAGCATTCTCCCTTGTGATACTTACTTCTGAAGCTTTGTTATAGTTTTCCTTAAACTGGTTTGTAAATTGAGCAACCTGATCATTAGTTGTCAAAACGATATTGACCGAAGAGAGCTGCTGATCACTACAGTTTTTCAAATAATTAGACAATATTTTTCGAAAAGCGGTTTCAAAAGGGATTTGCATCTCTGATTGCTCAATTTTTGCCTTTGCAAACAGCTCATAAGGAATCTTGTCAGGGTGATTTTTTTGAACGGAAACACTTTCTCTAGTCGATTGAATGGTTTTGATAGCATGCGCATACTTACCCGCCAGAATTTCTATCATATAAAGGTCGTTTGGTTCTATGTTCAGGCCTTTGATTTGGCTTTGCTGCAAATAATCTTTTGCCAAACTTTGCATTTCCCTTGTCAAAGATACTGTGTCTGATAAGGCTATTTTCTCAAATTTTAATGACTGACCTTTAAGCGTTATGCTAATGGGTAGTAAAATCAATAAGATTAGTAAATTTTTCATGTTTTGTAATTGTTATACCCTAATTCCTAGCCAATACAATATCTATCAGGCCAGACCTGTTATCATTATTTTGTTTTGTTTCAATTTTTGTTAAGTCTACAAAATAGACCTAGTGTTCTTATAAACTGTTCCAGTTTTTGAATCGGACAGATTGACGACTGGATACCTCTATAGCTTCTCCAGTAGTCAATTCAATATTCAATTTATGCTTGAAGCCAGGAGTTATTTTTTCTATATATTCCGTATTCACAATCTGACTGCGATTAATCCTAAAGAATACATTTGTGTCTAGCTTTTCCTCAATCAAGTTTAGCGATCTTTTAATCATTGCCTTATTACTACCAAAAAAGAAACGAGCATAGTTACCCATCGACTGGATAAGCCGAATGTCTTTTAAAGGAACGAAATAGCACTGTTCACCATCCTTTATAAATATTTTATAGTGCATCGGTAAAGGATTTTTTCTAGCCTCAATTTTTGAAAATTCTGCTTTAATCTTTCCAATAGTTACAGCAAATCGTTCTTCTCTCAAAGGTTTAACTAAATAATCCAGCGCATTTACTTCAAAAGCTTTTACAGCGTATTGATCGTATGCCGTTGTGAATACTACTTTTGGCACTACTGTTAGCTCCTCCAACAAATCGAATCCCGATTTTTCAGGCATATGAATGTCTAGGAACATTAGATCTGGATGTTCCTTTTCAATCAGATTGGCTGCATCATAAGCATTTGAGGCTTCCCCAACTACAATGTATTCAGGGTAATTTGACAGGGCTCTTTTCACTTCTTCCCTTGCCAATCGTTCGTCATCTATTATGATTGTTTTATAGGTATTCATTTTTTTGGATTGGTATGATTAAAATAGCTTTCACTAGGTGAGGATCTATATTTTGCAATTCGAAACTTGCTTCTCCATCGTAATGCAGTTGCAATCTTTTGGTTAAATTTTTAACTCCAATACCTGCTTTAACTTTGTTGCCGGCAATCTGTCCGGGGTTCTGGACGATGATTTCAATGGTTTCTGCTGTTTTCTTTATGGATAGCTTAATAGTACCTCCGTTAATTCGTTTATCAATGCCATGCTTTATGCCATTCTCTATCAATAGCTGAATACATAACGGAAGAATAAGGTAGTTTTCCAGGCCATTATCCATTTCTATTGACATATTTAATCGTTCTTCAAATCTTATCTTTTCAAGAGCTATATAATCTTTTACTAATTCAAGCTCTTCTTTAATCGTGATAAACGAAGCATCTTTTTCATAAAGTGAGGTGCGTAATATATCGGACAGTAGATCCACAGCTCTTCTGGCAATCTTTGGATTCTCAATAATCAACGATTTTATAGAGTTTAGAGAATTGAACAAAAAATGAGGATTCAGTTGCGTTGCCAAATTATCGAGTTGTGCCTGTTTTGCAATAACCAAAAGTTCTGCATTCTGTTCCGCTGTTTCCAGTCTGTTTTTATGATAATGATATAAATGGTAGGCTAAGATCCATATGGCCATTAAGCGCAAACCTGTTATAAAAACAGGGTCCCAATATTTTAGTGATTCCCATAAGTTATAATGTTTACCTACTACCAAAACCCAGTAGAAATGCCATTTGATATCGACAAGCTCCATGTAAGCAACAGATAATAAAACTGTCGAAGGAATAACTCTTATTGCTAGACTGCTTAGATTTAGAGTATTCCAGTTTAATTTTTTAGCGAAATATCTGTACAGGTGAGTAAGTGATACACCAATTACAATATCAAGCACATAATTGAGAAACGTGAAGAATACTCCATAATTATCTCTAGTATATACGGTATATGCCCAATATATGGAGACTGTCCCCCACCCTAAAAGTTGGCATTTCCAATAGAGACTAATCTTTCTGTTACCTGTTATGTTTTTTGATTTACTCATTAATGAAACAAAGAAAACATGATTTTATCAATTAAAAAAGACAAAGTACATGAACGTGAATTATCGGATGTGAACCTCCCATATGTTCAAATTATTGATTTACTCAAAGCGTTTAGGAGAAGGCAAAAACATATTTAATCTAACTATCATAAGATTTCCATCATCAAAGCATAAACGAATAAAGTACGTATAACTCTAAAATAAATAGAACTGTTACTATTTGTCATTTTTTAATGTAAGCATAAATTTCATGAGTTGCTATACTCTGCTTTTAATCGTTAATCTTCTATTTCTCATTTTTTTAATCAAATAGAAAAGATAAATTCCCAAAATATTGATTTTATATTTCTATTTCTCCAATTAAATATATGATTGCTTTGCCTGTTATTTCAACTCTGTCATCTAAACATTCACATTTCAAATTACCTTGCCTTTTTGATAATTGTTTTGCTGTAAGAATTTTCTTCCCAAGTATTTTACTCCATACGGGGGCCAAAGTAGTATGAGCAGAACCTGTAACTGGATCTTCATTAACCCCTACTTGTGGTGCAAAGAATCTTGAAACAAAATCTGTTTGTTCTCCTTTTGCAGACACAATTACTCCTCTTCCTCCTACTGCTGCAATTAGATTAAAATCTGGATTCAAATCTTCAATATTTTTCTGACTTTGAAAAATCAATAAATAATCCGTTTTCCCTTTAAATGTTTCCAGAGGCTTAATTCCAAAAGCGTCAATTAACACTTGTGGTGTTTCTACTTTCTCACATATATCTTTTGGGAAATTAAGTGTCAGAAAATCATTTTTTCTAGTAACAAATAACTCACCACTTGTACGAGAATGAAAAATTACTTTATCAGATTTGTACTCATAATATTTATACAAAACATAAGCAGCTGCTAATGTTGCATGTCCACACAAATCAACTTCAACATATGGTGTAAACCATCTAATTTCAAAATCATTACCTTTATTTACTATAAATGCTGTTTCTGCTAGATTATTTTCAGCACCAATCTTTTGCATTTTTTCTTCGTCAATCCAACTATCTAAAATGCATACTGCTGCTGGATTTCCACAAAATACTTTATCTGTAAAAGCATCTATTTGAAATAGTTTAATTTTCATTTATATATTATTAGTTGATTAACATTATTTTAATCCTAATTTTTTGTTCTCTTTTAATAGTTTTATCGATTCTTTTAATCTTTTTTGGATAGTTTCTTCTCTTTTTGCATTAGTTATCCAAAGAATGTAATGTCTTTTGTAAGTAAAAGCTAAATTATTGAAATTATTCAAAGCTGGCTCATTCTCAGCAAATTCTTTCAAAATGAAATCTGGTATATCATTTTTTTTTCTTTACTACCATTTTTTGAACTTTTGTGTTTCCAGTAAACTTTTCCAGTTTTCAAGTAAATATCTATTTTTTTCAACCCTAATTCAGTCATTTTCCCCTTTTCTATTAACGAAAGCACTATTTTTTTATTTACATCCGACCATTTAGAGCTATTTTTCCTAGGTGTAAACTTTCTTAAATATTGATAACTATCCACTTTTTTTATGATACTGTCTATCCATCCAAAACAGAGAGCTTCTTCCAGAGCTTCACTATATTTTATGCATTCCATATTTACATGTCTTTTATAAAATATTATCCATGTACCTACACTCCTATTATGATTCTTTTCTAACCAACTCCGAAAAGATTTTCAATTATCAAAATATTTATGCTCAAGTTCTATCATTTTTACGTACTTTTTCAACTTTGCAGTTAACAGTTTAAAGTATTAAAAGTTGTGTTCTATTATTTGAAAATGTTAGAGAATTGGTTTAAATTATTAACCGTGTTTACTAATTTGTAATAATTTATTAAATTCAATAATCTCAATTTTTCTACCATCTACTTTAATAATAGATTCCTTGTTAAATTTTGACAAAGTGTTAATAACACTCTCCTTTGAATAACCTAAAATATTAGCAAATTCAGATCTTCCAACTGGAAGTTTATAATTGTATGAACCATATATTTTTACGAAATCCAATAGCATAATTGCTAAAGCTCCATCAATATTTTTTTGAGATAAGGATGTAATTCTATGAAAGAAACTATTTGCAACACCAGAAATATGCTTTAATAGACTTAGTGCAAATTTGCCATTACTTTTTATAAAGCTTTCAAAGAGTTCCATTGGTATAAAACTAACATTTGTTTTTACTAATGAAGTAGCTGTAAAATCGTATTTTCTAAATGCAAAGCAACAAACAATCCCCACAAAAGAGTGTGCTTGCGTAAAACCTATTGTTGAAGGTTTTGTATCATTAACTATTTCTAATTTAACTAAACCCTCGGTTATATAAATAATATTATCAGCTAGAATTCCTCGTTTTATAATAGTCTCATGTGGTGCAAATTCAAGATCAACTTTATTTGCTATTAATTCTTTTTTCTGGTCCTCAGTCAATAAATTCAAACAATCTAAGGCACTTAAATAGTGGTAGGCATTATTACTTTTATTCATCAAAAAATCAGACATAATTGATAGAATTACTTAAATAGTTTAATATTTTATTGACCTAAATGTAAAATTACATCATAAACCATTAAAAACACAATGAATTATCAAAATATTTTTTGATGATTTTTTCTTTTAAAACAATCGATTTCCTTTTAATTTTAGTTAGTGATAATTTAGAATTTAAAAACCTATAAAATGGAAAGTTTAACTTTAAAATCGTTGTTTCTTATTCCTGTTTTATTCATTGTTGATTATATGATAATGATACTAGCGGGTTCTGTAAGCTATATATTCGGTTTCAACTTCAGTTTTAGCAGTATTGGAAGTATTGTATTATTGGTTTCTTTTGTTTTACTATTTTTAGCTTTAGTTCCTGATATTAAGGCTTTAATAAAAAAGCATAAATTAAGTTAGCAATTAAATTAAACAATCTAAAATTGATAAAATTGAATTGTTCTTGGCTTTTGCATTGCTGTTATAAAAGTTCCTTTTGCCTCTCAATAAGCTGAAATACAAAGAATAGCATTAGGTTTGTAAGTTCTTTTGGCTCCATTATTATTTAATTTTAATCTTTATCTCTAATATTATCATTACTTATATTGTAACTTACTTATTACGCTTTTTCACTGTCTAAATTTAATGTTTTTTTACATTGGGAATATTATATTTTCAGTGATCTAATTTAGGAAATAAAAAAGGAGGATTCTTTATTACAAAAACCCTCCTTTTAACAGCTATGTTTTAAAGTTAATTTTTTGGTTTATATATTGCTCCAGGCCAAAAAAGTACAATATCCGAAATTAAAGCAACCACTCTTACTGGTCGTTGTTGTTCTCCAGTTATATGTTAGTTTTTTTATATGAAGTAACTCTACCGCCAAAAACAGTTGCACAATTAGTCATAAGTGCAATTAAAAAAAACAATACTGAATCAATTAAAAAATTAAATAGCTGAATTCTTTTTTCACTACTTAGTATAACTTATTACTATAAGATTAAACTACTTTATTCCGATTTTTTCACATGAATTCCCATTCTTATAAAAAAGAGAATAATACTTGAATAAGCTAGTATTGGGTAAATATAATTAACATCTTTTTTCCCTGTTGTTACATCATTTAAATTTAAAAATAGAAATATTATTCCAAACACATAAATAATTTTTAATAGAATTGGTTCCTTTTTAATAAAATCTTTTAGCTCCATATTTAATGCGTGATTTTTTAATGCTAATTTATTTTAAATAAAATTGCATTAGTTATGGGAACCCCATATATAAAACAATTTTTTTAATCTATTTTTTAGGGATAAATTTAATTTAAATTTTGTGATTTACATAATTTAAAAATACTTTTAATTATTATTCTATATTTATTTAAATCTCTTTTGCAAAACAAACACTATCTTCAATTTCAATCAATTCTCCATATTTTTGAATCTGTTTATAACCATTTTTTTTATATAATCTATTTGCCTCTGGCTGATTTGAACCTGTAAATAATAAGCATTTAGAACTTCCTAATTCTCTAGCCCATTTCTCTAATTCTAATAAAATTTTAGTTCCAATTTTTTTACCTCTAACTTCAGGTGAAACATACATTCTTTTAATTTCCATTATTTCTAAATTGTAATTAACTATAGCTCCACAACCTACTGGTTTATTGTTATAATTAGCTAATACAACATGCTTTATATTTACAATAGCATTAAATTTAGATAATGGATGATCTTCTCCATCTCTTTCTGCTAAATCAGAGTTCAATAACTTCACCAATTTTTTAAATTCCTGATTTTCAGAATTTGTTCTTAAAATAGTTAACATCTTATTTTTAAAATACTTTCAGAATCATTGAATACTTTAATTTTTACGTTTAAAGTATCTAAATCGGTTGTAATTATTGTCCCATCTAAGAATTTATTTTCCTGTGAATGAATTAGCAATGTGAAAAATAAAAAAATAATACTACCTAGTTTTTGTTTCATATCAATTTGTTTTTAATAATCTGTTTATTGTTGCCAACGGGTTAGAATATGAAAAGTTGCGGGATTAAAGTTAATGATTTTTGATTAAGAACTAACGTTAATAATTCCGAGTGGATTAGGACGTAGTCGAATCCGCCGTAATTGTAGTTATACATTGTTGGCTGTAGTGTTTTTTTTAATCCCATATTTTTGGTCTATCAATATTTATTGCTCTTAAATACGACAGGAATTGTCCTGCGTGAACAGATTCGTGATATCCAATCCGTAACAAATATTTTGCAAGGATTTTCTTGTCTCTATTTCCTGGGTGAACGATTTCAGTTTCGTTTAATTCCTTATCCGAAAATTGTCTAACACTTTCTAAAAATGTTTTTCTAAAAGGCTCAGCAAATTCAAGTTCATTTTTTAAGTTTATGAATGGTCTGTTTTCCCAAGGTGTATTATATTTTGTCATATCTCCTTGATTAATAATAATATTCCAACCATAATCAGCCTCCAAAACATGTCTTATCATTTCTGACGCACTCATTGCTTTTTCGTCAGGTTTCCAATTATAATATTTCTCAGGTAGTCCTTTCCAAAGTTTTATACTTCTTCTCCTTATTTCTTTGAAATTTAAAATTATGAGTTCAGATTGGTTCATTTTCTTTGTTTTCGAGAATGTAGTTTCACATTACAGCCAACGGGATTTTATAAGATTTGTGCGACTGAGAAATCGGAAATTTTTCGGTTGTAGCAAATCGTTAGTTGAATGTTTGTCGGTTCGTTATTTAGTTTAAAAGTAAGCATAAATTTTATACATTGATGGCATATGTACATTCTCGTTTCAATTTTCATTTTGTATTTTACTAATCAATTCCGATTAATTGCTCAAATCAGAATGTTTTCCATCTGTTGCAATTTGTCATTTTAAGTGTTTTTGATTTCTGATAATCAAATCGTACCGTTTCAATAAGAATACTAATTTAATCATTAATCGTTTTGTAAAAAAATCAATATTGTATTCTTAAAAGTTGAATTTATCTTCTTTCTTCAGGTTTTCTAGTCAAAACAAAATAGATTACATATAACCAACTAAATATTCCGTGTATAAAAGCAAGTAAAACAGATTTGTTTCTTTCCCAAGAAACTACAACAGCTAATACACTCCCTAATCCAATTCCGCTTCTAATTGCAGTACTTTTTATTCCATCATTTCCGTTTTGCTGACTATAACATTCAATAGATGTTAAAATAATCAGTAGTAAAATTAGTTTTGTCTTTTTCATTTAATTTTGTTTTTAATCGTATTTATGCCAACGGTTTTTTATAAGATTATGCGTTTGGAAAATCGGAGATTTTTCAAACGTTGCAAATCGGTTTGCTAGAATTATTGTTTGTCAATTTTTTTACTAATGTAAGCATAAATTTTATGAGGTGTTACAAATAGTATGGTTTAAAATTTAATTATTACAGTTTGAATTATAAAAATTCACTATTTTTTTAACCTCTCGTTTTTTAATTTCTTTTTTATCCAATTTTTCTATTAATGTATAGCAGTCTTGAAATAATTTGAGTGTTTTTTTATTTAATCTAGTGCCAGTTCTAATAAGTCTATTATCTTTTTCAATGAAATAGACGATCTTACTAAACGAACCCATTGGGATCATCATTCCACTTGGTCCCATAGGACTTATATGAGTGCCAGAATTGTCAACACTAAATAAACTGATTTTCCCAGAAATCTCCATTTTCATAGGTCTTAAAAAAGATGCGTTTTCAACTATCTTGTATCTATATTTTTCAATGTCATTCTCTTTCTTAATGTCATACCCGATAATATGTTTTTCATCATAGTAAATTTCTTTGGAATTTTCATCTAATTTGAAAATTATTCCATCAAACCTTTTAACTTTAATTAATCCTTTTTTTTCTTTTCCAGTTTTATCGTAAACTATTCCTTCTCTGAATTGTCCATAAGACAGCAAAAATGATAGAAGCGTAATTAGTGTAAATATTTTTTTCATAGAGTATTATTTGTAACGGTTTAGTATTAAGATTTGTGCGACTGGAAAATCGGAGATTTTTCGGACGTAGCAAATCGTTTGTTGAATGTTTGTCGGTTCGTTATTTAGTTTAAATGTAAGCATAAATTTTATGAGGTGTTGGGCACAGTATTTTTTAAAATAAAATTCCTATTCCTAACTGAAATCCAAAGTTTTTGGCTTCTCCATTATTTTTAAAAGCTTTAGAAAAACCTTTTAAATATCTTGAATTTAAAAATATTGTTTTATTGATTTTATAAGAAATCCCTAAAACTCCACCAAACTCAAAATGGTTTCCAATATTAGAAGTTGTTCCTAGTGAAGACTTTTCTTCAGCTTTTGTAAGAAAACTGAACTGTGGACCAATTTCAAATGATAAACTATTAATTATGTTTACTTTAGCTAAAACAGGTATTTGTATGTAATTAAGTTTGTATTCAGCTGGTATTGGAGGTGCTCCTGGAAATGTTAAGCTATTTAAGATAATAGATGTTTTTGCTCCTTGTGTTGAATAGAGGATTTCGGGTTGAATTGCAAATTTATCACTAAGAGGAATTTCAGCAAGTAATCCAATATTCATTCCTGTTTTACTACTTGTATAGCCACTATATACACCTTGTGTAATATTAGAAAAGTTGAATCCACCTTTAACTCCAAAATTAATTTTCTTTTGAGCTGTAATTGTCGTTATACTAAAAAAAGCGATTGTAATAATTAAAAATATCTTTTTCATTTTGTTTGTGTTTATTAATTGTTATTATATTCTTCAATATTGTGTGCAACGGGATTTTATAAGATTTGTGCGACTGAGAAATCGGAGATTTTCGGACGTAGCAAATCGTTTGTTGAATGTTTGTCGGTTCGTTATTTAGTTTAAATGTAAGCATAAATTTTATGAAGTGTTGTAAGTAGTTCTTACAGTCGGAAACCTAATCCAACTTTAATTATATTAATTTTCGTATTATATTTTATATTAGGAACTTCACTATCAGTTCCAAGTTTAGTAAAATCATATAAACCTTTTATAAAAAGCCTATCAGTTATGTCATAAGTCATACCAAAATTTAGACTAAAACCACTTTCATTTTGAGTCAAACTAGAAGATTCTAAATCTTCAGGATTATAATAGTTTTTTTCAGAGGTTTTAAAAAATAAGAAAGTGTATCCCAAACCTACAAATGGATGAATTTTATTTAATTTTTTAATATTAAGCTCTGCAGCAATTTTAGGTTTAAGTATACTAACATTAGATTCTGTAGAATGAATTCTCATACTTGATTTATTTGTTTTCATAACAGCTCCACTTATTATTATATTAATATTAAGTGTTTCTTGTTGCAAAAAATTATATCCGATACCAAAGTCAATAATTCCGCTATAATTTTCACCTATAAAATTATTGTCTATTAGAAATGGATAGTTTAATTCAATACTGAGTTTTGAGTTTTGTGAAAATGTTTTAATCGTAATAATAAATAATAGTAATCCTAATAGTATTTTTCTTTTCATAGTTTTGTATTATACTGATATAGGTTGACCATTTTTTTGTTAATATTCGTTTTCTTAAATAGTCAAATACTGTAAATTTTGTTTATTCCTTCGATAACATTTATAGTCTATATTTTGATTTAAATGCACGTGATTTGGTGTTA
>NZ_JAWVXC010000012.1:0-36763 GCF_033723435.1 Lutibacter sp. | reverse complement strand
GGCTCACCTCTTCCCATACCGAACAGAGAAGTTAAGCCTATCAGCGCAGATGGTACTGCCATTGGTGGGAGAGTATGTCACCGCCTTTCTTTTGAAAACCTTCAACTCTTTTGTTGAAGGTTTTTTTCGTTTTTTATAATTCGTATATTTACCAATATCAATTTTTTAAATTAATATTATGAAACAACAAACTTTTGAAAATCATTCTAAATGGGTATTAGGTTATCATTTAGTAACCTTTTTAGCCATTTTACTACTTATAGTTGGGTCAATAAGAGGATTAATGAAATCATCTGAAGATAATTTATATTCAGCTTCATTATTAGTATTGGTGTCTTTTATTTTGCTATTTATGTTTTATTTTTTAAGAGCTTTTGCATTAAAGGCTCAAGATAGATCTATTAGAGCTGAAGAAAAGTTAAGGTATTTTATTCTTACAGGAAAGCCAATAAGTAACAAGATTACTACTAGACAATTAGTTGGCTTGCGTTTTGCTTCAGACGATGAGTTTGTTGCTTTAGTTGAAAGGGCGGAAAAAGAAAATCTTTCAGAAAAAGAAATAAAAAAGGAAATTAAAATCTGGAAACCAGATATATATCGTGTATAAAAAAGAAAGTGCATAAATAAAAAAATCTACATAATATTATGTAGATTTTTTGTTTCTATTTATAATTGTTAATAAATGCCGTAACTTTAAAACATGTATGCGATTTTAGATTGTAATAGTTTTTATGCATCTTGTCAATGCGCTTTTAACCCTCATTTAAAAGGAAAGCCAATTGTGGTATTATCTAATAATGATGGTTGTGTAATTGCACGAAGTAGTGGAGCAAAAGAATTTGTGCCAATGGGTGCTGAAGCTTTTAAATATACAGATGTTTTTAAAAAGCATAATATTCAAGTATTTTCTTCAAATTATTCTTTATATGGAGATATGAGTACACGAGTTATTAATATTTTGGGAAAATTTGTTTCAAATATTGAAGTATACTCTATAGACGAAGCTTTTTTTAAATTAGATGAAATTGAAATAGAAAATTTAGAAGCTTATGTTTTAAACATTAAAGAAATTATTGAAAAGTGGGTTGGAATACCTGTAAGTATTGGAGTTGCTCCTACAAAATCATTGTCTAAAGTGGCTAATAAAATAGCTAAAAGATATTTTAAAAAAACAAAAGGAGTGTATGTAATTTCAAATGAAGAACAGCAAATTAAAGCGTTAAAATGGACAAAAGTTGAAAACGTTTGGGGAATTGGAAGACGTATTTCAAAACAATTAAAATTTCGAAATATAAATACAGCATATAATTTTACAATGTTATCAGATGAATATGTAAGAAAGAATTTTTCAGTAGTTGGATTACGATTAAAAAAGGATTTATTAGGAACACCTATTATTAAACTTGATGAAATAAAAAGCAAAAGGAGCATTGCTACTACCAGAACTTTTGAATATGCATTAAAAGAGTTTGAACCAATAAAAGAACGTATAGCAACATTTGCTAATACTTGTGCTGAAAAATTAAGAAATCAATATTCCGAATGTAGTTCTTTATACGTTTTTTTAAAAACTAGCACATATGCTAAAACAAAACGAAATATTGGAATTGTTGTGCATTTACCATTTTTTACAAACTCAAGTATAACTATTTGTAATTACGCAATTAAAGGTGTTGAGCAGTTATACAAAAAAGGTTATAATTATAAAAAAGCAGGAGTTATTGTTATGGGTATTAATTCTGAAAAAGAACATCAGTTTTCTTTATTTAATGATGAAAATCCAAAACATAAGACGTTAATGAAAGTTATTGATACACTTAATTTAAAATTTAGAAAGCCTAAAGTTAAGATTGCTAATCAAGATTTAAAAAAAACTTGGAAAATGAAACAAGAACATTTATCTCCAAGATATACTACAGCTATTGATGAAATAATAGAAATAAAATGCCATTAAAGAATAAAAAAAATATTACTATTTACACTCCTAATAAATCTGAATTAGTAAAAAGGCCTGTTGTATATGAAGATATTTCAGCAGGATTTCCTTCTCCTGCCGAAGATTTTAAAGAGGTCCGGATAAGCTTAGATAAAGAATTAATAAAAAATGAAGAAGCAACTTTTTATGCACGAGTAAGAGGAAATTCTATGATAGATGCAAATATTGAAGATGGCGATTTATTAGTTATTGATAGAAGTATTGAAGCCAGAAATGGAAAAGTTGCTGTTTGCATGATTGATGGAGAGTTTACTATTAAAAGGCTTAAAGTTGAAAAGGATTGCGTGTATTTAATGCCTGAAAATGAAAAGTATAAATCAATTAAAGTTACTAAAGATAATGAATTAATAATATGGGGAATAGTAACTTATGTTATAAAAAAAGTGTGATTTGTGAGAGGCTGAAGTAATGTCTTTTGTTTTTTCAAATAAAAAAGGCGCACTAACAATTTTTTATTACTAGTGCGCCAAAATTAATTTGTTAATGTTCTTTGAGAATATTAAAAATAGAAATCTAATCTCTTAAAACACTTCTTGAAATTACAATTTTTTGAATTTCAGACGTACCTTCGTAAATCTGAGTAATTTTTGCTTCTCGCATTAAACGTTCTACATGATATTCTTTTACGTAACCATTTCCTCCATGTATTTGAACCGCTTCGGTAGTTACTTTCATAGCTGTTTCTGCTGCATATAGTTTTGCCATTGCCCCAGATAGGTCGTAATTATTATGATTATCTTTATCCCAAGCAGCTTTTATACATAACATTCTGGCAGCTTCAATTTCAGTAGCCATATCTGCTAATTTAAAAGCAATCGCTTGATGTTCGCTAATTGGTTTTCCAAAGGCTTTTCGTTCTTTTGAATATTGAAGAGCTAATTCGTAAGCACCTGCTGCAATACCTAATGCTTGAGAAGCAATTCCTATTCTTCCTCCAGCTAAAGTTCTCATAGCAAATTTAAACCCAAAACCATCTTCACCAATTCTGTTTTCTTTTGGAACTTTTACATCAGTAAACATTAATGAATGTGTATCGGAACCTCTAATTCCCATTTTATTTTCTTTTGGCCCAATAGAAAAACCTTCCATTCCTTTTTCAACAATAAAAGCATTAATTCCGTGATGGCCTTTTTCTTTATGGGTTTGAGCAATTACCAAATAAACACTAGCACTATTTCCGTTAGTAATCCAGTTTTTAGTACCGTTTAATAAATAGTAATCTCCTTTATCAATAGCTGTAGTATGTTGTGAAGTTGCATCGGAGCCAGCTTCAGGCTCACTTAAACAAAAAGCTCCAATTATTTCGCCTTTAGCAAGTGGTACCAAATATTTTTGTTTTTGTTCTTCAGTTCCGTAAGTTTCTAATCCCCAGCAAACTAAAGAGTTATTTACAGACATAACAACAGATGCAGATGCATCAATTTTAGAAATTTCTTCCATAGCTAATACATATGAAACTGTATCTAAACCACTTCCTCCATACTTAGGATCAACCATCATCCCTAAAAAACCTAATTCTCCCATTTTTTTTACTTGTTCGGCAGGAAAAATTTCTTTTTCATCACGCTCTGTAACCCCAGAAAGTAATTCAGCTTGTGCAAAATCACGAGCCGCATCACGTATCATTATTTGTTCTTCTGTTAAATTAAAATCCATAATTTATAATAGTTTTGTGTGTTTGTTTATTTTTCAACAAATATAAGTTTTTTACAGCTATTTTATTGTGAATTATTTAATATAATAAAAGCGCTATTTTAATTAAAAACTATTTGTTTTTAAGATTTATTATGGATGTTATTTAAGTTATAATTATTAAGAGAAATCTTTATTAAATTGTTGTAATCTATATTCTAAATTTTTAAACTGAGTTGGTTTTGTTTGTGAAACACAAGCTCTAAGTCCTTCAATATGATAGCTGCCTGTTATTTCTAATGAAATTGCTGAAATTCCATAGTATAAAAGACGTTCTAATAATTCGGATCCACTCATGTTTTTATAAGAAAAGGTAAAGTAAAAGCCATCAGCAAGTATTTTATCTTCATCTTTATCATAGACAATAGTAAAACCATTATCTAAAAATAATTTTTTCATGATTTTAGCTCTTCTGCCATATTCTTTAATTAGTTCAACAAAATCAAATTCGCCTGAATTGGCAGCTTTTAACATTGCTGCTAAACCATATTGTGCAGAATGTGTAACTCCTGAAGATAGCGAGTATAAAACTTTATAAATTAAATTGTAACCAAATAATGGATTTCCTAATTCCTCATTTAAAGCATTGTATTTTCTGTTAAAAAGAACATTGCTAATAACCATCATTCCAATTCGTTGACCAGCATTTGAAAATGATTTTGAACTAGAGATTAATAAAATCCAGTTATCGGTGTAATTAGCAACGGTTGGTTGGTAAGGAGCTTGACCCGGTTTGGAATAATCTTTTCGAAAATCCATAGCAAAATAAGCTAAATCTTCTACAACAATTGCATCGTATTTTGTGGCAAGCTTTCCAATAATTTCTAATTCTTTTTCGCTAAAACAAATCCATGAAGGATTATTTGGATTAGAATATATAATGGAATTTATATTTCCTTTTTCTAAATATGAAATAAGCTTTTCTTCTAGGGCTTTTCCTCTATAATTATAAACATCAAAGGTTTCGTATTTTTGATTTAATATTTTTAATTGTTGTTTTTGAACAGGAAAACCAGGATCAATAAATAATACGGTATCTTTTTTTGAATCTAATTTGTTTGCCATTAAAAAAGTTGCAAAAGCGCCTTGCATAGAGCCAACTGTAGGAATACAACCTTTTCTGTCAACATTAATGTTTAAAAAGTTTTTAACAAATAAAGTAATTTCATCTTTTAAATGTGAAACTCCATCAATCATAGGGTATTGTGCTGCAACACCAGCTTTTAAAGCTTTTATTTCAGCGTTCATTCCAATTTCAGGTGGTGTTAAACCAGGAACACCCATTTCCATTCGTATAAATTTTTCTCCAGTTGCTTTTTGAATTTCGTTAACTAAACTTACTAATTCTCTAATAGAAGCAGTTCCAATATTTTTAATGCCAGATTTTTCAATTTTTGATTTTACAGTTTTAAAATCTATAGGTGTATTTTGGGTTTTGGCTAATTCCATTTTAATTAAATTTTAGGTTACAAAATTAAGGAATCTTTTTAAAAAGGATTATGAAATTGATTTATTATAAATTATAAACTATTCAAAAAAAAGAGATTTACAATCCATTTTTAATTACTAGTATTTTTATATATTTAACAAATTTTAAAAACAGCACATGACCGCAATAATTATTATTCTTTTTGTTCTAGGTTATTTAACAATTACATTAGAACATCCTCTTAAATTAGATAAAACAGTTCCAGCATTATTAATGGCCGCATTAATGTGGGCTTTACTAGCTATTGGATTTCATCAAGGTTGGTTTACGTTAATTGATGCTCATGAACACACATTAAGTGTTTTAAATGGCGTTATTAGTGATAAAACGGAAGAAAGTTTCACAAACTTACTATTACATCATTTAGGAAAAACAGCTGAAATATTAATATTTTTAATAGGAGCAATGACTATTGTTGAAATCATTGATTTGCATCGTGGTTTTGAAATTTTAAAAGGTTGGGTTAAAACGAAATCTAAAACTAGACTTTTATGGATTATATCTATTTTAGCTTTCTTTTTATCTGCAGTAATTGATAACTTAACAGCAACTATTGTTTTAATTACCTTATTAAGAAAATTAGTTAAAAATAGAAATGAGAGAATTTGGTTTGCAGGTTTAATTGTTATTGCTGCAAATGCAGGAGGAGCTTGGTCGCCAATTGGTGATGTAACTACAACCATGTTATGGATTGGTAAACGTACTTCAGCAGCTCATTTAGTAGAACGATTATTTTTACCATCATTAGTTAATTTAGTGGTTCCAGTGTTATTAGCATCATTTTTCTTACCAGTTTTTAAAGGAAATATTGAAATAGAAGAAACAAGTAAAGAAGAATTAGATTCTGAGAAATTGTTAAGTAGTAGAACAATGTTATTTTTAGGATTAGGAATGATATTGTTTGTTCCAGTATTTAAAACAGTAACTCATTTACCTCCATATTTAGGAATGATGTTAGGATTAGGTGTAGTTTGGTTAGTGTCTGAATTTATACATCCTGAAGAGGATTTCTCGGAAGAGAAAAAACATTTATATTCCGCACATAAGGCATTATCACGAATTGAAATGTCCAGTATCTTATTTTTCTTAGGAATTTTAATGGCTGTATCCGCTTTAGAATCTATTGTTTATGGTTCTATTAATGGTGAAGCTATGGGTTCATTACGTTATTTAGCTGAAGTTTTAAATAGTGCAATTCCAAATCAAAGTATTGTAATATCATTATTAGGTGTTTTATCTGCAATTATAGATAACGTTCCTTTAGTAGCGGCATCTATGGGTATGTATAATGCACCAATAGATGCAAGTATTTGGCATTTAATTGCATATGCAGCAGGTACAGGAGGAAGTATGCTTATTATTGGTTCTGCAGCTGGTGTTGCAGCTATGGGAATGGAAAAAATAGATTTTATTTGGTATATGAAAAAAATATCGTGGTTAGCAGTTATTGGCTATGGACTAGGGTATTTGCTATTACTTTTTATGGAATCTTTAAAATTTTAATAAAAGCAAACTACAATTTAACTTTAAAAAATACGTTTCTTATTAAGTTAACTTAAAAAGGAAAAATATGCTTGTTGCAATACAACAGAAAGTTGAAGCTGCTAAAAATTTATTAGAAAACTCCCAATCACAAGAAAAAACACTATCCATATATAAACTTATAATGGATGGCGGAATTGGTGGGCAAATTATTATTGCAATATTATTATTGTTATTAATTGTTGCGCTATATATATATTTTGAACGATTTTTTACAATTAAAGCAGCTACTAAAACGGATAGCGATTTTATGAATAAAATTAGAGATCACGTTTCTCATGGTAAAATTGAATCTGCAAAAGTATTATGCGCACAAGTTAATTCTCCCGCTGCAAGGCTAGTAGAAAAAGGAATTTCAAGAATAGGCAAACCCTTAGAAGATATTAATACTGCAATTGAAAATGCTGGTCGTTTAGAAATTTATAGATTAGAGAAAAATGTAAGTGTTTTAGCAACTATTGCTGGAGCAGCACCAATGTTAGGGTTTTTAGGAACAGTAATTGGGATGATTGTTGCTATACATCAAATTGCAAATGCAGGTGGTCAATTAGATATTAAAATGCTTTCAGACGGGCTTTATACAGCAATGACAACTACAGTTGCGGGATTAATTGTGGGTATTATTTCCTATATTCAATACAATCATTTAGTGGTAAAAACGGATAAAGTGATGTATGAAATGGAAGCAAAATCGGTAGAATTTTTAGATTTACTAAACGAACCTGTTTAATATGAAAATTAAAGGAAGAAATAAAGTAAATCCAAATTTCAATATGTCTTCAATGACAGATATTGTTTTTTTGTTACTTATCTTTTTTATGATAACTTCTACATTAGTTACCACTAGTGCACTTGATATTTTATTGCCAAAAGCAAATGGTAAAACGGAAAATAGAAAATCGGTATCTGTAAGCATAACTAAAAATTTGACTTTTTATATTGACACTAAAAAGGTGAGTGAAAATCAATTGGAAAATAAATTACTTGCTGTATTATCAAAAAAAGAGAGTCCAACTATTGTGCTAAGAGCAGCAGAAGGTGTTCCTATTGAAAAAGCTGTGAAAGTAATGGATATTGCAAATAGAAATAGGTTTAAAGTAATTTTAGCAGTTAGGCCAAAATAAATATGTCAAATCTTTTAAACACAAAAGAAAAGAGAAAATCGGCAATCATTACAACTTTTATAATGATTACAATCCTTTTTGCTATGTTTTATGTCGGGCTAAGTTATTTAGATCCACCAGAAGAATTTGGGATTGCTTTAAATTTTGGAACATCAAATGTTGGTAAAGGTAATTTCCAACCAAAGCAAGCTGCAAAACCTGTTGTTAAAAAAAGCATTCCTCAAGAAGAAGTTAAAAGCGAACAAAAAGCAACAGAACAAAAAGTAGTTGCAACCGAAAAAGTAATTACACAAAACACAGAAGATGCTATTGCAATAAAAAAGCAACAAGAAGCTAAAAAGAAAGCAGAAGCTATTGCAAAAAAAGAAAGAGATCGACAAGAAGCTATTGCTAAACAAAAAGCGGAAGAAGAAGCTAAAAAGCAAAAATTAGATGCTTTAATAGGAGGTATTAATAATGCGGAAGGAAAATCAACATCAGGTGAAGGTGACGATAATCAATCGGGAGATAAAGGTAAAATAACTGGAAACCCAAATGTAAACGGATATTATGGTAATGGAGGATCTGGAGGTAATGGAGATTATTTTTTAGGGAATAGAAAACCAACAAATAAACCAAAACCTAAGTATATTTGTAACGAAGAAGGTTTGGTGGTTGTAGAAATTAAAGTGGACGTTCACGGAAATGTTATAAAAGCAGTTGCTGGAATTAAAGGTTCAACAAATACAGCAGATTGTTTAGTGTCACAAGCAAAAGCTGCAGCATTAAAAACAAAATGGCAACCAGATGCAAAAGCTCCTTCTCAACAAACTGGATATATAAAATACAGGTTTAAGCTAGCACAATAAAATTAATGAATTACAAAAATACTTTAGATTGGATGTTTTCTTGTCTTCCAATGTACCAAAGACAAGGAAAAACTGCCTTTAAAAAAGATTTAACCAATAGTATTTTACTATCCAATCAGCTAAATAATCCTGAAAAAAAGTTCAAAAGTATTCATGTAGCAGGAACAAATGGAAAAGGGTCTACAAGTCATATGATTGCTTCGGTTTTACAAGAGGCAGGTTATAAAGTAGGTTTATACACTTCTCCCCATTTAAAAGATTTTAGAGAGCGAATTAAAATTAATGGACAGCCAATTAAAAAAATGGAAGTTATTAATTTTGTTAAGAACAATAAATCGTTTTTTGAAAACCACAAGCTTTCCTTTTTTGAAATGACTGTGGGTTTGGCATTTAATTCTTTTGCTAAACATAATGTTGATATTGCAGTTGTTGAAGTTGGTTTAGGAGGAAGGTTAGATTCAACCAATATAATAACTCCAGTAGTTTCTGTAATTACCAATATAGGTTTAGATCATACACAATTTTTAGGCGAAACTTTACCTGAAATTGCCTTTGAAAAAGCAGGGATTATTAAACCTGAAATTCCGGTAGTTATTGGCGAAAACCAAAAAGAAGTTATGACTGTTTTTAAAAAAACAGCAAAAGAAAATAAAACAGAACTGCATTTAGCATCTCAGCTAAAAATCAATTTAAAAACCGATTTAAAGGGGAATTACCAAAATCAAAATTTAAAAACAGCACTTCAAACTATAACTATTTTAAAAGATAATAATTTTATAATTTCTGATGAAAACATTAAGGAGGGGTTGTTAAATGTGGTACCAAATACTGGATTATTGGGGCGATGGCAAATTCTTAATAAATCTCCAAAAATTATTTGCGATACAGGGCATAATAAAGAAGGTTTACAATATGTTATGAAACAATTATCTGAAGAAAATTTCCATACTTTACATATTGTTTTTGGGGTTGTTAATGATAAAGACTTAGAATCAATTTTACCATTGTTTCCAAAAAATGCTATTTATTATTTTTGTAAACCAAATATACCTAGAGGTTTAGATGAAACTAAATTGCAACAACAATGTAAACCTTATCATTTATTTGGAAATAGCTATACTTCAGCTAACGAAGCTTTGAAGGCTGCTAAAGATAACGCAAATAAAAATGATGTTATTTTTGTTGGAGGTAGCACCTTTGTAGTAGCTGAAATTGTTTGATTACCTATTAAATTCAAATAAATTACTTAATTTAAAGATTTTGAATGTTTTAATTCAGTATCTTTTTTTAATAGTAAAATAATTTCATTTTTTTTTTAAAAAGCTTTGTGTAATAACTTTGCAAGTTATATATTTGCATCCGCTAAGGGCAATTAGCTCAGTTGGTTCAGAGCACCTCGTTTACACCGAGGGGGTCGGGGGTTCGAATCCCTCATTGCCCACCAAAGTTTAAGCTTCCAGAAATGGAAGCTTTTTTTATGCTTTTATTTTTATAATAATATCATAAGTTTATCGTATTTATGTACAATCTCTAAGTGATGATTAAGGGAAATTTATTGTTGAGTGTTACAAATGTTACAAACAATATAGTTATACATGATATTTTTGATGCTTTAGAGGGCCGAAATAAAATAGTATTTATTGGTTTTTCCTGATATTTAAGAGGAGTAAATAAGGTGTATGAAGGATATAGTAAAAGAAAATTTAAAGCTTAAAGAAGAGATATTAAATTTTAAAAAGAGACAGAGGCTTGAACATGCTCTAGATTTACAACGATTGTTTGGTCAACTTCTTATTAGAGTTGATAACGAAAAACACCTGTTTCAGGATATATGTAAAATCATAGTTCAAAAGGGTAAATATAAACTTGCATGGATTGGTTTTGCTATGGACAACAAAACAATATCTCCAGTAGCATCCTCAGGTTTTGAAAATGGCTACCTAAATAATATCAAAATAAGTTGGGGAGATGATAAGTATAGTGGAGGACCAACTGGACAAGCTATAAAAACTGGAAAGTATTTTGTAATGCAGGATATTATTAATAACCCTAAATTTAAACCTTGGAAAACTGCAGCAATTAATAATGGGTTTAAATCTTCAATAGCTTTACCTTTAATTATTAATAATACAGTTATTGGGGCTATTAATATCTATTCAGATCAAGATAATGCTTTTGATGAAGAAGAAATAAAAATTCTTTTACGATCTGCACAAGATTTATCAATGGGAATATCAAACATACGACAGAGAATAAAGATTGATTTACAAACAGCAGAATTAAAAAAATCTAAAGAAGTAATTGCAGAAAGTGAAGAAAAATATAGAGCAATTGTAGAAAACACTTCAGAATGGATTTGGGAATTAGACAAAAAAGGCATAATTACCTATAGTAATTCAGTTGTAGAGCAAATTTTGGGATACTCGAATGTTGATATAATAGGAAAAAATAATTTTTCATTAATTCAGAAAGTTGACAGAAATAGAATTCTAAATATTTTTTTGAAAAAAGTAAAACAAAAGGAAGGTTGGAAAAATTTAGAACTAAGATGGATTCATAAAGATGGTAGTTGTAGGCACCTTGAAAGCAGTGCTATTCCGATATTAGATAAAGAAGGAGTATTTAAAGGATTTAGAGGAATAAATAGAGATATAACTGAGCGAAAACAAAAGGATGCTGAAAATAAAAAACTTTCAACAGTAGTTGAACAAAGTGCAAATACAATTATAATTACAGATGTAAATGGTAAAATAGAATATGTAAATCCCAGATTTACAGAAGTGTTAGGTTATACAGCTAAAGAAGTTATTGGAAAATTTCCTAGAATTTTAAAGTCTGGAAAACACCCAAAAGAATTCTATAGTGAACTTTGGAAAACAATAAAATCTGGAAAAATATGGAAAGGGGAATTTCAAAATAAAGCAAAAAATGGTGATTTGTTTTGGGAGCAAGCAACTATAACTCCTATAAAAAATGATGAAGGTAAAATAATAAATTTTTTATCAATCAGGGAAGATATTACCATTCAAAAAGAAGCTGAAAAAAAATTAAAAAAAGCTTTGGCTAAAGCCGAAGAGTCAGATAAACTTAAATCAGCATTTTTAGCTAATATGAGCCATGAGATTAGAACACCAATGAATGGAATAATTGGTTTTTCTGAATTTTTATTAAAACCAAATTTATCAGAGAGCAAAAGACAAGAGTTTGCCAATGTTGTAATTAAAAGTAGTAAACAACTTTTAGCAATTGTGAATGACATATTGGATATTTCAAAAATTGAGGCAGGAGCTATACAACTTAATTATGAAAGTGTTAATATTAACAAACAATTAGATGATTTATATGCTTTTTATCAACCCATAGCGAAAGAAAATAATTTAAAATTATTTTATAAAAAAGGATTAGAAAATAATAAAAGTATAATTGATATTGATAAAACAAAACTTAATCAAATATTAAGAAACTTATTATCAAACGCATTTAAATTTACAACAGAAGGAAGCATTGAGTTTGGCTATCAATTAGTTGACAATAATTTGCAATTTTATGTAAAAGATACTGGAGTAGGTGTTGATAAGGAGTTTAAAAATAATATTTTTGATAGATTTTCTCAGGGTAAACGTAAAATAAATAAACTTAAATCAGGAACCGGACTTGGTTTGGCAATTTCTAAAAATTTTGTGGAATTATTTAACGGAAAAATTTGGTTTACAACTGGGGATAATGGAACTACAATGAATTTTACAATTCCTTATATTAAGGAAAACAAAAATAAGCCAATACTTACTGCTTTTATTAAAGAAGAAAGAGGAGAAGCTCAAGTAGAACATAAACAAATAACAATTTTAGTTGCTGAAGATGAAGATTATAATATGATGTACTTAAATGAACTATTCTCAAAAACAAATTTTGAAATTATTGAGGCAAGTAACGGGAAACAAGCCGTTAAATTGTTTGAAAAACATCCTGAAATAGATATAGTATTAATGGATATTCAAATGCCTGTTATGGATGGAAATCAAGCTATGAAAGAAATAAGAAGAAAAAGTCATTCATTGCCTATAATAGCTATTTCAGCTTTTGCGATGGAATCAGATAAAAAAAAGGCTTTAGAGGATGGGTTTAGTGAATACTTGTCTAAACCAATAGATAGAAAATTACTATTTAATATACTTAACAAGTATTCCTATTAAGTTAAAGAACTTTAAATTCTAATAGTAAAAGGTAATACAAATTTTCCATAAAATTAGTTGATATTAATATTTAATTCCAATTCAAAAAATGATAGAGAATTAATTATTTTTTTAACAAATGATTATTTTTATTATATTTAGGAGTACATAAAGTATGTAGGTTTAACTTTTAAAAAATAAATAAATGGCAAAATTTGAAATTTACACAGACAAAAGAGGAGAGTTTAGGTTTAGATTAAAAGCTAGCAATGGGCAAGCTATATTAGCAAGCGAAGGTTATAAAGCTAAATCAGGATGTACTAATGGAATAGAATCTGTTAGAAAAAACTCTCAAAAGGATAGTAATTATGAAAGATTACAATCAAAAAATGGTAAACCATATTTTAATTTGAAAGCTTCAAATGGGCAAGTAATTGGAACTAGCGAAATGTATGAATCTACTAGTGGAATGGAAAATGGAATAGCTTCAGTTAAGAAAAATGCACCAAATGCAGAAATTTCTGAATAATTAATAATATTAAGAAGTAAAAAGTATTACTTAAGTTTAAAAGTTCCCTTTTTTGGGAACTTTTTTATTTTAATAACCTTTTTAAAACATTAAAAACATTAAATCAAATTTCAACTTTATAGCTATTAAATTTTTTTATATTTGATAAATACTAAAAATGGTAATTATTGTATTAACTAATTTTTATTTTAAGTGAAATTAAAAACGCACACACTTTTTTTTCTTGTTTTTTTAGGATTTAATTTGTTGAAAGCTCAAGAAATACCTCCAATTGAAAATTATTATCCAGAGGATTATAAAGCTGAAAATCAAAATTGGTCAATATCACAAACCGAAGATAATTATATTTATATAGCTAATAATAAGGGTTTACTTGAATATAATGGTGCTAATTGGCAATTATATCCTTCACCAAATAATACTATTATTAGAGCAGTAAATGTTATTGGAGATAAAATTTATACAGGTAGTTATATGGAATTTGGCTACTGGCAGAAGGATATATATGGACATCTACAATACACATCATTAAGTAATAATTTAAAAGAACCTTTAAAAGAAGATGAGCAATTTTGGAATATTATTGAGCTTGATAATTGGATATTGTTTCAATCGTTAAACAGAATTTACATTTTTAATACAGTTAATAAATCTTTTAAAGTTATTGAATCCAAAACCTTATTAACTAAAATTTTTAAGGTTAATGATCATATTTATTTTCAAAAAATTAACGATGGAATTTATAAAATTGAAAAAGGAAAAGCCGTTTTAGTAACTAATGATAAAATTGTTAAAAGCAATACGTTAGTTAATATTTTTTATGAAAATAATGCACTATTAATTCAAACTCAGAATAAAGGTTTTTATAGTTTTAAAAATGATAAACTAACTTCTTGGAACACAAAGGCAAATAGTATAATTTCTAAATATAGTGTTTATAGTAGTTTAAAACTTAGAGATGGTTCATTTGCACTTGGTACTATTTCAAATGGAGTTGTTCAAATAAATAAAAATGGAGATGTTCTAAATATTATTAATCAAGAGAAAGGATTAATTAATAATACGGTATTAAGCATGTTTGAAGATACTAATCATAATTTATGGTTGGGTTTAGATAATGGTATAAGTGTTATTAATTACAATTCGCCTTTTAGTGTTTACAATGATTTAAAAGGAAATATAGGAACTGTATACGCATCTATTGTTTACAACGGAAATATTTATTTGGGAACTAATCAAGGTTTATTTTATAAAAAAATAGACTCTAATGAAGATTTTAAATTTATTAAAAATACTAATGGACAAGTTTGGTGTTTAAAAAGGTACTATAACACATTATTTTGTGGACATAATTTAGGAACTTTTATTATAAAAGGTAATAGTGCAAACTTGATTTCAACGGTTATGGGAACCTGGGATATTAAACCGGTAAAGTCTAATCCAAATTTGCTTATGCAAGGAAATTATGATGGTTTAACAGTTTTAATAAAAGAAAATAATAAATGGAAGTTTAGAAATAAATTAAAAAATTTTGATATTTCCAGTAAGTTTTTCGATTTTATATCAGATAATGAATTGTTTGTTAGCCATGAATATAAAGGAGTATTTAAGCTAAAATTAGATGACAATTACATCAAGGTTTTAAGCTATAAAACAGAAAAAAGCATTCCTAAAGGGTTGAAATCTAGTATTGTAAATTATAATAATAACTTATATTATACTTATAAAGAAGGTGTTTTTAAATATAATAAAAAAACACAAAAATTTTCTAAAGATAAAATATTAACCAAAAAGTTATTTGATAATGATACTTATTTATCAGGAAAATTAATTGAAGACATTAGTACAAATACTTTATGGGGTTTTACTAATAAAAGCATTTTATTCTTTTCTCATGGAGAGCTAAATGAAGAACTTCAAGCAACTAAAATTTCAATTCCATCAAACTTACGTAAAAATATTCCTGGATATGAAAATTTAGCCTATTTAAATAATCGTAAATATTTGTTTGGAACTTCAAATGGTTACGTAATTATTGATTTAAATAAAGTTGTAGATAAACCATATAAAATTAAAATTAATTCAATTGATAAAAGCACTATAGCAGGAAATAAAACACCTGTTAAATTAAATGGAATAACTAATTTTAGTTCTAAAGAAAATAGTATTTATTTTAAATATAGTGTGCCTGATTTTGATAAGTATGAGGAAGTTAATTACCAATATAAATTAGAAGGGTTATATAATGGTTGGAGCAATTGGACAACAAATTCTGAAGTATCATTTAAAAACTTATCATTTGGAGATTATACTTTTATAGTAAAAGCACAAATAGGCAACAAGTATTCAATTAATAATGCAAGCTATTCATTTACTATAAATCGTCCATGGTTTATTAGTAATCTATTTATAGCGATTTATGTTTTATTATTGCTGTTACTTTTATATACCATTCATATTTTATACAAACGGCATTACACAAAACAGAAGAAAAAATTATTAGAAAAACAACAACAGCAGTTTACTTTATCTCAGCTTGAAAATGATAAAGTAATAATGAAATTAAGAAATGATCAGTTGCGTCAAGAAGTTCAAAGTAAAACACGTGAATTATCTGCCTCAACAATGAATATTATTAAGAAGAATGAAATTCTTAATACTATAAAAGATGAACTATTAAAGGTAAAGGATAATGCAAACATTAAACCAGTAATTACTATTATAAATAAACATTTAAGTCATAAGGATGATTGGAATACCTTTCAGAAAGCATTTAACAATGCAGACAGTGATTTTTTAAAGAAAATAAAATCACTACACCCCAATTTAACACCAAATGATTTAAAACTGTGTGCTTACCTCAGATTGAACTTATCATCAAAAGCAATAGCTCCACTTTTAAACATTTCACCACGTAGTGTTGAAATAAAAAGGTATAGACTCCGTAAAAAGATGGATTTATCTCATTCAAAAAGTCTTGTTGAGTATATTTTACAAATTTAATAATTGCAGCATTTTAACAATTTACCTCAACAATACCTCAACAATAACGGTTTCGAAAGCTTAAATATTTAATTTATTTTGTAACGTTTATTATAAAAATGTTAAGCTATATAAGCTATTTAGCTCTCTTAATATATGTTTTACGTATTCACTTTATTTCTGTATGTTTATTATATAGGTTAAATTTTTGTTAAGAAACTGCTAAGTAAGTAGTTTTAATAAAATTTAATTCAAATTAATCTTATCTATATGAAATCTATTGTTTTATCAATTTTTTTAAGTTTAGTAGGTATTGTTGTATCTGCACAAACTTTCGAAATTAAGGGAACTGTAGCAGATGCTGATGGAATGCCTTTACCAGGTGTTTCTATTGTTGTAAAAAATACAACTAAAGGTGCTTCTACAGATTTTGAAGGAAATTTTACAATAACTAAAGTAAATAAGGGAGAAATTCTAATATTCTCTTATTTAGGGTACGTAACCAAAGAAGTTACCATTACAAATGCTAATACTTTAAATGTCCAATTAAATGAAGACACACAGAGTTTAGATGAAGTTGTGGTTATTGGTTATGGAACTCAAAAAGTGAGTAAAATTTCTGGGTCAGTTTCAACAGTTAACCAAAAAAACGTTGAACTATTAAAACCAGTAAGGGCTGAAGAGGCTTTGCAAGGACAAGCAGCTGGTGTAAATGTTATTTCAAACGGTTCACCAGGATCTAAGCCTACCGTTTTAATTAGAGGTATTCCATCATATACAGGAACGGATCCATTAGTAGTTATTGATGGTGTTTCTCAAACTTTGGATGATTTAAACTCACTTAATCCATCAGATATTCAGTCCATAAATGTATTAAAAGATGCTGCTTTGTCAGCAATTTATGGAGTAAAAGGAGGAAATGGTGTAATCGTTGTTAAAACAAAATCTGGTAAAAGAAATTCTAAAGCAAGTTTTAGTTTTGATTCTTCATATGGAGTTCAAAAAGTAGCTAATATAATTGATGTATTAAATGCTAGTGAATATGCAGCTATTTTAAATGAAGCAAGTTCTAATGCTGGTGAAGGATTAATTTTTAATGATATTTCAAATTTTGGTTCAGGCACAAACTGGCAAAAAGAAGTTTTAGTTGACGCTCCAATTAGTGTTAATAATTTTACTGCTTCAGGAGGTAGTGAAAGTACTTCTTATTATTTATCCGCAGGATATCTTCAGCAAGAAGGTGTTGTTGGGGGAGGAGATAAATCATTTTTTAATAGAGCCAATTTTACAGCTAACTTTAATACGAGTATAACAGATAAAGTTACATTTATTGTAAATACTAATTATGCTAATATTAAAAATAGTAATTTATCGGAAAACAATATAACAAGTGTACTTTCAAATGCATTAAATTTTGATCCTACAGTTTCACCATACGATGCAAACGGTAATTTTGGAACAAGTTCAACAATTACGCAAGAAATTAGAAATCCTTTAGCATTAATTGATAATACATATAATGAAGGAAAAACAAACAAACTTACGGGTAAATTAGAATTACAATATGATTTGTTAGATAATTTAAAAATTACTTCAAGATATGGTTATACGTATGTAGATGTTTATGGTAAAAATTTCTCACCATTAGTGTTTTATGGAATAGGACATAACGCTACTAATGCAAATCCTGATTTATCACCAATTGTAACTGTAGATGGAGATGGTAATGAAACTTCAACTCATAGTAGAGTTTCAGAATCTAAAACTAACTATTTTAATTTCACCTATGAATTATATGGAAACTTTAACTTTAAAATTAAAGAAGATCATAATTTTGAAACAGTTTTAGGTATTTCAATTGCTAAAAGCACAGGAGATAATATTACTGCAAATGCTGTTGATATTCCTTTTAATTCATGGGATTATGCCGATGTAAGTTCTGCAACTGGAGATCCTAAATCTCAGACTTCTAGTTCATGGCAATATAAAAACAGAAATATTTCTTATTTCTCAAGAATTAATTATGATTATAAAGGTAAATATTTAGCTTCATTTACTGGAAGAGCTGATGGATCAACTAGTTTTGGTAAAAATAATAAATTTGCCTTTTTCCCTTCAGCATCTTTAGGTTGGGTAGTTTCAAATGAAGACTTTTTCAAGTCTAATACTATAAGTTATTTAAAATTAAGAGGAAGTTATGGTTCTGTAGGTAATGATAATATTAGCCCACAATTTTCAACTATTTCAACATTTCCAAAGTATACATTTGATGGTACTATAGTTAGCGGATCTACCTTATATTCTATCCCTAATAATAACGTTTCTTGGGAAAATCAAGTTCAATATAATGCAGGTTTTGATATTAAATTATTTGATAGTAAAGTAAGTTTAACCGCAGATTATTTCCAAAAAACGGTTGATGATTTACTGTTCAACCCAACACTATCATTATATTTAGGAACACCAGCTTACCCAGCGTCAAATATTGGAAAAACAAAAAGTTATGGTATTGATGCTACTTTAGGCTTTAATAATACTTTTTCTGATGATTTTAATGTAAATACTACCTTTAGTTTTACCACCTCTACCAATAAAGTTGAAAAAATAAATAATGGAGATAAATTTATTTGGGGTGCAGGTTATGGAATTCCTTATACTACTTTAACTCGTTTTGAAGAAGGATTTTCTCCAGGATATTTCTATGGATATAAAACAGATGGAATATTTCAAAACCAAAGTGAAATTGATGCTCATGCAACTCAAGATGGAGCGCAACCAGGAGATATTCGTTATGCAGACATAAATAATGATGGCGTTATTGATGCTAATGATCGAACCAAAATTGGAGATCCATTTCCAAGTTTTACTTTAGGTTGGAATCTATCTTTAGATTATCATAATTTCGATTTCAATGTGTTTACATACGCATCAGTTGGAGGAGATATTTATAGAGCTTATGAAAGAAATTTAAACTATACCAATCGATTTTCATCTACTTTAGATAGATGGACAGGACCAGGAACAAGTAATAGTGAACCAAGAGTAACTTTTGTGGATACTAATAATAACTTAAGAGCATCTGACAGATATGTTGAAGATGGAAGCTTTGTTAAAATTAAAAATGTCCAAATAGGATATACTTTGCCAAGTTCATTTTATAAAGTTACCGGATTTACTAAAATTAGAATATATACTCAAGTAAAAAATGCATTTACTTTCACAAAATATTCTGGATATGACCCTGAAATATCATCTGGTGTTTTAGATACAGGAATTGATAGAGGAACTTATCCTCAACCAAGGATTTTTTCATTAGGTGTAAATGTTAAATTTTAAAAGTAAGAAAATGAAATTTTTTAAACAATTAACAATTTTAAGCGTACTAGCATTTTTGGCTCCGTCATGTACTAGTTACGTTGATTATAATCCAAAAGAGAACTATGAAATTACTTCAGATGTATATTTTCAGTCTGCTGACGATTATGAAGCTGCAGTAGTAGGAGTTTATGACCCATTACAATGGACATATCTTAATGTATTAATTGGAGATATAGCATCAGACAATTCATTAAGTGGCGGAGAAAGTGCTACAGATGTTGTTGGGTTGCAAAACATTGATAATATGACTCAAAGACCAAATAATGATAATTTAACTTCTATTTGGAAATGGTTATATGAAGGAGTTAATAGGGCCAATTATTTAGAGGAAAATAAAAATAAATTAGACTTTGATAATAAAGAAGAACTTTATGGAGAAGTATATTTTTTAAGAGCTTACTACTATTTTCAGTTAGTTAAATTCTTTGGTGATGTGCCATTATTTACTACCTCAAGATTATCTGCAACAGATTCAGGAACCTTACAAAGGTCTCCAAAAAGTGATGTGTATGCTCAAATTGAGACAGACCTATTAAACGCAATTAATGTATTGCCAACTACACAAGCTCAAAAAGGAAGAGTTACAAAATACGCTGCGGAAGCTCTTTTAGGAAAAGTGTATTTATTTGAAGCAGGTGATGACGATTCATCCCCATATCTTGCTAAAGCAGCTAATATTCTTGAAAATGTAATTGGCGTTTATAGTTTAGTTCCTGATTATGGATCTCAATTTTTAAAATCGGGGGAAAACGGTTTAGAGTCTGTATTTGAAATACAATATACAAACACTTCTGATTGGTACGATTGGGGTTATGTGCCTCAAGGAACTGAAGGTAATTTTGGAGTAATCCACAATGGGCCAAGAGCATATTCAGGACCATTATACGCTTCAGGATGGAGTTTTAATATACCAACACAAGATTTATATAATTCATTTGAAGATGGAGATACTCGTAGAGATGCTTCCATATTAAATATGGTGAAATTTGCGGAAGATAATGCTGACTATAATAATGGAGCAGGAGTTTCTTATGCAGAAGGTTATAAGCATACAGGTTATTATAACAATAAATATATTCCTAGAGCTGGTGAAAGTGGAGCTCAAACAGAATTGAACTATTTAAATAATTACAGAGCAATTAGATATGCCGATGTGTTATTAATGGCAGCAGAAGCAAATATTCGTTCAGGATTAAGTGATTCAAAAGCTCAAAATTATTTAAATCAAGTTAGAGATAGAGCTTTTGGAGATACTGCTCATAGAGTTACAGCAACAAAACAAGCTATTTGGGATGAGCGAAATTTCGAACTTTCAATGGAAGGTCAGCGTTTCTTTGATTTAGTTAGAACAGGTCAGGCTGCTGATAAAATTAACGGTTTTGTTACAGGTAAAAATGAAGTATTTCCAATTCCTCAGCAAGAGGTTGATATTTCAGGTTTAACTCAAAACCAAGGATATTAAAATTAAAAATTAAAAACATGAAAGCATTAAAATATTTTTTAAGTGCCTTTTTAATAGTAGCTATAACTATAAGTTGTATTCAAGATGAATTAGGTAGTACTAATTTTGTATCAACAGCAACTGCACCTACTAATATAACCGCACTTTTTAACGTAACCCAAGATAATACGGGAACCGTTACAATAACACCAAATGGAGATGGAGCAATTTCATACGATATATATTTTGGTGATGGAACAACAGAACCCGCTAAACTTAATCAAGGTAAAAGCGTAACCCATGTTTTTGCTGAAGGTAGTTATGAAGTTAAAATTATAGCTTATGGAATTACAGGTTTAAAAGCTGAAGTTACACAACCATTAGTTGTTTCGTTTAAAGCACCTGAAAACTTAGCGGTTACTATTGAAAATGATTTAGCAGTTTCAAAACAAGTAAATGTAACTGCAACTGCAGATTATGGGCTAACTTACGATGTGTATTTCGGAGAGCCTGGAAATGATACTCCTGTAACAGGAAATATTGGAGAAACAGTTTCTTATGTTTACCAAAATGCAGGAACTTATACTATTCGAGTAGTTGCAAAAAGCGCTGCTATTGCTACTACTGAGTATACTGAAGACTTTTTAGTAACAGCAATTTTACAACCTTTAAATTCAGCACCAACACCAGAAGCAAGAATTGATACAGATGTAATTTCTATTTTTAGTGATGCTTATACTGATGTTGATGGAACAGATTATTTCCCAGATTGGGGGCAAGGTGGTCAAGGAAGTAGCTGGGCAATGTTTGATTTGAATGGAGATAGCATGTTACAATATATTAACTTAAGCTATCAAGGAATTCAATTTGGTTCTGCTGTAGATGCATCTTCTATGGAATTTTTACATGTAGATGTTTGGACACCAGATGTAACAGGTATTGATATTTTTCCAATTGATGGTAATGGAGCGGCTGAAAAATTTGTTCATAGAGATTTAGTAGCTAATCAATGGAATAGCTTTGATATTCCATTAACAGAATTTACGGATCAAGGTCTTCCAATAAATGATATTATCCAGTTTAAATTAGTGGCATCTAATTGGGCCGAAGGAACTGTATTTATGGATAATATATATTTTTATAAATCGCCTACTGAATTAATTCAACTTCCAATCAATTTTGAGTCTTCAAATTTAGTTTATACTTGGGAAGGTTTTGGGGATGTTAATTATGGGCCAATTCCAGCATCTGTAGTTACTAATCCAGATCAATCAGGAATGAATACATCCTCAAAAGTTGTGGAGATTAATAAAACAGCAGGAGCTCAAACTTGGGCAGGAGCAAGTATGAATTTATCTGGGCCAGTAGATTTTTCTGCAGGAACAACTATAACTGTTAAAGTATGGTCACCAAGAGCAGGAGTTCCTATTTTATTTAAAATGGAAGATTCAACTTCTCCATTAGATGGAAATGGAAATCCTACTATTAATGTAGAAGTACAAGCAACAACAACGGTTGCAAATCAATGGGAAGAGTTATCTTTCGATTTAACATCCTTTGCAAATTTTAGTGCTTCAAATTTATATGATAGAGTTATTTTATTCCCAGATTTCGGTAACGTAGGAAATGATGAGCTTTTCTATTTTGACGATATTGAAATAGCATCTGTCAAAATGCCAATTACTTTTGAGGTAAGTACGTTAACCTATACTTGGGAAGGTTTTGGAGATGCTAATTATGGGCCAATTCCAACAGCAGTAGTTACTAATCCAGATCAATCAGGAGTAAATGTTAGTGGTAATGTTGTGGAAATTAATAAAACAGCAGGAGCTCAAACTTGGGCAGGAGCAAGTATGAATTTAGATGCTCCGGTTGATTTTTCAAATGGAACTACAGTTAAAGTTAAAGTATGGTCACCAAGAGCAGGAGTTCCTATTTTATTTAAAATGGAAGATTCAACTTCTCCATTAGATGGAAATGGAAATCCTACTATTAATGTAGAAGTACAAGCAACAACAACAGTTGCAAATCAATGGGAAGAATTATCGTTTGATTTAACAAGTGGAGGTACATTTAGTACTGCTAATTCATACGATAGAGTTATTTTATTCCCTGATTTCGGCAACACAGGAAATGATGAACTTTTCTATTTTGATGATATCCTATTAACCAATTAAAAATTATAACCATGAAAAATAGTATAGTAATATTAAAAACAGTTTTTTTGGTAGCATTTTTAATGCTAATTGGATGCCAAAAAGATAATTATGAATTTGGAGACATAGTCGCTCCAACTAATCTGCAAGTTAATGCTGAAATAGTTGGTCAAGATGCAGATAACCCAAATGGAGATGGAAGTGGAACAGTAAATTTTACTGCGACAGCAGATAATGCTATTACTTATGAGTATTATTATAACGATGCAGGAACTATGGCTCCTGCAGGAACCAATACTTATAATTTTGGTATAACAGGTACACATACATACACAGTTACGGTAGTAGCAATAGGTACAGGTGGAGCCACAAGTAGTAAAACAGTTGAAGTTGAAGTATTAGCCTTGTATTCACCACCAGCAGATTTATTAACTATGTTAACAGCAGATAGCTCTAGAACATGGAGAATTAAAGCAGAAACTGCAGGACATTTTGGTGTTGGGCCAGCGGATGCAGATTCACCACTTTGGTGGTCAGCTGCTCCTTATGATAAAGATGGTAAAGGAGCATACGATGACAGATTGATATTTAATATAGATGGTACATTTACTTACGTTACAAACGGAACAATTTATGGTCAAGCAGGACCGATAAATCAAGATTTTGGGGATATTGGACAGACAGCAAATAGTGATGGCGAATATGAGAATTATCCATTAGATGATTTTTCAGAAAGTTGGAGCTTATCAGCTCCTGGAGGTGCTGAAACTCTTACATTTTCTAATAAAGGATTTCACGGTTTTTATGTTGGAGGAGATCATAGTTACACAATTCTATCAAGATCTGAAAATGAGATGAGTTTACGAACAGTTGGAGCTGATGGAAATGGTTGGTTTGTGATTTTAATAGCAGAATAATTTGAATTAATTTAAAGAAGAGATGTTTTTTTAATCATCTCTTCTTTATTTAAAAATGAATTTTTAAAAAGTAATAATTATGTTTAGCTCATTTAATACTAAGAAATTATATTTTTTCACCTTTTTATTTTTAGGATTATTCTATTCATGTGGAGGTAGTAATAATGGAGACGATCCAATAATTAACCCTCCGGAACCTGTAGATATTATTCCTACAAATTTAGTTTTAAATGTAAATATAGTTGGAGCAGATCAAAATAATCCTAATGGAGATGGTTCAGGTATAATACAGTGTTCTGCATCAGCAACAGATGCTGTTTCATATGGTTTTAGATTTGGTAGTGGTTCGGAAATTGCAAGTTCAACAGGAAATGTTGATTACACATACAACACTAGAGGAACCAACACTTATACAATAATTGTTGTTGCCTATTCTTCAACAGATAATTCTATAAGTCTTACTAAAGAAGTTACAGTTTATGTAAATGATAATTTAACATTAGTTTGGTCTGATGAGTTTGATACAAATGGCGCACCAAATAATACTAAATGGAATTATGATATTGGTACAGGAGATAATGGTTGGGGAAATAACGAATCTCAATATTATACGGATAGAAGTGATAATGTGATTGTTGAAAACGGAATTTTAAAAATTATCGCTAAAAAAGAATCCTATTTAGGATCAGAATATACTTCTGCAAGATTAAAAACGCAGGGTAAATATGATTTTAAGTATGGAAAAGTTGAAGTGAAAGCAAAATTACCAGAAGGAGGAGGAACCTGGCCTGCAATATGGATGCTAGGATCGAATATAACATCAGTAGGTTGGCCTGCGTGTGGAGAGATTGATATAATGGAACATGTTGGGAATGATTTAGGAACAGTTCATGGTACAATTCATACACCATCAAGTTATGGAGCCTCAGTAAATACAGGTACTAAATATATATCAGACGTTTCAACTGCATTTCATGTTTATGCAATAACCTGGTCAGAAAACAGTATTGAATTTACTATTGATGACATACCATTTTATACCTATAATCCATCAACTAAAGATAGTAATACATGGCCTTTTGACTTAAATCAATTTATAATTTTAAATGTAGCCATGGGAGGGAATTTTGGAGGAGCTATTGATAGTAACTTTACTTCTGCTACAATGGAAATAGATTATGTGAGAGTTTACCAATATTAAATAATTTTTTCATCAGTTTTTAACTTAAAACTAGCTAATTAATTTTAATTTTTTTTGTAAAATGAAGGATAATAATGTGCATAAAATAAGCCTAATTCTGTATCTTTTTATGATATCATTTTTTACAATTAGTTGTTCAAATACAATTGTGGAAAATAAGAATGATATTGATAAAGCTACAAAAAAAATAAAAGCCGTTGTTTATTCAAGTGTTCAAAATAAGAGTGTTAAACTCAAGGTAACAGATTCTTTACAGTTTAAGAATTTTAAACAACCTTTAGAAACCGAAATTTCAATTGTTGTTGATTCATCTAAAAAATTTCAAACTTTTTTAGGAATTGGGGCTGCATTAACTGATGCATCAGCTAGTACTTTTTATAAATTATCAAAGTCAAATCAGCAAAAATTTATAAAGGCATATTTTGATCCAAAAGAAGGAATTGGTTATAAATTGGCTAGAACAACTATACATAGTTGTGATTTTTCAAGCGAAAGTTATACTTACATTAAAGAAGGAGATACTAGTTTAAATTCATTTAATATTAAACATGATAAAAAATATAGAATACCCTTCATTAAAGAAATTTTAAAAGCTTCAAAAAATAAATTAACAATATATGCTAGTCCTTGGAGTCCGCCAGCATTTATGAAAACAAATAATAGCATGTTGCAGGGAGGAAAATTAAAGACAGAATTTTATCAACCTTGGGCAAATTATTATGTAAAATTTATAAAGGCTTATGAAAATGAGGGAATTCCAATTTGGGGTTTAACTATTCAAAATGAGCCAATGGCAGTTCAAAGATGGGAATCTTGTATTTATACAGCAGAAGATGAACGCGATTTCTTAAAAAATTACTTAGGCCCAACTTTAAAAAATGCAGGTTTAGCAGATAAAAAAATTATTGTTTGGGATCATAACAGAGATTTAATGTTTCAACGCGTTAATGTCATTTTTAACGATCCTGAAGCTGCAAAATATGCTTGGGGAACTGGTTTTCATTGGTATGAGGATTGGAAAGATGGAAAACCAATGTTTGATAATGTTGAAAGAGTAAATGAGGCATATCCAGATAAAAATTTACTTTTTACAGAAGGTTGTAATGAAAGTTTTGATACGGAAAGAATAAATAGTGTTGAATTAGCAGAACGTTATGGAAGTTCCATGATTCATGATTTTAATAATGGAGCAGTTGGATGGACAGATTGGAATATACTTTTAGATGAAACTGGCGGACCAAATCATGTAGGTAATTTATGTTTTTCACCAGTTCACGGAAACACTAAAACAGGTGATTTACTTTTTACAAACTCTTACTATTATATTGGGCATTTTTCAAAATTTATTTTACCAAATGCTAAAAGAATATCAAGTGTATCAAGCAGTAATAATGTACTAACTACTGCATTTGAAAATACAGATAAAAGTATTGTTATTGTCGCAATGAATAAAACGGATATGAATCAAAGTTATATGTTGTCATTAGGTTTATCATCAGCTAATGGTAATATCCAGCCTCATTCAATTCAAACTATAATTATTAATCCAAATTTAAATTAAAAATGAATAAATCGTACATTGTATTAATTAGTTTAATTGTTGCTTTAGGCGGATTTTTATTGGGCTTTGACAGTGCTGTAATATCAGGAGCAGTTAATGGTATTAGAAGCTATTTTGAAATGTCTGATTGGGAACTTGGTTTTTCTGTAGGATGTGTAATATTTGGTGCTATGGCAGGTAATTTAGTGGCTGGCCCATTAAGTGATAAATTTGGAAGAAAAAAAATATTAATAATAACCGCAGTTTTATTTACTGTTTCAGCAGTTTGGTCAGCTTTAGCAACACAGTATATATATTTTGTAATTGCTAGAATTATTGGTGGAATTGGCATTGGTGGAGCAATTTTGATTGCCCCAATTTATATAGCTGAAATTGCACCTCCAAAACTAAGAGGGAGCTTAGTATCATTAAATCAATTAAATATAGTAATTGGTATTTCGGTAGCGTATTTTTCAAATTATTTTTTAAAAGATATAGAAGTAGAAAGTTGGAGGTGGATGTTAGGAGTTGAAGCTATTCCTGCATTTCTTTATTTTGTCTTTTTATTTGCTGTGCCAAGAAGCCCAAGATGGCTTATCAAAATTAAAAATGAATTTAGCGATGCAGAAAGAATATTATCTAAAATTGGTGGAGAGGAATTTTCAAAAACAACAATAGAAACCATAGTAAAAGGAGTAAATAAAGCAGAAAAAAAAGGAAAGTTATCTGATTTATTTAAAAAGCGAATGACTATTATTATGATTATAGCATTAGGATTAGCTTTCTTTCAACAAATTACAGGTATTAACGCAATATTTTATTATGCTCCAACAATATTTGAACAAGCTGGCGGAAGTTCAGATGCCTCGTTTATTCAAGCAATTGTTGTAGGGTTAACTAATTTAGTATTTACCTTAGTTGCAATAGCTCTTATTGATAGATTAGGAAGAAAACCTTTGTTAGTAATTGGTACAGCTACAATGACTGTAGCTTTATCTATGGCTACTTTTGCATTTAATAACGCTACTTATAATATTACTGAAAAAAATACAAGTAATATAGAAAATGTTACAATTAAAAATAGTTTACAATCTATTGAGGGAACTACTTTTACTTCACAAAGCGAGTTATTTAATAAAGTTCAACCTCTACTTAACGAAGACGATTTTATTGTTTTTAAGCAGAGTATAGCAAAGAATTTTATAAATGTAAATGCCAATTTAGTACTTATAGCAATTTTATTATACGTAGCAGCATTTGCTATTTCATTAGGCCCAGTTATGTGGACAATGTTATCAGAAATTTTCCCTGGAAATTTAAAAGGAATAGCTATTTCAGTAGTTGGTTTCTTTAATTCATTAGTGAGTTTTTCAGTAACACAATTGTTCCCATGGGAGTTAACAAATTTAGGACCAACAGGAACCTTTGCAGTATATGCTGTTTTAGCATTATTATCTCTAATTTTTGTGTTAAAATTTATTGTTGAAACAAAAGGAAAGAGTTTGGAAGAATTAGAAGGAATTTTAATTAAAAATTAAATAAATGAAAAATAAATATATTATACTTTTAGGAGTTTTACTTTTTTTAAGTTGTAAAAATAAAACTGCTGATAAACCAAATTTAACTGAAAATAGTCCAGTTAAAGTAAGTGTAGTTCAAAAAAACAATAAATATCAACTATTAGTAAATAATCAACCATTTTATATTAAAGGAGCAGGTTTAGAACAAGGAAATATTGAATCGTTGGCAAAGCATCATGGAAATTCATTTAGAACATGGAGAGTAAATAATAGTAAACGAACTGGAAAACAAACTTTAGACGAAGCTCAAAAAAATGGTTTAATGGTAACCATGGGAATTGAAGTTGGCAGAGAAAGACATGGATTTGATTATAACGATTCTATAGCTGTAAAAAAACAATTAAATAGAATACAAAAAGAGGTTGAAAATTTAAAAAATCACCCAGCGCTTTTAATTTGGGGGATTGGCAATGAGTTAAATCTACGATATACTAATCCAAAAGTTTGGGATGCTGTAAATGAGATATCAAAAATGATTCATAAAATTGATCCAAACCATTTGACAACCACTAGTTTAGCTGGTATTTCTAAAAATGAAGTGGATTTGATAAAACAGCGATGCCCAGATATTGATATTCTTTCTTTTCAAATGTATGGCGACTTGCCTAACTTACCTAATTTAGTCAAAAAATTTGGATGGAATGGTCCGTATATGGTTACAGAATGGGGAGCAACTGGTCATTGGGAAGTTCCTAAAACTTCTTGGGGAGCTCCTATTGAAGAAAACAGTACCGTAAAAGCTGCTAATTATTTAAAACGTTATCAAAAAGGTATTGAGTCAGATACATTACAATGTTTAGGCTCTTATGTTTTTTTATGGGGACAAAAACAAGAAAGAACACCTACTTGGTATGGTATTTTTTTAGAAGATGGAAAAGAAACCGAATCGGTTGATGTTATGGAATTTTTATGGACAGGAAGTTATCCAAAAAATAGAACTCCTCAAATTAAAACATTTAAAATTAATAGTAAAACTGCGTATGATAATGTAACTTTAAAGGAGAATCAAAAATATGAAGCTAACGTAATTAGCACAGATTTTGAAAACGATTCGTTAACTTATAAATGGGAGCTATTACCTGAAAGTACAGATTTGCAAGATGGAGGCGACCATGAAACAAGACCTAAACCAATAAAAAATAGTATTTTAGATAAAAAAGATGGAAACATAACATTTAAAATGCAAAATAAAGGTAATTATAGATTGTTTGTTTATGTTTATGATGGTAACAACCATGCAGCAACGGCTAACATTCCTTTTCAAGTGAATTAAATAAACTTAGTTAAAATTATAAAAACCTCTATAAATTTATTTAAAGAGGTTTTTATTTATAGAAAAAATAAATGAGTGCTGACCCAATATTTTTAGGAGAAAATAAAATAGTATTTCAAAATAATGAAGTAAAAGGAAGTTTTGTGCAAATTGAAAATGAAGAGTTTTATAAAATAGAAAACAGTAATGCACTTCGACCTTTTTTTATGTCTATTGTTAGCAATTCTAACCATTGGCTTTTTATAGCAAGTAACGGAGGAATAAGCGCAGGACGAAAAGATTGTGATATAGCATTATTCCCTTATTATACAGATGATAAAATAATTGAGTCGTCTGAAATTACAGGAAGTAAAACAATTCTTTTAGTTCATAAAAATGGAAAAAGATATTTATGGGAACCATTTTCTGATAGAAATATAGACTCCTATAAAATTCAAAGAAATTTATATAAAAGTAAATACGGCAATAAAATTATTTTTGAAGAAATAAACCTTGATTTAAAAATTACGTTTAAATATCAATGGAGTACAAGTAATTTATATGGATTTGTTAAAAAATCAACAATTGTAAATAACTCAAACGCTAGTTCTAAAATTGAAGTAGTAGATGGTATTCAAAACATACTTCCTTTTGGTGTAAATGCAGATTTACAAAATAGTAAAAGTAATTTAGTAGACGCCTATAAAAAAAATGAACTTCAAGCTAAACAAGGCTTAGGAATTTATTCTTTAAGCTCCATAATTGTAGATAACGCAGAGCCAAGTGAAGCCTTAAAAGCAACAACTGTTTGGTCATATGGATTTAAAAAACCTACTCATTTAATTTCATCAATACAATTAAATAATGTTAGAAAAGGAATAGCTATTAAGCAAGAAACAGATATTAGAGCTGAAAAAGGCGCTTATTTTATTAAAGATAACATTACATTACAAAAGTCTAATTCAATTAGCTGGTATATAGTTGCAAATGTTAATCAAGGTTCAACTTCAATAGCTAAAATATTAAGCGAACTTACTAACAAAGAACAATTGATTAATAATGTTTTGAATGATGTTGAAAATGGAACTCAAAATTTGATTGATTTATGTGCTTCTGCCGATGGATTACAATGTACTAAGGATAATTTAAAAACTACTAGACATTTTTCTAATGTTTTATTTAATTGTATGCGTGGAGGTGTTTTTGATGAAAATGATGTGGTAGATGTAAAAGATTTTCTTTTCTATTTAAAAAAGAAGAATGATAAAATTTATAATAACCACATAATTGAATTACAAAATACAAATTCATTTATTCAATATAAAGGCCTTTGTGAAATAGCAAAAAAATCTAAAGATTTAGATTTTATAAGACTTACATTTGAGTATTTGCCATTAAAATTTAGTAGAAGACATGGAGATCCTAGCAGACCTTGGAATAAATTCTCTATTCAAACACAAAGTGAAATTGATGGTTCTAAAATATTAAATTATGAAGGTAATTGGAGAGATATTTTTCAAAATTGGGAAGCTTTAGCACATTCGTATCCTGCATTTATTGAAGGAATGATTTTTAAATTTTTAAACGCTTCAACTTTTGATGGATATAATCCATTTAGAATTAATAAATATGGAATTGATTGGGAAGTTATTGAACCTGATAATCCTTGGTCTTACATTGGCTATTGGGGAGATCATCAATTAATTTATTTATTAAAATTTTTAGAGTTTTGTGAAAAATTCTATCCACAAAAATTAACGGAATACTTTACTCAAAATGCGTTTGTATACGCAAATGTTCCTTATAAAATAAAAAATTATAATTCAATAATAGACGACCCAAAAAATACCATAATATTTGATAAAGAATTAGATGCTAAAATTAGACAAAGGGTGTTAGATTTTGGTACTGATGGAGCTTTGTTATTAACTGAAAATGGAGAAAGCTATAAAGTTAACTTTATTGAAAAATTACTAGCAACTACTTTGTCTAAAGTCGCAAATTTAATACCTGAAGCAGGTATTTGGATGAATACTCAAAGACCAGAATGGAATGATGCAAATAACGCGTTAGTTGGTAATGGCGCATCTATGGTTACTTTGTATTATTTACGTAGATTTTTATTGTTTTTTGATAAAATCACAAATAATATAACTGTAACTAAAATTGAAATTTCTGATGAATTAACGGTTTTTTTTAATGATGTTGTTAAAGTTCTTGAACAAAATATAACTTTATTAAATAATTCCATTTCAGATAAAAATAGAAAAACAATAACAGATGGATTGGGAGTTGCTAGTAGCAATTATCGAACTCAAATTTATAAGCATGGCTTTAAAGGGAACAAATATTATATTTCTAAAAATGAACTTAAAAACTTTTTAAAATTAGCATTAAAGTATATTGAACATTCTATTAATAATAGTGAAAGAGAGGATAAATTGTATCAATCCTACAACCTAATTGAAATTACTAACAATAAAATTTCAATTGTTCATTTAAATGAAATGTTAGAGGGCCAAGTAGCTATTTTATCTTCAGAATATCTTTCTTCAAAAAAATCTTTAGAATTATTACAGAGTTTAAGAAAAAGCAAATTGTATAGAGAGGATCAAAATAGTTATTTATTATATCCGGATAAAAATTTATTGCGTTTTGTTGATAAAAATATAATTCCTAAAAAAGAAGTTGAACAATCAGAACTTTTAAAAACGCTTTTAAAAAATAAAAACCATCAAATTATAGAAAAAGATTACAATGGAAATTATCATTTTAATCCTAACTTTAATAATGTAAATAGTCTGAAATCAGCTTTAGAAGAACTCACAAAAGCTGAATACAAAGATTTAATCTTAAAAGAAAAGCATAATTTAGAGATCATTTTTGAAAATGTGTTTAACCATAAATTTTTTACAGGACGTTCAGGTACATTTTTTGGGTATGAAGGTTTGGGTTCGATTTATTGGCATATGGTTTCAAAATTACAATTAGCTGTTCAGGAAGTTTATTTTAATGCCGAAAAACAGAATGAAAGTGAATCTATTAAAAATGAATTACGAAATCATTATTATGAAATTAGTGAGGGAATTGGGGTTCATAAATCGCCAAAAAAATATGGGGCTTTTCCAATCGATCCATATTCTCATACGCCTGCAAATAAAGGTGCTCAGCAGCCTGGAATGACAGGGCAAGTTAAAGAGGATGTTTTAAGTAGGTTAGGAGAGTTAGGTGTTTTAGTTAGTGATGGAAAATTACAATTTAAACCAAGTTTATTAAAACAAGAAGAATTTTTATCTGAAAATTCTAAGTTTAAATATATAGATGTAAATCAACAAAGAAGAGAAATATTACTTACAAAAAACACATTGTGTTTCTTATATTGTCAGGTTCCAATAATTTATCATCTTTCAGAAAAAAATAGCATTGAAATAAACGAGAATTCATCTTCAAAAGAAGTTTTTAATAAGTTGATTTTAGATAAAAACATCAGTAATCAAATTTTTGAAAGAACAGGAACAATAAGTAATATTCATGTTTATTTAAACATAAGAGAACTTCAAATTAATTAGTATGAAAAAATTATTATTCACAACAATACTCAGTATTTTTTTAATTAATTGTTCTCAAAATAAACAATTATCAGATAATAATAGTCCGAAAACGACAATTGAAGTAGAACAGCAAATTCAAAAAATACTTCAACAAATGACCTTAAAAGAAAAGGTAGGTCAAATGTTAAATATTGGTTTACCAACAATTTTAACAGGTGGATATTGGGATGCTAGAGATAGTGCTGTTTTTGATACAGAAAAATTCAAAAAATTTATTATTGATTATGGTGTTGGATCTATTCATAATACTCCAGGATACCCAGCTAAACCAAAGGATTGGAATAGAATTATTAAAACTATCCAAGATGCAGCTCTATCTAAAACACGATTAAAAATTCCTGTTTTATATGGAATTGATGATATTCATGGAGCAAATTATGTAAATGGATCCGTAATGTTTCCTCATGAAATTGGTTTAGCAGCTACTTGGAATACGGAATTGGCTAAAGTTTGTGGAGATATAACATCTTATGAGTCAAGAGCAGCATCACTACCTTGGAATTTTAACCCAAATATTGATGTAGCTATGAATCCACTTTGGGGAAGAATAGGAGAAAGTTTTGGAGAAGATCCTTATTTAATTTCACAAATGGCTAAAGCATACATAAAAGGATCACAGAAAGATAATTTATCGGATACTTTAAGTACAGCAGTTTGTTTAAAACATTTTATTGGTTATGGAGCTGGAAGAAATGGAAAAGACAGAGCTAATGCTTTAATTCCAGAAAATAGCTTACGACAATATTATTTGCCACCTTTTAAAGCAGCAATTGATGCTGGCGCTATGGGAGTTATGATAAGTTCTAATTCTGTAAATGGAATTCCTTGTCATATTAATAAATATTATATTACAGATATTTTAAAGGGAGAGCTAGAATTTAAAGGTGTTGTAATTTCTGACTTTAGTGATGTAGAATTTTTAGTAGAAGCACATCAATCTGCAAAAAACATGAGAGATGCTACAAAAATGGCGGTAAATGCTGGTTTGGATATGATTATGAATCCATATGATGCAAAAATTGTGGATATTATAATTGATTTGGTTGAAAATAAAGAGATACCAATTAGCAGAATTAACGATGCAGTAACTAGAATATTACGTCTTAAACTTAAATTGAATCTGTTTGAAAAACCTTATAACAACTCAAAATTTTATAAAAAATTTGGAAGTGAAAAACATATTGAATCAAATTATAAGATAGCAGGTGAATCTATAACATTATTAAAAAACAGCAATAATCTGTTGCCATTGCCTTTAACTAAAAAAGTATTAGTTACTGGTTATGCAGCAAATTCAATAAATGTATTAAACGGAGCCTGGTCAAGATCATTTTTAGGAATAGATACAAAATATAATAATCCTTCAAAGTACACTATTTTAACCGCCATACAAAAACAATTATCATCTAATCAAGTGGATTATGTAGAAGGCACTAATTATCAGGAAGATATTAATACAGATAAAGTAATTCAAAAAGCTAGAAACTCAGATTACATTATAGTTTGTTTAGGAGAGCAACCTGCAACCGAAAAACCTTCAGATATTAATGAATTAGCATTGCCAAAAGCCCAACTTAATTTAGTTAAAAGATTAGCAAAATTAAAAAAGCCAATAATTTTAGTTTTGGTAGAAGGAAGACCAAGAATTATTAAGGAAATAGAACTTTTAGTAGATGCAATAGTTATGGCGTATTTGCCAGGTCAAGAAGGTGGAAGAGTAGTTTCAGATGTATTATTTGGGAAGATAAATCCAAGTGGAAAGCTACCATATACTTACCCAAAATATACAGGTAATATTTTAACATATTATCATAAAAAGACGGATATTAGAGATGTAACTTGGGGTTATAATGGTTTTTATCCCCAGTTTGAATTTGGTTATGGACTTTCTTATTCAAATTATAAGTACTCTAACTTTACTATTAGTAAAGACACTTTAAAAGGAATTGATAAAATGGAAATTTCAGTTGATGTACAAAACACAGGTAATTATGATGGAAAAGAAATTGTTGAACTTTATTTAAAAGATATGGTAGCTACAGTTGCTCCAGATTCAAAAAAATTAATTCGATTTTCTAAAATTTCACTAAAAAAAGGAGAAACGAAAAAGGTGTCATTTTCTATAAATTCAAAGGATTTAGTAAGTGTTGGTATTCATAATAAATGGGTAATTGAAGAGGGTGATTTTGAATTGCAAATAGGAGGGAATCCTCAAAAATTAATTAAGAAAAAATTCTACTATAAAAATTAATAATTATAGTTGTTTTTTTATTTTTCACGAGAGTAAAACCTGCAATATGAAGTTGCAGGTTTTTTTATTTTCACTATATTAAAAAAAACTAAAATTATTTTGTATGCGTTATTTTATTTTAATGATTGCTTTTTTACTAGTAAATTGTAATTCATCTTCTCAAAAAAAAGATGTAAAATCAAAAATAGATAATAAGTCTAAAACAACTTATCGTGCTGATAAAATTATTTTTCCATCTTTAGATAGTTTACCTATTACAGCCAATTTTTATCAGGTTAAATCCACTAAACCTATGATTTTATTATGTCATCAGGCAGGGTTTAGTAGAGGTGAATATAAAGCTACAGCAATTAAATTAAACAATTTAGGATATACATGTTTAGCAATTGATCAACGTTCTGGAAATATAGCTAATGATGTTATAAATGAAACAGCTTTAGCAGCTAAAAAAAGAAACTTGCCTCAATCATATTTTGACGCAAAACAAGATATTCAAGCTGCTATTAATTTTTTATATAAAAAGAATAATAACCAACCAATTATTTTAGTTGGAAGTTCTTATTCAGCAACATTGGCATTATTGGTAGGAGTAAATTCAAGTAAAGTTAAAGCAATTGCAGCGTTTAGTCCAGGAGAATACTATAATACTATTGATGTTAAAAATAGCATTAAAAACATGGCTAAACCTATTTTTGTTACATCTTCAAAAAAAGAATCAGAAAGTGTTACAGAATTAGTTGCATTAATAAATCCAGATTATGTAACTCAATTTATTCCAAATGTTGAAGGTATCCATGGATCAAAAGCATTATGGAAATCTACTAGAGGAAGCGAAAACTATTGGAAAGCATTTGTAAGTTTTTTGCAAAAAAATAGCGAGTTATAATGAAACTCGCTATTTCCAAATTTTATTAATTAGACTAATCCGTTTTAAAATTCCAAATTTGGCCAATAGTTTGTCCACCATGGTTATCTTTAACTACAATTTTCCAATAATAATCAGTAGTTGGATTTAGTGTTGGCGTAGGAAATGTACTTTCAGATTGGTCTGCACTAATCACT
>NZ_JAWVXC010000011.1:0-52199 GCF_033723435.1 Lutibacter sp. | reverse complement strand
CTACTACACTACCTCCTGTCGCTGCATCGTACCAAGTTACCCCTGTGCTAGATGCTAATGCGTCATTTGCATCTAATGTCTGGATTGGACTTGCTTCACACTCGGTGATGTCTCCTGTACTTGTCGGTGCGGATGGTGCTACAGACTCTGTGATTGTTACCTGCACAACTGCTGAACATGAGTTATTATCTGTAACTGTACAAGTATAATTTCCTGCTGCAAGGTTAGAAGCTGTAGCAGAGGTTCCTCCTGAAGGCGACCATAAATATGTATAAGGTTGAGTTCCTCCTGTAGCTGTAACGGTAGCAGAACCGCTAGAATTTCCATTACAATCTATATTTGTTTGGCTAGTAACAGAAGCCGTAAGGTGAGCAGGAATATTAATTGGTACTGGATAAGTAAATGAATTGGTTACTCCTTTTGAATCGGTTACGGTTAATGTTGCATTTGGATTTACATCTGATATTAAGTAAGTATGTGTTGGATTTGCGTCTGTAGAAGTTCCTCCATTACTAAACGTCCAAGCATAAGTAAAAGGAGGTGTTCCTCCATTTGTAGTTGATGCGAAACTAACTAAATTACTACCTGTATCATCTGTACAATCAACTTCATAAACATATTGAACAGCCAAAGGTGCTGCAAAATAGGTTGAGTTTCCAAAATAACATTGTGAAGATTTATAACTTTTACAATCGTAGGTTGTGGTTTCATCAGCTATTTTTGATGATTCATATACGACTAATATATTATCAAATGCTAAAGTTGAACCACAAGTCCAATTTAGAGTTGTAGTAGTAATTGGAACCTTACCTCCATTTGGATTTCCTTTAGTGGATGCAAGTGTTCCAATATAATGATTTATGTCGTGTTTTACACCATCAATAGTTAATGTGCCAAAAATCCTTACTTCATCTATATCAGTAGCTTGATTCTGTGTATAATTCATCCAAATTATCACATCATAACTATCTTGCCCTGCATTACAAGTAGGAACAACATCCTCTAAAGGTGTTCCATTTAAGTCAGTTGCACTAAGATATACATTTTGAATTTGTACATTATTTGCTGTACAACTATAGCTACAATCTCTAAGATCTGGATATCCTGGAGGGAATGGATTATCCAAAGTTGGAAGAGTTTGAGAAAACAATGAATTAGAAGTAAATACTAACCCAAAAAATACTAATAGGCTTAAGTAATAAAAGAACCTATTATATTTTTTCGAAACGAGTAATTGTAATTTTCTTTTCATAATGATTGATTTTTGCTTGGGAACTTATATCTTTTTAATTAGTTAGTATCGGCTTAAAACACTTATAAGTTAAAACAGATAATAATTTTACTTTTATCTATAAATTATTTAAATCATCCCTCTGTTTATCAACAAAGAAGGGTTTTAACATCTATTTTAATTTGATTTTATGGGGAAATTCACTTTGGTGTGGGGACACTTGACAGAAAATTTCTATTACAAATATAAGTAACATCTGTTACTCTTAATCAACTAATTAATTATTTGCTATAAAAACTATGTAAATGGAAGTTTTTTTACTATAATTGGTTATAAATTCAATTCAAATATAGTAAAAAATTATTTAAACCTCTAAATACCATCAATTTATATTATATTTTATGAGTGCTTTTTAAATATTTCAAAACAATAACGAAAACATTATCGTAAAAAATAGAACGCTTTATTTTATGGTATGCAACAAAATAGTATTTTTGCAATTCTACTAAAAATCTAAAATTTAGAGTTCAATGAAAAAAATAACGAAACAAACCTATATTAAATGGTATAAAGATATGCTGTTTTGGAGGAAGTTTGAAGACAAACTAGCCGCACTTTATATTCAACAAAAGATAAGAGGTTTTCTACATTTATATAACGGTCAAGAAGCTGTTTTAGCAGGTGCATTACACGTTATGAAAGAAAATGATAAAATGATAACTGCTTATAGAAACCATGTACAGCCAATTGGCTTAGGAGTTGATCCTAAAAAAGTTATGGCCGAGTTATTAGGTAAAGACACTGGAACTTCTCATGGATTGGGTGGCTCAATGCATATTTTTTCTCCTGAGCATAATTTTTATGGAGGTCACGGTATTGTTGGAGGACAAATTCCTTTAGGTGCTGGCTTGGCTTTTGCCGATAAATATTTTGAAAGAGATGGTGTAACTCTCACTTACTTTGGTGATGGTGCGGCAAGACAAGGTTCTTTACACGAAACTTTTAATATGGCAATTAATTGGAAATTACCTGTAGTTTTTATTATTGAGAATAATGGTTATGCTATGGGAACATCGGTTAACAGAACTGCAAACCATGAAGATATTTGGAAATTAGGTTTAGGTTATGAAATGCCTTGTGGACCAGTAGACGGAATGAATCCTGTTAAAGTTGCCGAAGCTATGGAAGAAGCAATAGAAAGAGCTCGTAGAGGAGATGGTCCAACTTTATTGGAAATGAAAACTTACAGATATCGTGGACATTCTATGAGTGATGCTCAGAAATATAGAACTAAAGCAGAAGTAGACGAATACCGAAAAATTGATCCAATAACACAAGTTTTAGATATAATCAAAACAAAAAAATACGCAACAGAAAAAGAAATTAAAGAATGGGAAGATGAAGTAAAAACCCATGTTGCAGAATGTCAAAAATTTGCTGAAGAATCCCCATTCCCAGAAAAACAACTTATGTATGACGTTGTTTATGAACAAGAAGATTATCCGTTTTTAAAACATAAATAAAATGGCAGAAATTATTACAATGCCGCGTTTAAGCGACACCATGACTGAAGGTGTAGTTGCTCAGTGGTTAAAAAAAGTGGGAGATAAAATATCCGAAGGAGATATTTTAGCTGAAATTGAAACCGATAAAGCTACTATGGAATTCGAATCCTTTAATGAAGGAACTTTATTACATATTGGTTTAAAAGAAGGGGAAAGCGCTCCTGTAGACTCATTACTTGCAATTATTGGTGATGAGGGTGAAAATGTAGAAGCATTAATTAAAGATTTTAATCAATCGCATAACGCTTCAGTTGAAACTCCAAAAAAAGAAGAAACAAAAACTGTAGTTGAAAACAATAGCTCAAAAGAAAATACAGTTGAAGCACCAGTTCAAGTAAATGTTTCTCAAGAACAAACTTCAACTGGAGGCAGAATAGTTGCTTCTCCACTAGCTAAAAAAATAGCTTCAGAAAAAGGTATAAACTTAGCTAATATTAAGGGAACTGGAGATAATGGCAGAGTTGTAAAACGTGATGTAGAAAACTTCACTCCAAGTGCAACCTCAGCAAATACTACTATTACACAGCCAGTTATTTCTGGACAAGAAAATTTTGAGGAAAGTACTAATTCTCAAATGCGTAAAACTATAGCAAGACGCTTGGCTGAATCTAAATTTACGGCTCCACATTATTATTTAATGTTGGAAATTGATATGGATAATGCTATTGCATCTAGAAAAGCTATTAATGAATTACCTGAAACTAAAGTTTCTTTTAACGATTTAGTAGTAAAAGCAAGTGCTATGGCATTAAAAAAACATCCAAAAGTAAACTCACAGTGGTTTGAAGATAAAACACGTATTAACCATTATGTAAATATTGGTGTTGCAGTTGCAGTTGAAGATGGATTAGTAGTACCTGTTATTCCTTTTACTGACCAAAAGAGTATGACTCAAATTGGAGCAGAAGTTAAAGATTTAGCTATTAGAGCCAAATCAAAAAAATTAACACCTGCAGAAATGGAAGGAAGTACTTTTACAGTTTCTAACCTTGGAATGTTTGGTATTTCAGAATTTACATCCATTATTAATCAACCAAATTCTGCAATTTTATCTGTTGGTGCTATAGTTCAAAAACCCGTAGTTAAAAATGGAGAAATTGTAGTTGGAAATACTATGAAAGTTACTTTAGCTTGTGATCATAGAACTGTTGATGGCGCAACTGGATCGGCATTTTTACAAACCTTAAAACAGTATATTGAAAATCCTGTTACTATGTTAGCTTAATTGCAAATACTGTTTTATTTTATAAAATTAAAAATCCCATTGTTTCAAAAACAATGGGATTTTTAATTAATTATGTACTATATAAATTGTAATTTTTATTTAGATATTACCATTCCTTTTAATGACCAAAGAATAGCTAATACATCTTTTTTTGAATCTTCATCTATAGTGTTTTTGTCTAAAGCGGTAAATATATCATCCATAACATGCATATACTCTGCTGGACTAATATTCATCCCCGTATGAGCATTTACCATATCTTTACCTTTATATATATTTGGTCCTCCACTTCCAGCACTAAAAAAATCAATAGTATGTTGTTTAATCACTGCTAATTGTTCTGGTTTATCCTTTAAAGGTAAAAATCTAGCATTTACCGCTGAATTATTCATATGTGCCTCCACAGTATCCTCTACAATTTTAGTAATACCTTCTTTTCCTCCTAAGCGTTCATAAAGTGTTTTTGTCATAATATTTAATTTTTAGGTTAGTAATTTTATCACAGCCCATTTTAAGAATATATAAAGAAAAACACCGCTACTTTTAATTCAAAAAAGTACAAATTTGGACCATTTAGCTAAAAATGAATCTCTATCCTATGTGTTGTTGTAAATATTTTGAAGGAAGAATATCATATTTATCCTTAAAACACTTTGAAAAATAGGCTGGACTATTAAAGCCTGATTCATAGGCTATTTCAGAAATATTACCGTGTTGTTTATGAAGTAAATCTAGAGCTTTATGTAGCCTATATTCTTTTATAAAGTTATTAGGTGCTTTACCTGTTATACCAATTAACTTACGATATAATTGCGATTTACTATACCCTAACTCTTTACTAAAATCATCTACATTAAAATTTGGGTTATTCCAAATAATATCTACATAATCCATCAACGAAGTAAGAAACTTTTCTTCTGAAATTTTTAATGTTCTAACCAAGTCTTTATCAATAATTGCATTTCTGTTTTCACTTTCGTACAAAGTTTTTACTTCATTAGAAATAACTATTTGATCTTTAACAACTTCACACATTCTTGTTGCTAAATTAATTGCTTCTTCAAAAAAATCACCTTCATCAGAAATTGGAACACCCGAGCTTAAAGCAATTTTAATCTTCCTGTTTTTTAAATCAAATTTAGGAGTTGTAAATTTAAAATTGTATTGGATTTTTAATGCACAAGAAACCGCGTTACTTATCATTTTAAAAGAAACTAAATAATTATTATTGTCTCTCTTTACAATTCTTCCGTTAAAATGTTTTATGGATTTTAGTACACTATTATGAAATTTTTGCATAAATAAACTAAACTGATTTCCCTCTAGTCTATTTAAATAACTGCTGGTTTTTATAACCATAATAGCTCTAAAAGCAGGATCATTTATAATGTTTAGTTCCGTATTTTGAGCTTTAACAGGATCTTCAATTCTACCTAAAAAAGATTCAACAATTTTATCATTAACCTCTATTATTCTATGAGGCAACTCTCCATGTGCATGATTATGCATATTTTGAACGGCCTTTTTATTAGGAGCTTCAATTAAACAAAAAGCGGTTTTTCTTTTTTCATCAAACCAATATGTTAAGCCTCTACAGCCAAACTTATGCTCAACTTTTAAGTCTTGTTGATGCAATTGTGCTACATTTTCGGCTGTAACAGTTTCAGAAACATCATGACGATCCATGTATATTGGCATGCGAATAATTTTACATGCAATATACTAATTTTTCATCAATGTTTAAATCATAATTATTATAACAAACTATATAACAGATAAATACATTAATTTAGTTAAGAACCATTGTAAGAAAGGCAACAAAAAAAATCCTCAATTTTCATTGAGGATTTTAAATATTTTAAAATACTAAAGCTTATTTTTTAAATTTAGCATATTTAGTTTTAAATTTATCAATACGTCCTGCTGTATCAATTAATTTAGTTTTACCTGTATAAAAAGGATGTGAAGTTCTTGAAATTTCTAATTTTACTAAAGGGTATTCAACGCCATCAACATCAATAGTTTCTTTAGTATTAACTGTAGAGCGAGTTAAAAAAATATCTTCATTAGACATATCTTTAAATGCAACAACTCTATAATTTTTTGGATGTATCCCTTTTTTCATCGTGAACTCGTTTTAATTCTATTTTTATTTTTGAGACTGCAAATTTAACTATATTTTTGAAACTTCAAACAAATAATTTATTTTATTTATACAAAATTAAAAAAATTCCATAGTTATTATGCTAAACAAGTCCTTTTATAGTTTAATTATATTTATTTCGCTTATTTCATGCAAAAGTGAATATAAATTTGTTTTAAAAACTCCTAAAAAAATTCAAGTAAATAAAAGCTTAACCATTTCATTGTCAGAAAAAAATGACAAAAAAATTGATTCCGTTCAGTTTTTTATCGATTCTAAAAAATTGAAAACCGAAAACTCAAGCTTAACTATTCCTATTTCAAAATATAAATTAGGGAAGCATACTATTTCTGCATTAGTATTTTATGAAAACAAGACTAAAAAAGTAGAAAAACCGGTTTACTTTATGGCCGATTCTGCGCCAGTACTTTATACTTGTAAAATTATTAACACTTATCCTCATGATCCAAAAGCTTATACGCAAGGATTAGAATATCATGATGGTTATTTATATGAAAGCACAGGCCGAAAAGGTTCTTCCTCTATCAGAAAAGTAGAAATAAAAACTGGTAAAGTATTACAACAAGTTGATTTAGATAAAAAATATTTTGGAGAAGGAATGACTATTTTTAACAATAAAATATATCAGCTTACTTGGCAAAGTGGTGTTGGGTTTATTTACGATTTGGCTACTTTTAAAAAACTAGGTTCTTTTAATTACAAAAAAAGCCGAGAAGGCTGGGGACTTACACACAACAAAACTCGATTAATAAAATCTGACGGAACTGAAAATATCTGGTTTTTAAATCCAGATACACTTGCTGAAGAAAGTTATATTGAAGCCTATACTAATACACAAAAAGTTGAAGAATTAAATGAATTAGAATATATAAATGGAAAAATTTATGCCAATAGATGGCAATTAAACTCTTTAATTATTATCGACCCAACTTCAGGAAAAGTAGATGGTGTAGCAAATTTAAATAGTTTAAAAACTGAAATTGAACATGAACAAGTTATTGATAATGTTGATGAAGTTTTAAATGGCATTGCTTATGATAAAGAACATGATCGCCTTTTTGTTACTGGAAAACTTTGGAGTAAATTGTATGAAATTCAATTAATAAAAAAATAAACTATTACTAATTATTTATACTTTTATAAAAACATTCTAAAAATGCGTAAATTTTTAATTGTAGTAATAATTAGTATAATTGCTTTTACATCCTGCCGAAAAGATTTTTCTGCAGAATTAAGCAGTGGTAATCTTGTTTTTTCAAAAGATACTGTTTTTTTAGACACCGTTTTTACAAATATTGGTTCAAGCACTTATAATTTAAAAGTTTATAATAAAAGCAGCCATGCCATTTCTATTCCCAGCATAAAATTAGGAAGAGGAGAAAATTCATTATACAGATTAAATGTGGATGGAATTCCAGGCAAACAATTTCAAGATGTAGAAATATTAGCTAAAGATAGTATGTATGTTTTTGTTGAAACTACTATTGATTTTAACCAAGTTACAAATCCAATTTATACCGATTCTATTGTTTTTGATAGCGGCGATAAATTACAAGATGTAAAACTAGTTACTTTAGTACAAGACGCACATTTTTTATATCCTTCAAAAGATGCAAATGGTTTAGTGGAGAATCTTAAAATTGGGTTAGATTCTGAAGGAAATGAAATTAAAGTTAATGGGTTTTATTTAGATGACAACACAACTTTTACTAATGAAAAACCTTATGTAATTTATGGTTATTGCGCTGTTCCAAATGGTAAAACACTTACCGTAAATGCTGGAGCCAACATTTATTTTCATGCCAATTCTGGATTAATAATTGATAAAAACGCGACTCTGATTATGAATGGTGAAACCAATAACACCATTAATATTGAAAGTGATAGATTAGAACCAGAGTTTAGTAATGTTCCTGGTCAATGGGGAACCATTTGGTTACGTGCAGGAAGCAAAAATAATTTAATCGAGAATACTATTATTAAAAATGCTTCAGCAGGAATAATAATTGATTCTATAGGAAATAATAACCCAACACTAACCATTAAAAACTCTCAAATATATAATAGTTCTAATTTTGGAATTTTAGGCAGAGAAACTAATATTTACGGAGAAAATTTAGTAGTAAATAATAGTGGGCAATCTTCATTAGCTTGTACTGTTGGTGGAACTTATAATTTTGTGCATGCCACTTTTGCTAATTTTTGGAATCAAAGTTTACGACAATTTCCTAGTGTTTTAATTAATAATTATTTCACTTACATAAAAGATGGAACCGAAGTAATTGAACCTAGAAATTTACAAGCTGCCAATTTTACCAATTGTATTATTGATGGTAATAATAGTATTGAGTTTATTTTAGACAAAGCTGAAGGAGCCGACTTTAATTATAATTTTAAAAATAATTTACTTCGTTTTAACGATTTTAACCAAACCTATGCAGATATTGCTGAATATAATTTTGAAGACACCAGTTTTTACATGAACAATATTTTAAATGGCAATGCCGACTTTAAAAATCCCAATAACAACGAATTAATTATTGGAGAAAATTCTGATGGAATTCAAAATGCAGAGGAAACAGCAAGTCAATTAGTACCTTATGATATTTTAGGAATACTTCGCTCCTCGCCTGCCGATATTGGGGCTTATCAACACATTAATTTTAACTAGTAAATGAAAAACGTAATTATTACAGGAACAAGCAGAGGAATTGGTTTTGAATTGGCACAAATTTTCGCAAAAAACAATTATAATGTATTAGCTATTTCGCGCAATACAAAAACATTAAGTTCACTTTCTTTAAAAAATATTACAACTCTTGCAGTAGATTTAGCGGATGAAAAAGAAATAAATAAAGTAACCGAATTTATTACCAATAATTGGAAAACCGTTGATATTTTAATTAATAACGCAGGAAAACTAATTAATAAACCTTTTGAAAAATTAACCTCTGATGATTTTTTAGAAGTTTACAAAGTGAATGTTTTTGCAGTTGCTGAACTAACTCGTCAAATTATTCCTTTTTTAAAAAAAGGCAGTCACGTAGTAAATATTAGTAGTATTGGTGGCATTCAAGGAAGTGTTAAGTTCCCTGGATTAGCAGCTTACAGTTCATCTAAAGGCGCTTTATTAACACTTACGGAATTATTAGCAGAAGAATTTAAAGAAAAACAAATTGCTTTTAATGCTTTAGCTTTAGGAGCCGTACAAACCGAAATGTTAGAAGAAGCATTTCCAGGATATAAAGCATCAATTACTGCAGCTGAAATGGCAGCATATATTTTTAATTTTGCTTTAACTGGAAACAAATTTTATAACGGAAAAATATTACAAGTTTCTTCAACAACTCCCTAATTTATGATAGAGGATTTACACAAATATATACCCGAAAATTCTATTTCGTTAGTGGAAGAAATTCTTAGAAAAAATCCAATTACTATAAAAATAGTAAATAAAAGAACTACCAAACACGGAGATTTTAGAAAAACTAAAAATGGATTTCTACAAATAACTATTAACAACAGTTTAAATAAATACCAGTTTTTACTAACGCTTATACACGAAATTGCCCATTTTGTAACGCATCAACAACATAAAACGGTAAAACCTCACGGAAAAGAATGGAAACTAAATTTTCAACATTTAATGTTACCATTTTTACAACCAACAATATTTCCTAAAAAATTACTTCCTAGCCTAGCTAATTATTTAAAAAATCCAAAGGCAAGTACTGGTTCAGATGTGAAATTAACTTTTGAACTTAATCAATACAACAATACTTCTGATAAAAATTTTATATTCGAAATACCCGAAGGAAGTATTTTTACTTTTAAAAACAAAAATTACAAAAAAGGGATAAAAAGAAGAACGCGTTTTGAATGTGTAGAAATTGCTTCAAAAAAAGTATATTTATTCAATCAAAATGCCGAAATTACTCTATAAAAAAATTAAAATGAACAAAAATTATTACGCAGTTATTATGGCTGGTGGTGTTGGCTCTCGTTTTTGGCCAATAAGCACTAAAAAATTACCTAAACAATTTCATGATATGTTAGGTAAAGGAAATACTTTAATTCAACAAACATTTAAACGGTTTGAAAGTTTAATTCCTTCTGAAAATATTTTTATTGCTACCAATGAAAATTATGCAGATTTAGTGCAAAAACAACTTCCAGAAATTGCAACTAAACAAATAGTTTTAGAACCCGAAATGCGAAATACAGCACCTTGTATTTTATTAAGCGCTTTAAAAATTTACAAAGAAAACCCTAATGCAGTAATCATAATAGCTCCTTCTGATCATTGGATTGAAAATGAATCTGAATTTTTAAATAACGTTTCCACAGCTTTTAATTTTTGCAAAAATAATGATGCATTATTCACTTTAGGAATTACTCCAAACTCACCAAATACAGGTTATGGATATATTCAATTTAAACATTCAGAAGATTCTATTAAAAAAGTTATAAATTTTACAGAGAAACCTAATTTAGAAAAGACTAAAGAATTTTTAGCAAGTGGAAATTATCTTTGGAATGCTGGAATTTTTGTTTGGAGTGTAAAAAGCATTATAAACTCCTTTAAAACACATTTGCCTAAAATGTATGATCTTTTTGCAGAAGGAAACACAAACTATAACACTTCTTCAGAAAAGGAATTTATTAAAACTAATTATAAAAAATCTGAAAATATTTCTATCGATTTTGGTATCATGGAAAAAGCTGATAATGTGTTTGTTTTACCGGTTGATTTTGGTTGGAACGACCTTGGAACTTGGGGATCTTTATATGAAAAATTGCCAAAAGATAATCAACAAAATGCAAGTATTGGCGCAAATGTTATTTATAGAGATTCTGAGAACAATATGCTAGCTACACAATCTGGAAAAAAAGTAGTAATACAGGGTTTAAAAGATTTTATTATTGTTGAAAAAGAAGATGTATTACTTATTTGCCCAAAAAGTAACGAACAAGATATTAAAGAAATAACACAAAATGTAAAAAAAGAATTTGGCGATACTTATGTTTAATTAAAAACAATACTATGGAAACCAAAAATGGACTATCTACCCCCAAAAATGAGCAAAACAACAATCCAAACTCAGAAGTTGAGTTTAAATCAGTTTGGGCAGTTATAAAAGATTTTTTATACCATTTATTGGATATTAGACATGATACCGATAAAAAAGGAACTATTGAAGATATAAAAAACAATATTTCCATTAAAGGCCACACAGCTTGGGTACTTGTATTTTCAATTTTAATAGCCTCTATTGGACTCAATATAAGTTCAACGGCAGTAGTAATTGGAGCGATGCTTATTTCGCCTTTAATGGGGCCAATTTTAGGTGTTGGCTTATCTATTGGTATTAATGATATTGACACCCTAAGGCGTTCTCTAATTAACTTAGGAGTTATGATGGGATTAAGTATAGGAACCTCATTTTTGTTTTTTTTAATTCCAATATTTAGAAACGAAACTCCAGAAATTTTAGCAAGAACTGCTCCTGATGTACGCGATGTTTTTATTGCAATTGCTGGTGGACTTGCATTAATAGTTGCACTAAGCAGAAGAAGTAAACAAACTAATACTATTGCAGGTGTAGCTATTGCAACTGCATTAATGCCTCCTCTTTGTACTGCAGGCTACGGGTTAGCAACTTGGAATTTCAGCTATTTTGGTGGCGCACTTTTCTTATTTACTATTAACACCATATTTATTGCTTTGGCAACTTTTGTAATTGTAAAATATTTACGCTTTCCAATGCTTAAATATATTAATTCTACTAAAAGAAAAAGAATAGCACGTTTAGCATCTTTTGTTGCCTTAATAATTTTTACAGGAAGCATTTATCTATTTATTAATTTATTTAATCAAAATCAATTCAAACAGTCTGCTCAACAATTAATTGATGATATTAAAAAAAGTGGTATAAGTATTATTGATGAAGTAGATAATAACATAAATTATGAAAATAAAAGCATAAAATTAGTGGTGTACGGCACCAAACTATCTAATGAAAAAATAGAGGATTGGAGAGCTAAATTACCCGATTATGGCTTACAAAATACACAACTAATTATTCAACAAGGACAAGATGATTCCGATTTACGCAAAGAAGTACAAAACTTAACAGATTTATACTTACAAAATCATAAAATAATTACTTTAAGAGATGAAACCATAAAAGAAAAAGACGCTAAAATAAATGTTTTAGAAACAGAATTAACCAACTATTATAATAACCAAATTCCTTTTTTACAAATAAGTAAAGAAGCTAAAATAAATTATACTGGATTGTCAAATTTGAGTTACGCAAAACAAATAGAAACTAACTTTAATAAAATAGACACATTAACGGTGTTTAAAACTCAATGGTACGATTCTATTACCAATAAAGAACAACAAAAACTTCAATTAAAAAATTGGCTTAAAATTAGGCTTAAACTAGATACTTTGGTTGTAAACTAAAAAAATCGAGCAAATTGCTCGATTTTTTTGTGGTGAGAGGAGGATTCGAACCTCCGAAGCTTGCGCAGCAGATTTACAGTCTGCCCTCGTTGGCCACTTGAGTATCTCACCATTTTAAACTAAATAGCTTCTCTGTTTTGAGAAGCTATTGTGACCTGGCTGGGGCTCGAACCCAGGACCACCTCCTTAAAAGGGAGGTGCTCTACCAACTGAGCTACCAGGTCATCTTTTTCCTTTTTAGCGGCTGCAAATATATAAGGTTATTTTTTAAAAAACAACCTTATTTTCTATTTAGTTTCATTTAAATAAACCTCTCTAACTTTTTTAAATAAGTTAGAGGAATACACAAAATCTACAATCGCCTCATTTTCAGTTTTAAATATTTCTTTATTCGTTCCTTCCCATGCTTTTACCCCGTTTTTTAGGAACACAATTTTTTCTCCAATTTCCATTACCGAATTCATATCATGTGAATTTATAATAGTTATCATTTGGTATTCTTTAGTAATTTCTTGTATTAAATTATCAATTACTGTTGCGGTATTTGGATCTAATCCAGAGTTTGGTTCATCACAAAAAAGATATTTAGGATTCATCACAATTGCCCTTGCAATTGCCACCCGTTTTTGCATTCCTCCTGAAAGTTCTGCTGGAAATTTACTGTTTACATTTTCTAAATTAACACGCTTTAAAACTGTATTTACTCTTTCTAACATGTCTTCAAAAGAATTATTGGTAAACATTTTTAATGGAAACATTACATTTTCTTCTATTGTTAAGGAATCATATAAAGCGCCTCCTTGAAAAACCATTCCCATTTCTTGCCTTAATTGTCTATGTTCTTTATCTTTTAAATCCTCATAATCTCTCCCATCAAATATTATAGAACCTTTTTCGTGTTTATGTAATCCTAATAAGCATTTCAAAAAAACGGTTTTTCCAGAACCACTTTGCCCAATTATCATACTGGTTTTACCCTTTTCGAAAGTTGTAGATATTCCTTTTAAAACTGGAGTACCATCAAATTCTTTATATAAATTTTTTACTTCAATCATTTATCCTAAAAGCATTTGAGTTAAGAAATAATTTAACAAAATAATTACTACGCTGGTCCAAACAACTGCTTGGGTACTTGCTCTACCAACTTCTAAAGAACCACCTTTAACATAATAACCATGGTATGATGGTATAGTAGCAATAACAAAGGCAAATACTAACGTTTTTATAACTGCGTACTTAACAAAATAGGGGTTAAAATCTAATTGTATTCCATAAATATAGTCTTCACTAAAAAACAACGCAGTTAAAACTCCCGCAAAATATCCTCCAACAATTCCTAAAAACATGGCTAATAATATTAATAAAGGATAAAAAAACAATGCTGCTATAATTTTGGGTAAAACTAAATAATTTAGTGAATTAATCCCCATAACATCTAAAGCATCTATTTGTTCTGTAACCCTCATAGTTCCAATACTAGACGAGATATAAGATCCTACTTTACCAGCCAGAATGATACTCATAAAAGTAGGCGCAAACTCTAAAATCATAGATCTTTTAGTAGCAAAACCTATTAAATACTTTGGAATAAATGGACTATCAACATTTAAAGCGGTCTGAATAGCTACAACTCCTCCTACAAAAAAAGAAATAAAAGTAATAATACCTAATGATTTTAAACCTAGATCTTCAACTTCTCTAAAAAGCATTTCTTTAAAAACTGACCATTTTTGTGGCTTTTTAAATACTTGCTTTAGCATAATAAAATACTTTCCAATATGCTCTATATAGTTCATTAAAATTTCTTTTTGGCTAAAATATTAAATTAATGTTAGGTAAAATATTTTTGTAACAAAAAAAACAAACAGGTTTAAAAAAAGCCATACTTTTGAAGCATTATTAAGTAACTAAAATAATTTTAAAAATGAAGAAAATATTTTTATTAATTACTGTAAGTCTTTTGTTTACAAATTGTATTTCGGTAAAATCTAATTTAACTGCAACTGCTGTAAAACAAAACAATTTACAAAGTGAAATTACTCAAAAAAGACCTAAACTTATAGTTGGTGTTGTTGTTGACCAAATGCGATATGATTATTTAGTTAAATTTTATAATAAATTTGGAGAAGGTGGTTTTAAAAGGTTACTAACTAATGGCTATGATTTAAAAAATGCACATTACAATTATATTCCTACATATACTGCAGTTGGTCATACTTCAATTTACACAGGAACAACTCCAACAAACCACGGAATTATATCAAACGATTGGTATGATAAATATCAAAAAAAATCTATTTATTGTGTAAATGATGCTAATTACAAAACTGTAGGAGCAACTTATGGAGGTAACAAATCTCCTCAAAGAATGCTAACTACCACCATAACAGATCAAGTAAGATTAGCCCAAAATATGCACGGAAAAACTATTGGTATTGCACTCAAAGACAGATCCGCAATATTACCTGCAGGCCATACTGCAACTGCAGCTTATTGGTTTGAAGGAAATAATGTTGGAAAATTTATAACAAGTACTTTTTATATGAATACTTTACCACAATGGGTAGTTAATTTTAATAATTCAGGAAAAGCAGATAACTATTTAAACCAAACGTGGAATACCATTAACGATATTTCTACCTACACAGAATCATTACCAGATAACAATAATTACGAAGGTTTATTTAAAGGAAAAACAACGCCAACTTTTTCATATAACTTAAAAGAATTAAGAAAAACCAATAATAATTTTGATTTGTTAAAAGCAATTCCTTTCGGTAATTCAATTACAACCGATTTTGCTGAAGCTGCAATTACTGGTGAAAATTTAGGAAAAAGTAATTACACTGATTTTTTAGCAATTAGCTATTCAAGCACAGATTATGTTGGACATAAATTTGGTACCAATGCCATAGAATTAGAAGATACTTATATTCGATTAGATAAAGAACTTGAAACGTTATTGAACTTTTTAGATGAACATGTAGGAAAAGGAAATTATACATTGTTTTTAACCGCAGATCATGCTGCTGTTCCAAACCCTTCTTATTTAAACGATTTAAAAATTCCAAGTGGATATTTTAAATCAGAAGAGTTTAAAAAGTATGTAAAAGCCACTACCCTAAAATATTTCAATTCTGATAAAATAGTTGAAAACATTTCTAACTATCAAATATTTTTAAACAAAGAAGAAATAAAAGCCTTAGGATTAGACGTTAATAAAGTAGCTCAAATTATTGCAGATGAAATTATTAACTTTGATAAAGTGTACAAATCAGTTACAGCCCATACATTACAAACAGCTAATTTTTCATCAGGATTAATGCAAACTATTCAAAATGGATATAACCAAAAACTTTCTGGAGATATTTTATTTGTACCAACACCTGGAGTTGTAAGTTACGGCAAAAAAGGAACCACACACGGATCTGGTTATAATTATGACACTCATGTTCCATTAATTTTTTATGGAAACAGTATTAAAAAAGGAAGTTCTAATGTGTATTATCCTATTACAAATATAGCACCAACAATTTCATCGTTATTAAATATTAATGAACCCGATGGATGTACTGGGCAAACTATAATTGAAGTTTTAAAATAAAACATAAAAAAACTCTCTAATATTAGAGAGTTTTTTTATACTAATTTGCTTTACTTAATATTTATAAACTATTGCGTTAATATTCATACCTGCACCAACTGATGCGAAAATAACTACGTCGCCTTTATTTATTTCTTGATCTTTTACCAAACCTTTATTAACCATATCAATTAACGTTGGTACAGTTGCTACGGAGCTGTTTCCAAGTTTATGAATACTCATTGGCATAATGTTTTTAGGCATAGGCATTTTATACAATCTATAAAAACGTTTAACAATTGCCTGATCCATTTTTTCATTAGCCTGATGTATAAAAATCTTTTTCACATCCTTTATAGCTACATTACTTTTATCTAAAGCTTTTTTCATTGCGTTTGGCACATTATTTAACGCATATTCATAAATTTTTCTACCAAACATTTTTATGTATCTAACATCTGGGTTTTCAGTTTTATCAAATGAATTTCCAAAAAATAAATAATAACATTCATCAAATGTATCCGTTTGTGCCGCACTACTCAATATTCCAACTGAATTTTCTTCTTCTGTAGCTTCTATAACACATGCTCCAGCACCATCAGAATATATCATAGAATCTCTATCGTGCATATCTAAAACTCTTGATAATGTTTCTGAGCCAATTACCAAACATTTTTTTGCCATTCCTGCTTTAATGTATGCTTCTGCTTGAATAACTCCTTGAATCCATCCTGGACAACCAAATAATATATCATACGCAACACAATTAGGATTTTTAATTCCTAGTCTATGCTTAACTCTAGATGCTAAACTAGGTAATATATCACTTTGTATTGCAGAGTTTTTAACATCTCCAAAGTTATGAGCTAGTATAATATAATCTAATTCTTCTTGATTAACTCCTGCGTCTTCAATTGCTTTTTTAGCAGCCAAATAACCTAAATCAGAAGAGTTTAAATTTGAGCTTGCATAACGTCTTTCTTCAATTCCGGTAATGGCTTTAAATTTATCAATAACTACCTCATTAGGGTAATTCATTGGCGTACCATCTTCATTTAAAAATTCGTTTTCTAAAAAATCTTCGTTCTTTTTAACTATAGTAGGAATATAACTTCCCATTCCTGTTATTTTTGAATACATAGGCATATAATACTGAATTTGAACTGGTAAATATAAAGTTTTAGTATTTATTTCTTTTGCATTTCTACTATTTTTATTTCCATAACTGTTGCTATGGATACTGCTCTTGATTTTATTGCATGAGCATTATCTCCTTTAAATAATTCATCTACCGAATTATTAAAATGAAATAACCATTGTTTAAAATGTTCTTTTTTAATAGGTGTTTTTTGATGAATAACAAAATGCGGTTGCATTGCATTATTTTGATAATCACCTGTATAGAACAATACTTGACTCCAAAATTTAACCAATGTTTGTAAATGCTCTTCTAAAAATTGAGGGTTTTCAAATTTTATAAAAAATGACTTTAATAAATCATCTGCCAATAATTTTTTATAAAATAGCGATACTAAATTATACAAATTTTCCTTGGAAGTAATATCCATTTTCAAAAAACTTATAAAAATGATTTATCAAAAGCTATTGGAAGCAAGTCTAATACTGATGAAGTTTTGATAATTTTACCTTCTTCTCCCATAAAAAATACTTCTATCGGCTCTTTTTGCTTCATTTCATACTCTGATAATGTTTGTCTACAAGCACCACAAGGAGCTACAGGTTCTTTTACAATATGAGTAGAAGAACTAGCAGAAATAGCTAATTTAATTACTTTTTTATTTGGGTATTGAGAAGATGCATTCCAAATTGCTACTCGTTCTGCACACATCCCCGAAGGATACGCAGCATTTTCTTGATTATTGCCTATAACAATTGTATCATCTTCTAATAATAATGCAGCTCCGACACTAAATTTAGAATACGGAGCGTAAGCATTTTGTCTTGCTTTTATAGCATCATTCATTAAACTTTTATCATCTTCTAAAAGTTCATCAAACGAATCAAAAACAGTGATTGCTGTTTTTATTTCAATTTTTTTCATTAACAAAAAAATTAACGATTAATTTACTTCAAATAATTCTCCAAAATCAAAAGATAGAGAAAAACGAAGTGTATTTTCTAATGGGTTATTAATATCAGAAGCATTAAATAAATATGACATATCTAATCTTGTGCTTTTAAATTTAAATCCAGTACCTATTGTAAAATATTTTCTAGCTCCTTTTAAATCACTTTCATTAAAATACCCTGCTCTAAGAGCAAAAGAATTATCATACATATATTCAGCTCCTAGTGCCCAAGTATATTCTTTTAACTCTTCACTAAATCCTCCTGGAGCATCTCCGAAAGATTTAAATATTCCACTAAAAAAGCTCACATCTTCCTGTCTGTAAGGTGGATTCCCATCATTTTTAATTGAAACACTAGGTGTTGGAACTAGTAGCTTATTAATCTCTAAGTTTACGCTTACCTTATTAAAACTATCTAAAATAAAATCAAAACCTCCACCAATTTTAAGATTTGTAGGGATGTAATTATCTTGGCCATCATCAGAATACGATACTTTTGGTCCAATATTAGAAATATTAAAACCTCCGCGCCAAACACCATTAAAGTTTCCATAATTAGTTTCATCCGATTGAAAGTAACCTGAAATATCTACAGCAAAAGTATTTACTGGATTTATAGTTGAGTTTGCGGATTTAATTCCTAAATCTGAACGAATATATCGCATAGTAACTCCCATTGCATAGGTCTCACTTAGTTTTAAGGAATAGGACCCATCTAATGAAAATTCATTTAATTTTTCCGTTCCTTGCGGAGCGCCATTTATATCTGTTAAATCAATTTGTCCTAAATTAAAATATTTTAAACTTGTAGCCCAAGCACTTCTATCGTCAATTCTGTTTGCAAACGAAAAGCCACCTAAAAAAACATCGCTAGTTAACTGTCTTAGCCAAGGAGTATACACAACCCCTATTGAAAATTGTGACGGCATAAATGCAAATTTCGAAGGATTCCAATGTTGAGAATACGAATCTGGTGAAGTTGCAACACCAATATCACCCATACCTCCCGCTCGAGCGTCAGGTGCTATTAATAAAAAAGGAGCTGCAGTTGTAATTGGATTTGGGGTATCTTGTGCGTTACTTTTAGTATAGGTTACTAAAATCATTAAAGATAATACAATTATTTTTTTCATTTATTGGGTAATTTTTCTTAACAAATATCTTAATTATTATTGAAGTATTACTAATTTTTCTGTTTTTTGTGCCGTTGTATTTGAATTAAGTGAACTAACCTTTAATTTATATACGTAAACTCCTTTTCCAATTTTTGTTCCAAAATCATCTAGACCATTCCAAGAAATACTTCTAGTTAAGTTTCCAACGGTTTGTACCGTTTCATTAATTGTTTTAACCAATTTACCTGAAATTGTAAAAATTTGAATTTGAACATTTAATTCTTCATTTGGTTTATTGTGATTAAACCAAAATTCGGTATAATTTACAAACGGATTTGGATAATTAAGCACATTACTTAAAACTAAATCTCTATCATCAACTACAAAAAAGGTAAACGATGCTTCGGTAAGATTATTGTATGTATCCCAAGCTTTTAATGTTATTGTGTGTAACCCTGGTGCTAAATTTCTAAACGGATAATTTACCTGCCCTTTTTTATAGTTATTTAATTCGGTTTGATAGTAATCATTTAATACAATTGGATTTGCTTCATCATTATCTAAAATTGCTACTATATCATGATCTACTGCTGTTAACGAAGTATTTATTCCATTTTCATCTTGAAGAACTGCTATAAATAATGGAGATTCATTAGTGTTTCCACCGTCTACAAAATTTAGATCGTTCATATATAATTGTATGGTTGGGCCTGTGTTATCTTCTGGAGCGTTGGCATTTATACCTCCTACTACTACATTAAAATTTGCTCCAGATTTATCTTGAACAGCATCAAATGCATACAAACTTAATTTACCTTTTCCATATGCTATTTTCAGATCTTTCGGCGCTACAAAATCAAAAGTAAACAAGCCATTTTCTACTTTAGATCTGCCACTAAAAATTTTACTTTCAATGGCGTCAAATTGCATCGTAATATTATGATGATCATTATCTAAAGTTGTTTTAGAAACTGGTTTATCATAAACCGTAACTTCAAACTCTCCATTAAAATCGTTTATTCTTGAACCAGACAAATTAGTTACCTCTCCATCAAACTTAATATGAGAAAGCGCCTTAATAGTATCTATACTTTGCGTTAATAAAACATCGTTCATTTTAGTTAATTTAACTGAAGGTTTTGGTACATTTAAACGCATTGCTGGATCGCCTAGATAAAAGATAAAATAACGTTGATTAGTTGAAAACTGATTTTTTGTAATCATTAAACTTTCGGCAATAGAATAATTTTCATTATTAAATTGCAAAAGTGGTTTCATTAACGTTTTATTTAGAGCTTCTCCAACACTTATAAAAATTTCTCGAGTTGTAGAAATTAATGATGCTGCGCCTCCTTTAGAATTCCATAAAACATATTCTCCAGCCGTTTTTCGCAAAGGATTGTCAAATCGTGAAAATTCACAGGTTACTGTTACAAATAATGGTAATTTATTTTCATTTTTCCAATTTTGGATATCTGGAACTTCTAAAATTCGTTCAGCAGCCCAACCATCTTCTCCTCCATGTCCAAAATAATCTACTACTAATGTTCCTTTTTCTACTTGATTTGAAATATCTGTATTTACCGTTGGGTATCTATTACCTCCCGCTGAAGATTCTTGTTGATAAGCATCTATATATATCTTTTTTAAATTAAATATTGGTTTTTTAAATGCAATAGTATCTGCTAATTTTTCTAAATTTATTTCTAAAGTTTCTTCTCCAGAGGCATCAATATCATCTGCAACTAAAGTGATCTGATTTCTCCAGCTTCCAAAAGCATTTGCACTATTATAATTTAATATTTTATCTACAACTTCCTTTGCTTGTAAGGCATCTGAAACTGGAATTCTTCCTGTAGCCACATCTTGCTTTTCAAAATTTTGCATTTCTCCTTCATTTGCATCCATCATTCCGTAAAAATCATCGGTAACAAATGAAGTAGCTAAATTAAAACTATCATATGCTTCAAAGGTTGGTACAATATTATTATTACCTCCTATTCTATCTTTGTAATCATAAGAAGCGTCCCCAAATAAACAAACATATTTAATTGTATTAGTGGTGGAATTATCATATAAATGTTTAACAAAATCGCGAATAGCAGTTATATCAGGAGAGCCAGAAGAAAATTCATTATAAATTTGATTAAGAGATATTACTTTAGCTTTTAGATTGTCATTTTGTTGATGATAAGTTGCTAACCGTTGTGCTTCATCTTTTAAAAAATCTGGAGTAATTACAATATAATCTAAATTAGTTAAGCTATGTAGGTTTTGATTTTCTACTAGATTATTTTCAATAATTTCAGGCGTATAATAATCATCCTCATTTAAAACTATATACTCTTTATTACTTCCTCCATTAACTTTAAAAGTGAAATTTGAAGAAGTAGTAGATTGGTTTTCAATATTTGTTGGATTAATATAATCGGTTACATTCCATACTTTACTAATATTATTTGAATTTTCAATTACATATTCAAATACATCATTAGAATTGGAAATATTAAAATTTCTAAATCCAAATTGTTTTCCATTTGCTATTAGTTTCCTTTTTCCTAAAATTTCAATGTAATCTAAATAAGCCTTTGCTGAAGGATTACCTCCATTGTTGTAAGTTACAGAAACGTTTACAGCATTTCCAGAAACATTTACAGATTTAGAATTTTCAATAGCATAAGCTTTTGTTAAGCCACTATTAGCTGGAATATTAATATCAAATAATGGTTGATTATTAACAGAAATTTGAAATTGAGACGCTAACCCAGATTCCGCAACTCCACGAGCTCTAACCAATATATCTTGTGAATTATCAATATTTTCAAAAGGAATAGAGTACGTATGTGTATTTTCTATATTAAAAGAATCCCCAAACCACTGCTGACCTGCCGCATATAAATTTACCTCATCTTTTTCAAAAAAAGTAAAATCATCGTAAGTATTAATTTGTTGATTTGCTGCTGTTACAACCTGAGGTTGTGCTATAATTCGTTTACCATTATCCTCCCCAATTGTAATAAAATAATAGGATTTATCTGAAAAAATATTTTCCTGATGGTACATGTCTTGTAAACTTGCTGAACCTTTACTTTTCCACGTATTTGGTCCTTTTCCATAAAATAAAATATAATCTGAATCGTCAAAACTATTATCATCTTCCCCTTTAACGTAAATGGAATTTTCTTGTAATCCATCATACCTAAAATCACTATTTTTAAATGGCAACATTTGTCCGCCATTTCCAAATATTTTAATGTTTTTAGGGTTTATGTTAGCAGTATTTATTCCTAACTTTTGTAAAAATGTTTTGTCTATTTTATAAACGCCTGTAGTATCAATAGCAAATTTATACCAAGTACCGGTTGCCAAAACAGAGTTTTTAAGTGTTGATGTTTTTGCTGCATTTTTTCCTGCCTTTATATTAGTAATATATTCAATATCAAAAGAAACAATCTTTTTTAATTGAGAATTCTCATAAATTAAAGGAATTAAATTTAAAACCGCTAAAGTTTTATTTCTTGCATGTACTATATGAAAACTAGCATTTATTTTATTTGGTATTTTGGTGAGTAAAAGTGAGTTAAATTCTTTTTTTGAAACTATCTGATACTTAACATTTTTTATTAAAAACGAACTCAACACATTGCCATCACTAACTTTCCATGTTGTGTTGAATGTTGGATTTAAATTTTTATCAATAAAATTTCCAGCAACAATACTAGTGGTGATTTTTTGCTTATTACCAACTTTAAAACTTACATTATTTTGCCAGTTAAGTTGAAATGATTTTAATATTTTTTGTTGTCCAAAAATTGAATTTACAATTAAAAAACAAATTAAAAAATAAAGTCTAATTCTAAGTTTCATTATTGCAGTAACACCAATTTTATAGGTTATTTTTAATTTAATACAACATTACGTATAATAATAAAGAAAAACAATCGTTAAAAACTTAGTTAAATAGTTTTACTGAAAAAATTTCTTGTGAAAATATATATTTAATGTAAATTGCAAAACATTAAAACCCTAATTACTGATAAATGAATATGAAAAATTTATTTAAAGTTTCAAAACTTATACTACTTGTAATAACTACAGTTATGTTTGTTAGCTGTCATAATAGATCTTCACGTAATAAATCATCATTAACAGGCTGGAATTCAAAAGATAAAGCTGCAGGTGGTTTTAGTTCAAGTGAAAATTACAAAGGACAACAAGCACCTCCTGGAATGGTATTAATTGAAGGAGGAACTTTTACAATGGGAGAAGTTCAAGATGATGTTATGTTTGATTGGAATACTACTCCTGTAAAACAACAAGTTCGTTCATTTTATATGGATGAAACAGAAGTAACTAACGCAGAATACTTATTTTATTTACAATGGATGGAAAAAGTTTTTCCTCCAAGCGATCCAAATTATAAGGAGATTTATTTATCTGCATTACCAGACACTTTAGTTTGGAGAGATGTTTTAGGTAATAATGAATTATTAACCGAAAATTATTTAAGACACCCTGCATATGCTGATTACCCAGTAGTTGGTGTAAGTTGGTTGCAAGCAAATCAATATTGTAAATGGAGAAGTGATAGAGTTAATGAGAAATTATTAATGAAAAAAGGCGTGTTAAATCCATTATTTGAAATGGATTCTTTAAAAGTTGAAGGTAAAGATCATTTTACTACAGATACCTATTTAGCTAATCCATATCTTTTATTTGAAGGAGATTCTTCAATTTACAATAAAGGACTTCGATCTAATAAAAAACGTAAAAAAGGTGAATCACGTCCTTCAAGAGGTTCTTTTACTGGTAGACAAGTAAAAGTTTCAGACGGTATTTTAGCTCCAAAATTCAGATTACCAACAGAGGCCGAGTGGGAATATGCAGCAAAAGCAATTGTTGAAAATAGGGAGTATAATGATATTAAAGGAAGAAAAAAATATGCTTGGAATAGTAAATATACTCGCAATAAATCTAGACGATATAGAGGAGACCAATTAGCAAACTTTAAACAAGGAAAAGGAGATTATAGTGGTGTGCCTGGTTGGAGTAGTGATGGAGGAGATATTACTATGAAAGTAAAATCCTACAAACCAAATGCTTTTGGACTTTATGATATGTCAGGCAATGTAGCTGAATGGGTTGCTGATGTTTACAGACCGATTGTAGATAATGACGCTAACGATTTCAATTATTTTAGAGGAAATATTTTTACAAAAAAAATGATTGATGCTGAAGGAAAAGTAGTTATTGTAGATGATAATTCAGTAGAATATGACACTTTAGATAATGGAAAGTTAGTACCTAAAGCCTTACCTGGAGATGTAAAATACATCCCTATTACTAAAAGAGATGCATACATGCGAAATAATTATGAAAAAGCTTATAATGTAGATGCACGTGATGGCGATTTAGCATCTACCAAACTTTATAATAAAAACGAAGATGAATTAGACAAAAAACCAAGAATGTATAATTCTCCAGAAAACCCAAGAGCTATAGGAGAGAGTGGTTTAATGATGCAACAATATGACACTAAAAAGAGAACCACTTTAATTAGTAATGAAACACGTGTATATAAAGGAGGTTCTTGGAGAGATAGGGAATATTGGTTAGATCCTGCACAACGCAGATACTTACCTGAATATATGTCTACAAATTATATTGGTTTTAGATGCGCAACAGATAGGCTAGGTCCTATGACTTATAAAAGAAGAAAACCTACAACAACAAAAATTAGATATTAAAATATCTCAAAAATAAATAAAAACCTCGCTGTAAATTCAGCGAGGTTTTTTTATATTTAAATTATGGAAATAGAACAACTATATAACTTATACTCTCAAAGTTTTCTTATAGATACTGATACAAGAAAAATTAGAAAAGGAAGCATTTTCTTCGCTTTAAAAGGTGAAAATTTTAATGGCAATTTATTTGCGGATGAAGCAATTGCCAAAGGCGCATCATATGCCGTCATAGATGAAATAATTGAAACGGATAACACTAACATTATAAAGGTAAAAAACGGTTTAGAAACATTACAAAAACTTGCTAATTATCATAGAAGAAAGTTAGAAATACCTATAATTTCTTTAACAGGAAGCAATGGAAAAACCACAACTAAAGAATTAATAAATGCGGTATTATCTACCAAATATAATACCGTTGCAACTCAAGGAAACTTAAACAATCATATTGGTGTTCCATTAACCATTCTCTCAATGACTCCAAAAACAGATATTGGCGTTGTAGAAATGGGTGCAAATCATATGGGGGAAATTAAATTTTTATGCAACATTGCCGAACCAAATTATGGATATATCACAAATTTTGGAAAAGCCCATTTAGAGGGTTTTGGTAGTTTTGAAAACATTATAAAAGGAAAATCTGAATTATATAATTTCATAAAAAAAGAGAATGGAATTGTTTTTGTTAATTCTGATGACAAACTTCAAAATCAACAATCTGAAGGAATAAAAAAGATTAGTTATAATCAAAAAGTAATTGCATTAGAAGAAGTTAATCCATACGTAAAAGTTACTTTTAAAAACATAACGATAAGCAGTAATTTAATTGGAAAATATAATTTTACAAATATTGCTGCAGCAATTACAATTGGAGATTATTTTAAAGTTGAGCCTTTAGATATTAAAACTGCTATTGAAAATTACATTCCAACTAATAATAGATCACAAATAGTTTTAAAAAACAGTAATAAAATTATATTAGATGCTTATAATGCTAATCCTAGCAGTATGAAAGAAGCTTTAGAGAATTTTAATTTATTGAAATCGGAAAATAAAATTGCTATTTTAGGAGATATGTTCGAATTGGGCAAAGAAAGCCTGAAAGAACATCAAAAAATTGCATTATTAGCTACTTCTTTTAACTTTAATAAAGTGTATTTAATTGGAAAAGCATTTTCTACTGTTACCGTAAAAAATGCTTTCCAATTTGAAAGTTTTGAAGCTTTCAAAAAATCACAAAACTATATAAATATTAATAATACTTCAATTTTAATAAAAGGTTCTAGAGGAATGGCTCTAGAACGCATTTTAGACCTGCTCTAACTTTAATTTATTTCTATGAAATTCAATTAAACCATCAATAGGTCTTCTAACAAATTTACCTAACTTAACCATATGGTATCTTGCAACATCTTTAATAATATCTTGTGAAAAATAAGCGATGGATCCAACAAAATGAATTGGTAATTCTTTTGATTCTTCAATAGGTAAAATTCTATTCTTAAAAAATTCTTTTATGCCTTTGTGTAATACTTTATTAAAATAAGCATTACGTTCATTTTTAAGTATAAACTCTGCAAAATGAGCTAAGTACGTATTTGGATTTGCTTCTTTATATAAATTTTTCTTTATTATATCTGCATCTAAATTAAATTCAGATTCAAACTTTTCTGAAATTTCTTTTGGCATTTTTTTATAGTAATAATCTCTTATTAATTTTTTACCAAAATAATTGCCACTTGCTTCATCCATTAATACATAACCAAGCGATGGAATTCTAACATCAACGTGTTCTCCATCAAAATAGCAGCTATTAGAACCTGTTCCTAAAATGCAAACTATACCTGGTTTTGTAGTTACCGCAAAGGCTGCTGCATAAGTATCTTCTTTTACAGTAACTTTAGCGTTTTTAAAATATTTTTCAAAAATTGATTTTAATAGCAATGTTGGTTTTTCGGTACCACAACCTGCACCATAAAAATACAACTCTGTAACAGCATTTTTCACTTCCGCTAATTCAGCATTGGCTTCTAATCGTTGGTGCAAAGCATTTTCGCTAAAAACTGCCGGATTTAATCCTTCAGTTCTAGTTTTAAATTTTTGATTACCCAACAGATCTAATAAAATCCAATCGGCTTTTGTTGATCCACCATCTGCTATTAAAATCATTCTTATTACTTTTTAGTAATTACTTTACTTCGTGTATATAAGTTGCTAAATCAACTAATTTAGTTGAATATCCAAACTCATTATCATACCAAGAAATTAATTTAAAGAAATTATCGTTTAACGCAATACTTGCTCCTGCATCAAAGTTACTTGTATGTGCTTCAGAAACAAAATCTTGTGAAACAACATCTTCTTCTGTATAACTAAGTACACCTTTCATTTCATTTTCAGATGCATCTTTTAGTGCTTTTTTAATCGCATCCATAGATGCACTTTTTTCAACTCTAACGGTTAAATCAACTACTGAAACATCGGCAGTTGGAACTCTAAAAGCCATTCCAGTTAATTTACCTTCTAATGCTGGAATTACCTTAGTTACTGCTTTTGCAGCTCCTGTAGAAGCAGGAATAATATTATTTATTGCTGAACGACCTAATCTATATGCTTTTCTTGAAGGAGCATCTACTGTTGATTGAGTTGCTGTTGCTGCATGAACTGTAGTCATTAAACCTTCAACTATTCCAAAATTATCATCAATAACTTTAGCTAAAGGAGCTAAACAATTGGTTGTACAAGAAGCGTTAGATACGATTGTATCTTTAGCAGTTATTTCTTTATTATTTACACCCATTACAAACATTGGAGCATCTGCAGAAGGTGCAGAAATTGCAACTTTTTTAGCTCCTGCTTTAATATGTGCTTGTGCTTTTTCAAGTGTTGTAAAAATACCTGTACAATCTAATACTACATCTGCATTTACAGCATCCCATTTTAAGTCTTCCGGATTACGTTCTGCACTAACTCTTATTTCATTACCGTTAACAACTAGATTACCGTTTTTCACTTCAATGGTTCCATCAAATCTTCCATGAACTGAATCATATTTTAATAAATATGCCAAATGTTCTACATCTAACAAATCATTAATTCCAACTACTTGAATATTTGGTCTGCTAACTGCTATTCTAAATGCAATTCTTCCTATTCTACCAAATCCGTTAATTCCTATTTTAATTGTTGACATTTTATAATTTTTTACTTTTAATTAAATGGATGTTATTTCTGCTACTTTGAGCAATTCCTTATTTATTTCGTGATTCATTTTAATAGCATTTTCTAAACCAACTTTAGAAACTTCATTATTAGTTACACCAACCATAACCCCAGATTTTTTATCTAGTAATGTTTCAACTGCTGCAACTCCCAATCGACTAGCTAAAACTCTATCGTAGCAACTTGGAGATCCTCCGCGTTGCATATGTCCTAAAACGGAAACTCTAATATCGTAATCTGGATAATTTTCACCAATATAATCGGCTAATTCAAAAACATTTTTACCAATTTTATCTCCTTCAGACACAACAACAATACTTGAAGTTTTACCTTTTTCTCTACCTTTTTTTAGAGAATCAACTAATTTTTCTAAACCAATATTTTCTTCAGGGATTAAAATTTCTTCTGCTCCTGCTCCTATTCCTGTATTTAAAGCGATAAAACCTGCATCACGTCCCATTACCTCAATAAAAAACAGGCGATTATGAGAACTTGCAGTATCTCTAATTTTATCTATTACTTCAACTACTGTATTTAACGCGGTATCGTATCCAATAGTGTTATCTGTTCCATATATATCATTATCAATAGTTCCTGGAATTCCAACTATAGGAAAATCAAATTCTTTAATAAATTTTAATCCTCCTGTAAAAGTTCCATCTCCACCAATTATAATTAAAGCTCCAACACCTTCTTTTTTAAGATTTTCATATGCTTTAACTCTACCTTCTTTAGTTTTAAATTCTAAAGATCTAGCAGATTTTAATATAGTTCCTCCTCTATTGATAACATTACTTACGTGACGAGCAGACATTTGTTCAAAATCGCCCTCAATTAAGCCTTGATAACCTCTATAAACACCTACGCAGTCAATACGATAATAAGTACAAGCTCTAACTACCGCTCTAATTGCGGCATTCATCCCTGGGGCATCGCCTCCTGATGTTAAAACAGCTATCTTTTTTATAGGTTGATTCATACGTTAATTTATGTTGTCAAAATTACAATATTGTCAAAATTTATCCTATAAAACTATTAAATATTCACTAAAACGATTTCGCTATTAGAAATAAAAAAAGGAATGTGAAAAACATTCCTTTAAAATTCAATAAAATATTTATTATCAATACTTTAAAATCTATTTTATGGAACTAATATTTTGTATTCCCAAGGCTTAAAAATTAGTTTTTCATCCTTGTTTATAACCATCTTTTTTTGAGTAAGATAATCTAAAAATTCACCAGATAAATCTGTTGTAAATGTTACTTCTTTATCAGATAAATTTGCCATAAAAATTATTTTATCATTATCTTTTTCTCTTTTGAAAATTAATATATCATCATTATTTGAAGAGTTTATTTTTGTGTAAGAAGCAGCCTTTTTACCTCCATTTAATGCTTCATCCGAATTTTTTAACTTTCCTAATTTTTCTAACAACGGCCAAACTTTACCTTTAGTTTTATTAATAGTGTCTTTATCAAAAAAACGTAAACGTTTATTCATATCATATTCTAAACCATTATAAATCAATGGCATTCCTGGTGTGCAATACGATAATGCTATCATTGTTTGTGATGCATCTCCCATACGTTCTTTAACTGTACCATTCCAAGAGTTTTCATCGTGATTAGTTACAAAATTCATTAAAATATCTTGTTTTTGATACATGGTATCTATTTGCTTCATTCTTGCATCCCAATCTTTAACATTCTTTTTTCCTTGAGCAATACTATTCATTAAGTGGTGAGTATCCCAACTGTAAACCATGTCAAATCCATTTTTAAGCAATTTAGGTTCCCATGCTTCAGCCAACATAAAAACTGGTTTTGTTTCTTTTAATTGCTTTATAGCATTATTCCAAAAATCAACAGGAACCTCAGCTGCTACATCACATCTAAATCCATCAACATTTGCATTTTTTAACCAATATTGCATTTCGCCAACCATAGCTTTTCTTAAATTTGGATTAGAGTAATCCAATTTTGCAACATCTGTCCAATCAAAAGGTGCTACTGGATTTCCCTTATCATCACGCACGTAAAAATCTGGATGCTCTGTTAACCAATGATGGTCTCTTCCTGTATGGTTTGCTACCCAATCTAAAATTACATACATGCCATTTTCATGAGCTGTATTTACTAATTTTTTTAGATCTGTTAAATTTCCGAATTCAGGATTGACTTTAGTATAATTTGCAACAGCATAGTAACTTCCTAAAGGTCCTTTTCTATCTTTTTTAGAAATTGGATAAATAGGCATTAACCAAACTATTTTAACGCCTAATTGCTTTAATTTAGGAATATCTTTAGTAAAAGCATTAAAAGTACCTTCTGGTGAATATTGACGAATATTTGCTTCGTAAATAACTGCATTTTCTAATGCTTTATCTGAAATAGGTTGCATTGAATCTAATTTTGTGTCTGTTTTGTCTGCTTTTTTATTTTCTGGTTTACAAGAAACTAAAGCAGCAATTGTAAGAATAAAAAGAATTTTTTTCATTATTAATGATTAATTGGTTTAATACTTATTGCGAAACCTCCTCCTGGAGCTAATTTAAATTTTAAATTTGATTGGTTGGTTATGTTTTCTTTTCTAATATTTATGGATGTTGGGTTTTTATTCCAATTCGCATTTGTACCATCTTCATAAATAATTGCTTCATAAGTTTTATTTGGACTTAAAAAGTTAAATGAAATATCTAAGTCTCTTGCATTCTCGTTAGTTATTCCTCCAACAAACCAATTTTGGGTGTTTTTCTCCTCTCTGGCAATGGTAATATATTTACCTATTTCACCATTTAATATTTTTGTTTCTTGCCAGTCTACACCAACATCTTTAATAAATTGAAAAGCTGGATTACCTATATAATTTTCAGGAAGATCAGCAGCCATTTGAATTGGACTATATAAAACTACATACAACGCTAATTGTTTTGCAATTGTAGTTTTAACTTGATTATTAGGCTTGTAAGGATTTAGTTTAATGTTAAATATTCCTGGTGTAAAATCTATTGGTCCAGCTAACATCCTTGTAAAAGGAACTATAGTTGTATGTTCTGGTGGGTTACCTCCTTCAACTGACCAAGCATTAAATTCTTGTCCACGCAAACCTTCTCTTGAAACCATGTTTGGATAAGTTCTTCTTAACCCTGTTGCTTTTATAGGCTCATGAGCATCAATAGCAATTTTATATTTAGCGGCTTTTATAACTGCCTTGTTATAATTATTTACCATCCATTGCCCATGATGATATTCTCCTTTTGGGATGATTTTACCAACATAGCCTGATTTAATTGCATGCAAGTCTAGCGATTTTATTAAAGCGTAAGCCGTATCCATTTGCTTGTTATAGGTTCTTGGAGCAGCGGAAGTTTCATGATGAACTATAAGCGTAACTCCTTTCTCTTTTCCATAGCGTACTACTTCTTTTAAATCATAATCTGAATAAGGTGTTACAAAATCAAATACACCTTCTCGGTCATCAAAACCAATCCAATGTTTCCATCCTGTATTCCATCCTTCAACTAATAAGCCATGAATATTATTTTTTGAAGCAAAATCTATATAACGTTTAGCGTTTGCAGTTGTAGCTCCATGCGTCCCTTTTTTTATAATCTTACCAGTTGCTGAATTTGTATTTTGTGTAGATTCATAATCCCAAGTGGATTTTCCCAAGTGCATTTCCCACCAAATACCTACATATTTCATTGGTTTAAACCATGATACATCTCCTAATTTATTAGGTTCATTTAAATTTAAAATTAATTTTGAAGCTATTAAATCTCCTGGCTTATCTGCAATTTGTATAGTTCGCCAAGGAGTATTAAAAGGCAAGTTTCTTTTAACTGCATACCCATTAATATCTGAACTAACTAAACCGCTTTTCATTGCTAAATTTAAAGTATCCACTTTTAAAGTCATTCCTGCATAATCTATTAGAGCAGCTTCGTGAAAACTCAAATAAATACCTTTTTCTGTTTTCATAGTTACAGGTGTATTTACCGCATTTACAGGAATATAAGTTGCACCTAAATTTGCATTATTTCGTTTGCTAATTGCATTTATTTTTGAAAACTTAGTAGTATTATAAAGATGCTCATAACTATCCCAATCCCCAGGAATCCACCAAACAGTTGGGTTACTTCTTAGGTTAAATTCTGTGTTTTCATCATTAATTAATACTTCTTTTAGATTTTTTTGCTTAGGAAATTCATATCTAAATCCTAAACCATCGTTATAAACTTTAAAAACAATCGTTAATTTTCTTTTTAAGTTAGTAGTTTCTTGAAGATTTATTTTAAGCTCATTGTAATTGTTTACAACTTCACTTTGTTCTCCCCAAGGCATTTTCCAAGTGTTATTATAATTACTTAAAGTAGTATTTATAATCTTAAAATTTTGACTTAAAGATGGTGCATTTTTTAAATCAAAACCTAAAGTAGAAGTTTTAATTATTTCATTATTTTTATAAGCTACGCTGTATGAAGGTTCGCCTCTTGAAGTTACTTTAAATTTAACAACAATATTATTATTTGGGGAAGAAATAGTTTTTACACTATCATTTTGATTAGTGCAGGAAAATAATAAACTAATTATTAACGATATAAGAACTATTTTTTTCATTAGAACTTAATTTTTATACATTTTTGATTTTGTTGCGTGAATTTAACTTTAAGTATATTAGAATCTTTGTCCCAAGTATAAGAATATCCTTTTACTTGTTTAGGTTTTTTATGAATGTTATGTATAATTAATGTAATATTTTTTGGCGAAGAATGGTAATTTTTTCCTACTTCAGTTTTAATTTCAATAGTTAATTTATTGTTATTGTACTCACTTTCAAAATTAAGAATTTCATACATTCCATTTTCAAATGCTTGTGGAGTTTCACCATCATCATTGTATAACATTCCTTTACTTTCTTTAACAGATTTGTCAAAATAAAAGTTTAAATTAAAAGAGTTTAGGCTATATTTTGTAGTGTTTTGAATAGTTTTTATGGTTGGAATAAAAGCACCTCCTTTAACATAAGTTGGAATATAATTTTTATGCAAAACTATATTTTTAGTTTGTCCACCTATTACTTTTTCACCTGTATAAAAATCATACCAATTAGCATCTACTGGAAAGTAAACTTCCTGATTATTAATTCCAGATTTTAACACTGGGCTTACTAAAAAATTATTACCCCACAAGTACGATTTATCATAAGAAAATAATTTATTTGAACTTGTATCTTCAAAAAATACTGGTCGCATTAATGGAGTTCCTTTGGTATGATTTTCAAAAGCCAAAGTATAGTTATAAGGTAATAACTGATATCGTAATTCTATAGATTCTTTTGCTAATTCTTTAGTTTTGGCCTCTCTAAAAACTGGCTCTGATGGAACTTCTTCTTGAGCGTGAGGTCGATAAATAGGTTGAAAAACTCCATATTGTAGCCAACGAGTATATAACTCATCATCTAAATTTGCTCCTGCAAAACCTCCTAAATCAGAATGTGAAAAAGCTAATCCTTGCATTCCCATTTGTAACGCTATTTCTGGTTGTGATTGCAAACCTCCCCAAGTTCTATTAACATCTCCTGACCAAGGAATAAGTCCAAAGCGTTGTGATCCTGCATAACCCGCTCTCATTAAAATAAATGGGCGCTGATTTGGAAAATCATTTTGATAACCATTATATATTAATTTTGCCCAATTGTGTCCATAAATATTATGTACTTCGTCGGCTGTACCATTTACATGAATTAAATCTGAAGGATGTACTTCTGGCTCTCCTAAATCGCCCCACCAACCAGCAACTCCATAATTTTTAGCTAAGTTTTTATAAACGTTCCAAAACCATTTTTTTGCAGATGGTTTAAAAATATCAATTAAACCTGTATGTCCAAAATAAAAATCAAACGTATAAGGTTTACCTTCTTTTGTTTTTCCCAAAATATCTTTATCTACAGCTTCTTTCCATCTATCTGAAGTTGTTAAAATAAAAGGTTCAGTAACCAATATTGTTTTTATGCCTTTTTTATTAAAATTGGCAATCATTTTTTTGGGATTTGGGAAAGAATCTCTATAAAATTTTAAATTTCCCATAGTTCCTTTTATGGTTTTCCCGAACCAATATAAATCTATAATTACAGCATCAACAGGAATTTTATCATCAATAAATTTTTGAACTGTATTTTCAGTTTCTTTTTCGGAATGATAACCAAATCGACTAGAAAAATTACCTAAAGCCCAACGTGGAATTAAAGGTTGTTTACCGGTTAAAGTTGTATATTGATTTACTAAATCATCCCAATTATTGCTAGCAATTACTTGGTATGTTTTTCTTCCACTTATAGTTTCATATTGAAGACTATTATCCTTTTTACTATCTAAATCTAAATAACCAATTGGAGCATTATCAAACAAAATTGCATACTTTTTTGATGAATATGCCAAAGGCATAGTATAGTTCATTAATTCAGAATGTGTTTCGTAACCATAATGAGCACGATTATATAACTGTAATTTATAACCTCGTCGGTTCATTCCTAAAGCTCGTTCACCTGCGCCATATAAAACTTCCGTAGGATTTAAATTAAAATCAATTACTTCATATTTATTAGTTTTTTCATACCCTTTTCTTTCCGAAATTAAAAAATCATTTTTATAATAATAACTTATTTGAAAAGGAGATTTAGTAATAGTTGCTTTAATTCCTTTGGTGGTAATGGTAATATTTTGTTTGTTTTCAACAACTTTAAAAGGAATATTTTTAGGTTTTAAAACCACAGCATCTGAATGTGGATTGTAAGTTTCGTTGTTGGGAATAAACGAAGTTTCAATTATATGATTAGAATAAGGCAGAATTCTATACCAACCATCATTTGTTTGAACTTTTACAAAAGATTTGTTTGAAGACAAACTCACAAACTTTCTATTTGCATTTTGAGCAAACAAGGATATAGATATCCCATAAAAAATTACTAACAGTAGGTTTTTAAACTTCATGATTTATTTTTTTAATAAAAATTCAACTGGAAATTAGAACTATATATTTAATTTAATTCTATAACTAATGATGTTTTTCCTTGAACTGACAAATCATTTTTGGTTACATCAAATTTGGTGTTGGTTAAAATATCTGTTCCAGAAGTGTAATTTTTTAAATTTTCAGCAAATCTTTTTAACGATATAGTTTGTGCTTTTGGATTATTATTAATAACCACCATTACAGATTTTTTTTCGTTATATCTAAAATAAACATACACATTATTTTGAGGTATATAATGCGTCGTTTTTCCAGTTTGAATTACTTCTGCATTTTTACGCCAGTTTAATAACTTACTTGAAAAATTAAAAAACTCTTTCTGAACTTTTGTTCTTCCTGAATTTGTAAATGCATTATTGGTGTCATTTTTCCAACCACCAGGAAAATCACGACGAATATCTCCATCGCCATTATTTTTATTGCCTCGCATTCCTATTTCACTTCCATAATAAATTTGTGGAATACCTCGTACAGTTGCTATTAAAGTTAACGCCAGTTTATATTTTTGAATATCTCCTTTAAAAATTTCATTAATTCGTTGTGTATCATGATTCTCAGCAAATACTAATAGGTTGTTTATATTAGGATATAAATAATCATTCGTGAAATTATTATATGCTTTAATCATTCCATCATTCCAAGTTGCATTTTCTTCATTAAACATAGTAGATATTGCATCTTGCAACGTAAAATCCATTACACTTGGCAGATATGAATTATAGCTTTCTATAGCGCCTATTTTACTATCTTTTTGCCAATAAGAAATTGATGACTGATTATGCATCCAAACCTCTCCAACTATATTAAAATCTGGATATTCATCCATAATTGCTTTAGTCCATTTTGAAATACCTTCTTTATTTGCATACGAATAAGTATCAACCCTAAATCCATCTAAATTTGCATATTCTATCCACCAAATAGCATTTTGAATTAAATAATTTAAAACTAACGGATTCCGTTGATTTAAATCTGGCATAGATTTTACAAACCATCCATCCATACAATATTTTGCGTCAATTTTTGATGCATTTGGATCGTATTGTGTAGACATTCTATAATTAGAGTTTGCGTACCCTGGAAATTGATTTAACCAAGTATATGTTGGTAAATCTTTTATCATCCAGTTTTCACTACCCCAATGATTTGTAACATAATCCATTATTAATTTTAACCCTTTTTGATGTGCTTTCTCCGCTAAACCTTTATACAATTTATTCGTTCCATATCTTGGGTCAATTTTATAAGCATCCGTAATTGCATAACCGTGATAAGAATATGTTGGCTGATTATCTTCTAACAAAGGTGTGCTCCATATTGCGGTAGCTCCCAACTGTTTAATATAATCTAAATGATTTATAATTCCTTGGATATCACCTCCATGACGCCCTCCTTTTATACTTCTATCCCCTTTTTCAACAACCTCTTTTGAAGAATCATTAGTAACATCACCATTCGAAAATCTATCTGGCATAATTAAATAAACAACATCTGAACTATTAAAACCTTTTCTAAATTTTGAATTTGGACTACGTTGTTTTAGTTCATAATTCACTGAAAAATTATTTCGTTTTCCTTTTTTAGAAAAATTGATTTTAAAAATCCCTGGTTTTGCTTTTGAAACATCTAGATCAACAAATAAATAATGATTATTTTCAGTTCTTTTGACTCCTGTAACTATGATGTCTTTATTATCTACAGAAGGATTAAAACTGGCAATATTATCGCCGTAAATTAACAACTCAAGTTGATTATGGTTCATGCCTGACCACCAAAATGGTGGCTCAATCTTTTTTATGTTTTGAGCTTGTAAACTACAGGTCAAAAACAAAATAACTAATAGGAAACTTTTTTTCATTTAAACGGTTATTAATTGTTTTGAGGGTATTTTTATCTTCTCATTGTCTACTAAAATAGTCATTTCATTGCCAGATTCATTAGAGAATTTGCATTCATTTTGACTTTTATAAACATTTATTACGTTACCTCTAAAATTAATAGTAAAGGTATATGATTTCCATTTTTTTGGAATTTGAGGATTAAATGAAAGAAGACCATTTTTAACTCTCATTCCTCCAAATCCCTGAACAATAGACATCCAAGTTCCAGCCATACTTGTTATATGGCAACCTTCATCAACTTCATGATTATAATCGTCTAAATCTAACCGAGAAGTTCGCACATATTGTTCGTAAGCTTTTGGAATTCTGTCAATTGACGCCGCTAAAATAGAATGTACGCAAGGTGAAAGTGATGATTCATGAACGGTTAATGGCTCGTAAAAATCAAAATGACGCTCTATTTCTTCTTTACTAAATTGATCTTCAAAAAAGAACATTCCTTGCAAAACATCTGCTTGTTTTATATAACAAGAACGTAAAATTCTATCCCAAGACCATTTTTGATTTATTGGTCTATCTTCTACTGATAATTCAGCAACTGGAATTAATTCTTTATCTAAAAAACCATCCTGTTGTAAATAAACTTTATTTTTTTCGCTGTATGGAAAATACATGTTATCAGCTACTTGCAACCATTGCTTGGTTTCTTCTTCCGTTAAATTAGTTTTAGCAAGTACTCTTTTATAATCCTGAGCGTACTCTGTTTTTATTTTTTGTAATGATTCAATAGCATATTCAATACACCATTTTGCCAAATAGTTAGTGTAAAAATTATTATTTACATTATTTTCATATTCATTTGGACCAGTAACTCCTAAAATTACATATTTGTTTTTTGCTGCAGAAAAATTGGCTCTTTGATGCCAAAATCTGGCAACTCCAATCATAACTTCTAACCCATATTTTGGAATGTACTCAAAATCTTTAGTGTAATTTACATAGTTATAAATACCATAAATCATTGCTCCATTTCTATGAATTTCTTCAAAAGTTATTTCCCATTCGTTATGGCATTCTTCCCCATTCATAGTAACCATAGGATACAGCGCTGCTCCGTTTTTGAACCCTAATTTTTCGGCGTTTTCAATAGCTTTATCTAATTGATTATATCTATATAAAAGTAGATTTTTAGCTACACTTGCATCTTTAGTAGCCATATAAAAAGGAATACAATAGGCTTCCGTATCCCAATAAGTACTTCCTCCATATTTTTCACCTGTAAATCCTTTAGGCCCTATATTTAAACGAGAATCTGTGCCTAAATAGGTTTGATTTAATTGAAAAATATTAAATCTAATTCCTTGTTGTGCTTTTATATCTCCTTCTATTTTTATATCAGAAGTTTTCCAAATAGCTGCCCAAGAATTTACTTGTTCTTGCAATAAAATATCAAAACCTAATTCACTAGCTTGTTGTACATTTTTTAAACCTGCTTTTACTAATTTCTCTTCTTTATAATTCAAAGAAGTAACGTAGCTAGCATATTTATAAATAGTAACTGTATCTCCTTGATTTATTTTTAAATTGTAGGAATAGGTTAGTTTTTTTTCTTGAACATTAGTGGTTTGTTCTAGATCAACCTTTTTATTATTATGGGAAAATGATACTGACATTGCAGTACCAACATAAAAATTAGTTTTTAAGGTTTTTGCTAAAATACAGCCTTCATTTGTTCCTTTTTCAATATTTAAAATATCCCAAAAATACTCATCATAATTAGAATCTTGATTAACAATACCTGCATCTAGATATGGTTTAAAAGTAATTTCTCCTGAAAAATTCACTGCTTTTACACTGTATTTTATTGCTCCAACTTCATTATGAGCAATACTTATAATTCGTTTAGAAATTACTTCAATTTCTTCACCTGTTGCTAAAACTGCATTAAAAGAACGGCTTAACCAACCTTCTTTCATATTTAACTCACGCTTAAAATTTTGTATTTTACACGTGTTTAAATCTAAATTGGTTTTATTAATTTTAATCTGAATCCCAATCCAATTTGGTGCATTTAGCACTTTAGCAAAGTACTCTGGATATCCATTTTTCCACCAACCAACTCTTGTTTTATCAGGGTAATAAATACCTCCTATATAACTTCCTTGAAAAGAAGGTCCTGAATAATCTTCTTCAAAATTTGCTCTTTGCCCTAATGCTCCATTTCCAATACTGAACAAACTTTCAGATGATTTAACATTATCTTTGTTAAACCCTTCTTCAATAATTGACCATTCATTAGGTATAATATAATTCTTATTCATTTCTTTTAATTAAGCTTTTTAAGAATGCTGTAGTTATTTTTGAGGTATCCTCAAAAACATAATTTGCATCTTTTAATACATCTGAATCTCCAATACCTATACTTATCATATTTGCAGCATTAGCTGCTGCAACACCTGCAATTGCATCTTCAACAACTACACATTTTATTGGATCCATTTTTAATTTTTCTGCTCCTAATAAAAACACTTCAGGATCTGGTTTTGCTTTGCTAACATGATTTCCATCTACTATTGCAGTAAACTTATTAAGCAACCCAACTTTATCGAGAATTAAAGGAGCATTTTTACTTGCTGAACCCAATGCAAATTTCACATTGTTTTCTATTAAAAAATTCAACATATTAGTTACTCCTGGTAATATCTCATCTGAAGTCATTCTATTAACATAGGACAGATATTCTTCATTTTTTTTTAAAAGCAGTTCTTGTTTTTTTTCATCGGTTAATTCTATATTTCCGATTTTAAGTAATATTTCAAGTGACTTCACTCTGCTAACTCCTTTTAATTGTTCATTTTGTTCTTTGGTAAAATCAAACCCTAACGAGTTTGCTAAATTTTTCCAAGCCAAAAAATGATACTTTGCAGTGTCCACTATTACACCATCTAAATCAAAAATAAATGCTATTTTATTATTCATTATAACTAGTTACTTATTGAACGTTATCATCTACATCTTTAACTTTATAAACTAACATGGCTGCAATTAAAAAAGAAACTCCACTTGCGATTAACGCATAAATAGCATCGCCTCCATAAAAATACTTAACAATAGGACCTCCTATTAAAGCATTTATTATTTGTGGAATCACTATAAAAAAGTTGAAAATGCCCATGTACACACCCATTTTTTTTACAGGTATTGCACCTGCTAAAATTGCGTATGGCATTGCTAATATACTTGCCCAAGCAATTCCGACTCCAATCATAGAAAGTATTAACCAATATTGATTTGGCATAATAAAAATAGACACTAACCCTAACCCTCCTATAACTAAAGAAATGCTATGTGTTTTTTTTCTTCCCACTTTTTTTGCAATTGCAGGTAGAAAGAAGGCATATATTGCAGATACTAAATTATAAACGCCAAACAAAACACCAACCCAGTCTCCTGCATTTTGATATGCTTCACTACTGGAATCTGATAATGGTAATCCATAAATATGATGTGCTATTGCTGGAGTAGAAAACACCCACATGCCAAACAAACCAAACCATGAAAAGAATTGAACAAAACTCAATTGTTTCATTGTTAATGGCATTTCTTTAAAATCAGTAAAAATGTCTAAAATACTAGATTTTTTTTCTTCTTCTATAATTTCATCTTTACTTGCATTAATTAGAGCCATTTCTTCAGGAGAGTACTCTTTGGTAGTTACCACCGTAATAATTATACTAACTAACAACACAATTGCACCAATTATAAAAGATAAAAGTAAATTTAAAGGTACTTCACCTGGCTGTGTATTATTTGCAACACCAAACCAATTTGTTAATACATAAGGTAACCACGATCCAACTACTGCTCCAATACCAATTAGAATAGTTTGAATACTAAACCCTAAAGTTCTTTGATCAGAAGGTAAAATATCTGCTACAAGAGCTCTAAAAGGTTCCATAGCTATATTAAATGAAGCATCCATTATCATTAACATACCTGCACCTACCCATAAAGCAGGTAAAAAGGCAGTAAACATAGCTGCATTAGGCATAAAAATAAGTCCCATAGATGCTAAAATGGCACCTGTTAAAAAGTAAGGTCTTCTTCGTCCTAAACGCGTCCAAGTTTTATCACTATAATAACCAATAATTGGTTGCACAATTAAACCTGTTAATGGTGCTACTATCCAAAACCATGATAATTCTTCTACGTGAGCTCCAAAAATTTGTAAAATTCTACTTGCATTTGCATTTTGTAATGCAAAGCCCATTTGAATTCCCAAGAACCCGAAACTTAAATTCCAGATTTCCCAGAAACTTAGTTTCCGTTTTTCCATAAATTAAATATGTTAGAATATATCAACTATAAGAAAAATCTTATAATTGCTTGTGTGAAGTGTGAAAAACAGTAGTTGTAAAATTACTTTTACAGGACAAATATATTAAATTAATATGAATTTTTAACTTTTTTAAAAGTCAGATTCTATTACAAACACCCTAAATAACAAACTACAACCTTTGAGTTCTATAAAAAATTGATAAAAAAATTATATTAATCTGTAGATAGTGTGGATTTTCTAATTTTTAAATTAGTTGAAATTACTTCTTTCCTAAATTCTCCTTGAGAAATTTGTTCTATCCTTTTAATTAATAACTCTGCAGCTTGTTGCCCCATTTCAAAACCGTGCTGTACAACTTCTGATAATGGTGGATATGTAAATTCGGAAATAAGACCATCAGTAAAACCAATAATAGCTATATCCTTTGGAATAGAAAGCTTTCTTTCTTTAGCTATTTTTAAAGCGTTTGCAGCATAAATTTCGTTTACGGCTAAAATAGCATCAGGCGGATTGTTTACAAAAATTACTTTTTTAATTTGCTCGTATAAATCTTTAGTATCATCTATTTTGTAAATTAAATTTTCATCTACCTCAATTCCATTTTGGCGTAAAGATTTTAAATAACCTTCTTTTCGTAACGATCCAACTGTAATAAAATCTTGAGTGGTAAGTAATGCAATTTTTTCAGAACCAATCTCTATCAAATGATTAGTAGCTTTATAAGCCCCACCGGCATCATCAATAATAACTTTATCGCAAGCTAAATTTTCATTAATCCTATCAAATAACACTAGTGGAAAATCATCTTTTATTAACCCTTCAAAATGTGAGTAATCATTTTTTTGTTGAGTTTCTCTGGCTATAGAAACAATTAAACCGTCTACACTTCCATTGGTAAGCACACTAAAATTAGAAACTTCTTTTTCGTAAGATTCATTAGATACACAGACCATTACATTGTAACCTTTTTTCGTTGCATATTGCTCAATTCCATTAATTACTGTTGAGAAAAAATGATGTACAATTTCAGGGATAATTACGCCAATAACAGATGTTTTTTGATTGCGTAATTGTAATGCTAAACTATTTGGTTTGTAGTTATAATAATCTGCAAATGCTTTTATTTTTTCGCGTGTTTCTTCACTTATTTCATGACTATCTTTTAGAGCTTTGGAAACTGTTGAAATAGACACTCCAAATTCACTTGCTATTTTTTTTAAAGTAATTCTTGGTTTCATATAAAAAATCAATCAAAATTCATCATCTATACAAATATAAACTAATAACTGAAACTATATAATTTTCATTAAAAATTTATTAAATTAACTATGTCTTAACTTTTTTGAAAAAAACATTAAAAATGACTCTCAAACTCTAACGTTTGCGTAAAAAAGTTATAAACACGAAAACGTTTTCGAAACTCAGAAACTAATATAAGTCATTGTTAAATAATTGTTAACTCCTTAACTTCACAGAGTGAAATGTAATAAAAACAGTAAAAACAATTAAAAACTTAATTATTAATTAACTTAAAATAAATGAAAAATTTTAGACTTTTTTTGTTAAATGTCATTCTTCTCTTTCCTTTAGTTATGTTTGGTCAACAAACTATTAAAGGGACGGTTACAGAAGCTACAGGTGGAACGGCTTTACCTGGCGTTGGCGTTTTAATTAAAGGAACCACTACAGGTACCTCAACAGACTTTGATGGGAATTACTCCTTAGATAAAGTAAAAACAGGTGATGTATTGGTTTTTTCTTATGTAGGATTTAAAACTCAAGAAATTAAAGTTGGAAGTAACACTACAATTAACGTTGCTCTAGTTGAAAGTACTGAGTCATTAGATGAAGTTGTAATTGTAGGTTATGGTGTAACAACTGTAAAAGATGCTACAGGTTCAATAACTTCAGTAAAAACAAAAGATTTAAATAGAGGAAACATTGTTTCTCCAGACCAAATGTTAACTGGTAAATTAGCCGGTGTACAAGTAACTTCTGGCGGTGGTGCTCCTGGTAGTGGATCAACTATCCGAATTAGAGGTGGAGCTTCATTAACAGCTACAAATGATCCGCTATTTATTATTGATGGTGTTCCTGTTGATAATAATGGTATTTCAGGAATGAGAAATCCACTAAATACCATTAATCCAAATGATATTGAATCTTATACTATATTAAAAGATGCCTCTGCAACTGCTATTTATGGTTCTAGAGCATCTAATGGAGTAATAATAATAACCACAAAAAAAGGTAAAGGTGATGGATTTAAAGCTAATTATAGTGCTAATTTTTCAGTAAATGAAAATTCTAAAACTGTTGATGCCTTATCTCCTTCTCAATTCAGAGCATATGTAAATGCAAATGGATTATCAAGCGACATAGCTTTATTAGGTAATGCCAACACAAACTGGCAAGATCAAATTTTTAAAACAGGTTATGGAACAAATCATAATTTGAGTGTTTCAGATGGAACTGAAAAACTTAATTATAGAACTTCTATTGGGTACACAAATCAAACTGGTACTTTGTTAACCTCAAAATTAGAAAGAGCTACATATGCCATTAGCATTGGATCAAAATTATTTGATGATCATTTGAAAATTGATGTAAACACAAAAGCTGCATTAGTAAATAATCGCTTTGCTGATACTGGAGCTATTGGTAATGCTATTTCATTTGACCCAACAAAACCTGTATATGACAGTACATCTCCTTATGGAGGATATTTTGAATGGTTACAATCGCCTGGTGGAGCTCCAATTGCTGTTGGTGCGCCAAAAAATCCAGTTGCTTTATTAAGCCAAAGAGATGATACTTCAAATGCTAAAAGGCTTATTGGTAATGTACAATTTGACTATAAAATGCATTTTTTACCTGAATTACGAGCTAACCTTAACCTAGGTTTTGATCAATCAAAAAGTAAAGGCGACGATATTGTAGATAACTCAGCAAATTCAACTTTAAGTGATGGAACTATATTTAGAAGCACAAACCATTACGAGCAAACTAAAGATAATAAGTTAATGGACTTTTATTTAGACTATGCTAATGATTTGAAATCTATAAATAGTACAATCGATATAATGGCAGGTTATTCCTATCAAAACTTTAAAGATAGTGGATTTAATAATAGAGTTGCAGCAAGTGGAAATGAAAATAATGATTATTATAATGAATCAAATTTACAATCTTATTTTGGGCGTTTAAAATATACATTTGCTGACAAATATTTGCTAACCTTAACATACAGACGCGATGGTTCTTCAAGATTTAGTAAACAAAATCGTTGGGGTGATTTCCCTTCTGCAGCTTTGGCTTGGAAAATTTACGATGAACCTTTTATGAAAGATTCTAAAACGTTTTCTAATTTAAAACTCCGTTTAAGCTGGGGTATTACAGGTCAACAAAATTTAAATGATAATTATTATCCTTATATTCCAACTTATTTAGGAAGTACTGCTACTGCTCAATACCAATTTGGTTCAACCTTCATAAATACCTATAGAGCTCAACCATATAATGCCTCATTAAAATGGGAACAAACAGAAACCTATAATGCAGGTTTAGATTTTGGATTACTTGATGGAAAAATAAACGGAACGGTTGATGCTTACTTTAGAAAAACTAAAGATTTATTAAACTTTATCCCATTCCCTGCAGGGTCTTCACTATCTAATGCTGACAATGCAAATATTGGAAAAATGGAAAATAAAGGGATTGAAGTTACTTTAAACTCAGATATTATCAATACTGATGATTTAAAATTAAACATAGGAGGTAACTTTACATGGGCTAATACTAAAATCACAAAATTAACTACTAATGATGACCCTAATTACGAAGGAGTTGAAGTTGGTGGATTTAATGGTGGTGTTGGTAACTACATTCAAAGACATTCCGTAGGATTCGCTCCTTATTCATTTTTTGTATACCAACAAGTATATGATGCTAATGGTAAACCGATTGAAGGCGTTTATGTAGACAGAAATAACGACGGACAAATAACTATTGCTGATAAATACAGATATAAAAAACCTGCAGCAGATTATACGTTTGGATTTACCACTAATTTAAATTATAAAAAATGGAACTTTAATATGGCTTGGAGAGGAAGTATTGGAAACTATGTTTATAATAATATAGACTCTAACTTAGGGTTTGAATTCCAATTATTAAATCCAGCTTTTCCAGATGTAATTTCAAATGGTGTAGCTAATGTATTAGAATCAGGATTCATTAATGGAGGTACTGAAAGATATTTATCTGATTACTATATTCAAGAAGCTTCCTTCTTAAAACTAGACAATGTAACTGTTGGTTACAATTTAGGAAGTGTATTAGGAGAAAATACAAACTTCACTATTTCAGGAACAGTACAAAATGTTTTAACTATTACAGATTACAAAGGTCTAGATCCTGAAGTTAGCGGAGGTATTGATTATAATATTTATCCAAGACCAATAGTATATATGCTTGGTGTTAATTTAAACTTTTAATTAATAAAAAATGAAAAAATATTCTTTTAAAATATTCTTTTTAGGTACCATTGTAACCTTGCTTACTATGACTTCGTGTTTAAATGATTTAAACACCACTCCTAAAGATAAAGATATTGTTTTAGCTTCAGATTTATTTAATGATCCTGCGGCCTATAAACAAGTGCTTGCTAAATTATATGCTGGCTTAGCAATAAGCGGACAACAAGGTCCTGCTGGTTTACCTGATATTTCAGGTATTGACGAAGGATTTAGTCAATATTTACGTCAATATTGGTTAGCTCAAGAAGTAACTACTGATGAAGCTGTTATAGGCTGGGCAGATGGTAGTTTACCTGATTACCATGAACAAGATTGGAATTCTAATAATGAGTTTGTAAGAGCATTATACAATAGAATAATGTATCAAATTACTTCTTGTAATGCATTTTTACGTGAAACTACAGATGATAAGTTAAGCGCTAGAGGTGTTACTGGACAATTATTAACTGACGTACATGAGTACAGAAATGAAGCTCGTTTTTTAAGAGCATTAAGTTATTACCATGCAGTTGATTTATTTGGTAGTTTCCCATTTGTAACTGAAGCTGATGAGGTAGGTTATTTCTTCCCTCCTCAAAAAAGTAGAACAGAGTTATTCAATTTTGTAGAAAATGAATTATTAGATATTGAAGGCAGTATGCCTGCTCCAAAATCTAATGAATATGCTAGAGCTGATCAAGCTGCTGTTTGGACATTATTAGCTAAAATGTACTTAAATGCTGAAGTTTATACAGGTACTGCTAGATATAGTGATTGTATTACCTATGCAAATAAAGTAATTAACGCAGGGTACACATTAGAACCTGCATATAAAAACTTGTTTTTAGCAGATAATAATACAGCAGGTGGAGTAATTTTCCCAATAGCATTTGATGGCTTACATACACAATCTTATGGAGGAACAACTTTCTTAATCCACGCGGAAGTTGGTGGAAGTATGGATCCAGCAGACTTTGGTATCAACGGTGGTTGGGGAGGTAACAGAACCACCAAAAACTTAGTTAATCTATTTGGTGCTGATGTTTCTGCTACAGATATTGCTACAGCAAATACAGCTATAGGTCCTGCTTCTAATTGGGGAGTAGTTGGTTCTGCAACACCAAATGGTTGGGATGGACCAGATTTAACTTTATATGAAACTGGAACTACTGACGTTTACCAAGGTTACGTAAATTTGGCTGATGGTGAAATTAAATTTAGACCTGACAATACTTGGGGAAGTGATTTTGGCGACAATGGTAGTAATATTAGTGTAACAGCTGGTATTTATAAAGTTACCATTAATACGGCTGATCAAACTTATACTTTAGAAAAAGATGATAGAGCTATGTTCTACACTGATGGACAAAATTTAGAAATTGAATCAGTACCAACTTTTACAGATGGTTATGCAATTACTAAATTTAAAAATGTAGATAAAAATGGAGTTGCTGGTTCGGATACTAGTGGTAATTTTACAGATACTGATTTCCCTTTATTCAGATTAGCAGATGTTTATTTAATGTATGCTGAAGCTGTTCTTAGAGGTGGAGGTGGAGATGAAGCTACTGCTTTATCTTATGTAAATCAACTTAGAGCTAGAGCAAACGCCGTTCCAGTTTCTTCAATCAATTTAGATTTAATTCTTAATGAAAGAGGAAGAGAGTTATACTGGGAAGGAACTAGAAGAACTGACTTAGTTAGATATGGTAGATTTACAGATGGCAATTATGTTTGGCCTTGGAAAGGTGGAGTAGCTGAAGGGACTTCAACACCTAGCTTCCGTAACATTTTACCTATTCCATCAACTGATTTAAATGCAAATCCAAATTTAACTCAAAACCCTGGGTATTAATCTTTTAAATTAGACACAATGAAAAAAATATTTAAAAATATATTAATGCTATTCACAGCTACTACTTTGTTAGTAGCTTGTGATAGCCAAGATTTAACTGTATTAGATCCTAATGCTTCTACTACAGTAAGCCTTTCTGCTAGCGATGTGGTTTTAGACCCTAATAATGCTGGACAAGATGTTTTAACTGTTAATTGGACTGAACCTGATTTTGGATTTAATGCAGGTGTAAATTATCAAGTTATTTTAACCTACACAGGAAGTGACCCTAAAGTAATTAACATAGGTAACAATTTAAGTAAAGTTTTTGAAAATGTTGAGTTAAATAAAATTTTACTTGGTTTAGGATTACCAGCAGGAGAATCTTCTGAAGTAACCGTACAAGTAAAAGCAGTTTTAAGTGCAACTAGCGAAATACTTTCAAATACAACTACATTTAACGCTACTGTTTATGCTGATAAACTAGATTTATCAACTATTTGGGGTGTTGTAGGTAGTGCTACACCAAATGGATGGGACGGTCCTGATATGCCTTTCTATACAACTAGTGATGCTAATGTATTAGTTGCATACGTTTCTTTAGCAGATGGTTTTATTAAATTCAGAACTAATAATTCTTGGGATTTAAATTATGGAGATGATGGTAATGATGGCACTTTAGAAGCTGGAGGAGCAGATATTCCTGTTAATGCTGGTACTTATAAAATTACTTTTAATATTACTGATTTAACCTATACTATTGAAACTTATACTTGGGGACTAGTAGGAGATGCAACTCCTAATAGCTGGGATGGACCTGATATGCCTATGTCTTATGATTCTTATTCTGATACATGGAAAGCTGTTGTTACATTAGCTGACGGAGATATTAAATTTAGGTTTAATAATGATTGGGCTCTAAACTATGGAGATGATGGTGCTGATGGAACCTTAGAAAACGGAGGAGCAAATATTACTGTTACTGCTGGAAATTATTTAGTAACCTTAGATTTAAACAATTTAGTATATACAATTGAACCAATTGATATTTGGGGCTTAGTAGGAGATGCAGCTCCAAATGGATGGGATGGTCCAAATGTTCGTTTTACTCCTGATTATGGAACTGATGGTGTTTGGTATTTAAATGGAGTTACTTTAATAGATGGAACAATTAAGTTTAGAACCAATGATAGTTGGGATGTTAACTATGGCGATGATGGTAATGACGGGACTTTAGAATCAGGAGGAGCAAATATTCCTGTTACTGCTGGAACTTATGACATCGTACTAGATTTTAGTGATCCAAACGCACCAACTTATACAATAACAGCAAGTTAACAAATACTTTTATGCTTAGTATAAATTAATAAGTAAAAAATCTGCATAGAAAAAATCTATGCAGATTTTTATTTATTGACCATTTAATTCCTAAGAAATTATTTAAATTCAAAAAATGAAAAAACTATTACACTTAGTATTATTTTTAATTGGTACAGTTGCTTTTTCTCAGGTAACTACTAATCCTGCATTGCCTACTGCTAACGACCAAATAACAGTTACTTTTAATGCTACTGGGACTGCTTTAGAAGGCTATACTGGAGACGTATACACACATACTGGAGTTACAGTAAATGGTACGCAATGGCAAAACGTAATTGGAACTTGGGGTGATAACGCTATACAACCTAAACTAACACGTGATAGTTCAAATCCTGATGTTTATACTTTAATAATAACACCCGATGTTTATACTTTTTATGGTGTAGCAACAACCGATACCATAACTGAATTAGATTTTGTTTTTAGAGCATCTTCTGGCTCCCCTCAATCTGCAGACATATTTGTACCTATTTATGCCGCTGGTTTAAATATAACTTTTACAAACCCTTCAAACGAAAGTGTCTTTAATTTAAACGATACCGTTACTATTTCTGCTGAATCATCCATAAATTCAGATTTAGAACTATTTATTGATGGTGTATCGCAACAAACTGCAACCAATACCAAAACTATAACTTTTAATTATACATTTACAACAACTGGTTCACATACCTTTAAAGCTGTTACTACTACAACAGCTGAAACTAAAGAAACAAGCATAAATGTTTATGTAAAAACCCAAACAGTAAACGCTACAAAACCAACAGGATTAAAATATGGTGCAAATATAAATCCTGATAATACGGTTACTTTTCTATTACAAGCGCCATTAAAAAATGATGTATTTCTTCTTGGAGATTTTAACAACTGGACTTTAGATTCTAATTATCAAATGGCAAAAGATGGTGATGATTTTTGGATCACTTTGTCTGGGTTAGATATTAATACCGAATATGCTTACCAATATTTAATTGATTACAATATTAAAGTTGCTGATCCTTACAGCACAAAAATTTTAGACCCCAATAACGACCAATATATACCAACTACAACTTATCCTAACTTAAAAGCATATCCAACAAATTTAACCACTGGCATTGTTTCTACATTCCTAATTAATGATCCCACTTATACTTGGCAAACTACAAATTTTGTAAAACCAAATGAACACAATTTAATAGTTTATGAATTATTATTAAGAGATTTTACAGTAGTTAACACCAATGATATAGGCGATTTAAAAACTGCTTTAACCAAGCTAGATTATTTAAAAAGTTTAGGAATTAATGCAATTGAACTAATGCCCGTTAGCGAATTTGAAGGCAATGATAGCTGGGGCTATAACCCTTCATTCCACGGAGCTTTAGATAAAGCTTATGGAACAAAAAACGATTTAAAACAATTTGTAGATGAATGTCATTCAAGGGGCATTGCCGTTATTTTAGATGTTGTTTATAATCACGCTTTCGGACAAAGTCCTCTAGTGCAAATGTACTGGGATAGCAGTATTAACAAACCTGCAGCTAATAGTCCTTATTTTAATCAAGATGCTACACATCCATATAGTGTTGGATACGATTTTAATCATGAAAGCACGTACACAAAAACCTATGTAAAACAAACTTTAGAACATTGGGTAAATGAATTTAAAGTAGATGGTTTTAGATTTGATTTGTCTAAAGGTTTTACGCAAACTGTAAATACAGATGTTGGAGCTTGGGGAAATTATGACGCATCAAGAATTGCAATACTTGAAGATTATGCAAATGATATTTGGACAAATACATCTAATGATGAATATCTAATTTTAGAACATTTTGCCGATAATTCAGAAGAAACTGAATTGGCTAATTATGGTTTTATGCTTTGGGGGAATAGCAATTATAGCTACGGTCAAAACACCATGGGATATCCTTCTGGAGCAGATATAAGTTGGATGTCATATTTAAATAGAGGATGGAATAACCCTAATGTTGTAGGTTATATGGAAAGTCATGATGAAGAGCGATTAATGTACAAAAACTTAACTTCTGGTAATAGCAGCGGAAATTACGATGTCAAAAATTTAAATACAGCATTAGCTAGAGAAGAATTAGCTGGAATGTTCTTTTTTACTATACCAGGTCCAAAAATGATTTGGCAATTTGGGGAATTAGGATATGATTTCTCAATCAATACTTGTACCGATGGTACCGTAAGTAACGATTGTAGATTATCTAGAAAACCAATACATTGGGAATATTTTGATGATACAAATAGAAAACAAATTTACAATACTTGGGCAACATTAATGGCTTTTAAAAAACAACAACCTGTTTTTAACAGCACAGATTTTAGTTTAAATGTTAGTGGGCTTGTAAAATCAATAACATTAAAAGACCCAAGTATGGATGTTGTTTTAGTGGGTAATTTTGATGTTACAACAAAAACTATTGCTCCTCAATTTACACAAACAGGTGTTTGGTATGAATATTTTACAGGACAAGAAAAAACAGTAACAGACGTTAATGAATCATTAACATTGGCTCCAGGCGAATATAAATTATATTCAACCGTAAAATTATTAGATCCAAGAGGAGGAACTAGTGCTGATGACAGTGATGGAGATGGAGTTGTTGACACTAATGATTTATGCCCAAATACACCTGCTGGAACTACTGTAACGACATCTGGATGCCCTATATTTTCATTGCCTACAGATAATTTCAACATTCAGGTAACCAGTGAAACGTGTCCAGATAAAAATAATGGACAGATATTCATTACCACAAATGAAACTCACGATTATGTAGCTACTATAAATGGGACAGATTATCCATTTACCAATACCTTAACAGTGG
>NZ_JAWVXC010000010.1:0-62079 GCF_033723435.1 Lutibacter sp. | reverse complement strand
CTTGATCAATAATGAGTAATTTTAAATCGTAACCTACTTTTTCATAAGATATTTTTCGACAGGGTGGTTTTTGTTTTTTCATACTTTCGTTGTTTAAGTTGTCTAATTTTTAGTCAACCTATTTCAGGAAAGTACATTTTTCCAAATGTGTTACAACGGTCTCGTATAACCGTCAGTTACGGTTTTAAAGTTACTGTTTTTTCGATTGAACACCGGCTTAGAAATTCCGAGTGGATTCGGACGTAGTCGAATCCGCCGTAATTGTGGTTATACATTGTTGGCAAATCGTTTTTACTTTTATGGTATAAAAATTAGTCGTTGTTTTAACTTTTCATTTCCCAAAACCCAAACAATTAAATATCCGCCAGCTCCATCGCTATTCCATTGATGAACTATATAATCGTCTTTGTTTTTGTTGATTTCAAATTCATTGTTACATTCAAAAATATCTTCGTAAAGGATGTTCGGAATTTCAATAGACTTTCCATTTATTGAGGTTTCAATTCCGACAACTTCTGTTTTAGGAATATTTCCGTCAGTTCCGTAAATTCTACGTCCATTAATTTTAGTTAGCCATTTTCCGTCAAAATCCGAAATTTTATTTTCCAGACTAAATTCCTTTAGCTTATACTCAAATGAAAATTCCGTTCCAGTGTATTTAGTCAAATCCTCAATTGGGCATAAACGACTTTTATGAATGTACCCCATAAAAGTATCGTCTTCTCCACATTCCAATTGGTATTTGTTTTTTGAAATATATACGGTTATCCAATCCGATTCTGTTTCGTTTTCTTGATAACTAAATACTTCAGAATTTTTGAGTTTATAAATGACTTCAGAATCAATTTTAGGAAGTTTCCGAACGTTTGTAAATCCATCAACATCTTTTATAACTGCAATTTGTCCGTAATTCAGATTACAGAAAAATAGGATTGAAAAGATTATTAAAAAGTTCTTCATTTTCTTATTATGCAGTTTTTCTTAAATGTTTGCCAACATGTTTGTGTATGATTTCGTTGCGTGTTTCAGCAACTAATTTACCAAATACAAACCAAATAGAAAATTCGCGAGGATTTTCGTAAGTAGGCTAGTACTAGTAATGAATTATACACGGTGTTACCTGCTGGTTTTTCTTAGCTATACAAACAGATTAATTTCCATCTTTACGTTTATATTCTTTTAGTTGCTTTTGTTTTTCAATATCAGACATATATTGTCTTTTTTCCATTGCTTTTTTTCTTTCGCTTTCAGAATATGTTGCATCAATTCGTTGTAATTCTAAAGTTCTTTTTAGCAATTCTTGAACTTTATTATTTTCTTTCAATAAATCTTTTTGTAATGATTGCAGACTGAAAAAACTCGAAGCCCAACTATTGTTTTTAGTATTTTCTATAATACTATTACAATTGTCTTTGATTCTTTTTGTTAGTGAAAAAATCCTACTTTCTAATGCATATGTTCCAGAAATTTTCTTTTTAATTACAAGACATTTTTCATTAGCAAATCCAAATCGATTATTTTTTTTTAAGTAGTTATAATGCGTTTCAACTAAGGGCTTTGCTTTTAAATACTCTTCTTCAATTGAATGAGCTATAAGTTTGATGTTTTTTGCTCTTTGGAATCTCTCGTCATAATTTATCTTTATTGCCTTTAATTCATTTGTAATTTCTTTAATAGCACTTTCCTGATTAGTGTATTTAATAGCTTTTATCAAATTGTCTTCTTTTAAAACACTTAAAGTTGTTGTTAGCGTAAAAATTAATGTTAAAATTAGTTTCATGTTTAATTCTGATTTAGATAATTAATGTAAAAAGTTATGTTTATATTTTTTCACTTTACTTGCAGGTAACTTGTTATATCCGTTAAAAACATACTGTTTATCAGTTTAAGTTTCCGGATAAACGTATAATTTAGTTATTTTTATCAGAACGAAATACTCAAAAATATAAACTAATAAACTTGTTGTTTGTGCTGTTTTTTTCTGAATATACTAATGGATTATTTCGCAATTTTTAATCGTTTCTCAAATTTAAAGAAATATATTTAATAACTATTCCTAATCATTTATTTATTTTGTGAATAATTGGATTAAAGGCTTTAGAAGCTACCAAAATTTTGTCACCAATTACTAAATTGACTCCTTCCGTTTCGTCTGCTATAACTTTAACAATATCCTTTCCAATTTTAATAGTTAAAATATATAAAAAATCTTGTTTTTCAATGGCAACAAGATCGCCTGTAAATTGAAATTTGGCATTTAAATTCTGAAATTTAAATAATTCACTTGGCTTCCCTTGTCTAATAATTTTTCCACATTCTAATTCAAATAAATAATCAGACATTCTAAGAATTTCTGAAATGTCATGACTTATAAGAATAGTGGTTAATTTAAACTCGTTATGAACTTGTAAAATATGTTGTTGTAGCTTATATCTAATTTCAGAATCTAAAGCGGAAAGAGGCTCATCTAACATTAATATTGAAGGTTTTTGAACTAAGGCTCTTGCCAAAGCCACTCTTTGTTTTTGGCCACCAGATAAAGTTTCTGGTTTTCGATCTCTTAAATTCCCTAATTCAACAATTTCAATTAATTCGGATATAATTTTTTTATCTTGATTTTTAGTTAAAGCAAATTCCAGATTTTCTTTGACTGTCATGTTTGGAAATAAAGAGTAATCTTGAAAAACATAACCAACTTTTCTTTGCTGAGGTTTTAAGTTTATTTTTTTTGAAGTGTTTAACCATGTATTTCCTTGTACAATTATTTCACCTTTTTCGGGTTTTAGCAAACCTGCCAAAATTCTAAGAATAGTAGTTTTACCAGCTCCGGATTTTCCATAAAACGACACCAAATCTCCTTGTGTTATTTGTGTGTTTATAGCAAGCTCCATTTCACCTGATGCAGCTTTTAATTTCTTTTGAATATTTAGCTGAATCATTTTATTAATTGTTTTAAATATCCACCATTAATTAAAAAAACGGTTAATAAAATAGCGAAAGTTATACAGAATAAAATTAAAGAATAGGTATTAGCAGCACTATAATTTAAGGCTTCAACTTCGTCATAAATAGCTATTGAGGCTACTCTGGTTTTATCAGGAATATTACCTCCAATCATTAACACAACTCCAAATTCACCAACAGTATGTGCAAAGGCTAAAACAATTCCGGTTAATAAAGATGGTTTAATATTAGGCAATAATACTTTAAATAATGTTGTGGTTTTTGATTTTCCTAAAACATAAGAAACATCAATAAGAGATTGTGATAAATTTGAAAATCCTGCTTGAATAGGATGTACCATAAATGGTAAACTATAAATAATTGAAGCTACTAACAAACCTTCAAATGAAAAAACTAAACGTAACCCAAGCCATTCATTTAACCAGTTTCCAAATGCATTTGACGGGCTAAAAGCTACTAATAAATAAAATCCAATAACGGTTGGTGGTAAAACCAAAGGCATACTTACTAAAGTTTCAATAATTGGTTTTATTTTTGATTTTGAAAAAGCTAACCAATAAGCTAACGGAATTGCTATTAATAATAACATAAAGGTAGTTATTAATGCAAGTCTAAAAGTTAATATTAATGGTCCCCAATCAATCATGCAGATAATATTATTTCGTTGGTTTTTATCATCGCTGTAACTTCACAATTTTCGGTTAAACTAAGTTGATTTACAGCATTTGTTGTAATAATAGATGATATGTCTCCAACATCAGTATTTATAGTTATTTTACTTAATAAATTTTTTGAAGTGATATTGGTTATTTTTCCAAAAAACTTATTTTGTAAACTAATATTAGTTACATTTCCTTTACCAATGATAACCTCAGTTTCTTTAAAAATAACGGAAATTTCATTGCCGATTTTTAAAAATGGTTCCGTAGAAGGTGTATCAATTAAAATAGCAGAAATTTTTTGGTCATTTACTGCTACTTTAACAAATGTTAAACTACCATTTACCTTCAAATTTTCTATGATTCCTTTTAAAATATTCATTTATTTTTTAGTAGAGTAACCAAAGTTATTTAAAATTTCTTTTGCTTTAGACGAAAATAAAAAATTATAAAATTTTGTAGCTCTTTTAAGCTTGTATTTTTTATTCTTTATAATAACAACTCCTTGTTTTATAGGAGAATATAAGGTAGAATCAATTTCAATCCATTTTCCATTTCCTTTCATTTTTGGAGATAATACTACAGATTTAGAAGTAAAACCTATATCAGCCACTTTTGAAGTAATAAATTGATTAGTTTGAGCAATGCTTTGTCCATATACTAATTTAGATTCAATTTCATTATAAAGATGTGCATTTTTTAACGTTTCAATAGAAGCAATACCGTAAGGTGCTGTTTTAGGATTTGCAGTAGCAATATGTTCAATGTATTTTTTGTTTAGTAGTGTTAAAGAAGGTTGTAATGTGTCTTTTATAGTCCAAAGTACTAATTTTCCAAAGGCATAAATTTTTGGAGGAGAAGTTGTAAATCCTGATTGAAATAAATTATTTGGGTATTTCATATTTGCGGAAACAAATATATCATAAGGTGCACCTTCTTTTATTTGCGCAGTTAATTTTCCTGAAGAGCTTATAATGGTTTGGCATTTAATACCAGTTTCTTCATAAAATTTGGCTACTAATTCATCCATTGCAAATTGCATATTTGCAGCAGTAGCAATAGTTACTATTTTTTGTTCTTTAGTTTTACATGAAGTAGCTAAAATAAATAGACTTAGTACTATTAATTTCAGTGAAAATTTTAAATTATTTGGTAAGGTCATTTTAAGTTTACTTAAATAGAAAGGCTAATATACTACCTCTTAAATTATTTAGAATGATTTAAATCATAAAAAAAATCAAATTATTTCTCGAAATTTAAAGTAATAATTTAAAACTCTAAATTATGAAACGATTAGAACCTGTATCAAAAATAATGACGACTGATTTAATTACGCTAAGCTTATACGATGATTTGTACAAGGCTGAAAAATTGTTTAAAAAGCATCATATTCGCCATATTCCTGTGGTAGATAATCATCATATAGTAGGCATGTTAAATCTTTCTGATTTAAAAAAAATTAGCTTTTTAGATGCTTTTGATAGTAATGAAATTAGAGTAGATAATGTTGTTTATAAAATGCTAAATGTTGAGCATATTATGGTTAAAAATCCTATTCCAGTTCAAGTAAATGCAACTATAAAATCGGTTGTAGAAATTTTAGCAGAGAATGATTTCCATGCTTTACCTGTAGTAGATAAAAATGAATTAGTAGGTATTGTTACCACAACAGATTTGCTGAAATATTTATTAAAACAATACGAAATAGAAGCTTCTGAATTAACTAATTAAGAAACGAGAGCTTTTAAAGTTTTAATAGTACTTGTAGGATTTTTACTTTTAAAAACAAAACTACCAGCTACAAAGGCTGTTGCTCCTTTATCAGCTAATTTTTGGATGTTTTGATCTGTTACACCGCCATCAACTTCTATAATAGCATCAGATTCTGAAAATTCAATTAAATTTTTAAGTTGCTCCACTTTTTTATAGGTATTTTCAATAAAACTTTGCCCTCCAAAACCTGGATTTACACTCATAATTAACACCAAATCTAAATCGGCAATAATATCTTCTAAAACTGCAATTGGTGTATGAGGATTTAAGGAAACTCCTGCTTTCATTCCTGCAGCTTTAATTGCTTGAACTGTTCGGTGAAGATGTGTACAAGCTTCATAATGCACGGTTAAAATATCTGCGCCAACTTTTTTAAAATCTTCAATATATCTATCAGGATTCACAATCATTAAATGAACATCCATGGTTTTTGTTGCATGTTTTTTTATAGCGCTAATTACAGGCATTCCAAATGAAATGTTTGGGACAAAAACACCGTCCATTACATCAATATGAAACCAGTCGGCATCACTTTTATTAACCATTTCTACTTCTTGTTGTAAATTTCCAAAGTCAGCCGATAAAATAGAAGGAGCAATATATGTTTTCATTCTTTAGTTTTGTTTTTGCAAAAATAAGTTTAAAAAAGAAAAACTCTCGAAAATTTCGAGAGTTTTTCTTTTTATTGGATAATAATTATTCAAAATCAGAAAAATTATCCTAAATATGTTTTTAAAATTTTGCTTCTAGATGTGTGTTTTAAACGTCTAATTGCTTTTTCTTTTATTTGTCTAACTCGTTCGCGAGTTAAGTCGAAAGTTTCTCCAATTTCCTCTAACGTCATTGGATGAGCATCACCTAAGCCAAAATATAACATTACAACATCTGCTTCGCGAGGTGTTAAAGTTTCTAACGCACGTTCAATTTCTACTTTTAAAGATTCATGTAATAAAGTTCTATCTGGATTTGGAGATTCACCTGTGTTTAAAACATCGTATAAATTAGAATCTTCACCTTCAATTAGAGGAGCATCCATAGATACGTGACGACCTGAATTTTTCATAGATTCTTTAACGTCGTTAACGGTCATATCTAATTTTTTTGCAATTTCTTCAGCAGATGGTGGACGTTCATTTTCTTGTTCTAAAAATGCATACATTTTATTGATTTTATTAATAGAACCAATTTTATTTAAGGGTAAACGTACAATTCTTGATTGTTCTGCTAAGGCTTGTAAAATAGATTGTCTAATCCACCAAACAGCATAGGAAATAAATTTAAAACCACGTGTTTCATCAAAACGTTTTGCGGCTTTAATTAATCCTAAATTACCTTCATTAATTAAATCAGGTAATGTTAATCCTTGATTTTGATATTGTTTTGCTACAGATACAACAAAACGTAAGTTTGCTTTTGTTAATCTTTCTAAGGCAACTTGGTCACCAGCTTTTATCCGTTGAGCTAATTCAACCTCCATTTCAGCGGTTATTAAATCCACTTTTCCAATTTCCTGTAAGTATTTATCTAATGATGCGGTTTCTCTATTGGTAACCTGTTTAGTAATTTTAAGTTGTCTCATGTAGTAGCTTAAATTTTTTAGTTATTTATAAAGTCTATTATATATACGTAGTATTTTATAAAAAGTTACAAAATATTTGTAAAAACTAGTCTAAAAACAAATTTTGGACTAAATTTCTTCCTCTTAAAATAAAAAAGCTTCTCATTTTTGAGAAGCTTTTTTATTTAATAAGTGATTATTTTGAGTTTTATTTTTAATCTCTTGGAGTTCTAGGTTTTCTATCTCTGTCACCACCACGGTTATCACGAGATTTATGATCTCTATTATTATCACGTGGAGGTCTTTCTTTAAAACCTTCAGGTTTTGGTAAAATAGCTTTACGAGAAACTTTTTCTTTACGAGTTTTAGGATCTCTTCCAAAGTATTTTACATCAAAAACATCTCCAACTTTTACTACATCAGTTACGTTGTTGGTACGTTCCCAAGCTAATTCAGAAATATGTAAAAGAACTTCATTTCCAGGAGCTTCAATATATTCTACAACTGCGCCAAAATCAAGTATTTTAATAACTTTAACTTCATAAATGCTTCCAACTACAGGTTTAAATGTAATAGAATCAATTTTAGCTAAAACAGCATCAATACCATTTTGATCGGTTCCTAATATTTCAACAATTCCTTCTTCAGTTACAGGGTCTTCATTAATTACAATAGTAGTACCTGTTTCTTTTTGTAATTCTTGAATTACTTTTCCTCCAGGCCCAATTAATGCTCCAATATAATCTCCTGGAATAGTTTTAGTAACCATTTTTGGAGCGTGAGCTTTAACAGTAGCATTAGGTTTAGCAATAGTATCGGTTAATAAACCAAGAATATGTAATCTACCTTCGTGAGCTTGTTTTAAGGCACTAATTAAAATTTCATAGGATAATCCTTTAATTTTAATATCCATTTGACAAGCAGTAATACCATCAGCAGTACCAGTTACTTTAAAGTCCATATCACCTAAATGATCTTCATCCCCTAAAATATCCGATAAAACTGCAAATTTATCTCCATCAGAAATTAAACCCATTGCAATACCTGAAACTGGTTTTTTCATTTGAACCCCAGCATCCATTAATGCCATTGTACCAGCACAAACTGTTGCCATAGAAGAAGAACCATTAGATTCTAATACTTCAGAAACAACTCTAACTGTATAAGGACAATCTTCAGGAACCATTATGCTTAAAGCACGTTGTGCTAAATTTCCATGCCCAATTTCTCTACGGGAAGTTCCTCTTAAAGGTCTAGCTTCTCCAGTACAAAAAGGAGGGAAGTTATAATGTAAATAAAAACGTTCTTCACCTTGGTAAGTTGGCATATCTACTTGGTTAGCTTCTCTTGAAGTTCCAAGAGTTACTGTTGCTAAAGCTTGAGTTTCTCCTCTGGTAAAAATTGCAGAACCATGTGTTGAAGGTAAATAATCTACTTCACACCAAATAGGTCTAATTTCATTAGTTTTTCTACCATCTAATCTTATGCCTTCGTCTAAAATTAAATTACGAACCGCTGCTTTTTGTGCTTTCGAAAAATATTTTGAGATTAAATCTCTTTTTTCATCTAATTCTTCTTCAGAAAAAGATGCTTTTATTTCTTCTTTTACAGCATCAAATTTTTCAGAGCGTTCATGTTTTAATGATCCTAATTTAGCAATATCATAACATTTTTGATATGCCATTTCATGAATTTTAGCTTCTAAATCAACATCATTTTCCTCTAAATCGTAAGTTCTAGTTTCTTTTTTACCTACTTTATTTACAAACTCTACTTGAGCTTTACATTGAGTTTTAATAGCTTCATGAGCAGCTTTAATAGCTGCAGTCATTTCTTCTTCAGAAACTTCATTCATTTCACCTTCAACCATTGCAACAGAATCTTCTGATGCTCCAACCATCATATCAATATCCGCTTTTTCAAGTTGAGTTCTACTTGGGTTAATGATAAATTCTCCATCAACTCTTGCAACTCGCACTTCTGAGATAGGATATTCAAATGGAATGTCACTTAATTGAATAGCGGCAGAAGCTGCTAAACCTGCAAGTGCATCAGGCATTACATCGTCATCATTAGACATTAACTGAATCATCACTTGTGTTTCAGCATGGTAATCTTTAGGAAATAGTGGGCGTAATACACGATCCACTAATCGCATAGTTAAAATTTCTTCGGTACTAGGTCTTGCTTCTCGCTTAAAAAAACCGCCTGGATATCTACCTGCTGCTGCAAATTTTTCTCTGTAATCTACGGTTAATGGTAAAAAATCAATACCAGGACTTGCTGTTTTTGCTGAAACAACGGTAGCTAATAACATAGCTTTTCCCATTTTTACAACAACGGAACCATCAGCTTGTTTAGCTAATTTTCCAGTTTCTAGGGTAATAGTTCTTCCATCACCCAATTCAATAATTTGTGTATGAACCTTTGGTATCATAAATAAGTTTAAAATTTTAATTAAACAATTGGTTTAGTTGTTGTGTTGTGTTTTACCAATGAAAAGTTTAATTGCTGCTTTCTTTTAATCTAATAAAATTAAATAAAAAAGAGGCAAAAAGCCTCTTTTGAAATGAATTTATTTTCTTAAACCTAATTCCTTAATTATAGCACGATACCTTACAATATCATTTTTAATTAAGTAATCTAGTAAATTTCTTCGTTTACCTACTAATTTAACTAACGCTCTTTCAGTGTTAAAATCTTTTCGATTGTTTTTTAAATGTCCTGTTAAATGGTTAATTCTGTGAGTAAATAATGCAATTTGACCTTCAGTTGAGCCAGTGTCTGTTGCAGATTTGCCATGTTTTGCAAAAATTTCTGCTTTTTTTTCTTTTGTTAAATACATGCTAACATTAATTTTTATTAATAATTTTTATGCGTTTATAACCGTAATTAGTTACAGTCGGCAAATATACTATTATTATTTTGATTTACAATCGACTATAAATAAATACTTTTTCACGATAAATTTAAACCTTTTTAGTTTTTAAGGGTCATAGTACAGTAAACAAATTTTATAATATTAAATTTAATTAAAACAAAATCTTATGAAAACTTTGAATTTTAAACTTTTTATGTTTTTGGCAATTAGTAGTTTATTTGTTACTAGTTGTCAAAAAAGTGATGGTGTAGTTACTACTAACCCTATTACCGAAGCAGAAACTATAGCGTTAGTAGAATCGGATGATGTTACAGATGATGTAAACAATATAATTGATGATTACTTAATTGAAAACGAAGGAATATCCGCACGTTCAACAGAAGATAGTAAGTATAATCCTATATTAACTTGTGCTACTAGAACAATTGTGGTAACAGATACAACTAAAGTAGTTACTTTAGATTTTGGAGAAGGTTGTGAATTACCAAATGGTAATATTATAAGCGGAAAAATTATTATGTCTTATACTGTGGATACAAGTGTAGCATCTTTTACAGTTACCTATACTTTTGAAAACTTTTATTTTAACGATTTAAGTGTTGAAGGAGAAAATACATTGGTTAGAGTTAGAGAAAATGAAAACGGAAATCCTCAATCTACTTTAACAATGGATATAAAAGTAACTTGGCCAGATGGTGAATTTGCTTCAAAACAAGGAACAAAAGTTAGAGAATGGATAGAAGGATTTGAAACAAGAGATTGGAGTGATAATGTATTTTTAATCACAGGAAATTGGGCTGTAACGTTTAAAGACGGAACAGTAGTTTCAGCAAACATTACTACTCCTTTACGTAGAGAAATGGCTTGTAGGTTTATTGTAAGTGGAGTTGTTGAACTTCAAAAAATTCAAACTTCAGGAACACTAGATTTTGGAGATGGAACTTGCGATGATGTTGCAACATTTACAGATGAAAATGGAGTGGTTACTGAAATTACTTTGAGAGGCAGAATGTTTTAAAAATTCGGGGTTTGGTATTATAAAAAAAAGCGAGCATAGCTCGCTTTTTTTATTTTCTAACTGGTAAATTTTGTACCAAATCAATATATAAATTAATTTGTTTTTTTAAGTTTTTTCGTTCAATAATTTTATCTAAAAATCCATGTTCTAAAACAAATTCAGAACGTTGAAATCCTTCTGGCAGATCTTTACCAGTAGTATCTTTTACAACCCTAGGACCTGCAAAAGCTACCAAAGCATTAGGTTCTGCAACATTAATATCTCCTAACATTGCATAAGATGCAGTAGTACCTCCAGTAGTTGGGTCAGTACATAAAGATATATAAGGTATTTTTGCTTCAGATAATTGAGCTAATTTAACAGAAGTTTTTACTAATTGCATTAAAGATAAAGATGCTTCCATCATTCTTGCTCCACCCGATTTTGAAATCATCAAAAAAGGCATTTTTTGTTTTATAGCATAATCAATTGCACGAGCAATTTTTTCACCAACAACACTACCCATTGATCCTCCAATAAAACTAAAATCCATAGCTGCAATAACTATGTTTTTGCCTAAAGATTTTCCTACAGCAGTACGAACAGCATCTTTTAATTTAGTTTTTTCATAAGCATCTTTTAAACGATCTGTATATTTTTTTGAATCCGTAAATTTTAAAGGATCTTTAGAAACAATATTTTTATTTAATTCTCTGTATTTATTATCGTCAAACAAAATTTCGAAATATTCTTCACTTCCAATTCTAACATGATAGCCATCTTCTGGGCTTACATAGTAATTTTGTTTTAACTCATCAGTATCTATTATTTTACCACTTGGGGTTTTATACCAAAGACCTTTTGGGACATCTTTTTTTTCTTCTGTAGGAGTATGAATTCCTTTATCCTTTCTTTTAAACCAAGCTGCCATAATTTTTTATGTTTTAGTTAAAATGGGGGTGCAAATTACTAAAAAAAACAAAGAGAACATATAAAATATGTTCTCTTTAAAATTTCAAATGTTAAAAATACTGATTATAAGGTGTTTACATTATTTAAATCTTCAAAAGCTCTTTTTAAGCGAGATTTAAATGTTAATTCACCTTCACGTAGCCATTTTCTAGGATCATAATATTTTTTGTTTGGTAAATCATCTCCATCAGGATTTCCAACTTGAGTTTTTAAATAATCAAGGTTGTTATTCATATAATCACGAATTCCTTCCATAAAAGCAAATTGTAAATCGGTATCAATATTCATTTTTACAACACCATAACCAATAGCTTCTCTAATTTCTTCTAATGTAGAACCAGAACCACCATGGAATACGAAATCTACTGGATTTTTCTCTGTTTGATAATTTTTTTCAATATATTTTTGAGAGTTGTCTAATATTTTAGGAGTAAGTTTTACATTGCCAGGTTTATATACTCCATGTACATTTCCAAAGGACGCTGCAATAGTAAAATGATTGCTAATTTTTTTAAGTTCTTCGTAAGCGTAAGCAACTTCTTCAGGTTGTGTATATAATTTTGATGCATCTACATCAGAATTGTCCACTCCGTCTTCTTCGCCACCAGTAATTCCTAATTCAATTTCAAGGGTCATTCCCATTTTATCCATTCTGGCAAGATACTTTTTACAAAGTTCAATATTTTCTTGGATTGGTTCTTCTGATAAATCAATCATATGAGAACTAAATAAAGGAACACCATTTTCTTTATAAAATTGTTCGCCAGCATCTAGTAAACCATCAATCCAAGGTAATAACTTTTTTGCGCAATGATCGGTATGTAAAATAACAGGTATTTCATATTCTTTTGCTAATAAATGGATATGTTTTGCTCCTGCAATAGCTCCTGCAATAGCTGATTTTTGATTTTCGTTAGATAATCCTTTTCCTGCATTAAATTGAGCTCCTCCGTTAGAAAATTGAATGATTACAGGAGAATTTAATTCTTTAGCTGTTTCTAATACCGCATTTATTGTATTAGATCCTGAAACGTTTACAGCTGGTATTGCAAAGCCTTTTGATTTAGCTAATTTAAAAATTTCTTGAACTGCATTTCCAGTTGCAACTCCTGATTTAATGTTATAACTCATAATATATTAGGTGTTATTATATTTTATATAATTTATGTTCTGACAAAGTTACTAATTTAAGTATTGTCTTTTATTTGTACAACTATAAAGTAGCGAAAACGAAATAGTGAAACTAATTTTTAGAAAGGATAACTTATACCAAAATTATATACGGTATGATTAAAATTATAGTTTGTAAACCATTGATTTCCTTTTTCTAAATATGGTTCGTAAGTTTTAAATCCTAAATCTAATCTTAATAAAATAAAACTTAAATCGTATCTAATTCCAAATCCTGAGCCTATGGCAATATCTTTTATTGAATTGATACCTTTAAATTTTGCGCTTTCTAAAGTAACAGGAGAATTAGTAATATCCCAGATATTACCTGTATCTACAAAAAGTGCTCCTTTTATGCTATTTATAATTTTAAATCGATATTCTAAACTACTAATAAATTTTAAACTTCCTACATTATATTCTAATCCAGTTCTAGATGATCCTGGTCCTAAATCATAAATTTTCCAAGCTCGTAAATCGTTTGGCCCACCTATAAAATAACTTCTACTAAATGGAATGCTGCTTGAATTTCCGAAAGGATAAGCAATACCTAAAAATGTTCTAAATGCTAAAACATTTTCTTGTTGTAAATTCCAGAATTTTTTATACTCAAAATCTGTTCTAATAAATTGTGCAATTGGAGTTTTTAAAATGGTTTTTACATTGTTTTCATCTCTAGTGTTTGAAAGTAATGTACTTAAATTTCCTGAGGAAACTACACGAGCTCTAAAAAATGAAAAGTCAGTGTCTTTATAATTTTGACTGTTATTGAAAGTAAATGTATAAGCAATTGATGGCACCAAAACATCTTCAGTAATAATATTATATCGCTTTTTAATGTTTTGAGCTAGTTTAAACTCATCTGGGTTAGATGTTTCAAAAGAAGCATCAATATAAGTGTTTATAAAATCTATTACATTATCTGTAGTAACAGTTTCATTAAAATACGTGTTTGCAATATTTTGTATTTGATTAAATTCTGATTTATAAATATTGAAATACGAATTTATATTTAAGTTTTTAATAAACTGAGCATTTAATAATTGTAAACTTTGATTTATGGTTTTGGATGAATTCCAAGTATAATCTATAATACCAGTAAATTTTTGTTTATCTAGTCCAATATTTTTTTGCAAACTTGTTCCTAAGGAAAAAGTGGTTTTAGGAGACATTTTTTTTGGAACTAATTTGTCGGTTTTAAAAGGAAGTAAAAATCGAGGTAGCGTTAAGGAAATATCACTACCAATTTCCCAAGCGTTTAATAATTTATTATTGGTAGCGGCATCTTTGGAATCTAAAAATGAGCCTTGTATAGAGAATTTTAATATTTCAGCTCCTTTAAAAATATTTCTATTTAAAAATGATAGTTTACCAGAAACACCTAATTGTCTTATGTTTGAATGATTTAATTCTGTATTAAATCCTAAGGAATATTTTTTTAAAGGGGTTAAATAGATGGAAGCGAGTAAATCATCACTATTAGGTAACTCTGTATATTTTATGTTAACCGATTTAAAATTATTTAAATTTCGTAAATGTTTACGAGTTAGCTCTCTACTTTCATCTTTGTAAATTGTATTTGGCTCAATAAAAACACTATTTAATAAAATTTTCGGATTATAATTTAGTTTGGTTTGTGCTAAAAAATGGTAACCATTAAAATTTAAACTATCTTTTATAGGTTTATCTTTATTGTTAAATGAATAATCAGTATAAATATTTACCGATTTAATTTTTTGAATTTTAAAAGGAACATCGGCAATGCTATCATTTATTATTAAATTAATGTTCGCTTTGTAGTTTGTAGAATCTACATCAACTAGAATAGCATTTTTATTAAACCTATAAATTCCAGAGTTTCTAAATAATGTACTTATTCTGTTTTGTTCTTCTATAAAAGTAGAAAATCTAAATTGTTCTCCTTTTTTTATTAGTGTTTCTTTTATGTGCGCTTTATAAATAGAATCTAAAACAGCAGATTCAATAGATGAATTAATAGTATCTAAAATATATGGCTTTCCAGTTTTTACAATATATTGTACGGTGGCTTTTTTGTTTTTTAAAAAGTTGTTTTTAGCTGTTACTTTAGCATTAAAAAAACCTTCGTGAAAATAATGTTGTTTAAGATTTTCAGTAGTTTGTTTTGTTTTAGTTGGGCTTAAAATAACAGGTTCTTCACCGTTTTTTAACCACCACTGATGCATGTTGTATTTAAAATTTCGAATTCCTCTTGCTTGTTTTTCAGAAAAAACTCCTTTGGTAAACTTATACCAGCCAGGGTTATTTTCTTTCCATTTTTCAAAATCAGTTTCAAAATTTTTATTACCAATATTGTAAAAATATAAAGGAAAAGGTATTCCTAAAACTAGCTGATTTGGTCGTTGAATAATATAATCACTTATTTCGTTGTCAATAGTTTTTTTATTGTTAACGATAATAGTATTTTTTGTTAATAAATGTTCATTTTCAGGAACATATTTAACAGCATTACACGATGAAAAACTAAAAGTTATACTAACTAAAATTATTAATATTGTAAAATTGTTTTTCAATAAATAAGAGTTTAAATTTGTTTCAAAAGTAAAACATTTAAAAGTATTAGCAAATTACTATTTTATATTAAATAACTTATGAGTTTAAGCAAAGTTCAATTAAAATTAATAACGAGTCTTCTACAAAAAAAGTACCGTAAAAAGCATAATTTATTTATGGTGGAAGGTATAAAAGGAGTTCAGGAATTTTTAAACTCAAAGTTTGAATTTTTTCAGTTATTAACTTCCGATGCATCTATTTTTTTAGAAGTAGAAAATAGAATAGTAATTTCAGAAAACGATCTTAAAAAAATTAGCAATTTAAAAACGCCAAATAAAGTAGTCGCTTTATTTAGAATTCCAGAGGAAGACATAATAGTAAATAATGGATTAATAGTTGCTTTAGATGAAGTAAATGACCCAGGAAATTTAGGAACAATTATTAGATTGTGCGATTGGTTTGGAATTGACCAATTAATTTGCTCAAAAAATACAGTTGATTGTTTTAATCCAAAAGTTGTACAAGCAAGTATGGGCTCTTTAACCAGAGTTTCTATAATTTATACAGATTTAGATAAATACTTGCAGCAAACTAAATTGCCGAAATTTGCTACTATTATGGATGGAGAAAATATTTATAAAACTAAATTACCAAAAGAAGGAATTATAATTATGGGCAATGAAGCTAACGGAATTAGAAGTGAAATTTTGAAATTAGTTACCAATAAAATAACTATTCCTAGATTTGGTGAATTTCAAAAAACAGAAAGTTTAAATGTAGCTACTGCAACAGCAATTGTTTTAAATGAGTTTAAGCGAAATAGTTAGTGAAATGCAAATTTTATAAAAATGCCTCGAGTACCAAAATAATCTATTGGTCCTGTCCATTTGCTGTTTGGGTCATTGTCTCTTACTAATTCATTATTTATAGCAAAAACACCTCTTATTGATGGTGAAAAAATAAAGTATGGTAAATAAAAATCGACACCTACACCTAATTCATAACTAAAGTTATTCTTTTTCATTCTAAACTCGCCATTTAAATTGTCGTCAGGATTATCTTGATTACTTGAAAAATTAAAATCATAAGACAAACCACCAATTAAATAAGGTCTAAAATTATTAAGTCTATTTGCATTCAACTTAAGTAATAAAGGAATACGTAAATAAGTTGCATTTATATCTCTAATGCTATCTTTAGGACCACCAGCAATATGAGTAAAAGCAAGTTGTTTTGTATTGCTTGAAAGTCCTGGCTCTAAACGTAAACTTAGGTTTTTATGCAAACGTAAATCTCCAATAAGTCCAACATTAAAACCAACTGAAGGTGTTACATTTATGTAAGAATTTGCTGTTTTATAAGTTATTTTATAATCTTTTTTATTGAAGCCTAAATAATAACCAAAAAATATTTTTTGCTTGTCCCAGTTTTGTTTATAAATTACTATATCTCTTTTTTGAGCATTTACAGATGGAATAAACGAGCATAATAATATAACTACGACTAAAAATTTTCTCATATGTTATTTTTTTGCAACATATATGGATGCTACTCCAAAAGTTTGTGGTTTATCTTCAATAGCTATAAACCCAGTTTTTTCTAAAATATTGTTGAAAGCTTTACCAAATGGAAATTTTGCAGCAGAATCGGATAAATATTTATAGGCAACTTTATCTTTGGAAAAGATTTTTCCAATTAAAGGTAAAATTTTTGTAGAATAAAATGTGTATCCTTGTTTAAATGGAAACTTTGTAGGTACTGATGTTTCAAGAACAACAAAAGTTCCTCCAGGCTTTAAAACTCGGTAAATTTCAGATAAACCTTTTTCTAAATTTTCAAAATTTCTAACTCCAAAAGCTACAGTTATTGCATCAAAAGAATTGTCATCAAATGGTATATTTTCAGAATCGCCAACCACCATTTTTATGGTGTTACTTAAATTTAGCTTTTCAATTTTTTTTCTTCCAACATTAAGCATTCCTTCTGAAATATCTAGCCCAATAATAGAAGTTGCACTTGTTTGTGTTAAGTTAATTGCCAAATCGCCAGTTCCAGTAGCAATATCTAAAATGGTAGTTGGATTTGTTTTTTTTACAATTTCAACTACTTTTTTTCGCCATTTTATATCAATTCCAAAAGAAATTACACGGTTTAAACCATCATATTCTTTTGAAATAGTATCAAACATTTTGGTTACTTGATCCTTTTTTCCTAAAGATGAATCTTTATAAGGTTTTACTTTTTCAGTCATAAATAATTAGAAGTTTATTGCAACTACTTCCTCTATTTTTCCAGGAATTAATTGTTTTAACATGGCTTCAATTCCATTTTTTAAAGTAATAGTTGAAGAAGGACAACCGCTACAAGCACCTTGTAAAATTACATTTACTGTTTTAGTTTCTTCAATGTAAGATTGAAATTTTATATTTCCTCCATCAGCAGCAACAGCAGGTTTAATATGCTCATTTAAAATAGAAACTATTTGTTGTGAAACATCGTCTAATTCTTCTACAGGAGTTTCGGTAATTGCTTGGTTTTCTCTATGAACAGGAACTTCATTAATAATAGATTTTCCTTGATCAATAAATTGTTTTATAAACGAACGTAATTCTACAGTAATATCATTCCACTCAATAGCATCAATTTTTGTGATAGCAACGTAATTTTCTGAAAGAAAAACTTCTTTAGTAAAAGGAAAATTAAATAATTCAGTTGCTAAAGGAGATGCTTTTGCTTCTTCATTAGTTTTGAATTCAAAGTTAGTAGTGACTAATTTTTTGTTAGTGACGAATTTTAAAACAGATGGATTTGGCGTTACTTCAGCATAAACTTCTAACGGAAATTGATTTTGTTTTTTTTCTTCTAAAATTATAGGATTTCCAGAGTTCAAATAATTTTCAAGTTGTTCTTTTATTTCATTTTGTACATCTTCCCATTCAACAATAGAAAAACGTTCTAAGGCAATAAAATTTGCAGAAATATACACTCGCTGAATAAATGGCAAGTAAAATAATTGCTGTGCTAAAGGTGAATTTTTAGCATCGTCAATATTGTTAAACTGATAACTTCCACTAGTTAAAATTTTATTCGTTGTAAATTTTAATATAGTAGGAGTGTTTGTTGGTTCTATATTTAGAGATATTTGACTCATTTTTAATTATTTTGTGCAAAAGTACTAAAACAAATTTATCCTTTAGGTTTAAAAATAAAAAAGGCTTATAAATCTATTAGTTTTATAAGCCTTATTCTTTTAGAAATATTTTTTTAGATGTTTAAAACCAATGTTGCGGTTAATTTAGAATTGTCAATATTTAAGTTTGTAGCTTCCACTTCATTATATTGAGGATAAAAATTGTAAGGAGCTGTGTAACTTGATTTTTGATAAGAAACATCAAAATTTCCACCTCTAAATTTAAATCCTGCTCCTAACGAAAACCCATCTATGTTATCAGAACTTAAAGCATTTTTATAAGGACTTTTTGCAGTATGATAACCACCTCTTATTGAAAAGTTATCAAAACGCCATTCCGTACCAATTCGTAATTCACCAACACTTTCTAAATCGGTTTTAAATGCTTGATTTTCTGCTGAAAAGTTAGCATTAGTAAGTGTAATATTACTATAATCTTTATAAGTATAATCAACACTTATTAAACCTTGTTTGTCAAATATATAAGCAAAACTTCCAGTTAATTTACTTGGAGTTCTTAATTTATAGTCAAAAGCATTAACGCCAGAATAATCTGAGCTAGTATTGCTGCCATTTTCGAAAATGTTTACATCATATTCAACAAAATCTTCGGATAAGTTATACCAAACTGGAGATTGGTAAGCTAAACCTAATCTAACATTATCATTTGGTTTAGAAATTAAACCAATATTAAAAGAAAATGCATCTCCATAAGTACTTAATTTTTGGATTTGAGATACATCAAAAGTATTACCATTGCCATCATTATTATATTCTTCAATAAGTGCATTTTGATAATAATTTACGTTATATGTGTTTATTGCTGCCCCTAAATATAAATTATCATCAAATTTTGATGCAAGTGTAAAGCTATATTTATCGGTTTTACCACTAGTATAATTTTCAAAATGTTGACCATCAGAATTTACGTAAACAACAGGATTATTATCATATAAATCTTTAATTGGAGCAAAATTACTATTACCATTAGCAAACCATTGGTTTTCAAAATCGTTAGTAATACTATAATTAAATCCAATAGCTACATTTCCCCATCCAGAATTTCCATTATAATTATTAAAAACAAAAACGCCACCAGCTTGTGATAAGTTGGTGTAATCATTTTCAGTTAATTCATTATTTCCGTAATAATTGGCATTAACTTGAGTATTTCTGTTATTTAATGAAATGGCAAATTCACTTTTTAAAAATACAGCTGCTCCAGCAGGATTAATATCCATTGCAGAAATATCTCCTCCTAATGCTCCAAAAGCACCACTCATAGCATTAAATCTAGCTGTACCATTAATGTTTTCATTCGAAAATAATACGCCAATATCATTATAACTTAAAGTTTGAGCCGTCGTTGTGTAAGCAATACCTAGCATTGCAATTAGTAATAATTTTTTCATGATGATGTTTTTTTAATTTCGTCTGGAACTTCTACTTCTTGAAGAAGAACTATTGCCTGAAGATCTTGATGATGAATAAGACCTAGAATAACTTCTTCCACTGTTATTGTTTGAATAACTTCTTGTTGGTTTACTATAAGAAGTATTATTTGAATTAGATCTTCTTTGTGTGTTAGAGTAGTTTGAATTCGTCCTTTTTTGAGTGTTTGAAGAATAATAATTTCTTCGTACTGTACTTTTTGGATTTACTTTAACGCTATTTTGTCTTGTTCTGGTATAACTTTTAGAATTAGGATTATAATAGTTATAAGCTGTATTCCTTCTAGTTCTGGTTGTAGATCTTCTTGTGTTACTATTGCTATTCGAATTTGAATTTTGCCTAGTGTTATAGTTACTTCTAGTAGGTTGACGATTTATTTGTCGATTACCATTTGAATTGTTATAATTTCTATAAGTATCAGTTCGTCTATTCCTATTTAAATTACTTGTAGGCGTTCTTCTTGTAGTAGTTGTAGTAGCTCTTTTAGTGGAATAACGATTTGTATAGGTGTTATTAATTGCTGCATTTCTAGAGGTACTTCTTCTATATGTGTTGTAAGTAGAACGTTTTCCATAGCTATCATAGGTTCTATAATATCTACTATAACCATAATAATTATAGTAAGGAGAATAGTAGTTGTAATATGGATAGTAATAATTCCCATAATATTCATAATAAAATGGGTTATAACTGTAATAATATGGATTATATCTAGGATAGTAATAGTAAGGATAATAATTGTAGTAGTATGGGTAGTAGTTGTAATAATTATAGTAGAAAGGATTATACCAATAATTATTGTAACCATAATAACCATTATCAATAGTTATAGTTACATCTTTTGCATATTCCCAAGGTGCATTATCATTATTTTGGATGGAATCATTTTCGTAATTATCAACATTATAATCTGAAACGTAATCATCAACATTTGTAAAAGAGTCGTTTTCATCAATGTTTTGCATATCCTCTAGTTGACGAGAAAAGTAATTTTGATCAAAATTAGAATTATTATTGTTTTGAATAACTACTTCTTGTTGATTGTCAGAAGCATAAATACCATCATCATCCATATTGTAGGCACTTTGGTAGGTGCCACAAGAAACTACACTCAACGTAAAAATAGCAAGTAAGCTTATTTGAGCGGCTTTTTTGTTAAAATATTTTAAAACTTCCATAATCTGTTTAGTTTTTTATTGTTGAACAATCAAAAAAGAATTAGTTTTGTCGAAATTAGTACTTTTTTATAAAAAGTTGCAATATTTATGCCAAACTTTTAATTATGAGTAAGAAATTAACAACTAGAGAAACTGATTATTCTAAATGGTATAATGAGCTTGTCGTAAAGGCAGGTTTAGCGGAAAATTCAGGGGTAAGAGGATGTATGGTAATTAAACCATACGGATATGCCATTTGGGAAAAAATGCAAGCCGAGTTAGATAAGAAATTTAAGGAAACAGGTCATGAAAATGCATATTTTCCATTATTTATACCAAAATCATACTTAAGTAGAGAAGCAGATCATGTGGAAGGTTTTGCAAAGGAATGTGCTGTAGTAACACATTATCGTTTAAAAAATGCTGAAGATGGAAGTGGAGTAATTGTAGATCCAGAAGCAAAATTGGAAGAAGAATTAATTGTTCGTCCAACTTCCGAAACTATAATTTGGGATACTTATAAAAAGTGGATAGAATCTTATAGGGATTTACCTTTATTAATTAATCAATGGGCAAATGTGGTTCGTTGGGAGATGAGAACAAGGTTGTTTTTGAGAACTGCTGAGTTTTTATGGCAAGAAGGGCATACGGCACATGCAACTAAAAATGAAGCAGTAAAAGAAGCGGAATTAATTTTAGATATATATGCAAATTTTGCTGAAAATTATATGGCAATGCCGGTAATTAAAGGATTAAAAACCGAAAGTGAACGTTTTGCTGGAGCTGTAGAAACATATTGCATTGAAGGTTTAATGCAAGATGGAAAAGCACTACAAGCAGGAACTTCACATTTTTTAGGGCAAAATTTCGCTAAAGCATTTGATGTTAAATTTACCTCAAAAGAAGGAAAACAAGAATATGTCTGGGCAACGTCTTGGGGTGTTTCTACTAGATTAATGGGAGCCTTGGTTATGACGCATTCGGATGATTTAGGTTTGGTATTACCACCAAATTTAGCGCCAATTCAAGTAGTAATTATTCCAATTCATAGAACAGAAGAACAGTTAGATGCTATTTCAGTAAGAATAAATGAAATGGTTGTGAAGTTGAGAAAACTGGGAGTTTCTGTAAAATTTGATGACAGAACATCTTTTAAACCAGGATGGAAATTTGCAGAGTACGAATTAAAAGGTGTTCCTTTACGTTTGGCAATGGGTCCACGTGATTTAGAAAATGGAACTATTGAAGTTGCCAGAAGAGATACTTTAGAAAAAAGCACTATTTCACAAAAAAATATTGAAAATTATATTGTGGATACTTTAGAAGAAATTCAACAAAATTTATTTGATAAAGCTTTAGAATATAGAAAAAATCATATTACGGAGGTTGAAACTTTTGAAGAATTAAAAGAAGTTTTAAATACTAAAGGAGGCTTTGTATCAGCACATTGGGATGGAACAGCTGAAACAGAGGAAAAGATAAAGGAATTAACTAAAGCAACTATTAGATGTATTCCTTTAGGAAATAAAATTGAAGAAGGAAAATGTGTATTAACAGGGGCAAAATCGTCTCAAAGAGTTTTATTTGCAAAAGCTTATTAATTTTATTTTAAAAAGTTTTGCAGAATAAAAAATAGTTGTATTTTTGCATCCGCTATAACGAAATAAAAAGTGATAGTTTAACAATGGTCCGTTCGTCTAGGGGTTAGGACGCCAGGTTTTCATCCTGGTAACAGGGGTTCGATTCCCCTACGGACTACAAAATTTATAAAAAATTTAAAATGGCAAATCACAAGTCAGCATTAAAGAGAATTAGAAGTAATAAAGTTAAGCAACTTAGAAATAAATATCAGCATAAAACTACACGTAATGCTGTTAGAAATTTACGTTCTTTAACTGAAAAGAAAGAAGCTGAGGAATTATATCCAAAAGTAGTTGCAATGCTTGATAAATTAGCTAAAAATAATATTATTCACAAAAATAAAGCGAGTAATGTTAAATCAAAATTAGCTAAATTTGTAGCAGCTTTATAAGAATTTTTTCTTTTAAAAAATTAATTAGCATCCTAAATTAGGGATGCTTTTTTTGTGTAATAAATTACCATTCATTGGTACGGTTAGCATCTAATCGTATAAAAATAAACAGTAACACAGTAAAACCCCAAAGTGCGGAACCTCCGTAGCTAAAAAAAGGCAATGGAATTCCTATAGTTGGTAGTAAACCAGTTACCATTCCTATATTTATAGTGAAATGGACAAAAAATATGGAGGCAATACTGTAGCCATAAATTCTGCTAAATTTTGCTTTTTGACGTTCAGCAACATGAATAATACGTAAGCAAAATGCGATAAATAAAAGTATTATTGCGGCACTTCCTACAAAGCCCCACTCTTCACCAACTGTGCTAAAAATATAATCAGTTTGTTGTTCAGGCACAAAATTTCCTTGAGTACGTTCACCTTGTAAAAATCCTTTTCCAAAAAAGCCGCCTGAAGCAATTGTAGTTACAGATTGATTAGTATTGTACCCAATACTTTTTATATCGGTTGTTTTTCCTAAAAGAATATTAAACCTATCTCTGTGGCGTTGTTCAAAAACATGATTAAAAACAAAATCGACACTAAAAATATAGAAAACAGCAATTAAATATATACCCACTAAACGAAGCCATCCTCTTTTAAAAGCTTTAATTCTATAAAAAATAAAGTATAATAGGATAATTGCAAAAAGTATAGCAGAGGTTAATAGAGTTAATTTGTAACCAAAATAAAGTGTAATTACAAAAAGTGCAGCTGCAACAACTCCTAATAAAACATAGTAAAAAGGTAGGCCTTCTCTATATAAAACAAAGATAAAAGCTGAATATACAAGAGCAGAGCCAGGATCAGGTTGAAGTGTTATAAGAATTGCAGGTAAAAATAAAATTAAAAAAGATTGAAACTGTGTATTCAGTTTTTTTAAATTGAATTGCTTGTCGCTTACCAGTTTTGCAATAGCTAGAGCAGTAGCAGCTTTCGCAAATTCAGAGGGTTGAATACTAATTCCCCCAATACTATACCATGAAATAGCTCCGTTTATATTTTTCCCTAATACAAATAGGCCAACAAGTGATAATAAACTTCCTAAGTAAATTAACGAGGCATATTTTGTGTAAAATTTTGCGTCAAAAATTAATATTAAAATAATTAAAGGAAAACTTAATCCTATCCAAATTAATTGCTTGCCATACTCCGTAGAAAAATTAATTATATTAGTTTGATTTTCAGAAATAGAAGCTGCGTAAATATTTAACCATCCTAAAAAAATGAGAGCTAAATAAATAAGGACTAACACCCAATCAATTCCATAAAAGATATTGTTAGTTCTACTTCTCATTTTCTTCTTCAATTAGTTGCTTATCATATTCGTCTTGCAAACTACCAGTTAACATTCTATTTTCTAAATATGGGCGGTTTGTTTCTCCTTTCAAGTATTTTTCTATCATTAAAGTAGCAATTGGTCCAGCCCAACGTGATCCCCAATAACCATTTTCTACAAAAACAGCAATTGCAATTTTAGGATTATCTTTAGGAGCGAAGGCTATAAAAATAGAATGATCTTGACCGTGAGTATTTTGAGAAGTTCCTGTTTTACCACAAATTTCAATTCCGTTTACTTTAGAGGAATGTGCGGTACCATGTTTTTTTTCAAATACATCAAATAATCCATTAATAACAGGCTCAAAATATTTTTTATCAATAGTTGTTTTATGAATTTCTTTAAATTTTTCAGGAATTGAAGAATCTTGTATTTTTTTTATAATATGTGGTGTGTAATAAAAACCTCTATTAGCGATTGCGGCAGTCATATTTGCAAGCTGAATTGGAGTAGTTAAAATTTCACCTTGACCAATTGCATTAGAGATATTGTAAGTTGCAGTCCAGTTTACATTTGGATACCATCTGTCATAATAGTCACCATCTGGAATAAGACCTTTTTTTCCTACAGCTAAATCGTTATTTAAAAATTTTCCTAAACCAAAACTTGTAACAGCTTTATTCCAAGCATCCATTCCTTCTTTTGCTGTTGGGTATTTTTCTATTATTTTCCTATAAGTTGTAGCAAAATAGGTGTTACACGATCTGTAAATGGCGTTATCTAATCTTACAGGAGCGCCATTTGTTTCACAGTGGCAGCTCATAAATGCGTTTTTTCTATTTCCATAACGGTAACCACCAAAACAATGAACAGTTGAGGAAGGAGTTATAACGCCTTCTTGTAAACCTGCTAATGCAGTCATAATTTTAAAAGGTGATCCTGGTGGATATTGCGCTTGTAAACCTCTGTCTATTAAAGGTTTATTTATGCTATCTAAATATAATTTGGTGAAATTTTTAGATCTATTTCTGCCAACCATTAAGTTAGGATCATAGGTTGGGGAAGAAACTAAAGCTAAAATTTCACCAGTTGAAGGTTCTATAGCTACAATTCCACCTCTTTTATTTTTCATTAAAGCTTCACCATATTGTTGAAGTTTAGTATCAATAGTAATATTAATATCTTTTCCTGGAACAGGTAAAGTATCATAAATACCATCTTTATATGGTCCAATTTCTTTATTAAATCTATTGCGTTGTATAAATTGAACTCCTTTGGTTCCTCTTAATACATTTTCATATGTTTTTTCAACACCTGCAGCGCCAATTAATTCACCAAGCTGATAATAAGGTTTTTGTTTAATAATATTTTCGTTTACTTCGCTAATATAGCCTAACACATTTGGAGCGGAATTTATTGGGTATTTTCTTAATGATCTTTTTTGAATATAAAAACCACGGAATTTGTACATTTTTTCCTGTAAATAAGCATAATCATTTTTAGATACTTCCGCTAAAAAAGTAGAAGGGATTCTAGTAGAATAATGTTTAGCACGATTCAATTTTTTTATAAAATCTTCTTTAGTGATTTTTAGTAAGTTGCAAAACTCAATGGTATCTAATGGTTTAACTTCTCTTGGTATTACCATTATGTCATACGATAATTGATTGGCTACTAACAATACGCCATTTCTATCATAAATATAACCGCGTTCAGGATAACTATATTTTACTTTTACTGCAGAATTATTTTTTATTGGATTGTGGTAGACATTATCTAAAACTTGTAAGTAGAATAGCCTAGTTAAAAATACAAATCCAACTAAAATAATGGAGAAATATAAAAGCCCTTTTCGTTTCATTTGTGTTTTTTAGTAAACAATAAAATTCCAAAAAAACTAATTAATATGGTAAAGATACTTGTTAAAATAGTGTTAGAAATAATGGAACCTATATCCGAAAAATTAAAATAATCTAATAAAAAAACTACAAAAGTATCTAGAAAAGTTAAAATAGAAATAAATAAGAATAACTTGTTTAATGCAAGATTTCGAATATTGAATAGCACATAATCAAAATCTTTTTTTCGCATTACCATTTCTAAAATAGGAAGTCTAAAATATGCAGTAGTTAAAATTGCAGCAGTATGAATACCTCCGGTATCTGAAAAAGTATCAATTAAAATTCCTAGAAAAAAGCTGGTAAGTAAAAGTAAACTTTTGCTTTTTCTTACAGGAAATAAAAATACCCAGCTTATATAAATGAATGGATTTATATACCCAAACAAGTTGATATGATTAAATACAAGTACTTGAAATAAAACAAGTAAAATAAATCGAACAATATTTCTAAAAATCAATTTACTCATAAAGATTGTTTTGTTCTAATGCTTTTTGCTCGTTTTTTTGATAATTGATAATTACTTGAACATAACTTAATGCGCTCATATCATTAAAAAGAGAAATATTAATTTCTTTGTATTGGTTTTTTTCAAATTTAAAATCTTTAATAACTCCAATATTTATACCTTCTGGGAATATTGCTGATTTTCCTCCAGTAATAATGGTATCACCTACTTTAATAATTGCTTGCCTTGGAATATCTGTAATTTGAGCAACATTGTAATCTTTTCCATTCCAGACTAAAGTTCCATAATGAAAACTCTTTTTAAGTCGTACATTAATTCTAGAATTACTATTTAAAATGGATAAGACTGTAGCATAATTTTTAGAAATGTTTTTAATTACACCAATAACTCCTTTGTTATTTATAACGCCTAAATCTATTTTTAAATTTTGTTTAGCTCCTTTGTTTAAGGTTAAAAAATTATTTCTTTTTGAATAGTTGTTGTTAATTATTTTAGCAGAAATATATTGGTATTTTTGATGGTACTTGCTAGTATCAATATGGGTGCTAATTTTATTTATATCTATTTGCTTGTTTTCTTCAATCCAGTTTTTTAAACGAATATTTTCTTCAGATAATCGTTTGTTTTCTGATTTCAGATTTAAGAAATCGGAAATAGAACTTACCTGATTATAAATTCCACCACTTATAAAGTTTGCAGAGTTTATAAATTTACTTTGCTGATAAGAATGATTTTTAATGGTAAGGGTTAATGCAATAATTTCTAAAACTAAAAATAGCAGAAAGTATCTAAATTTTTGAATAAAATAAAATAATTGCTGCATATTATACGATATGAAAATTTATTATTTCATTAAAACATTTTTGAATCTTGTAAGATCTTTCAATGCAATACCTGTTCCTCGAACAACAGCTCTTAACGGGTCTTCGGCTACATAAACAGGTAAGTCCGTTTTTCTAGATAAACGTTTGTCTAAACCTCTAAGCATAGATCCTCCACCTGCTAAATAAATTCCTGTATTATAAATATCTGCCGCTAATTCTGGAGGTGTTTTAGATAGCGTTTCCATAACAGCATCTTCAATTCGTAAAATTGATTTATCTAAAGCTTTTGAAATTTCTCTAAAAGAAACTTGAACTTGTTTAGGTTTACCACTTAACAAATCTCTACCTTGTACTAACATATCTTCTGGAGGACTGTCTAAATCTTCCGTTGCGGCACCAATTTGAATTTTAATTTTTTCAGAAGTTCTTTCTCCAACATATAAATTATGTTGCGTACGCATATAGTAAGCAATATCAGATGTAAATACATCTCCTGCAACCTTCACTGATTTATCACAAACAATTCCTCCCAAAGCAATTACAGCAATTTCAGTAGTTCCACCTCCTATATCAATAATCATATTTCCTTTAGGCTGCATAATATCTATACCAATACCAATAGCCGCTGCCATTGGTTCATGAATTAAATAAATTTCTTTGGCATTCATATGTTCAGCAGAATCAATTACAGCACGTTTTTCTACTTCAGTAATACCAGAAGGAATACAAATTACCATACGTAATGAAGGAGAAAAAAATCGTTTTTTAATAGTAGGAATATTTTTAATAAATTCCTTTATCATTTGCTCAGAAGCTTCAAAATCTGCAATTACACCATCTTTTAAAGGCCTAATGGTTTTTATATTTTCATGAGTTTTTCCTTGCATTAAACTTGCCTTTTTACCAGTAGCAATAATTTTCCCGGTATTTCTATCACGAGCCACAATAGATGGAGCATCAATAATTACTTTACCATCATGAATTATAAGCGTATTGGCAGTACCTAAATCAATCGCTATATCTTCAGTCATGAAGTCGAAAAAACCCATATAATATACTTTTTATTAAATTATTTTTTGAAATATTTCAAAGTTACTAAAATTAGTGTTTAAAATGACGCGTTCCTGTAAATATCATAGACATTTTATTTTTATCACAATAATCAATAGATAATTGGTCTTTAATTGAGCCTCCAGGTTGAATAACAGCATCTACACCAACTTTATGAGCAATTTCTACACAGTCAGGAAAAGGAAAAAATGCATCACTAGCCATTACTGCACCTTTTAAGTCAAATCCAAAATGATTTGCTTTTTCTATCGCTTGATTTAAAGCGTCAACACGACTTGTTTGTCCTGTTCCACTTGCAAAAAGTTGTTTGTTTTTAGCTAGCACTATGGTATTAGATTTGGTATGTTTACAAATTTTAGAGGCAAAAAATAAATCTTCTAATTCTTTTTCAGAAGGATCTTTAATTGTTGCTTTTGTAACAACGCTTTGGTTATCTGTTTTGTTGTCTTTATCTTGAAAAAGAAGTCCGTTTAAAGCTGTTCTGTATTGAACCGTTGGTAATTCAACATCTTTTTGAATTAAAATAATTCTATTTTTTTTGCCTTTTAATATTTCTAAGGCTTCTTTTTCAAATTTTGGCGCAATTACAACTTCGCAAAACAGCTTATGAATTTCGGTTGCAGTAGCTACATCAATTTCTTTATTGGAAATTAAAACACCTCCAAATGCTGAAGTTGGATCGCCAGCCAAAGCATCTATATAGGCTTGTTTTAAATTATTTCTTTGGGCTAAACCACAAGCGTTATTATGTTTTAAAATGGCAAATGTTGGAGCATCATTTTTAAATTCATTCATTAAATTAACTGCAGCATCAACATCTAATAAATTATTGTAGGATAGTTCTTTACCATGAAGTTTTTCAAATAAATCCTCTAAATTTCCATAAAATAATCCTTTTTGATGTGGATTTTCACCATATCGAAGTGTAGAAACAGCATCAAAAGAAGCTCTAAAAGCAGTTTCGTTTTTGTTTAAATAATGAAAAATTGCAGTATCATAATTGCTGGAAATTGCAAATGCTTTTGCTGCAAAATTTTTGCGTTGTTCTAAAGTAATTTCACCATTGTTTTCGGAGATAATTTTTAAGAAATCTTCATATTGATTAATAGAAGAAACGCAACAAACATCTTTAAAGTTTTTAGCTGCTGCACGTATTAAGGATATTCCGCCGATATCAATTTTTTCAATAATATCTTGTTCTGAAGCTCCACTTGCAACAGTTTTTTCAAATGGATATAAATCTACAATTACTATATCTATTTCAGGAATTTCATAGGTTGTAAGTTGTGATAAGTCTTCTGCATTTTCTCGTCTGGCTAAAATTCCTCCAAAAACTTTAGGATGTAATGTTTTAACTCTTCCTCCTAATATGGAAGGGTAAGAGGTTAAATTTTCTACAGGAATAACATTAATTCCTAAATTTTTAATAAAATTTTCAGTTCCTCCAGTTGAGTAAATTTCAACGTTTAAATCTTGAAGTTTTTTAACAATTGGTTCTAATCCATTTTTGTTAAATACTGATATTAAGGCAGTTTTGGCTTTTTTAGTTGTATTCATTAGTGTGTTGTTTGTTTGCGCAAAGCTAATAATAATCAGCAGCTTAAGCAATATCTAAAAGAAGTTAATTTTCTTTAATTTTTTTATTAAAATTATCCACCATTTCACTATAATTTTCCAATTTATTTTTGGATTTATTCTTTTTCAAGTTTGTATTAAGTGAAGCGATTTTTTTACGGACGTATTTTATTGGTTTTTTATTTAACATTGGGTAATTAAGGGTTAATGAAAATACGTGCAAAGATAAACTGCTTAATTAATTTAAAAATTGTTTTAGAGTTAAAATTTTTATATTTTTTGATGTTTTATTCTAATTATCAAAAAGCGTTGCAACTTTTTTGCAAACAAATTCTAAAAAGTCTTCATCTTTATCAGAAAAAGGATTTGTGCTATGCGAATCAATATCAATTTGTCCAATATTTTTTCCATTCACAAAAATAGGAACTACAATTTCACTTTTAACTTGAAAGCCACAAGAAATGTAATTATTTTGTTCAGTAACATCTTGAACTACAAAGTTTTGATTGCTAACTGCTACTTGTCCACAAATTCCTTTTCCAAAAGGAATAATAACATGTTCTGTTGGTTTTCCAGCAAATTCAGCAAGTTTTAATTCGTTTTTATCTCCGTTTTTAAAATAGAATCCAGCCCAATTATAATAATCAACTTCGGCTTTTAACAAATCACAAATAGATTGTAATTTATTGGAGGTTTTCGATTTACTTTCTGTTATAGTAGTAATTGATTTTTTTAATTCAGAAAAGTTCATAGGATTTTGTAGTTTTATGCAAAAATAAAATTCTTTTAAGTGCAAAGTAATAAATCGGTAATTTATTTTTTGATAAAATTTTTTGGTACTTACGCTTTACTTTTTGTTTTGTATGCATGGTATTTACAAAAAAATCAAATAAAAGAGCCTTTTTTTGCTTGTGCTCCAATAACTCAAAATGTAGCTAATGAAACTCAAAAATTGCTGAATCTTGTAGGTTATAATGTTTTAATGCAGCAACATACCAAAGAAGTTTCAATAAATGTTATAGTAAATAATAAACCAGTTGCCAGAATTATTGAAGGTTGTAATGCTATAAGTATTATTATTTTATACATTTCCTTTATAATTGCGTTTAAAGGAAGTTTTAAAAGCACTATTTTATTTATAATAGGCGGAAGTTTGTTAATTTACTATTTTAATATTGTTAGAATAGCTGTAATTTCAATTGCAATTTATGAATATCCTGTTTATGAGAGAACACTGCATGAAGTTGTTTTCCCACTTTTAATTTATGGACTTACATTTTTGCTATGGTTTATTTGGGTTAAAAAAATTGCTTCTTTAAAAAAATGAAAAACGGATTAAAATTTTTGAGTTTAGTTATTTTAGTGTGCTTATTAATAGCTATAAGAGAAATTATTGCTCCGTATTTATATGATCCTTTAGCAAGTTATTTTAAAACCGATTATTTACATGAACCAGTTCCTTCCATAAATTTAGGATTGCTATTAGCTAATATTTTAGTTAGATATGTTTTAAACGGTGCTGTTTCAATTGCTATAATTTATGTTTTGTTTAAAAATGTAAAATTGGTTTGGTTTTCGTTTAAAATATATACACTTGCTTTTATATTTTTCGGTTTGTGTTTAATAACAATTTTAAAATTTAATGGAGGAAATAATTACTTATTACTTTTTTATGTTAGAAGGTTTTTAATTCAACCAATATTAGTATTACTTTTAATTCCAGCTTTTTACCTTCAAAAGTTAAAAAATGATGAAAATTTTAAAAACTAATGGTATTATTAGTTTTTTTTGTATTTTCCCAAAAAATCAAAATAAATTATAAAATTAAAAAAATGAAAAAAATCACAATTGCTTTAGTAGCTATTTTTTCTGTAGCTGTAATTACAATTTCTTGCAATAAGGCTGCAAAAAAAGAAAGCGGAAAGGAAGAAGTTAAAATAGAAAAACAAGAAATGGACAACCATGACGAAATGGCAAATGTTGTATATCAATGTCCAATGGATTGTGAACATGGAAAAACTTACGATAAAGAAGGGAATTGTCCGGTTTGTAACATGAAACTTAGGAGTTTTAAATCGGATGATTTAGATAATAAAACCTCAGCGGATTCTACTGGAGTTAGTAGTGTTATGAATTGCAAAAATTGCAAAGGTAAAATGGCTTGCAAATCCGATGCTATGACTTGCAAAGGTAAAATGAACTGTAAATCTGATATGGCTTGTAAAGGTAAAATGAATTGTAAATCGGAGATGGCAGCGAATAAAAAAACTTGTGCAAAATGCAATACAGATAAAAGTACATGCAAGTGTCAAAATCAAGCAAATATAAGAGCTAAGGAATGTGCAAAATGTAATACGAAAAATTGTAAAGGTAGTTGTAAAGGAAAAGCCTAATTTTCAACATCATAAATATAAAAAAAGACGCTTAATTAAGCGTCTTTTTTATTCTAATTAGGTAAGATAATAAATTCAGTTCTTCTGTTTATTGCGTGTTCGGCATCAGTACATTTAACATTATTTTTACAACGGTTTAAAAGATGCGTTTCTCCAAAACCTGTAGCTTTTATTCTAGCTGGATTAATACCTTTAGATATTAAATAATTTTTTGAAGCATCTGCTCTTTTTTGGGTTAATTCCATATTGTAATTATCTGGTCCGCGACTATCCGTATAATAATTAATTTCCAGTTTAAAATTTGGGTTTTGATTTAAGTTAAATATAATTTTATTGAGTTCTATTTTTGCGTCATTGGTTAGCTCATATTCATCTAATTCAAAGTCTATAGGTTTAGTTTCTATATATTTAACTCCATTTTTTTCTTTAGTTTTTATTATTGGTTCTAAAATTAAGTTCACATTATGAGGTCGTCCAATTTTATTAAAAGTACTAATCGTTTCTTTTGCAGATGTGTAGTTAGATTTGGTAGCGCTTAAAGTATAATTTTTATCACAACTCATTTCAAAAAAAAAGGTTCCATTTGAATCTGAGAAAGTACTTTTTATTACTTTATCCCTATTTAATAGTGTTATTTTTGCTTCTGGTATAGCGTTGTTTGTAATGTTTTCGTTTACTATCCCTTTCAAATATTGAACACAATTTGATTTCTTTTTTAACAACTCTATTTGCACATTTTTAATTCCGTTTAAATTTTTATCAGTAGAAAAAGAAATACTATTTGAGCTGTATTCAGAATTGTTAGCTGTAATTTTATAATTAGTGTCACATATGGTATTGAATGTAAAGGCTCCTTTTTGATTAGTAACTACTGAATTTACAAAAAGGTTGTTTTCTAATAAAGTAACTTTTGTGTTTGGTATAGGTAATTGTGTGTTTTTATCTAAAATAAATCCATTTACAATCTGATCGCATTTTTCATTTTCCAAATAAATATTTAGCGTTTTATCATCTCCTTTTTTTTCAGAGGTAATATGATTTACAGTTGTGGTTTTCATGCCTGCTTTTGAAGCTGCCAAATTGTAAACAACATCGCATTTTACATTAAAAAAATAAGATCCATCAAAATTGGTTTGAAAGGTTTTAATTTTTTGATTTTGATAATATAAAGAAACTAAAGCATTTGGTATAATTTTTTTGGTTTGTTTATCTAGTACTTTTCCTAATACTACTTGAAAACATTGATTTGGTTCTAAAAATAAATCCTTTTTTAAATGAAAATAATCAGGTTGTTTATTTTCAATATAATCTGTTAAAAAATTGTAACTATCTTCTTTATGGTCTGGTTTGCTTGCTATTATTTTATAATTTGTGGTACATTGAAATTTTACTAGGTATTTACCATCATTTTTAACGTTTAGACTTCCAATCTCTATATTGTTTAGGTATAGTTTTAAAGTAGCACTTACAGGCTCAAGAGTTAATTTATTTTTTATTACTCCTGAAATTATTTGCATACATTCTGGTTCTAGGTTGAATGGATGTTTTATGATTTTATTTAATAAATTTGAAGTAGAAAATTTAAATGTATTGTCTATAAAATTTAATTTATTTACAACAATAGAATAATTAGAGTTGCATTTTACTTTGAAATTATAAACACCTACTTCATTTGATTTAGTAGTTTCGATTTTTTCTCCTTTTAAATAAAGTGTTACAGTTGCATTATTGATTATTTTTTTTGAAAATGAATTAGAAATAGTTCCTGTAATAGTTTGATAGCATGCTTTTTCTAATAAAAAATTTTTAAAAATAGGAGTAGCTTTATCTTTTTCTGCTATAAAATCAAATTCCAAATTAAAATAGGAAGCTGCTTTTACTCTGATTTTATATCTTTTATCGCAATTAATTTTAAATGAATATTCTCCATTTTCACTTACACTAACCATTTTAATTTTTTGCCCATTTAAAATTAATGTGATAGATGCATCGGTAATAGGAGTTTTTGTTTCTAAATCTAAAATTTTACCAGAAATGGTAGTTTTACAATTATTAAAGAGGAATGATGTATGTTTTAAATGATTTTTATAAATAGTGGTACTATTAATTTTAATTCCTAGAAAAACTAGCCCAACAATAAAGGGGAATAACGCCGATAGCTTAGTTAATCTCATATTTTTCTTTTAAGTAATTAACAATAATAAATTTTCATTTAAAAATGAAAATAGTAATTGGGGAAAACATGAGGGGAAAGATAAATTATTGATTGGTTAAAGATATAATCAAATTTTTAATGTGTCAAATTTTTAGAGTAAAAGATGCTGATTTATAGTTTATTAATGTTTTTTTTAACAAGAAAATCCGATGGTTAACCATCGGATTTTTAAATATTATGTGTGTGTTTTAGTGAAGTGTATTTTTTACATCATTCCTGGCATTCCACCACCCATTGGAGGCATTCCAGCACCAGCAGGAGTATCTTCTTTAATATCTACTAATGTGCAAGCAGTAGTTAAAATCATACCTGAAACTGAAGCTGCATTTTCTAACGCAATTCTAGTTACTTTGGTAGGATCAATAATTCCTGCTTTTAACATTTTTGTATACTCATCAGTTTTTGCATTGTACCCAAAATCTCCTTTGCCTTCCATTACTTTAGCAACTACTACAGATCCTTCTCCTCCAGCATTTTCAACAATTTGACGTAAAGGTTCTTCAATAGCTCTTGCTAAAATTTTAACACCTGTTAATTCGTCTAAATTATCTGTAGTTAATGTTTTTAATACATCAATTGTTCTAACTAATGCAACTCCACCACCAGAAACAATACCTTCTTCTACCGCTGCGCGCGTTGCGTGTAAAGCATCATCAACTCTGTCTTTTTTCTCTTTCATTTCAACTTCACTAGGTGCTCCAACATATAAAACAGCAACTCCACCAGCTAATTTAGCAAGACGTTCTTGTAATTTTTCTTTGTCGTAATCACTAGTAGTTGTTTCTATTTGAGCTTTAATTTGAGCTACTCTAGCTTTAATGTTTTCATGATTTCCTGCTCCGTTAACAATAGTAGTATTGTCTTTATCAATAGTAACTCTTTCTGCTGTGCCTAACATTTCAAGTGTTGCTTTTTCTAAGGATAAACCTCTTTCTTCAGAAATTACAGTACCACCAGTTAAAATAGCAACATCTTCTAACATTGCTTTTCTTCTATCTCCAAATCCAGGAGCTTTAACAGCTGCAATTTTAAGAGCTCCTCTTAATTTGTTCATCACTAAAGTAGCTAATGCTTCTCCTTCAACATCTTCAGCTATAATTAATAAAGGTTTACCACTTTGTGCAACTGGTTCTAATATTGGTAATAAATCTTTAAGATTTGTTATTTTCTTTTCGAATAATAAAATATAAGGATTTTCTAAATCGGTTAGCATTTTATCAGCATTGGTAACAAAGTAAGGAGATAAATAACCTCTATCAAATTGCATACCTTCAACTATATCTACATAAGTTGAAGTTCCTTTAGCTTCTTCAACGGTTATAACTCCTTCTTTTCCAACCTTTTGGAATGCTTGTGCTATTAAGTCTCCTACAGTTTCATCATTATTAGCGGAAATAGAAGCTACTTGTTTAATTTTATCAGATTTGTTTCCTACTTCTTGAGATTGTTCTTGTAAATTTTTAACGATAGCTTCAACAGCTTTGTCGATTCCTCGTTTTAAATCTAATGGATTTGCACCTGCAGCAACGTTTTTTAGTCCTTCTTTAACAATTGCTTGTGCTAAAACTGTTGCGGTTGTTGTTCCGTCACCAGCTAAATCGTTAGTTCTAGACGCTACTTCTTTTACCATTTGAGCTCCCATATTTTCAAGAGCATCTTCTAATTCAATTTCTTTAGCTACAGTTACTCCATCTTTTGTTATAGCTGGTCCACCAAATGCTTTTCCAATTACAACATTTCTACCTTTTGGGCCTAAAGTTACTTTAACTGCGTTTGCTAAAGCGTCAACCCCACGTTTTAAACCATCACGTGCTTCTATATCGAAAATTATATTTTTTGCCATTTTATTATTTTTTTAAATTAATTAAACTATTGCTAAAATATCAGCTTCTCTCATAATTAAATATTCAGTATCTTCTAAAACAAGTTCGGTTCCAGCATATTTACCAAACAAAACAGTATCGCCAACTTTAACAGTTATAGGCTCATCTTTAGTACCAGGACCTACTGCAATTACAGTTCCTTTTTGTTGTTTTTCTTTTGCTGAATCAGGAATTATAAGTCCTGATGCGGTTGTTGTTTCAGCTTCTAAAGGTTTAATTAAAACTCTATCTGCTAATGGTTTAATATTAATTTTACTCATTTGTAATTAGTTTAAAATTTATTAATTCTGTAAATTAACCTTTCCAAAAGTGTGCCAATACCTTAAACCTGACAAATGTACTTTTAATAGGAAGTGTGTAAAAATAAAAATGCCAACGTGTCATTTACGTTGGCATTTTTAAAGGTATAAGTTTATTTAATTATTTTACAGAATCTTGTAAACTTGTATTTGTTTTTGAATCTACCGGAGTTGCCGGAGTTTCTCTATTTTCAATGGTATTTTTAATTTCTGAACCTTGTTCTGCAGTTCTCTTTTTTGGTGCTGCAAAATTAGAAAGTAAAATTAAAGCAAGTAACACGATAGATAATGTCCAAGTGCTTTTATCTAAAAAGTTTGTAGTATTTTGAACACCACCTAAAGACTGTGTTCCACCACCACCAAATGAAGAAGATAATCCTCCTCCTTTAGGATTTTGTACCATAATAATTAGTATTAGCAATAATGCTACAATAATAATTAAGATTAAAAATAATGTGAAAGTCATGATTTATTTATTTGTAAAATTTTAATTGCTTTTATTCGGTTTGCAAAGAAACTACTTTTTTCTGGATATTTCAAACTTAATATATGATAAGCTTGTATAGCTTTTGTATATTTTTTTTGCTCTAAATAAACTTTTGCTAAAGTTTCAGTCATTAAATTCTCGTCTTCAGCGGTGCTTTCTGTTGAAATATCTATGTTTGACTGCTGTTTTGCAACGGGTTTAATTTTTGGGTTTGCTTTAATAAATTGATCAATAATATTTAATTTGTCTGAAATTTTATCCTCTCTTTGAATAGGTTTCTGGGTACCTAATTTCATCCATTCATTAAAAGTGTGCGGATCTGAGTTCTTAAATTTTATTGGTTTTCCTAATTCTAAAAAGTCGGTTGCTTCACTTTTAGTTTCTAATAATTTTTCATCACTTTTACTTTCAGTATCTAAATCGGTTATGACTTCAGTGTTTTCTGAAAAATTGTTTTGTTCTTCTATTTCTTTTAAAATAGGTTCATTTAAAAATGGTGTTGATGTAATAAATTCAAAAAGTACGTTTCTATCTATGGTATAAGCCGCTGTTTTTTTAAGGGCAGTATTGTATTTGTAGCTTTTTGAATTGTATAATCCTTTTAATTGAATAGCTCTTGCAGATTGAAAAAAAGGAAATTCTTCTGAAATATTTTCTAATTTTTCAAGATCCTGAGAAGTTAAATTGTTAGGATGTTTTATTAAATATGTTAGTTCGGCAGTATTCATTTTAAATTACCATTTAGCAACCGAAGCGTTAAAAATATCTTGTGTAATTCGCTCTAAAATTTCGTTAAAAGCATCGTCTAAAACTCCGCCAGTTAATTGGGCATCAGCTGGGTAATCGTAATAATGAGAAAAAGTTCGTTCAAAATTATCTTCTTCATTTTTATTGTTAAAGAAGCGAACATTTACAGTAATGGTTAATCTATTTTGAGCAGCTGTTTGTTGTGCGGTAGCTGTCATCGGATTTATTTTATACCCCGTAATTTCACCTTCAAATTGTAAATCTCCGCCAGATTTAACTAAGTCTAAATTGGTTTGTTGTAAAAATAAATCTTGTAATCTTGTTGTAAATTCTTGACTTAAACTTGGTTCAACAAGAACTGCATTGTTTGGGAAATAGTCAATTTGTACCGTTTTAACATCCGGATTAATATTAGTTCCTGTAAATGAATATATGCCACAACTTTGTGTAGTAAATGCGCTTAAAATAATAAAGAAAATAGTATATTTTTTCATGTAATGGATTTGTGCAGACACAAATTAATTAAATTCAAAGGTATTAAATTAACTATAAATTATATTGTTTTATTTTTCGATACAAAGTTCTTTCAGAAATACCTAATTCTTTGGCGGCTAACTTTCGTTTTCCGTTATTACGTTCTAACGATTTTTTTATCAACTCAATTTCTTTATCTTCTAATAATAAGCTTTCATCTTCGTCAATAGTTTCTGCGTATTCAAAATTGTGAGAATCTTCATCATTGTCCGATATTCTTACTACTTCAACTTTGTTTTCTTCCTCATGTTTTTTAGAATCTCTGCTATATATTTTTTGAATTAGATGTTTGTTTTCTTCTTTTACTTTTGAAGTGTCATTTGATTGCATTAACTCTAATGTTAACTTTTTTAAATCGTTAATATCGTTTCGCATATCAAACAAAACTTTATACATAATTTCTCGTTCGCTAGCAAAATCGCTAGAACTTTTTTCATGAGAAATTACAGAAGGTAAATTAGTTCCTTTACTTGGTAAATATTGAGCTAATCTTTCGGAATTTACAACTCTATTTTCTTCAACAATAGAGACTTGTTCCGCTATGTTTTTTAATTGACGGATATTGCCTGGAAAGCCATAATTTTCAAGTGTTTTTATGGCGTCATCCGATAATCTGATGGTAGGCATTTTATATTTCTGAGCAAAATCGGAAGCGAATTTTCTAAATAATAAATGAATGTCCCCAATTCGTTCTCGTAAAGGAGGTAAATGAATTTCAATTGTACTTAAGCGATAGTATAAATCTTCTCTAAATTTTCCTTTAGAAATAGCTTCATGTAAGTTTATATTTGTTGCAGCTACCATACGAACGTTAGTTTTTTGAACGTTCGATGAACCAACCTTTATGAATTCGCCATTTTCTAAAACGCGTAATAATCTAACTTGTGTGGTTAATGGTAATTCTCCAACTTCATCTAAAAAAATAGTTCCGCCATCCGCAACTTCAAAATAACCTTTACGGGTTGTAGTTGCGCCTGTAAAAGCACCTTTTTCATGTCCAAAAAGTTCACTATCAATAGTTCCTTCAGGTATAGCGCCACAGTTTACTGCAATATATTTTGCATGTTTTCTATGAGATAAATGATGAATAATTTTAGGAATACTTTCTTTACCAACGCCACTTTCTCCAGTAACTAATACAGAAATATCTGTAGGAGCAACTCTAATCGCTTTTTCTAAGGCTCTATTTAAGTGCATATCGTTTCCGATAATCTCAAAGCGTTGTTTAATATTTTGTAAGTTTTCCATAGTTTATATTTTTTTACCAATTAACGTTGCTGAAGTACAATCTTCAACATATATATTGACAAAATCTCCAACTTTTTCATTCCCTTTTGGAAAAACTACCACTACATTTTGTGAATTTCTTCCTTTCCAATGAGAATCTGATTTTTTAGAAGTTCCTTCAATTAACACTTCCACGGTTTTTCCAACAAACTGTTTTGTTCTATATAAACTGTGTTTTTGTTGTAATTGAATGATGTCATTTAGTCTTCTTTTTTTAACTTCATTTGGGACATCGTCTTCCATATTTTTGCCTGCTGGAGTTCCTGGACGTTCGGAATAAGCAAACATAAACCCAAAATCATATTTAACAAATTCCATTAAGCTAAGAGTTTCTTGGTGTTCTTCTTCTGTTTCACCACAAAAACCAGTAATCATATCTTGCGAAATAGCACAATCTGGTATTATATTTCTTATGTTTTTAATTAAGGTTATGTATTCTTCTCTAGTGTGTTTTCTATTCATTCTTTCTAAAACACTTGTGCTACCAGATTGTACAGGAAGATGAATATATTTACAAATATTATCGTGTTTTGCCATAATATGAATTACATCTAAACTCATATCCTGCGGATTTGATGTAGAGAAACGAAAACGAGTTTTTGGAAATTTTGTAGCAGCTAAATCTAATAATTGAGCAAAATTTATTGCAGTTGCTTTAGCAATTTCAGATGCATTTTTGAAATCTTTTTTTAAGCCACCACCATACCATAAATAGCTGTCAACATTTTGACCCAATAAAGTAACTTCTTTATAATTTGTATCTACTAATTGTTGAATTTCATCTAAAATACTTTTTGGATCACGGCTACGTTCTCTTCCTCGTGTAAATGGAACTACGCAAAACGTACACATATTATCACAACCACGAGTAATAGAAACAAATGCAGAAACTCCATTAGAATTTAAACGAACAGGAGAAACATCTCCATAAGTTTCTTCTTTTGATAATATTACGTTTACCGCATCGCGACCTTCATTAACTTCTTGTAATAAATTAGGTAAATCTCTGTATGCATCAGGTCCAACTACTAAATCTACAATTTTTTCTTCTTCTAAAAACTTAGCTTTTAAACGTTCGGCCATACATCCAAGAACGCCAACTTTCATAGCTGGATTTATTTTTTTTACAGCATTATATTTTTCTAATCGTTTACGAACGGTTTGTTCTGCTTTTTCACGAATAGAGCACGTATTTACCAATACTAAATCAGCTTCTTCTAATAAATGTGTGGTGTTGTATCCTTGTTTTGAAAGAATAGAAGCTACAATTTCGCTATCATTCAAATTCATTTGACAGCCATAACTTTCTATAAATAATTTTTTATTATTTTCGGGTTTATCCACAGTTAAAAGGGCTTGTCCTTGTTTTTTCTCGTCTATTACTTTTTCGCTACCCATATATTTTTATTTGTGTGCAAAGATATAACCAAAAAATCAAAAATATGACATATTGGCAGAATTTTAACAAAGATTTTAAATGTCTATTTTTAATGGATTTTGATCTGAAATTGTACTATTAAAAAAAATCTATATACTTTTGCATTCCAAAAACTCAGAAAGATTAAGCTTAGGATTGTACAGAAATGAGTTGAAAAATAAAATTATGGCAAAAAATTTAGTAATAGTAGAGTCACCTGCAAAGGCAAAAACAATTGAAAAATTTTTAGGTAAAGATTTTCAAGTAGAATCTAGCTTTGGGCATATTGCAGATTTACCTTCTAAAGAAATAGGTATTGATGTGGAAGGTGATTTTAAACCAAAATATTCAGTATCATCTGATAAAAAAGCAGTAGTAAAAAAATTAAAAGATTTAGCAAAAAAAGCAGATACTGTTTGGTTAGCTTCGGATGAGGATAGAGAAGGAGAAGCTATTGCCTGGCATTTATTTGAGCAATTAAAATTAAAAAACGATACTACAAAGCGTATAGTTTTTCATGAAATTACTAAAAATGCCATATTAAAAGCTGTTGAAAATCCACGAGAAATAGATTATAACTTGGTAAATGCACAACAAGCTCGTAGAGTTTTAGATCGTTTGGTTGGTTACGAATTATCTCCAGTTTTATGGCGTAAAATTAAAGGAGGATTATCTGCAGGTAGAGTTCAATCTGTTGCAGTTCGTTTAATTGTAGAAAGAGAACGCGAAATCCAAAATTTTAGACCAACTGCATCTTATAAAGTAGTTGCTGAGTTTTCTACATCTAAAAATAAAAAATTTAAAGCAACCCTTCCAAAAAACTTTGAATCAAAAGAAGATGCTACACAGTTTTTAGAATCCTGTGCAGGCGCTTATTTTAAAGTTGAAGATTTACAAAAAAAACCAGCTAAAAAATCACCGGCAGCACCATTTACAACATCGACTTTGCAACAGGAAGCTTCTAGGAAATTATATTTTCCAGTAGCTAAAACAATGCTAATAGCACAGCGATTATATGAAGCAGGTTTAATTACTTATATGAGAACGGATAGCGTAAATTTATCGGATGACGCTAAAAATGCAGCTAGAGAAGAAATTATCACATCGTATGGAGAAGCTTACAGTAAACCTAGAAATTTCAAAAATAAATCTAAAGGAGCTCAAGAAGCGCATGAGGCAATTAGACCAACAAATATGAGCCAACATACTGTTTCGGTTGATTTTGATCAAAACAGATTGTACGAACTTATTTGGAAAAGAACTATTGCATCACAAATGGCTGAGGCTAAATTAGAGCGAACTATTGCAAAAATATCTAATTCAAATAACTCAAAATTATTTGTTGCAAACGGCGAAATGATAAAATTTGAGGGATTTTTAAAAGTATATTTAGAAGGAACTGATTTAGAAGATGATGAACAAGATGGATTATTGCCAAAATTAACTGTTAACGATTCGGTAAATAATAATTATATAACGGCTACAGAAAGATATACAAAAGCACCTTATAGATATTCAGAAGCTGCATTAGTAAAACGCTTAGAAGAATTAGGAATAGGTCGACCATCAACTTACGCTCCAACTATTTCAACTATTCAAAGAAGAGATTATATTGTTAAAGGAATGATTGAAGGAACGGATAGAAATTATACTCAAATTGTTTTAAAAGATGATGTAATTAAAATCAAAAATTTAACTGAAAAAGTTGGTTCAGATAAAGGAAAATTAATTCCTACAGATATAGGAAATATTGTAAACGACTTTTTAGTAGAAAATTTTTCAGATATACTTAATTATGGGTTTACTGCAAAAGTAGAATCTGAATTTGATGATATTGCAGAAGGAAAAGAGGATTGGAGTAAAATGATTAAGGATTTTTACAAAGCATTTCACCCAATGGTTGAAGATGTAATTGAAAATGCAGAAAGAGCTAAAGGGGAGCGTTTATTAGGAGTAGATAAGGCAAGTGGTAAAAATGTTTATGCAAGGTTAGGTAGATTTGGAGCTATGGTTCAAATAGGTGAAGCTACAGATGATGAAAAACCTAGATTTGCAAGTCTGCAAAATGGACAAACATTACAAAATATAACCTATGAAGAAGCAATGGATTTGTTTAAACTCCCTAAAACTATTGGCGACTTTGAAGGAAATGAAGTAATAGTTGCTAATGGTAGGTTTGGTCCATATATTAAATTTGACAGTATGTTTGTGTCTATACCAAGAGATGAAAACCCTATGGATGTAGATATTAATAGAGCTATTGAATTAATAAAAGAAAAACAAAAAGCAGATGCTCCAATTGCAACATATGAAGATTTACCTGTTCAAAAAGGAGTTGGTAGATTTGGTCCTTTTATAAAGTGGAATAGTACATTTATTAATGTAAATAAAAAATACGATTTTGATAATTTAACCTATGATAATATAGTTGAATTAATAGAAACCAAAAAGCAAAAAGATATTGAAAAAATTCTTCATAACTGGGAAGAAGAAGGTATTAGAGTCGAAAAAGCGCGATGGGGAAGATATAACATTATAAAAGGTAAAGTTAAAATTGAATTGCCAAAAACAGTAGATGCAACTAAACTTACTTTATCTGAAGTTAAAGATATCATAGAAAAAAACACTAAGAAAAAGAAGACAGCAAAGAAAAAAACCACCAAAAAATAATTTTTTTTAAGTATATTGCCCCTTGTAAAAAGACAATTCTAACCCCTAGCAATGAATTTCGAATATCTTAAACCTGTTGACGAAGCTTTATTGGCGCATGCCAAATTGCAAACAAACCAAACTTTTGGGCAAAGCATAGCTGTTTATACGCAACAAAATAATTTTCCTGATTTATCAAATAAGAAAATTGCCATTATAGGTGTTGAAGAAGATAGAGCATCTATAAGTAATTATGGTACAGGATCAAATTTAGACGAAATTCGAAGAGAACTATATAAATTATATCCAGGTAATTGGCCACTACAAGTTGTAGATTTAGGCAATATAATTAAAGGGAATTCTATAAATGATACTTATTTTGCTTTAGGACAAGTGTTAACTGCTTTAATTAAAAAAAATATAATTCCTATAATTATTGGAGGAAGTCAAGATATAACTTACGCAAATTATCGTGCTTATGATGCTTTAGAGCAAACAGTTAATTTGGTAGCAGTAGATAACAAATTTGATTTTGGTCATATTGAAGATGAATTAACATCACAATCTTATTTAAGTAAAATAGTTATGACCGAGCCCAATAATTTGTTTAACTACGCAAATATTGGATATCAAACTTATTTTAATGCTCAAAATGAAATAGATTTAATAGATAGCTTATATTTTGAAGCGTATAGGTTAGGTGAAGTAGCTAATGATATTCAAATTGTTGAACCAATTTTAAGAGATGCAGATGTAGTTAGTATTGACTTATCAGCAGTTAAAAATGCTGATGCACCTGCAAATCAAAACGCCGAACCTAATGGGTTTTCAGGAGCTGAGATTTGTGCAATAGCAAGATATGCAGGTATAAGTGATAAAGTTTCTTCTTTTGGAATTTATGAATACAATGCCAAATATGATATTAAAAATATTACTGCGAAATTAGTTTCACAAATGATTTGGTATTTTATTGAAGGCGTTAATTATAGAGCAAATGACTACCCTTTTGGGCTAATGGACAACTATCAAAAATTTATAGTACCAATAGAAGATCAATTGCTTAATTTTTATAAAAGTAATAAGAGTGGAAGATGGTGGATGGAAATTAATATCACAAAAAATAATAAATTTAAAAGACATGCGTTAATACCTTGTACATATCAAGACTATATTAGTGCTACACAACAGGAAATACCTGATAGATGGCTCAAAACATTGAAAAAAATTGTGTAAATAAAATTAAATAGTTAAAGATTTGACATTTTTTTAAAGTATCAGAATAAATAAAGTATTGTTTTTTTAATTAATTAGTAATAGGTTTGTCAAAAAGGAATAAGAAAATTATTATGAAGAAAATATCCTTGTATATTTTATTAGCATTAATCATAAATAGCTGCGGTTCTAATGACCAAGGTGAATTAATAGGCGTACACTCTAAAAGTAAATGGCATTCTAAAAAACCTGTTGGAATGGCTTATATTCCTGGAGGATCATTTACAATGGGTAAACAAGATGAAGATGTTGCAGGGGCATTAAACTCACCAACAAGAACAGTAACCGTCCGTCCTTTTTATATGGATGAAACAGAAATTACAAATGCTGAGTATAAAGAGTTTGTATTTTGGGTTAGAGATTCTATTGTTCGAACAAAACTTGCTTTACTATCAGAGTTAATGTCTGATGAAAACAATAAAGTATTAGAAGATTATCAATTTAAAAATATTGATACTGCTGATATGACTCCTTATCAAAAGTATATGATGAATAATTATGGTAGTTTAGGAGATGTTAATTCACCATTACAAGGTAGAGCTTTAAATTGGGATACCGATTTAATTTGGAAAACTAGTGAATTTCCTGATGAATATTATGCAGAGGTTATGGACTCCATGTACGTGCCAATTGAGGATAGTTTTGACGGAAGAAGAATGTTAGATACTAAAAAATTAAAATATAAATATGCTTGGTTAGACAGGGATGCAGCTGCTAAAAATAAAGGTGATCGAAAAGACTTTATAAAACAAGAAGTTGTAAATGTATATCCTGATACAACAGTTTGGGTTAAAGACTTTAACTATTCATATAATGACCCTATGCACCAAGATTATTTTTATCATGAAGCATATAATGATTACCCTGTAGTAGGTATTACTTGGAGCCAAGCAAAAGCATTTTGTAGCTGGAGAACCAAAAAGAAAAATGATTTTTTACGTTCAAAAAAACACCCTAGTATTGTTCCAGCTTTTAGATTACCTACAGAAGCAGAATGGGAATATGCAGCGCGTGGAGGCCTTGAATTTTCAACATATCCTTGGGGAGGTCCATATACTACTAGTGATAGAGGATGCTTTTTAGCAAATTTTAAACCAGCTAGAGGAGATTACGCGGTAGATGGAGCTTTATATACGATGGAAGCAAAATCATACAATCCAAATGGTTACGGATTGTATAATATGGCAGGGAATGTATCTGAATGGACTAATACAGCTTATAACGATGATTCATACTACATAGGTTCTACAATGAATCCAAATGTAGAAAACCCTAAAAATCGTAGAAAAGTTATTAGAGGAGGTTCATGGAAAGATGTTGCATACTTTTTAGAGGTAAGTACACGTGATTATGAGTATGCAGATTCAGCAAGAAGTTATATTGGTTTTAGGACAGTCCAAGACTACTTAGGAGCAAATAATGACAAAGAATAAAAAAATTAACAACCCTAAATAAACACAAAAAATCAACATTATGGCACAAACTAGAAATACAAAAAAGTTATTTAACTATGCATACGGTATAGGTGCAGCTATAGTTATTGTAGGAGCATTATTCAAAATTCAACACTGGTCTGGTGGAGGCTTTATGTTAACAATTGGTATGGGAGTGGAAGCAGCCGTGTTTTTTATCTCGGCTTTTGATTCTGTAGAAGAAGATTTAGATTGGTCTTTAGTATATCCTGAATTAACCGCGGGAAAAAGTAGAGATAAAGATAGAAAAGATGCTAGAGAATCTCAAAGCTTACTATCTCAAAAGTTAGATGAAATGCTTAAAGATGCTAAACTAGATGCCACTTTAATGCAAAGTTTAGGACAAAGTATTCAGAACTTTAAAGGGGCAGCTGAAAATATTGCTCCAGCTATTGATTCTATTGCTGCAACAAATAAATATAGCGAACAATTATCCTTAGCTGCAGCTCAAATGGAATCTTTAAATAATTTATATAAAGTACAATTAGATAGCACTGGCAGACAAGCTGAAATTAATCAACAAGTTGTTGAGAACGCTGAAAAATTAAAAGAACAAATGGAATCTATGGCTTCCAATTTATCTTCTTTAAATGGTGTTTATGGAGGAATGTTATCTGCAATGACCAATAAAAGCTAATTAGTTAGTTAAAATTAAAATAAATTATTAACCAAAAAACTAGTTAGAATGGCTTCAGGTAAACTTTCACCAAGGCAGAAAATGATTAACCTTATGTACTTAATATTTATTGCAATGTTGGCAATGAATATGTCCAAAGAGGTTCTTTCTGCATTTGGTTATATGAATGAAAAACTAACGGATAATAATGTTACCACATCCGTAAAAAACACTGCTACATTAGAAAATTTAGCTACTAAAGCACAAGAACAACCAGAAAAATATGCTTCTTTATATGAAACCGCTAAAAAAGTGGATGAATTGTCTAAAAGCTTTAACGATTATTTAGAAACTAAAAAAGAATATTTTTTAACCCAAGTAGATGATCCAAAAGATTATGAAGCTATGGATAATGCAAATATTGGAACAGAATACTTTTTTAAAGGAGATGGGCTTACTAAAGAAGGACAAGGATTTTTAGATCATATTAACAATTATAAAAATGAAATTATTAAATTAATAGGTGAAAATAATCCGCTTGCTTCAAATATTAAAAAACGATTTGATACTTCTCCACAAAAAACAGAAGACGGTATGCAACCTTGGTTAATGAATAGATACGAAGGTTTTCCTTTAATATCTTATGTTACCAATTTTACTGCTTTACAATCAGACATTAAAACTACACAATCTGAAATTTATGGAAACCTTTTAGGGGGACAATTAGAAAGTGATGTGTCTATGTCAAATTATCAAACAATTTTAATTCCTGAAAAATCTGCATTTTTTCAAGGAGAAAACTTCAAAGGTAAAATTGTGTTAGGAAGATATGATTCCTCTTTAAAACCAGAAGAGGTAATTGTTAATGGTAAAAAAGTGACTAAAATAGAAGGTGGTGGAGCAGTTTTAGATTTTCCAGCTGGTAATGTTGGAGAACGTGAAGTAAAAGGGAAATTTGTTTTTATGGAAAATGGGAAACCTGTTGAAATCCCAATTAATGGATCTTATGCAGTTATTCCAAAACCAAATAGTGCAGTAATATCAGCAGATAAAATGAATGTTGTATATAGGGGAGTGCCTAATCCTATGACAATTTCTATTCCTGGTATTCCAGATAACTTAGTTACCGCAACAGGTGTTGGATTAAAACGTACAACAGGTATTGGTAAATACATTATGACACCAGGAACAGGTAAAGAAGTTAAGATTAGTGTTTCAGGTAAATTACCAAACGGACAAACAGTTAGTACCTCTCAAAATTTTAGAATTAAAGGAATTCCTTCTCCAGTTGGAACTATTAGAAAACAAGATGGTTATGTAAAAATGCCAAAAACTAGTTTGACAAAATCAACAGTAGGAGCTGCTTTATTAGATTTTGATTTTGATTTAACTTTAAGAACAACTGCTTTTACTATAAAAGTACCAGGGCAATCTGCTGTTGTAGTTAGAGGAAATAAAATGGATGCTCAAGCTAAAAAAGCAATTGCAAAAGCAAAAAGAGGAGATGTTGTTACAATATTTGATATTAAATCTTCGTTAGTAGGTAACTCAACCTATAAAATTAAAAATGCTTCAGCAGTAAGTGTTGAAATTCAATAAATAAATAATTAAGTGATGAAAAAAAGAAATATTGGAATTTTTATTTTAGCATTTGTATGGGGTCAAATAACCTTTGCACAATCTAATTTGTTAAATGCTAAAAAGCCTTCTGATATTGGTAAAAAAACTGCAGAACAATTAGCTGTTGATAATGATAAACCATTAGAATATGGTTATATTGATGATAGAGATGTACTATGGTCTAAAGTAGTTTGGGAATATATCGATTTAAATGAACGTATAAATTTACCATACTATTATCCAGTAGATACAACAAGTGTTTCTACGGATAGAAGATCATTATTTGACACCTTGCTAAGAGGTATTAAAAGTGGTAAAATTACAGAAGTTTATGACGACTCCTATTTTACAGCTAAAATGAGTAAAGCTGAAATTACCAGTAAATTGTATAGAATTGATACAACTGATGCTGGTTTTGATGAGCTGAATGCAGGAAACACCAATATTAATGAATATATTGATAAAGTCAATTTAACATCTCAGGATATTGAAGGTTTTAAAATTAAAGGTCTTTGGTATTTCGATAAACGACAAGGAGAACTTAAGTATAGGTTGCTAGCTTTAGCACCAGTTGCGCCAGATGTGCAAACTATGGGAAGAGAGGATGTGGATGTTTCAGAACAATTACCATTATTTTGGGTTTGGTTTCCAGATGCTCGTAAAGTTTTACATCACATGAAAGTGTTTAATCAAAAAAATTCTGCTTATCCTATTACTTACGATCATTTGTTAAATGCTAGAAGGTTTAATTCAATCATTTATAGAGAAGAAAATATATACGGAGATAGAGATGTGGCAGACTATGTAAAAGGTAATGCTTTATTTCAAGTTTTAGAATCGAATAAAATAAAAGATGAAATTCGAGCTAAAGAATCAGATATGTGGAATTATTAATTCTTGTATAAAAACTAGTATAAAACTCTTGCAATTTGCAGGAGTTTTTGTTTTTTATAAATATGAATAAAAAGGAAGTAGATTATATTATTGTTGGTTTAGGTTTGGCAGGATTGGCATTTTCAAGAATTCTTGAAAACCAAAATAAAACCTTTAAAATTTTTGAAGATAATTCTCAAAATGCTTCATTAGTTGCTAGCGGCATGTATAATCCTGTTGTTTTAAAAAGATTTACACCAGTTTGGAAAGCAAAAAAACAATTGGAAGAAGCTATTCCTTTTTATAAAGATTTAGAAAAGGTATTGCAAAATAAGTACCATTATGTTGTAGATATTTACAGGGTTTTTAAATCGATTGAAGAACAAAATAATTGGGCAATTGCTAGTGATAAATTATTACTTTCCAATTACATGATTCCTCAGATAATTAATAAAAAACATGAAGGAATTTTATCTGATTTTGGTTTTGGGAAATTGATAAATACTGGTAGAATTGACACAAAATTACTTTTAGAGGATTATAAGTCTAATTTAAAAAAGAAAAATAGTATTCAAAATGAAAATTTTGAACACTCATTATTAAAAATCCGCGAAAAAAATGTTGAATACAAGAATATAAAAGCCAGTAAAATTATTTTTTGTGAAGGGTTTGGATTGCTTAAAAATCCATTTTTCAATTACTTGCCAATGCAAGAGGCAAAAGGAGAATTACTAACCATTTATGCTCCAAATCTAAAAGTAGATTTTTTAATAAAAGCAGCAATTTTTGTTCTTCCTTTAAAAAATGATTTTTATAAAGTTGGAGCAACTTTTAATTGGAAAGATAAAACACTAAATCCAACTAAAGAAGGAAAACAGGAATTGATAAATAAACTATCTAAAGTTATAAATGTGCCATATAAAATTGTGGAACAAAGTGCAGGAATTAGGCCAACGGTAAAAGATAGAAGACCTTTAGTAGGGAAGCATCCTAAGTATAAAAACTTAGCAATATTAAACGGGTTAGGTACACGTGGAGTTATGATTGCTCCTTGGGCAGCAAATCAATTATTTTATCACTTAGAACAAGAAAAAGAATTAGATAAAGAAATTACGATTGCTCGCTATCAGAATTTATTTTCAGATTAGCATCGTAATGAAAAAAGATATTTGCCCAAATAATTCTAGACCATCTTGCTGAAAAAGGAGCACTTACAATAATTGCAACTATAATAGGAAGAAAAGATTGTTTTAAAGTTAAATTAAAGCCTAAATAACTGATAATAAATGCAATAACGGCAACTCCAACACTTAAACCGTAACTAACATACATTGCTCCATAATAAAAAGAAGGTTCTCTCATGTATTTTAATCCGCAGTTAGAACAATGTTCTTTTACTTTGAATGCTCTATTAATTTTTAGTATATTTTTTTCTTCTAAAAAATCTCCTTCGTGACATCGAGGGCATTTGTTAAATATAATGCTATAAAGCTTTGATCCTTTTTTTAACATTTTTGATAAATCTTAATAAGTATTTAATTAAAATAAATTGAGCTCCAAATTTTTTTATAGTAAGTTTGCATACTTTTATAAAAAAACAAATTTACATTTAATTATAAAATTACAATGCTTAACGTACATAATTTAACAGTGTCTTTTGCCGGTTCCGATTTATTTTCAGGGATTACATTTAAATTAAATAAAGGGGACAGAATAGGATTAATAGGAAAAAATGGAGCAGGAAAATCAACACTACTAAAAGTTATTGCAAAAGATATAGAAAGTACAAGCGGAACAATGGCTTTTGATAAAGATGTACGAATTGGATTTTTACGTCAGGATATTGATTTTGTGGAAGGCAGAACTATTTTAGAAGAAGCTTATCAGGCTTTTGAAGAAATTAAAAGGCTAGAAGCTAAATTAGATAAAATTAACCAAGAGCTTGTAGAAAGAACTGATTATGATAGCGAGTATTATCATGATTTAATGGTAGATTTAAATGAAGTAACTCACCGATATGAATTATTGGGTGGTTATAATTATAAAGGAAATACAGAAAAAATATTAACTGGATTAGGTTTTCAACGAGAAGATTTTGATAAGCTCACCAATACTTTTTCAGGAGGATGGAGAATGCGTATTGAATTAGCGAAATTATTATTGCAAAATAATGATATTTTATTGTTAGATGAGCCAACAAACCATTTAGATATTGAATCTATAATTTGGTTAGAAAATTTCTTGAAAAATTACCCAGGAGCAATTATGTTGGTTTCTCATGATAAAATGTTTTTAGATAATATTACCAACAGAACAATTGAAATTTCGTTGGGTAAAATTTACGATTACAAAAAACCATATTCTCAATTTTTATTGTTGCGTGGAGAAATAAAAGAAAAACAATTACAAGCACAAAAAAATCAAGAAAAAGAAATTAAAGCCACACAATTATTAATTGATAAATTTAGGGCTAAAGCTAATAAAGCTTCTATGGCGCAATCCTTAATAAAAAAATTAGATAAAGTGGAACGTATAGAAGTAGATACAGATGATAATGCGGTAATGAATGTTCAATTTCAAGTTTCCAAAGATCCAGGAAAAATTGTTATTGAAGCAGAAAATTTATCTAAAAGTTATGGAGAAAAACATGTATTAGAAAATGTAAATTTATTAATAGAAAGAAATAGTAAAATTGCTTTTGTTGGGCAAAATGGACAAGGAAAATCTACTTTAGCAAAAATTATTGTTGGCGAAATAGCTCATGGAGGTCATTTTAAATTAGGACATAATGTAGAGATTGGATATTTTGCTCAAAATCAATCGGAGTATCTTGAACCTGAAAAAACGGTTTTACAAATTATGGAAGATGCATCTACAGATGCAAACCGAGTTAAAGTAAGAGATATGCTAGGAGCTTTTTTGTTTAGTGGTGAAGCTGTGGATAAAAAGGCTAAAATGTTATCAGGAGGTGAAAGAAACAGATTGGCTTTATGTAAGTTATTATTATCTCCTTTTAATGTGTTAATAATGGATGAGCCAACAAATCATTTAGATATTGCATCTAAAAATGTACTTAAAAGCGCTCTAAAAAAATTTAAAGGAACTTTAATTTTAGTATCGCATGATCGTGAATTTTTACAAGGTTTAGCTACTACAGTTTACGGATTTAAAGACAAAGAGATTAAAGAATATTTAGGAGATATAGATTATTTCTTAGAACAACATCAGATTGAAAATTTAAGAGAAGCAGAAAAAAGAACAGTTGTTGTAAAAAAGAAGGAAAATGTAAAAAAAGAAGTTGTCCAATCTGCAAAAATTGGAGATAAAGAACTTAAAAAATTAAAAAATAAATTAGCAAAAATTGAAACTCAAATTGATGAGTTAGAAAATGAAATTTCAGAAATGGATGCAGAATTAGCGGAAGATTATGAAATTACTTCTGCAAAACCTAACTTTTTTGAAAACTATAAAACTAAAAAAAGCACTATAGAAAAATTGATGGAAGAATGGACTTTGCTTGAAGAGAAGTTAGAAGCTAACTAAATTTTTATAAAATTTGTTTTTAGAAACTAAAAATAGCAGAATTCAAAAAGTTAATTTCTCAGAAATTGAAAATACTCAAGTTTCTGTATTTATAAAAAGAGAAGATGAATTGCATCCTTTTATTTCGGGGAATAAATATCGAAAATTAAAATATAATTTAGAGGAAGCCGTACGATTAAAAAAAGGAACTTTGCTTACTTTTGGAGGAGCGTATTCTAATCATATTGCAGCAACAGCAGCAGCTGGTTTTGAACATAATTTTAAAACCATTGGAGTTATTAGAGGAGATGAATTAGCTACTAACTTAGATTTTATACTTAATAAAAATCCGACGTTAAAGTTTGCATCGGAGCATAATATGCAGTTTCATTTTGTTTCCAGAAAGGCTTACAGAAATAAAACTACACCAGAATTTATAGCGGATTTAAAAGAAAAATTTGGAGATTTTTATTTAGTTCCTGAAGGAGGAACTAATAAATTTGCTATTCAAGGCTGTGAAGAAATTTTGACAGAAGCAGATGATCAATACCATGTTATTTGTTCTTCCGTTGGAACAGGAGGAACTATTTCTGGAATAATAAATGCTACTAAAAAACATCAAAAAGTAATTGGTTTTCCAGCTTTAAAAGGAGATTTTCTTCAAAATGAAATCAAAAAATGGGTAACAAAAAACAAAAATTGGAGTTTAAATACTAACTATCATTTTGGAGGTTATGCAAAAGTTTCTGAAGAATTAATTACTTTTATCAATAAATTTAAACAGGAAACAAAAATACCATTAGATCCAGTTTATACTGGAAAAATGATTTTTGGATTGGTTACTTTAATTAAAAAAGGTTATTTTGAGAAAGGAACTAAAATTTTAGCTATTCATACTGGTGGTTTGCAAGGAATTGATGGAATGAATTTAGTTCTTAAAAAGAAAAAGTTACCACTAATAAAATATTAAAATGAAGTATAATTATATAATTATTGGATTGTTGAGTGTTGGTTTGCTAATCGGTTGTAAATCGAAGAAAAAAATAGCGGATTCTTCTACTAAAAAAAATAACAAAGTTGTAATTGTTACTAAAAAAAGTGAAAGTGTAACTACAAAACCTAAAACAAAAACTTCTTTTAAATATTCAACAGAAGCGTATATTAAGAAATATAAAGATATTGCAATGGAAGAAATGCGAACGTATAAAATTCCAGCGAGCATTACTTTAGCACAAGGTATTTTAGAATCGAGAAGTGGCAATAGTGAGCTTACACAAAAATCTAATAATCATTTCGGAATCAAATGTCATAAAGGATGGAATGGAGCAAAAGTGTTTCATGATGATGATAAAAATGACGAATGTTTTAGAGTGTATAAAAATCCGGACAACTCGTTTAAAGACCATTCTAAATTTTTAGTTAGCAGAAGTAGGTATCATAAATTGTTTAAACTTAAAAAAGGCGATTATGTAAAATGGGCAAAAGGATTAAGCGAAGCTGGTTACGCAACGGATAGAAGATATCCAGCTAAATTAATTGCTTTAATTGAAAAATATAACCTACATAAATACGATGAAATAGTTTTGGGTAAAAAAAGAAAAATCTCAAAAAATGATAAAGTAGAAAATTATGAGGTTGTAAAAGGAGATACTTTATATTCTATATCTAAAAGATTTGGTTTAACCGTTGAAAAACTAAAGGAGTTAAATAATTTAGAAACAAATGAAATTAGTATTGGTCAAATTTTAAGTTTGAAAGATTAATTATTCTCTTTAAAAATAAAAAACAAAACGCTTCCAATATTGGAAGCGTTTTGCCATTAATTCAAATTTAACTTACATATATTAATTATTTAAACGTTGTCTACCTTGTTTATTTCCTTTAAATCCTTGTTTGTTTATACATCCATTTGCATTTCCACGATTAAGTTTTGATTTATTCATGGTTTCCCATTTAGAAAATTGACTTGGAGTAAGAATTTTTTGCATAGCTAATTTGTGTTGTTGCATTCTATCCAAACGAGCACTTTTTAATTGAAATCTTTCATCGGTTGTTAAAGCTTTTCCATTTAATCTTCGTTCTTGCATACTTTTTTGCATTGCTTGTCTAGTTAAAGCTTGATTTTTTTGTAGTTTATAAATAGCATCTTGTTGCGATTTATTTAAATCTAACTGCAAGTTCATTCTTTTAACTTGTAAAGTAGCTATTTGATCTGGAGTATAATTAGATTGGTTTCCTTTCATTTGGTTACCTCTCATTCCTCCTCCTTGTGCGTTTATTGAACTAGTTATTACAAACATAATTACTAATAATCCTACTAATTTTTTCATGATATATTTTGTTTTAATTATTTTTATAATACTATGACATTTTAAAATAGATAAGGTTTAAAGCGTTAACAATTATTAACATTCATTAACACAACGACTAATATTTTAGCTAAATTTAAATTGATTTATTTACTGTATTTTTGCAGAATATGATGAACAAACTTTCAGATTGGCTACCAACAACAAACAAAGAAGTAAAACTAAGAGGATGGGATAATTTAGATGTTATTCTTTTTAGTGGAGATGCCTATGTAGATCATCCAGCTTTTGGTCCGGCAGTTATTGGTAGGATTTTAGAAAGTTACGGTTTAAAAGTTGCTATTGTTCCACAACCAAGTGTTCATGATAATTTGCAGGATTTTGAAAAATTAGGAAAGCCTAACTTGTTTTTTGCTGTAACCGGCGGATGTATGGATCCAATGGTTAGTAATTACACAGCAAGTAAAAAAAGACGAGATAAAGATGCATATACACCAAATGGCGATAAAGGTTTTAGACCAGATTATGCAACTACCATTTATAGCAATATTTTAAAAGATAAGTTTCCAGATGTGCCAGTTTTAATTGGGGGAATTGAAGCTTCGCTTAGAAGAGTTACTCATTATGATTATTGGAGTGATACTTTAAAACCAACTATTTTAACCGATTCAAAAGCAGATATGTTGGTATATGGAATGGGAGAGCAACCATTACGAGAAATAGTTTATTTATTACAAAAAGGAGTTCCGTTTTCAAGTTTAAAAACTATAAAACAAACTGCTTTTTTGATTCAGGAATTTGAAAAAATACCTAAAAATAAAAATTGGAGCGATGTTACTATAAATTCACATGAAGCTTGTTTAAATGATAAAAAAACATTTGCATCTAATTTTAAGATCATTGAGCAAGAATCTAATAAATTATACGCAAATAGAATTCTTCAAGAAGTTGGAAATACTACTTTAGTTATTAATCCACCATTTCCAACAATGACAGAAGCCGAAATTGACGCTTCGTTTGATTTGCCTTTTACACGATTACCACATCCAAAATATAATAAGCGAGGTCCAATTCCTGCTTTCGAAATGATTAAATTTTCTATTAATATTCATCGTGGTTGTTTTGGAGGTTGTAGTTTTTGCACTATTTCTGCACATCAAGGAAAATTTATTGCAAGTAGAAGTAAAGAATCTATTTTAAAAGAAGTAGATAAAGTTGCTAATATGCCTGATTTTAAAGGCTATTTGTCCGATATTGGAGGACCATCCGCAAATATGTACAAAATGAAAGGGAAAGTGCAGGAGATTTGTGATAAATGCGTTTCTCCTTCATGTATATCTCCTGTAATTTGTCATAATTTAGATACTTCACATAAACCGCTAACGGAAATTTATCAAGCGGTTGATAAACATCCAAAAGTTAAAAAATCGTTTATTGGAAGTGGAATTCGTTACGATATGTTAGTTCCTGAATTTAATAAAAAAGCAGACCCAAAAGAATTAGATGCTTATACAGAAGAAGTAATTACCAATCATGTTTCGGGAAGATTAAAAGTTGCGCCAGAACATACTTCAGATAATGTTTTAAAATTAATGCGAAAACCATCATTTACTTATTTTCATAAATTTAAAGAGCGTTTTGATAAAATTAATTTTAAGAAGAAATTAAACTTACAATTAATTCCTTATTTTATTTCAAGTCATCCTGCTTGTGAGTTAGAGGATATGGCAAATTTAGCTGCCGAAACAAAAGATATGGGGTTTCAATTAGAACAAGTTCAAGGATTTACACCTACTCCAATGACAGTTGCAACGGTTATTTATTATAGTGGATATCATCCTTATACTTTAAAACCGATGAAAACTCCAAAAACAAAAGCTGAAAAAGAAGAACAACATCGATTTTTCTTTTGGTATAAAAATGAAAATAAAAAGTGGATTAAAGATACGCTTACCAAAGTTGGTAAAACAGATTTAATTAAAAAATTATTAGGTTCTAATAATTGGCAAAAAAATACCAAAACAAAAGTAAAAGATACATTTAACGATACAGTCGTTTATACTTCAAGAAAGAAAAAAAGGTTTAATAAAAAGAAACCAAAAAAATAATTAATAAACTTCAATTAAGACAAACAATTAAAATGTTAAATTTGATTTTAGTTTAAAACTATATATTATTATGAAAAGAATAGTACTGTTTTTTTTAATGATTTCTTCTACATTAATGGCTCAAAATAATGTAAAAGTTGATTTAAGTAGCCCAAATTCAGCCATTTATACGCATCTTTATTTTTTGCAACCAGATTCATATGAACCTGAAAAAGCAGCAGCAACTATTTATGGTTATCAAGGTAAAGAAGCAGTAGATATAGCTATTAAAATAAAAAAAATATTAGATGGTAAAGGATTAAAAGTCGATTTTACTAAAGTCCCAACTAATAAAAATTATTCTGATACTTTAGGATATAAAATAGGACATAAATATGTATTGTTTCCTTATCGAATGCCTGATATATATGTAGAAAAAACAGGAGATAATTGGTATTATTCATCAGAAACAATAAGTAAAGTTAATGAGCTTTATAATGATGTTTACCCATGGCATACTGAAAAACTACAACATATTATCCCAGTATTTGGACATTATAAATTTTTTAAAATTGAATTATGGCAATATTTAGGATTGCTAATTTTAATTTTGATTAATGTATTTCTATTTTATGTGCTTCGTAAGATAGTATTTTATATTTTGCAGAAAATCCAGTTTTGGATTATTCATAAATCTAATGAGAATATTAAATCAGCATTAAAAAAATTAACACGACCAATTGTATTATTAATTTTAAGCGGGTTCATTAAAACCATTTTACCTTCACTTCAATTAAATTTAGATGTCAATAACATTTTGTTTTTAATGATAAACATTATGATTACGGTTTTTTGGATTTATGTTTTTCTAAAATTAGTAAAGGTTGTAATGAGTATTTATGCAGATTTTGCTGAATCAACTCATAATAAATTAGACGATCAATTAGTACCAATTCTTCAAAATTTTTTAACAGGAGTTGTGCTGTTTTTAGGAGTTTTAAAACTACTCACTTTATTTGGCATTGAGCCAGTAACTGTTATAGCAGGTGCTTCTATTGGAGGTATAGCTGTGGCGTTAGCGTCACAGGATACAGTAAAAAACCTTATTGGAACTGTAATGATTTTTGTAGATAAACCGTTTCATATTGGGGATTGGATAGAAGCTGGTCAGGTAGTTGGAACTGTGGAAACCGTTGGTTTTCGTTCAACAACCGTTAGAGCTGCCGATACATCAATATATCAAATTCCTAATAGTACTTTATCTGAAATGGTGGTAAATAACAAAGGTTTAAGAGCATATCGTCGTTATTCAACTAATTTAGGATTGCGTTATGATACACCTCCAGAATTAATTGATGCTTTTGTAAATGGGGTTAGAAAAATTATTAAGATTCATCCAGATACACGAGATGATGCTTTTAACGTGGAGTTTTCTGGTTTTGGAGATTCATCTTTGTTAATATTGGTTAACGTTTATTTTACTGCTTTAGATTGGAATAAAGAACAAGCTTCTAAACATAATTTGCATTTAAAAATTTTAAATTTAGCAAAAGACTTAGGTGTTGAATTTGCATTCCCATCCACAACCGTTTTAATTGAAGATTTCCCTGAAAAACAATCTAAAGGTTTAAAATATGATGTGGATAAAAATAGAATTAAACAAATTATTGATAATATAAATAACTAATTTAAAATGAAAAAAATAATAGCGCTATTGGTTTTAATTGCCATAATTTCTTGTGAAAATAATAAGGAAGCAAGAGCTCCAAAAAAACAAGTTACAGTTGAACAAACAACATCATCTATGGATAAAAATTTGAATAAATACGTTTCTTTTAAATTAACTTCAGATTTGAGTAAATTAACAGATAATCAGCGTAAGATGTTGCCGATTTTAATAAAAGCAGCAGACAAAATGAACGAATTGTTTTGGTATGAAGCTTATGGAAATAAATCAGAATTATTTTCAAAAATTAAAGATGAAAACACTAAGAAGTTTGCAGAAATAAATTATGGGCCTTGGGATAGACTAAATGGCAACAAATCTTTTGTTGAAGGAATTGGTGAAAAACCAAAAGGCGCTAATTATTATCCAGCGGATATAACTAAAGATGAATTTGAAAAAAGTACGGATAAAAATAAAACCAGTTTATATACTTTTATCAGAAGAAATGAAGAAGGAAAATTAACATCAATTCCGTATCATATTCAATTTGAATCTCAAGTAAAAGAAGTAGCTCAATTATTAAAGGAAGCTGCTAATTTAGCAGATGATGCAGGTTTAAAAAAATATTTAAACTTAAGAGCCGAAGCCTTTTTAACGGATAATTACCAACCAAGTGATTTTGCTTGGATGGATATGAAAAATAACACTTTAGATATTGTAATTGGGCCTATTGAAACTTATGAAGATCAGTTGTTTGGTTATAAAGCATCTCATGAAGCTTATGTTCTTATAAAAGATCAAGAGTGGGGTAAAAAATTAGCACATTTTATTAATTTTTTACCAGAATTACAAAAAGGGTTACCAGTTGATGATGCTTACAAGCAAGAAACTCCAGGAACAGATTCTGATTTAAATGCTTATGATGTGGTTTATTATGCTGGAGATTGTAATGCAGGAAGTAAAACTATAGCTATTAATTTGCCAAATGACGAGCAAGTACAACTTAAAAAAGGAACTCGAAGACTTCAATTAAAAAATGCAATGCAAGCCAAATTTGATAAAATTTTAGTGCCAATTGCAAATGAATTAATAGATAAAAATCAACGAAAATATATAAAGTTTGATGCTTTTTTCGCAAACACTATGTTTCATGAAGTTGCTCATGGTTTAGGAATAAAAAACACCATTAATAACAAAGGAACAGTTAGAAATGCTTTAAAAGAAAAAGCTTCAGCTTTAGAAGAAGGAAAAGCGGATATTTTAGGACTGTATATGGTTCAGCAGCTACATAAAAAGGGCGAAATTAAAGGAGATATGAAAGATTATATGACCACTTTTATGGCAAGTATTTTTAGATCAGTTCGATTTGGAGCATCTAGTGCGCACGGAGTTGCTAATATGATACGTTTCAACTTTTTTAAAGAAAAAGGAGCTTTTACCAAAAATGAAGATGGCACTTATAAAGTGAATTATGAAAAAATGGAAGGAGCAATGAAAGATTTATCTAATCTAATATTAACCTTACAAGGAAATGGAGATTATGAAGGAGTAACAAAATTGGTTGAAGAAAAAGGTAAAATTTCGGCAGATTTACAAAAAGATTTGGATAAATTAAGTAATGCTAATATACCTGTTGACGTAATTTTTGAACAAGGAGTAAAAACTTTAGGATTGTAAACAAACACATTGACATAATGTATACAGAAAGGGCTCAATATTTTGAGCCCTTTCTGTATCTAATTTTTATTCAATAAAAATTTTCTTAGAAACTAAACCATTTGTTGTGTTTATTCTTAAAATATAAACACCAGTAGTTGCATTTATAGGGATAGTTATAGTTCTATCTTCTAAATTATTAGTTTGTACTAATATTACTTGTCCTAAAGTATTATAAACATAAATACCTAGAATTTGAGTGTCGATCGTTTTATTAAGTACAATTTGATTACTAGTGCTTGATGCAACATTAAAACCTTCTTTTAATGTTATTTCATCAGGAGTTTTTAATCTCGGTTGAAATACTATTGAAAATCGGTTATTATAATCTCCAGCAGCTAAATTCATCTCAAAAGGGTTATCTTTTAAACTATAGGTTTCTCCTGTTAAACTGTCCTTAACATATAATTTTAGGTTATTATCAATATTTGCTAAAGAATCTATTTTAATATTGATTAAACCGTCTTGAGCTGTTTTTAAACCTAATGGTAAGTTTTGATTTTTATCAAAATTACGG
>NZ_JAWVXC010000009.1:0-82303 GCF_033723435.1 Lutibacter sp. | reverse complement strand
TGCATCTAAAACAGGTAATCCTGCAAGGGTTTGATTTGTATTAGAATACAACGTGCCTGCAATATCAAATGTTGTTCCATTAGAGGTAACGTCTATATAATCTGGAATACCATCATTATCCGTATCTTTTACATATAAAGGCCCCGTACCTTGGCTAACATTACCATAAGAACCTGCAAATGTACTGCCATCAAAATAATCATACTTGTCTAATATACCATCAGTGAAATATTCTAATATACCATCAGAATTAATATCCGTTTCTCTATATGCATCGGTGTCAGAACCGTCTCCTGTTCCATCGCCATTGATATCTCCATCTCCATTTTGAGTGCCTGCTGGAGCACTTGTGCTAACTACTCCGGATTCATCCACGTCAAAAATACCATCATTATCACTATCTAAATCTATATAATTTGGTACGCCATCACCATCACTATCTATTGGAGAAACTGTTTCTGAAGCATCATTCATGCCATTACCATTGCTATCTGGAAATCCAAGATTAATTTTATCTGATCCATCATACCCAACAATTTTATCTAAATTTCCGCTTTCTACTACATCTGGTATGCCATCATTATCACTATCTAAATCGAAAGTATCCGCAACACCATCACTATCCGTGTCACATAAAGTCTGAGAAATTACTATATCGTCTAAGGCAAGGTCATTACCCATACCTCCTGGGTTGTTATTAATGAAATAAACATAAAATTCATTCACATCTAAACTTAAATCAGCTGTAAATTGATGCCAACTACTACTATCACCAGTAATAGATTCAGGAATATCTCCTGTTGTTATTACAGCAGGTAAACCTGTTGCTGTATTTGTCAATACATTATTTGAAGCGTCTCTGAACTCAACCCTTATATTAGGTTTTAGCTGACCTGGAGTTCCATCAGTTCTGATTAAATTTAATACCCAAAAACTATACGTAATAGGTACATTTGGTAAAGCTCCTTTTATAGTTGCTGTATAAAAAATTCCTGGGTCATAAGTTGCATTAAATATGGCCATTCGTCCATTAGTATCCCCTGTATGGTCTCCTCCTAACCACCATTGAGCAGGGGCCCAAGATGTTCCGTCCTGAGCATTATTGTAAACGGTATATTCTCCATCATTCACATTAGTTTCAATATCAGAAGAACAGCTAGATCCATATATGCCATCTTCCCAACAATACGTAGTTGTTGCAGGGTATGTTGTGTTAATTTGAACTCTGTTAGTTCCCGCTCCAAAAGTTTCGTTCAAATATTTATAGTTGGCAACTCCTGCTACGGATGATTTCCTACAATTTAATTCTTCATCAGAATCTTTAATGCCATCGTTATCATCGTCTATATCAACATTATCAAAAACACCATCTCCATCGCTTTCAAAAAAGTTTTGTTCTGCATTAGCTAAAATGCTAAAAGTATAGATACTTTCATCTGTGTCATTACTTGGTATTGAAATATCAAACTGAGCAGTACCAATTGCAGATGGGGTAAATGTAACGGTAAATGTTAAATCAGCTCCACCACTAATTATACTGCTAGCGGATGGTTGTGTGATGGAGAAATCAGAACTCCCTGTGCCTGAAACAATAGGTGTTCCTGTTAAATTTAAGGTAGCTGGTCCCAAATTACTAATAGTAAAAGTATGCGAAACAGGTACCCCTACATTTGTTGTTCCATAATCAGTATCATCTAATGGAGAAGGCGATATATCTCCAGATGCAATATTGATACTGTTTCCAGTAATATTTATTTCTTGGGATGTATATGGGTATAGAGTAAGTGAAATATTATCTATTGCCATATCACTACGATATCCATTTCCTACAACACCTCTAAATCTAATTTTTATTGTTTGTCCAGAGTAAGTACTTAAATCTATGTTTGCAGGAAGCCAAGAATCTAAACTGCTTGTTTGAACTTGACCTGTATTAGACCAAAGTGTTGTTGGGTAAGTTACACCTCCGTCTGTACTTATTTCAACATATAAACTTCCCATATCTGCTCCATACATATGGTAATAAAAAGTGAATAATGGACTTGAACCGTTTAAAGTAAATGAAGGACTTTCTAAAATTGCGGTATTATTAGAATTAGAGCTTGCTTCTGTATACAAGTAATAATTATTACTTGCTGCACTAGAAGGCCCAGTATTACTACTAGGTGTTGTTAATAAATTTCTCGTCCAATCTATATCATCACTTGAACTTTGCGTCCATCCATCAAGTCCTGTTTCAAAATCTGCACTATGAATTGTTGTTTGCGCATGTAGCACAATACAAAAACAACTTGTAAAAAGAAGTATTAGTATTTTTGGGGGATTAATAAAGTTATTAGCCATAATAATAGGGGTTTAAAGCTAAACTGAAATGCTAAAATAGTGAAAATTATCTATTTATGTAATTTTGAGGGTGTTAATTTAAGTTTTTTAACTGTTTTTTTATTTTTTTAATAGCAGATTCAATAGATTTTTCTGGCTCTATAACATTATAAGCTCCCCAAAAGTTAGGGTCGCTAAAACCTGAAGCTTTTTCACTCATAATTACGGAAGATCGTAATCTTTCTCTTGGTTTAATATATTTATTAGTTGTATTTTTATGCCAATCAGTAATTGCTAACTCACTGGTTGTTCGGTAAATTGTATTAAACCATTTTTTATCCCAATTAATTTTAAATCCTAATTCAATTCTACTATATCCAAAATACCATTTGTCATTTTTTTCTCTATAGTTTACTAGGTAGGATGTTTCAATTGGATAAACTTTTGCGTTTCTTGGTTTTTTGACAATAAATAATCTACTTGATTTAACTTTATCCTCTAAATTTAAATGAAATTTGGCAGAAATTAGAGCTAATGAATGTGCATCAATATACAGCTTACCATAATATAAAGGTGATTTAATATTTGGTTTTTGTTTAAAATTTACCACATATACAGGTCTATTATCAATTTTAGTAGATGTATCAAAGGTGAAATTATATAAAGCAAACATGTCATTTTCAAAAAACGAGTTATGGTTCTTTATAATATCAATATATATATTGCTAAAAGGGCCGCCTTTTAATTTAAATACTACTGTGTCTAGTTTGGAATAGTCAACACTTTTACGAGCTTTATATAGCTTTAAAATATCATTTCTACTATTAGTATAAGATTGTTTATTTATGCCAATTACTGCTTCTGATAAAGAAACATAGGTTCTTCTTTTTTTTATAGTTTCTCTATAGAAAGCGGTCATATTACTTAAAAAATCAGCATAATTATCTCCTTTTTTTCGAAGTACTTCGGCTACCAAAGTACTAGCATCTTTAACGTTTATTTTTACCTCAGAAAGTTCTTCAATATAAGTTTCTAGTTTAATAACTGCATTGTTTTTCTTTAGGTCATTTAGACTGATAATTTCACTTGTATATCCTAAAAATGAAACAGTTATTTGGTTGTTTTTAAATTTTTCAGGAACTTTTAATCGATATTTTCCTTGAATATTTGTTACAGTGCTTATATTGGTGTTATTGATTGAAAGAGTAGCTAAAGCTAATGGTTTTCTAGTATCGCTATTAATTACCTTTCCCTTATAAACTATAAATTTTAAACTATCTTGTTGGGAATTGTTATTAATATTGTTTTCAGCTAAAGCATTTATAGTTAAAAATATAGATGCGCTTAGAATTGCAATTTTTTTTATCCCGAAAATTTGTTTTAAAAATAACATAACCAATAATTTAAATTAAAGAGGTAAATTAATTACACAAGTTACTTAATTTTAAGGATAAAAAAAAGAACTACAATTAAGTAGTTCTTTTTTTATATTTACTATGTTGAGTTTTTTATATTATCTCCACAAATAAACCATCATCGGTATTATTAACTTTTGCAAGGTTATTTTTTGTTAATCCTTTTATGGTTTTATCCCATTTTTTATTGCTTAAACCACTTTGGGTTTTTAGTTCATTTAATAGAATAGGAGAGTTGTTTTCTAGAATTTTTAATAAATTCTTTTCTTCATCATTTAAAACCAATGTTGGAGTTTTTTTCTCTGGTTTCATTTGCGGAAAGAACAAAACATCTTGTATAGAACTACTGTTGGTCATAAACATTACGAGTCTATCAATTCCTATCCCAATTCCTGATGTTGGTGGCATTCCGTATTCTAAAGCTCGTATAAAATCTTGATCAATAAACATTGCTTCATCATCACCTTTTTCTGAAAGTTTTAATTGTTCTTCAAAACGTTCCTTTTGATCAATTGGATCATTTAATTCGGAATATGCATTTGCTAATTCTTTCCCATTAACCATAAGCTCAAATCGCTCTGTTAAAGCCGGATTGCTTCGGTGCTCTTTTGTAAGCGGACTCATTTCTTTTGGATAATCAGTAATAAATGTTGGTTGAATGTAAGTGTGTTCACATTTTTCACCAAACAATTCATCAATCATCTTGCCAATTCCCATAGTTTCATCTACCTCAATTCCTACTTTTTCACAAACTTCTCTTAGTTCTGTTTCATTCATTCCAGAAACATCATAACCTGTATGAGTTTTAATCGCTTCTAAAATAGGTACTCTAGGATATGGAGCTTTAAAACTTACTTTGTTTTCTCCAATTTGAACTTCGGTAGTTCCATTAGAATCTTTAGCAACTTTTTCTAATAAATCTTCTGTCATCTTCATCATCCAATTGTAGTCTTTATACGCAACGTATAATTCCATAACTGTAAATTCAGGATTATGGGTTCTATCCATCCCTTCATTTCTAAAATCTTTTGAAAATTCATAAACAGCGTCAAAACCACCAACAATTAATCGTTTTAAATATAACTCATTTGCGATTCTTAAGTATAAAGGAATATCTAAGGCATTGTGATGAGTTATAAAAGGTTTAGCTGCTGCTCCACCTGGAATTGGTTGAAGAATTGGCGTTTCAACTTCTAAATAACCACGACTGTTAAAAAACTCACGGATAGAGTTTGTTATTTTAGTACGTTTAATAAAAGTTTCTTTTACATGATCATTTACAATTAAATCTACATAACGTTGTCTATATCTTTGTTCTGCATCCGAAAAAGCATCATGAATATTACCTTCAGCATCGGTTTTAACAACTGGTAGCGGACGTAAACTTTTGGATAAAAGTGTTAATTCTTTAAGGTTAACAGATATTTCTCCCACTTTAGTTTTAAAAACTTCACCTTTTATACCAATTATATCTCCCATATCTAATAACTTTTTAAATACGGAATTGTACATGGTTTTATCATCGGTTTCGCAAAGTTCATCTCTATTAATATAAATTTGCATTCTTCCGCTAGCATCTTTTAATTCTGCAAAGGAAGCTTTTCCCATTACTCTTCTACTCATCATTCTACCAGCCAAAATAACTTCGTTACCTTCAAACTTCTTGAAATTGGTAAGAATTTCATCAATAGTAGCGGTTGTTTTAAATTCTTTTGCGGGATAAGGATTAATTCCTAATTCTCGTAATTTCTGAAGAGATTCTCTTCTAATTATTTCAAGTGCGGTTAATTGCATTCTACCTGTTTTTAAATTACTCTTATTTTGAAGTGTGCAAAGATACAATCAATTTAAAAAAATAAGTAATTTATAAACAAAAAGTAGTATTTATATTTTATATATATAATTTTTTTGTACCTTCGTTGTCTGCTTTCAAAGCAGATTAGTTGTGTTGTTTGACGATTATATCGTCAATGGTTTTTTAAAACCGATGGAAAGCTTCCCGAAAAACCGGGACGCTTTTTTTTTGGATTTGATTTAAAAACTAAAAAAAGCATCTTTATATTTCCAAAAGATAGCGATATAAAATCCCATAAAAATTACTGCAGTTATAAACTTTAAAAAGGTTGAAGTTAAAAAGCCTATAAAAGATCCAAAAGCAGCTTTTAAAGCTTTACCAGAGTTACTTTCTTTTATCATTTCTCCTAAAAATGCACCAACAAAAGGACCAATAATAATTCCAAATGGACCTAAAAATAACATTCCAAAAACTAACCCTACCATGGTTCCAATAACGCCATAACGAGTTCCTCCAAATTTTTTTGTGCCTATAGCTGGTATAAAATAATCTATAAGCCAAATAATAAAGGCAATAGCTAATGTGATCCCTAAAAAAGTATAATTTATAGGTACAGGTTTTGTAAAATGGAGTATTAACAACCCAAGCCAACTGGTTAATGGGCCCGGTAGTACAGGTAAAAAAGAACCAATAATACCTAATAGCACTACTATAAATCCAATAATTAATAAAAATATATCCATAAGTAAATATAAGTTTCTGTTTTATAATTAGCAAAACATAAAGCTTTTTTAAAATAATTAACTAAAAAATTAGTTTAAACTAAAATATTAGTTATATTTGTTTTATTGAACTAATAAATTAGTTAAAAAATGGATATTCAATTAACAAAAGCTGAAGAGCAATTTATGCAAGTTTTATGGGATTTAAAAGAAGCATCAGTTAAAGAAATTATTGATCAACTTCCCAAGCCAAAACCTGCTTATAATACAGTTTCTACTATTATTAGAATTTTAGAAAATAAAAATGTTGTTGGTCATAAGGTTAAGGGGAGAGGTTATATTTATTATCCGTTGTTACCAAAATCGGAATATAGCAACAAAAGCTTACAAAAAATTGTGGATGGTTATTTTGGGGGATCTTTTAAAAGTATGGTGTCTTTTTTTGTGAATAAAAATGATATTGATTTGAAAGAGTTAGATGTAATTATGAAAGTTATAAACGATAAAAAAACGAAGAAATGATAAATTATATACTCCAAGTCATTTTATTTCAAATATTATTTTTAGCTGTATATGATTTCTTTTTGAAGAAAGAAACATTTTTTAAATGGAATCGGCTATACTTATTGCTAACACCAATATTAGCACTAATAGTTCCTTTATTAAAACTAGAAAGTATTCAAAAAACGGTACCAAAAGAATATCTAATTTCTTTGCCTGAAGTAATTATAAATCAACAAGTTGTTATTGGGCAAACATCTAACGATACTTTTAAAGCTGATTATGTTTTAATTATTTTTTGGATAGGAGTTATTGTCTTTACAATTCTGTTTTTACTAAAATTAGCTAAAATAATTAGATTAATAATAACTAATAAAGTTATTAAGCAAGATTGGTATTCTTTGGTTATTTTAACAGATAAAGAATCAGCTTTTTCATTCTTCAATTATATTTTTATTAATGAAAAATTATTAAAAAACAATGATTTACAAATTATTCAACACGAACTAATTCATTGTAAGCAAAAGCATACTATTGATTTGTTACTATTTGAAATCCTAAAAATAGTGCAATGGTTTAACCCAATAATTTATTTATTTCAACAGCGGATTACTGCTTTGCATGAATACCTTTCCGATGATGAAATAATAAAACAAACAAATGCTAAAACGTATTTTAATAAACTTCTTTCAGAAACTTTTAATGTAGAAAATATCACATTTATAAATCAATTTTATAAACAATCCTTAATTAAAAAAAGAATAGCTATGATTACAAAAAACAAATCACAAAAAATTAAACAATTAAAATATTTATTAATAGCACCGTTGCTATTTACTATGTTAATTTTTAGCTCATTTCAAGATAAATCTATTGAAACATCAATAAATAATGATTTTCAATATTTGGATACAATTAACCCTAAAAATATCATTCTTTTTGATACCATTCCTTTTGCTATAGTTGATAAAGTTCCTATTTATCCAGGTTGTGAAGGAACTGAATCAGAATTGAAAAAGTGTTTACAAGAAAAAATCTCTATACATGTGAATAAGAAGTTTAATTCTGAAATTACAAATAATTTAAATTTAGAGCCTGGTATAAAAAGAGTTTTTGTAATTTTTACTATAAATAAAGAAGGACAAATTACAAATGTTAGAGCAAGGGCTCCGCATAAAAAATTACAAGAAGAAGCTATACGAGCTATTAAATCACTTCCAAAAATGATCCCAGGTGAATTTAAAGGTAAAGTTGTAAATATAAAATATAGTTTGCCAATAGCTATTATGGTTAGTGATAAATTAAAAAATAAAACTCAAATACAATTTGGACAAAATCAAAATGAAAACTCAATTATTGGTGAATTAGAAGGAGAATCAATAAGTAAAATATATGTTGGAAATAAACCTGAAGGTAAAATTGTGCAATATGAAGATTTGACAAAGAATGAAAAGGTTTTATTTGATCAATGGAGAAAAAAAAATAAATCAGACAAATACCCAATGCAAATTATTATTAAACCAAATGGAGAGAGAGTTTTATATTTAGAGAAAGGAAAAAAGAATAATAGCAAAAGTAGTGAATTTCCTTTTTCAGAAATAGATGAAGTTCCAGTTTACCCTGGTTGTAAAGGGGACCAAACAGTTTTGAGAAAATGTTTACAAGAAAATATTACCCAATTTGTTAGTGAAAACTTTAATGCCGATATGGCTAAAAATTTAAAATTATCGTCAGGTGTAAAACGAGTTTTTGTGATGTTTAGCATAGATAAAGAAGGACAAATTAAAAATATACATGCTAGAGCTCCACATAAAAAATTACAAGAAGAGGCCATACGAGTTATAAAGTTAATTCCAAAAATGATTCCGGGTATGCAAGATGGAAAAAATGTTAGCGTAAAATATAGTTTACCTATAGCTTTTAAAGTAGATTAAAAAAATGTTATGAGAGAGATTTTAATTACATTATTATTGCTAATAACAGTATTAAAAACCGAAGCACAATCTTCGGTTTTTACTTTTGTAGATAATTTATTACTTCAAGGAAATTATAAAAAAGCTTTAGTTTTATTAGATAAACAACAGCCCAAAACAATTGAATTGTATAATAAAACAGCTAATATTTACGAAACAATTGGTAACTATAATAAAGCCATTGAATATTATAAAAAAGCTTTACTTATTCAAGAGGATTCAAAAATAAAAGTAAAGTTAGGAAATGCATACAAGTCAGCAGGGTTAATTTCAGATGCAATTTTAATTTTCGAGAAAATTATAAAAAAAGATTCATCTAATTTATTGGTAGATAATAGTTTGGGAAAACTGTATTTAATGAAAAATCAACCAAAAAAAGCTGAGAAAATTTATAGATTTTTAAAGAAAAAAGATTCATTAAATCCCAATTATCCTTATCAACTAGCAAAATCATTGGCTAAACAGCATAAAAATTTAGCTATGGGGCAAAGTTATTTGGATGCTTATGATTTGGATACACTTCACTTTAAAAGTATTTATGAACTTGCTAAATTTTTTAAAACATTGAATTATAAAGATTCAACCATGTTATTTATTGACAAGGGGTTAAAAATTGATAGTACAAACGTAAACTTTATTCAGTTAAAAGCAACAGAATTGTATTATTCGAAAGAATTTAAAAAGTCCCTTAATTTTCTCAATCGTTTAGATAGTCTTGGTTTTGAATCGGTAAATACTTATCAAATGGTTGGTATGTGCTACTATAATTTAAAAGAGTATAATTTAGCAGAAGAATACTATAAAAAGGCATTAAAACTAGATAGAACTAATCCTAAAATTTTATATAGATTAGGAACATTGTATTATGAACAGAAAAAACCAAAATTGGCAAAAATTTATTTGTTTCAATCCATTATGTATGGAAAAGGTGATTTAGACAAACAATATTTTTTATCTGGAGTAATTGCAAGAGAAGAAAACAATTTGAAATTGGCATTGCGTTTATTTGAGGATTCCTATAAAAATAATAGAGATAATTATAAAGCTTTATTTCAATGGGCAATAGTTTCAGATGTCTTTTATAAAAATAAAAAAATAGCTTTAAAGCTGTATCAAAATTATTTTAATCAATTTAAGAATAAAGATAAAGAGATAACAGAGTATGTTGTTAATAGAATTAAAGAAATAAAAAAACAATATTTTATTGAGGGTGAAATTGTTGACTAACAGAAAATATTGTATTTTCACTTGTGGAAATCAAAAATTATGTTGAAAAAAGTATTAGCAATAATTTTCTGCTCGGCACTAACAATATCGTGCTCTTATTTTAACGAAGCTGATAGAAAGTCAGCTATACCAAAAATTGATACAGTTGTAGATTTTAATAGGGTAGATGCTTATCCTTTATTTCCTGTTTGTAAAGATATTCCGTCAAGAAAAAAGCAACAAATATGCTTTCAGTTACAAATGTCTCAATACATTTATGCTGCCTTAAAAAAGTATTCGTTAAGCACTAATCAACTAATAAATGATACAGTATTTGTTAAATTAAAAATAAATGCATTAGGAAAAACAAGTTTATCAAGTATTAAAATATCTGATAAAACAAAAGAATTATTGCCTGAATTTGATAGCTTGTTAAAAGTAAGTTTATTAAAATTACCTGTATTATCACCAGCAATTAAAAGAAATATGCCTGTTACAACAGAATTTACGTTACCTATAATTTTAAAGAATTAATTATTCATTTAGCATTTTCCAAAGAGTATCCTTAAGTTCTGTTAAACCTTGGTTTGCAACAGAAGAAATAAACAAAGTTTTAATATTTTTAGGTAATTCTTTTTTTAGTTCCTCTTTTAATTCTTCGTCTAATAAATCCGATTTTGATATAGCTAATAATCGTTCTTTATCTAATAATTCTGGATTATGTTTTTTTAACTCATTCAATAATATGTTGTATTCATTATTGATATCGTCTGAATCCGAAGGAATTAAAAATAATAAGGTTGAATTCCTTTCAATATGTCTTAAAAATCGATGTCCTAAACCTTTTCCTTCAGCTGCACCCTCAATAATTCCGGGAATATCTGCAATTACAAATGTTTGAAAATCTCTATATTCAACAATACCCAAATTAGGTTTTAAAGTAGTAAAAGCATAATCCGCAATTTTAGGTTTTGCAGATGTAAGTACGGATAATAAGGTTGATTTGCCTGCATTTGGAAAGCCAACCAAACCAACATCGGCTAAAACTTTTAATTCTAACTGAAACCAACCTTCTTTACCATCAATACCAGGTTGAGCATATCTTGGAGTTTGATTAGTAGCAGATCTAAAATTCCAGTTACCAAGTCCTCCCATACCACCTTCTAGCAAAATTTGTTCCTTGTTATCCGAAGTTATTTCAAAAAGTATTTCTTGTGTTTCACCATCTCTTATAATAGTTCCTAATGGAACATCAATATATACATCTTCACCATCTTTTCCAGAGCTGCGTTGTTTGCCTCCATGACCACCATGCTCTGCTCTAAAGTGCTTATTGAATTTTAAAGGATAAAGCGTCCACATATTTTTATTCCCTCTAACAATAATGTGACCACCACGACCACCATCACCACCATCAGGACCACCTTTGGTAATGTATTTTTCTCTGTGTAAATGCGCAGATCCACCACCACCTTTTCCGCTACTTGCAAAAATTTTGATATAGTCTACAAAATTTCCTTCTGTCATTAATTATAGTTTATCAATTACGTTACAAAGACGTTCGGTAATTTCTTCAATTGTACCAACACCGTTAATGCCGTAATATTTATGTTGTATTAGATAGAAATCTTTTAATATTTCAGTTTTGGCATGATATTCATTAAATCTGTGACGTATTTTCGGCTCGTTTTGATCATCTGGTCTGCCACTTGTTTTACCGCGCTCTAGAATACGATGAACTAATTCATCTTCAGGAACTTCTAAAGCAACCATTCCACTAATTGTTTCGCCTTTATCTAAAAGGAATTTATCTAGTGCTTCAGCTTGTGATGTTGTTCTTGGAAATCCATCAAAAATAAATCCTTTTGCATTTGGAGTTTCGTTAACTTTTTCTTCTAGCATGTGTATGGTAACTTCGTCTGGAACTAAATTCCCATCATCCATATAAGATTTAGCTAGTTTTCCTAATTGTGTATTATTTTTAATATTGTATCTAAAAACATCTCCAGTTGAAATATGAATTAAACCATATTTTGATTTTAACAATTCAGCTTGTGTTCCTTTTCCAGCACCTGGAGGGCCAAAAAGAACAATGTTTTTCATACTAGGGCTTTTTGTTAGCTGGTATATACTTGGCAAATTTCTACCTAGTCCATCATAATCTAAACCGTATCCTACAATAAATTTATCGGGGATAGGAATTCCAATATAATTTATTGGTAAATCTTTTTTAAAAACATCTGGTTTAAAAAATAATGTAGCAATTCTAAGATGTTTTAATTTTTTGGTATTAAATATTTTATATAATTCTTCAAGTGTATTTCCTGTATCAATAATATCTTCAAGAATAACAACCGTTCTACCTTCTAAATTTTCATTAATTCCAACTAATTGTTTAATATTTCCTGTAGAATTGGTGCCTTGATATGATGCTAGTTTAACAAAGGATACTTCACAGTTACCTTTGTATTGGCGTACAAAATCAGCCATAAACATAAAAGATCCGTTTAAAATACCTATAAAAAGAGGTGTTTCATTTTTATGATCTTTATAAACTTGATCTACTAAATCTTGAATAGAATTGTTTATCTTTTCTTGAGAAATATACTTTTTAAAGTATTTATCGTGAAGTTTAATTATACTCATTTTGATGCTTTGTTGCAAAGTTAATAATCCGTAGATAATATTAGCTTTTTTTTGAAAATTCTTTGTAAAAATTAAAGCATAAAAACCGTTTTGAAAATCAAAACGGTTTTTAAAATATTGTAATCTATTTAAATTTTATTATTTCTTTTTCTTTTTTTCTAACCACTTCACAGTATCATACATAATAGGTGATGCAATATATAGTGAAGAGTAAGTACCAACTACAATTCCAACTATTAATGCAAACATAAATCCTTTAATAGAATCTCCACCAAATAAGAAGATAGCTAATAACACTACTAATGTTGTTAATGAAGTGTTTATAGTTCTACCTAATGTTGTACTTAAAGCTCGGTCAATTAAAGTTGAGAATTTCCAAGAAGTATGAATTCCTGTAAATTCACGAATACGGTCAAATACAATTACAGTATCATTAATTGAGTAACCAAGCACCGTTAAAATTGCTGCAATAAAGGATTGACCTATTTCCATATCAAAAGGTAAATAATGATAACCTAATGAGAAAATTCCAATAACAATAGTAACATCGTGGAATAATGCCGCTACAGCACCAAAACTATATTGCCATTTTTTAAATCTGAATAAGATGTATAAAAAGATAACTAATAACGATCCTAAAATTGCCCATCCTGCTGCTGTTTTAATATCATCGGCAATAGTTGGTTCAACTTTAATAGAGCTTAAAATACCAACCGTTTTATGTCCTCCATAACCTGGTTTAAATTGTTCTAAAGTTACATCTTTAGGGATGTAATTTTGTAATCCTTTATATAATAAATCTTGAACTTCACCATCAATTTGGTTCCCTTCTTGATCAATTTTATATTTTGTGGTAATTTTTAACTGACTAGATTCACCGTAAGTTTTTACTTCAGGAGCACTTCCAAAAACATCTTTTAAAGTATTTGCTACATCCGTTGGGTTTGTAGGTTTTTCAAATTTAACTACATATGATCTACCTCCAACAAAATCAACTCCATAATTTAATCCAGTTGTAATTAAGGATGTAACAGATATTATAATTAAAGTACCAGAAATTACATAAGCTATTTTACGTTGCTTTAAAAATTCAACGGTAATTTTTGTAAACCATTTTTTAGTAATGTTAGTATTGAATGTAAACTTTTTACCTTTATTAGTATACCAGTCAACTAATAATCTGGTTATAAAAACAGCAGTAAATAAAGAAGTAATAATACCCACCATTAATGTATAAGCAAAACCTTTAACTGGTCCAGTACCAAATACATACAATATAATACCAGTTAACATAGTAGTTATGTTGGCATCAACAATTGCAGATAAAGCTCCTTTAAAACTAAATCCGTGATTAATAGCTGCTTTTAAATTTTTACCACTTCGCAATTCTTCTTTGACACGTTCAAAAATAATTACGTTCGCATCAACCGACATACCAATTGTTAAAATAATACCGGCAATACCTGGTAACGTTAGTACGGCTCCAAATGCAGTTAGTATACCAAAAATGAATAGTAAGTTTGCAATTAAGGCGATATCTGCAAAACCACCTGCTTTTCCATAATAGAAAATCATCCAACCTAAAATAAGTAGTAAAGCTAAAAAGAAAGAACGCATACTACTGTTAATTGCTTTTTGCCCTAAAGAAGGACCAACAATTTCAGATTGAATAATATGTGCTGCTGCTGGTAATTTACCTGCTTTTAAAACGTTGGCAATATCTTGAGCTTCTTCAACGGTCATACTTCCTCCTGAAATAGAAGTCCTGCCATTGGTAATAGCTGTATTAACAGATGGAGCTGTGTAAACAAAATCATCTAAAACAACTGCAACAAATTTACCTACATTTTCGGTAGTCATTTTTGCCCATTGTCTTGTACCAACAGCATTCATTGTCATACTAACTTCTGGTTTCCCTGTTTGCCCAAATTCTTGACTAGCATCAATAATTACATCTCCTTCAATTGGCGCTAAATCTTGTCTGTTAGATTTTATTCCGTATAAATAGATAAGTTGAGTGTCTTCGTTAGAGTTTGTAGTTTTAGCTGAAAAAGGCTTGTAATCCCATAAAAATTTAATGTATTTCATGTTGTTAGGCAATAAAGCTCTAACACTTTTCATTCTTAAATATTTATTCACTTTTGCTGTATCTTCAACTCTTGCTGTTGCTATAACTGAAGAAACTTGATTTTGTGATTGAGGAACACTTGGCGTTAATACTGAAAATAAGTTTTCAACTTTTTTGGTTGCTAATGAATCAGATACTTCCCCTAATAAATCTTTTAAATTGTCTTTATTGGATGTAGCTGTAGTGTCAACTTTATGTTCTTCTTTTAAGATGTTTTCAACAACGTTATTTGCTTGATAAAAGAAGTTTGCAGTTTCTTGATTAGAATAAACTTCAAAAAATTGCAATTTTGCGGTACTTTGTAATAATTTTTTTACACGTCCAATGTCTTTGGCTCCAGGTAATTCAATTAAAATTCTACCTGATTTACCAATTCTTTGAATGTTAGGTTGTGTAACACCAAATTTATCAATACGACTTCTTAAAACTTCAAAAGCAGTATTAACAGAGCTAGTTACCTCAGCAGCTATAATTGGCTTAACTTCATCATTAGTTAATTTGAAACTAATTTTTTCACGAAGTGATTTGTTTCCAAAAATACTTGGGTCGCTTAGCTTAATTTTTCCATCACTTAATTTTTCAAATTCTTTAAAAAATAAATTTAAAAATGTGTCGTCACTACTTTTTTGAGCTTTTGTAGCGTTTGCTAATGCTTCATTAAAAATAGGATTTTTGGAATCATTTGATAAACCAATTAAAATATCTTTAACCGATACTTGTAAAATTGCGTTTATACCTCCTTTAAGGTCAAGACCTAAATTTATTTCTTTATCCTTAATATCATTATAGCTAAATTTAGCAACACCTATATTAATTACCGGTTTATTGGCAACGGAATCTAGGTAATGTTGTTCGTATTTTGCTATTTCTTTACCATCGTCAGATTTAGATTCAGCAAATATTTTTGCTTTTTTCTCAACACCATGTGTAAACCAAGTAAAAGATAGTTGGTAGATACTTACTAATCCAAAAAGAATAGCGAATAACTTTATAAGTCCTTTATTTTGCATGTTACTTTTTTTAAATAAAATTCTATTGTAATAAACGTGCAAATATATAATTTCAAACACGATTTAACAATTCTTTTTTAGTTTTTATAGGGATTAAGCATAACGATTTAATTAATAGGCAATTTAATTGCTCAAATTTGTATCTTTGCACCTAAATTTTTTGGACATGAAAACTATGACAGATATAGATATAGCTCAAGGAAAAGAGCTTAAACATATTAAAGAAATTGCTACTAAATTAAATATTAAAGAAGACGATTTAGAAATGTATGGAAAATACAAAGCTAAATTGCCTTTAAATTTAATTGATGAAGAAAAAATAAAACAAAATAATTTAATTTTAGTTACAGCTATTACACCAACACCGGCAGGAGAAGGTAAAACAACAGTTTCAATAGGCTTAACTGAAGGTTTAAATAAGATAGGAAAACAAGCAACAGTAGTTTTACGAGAACCGTCATTAGGACCTGTATTTGGTATTAAAGGAGGGGCAGCAGGTGGAGGATATTCTCAAGTGGTTCCAATGGAAGATATAAATCTTCACTTTACAGGAGATTTTAACGCTATTGAAAAAGCCAATAATTTACTTTCAGCGTTAATTGATAATAACTTACAAAGTAAATGTTGTAGCTTTAATTTAGATCCAAGAACTATTTTGTGGAAAAGAGTTATCGATATGAACGACCGCTCTTTGCGAAACATAATTATAGGTTTAGGTGGTACAGCAAATGGAATTCCTAGAGAAGATGGTTTTAATATAACACCAGCTTCTGAAGTTATGGCTATTTTATGTATGGCTACAGATTTTGAAGATTTAAAAAAGCGTTTGGGAGATATTTTTATAGGATTTACTTTTGATAAAAAACCAATTTTTGCAAAAGATTTAAAAGCACAAGACGCTATGGCCATTTTGCTTAAAGATGCTATAAAGCCTAATTTAGTACAAACTTTAGAAGAAAATCCTGCAATAATACATGGAGGTCCTTTTGCAAATATAGCTCAAGGCACAAATTCAATTTTAGCAACAAAAATGGGGCTTTCATTATCTAATTATGTAGTAACAGAAGCCGGTTTTGGAGCAGATTTAGGTGCTGAAAAATTCTTAAATATTAAGAGTGTTGCGGCAAATTTAAATCCTAAAGCAGTAGTATTAGTAGCTACAATTAGAGCTTTACGCCATCATGGAGGTGCAACAAAAGAAGAATACAATACTCCAAATCTTCAATTTGTAAAGGATGGATTCTGTAATTTGGAAAAGCATATTGAAAATATTAGAAAATTTAATATTGAACCAGTTGTTGCAATAAATGCATTTATAAGTGATACTTACGAAGAAATAAATTTTATTATTGATAAATGTAAAGAATTAGGCGTTAAAGCAGTTGTATCAGAAGGTTGGTCTAAAGGAGGAAAGGGAACAGAAAAGTTGGCAAAAGCGGTTGTAAGGGTTGTAGAATCTAACAAAACACATTTTACACCTATTTATAATTGGGATGAGCCAGTTAAAACAAAAATTGAAAAAATAGCGAAAGAAATTTATGGAGCAGCTGGAGTAGATTATGACAAAAAGGCCAAACTAAATTTAAATCGTATAGAAAGATTGGGTTTTAATAATTTTGCGGTTTGTATGGCTAAAACTCAAAAATCTTTTTCGGATAATGAAACTTTAGTAGGAAGACCAAAAGACTTTATTGTTACTGTTCGTGAAATTGAAATTGCTGCTGGCGCTGGGTTTATTATTCCTATATTAGGTCAAATGATGCGTATGCCAGGATTGCCTGGAAAACCTGCTTCCGAAAAAATGGAAATAGATAAAGATGGTGTAATTTCAGGTTTATCTTAGATAAAAAAATTAAAAACCCTTTAGAAATTTAATTTCTAAAGGGTTTTTATTATGAATTATAAATATATAATTAATCTAATAATCCGTTAGTTTTTTTAACAGCCTCTGCACTCTCGTGTAATTTTGTTTTTTCAGCATCTGTTAATTCTAACTCTACAATTTTTTCAATACCATTTTTTCCTAAAATACAAGGAACACCTATTGAAATATCATTTAATCCATATTCTCCTTCTAATAAAGCAGAACAAGGGAACATTTTTTTAGAATCTAAAGCTATTGCTTTTACTAGTTCAGAAACTGCTGCGCCAGGAGCATACCATGCACTTGTGCCTAACATTTTTGTTAAAGTGGCTCCACCAACTTTTGTGTCTTCTGCAACTTGTTGGATTCTTTCTTCAGATAAAAATGTAGAAACTGGTAAGCTGTTTCTAACTGCAAATCGTGTTAATGGAATCATTCCTTTATCACTATGACCACCAATTACCATTCCGTTTACATCGGATGTTGGGCAATCTAAAGCTTCTGCTAATCTATATTTGAAACGAGCACTATCTAAAGCTCCACCCATACCTATAATTCTGTTTTTTGGTAATCCGGTAGTTTTATGAGCTAAATATGCCATAGTATCCATTGGGTTACTTACCACAATTAGAGTAACATTTGGAGAGTGTTTAATTAAATTTTCAGTTACAGATTTTACAATACCTGCGTTTATACCTATTAACTCTTCACGCGTCATTCCGGGTTTTCTTGGAATACCACTAGTTACTACAGCAATATCACTATTTGCTGTTTTAGAATAATCGTTGGTGGATCCTGTAATTTTTGTGTCAAAACCCATTAATGATGATGTTTGCATCAAATCCATAGCTTTACCTTCTGCGTAATTCTCTTTAATATCAATAATTACTACTTCAGAAGCGAAATTTTTTACTGCAATGTACTGAGCACAACTTGCTCCTACAGCACCTGCACCTACTATTGTTACTTTCATTTTGTGTTAATTTATAATGATGTTTATTTAAGTTTAAAATGCGATCTATCAAAATTACAATATTTATAAGAAAATTAATGCAATATTTATAACAAAAAAAGGATTGCTGTAAACAATCCTTTAAATTTGATTTAATAAGAGTTTTTTTATCTGAAGCTAAAAGAAATACCTGCTGAAATAGTATTGTATTCTTTTAAAGTATAGTCGCCATATATTTTAAAGAAACCTAAATTGAATCTAGCTCCTAAAGTTCCTCTAAGTCCATTTGCATTAAAATCCATATTAATAGGATCGGTTACAGATTCTGTAATGGTTGTATTTGAACCAGTATCAGTATATTCTAATTCATAAGTTCCTTTTATTTTTAAAGTAGAATTTCCTTTGTCAAAGCCAACACTTCCAAATAGGGTAATAATTGGAAAATCTAATGAAGCTACTGCTTGAACAGTATAAGCATTTAATTTAAAAGCAGCTTCCTGATTGTTTCCTGCAAGTGAACTTACATTTTGTAAGTTATAGGTTGAAGTCATGGTTGTATACCCTGCAAATAATGCAATGTTTAAAGGAAGTTTATCTAAAGGACCAAAATATTGCATTAAATTGTGTTTTATTCCAATACCAAATAGACTTCCATCTATATCATTTGTATTTATTTTTGGTAAAATTCTAAGACTAATATCAGTGCTAAAAGGAACACCAACACTTGCTTGAATCATTGGTGAAGGAACGGCATTTAAAGGCATATCTCCACCTATGCCATCTGGCATATTAATTTCTGCAACTTTATAATTTCCGTTACCATAGGGAATTCTAACTCCTATTGTGCTATTATTATTACCTCCCATAACCGTTTGAATTTCACTATTACCACTTTCTAAATTTAAATATTGGTAGTCAGCAGCAGTAAATTGAAAAGTTCTTGAAGATTTAGGAACAATTGCGGTACTTATATTAATTGTTAAATCGAAACCAAGTTTTTTATGAGTTTTTGCAGCGGTGTACCATCCATCATTTAAGCTGTAGGACATACCATTCATAACAGGTGTCATATAGTTTTGAAATAAAAGGGATGCATCATCGCCAGCTTTTAATAATACATCTAGGTCTTGAGATTTTGCGGAGTAACTTAATACTAAGGTAAGTATTAATAGGACTAGTTTTTTCATAAGAGGGGTTTATAATTTAAAAACAAATATAAGCAATTTGTACTATAAACAACAAAGGCTACTTGAAAAAGCAGCCTTTGTTGTTTTATATTTAAGACAAACTATACATCAATTTTAGCATATTTTGCATTTTTTTCAATAAATTCTCTACGAGGAGGAACCTCATCTCCCATTAACATAGAAAATACTCTATCTGCTTCGGTTAAATTATCAATGGTAATTTGACGAAGTGTTCTAAATTCAGGATTCATGGTAGTATCCCAAAGTTGTTCTGCATTCATTTCTCCAAGACCTTTGTAACGTTGAATTGTAGTTCCACCACCTAGTTGTTGTGAAATTAAATCTCGTTGATCATCACTCCAAGCATACTCTCTTTTCTGACCTTTTTTAACCAAATAAAGAGGAGGAGTAGCAATATAAACATAACCGCCTTCAATTAATTCTTTCATATATCTAAAAAAGAAGGTTAAAATAAGTGTTGCAATATGACTACCATCAACATCGGCATCCGTCATAATTACAATTTTGTGATATCTTAGTTTGCTGAGATTTAATTCTTTACTATCTTCTTCAGTTCCTATAGTTACACCTAAGGCAGTAAACATATTTTTAATTTCCTCATTTTCAAAAACCCTATGTTGCATTGCTTTTTCAACGTTTAAAATTTTACCACGTAATGGTAAAATTGCTTGAAAAGCTCGGTCTCTACCTTGTTTTGCAGTACCTCCTGCAGAATCCCCTTCCACTAAGAAAATTTCACATTTTTCAGGATCTGTTTCAGAGCAATCACTTAATTTACCGGGTAAACCACCAATAGACATTACAGTTTTTCGCTGTACCATTTCACGTGCTTTTTTAGCAGCATTACGTGCTTGAGCAGCTAACATAACCTTTTGAACTATAATTTTAGCATCATTAGGATTCTCTTCTAAATAGTTTTGCAGCATTTCAGAAACTGCTTGACTTACAGCAGAACTTACTTCGCGATTTCCTAATTTAGTTTTGGTTTGTCCTTCAAATTGCGGTTCAGCCACTTTTACAGAAATAATAGCTGTTAATCCTTCTCGGAAATCATCTCCAGCAATGTCAAATTTTAATTTATCTAACATTCCAGAAGACTCTGCATATTTTTTTAGCGTGTTTGTTAATCCACGTCTAAACCCAGATAAATGGGTTCCTCCTTCATGCGTGTTTATATTGTTTACATACGAATGTAAATTTTCTGTGTAAGAAGTGTTATAAACCATTGCAACTTCAACAGGAATACCGTTTTTTTCACCTTCCATTGAAATTATACCTGCGGTTAATTGCTCTCGGGTGGCATCTAAATAAGCAACAAATTCTGGTAATCCTTCATCACTATAATATTTGTTACTCAAATAATTACCTTCATCGTCTTTTGTTCTTTTATCTGTAATTGTAATGGTAACTCCTTTATTTAAATAGGAAAGTTCTCTAAGTCTAGTAGCTAGAGTTTCATAATTAAATTCAATAGTTTGCGTAAAAATAGTATTATCTGGAGTAAAAGTTACAAGTGTACCTTTTTCGGTAGTTGTGCCAACGGTTTTTGCAGGATATAACGTTTTACCTCTTTCATATTCTTGTTCCCATATTTTTCCATCTACAAAAACAGTTGCTTTTAAATGTTCGGATAATGCATTTACAACAGAAACTCCAACACCGTGTAATCCACCAGATACTTTGTATGAATCTTTATCGAATTTACCACCAGCTCCAATTTTAGTCATTACTACTTCTAAAGCAGAAACGCCTTCTTTTTTGTGTAATCCAACTGGAATACCACGACCGTTATCTCTAACTGAAATAGAACCATTTTCATTAATAATAACATCAATAGTATCACAATGTCCAGCCATTGCTTCATCAATGGAATTATCTACAACTTCACTTACTAAATGGTGTAAACCACGAACACCAACATCCCCAATATACATGGATGGACGCATACGAACATGCTCCATTCCTTCTAACGCCTGAATACTATCCGCTGAATAATCGTTTTTTTTCTCTTCGTTGCTCATAAAAATATTAATTTTATATGTAATTTAACCTAACAAATATAATAATTCAGATAGTGATTTTTAACTACTAAACTAGCTGTAAGAATGAAGTTATTAACAATTGTTATTTACTTAAAAATGGCTTAAATCGCCTGAAAAAAGCTTTAAAATTAAATTTCAGGATTTTAATTTCTTTAAATTATTTAAAATTTCTAATTGTTGCTTATATTCAATTTAAATGTGTTAATATTTTTTAAAATTTTAATAAAAAAGTCAAAAAAAAAGTCAAACTATTCTAGTATAATTAATTAAATACTATTTTTGCGGATGCAACAAAAGGTACTTATTTTAGATTTCGGATCGCAATACACACAGTTAATTGCCCGAAGAGTTAGGGAGTTAAATATTTTTTGCGAAATTTTCCCTTATAACAGTTCAAATTTTAAAATTGAAAATTATAAAGCTGTAATTTTATCAGGAAGCCCATTTTCTGTTAGATCAAGTGAAGCTCCAAAGCCAGATTTATCTTTAATTAAAGGTAAATTACCATTATTGGGTGTGTGTTTTGGTGCGCAGTTTATGGCTCAAAATTTTGGCGGAAAAGTGGAAGCTTCTGATACTAGAGAATATGGAAGAGCAAACTTAAGTAATATTCAAAAAGATGAAGCGTTTTTTGAAGGAGTTTCTAAAGGAAGTCAAGTTTGGATGAGCCATAGTGATACCATAACTAAATTGCCAGAAAATTGCGAGTTACTAGCAAGTACTTCAGATGTTGAAAATGCAGCTTTTAAATTTAAAAATGAAAAAACATACGCAATTCAATTTCATCCTGAAGTATATCACTCTAAAGATGGTTTAAAAATTTTAGAGAATTTTTTAGTAAAAATTGCTTCTGTAGCACAAACTTGGACACCAGATTCATTTGTTGAAACTACCGTTAAATCTCTTCAAAATACTTTAGGAAAAGATAAAGTTGTTTTAGGTTTATCGGGAGGTGTTGATTCTACGGTTGCGGCTACGTTATTGAGTAAAGCAATTGGTAAAAACTTATATTGCATTTTTGTAAATAACGGTTTGTTACGTAAAAATGAATTTGAAAATGTATTGAATCAATACAAAGGAATGGGTTTGAATGTGAAAGGAGTTGATGCTTCGGCACGTTTCTTGAAAGAACTTGCAGGAGAATCTGACCCAGAAGGAAAACGTAAAATTATTGGTAGAGTTTTTATTGAGGTTTTTGATGATGAGGCTCATTTAATAAAAGATGTAAAATGGTTAGCGCAAGGAACTATTTATCCAGATGTGATAGAATCCGTTTCAGTAAGTGGTGGACCATCAGCTACTATAAAATCACACCATAATGTTGGTGGATTGCCAGATTTTATGAAGTTAAAAGTGGTAGAACCATTAAAAATGTTGTTTAAGGATGAAGTTAGAAGAGTTGGAAAAACATTAGGAATTGATGCTGAATTATTAGGCAGACATCCATTTCCAGGTCCAGGATTAGGAATTAGAATTTTAGGAGATATAACCGAAGAAAAAGTAAGAATATTACAAGAAGTTGATGCTATTTTTATAAACGGATTAAAGGAAGCAGGTTTGTATAATAAAATTTGGCAAGCAGGTGTTATGTTATTACCTGTAAATTCTGTTGGAGTTATGGGGGATGAGCGTACTTATGAAAAAGTAGTTGCTTTAAGAGCAGTAGAGTCAACAGATGGAATGACAGCGGATTGGGTAAATTTACCTTATGAATTTTTACAAAAAATATCGAATAAAATAATAAATGGCGTAAAAGGCGTTAATAGAGTAGTATATGATATCAGTTCAAAACCACCAGCAACCATTGAATGGGAATAATCGATTAGATAAATTACAACCTATGAAAAAAATATTTTTATTAGCAATTCTTCTTTTTTTTATAAGCGAAATTAATTTTGCTCAGCAAAAAAAATATAAATCGTATTACGTTAAGCAAGGTGAAACTATGAGAAGCATTGCTAAGGAATATAATTTATCCACTAAAGATTTATTGCGTTTAAATCCGGGGATAAAACGTAAACCTAAACCAAATACGGTTATTATTGTTCCAAATATATATATTGGAAAAAATATTTCCAATATTAAAAATGAGGCTAATAAAGGTGATTTTTATATAGTTAAACCAAAAGAAACGCTATATGGTATTTCTAAAAAGTTTAACATTACTATTGAAGATTTAAAAAAAGCAAACCCAAAATTGGTAGATGGTGTTAAAATAGGAATGCAATTAATTATTCCAGAGCCCACTGAAGAGGTGGCTATTGACTCTACTAATTATGTAATTCATAAAGTGATTAAAGATGATACTTTTTATAGTTTAACAAAAAAGTATGATGTTACGGAAGATGATTTAAAATCTTTAAATCCTGAGCTAAGCGAAGGTTTAAAACTAGGAATGGTTTTAAAAATAAAACCTCTTATAGAAGAGGAAAATATTGAAGCTTTTAAAGAAGATTTAAATCTTGATAAAGAATTAAAAGTTTATTTTATGTTGCCATATCAATTAAATAAACTAAATGATTCCATTGAAACAGAAGGGTTTAGTAAGTCAAATTCCTTACTTAATATTACTACCGATTTTCATTTAGGGGCTTCCATAGCAATTGATTCTTTAAGAAAAAAAGGTTTGAATATTAAAGTTGAATTTATGGATACTGAAAATTCAAAATACAAATTACAATATTTAGTTAATAAATATAATTTTACTAAAAATGATGTTGTAATAGGTCCTTTGTTTTATGATAAGGCTTATTGGGTTGCAAACCATATTAATAGTTATGTAGTTGCTCCGTTTTATTCTAAAAATCAGGAAAAACTTGCAGCTAGAAACTTAATTAAATCAGCTCCAGATGATAATTTTTTAACTTCAAAATTAGTTGATTTTATAAAGGAAAAATATAATGGAGAAAACTTAGTGCTAATTAATGATGATAAAGAAGAAAATCAACATAAACTTTGGCATATTGTAAATCAACTTAAGCAAATGGATTCTGTTCAAGGAATTTCCGTTGTAAAATCTAAGGAAGGATTTATTGATATAGATAAACTTACCGAAAAAATGGTAGAGAATAAATCTAACTGGGTTATATTAATTTCAGATGATTTAATAACTACAGTTGCAGCAGTTAATAGTTTAAAAAGTTTTGACGAAACGTTTAATGTAACTTTATTTTCAGTAAAAAAAGGAAGAAATTTTAATACCATAAACAATAACTATTTAGGTAAATTAAATTTCACTTATCCATCTATGGAAAATATTAATTTTAATAAGATGGAAAATAGTGCTTTTTATAAAATGTTTAAAAATAAGAATTTTGCATTGCCATCTAAATATGCAATAAGGGGTTTTGATGTTACTTATGATGTTTTATCAAGACTGGCGAGTGGTGAAGATTTAGAAGAAGGGCTATTGTCTGGAGAATCTTTTAGGGTTCAAAATGATTTTTATTTTGTACGGAATCAACAAAATGAAATTGAAAATGAAGGTGTTCATATTGTTCGTCTTTCTAAAGATTTAGTTCCAAAAATACTTAAATTTTAAGCCAAAAATAGGGCAATAAAAAAACTCGCTTTATGCGAGTTTTTTTATTTAAAGTAATTTTTAAATTATACTTTTTTCATTTGTTGTTTTAACATTTTAATTTGCTCTGTTAAAACACCTTGAGTATCTAATTTTTTCGCTTCATTTATAAGCGTTGTTGCTTCACGTTTTCTTCTTTTAGTTAAAGCTATTCCTGCTAATTGAAGCTTTGCCATTGCAATATCATGCTTCATATTTAATCCTAATTTTAATGCTTTTTTAAAGAATTTTTCAGCTTGAGTAATATTAGTTTGTGATAGCATAATTCCTTTTAAAAAATTATAATAACCTTCTTGTTTGCTTACTAAAGCTGTACTAGGATTTTTAATATAGTTTAACCATTTATCTGCACCTGCAAAATTTTGTTTTCTTAATTGCCAAAAGGCTAATAAAATAAATTCATTTTTAAAATAGAATAGCACAAAAATTCCAGCTAGCAATACTAATGAAATTCCATTCATAATATTACTTTCAATAAATTGAAAAGTGGCCCAAACTAAAATAGCTGCAGCAATTACTAATTTTATATATTTATTATACATATTAATTAACTTTTAAAGTTTGCAAAGTTACAATTTTGCAATAAGTATGCTTATTTTTTATAGTATTTTTTGAATTTAAAATAAGCAGCAGCAGCAATTACTGCAAAAATAACCATTGTATAATATACAAATGAAGGTGTAATTACCTTATCTCCACTTGCATAAGAGTGCAAACCAGATAAATAGAAATTAACTCCAAAATAGGTAAATATAATAGAAGCAAAAGCAGCTACAGAAAAGAAATTAAAAGTAAACTTACTTCTTAAACCTGGAACTAAACGTAAATGTAGTACAAACGCATAAACCATAATGCTGATTAATGCCCAAGTTTCTTTTGGATCCCATCCCCAATAGCGGCCCCAACTTTCATTAGCCCACATACCTCCTAAAAAGTTACCGACGGTAATCATAACTAAACCAACAGTTAATGACATTTCATTAATAATAGTTAGTTCTTTAATTTTTGCATTTAATTTCTTTTTATTGTTTTCTGTGGTTAAAATCATAAGTAATAAGGAAATTAATCCTAATATCATTCCAAGCCCAAATGGTCCATAACTAGCTACAATAATAGCAACATGAATCATTAACCAATATGAGTTTAATACAGGTTGTAAATTTGCAATTGCAGGGTCCATCCAGTTCCAATGGGCTATCATTAAAATAAATGAAGTTAAAAATGCAGTTGCAGCAATTGTCATAGATGATTTTCGACCAAAAACTAATCCAAACAACATGGTTGCCCAACCTACATAAATCATAGACTCATAGGCGTTACTCCAAGGTGCATGACCACTTATCATCCAACGCGCTATTAAACCTCCAGTGTGCATTAAAAATAGTACCACAATAATTGCTATACTTAATTTTATTAAAGCATTAATAATTTTACTATTACTGAAAATTTGAATAATTACAAAAAAGAACATTAATGTTCCAATGTACATATAATAGCTAAATAGCTTTTTAAATACGTTATATTTATTATAAGCTATTTCTAAATTAATTTTTTTCTCTTTTGGATAAACGGCGCTTCCATATTTCTTTTGAAATTTAATAAGCCCTTTTAAAATTTCGTCTGAATTTGTATAATTATTTGTTTTAATTGCTTCAGGTAATGACTGTAAATAAACAGGTAATAGTTGACCAACAAATGCAGAATCCTGCCCTTTAAAATTAGCTTCCTTTAAATTATTTTGTGAAACCCATTTATTATTTGGATCATTTGGAATAGGGAAAATTCGTAAAACATCGCCCATTAAAGCGGAATACAATAAATTAATTCTTCTATCAATATTAATAATATCTTTTTGAAACTTATTTTTAATACTTGTTTTAGAAGCTTCTGCTTGATATTTTGCTAATTTATATTGCCCTTTATTTGTAAAAAAGTTAGCAACGGATGCATATTTTTGATCATGTGGAACTCCAATAATATCTCTTATTTTATTATCGCCACGTTCTAAGTAAATAACAGGAATTTGAAACCAAACTCTAGGAATTAATTGAATTGACAAAAATACTTGGGAAGCGTTCATGTCTCTAAAAGTATCGTGTTTACTTACTTTTCTTAATAATTGTGAAGAATAAGTATCTACTGGTTTCATTCTTCCTCCTAAATCTTGAATAACTAACCTACTAAACTTTTCGGCATGTGCTGCTGAAACTTTACTAGCTTTTAGCAAGGAATCTATTCGTTGTGAAGAAATTGCATGCGGATTATTTTGCGCAAACATAAAAGATGAAAAAGTTAAGAATGCAATAACCAACATAGTTGTTTTTTGGCTTCTTAATTTTCTTAATTGTTTTCGTAAAAAATCAAAACGGGTATTTTTCATAAATAGAATTAAAATAAGTCCTGCGTATAATAAAAAGTATCCAAAATAGGTAATGGTTGATCCCCAAAAATCATGGTTTACAGAAAGTCTTGTTTCTTCATATTGAGGAGTTATATTATAACTAGATTGGAAAAGCTTATACCCTTTGTAGTTTAAAATATGATTCATGAAAATTCTATAATCAAATGTTTTTTCAGGTGAAATAACAGTTACTTCACTTGCATAAGACATAGCACTTTCAGATCCAGGATATTTATCTAATTGAAAATCTCTTAATTTAAGGCTAAAAGGAAGTATAAATTGTTTTGAGCCATAACTTAAATTAACATTTAAATTTCCTAAGCTAACTTTGGTAGGAGCTTGAATGTGATATTGCCCTCCTTTTACAATTACATGTTTAGTTTCATTACCTACAGTAACATCAAACTCTAATTGAGATAACGCGTTGCTTTTTTTCTTTCCTGCAACTATTTTGTAATTTCCTTTAGTTGGTAATTGAGGTACTACAAATTGTAAGCTACCAATATTATGTACTGCTAATATTGAAAAATCTTGTAGTGAATCTTTTACAATGTTACCATTAAATTGATCGGCCATTCTAAAAAACGTACCATTTTCATTAGTTTTTATTTTTAGTTTACCATCAATTAGTTTAAAATCTACAAAGTTATTTGTAGGAGAATCAAAACCTACAGGAACCCCATGTACATTTTCTGTAGTTCCTTGTTTTATGTAGTGGTCATGTCTTCCTCCATTTCCAGATTCAACAAATTTTAAGTAAGTGCTTCCGTTTGGATCGTTTTCAAAAACGGTTGTTGCATGTGGAATGTATTTGGTTAATTTAACAGAAACCTTAGTACCTTTAAATTTAGTAGTATATTTATAATTATTGTTTCCTATGGCGGATAACAAAATTTTATGATGTTCAGGTGTTTTTTGAACTTTACCATCATCAATAGCAATACTTATATAATTATCTTGAGAAAAGAACTTATTACTTACTTCACCTTCTTTAATAGGCATAATTCCTTCGTAACTAATATACCTTGTAATTCCAGCTCCAATTAAAATAAATATAAATGATAAGTGAAAAACAAGGGTAACAAGTTTCTCTTTTTTATATAATTTATACTTAAATATATTTCCGAAAAAGTTTACTACGAAAAAGAACATAATTCCCTCAAACCACCACGAATTATAAACTAGAGCTCTAGCAGTTTCGGTACCAAAATCATTTTCAATAAAAGTAGCTATGCCCATTGAGGCTGCAAAAATGATAAATAAAATAGCTGTAAGTCGTGTTGAATAGAGTGCTGATAAAATTTTATTCATTGTAAATAAGATAAAGATTCTTTAATATGTCTTGCAAAAATAATGATAAATGTCATAAAATGGATGTTAATTAGATTTTATATTGTTTTCACTATGTTAAATTTTGCATTTACAAATTTAAAAGTAACTTTTGTTACAAAGTATGACTTAAGTCATATAAATAATAGGTTAAAATTTAGTGAAAATTATACCTAACCGAAGAAATTTTGTAATTTTGAAAATCAATTAATTTTATGAGTACATTAAGTTTTTATAAAAACTATTTTTACAATTATAGATTTATAAAGCGTCCTGAATGCTTCGGTAATTAACTGTCTTTTCTATAGTGATATATATCACCTTTTTCAATTTAATTTTAACTAAAAAACTATATAATTATGGATTTACCATATGCAGAACCATATAAAATAAAAGTAATAGAACAAATAAAACGATCAACTAAAGAGCAACGTTTAAAGTGGATAAAAGAGGCCAATTATAACCTTTTTAATTTAGATTCTGATAAAGTGTTTATTGATTTGTTAACCGATTCAGGAACAGGCTCAATGAGTGATAAACAGTGGAGTGAAATAATGGTTGGTGATGAAAGTTATGCAGGTTCACGTTCATTTAAAAAGCTAAAAGATACTGTAAATAAAATAACAGGATTTAAATATTTTTTACCTGTTCATCAAGGAAGAGCAGCTGAAAATGTTTTGTTTTCGGCTTTAGTAAAAGAAGGCGATATTGTGCCTGGAAACTCACATTTTGATACTACTAAAGGTCATATTGAATTTAGAAAAGCAACTGCAATAGATTGTACTATTAATGAGGCTTTTGATACTTCTATAATTCATCCATTTAAAGGAAATGTGGATATTAAAAAACTTCAAGATGTTTTTGAAAAATATCCTATAGAAAAAATTCCTTTTGTTATTTTAACCATTACTTGTAATAGTTCTGGAGGTCAACCAGTTTCTATTGAAAATGTAAAAGAAGTTTCAAAAATTTGTAAAAAATATAAAACACCACTAATTTTTGATTCGGCTCGTTTTGCAGAAAATGCCTATTTCATTAAAAAACGTGAAGCAGGTTATGAAAATAAAACCATCAAAGAAATTGTAAAAGAACTATTTTCATATGGAGATGGAATGACCATGAGCGCTAAAAAAGATGGATTAGTAAATATGGGAGGATTTATAGCCTTAAATAGTGAAGAAATATTTAAAAAAGCCACAGTTTATACTATTATGTATGAAGGCTTTATTACGTATGGAGGTATGAACGGTCGTGATATGGGAGCTTTAGCTCAAGGACTAGATGAAGCTACCGAATTTGACTATTTAGAAAGTAGAGTAGAACAAGTTGCTTATTTAGGTAAAAAATTAGTAGAATACGGTGTACCTGTTCAACAGCCAATAGGAGGTCATGCAATATTTTTAGATGCTAATAAATTTGTGCCAACTATTCCTAGAGAAGAGTACAGAGCACAAGCATTGGCAATTGAAATTTATGTAGTTGGAGGTATTAGAGGAGTTGAAATAGGAACTGTTTTGGCAGATAGAGATCCTGTAACTCGTGAAAACAGATACCCTGAATTAGAATTGGTTCGTTTAGCAATTCCAAGAAGAACTTATACGTATAATCATATGGATTATATAGCGGCGGTTTTAGAAAAAATTTATGATACTAGAAAAGAAGCAAAATCAGGGTTTGAAATTGTTGATGAAGCACCTATAATGAGGCACTTTACAGTTAAGTTTAAAAAAATATAATATCATTTAATCTTAATTTAGTAGATTTGTGACAAACACAAATGGTTAAATAAAATTATATGTTATCAAGAGCGAGTAAATACGCTATTCTATCTACGTTGTATTTAGCAGAGCATTCTAGTAAAGAAAAGAAAATGAGTGTTAAAAAAATAGCGGAGGAAATAGATGTGCCAAGTCCGTTTTTAGCAAAGTTATTTCAACAATTAGTTCATGCTAAAATAATTTCGTCTGTTAAAGGGCCAAATGGAGGTTTTTATATCACTAAAAAAAATGGAGAAAAATCAGTTTGTGATATTATTGAAAACATTGACGGGTTAAATAAATTAAACGAGTGCTTTTTAGGATTAAATGAATGCGATGGTGAAAATCCTTGTCCAGTTCATTTTATTGTAGAACCATTTAAGCGAAATATTTTAGGGAAATTTAGAGATAAAACTATTCTTGAATTTTCAAAAGAAGTAGCAGATAATGGAAGATTTCTTACGTTGAAGCATCTTGATTTTGAATAAACTGAAAATAATTAGTCATAAAAAAAGCAGTTGAATTTTCAACTGCTTTTTTTTTAAGGGAGAATGTTAAACTCAATTTTTGAAGAAGTAAAAACCGTATGTGTTTGTGTTTTAAAATCTTCTTTTTTTGCTTTAAAAATATTAGGAACAAAAGTTTGTGGATTTAAATCTATTAAAGGAAACCAAGTACTTTGAACTTGTATTTGTAATTTATGCCCTTTTTTAAAAGTATGATTGATATCTTGTAAGGTAAAATCAACATCTGTTTTTTTATTAGGTATAAAGGCCTCAGGGTTTGAAAAACTATTTCTGAATTTTCCACGCATAACTTCGCTTCGTACCATTAAATAATAGTTACTCATTTTTAAATGATCTTGCATTCCTTTTTGATCTTTTGCATCCGCAGGAAATACATCAATTACTTTTACAATCCAATCGGCATCTGTACCTGTTGTGGCAACTTTTAATTTCGCCAAAATACTTCCAACCAATTTTAAGTCGTTTTCTAAAATTGGTGTTTCAAAAACTAAAACATCACTTCTTCGTGCTGCAAATCGTTGATCATCCGTCATATATTTTCTTGGCGTAAAAACAGTTTTAATATCTTCAGAATAAGGAACTGGTTTTTTAATATTACTAATAAATTGTATTCCTTTTTCTTTTGGTTTGGTAGTGGTTAATTCTTGATTATCTCCTAAATAATACGTTGTTCTAATGCTGTTTTTTGGAGGCCAAGTTTTGTATGAATTCCACTCTTTTTTACCAGTATCATACACGTAAGCTTCAGGTAATCCAGAATTTTTTGAACTATCTTCTTTTAAAAAGTGGTTAAAAAATTTAGCTTCTATATTTTTTTGAAAATTAATAGATATAGAATCTCCAAAATAAAAATTACCAATACTATTTCTAATGCTACTACGAGCCCATTGTCCGTGACTCCAAGGACCAAAAACTAATGTGTTGTAATTTTTAGGATTGTTTTTTTCAATAGTTTTATAAGTTTCTAATGCTCCGTATAAATCTTCCGCATCAAACTCTCCACCAACAACCATAGTTGCCACATGAGATTTGATATTTTTTAAATGAGGAATAATTGCCTTTTTTTGCCAATCTTCATCATAATTAGGATGTTCTTTTAATTCTTCCCAGAAAAAATCGCCTACTTTATTTTTGTTAGATAGTGATGGTTTATCTAATTTTTCATATTGAAAATAAGAATCTAAATTACTCAACGGACCAGCATCTAAAAAAAACTGATATTGATCTTTAGTATTTAAAGTTGGTATTTTATACCAGGAGGTATCTGTTGGTTTATCTTTTGGAGTTCCAAATAAAGAAGTTGCTCTAAAATAGCTTAATAAATAAGCTCCGTTGTGATGAAAATCATCAAAAAAGAAATCTCCAATACAAGCTTGTGGCGATGAGGCTTTTAATGCAGGATGTGCATCAATAGTAGAACAAGTAGCGTAAAAACCTGGGTACGAAATTCCCCAAGTACCAACGTTACCGTTATTGTTTGGTACATTTTTTACGAGCCAATCAATAGTATCATACGTGTCTGAACTTTCATCAATATCCGTGCTATCTTTTTTGTTTGGAATATATGGGCGCATATTTACATAAGTTCCTTCACTCATCCATCTTCCGCGAACATCTTGATAAACAATAATATTTCCTTCTTTCATTAAAACAGAATTTGGTCCAATACTTCTTCGGTATTTAGTTTTTCCATAAGGTCTGCAACTGTATGGAGTGCGTTGCATAATAATTGGGTATTTTTTGCTTGTGTCTTTTGGAGCATAAATTACGGTAAATAATTTTACACCATCGCGCATAGTAATGGTGGTTTCTGTTTTGTTATAATGTTGTTGTACGTAATTAGTCTTCTCCTTTTGATTTTTCGATTTTGAGCAGCTAATTATTGAAAAAGTAAGCAATAGGATAATTAGAGCTTTAAAAGGGTAGTTTTTCATGTAAAGATTAGTTTGTAAGGTTGTAAATCTACAAATAATATTTATTATTCAGCCAGTCGTACATTATTATAAATTTCGTCAATTCGAGTGAATTTTACCTTTCATATGAGGGTTGAAATTAATATCGAGAATAGAAATTTTATGATAAAGTGTAGTTCTCGATACAATTTTTTATCAAAAATTACTCGATCTGACGTTGCGTTTAAAATAATAATTTATAATTACGGGAAAACCGTAAACTTTTAAAATATAGCGAATAAAGTGTGTTAGATTTTGCCAAGTCTTTTTTTTTTTTTTTTTTACATTTAGCCTGAAAAAGATTTAAACCACAAAAAATTGTAAAATTGAAAGAAATAATTGCTATTAATTTCATTAAAATCTTTTTAATAAATGTCATATCTGTAAAAAGTAGGAACTACCTACTTATTTACATGGGTATGCATAATAATGCAGAAGAAATAAAAATCCTCTGTTTGTAAAATTTTAAGAACACCATACGCTAATAAAATGTTAACCTAAAACCAAGTTGCCTATGAAATAAACAAACTAACAAACAGAGGAAAGTGTTGCAAAAGTAATGCTCCTCGTAGGATTAACAAAATAATAATGGGAGATAATCCCAAATGACTAATTTAAAATTTAACAAAATGAAAAAAATAATTTTAGGAATAGTATTTGTTTTTGCAACGGTAAGTTTAACCAATGCAAATGACAATATAGAAAAAAATGATAATATTAATCAAGTAGTTTTAGCAAATGGGACTCCAACTGAATGTGTTGAAAGTTCTAAAAGTGCTACTTTAGCTTTGGCAGATGCTTATGGCTGGGACGTTCATGGAACTGATAGTGCTTTTGCAGCAGATGTATTCCTGATTATATATCAAGATTGTTTAAATAATTAAAAAATGAAAATAGTCAAGTCATATTTTTTATGACTTGACTATTTATAGCAACAAGATTATGAAAAGAACACTAGTAATTATTTTATTTCTGATATTTTATATACCTGGTTTTTCCCAAAGTAATATATCTGGTAAAATTATATATAAAGCTAATTTAAAACCAATAGATATATCCAAAATAACAGAAAATAAAAAATTAACTAATAAAACTAAACAACTTTTGCTTTCAATAAGTAATAATGCAAAAGATGTAGCATTTAAACTTAAGTTTAATGCAGAGGCATCTTTATATAAAGTTATTAGTGGTATGAATTCCGATGCTGAGCCAAAATTAAACTTGACCAAATCTGTGGCTGGTTCAGATAATATTTATTATACTAATATACCGTCTAAAATCTTTTTTTATCAAACTAATGGAGATGATCAATTACTTAATATAAGTTATAAACCTATTAAATGGAGCATGACTCAAGAAACAAAAAAAATAGGAAATTACCTCTGTTATAAAGCAGTTTTTGAAAATACAGAAGCTTGGTTTGCCCCTACTATATCAGTTAATTTTGGTCCAAAAAAATACAATGGACTTCCCGGTTTAATATTAGAAGTAAAAAAAGGAGGATTATCTATTAAAGCTACCAAAATAACATTAAATCCAAAGAAAAAAGTAGTTATTAAAAAACCAAAGAGCGCAAAAACAATAACTGAAGAAGAATATTATAAAAATTTTAATAAAATGTTTAAAGGGTTTTAATTTTATGACAAAGAAAAAAATTGCTATTGTTTTTTGTGTTTTTGTAAGTGTACTTTCTTTTTCTCAAACTATTGAAATAAAAGGGATTGTAAAAGATAGTTTGCAAAATTCCTTAGCGTATGCCAATGTAATTGCCAAGCCAGTAGATGCTTCTAAAAATCTAAAATTTGCGATAACAGATGAGGTTGGAAATTATAGAATAGAACTTATTAAAAATGAAGTTTATACCATTTCTGTAAGTTATTTAGGCTATAAAACAGCAAATTTTAAATTTACTGCAACAACAAATGTTATTAAAAATTTTAATCTTTCAGAAGCTCCAAATCAATTAAAGGAGGTAAATATAGAATTGCCCGTTACGGTTAAAGAAGATACTATAATTTATAATACCAAAAAATTTGTAACTGGTGATGAACGCAAGTTAAAAAACGTTTTAAAAAAATTACCAGGTGTTGAGGTAGATAAAAATGGAGGAGTAACGGTACAAGGTAAAAAAGTAACTAAAATGTTGGTGGAAGGTAAAAAGTTTTTTGGAGGTAATACAAAATTAGCAGTAGAAAATATCCCCGCAGATGCAGTAGATAAAGTACAAGTTATAGACAATTATAGCGAAGTAGCTTTTTTAAAAAATCTAACGGATGCTAATGAAATGGCTATGAATATCCAACTAAAAGAAGATAAAAAACAGTTTGTTTTTGGGGATGTTGAAGCAGGGAAAGGAAATCAGGATTTTTATAAAACTAGTAGTAATCTTTTCTATTATAGCCCTAAAACCAATGTAAATTTTATTGGAAATTTAAATAATATGGGTGAAAAATCTTTTACGTACAAAGATTATTTTAATTTTCAAGGCGGTGTAAGTGCTGTTTTAAAAGGTAACAGCTCTATATATAATGTTTCAGGAAGTGGTTTTTCGCAATTTTTAGAAACACAAGATTTGGTAAGTAGCCAAAATAGATTTGGAGCATTAAATATTACCAAAAATACTTCTAAAAAATTAGAAGTTTCAGGATTTGCTATTTTTTCGCATACAAACACAAATAGCTTTACGCAATCTTACAATCAATACGCAGCATTTAATGAAGAAAAAGATAACAATTCAAATGTTCGAAATATTTTAGGCATTGCAAAACTAAATATTGAATATGCTCCTAATACAAAGGAACAATGGTATTTTAAAACGCAACTAAAAAGAGCAAATAATCAAAATTATAATACTATTTTGTCTACTGTAAATAGTGTAAATGCTACTATTAATACGCAAAAAAATGCAACTACTACTCACCTGAATCAAGTGGTGGAATGGCATAAAAAATTATCCAATAAACATACCTTTTCATTTGCTGCAGATTATACTTTTGATAAAAATACTCCAACTACATTTTGGGAAACAAATCAGCCAATATTACAAGGTTTAATTCCAATTGTAACAGCTAATATTTACAATATTCAACAACAAAAAGAGGTAAAAACAAATAGCTTTAATAATCTTTTTAAGCATTACTGGGTTCTTAATAACAATCATCATATTTATACTACAATTGGAGATAATTTTTTAGGGGAACAATTTTATACCAATGATTTACAATTTTTAGACAATGGTTCTGAAAATAATTTTAGTGCTAATAATTTTGGAAATGATGTTACGTTTAATTTAAATGATTTGTTTTTAGGAGTAGAATTTAAGTATAAAACAGGAATTTTCACTTTAAAACAAGGCTTATTTTTGCATAATTATAATTGGAAAGTTCAGCAATTAAATAAATTTAAGAATTCTAAATTAGTACTATTACCTAGCTTTCTAGCTAAAATTGAATTTACAAAATCAAAATATTTAAGAATTAATTACAATTTAAAAACTTCTTTTTCAGATGTTTCTAAATTAGCAAATCGGTTTTACTTACAATCGTATAATTCTGTTTTTAAAGGAAATGAAAACTTAGAAAATGAATTGTATCATTCTGCTCGAATTTATTTTAGTAGATTTAGTTTGTATAAAGGTTTAAGGCTTTTTAGCGGAGTTAGTTATGCTAAAAAAATTAAAGGCGTTCAAAATGCAGTACAGTTTCAAAGTGTAAACCAATACCTTTCTCCAGTATTAATTACGAATCCTTCTGAAAATTGGAATTTTAATTCAGATATCAGTAAGAAAATAAAACAATTTAAATATCATTTAAGTGGGAATTTAAGTTTAGCAACGTATTTGCAAAATATCAATAATTCTTTGGTGACTAATAAAAATAAAACTTGGTTGTACGAGGCTTCAACAAAAACTTTATTCGATAATTTTCCAACTATTGAATTAGGTTTTCGTCAGAGTTTTGGAAATTATACATCAAGTAATATCACTTCAAAATTTGTAACCACAGAACCTTTTTTAAACATTGACTATGATTTTTTAAAAGGATTTATTTTTTCTATGGATTATACAAATTACAAATACGTAAATAAAACCTACCATCAAAAAAACACTTATCAAATTGCAAACGCAATATTATCCTACAAAAAAGAAGATAGTGCTTGGAGTTTTAAAATAAAAGCTCAGAATTTGTTTAATGTTCAATTTAAGCAGCAAAATAGTTTTTCTTCGTATATAATTTCAGATTCTAAAACGTATATATTACCTAGAATTGTATTGTTTTCTATTGGATATAATTTGTAGATATTTCAAATAGTAATTTATTTTACGAAACAGTTATAATTATATTTCATATTATCCTAAAATGGAGTAATAAAGTTTCAAATAGTAATTAAAATATAAAATATAGTTCTTAATTAGAAACTAATAACTCACATTTGTATAGTAATTAACAACAAATAAAAAAGTTATGTGTGGTATAGTATGTGCATTTGATTTAAAAGAAAAAGCAGAAGTATTACGTCCTCAGTTATTAGAAATGTCTAAAAAAGTACGTCATCGAGGTCCAGATTGGAGTGGAATATTTGCTAATGATAAAGCTATTTTAGCTCATGAGCGTTTAGCAATTGTAGATCCAGCTTCTGGAAAACAACCTTTATTTAGCGAAGATAAAAATTTAGTTTTAGCGGCTAATGGCGAAATTTATAATCATAAAGCATTACGAAAACAATTTGAAGGAAAATATCATTTTCAAACCGAATCGGATTGTGAAGTTATTTTAGCATTATATCAAGAAAAAGGCGCTGATTTTATTGATGAATTGAATGGAATTTTTGGTTTTGCTTTATATGATGTTAAAAATGATGAGTACTTTATAGCACGTGACCATATGGGAATTATTCCTTTGTATATGGGTTGGGATGAGCATGGAACATTTTATGTAGCTTCAGAATTAAAAGCGCTAGAAGGTGTTTGTAAAAAAATTGAATTGTTTCCTCCAGGACATTATTTGTCAAGTAAAGATGGTATTCTGACTAAATGGTATGATAGAGATTGGATGGAGTTTGAAGCAGTAAAAGAAAATCAAACTAGTATTGATGAATTACATGATGCTTTAGAAGCAGCCGTTCACCGTCAATTAATGTCAGACGTGCCTTATGGAGTTTTATTATCAGGAGGTTTAGATTCTTCTGTAACTTCTGCAATTGCTAAAAAATATGCCGAAAAAAGAATAGAATCTGACGATACACAAGCAGCTTGGTGGCCACAATTACATTCTTTTTCTGTTGGTTTAGAAGGTTCACCAGATTTAGCCGCGGCACAATTAGTGGCAGATCATATTGGAACAGTACATCATGAAATTAAGTTTACCATTCAAGAAGGTTTAGATGCGATTCGTGATGTAATTTACAATTTAGAAACCTATGATATTACAACAATTAGAGCTTCTACACCAATGTATTTAATGGCTCGCGTTATTAAATCTATGGGAGTAAAGATGGTATTATCAGGAGAAGGAGCTGATGAGCTTTTTGGAGGTTATTTGTATTTTCACAAAGCACCAAGTGCAGAAGAATTTCATAAAGAAACGGTTAGAAAATTAGGTAAATTGCATATGTACGATTGCTTGCGAGCTAACAAAAGTTTAGCCGCCTGGGGAATTGAAGGGCGTGTACCGTTTTTAGATAAGGAATTTATGGATGTAGCTATGCGTATCAACCCACAAGATAAAATGATTAATGGAGAACGTATGGAAAAATGGGTGATACGTAAAGCGTTTGAAAAATATCTACCAGAAAGTGTCGCTTGGCGTCAAAAAGAACAGTTTTCAGATGGTGTTGGGTATAGTTGGATTGACACTTTGAAAGAAATAGTAGAGGTAGAAGTATCAGATGAACAACTAGAAAATGCTAAATTTAAGTTTCCAATTCAAACACCAACAAGTAAAGAAGAGTATTATTATCGATCTATTTTTTCTATGCATTTTCCATCAGATACAGCAGCGGAAAGTGTTCCTCAAGAGCCTTCAGTAGCTTGTAGTACAAAAATAGCTTTAGAATGGGATGAAAGTTTTAAAAACATGAACGATCCTTCTGGTAGAGCAGTTGCTTATGTTCATGATGACGCTTATACTAAATAGAAATATTTTTAATTTTTAAAATAGAATGTTAAAACCGTTCCAATTGCGGAACGGTTTTTTATTTTTGTGAAAAATACTCTAATGCTATTAAAAGAAACTCAAGAAAAATTACTTCCAACATTAAAAAAATATTTTGGGTACGATGGCTTTAGACATCAGCAACAAGAAATTATAGAAGCAGTACTTTCTAAAAAGGATAATTTAGTTATTATGCCAACTGGAGGAGGTAAATCTATTTGTTTTCAATTACCTGCTATTCTTTTTGAAGGGTTAACTTTGGTGATTTCTCCGTTAATAGCATTAATGAAAGACCAAGTTGATGGTTTAAATGCAAATGGTATTCCAGCAGATTTTTTTAATAGTAGTCAAGAAAGTGAATCGCAAAGTGCTGTTTTTGAAAAAGTAATTCAAAATAAAATAAAATTGTTATATGTTGCTCCTGAAAGTTTAGCTTTGTTAGGAAATATTTTAACCGAAGGATTTATTAGTTGTATAGCTATTGATGAAGCGCATTGTATTTCATCTTGGGGACACGATTTTCGACCATCCTATCAACAACTCGGATTTTTAAAAAATAAGTTACCAAATACTCCAATAATTGCATTAACTGCAACTGCCGATAAAGCAACAAGGCAAGATATTATTCAGCAACTAAATATTCCAAAAGCAACTCAGTTTATAGCTTCTTTTGATAGAAAAAATATTGAATTAGAAGTTAGACCAGCAAATGACAGGGTTTCGCAAATAATTAAATTTATCGATGAAAGACCAAATGAAGCAGGTATTATTTATTGTTTAAGTCGTAAAACTACTGAACAGTTGGCATCTAAATTACAGCAAAATGGAATTAATGCAGTAGCATATCATGCAGGCTTAAATTTTGTAGAACGAACAAAAAATCAAGAAGATTTTTTATATGATAAAACCCAAGTGGTTTGTGCAACCATTGCATTTGGTATGGGAATTGACAAATCTAATGTTCGTTGGGTAATTCATTATAATATGCCTAAAAACATAGAAGGTTATTACCAAGAAATAGGACGTTGTGGTCGTGATGGAATGAAAGCAAATGCTTTGTTGTTTCATAGTTATTCGGATGTTATTCAGCTTAGAAAATTTATGACTGGAGCTAGTAATGAAAACGTTCAGATTGCTAAATTGGAACGTATGAAACAGTTTTCGGAAGCCACTACTTGCCGAAGGAAAATATTGCTAAGTTATTTTGGAGAGTTGCTTTCTGATAATTGTGGAAATTGTGATGTTTGTAAAAATCCACCGCAAATTTTTAATGGAACTATTATTGCCCAAAAAGTACTTTCGGTTATTACCAGATTAAATGAAAGTGAAGCTATTGGGACTGTGATAGATGTTTTAAGAGGTGCTAATAATGCGACTATTTTAGATAAAAATTACGATAAGTTGAAATCGCACGGTATTGGTAAAGAAATTTCTTGGAGAGATTGGCAACAATATATTATTCAACTTATTAATCAAGGATTTTGCGAAATAGCATTTCATAAAAATAATGCTTTACAACTAACCAGTTTTTCCAAAAAGGTATTATTCAAAAATGAGCAAGTCAATTTAACCCGTCCGATAGCAATAAATGAGTTGGTGGAAAGTAAAAAAGAAGTAAAACATAAAAAATCTAAAAAAGATATTTTATTTGAACGATTACGAAAATTGCGTCATCAAATTTCTTTAGATGAAAATATCCCAGCTTATTTGGTTTTTAGTGATGCTACGCTAAAAGAAATGGAAAGAGCGAGACCAATGTGTGAAGCAGATTTTTTAGAAGTTAGCGGGGTTGGGCAAAGAAAAATGGAAGTATATGGCGAAGATTTTATTGAAGTTATTGTTTCTTTTTTAAACGAGAAAAATAAAAAACGTAAAAAGAACAAAACAGAAAATGTATCTTATGATTTGTATAAGCAAGGTTTATCAATTGATGAAATAGCAGAAAAACGAAATTTAAAATCTGCCACAATTTTTTCACATTTAGCAAAAGCATATACAGATGGAAAAGATGTAGATATTTATGAATTTGTTTCTAAAGAAGAAGTTGAAAAAGTTAGAGAAGCAAAGGATAAACTCAAAAATCCACCAGCTTTAAAACCATATTATGAATATTTTAATTCTGAATTGGAATACTTTAAAATACGATTAGCTTTAACAATTATTGCCGAAGATAATTAGGTTGTTTAAATTATGAGGATTTATGTTAAATTTTTCTAAATAACAATAAATTAAAGAGTTAGGATAGTTTTTAATTCCGAAAAATGATTATTTTCGCCTTTAAAAAGTATTAATTTAGAATAATTATAAATAAAATATGCCCGAAGTAAAGAGTCAAAAGAAATCAAAAATAAGATTACTTCATCAATATTATTCTTATACAGGTTTTTATAAGTTTATATTTAATAGTACTAAAAAAGCAATTCCTCCAATACTTTTTTTAATTATAAGTTTAATTGTTTTTAATAATTATGTTTACAATATTAATGATGGGCTAGAAATAATTACCACCACATTTTCAACAGTAGCTATTTTATTTATATTTTTTTTATCAGAAACAATTTTAGGTTTAATTCCGCCAGAAATTTTTATTGCTTGGTCTAAAAAAACAGCCAACCCAATATTTAATTTAGCTTTATTAGCAACGCTTTCTTACATAGGTGGAGTTCTTTCATATTTTATTGGAAAAGCAGTGCTAAAAGTAAGAGTTGTAAAAAAGTATTTTGAAGATAAAATGTATAAGCATTTAAAACATACTAGTAAATGGGGCGGATTTTTAATTGTGGTTGGAGCATTACTTCCAATTCCATTTTCAATAACTTGTTTGGCAGCAGGCATGATTAAATATCCACTTAAAGGAGTTTTAATATTTGGTTCCTTACGTTTTGTTCGTTTTGCTATATATGGTGCAGCAATTTTTAATATGGTTAGTTAAATAATTAGAAAAATGAACAACTATAAATGTACACCTTTAATTATAGGGTTATTCTCCACAATGTTTGATAATACAATATGAGTAGTAGTTTCACCATAATTAATTAAGCTGTCAATTAATTGTTGCAAATGCTTTTGATTTTTTAAAACAACTTCCATAAAAATATTTTCGTTTCCAGTAATTCTGTAGCAATTTATAACTTCATTAAATTCTTTAACTTTTTCCATAAAAGGCTTTAAACGTCCCATAAATACCCTAAGAGTTATAATAGCTTTTAATTGATGTTCCGTTTCAAAATAGGATACTTTTGCGTGATAACCTTCAATAATTCCTAAATCTTCTAATTTATGAATTCTTTCTGCTACTGCAGGAGATGATATTCCAATTTTTCGAGCAATTTGAGTGTTTGTTTGACGAGCATTTTGCTGTAAACAATGTAGAATATTCCAATTTATATCGTCTAATTTCATAATTAAAGTTTTGTTTTATAAAAGTATAGATAATAAAGTAATTTAACAATATTAGTTTAATATTTAAATTAAAAGATGATTAATACTAACTAATTTTATAAAGAATTTAAATAAAAGAATGAAAACGTATTCACAAGATTTAGGGAAATTGGTTCTTTATCAAAAATCATTAGCAATTTTTGAGTTAGCACGTCGTGTTGCTTCTTACATTACAGATGATAAAGACATGATTTTTATGTATAGATCTGGTTCAAAAACAGATAACTATGCAGATAATTTAGTGATGAATGCGTATAGGTTAGTGCCAAAAATTGCAGAAGTTGAAACACAAAATAGTAAGAGCTCAAAACTAAAATTGGCTAAATCACTTCGATATTTTATTGATAGAATTTACCAAGATTGTGTAACCTTAGAAAATACTAAAATTCAAGGAAAAGATTTTGTTCAATTACTTAGAGACGAATTAAAACATCTTCGAAAAATTCATAAAAATTATGTAAAGTCGTTACTTTAACGACTTTACATATTTCTTCTATATTGTCCTCCCACTTTAAATAATGCTTCTGTAATTTGACCAATAGAACAAACTTTACAAGCTTCCATTAATTGCTCGAAAATATTTTCGTTATTGATTGCCTTGTTTTTTAACAATTCAAGTTGCTCAGCTACTAAACTTTCATTTCCAGTATTTAAATTTTTAACTACGGAAATTTGATATTGTTTTTCAGTTTCGGTTGCTCTAATTACTTCTTGAGGTAGAATAGTTGGTGAGCCTTTACTACTTAAAAATGTATTTACTCCAATAATAGGGAATTCACCAGTATGTTTTAACGTTTCGTAATACAAACTTTCTTCTTGTATTTTACTTCGTTGATACATGGTTTCCATAGCGCCTAAAACTCCACCTCGTTCTGTAATTCTATCAAATTCAATATAAATAGCTTCTTCTACTAAATCGGTTAGTTCCTCAATAATAAAAGCGCCTTGAATAGGATTTTCATTCTTAGCTAACCCCAATTCTTTATTAATAATTAATTGAATTGCCATAGCTCGTCTAACACTTTCTTCGGTTGGTGTAGTTATGGCTTCATCATAAGCATTAGTGTGTAAACTATTACAATTATCATAAATTGCATAAAGTGCTTGTAGCGTTGTACGAATATCATTAAAATCGATTTCTTGCGCATGTAAACTTCTGCCTGAAGTTTGAATATGATATTTCAACATTTGAGCTCTTGGATTGGCTCCATATTTATTTTTCATAGCTTTTGCCCAAATTTTTCTGGCAACTCTTCCGATCACAGCATATTCAGGATCAATTCCATTAGAAAAGAAAAAAGATAAGTTAGGTCCAAATTTATTAATATCCATTCCTCTTGATAAATAATACTCTACATAAGTAAAACCATTTGCTAGAGTAAATGCCAATTGTGAAATTGGATTTGCACCAGCTTCTGCAATATGATAACCAGAAATAGAAACTGAATAAAAATTTCTAACCTTATTTGTTATAAAATATTCTTGTACATCTCCCATTAATCGTAATGCAAATTCTGTAGAAAATATACAGGTATTTTGTGCTTGATCTTCTTTTAAAATATCAGCCTGAACCGTTCCTCTAACTTTAGCAATGGTTTCGTACTTAATTTTTTGATAGATATCGTTTGGTAATACTTCATCTCCTGTAACACCTAATAAAAGTAATCCTAAACCATTATTTCCTTCAGGAAGTTTTCCTTGATATTTAGGTCTTTCTACATTTTTCTTTTTATAAATCGCTTTAATTTTAGCTTCAGTTTCTTCTTCTAAATGATGTTTAATAATGTATTTTTCACACTCTTGATCAATAGCTGCATTCATAAAAAAGCCAAGCATCATAGGTGCAGGACCATTAATAGTCATAGAAACTGAAGTCATTGGATTTGTTAATTCAAACCCTGAGTATAATTTTTTAGCATCATCTAAACAACAAATTGAAACACCTGCATTACCAATTTTTCCGTAAATATCTGGTCTTAAATCAGGGTCGTTTCCGTAAAGAGTAACTGAATCAAAAGCTGTAGATAATCGTTTGGCTGGCATTCCTAAACTTACGTAATGAAATCGTCTATTTGTTCGTTCTGGTCCGCCTTCACCAGCAAACATTCTAGTTGGATCTTCACCAGTTCGTTTAAAAGGATAAATTCCTGCTGTATACGGAAATTCACCTGGTACATTTTCTTCTAAAGTCCACCATAAAATATCTCCCCAAGCTTCATATTTTGGTAAGGAAATTTTTGGAATTTGTAAGTGAGATAATGATTCTGAATGTGTTTGTATATTTATTTCTTTTCCTCTAACTTTAAAGGAATATATATCATTTTTATACGTTTGTTTTTTTGTTTCCCAATTTAAAATTTGCTGCCAGTTATATGGGTTTAAATCCATTTTTATTTTGGCAAATTCTTTAAATAATAAAGCCAAAAACTCTTTATTTTCGTCATTTTGAACTTGTTTTAGAATTTCTTCATCTAAACCAAACTCGGAGAGGCTTAATTTAACATTTGTGATAGCTTCAATAGTTTTATAAATTCCATATAGTTTTTGAGCAATTTCTTTTTGTTGGATGGCTGTTTTACTATAATTTCTATTGTTTTCCGTTATTTCAGATAAATAACGAGTTCTATTGGATGGAATTATAAATTGTTTTTCGCTAATTTTAGGTATTGTATGAATAATGTTTTCAAAATTTGCAGTAGTTTTCTCGTTTAACTTTTTTATTAAAACCTGATATAATTCGTTGGTCCCAGGATCATTAAATTGAGAGGCAATTGTACCATAAACGGGCATGTTTTCCACATTTTCTTCCCATAAGTTATGATTGCGTTGGTATTGTTTTTTTACATCTCTTAAAGCATCTAGGGCACCACGTTTGTCGAATTTATTTAAAGCAATAATATCAGCAAAATCAATCATGTCAATTTTTTCCAATTGTGTAGCAGCTCCATATTCAGGAGTCATTACGTATAATGAAATATCAGAATGATCTAATATTTCCGTATCGCTTTGTCCAATACCAGAAGTTTCCAATAAAATTAAATCGTATCCTGCAACTTTTAGAATATCAATAGCATCACTAACGTGTTTTGATAAAGCAACATTAGATTCTCTAGTAGCAAGTGAACGCATAAAAACACGATTGTTGTTTATAGCATTCATTCTAATTCTATCTCCTAATAGAGCTCCTCCTGTTTTACGTTTTGAAGGGTCTACTGAAATGATACCTAAAGTTTTTTCAGGGAAATCAACTAAAAATCTACGAACAATTTCATCAACTGTGGATGATTTACCTGACCCTCCAGTTCCAGTAATTCCTAATACAGGAGTGGTAATATTTGCTGATTTTGTTCTTATTTCACTAATAAAATCTTTATGTTTTGATGTGAAATTTTCAGCAGCGGATATTGCTTGAGCAATTTCAATGTAATTTTTTTTGGCTAAAACTTCTGATTTAAAATTAATAGAACTGCCGGTTGGGAAATCAGATTTTTCAACCATGTCATTTATCATTCCTTGCAATCCCATTTTTCTACCATCATCAGGAGAATAAATTCTAGTAATTCCGTACTCCATTAATTCTTTGATTTCTTCAGGAAGAATAACACCACCGCCGCCACCAAATATTTTTATTTGTGTAGCTCCTTTTTCTTGCAATAAATCAAACATATATTTAAAATACTCATTATGCCCTCCTTGGTATGAGGTCATAGCAATTGCATTTGCGTCTTCTTGAATAGCACAATTAACTACTTCTTCAACACTTCTATCATGTCCTAAATGAATAACTTCAACGCCTGTAGCTTGAATAATTCTACGCATTATATTTATAGCTGCATCATGGCCGTCAAAAAGTGATGCGGCAGTTACAATTCGTATTTTATTCTTTGGTTTATAGGCTGCTATTTTTTCCATGAGTTTTGCTAAATTTCTAGGTTTGCAATTTAACCAAAAATAATAAGTGTTTTGCTATTTAGATATGGATAATTTTTAGAGTTGAAGCAGAATTTTTATTGAAAATAATTAAACACGGTTAATTCTTCGAAAAATATTTATTGAAATGTAATTTTTCTTGAATATTTTAAAATAATTATTTTCGATTAATTTGAAAACTTGATGGATTTATTAAAGTTTGTTAGTATAAATAAGCGGTTAAATTCTAGTATATTTGTAACTTAAATACGATTTATAAATTTGTAATAATTCGGATTGTTTTGTAATTAAATTTTTTGGAATGACATTTAAAGAAGAAATAAAACAAGGTATTCCTGCGGAATTACCAGAAATTAAAAAATATCAAGAAGAAATAAATCATGCGCCTAAAAGGAAAGAAATTCTAAGTAATGAAGAAAAGCAATTAGCAATTGCAAATGCATTGCGTTATTTTGATAAAAAGCATCATAATATTTTAGCAAAAGAATTTGCCGAAGAGTTGAAAACTTACGGTAGAATTTATATGTATCGATTTCGCCCAACGTATAAAATGTATGCTCGCCCTATTGAAGAATACCCAGGAAAATGTGAACAGTCAAAGGCAATTATGCATATGATTCAAAACAATTTAAATGAATTGGTTGCACAACATCCACATGAATTAATAACTTATGGAGGTAACGGAGCTGTTTTTCAAAATTGGGCGCAATATTTATTAACTATGCAATATTTAAGTGAAATGACTGAACAGCAAACATTGGTTATGTATTCTGGACATCCAATGGGTTTATTTCCTTCACATAGAAATGCTCCAAGAGTAGTAGTTACTAATGGAATGATGATTCCTAATTACAGCAAACAAGATGATTGGGAAAAATACAATGCTTTGGGAGTTACTCAATATGGGCAAATGACAGCAGGAAGTTATATGTATATTGGACCACAAGGAATTGTACATGGAACAACAATTACCGTTTTAAATGCAGGACGAAAAATTGCAAAAAATGGAGAAGATTTAGCAGGAAAATTATTTGTAACATCAGGCTTAGGTGGTATGAGTGGAGCACAACCGAAGGCAGGAAATATTGCAGGTTGTATTACGGTTTGTGCAGAGGTAAATCCTAAAGCAGTTTATACTAGAAATTCTCAGCATTGGGTTGATGAGGTTTTTACAGATTTAGATGAATTAGTTGAAAGAGTAAAAAAAGCAAAACAAAATAAAGAAATAGTTTCTATAGCTTACCAAGGAAATATAGTGGAAGTTTGGGAAAAATTTGATGAAGAAAATATTTATATAGATTTAGGTTCTGATCAAACTTCGTTACATAATCCTTGGGCTGGAGGTTATTATCCAGTTGGAATTTCTTTTGAAGAAGCCAATGAAATTATGGCAAATAATCCAGAATTATTTAAAGATAAAGTTCAGGAAAGTTTAAGAAGACAAGTAAAAGCAATTAATAAACACACAGCGAAAGGAACTTACTTTTTTGATTATGGCAATGCTTTTTTATTAGAGTCGAGTAGAGCTGGAGCAGATATTTTTGCAGAAAATGGTAAAGATTTTAAATATCATTCTTATGTGCAAGATATTATGGGGCCGATGTGTTTTGATTATGGTTTTGGACCTTTTCGATGGGTTTGTGCAAGTGCAAATCCTTCTGATTTAGAAAAAACAGACGCTATTGCTTGTGATGTTTTGGAGGAAATTAAGAAAAATTCTCCAATAGAAATTCAACAGCAAATGGCGGATAATATTCAGTGGATTAAAGGTGCTCAAGAAAATAACTTAGTTGTAGGTTCACAGGCAAGAATTTTATATGCTGATGCGGAAGGAAGAATGAAAATTGCAAAAGCATTTAATGATGCTATAAAAAGTGGGAAAATTACAGCTCCGATTGTTTTAGGTAGAGATCATCATGATGTTTCTGGAACAGATTCCCCATTTCGTGAAACTTCAAATATTTATGATGGTTCGCAATTTACAGCAGACATGGCTATCCAAAATGTGATAGGAGATAGTTTTAGAGGAGCAACTTGGGTATCCATCCATAATGGAGGAGGAGTTGGCTGGGGAGAAGTTATAAATGGTGGTTTTGGTATGGTTCTTGATGGTAGTTTAGAAGCAGAAAAGCGTTTAAAAAGTATGCTTTTTTGGGATGTAAATAATGGAATTGCAAGACGAAACTGGGCAAGAAATGAAGGCTCAATATTCGCAATTAAAAGAGCAATGGATAATAATCCAGAATTGAAAGTTACCTTGCCAAATTTAGTAGACGATTCTATTTTGCGAAAGTTGTTTTAATATTTAAATATTCATTACCATGAAACTCATAAAAATAATTCCAGTGGCTGTTCTATTTTTAATGGCTTCTTGTAGCTCAGTGAGAGTTACAACTGATTATGATACCAACACTAATTTTGCGAAGTATAAAACCTTTGCTTTTTACAAAAAAGGCATTGATAAAGTTAAAATTTCCGATTTAGATAAGCGTAGAATTTTAAAAGCAATAGAACATGAGCTAGAAGCTAAAGGATTAACAAAATCAGATCACCCAGATTTATTAGTGAATATTTTTACAAAATCTCGTCAAAAAGTAAATGTATATAATAACTCTATGTATTTTGGTTGGCGTCCATGGTATTACGGACCAGATTTTGGAATGCAAGTTTCAAAATATACAGAAGGGACTTTATTTATTGACTTAATTGATGCTCAAAAAAAAGAGTTAGCTTGGCAAGGAATAGGAAGTGGAGCATTAAACACTTCGGGTAATGTAGCTAAAAAAGAAGAACGAATTAGAAATTTTGTAGCTGAGGTTATGGCTAAATATCCTCCAGCTGTTAATTAAAAAGATATAAATTGTGATAAGAAAAAAAGCATTCTAAATTTTTAGAATGCTTTTTTTCTTATTTTTGTATGATGCAATTTAGAAAATTAATTCCTTTAGAAGAAGGAGACTATTATTTAAGTAAAGAAGGCTATCGGGTTTTTACAGAAAAATATCTTTTAAAAAGAGGATATTGTTGTAAAAGTGGTTGCAGACATTGTCCGTATGGATACGATAAAAAAACAGATACTTTTAAAAAGTAAAAATTGCTATATCAGCTAAAATCAAAATTTTAATAGGATGAAAAGAATATTTTTAGTGCTTATAATTTTTCAATTATCAGCTTGTTCAGAGTTACAACAAGTAGTTAATCAACTACCAAATGGAGGTATTTCAAATGCGCAAATAGCAAATGGTTTAAAAGAGGCTTTGCAAAAAGGAATTTCTAAAAAAGTAAATTTGTTAGCGGTTAAAGATGGTTTTTTTAAAAACGAAATGGTAAAAATTTTACTACCTGATGAATTGAAAAAGGTCGATAATACATTACGTAAAATTGGTTTGTCAAAAATAGCAGACGAAGGATTAAAAGTGCTTAATAGAGCAGCTGAAGATGCAGTTGGAGAAGCAATTCCTATTTTTGTAGACGCTATTAAAGGTATGACTTTTACTGATGCTAAAGCCATTTTGTTTGGCGATAAAAATGCCGCAACTACCTATTTAAAAAATAAAACTAGCCTAGCTTTATATCAAAAATTTAATCCTATTATAAATGCTTCATTTAAAAAAGTTGGAGCAGATGTAATTTGGGCAAATTTAATTTCTAAATACAATAACCTTCCATTAACTAAGGATGTAAATCCAGATTTAACAGACTATGTAACAAACCAAGCTTTAAAAGGTGTGTTTACTATGGTAGAAGTTGAAGAGAAAGAAATTCGTACAAATGTTAATGAACGAACTACGGATATATTAAAACGTGTTTTTGCTTTACAGGATTAATTAGTAATTTAAAATTATTTCCATTTCTTGCTGTATCTTTAATGCTTCTTGTTGTGCTTTTAAGGCAAAATCTTTTTCTTTTCCAGCATAAATAATACTTCTGGATGAGTTTATTAATAAACCACATTCTTTAGTTAATCCAAACTTACAAACGCTTTGTAAATCGCCTCCTTGTGCACCAATTCCGGGAACTAACAAAAAATGATTCGGTACAATCTCTCTAATTTCTTTAAAATATTCAGGTCGAGTGGCACCAACAACAAACATTAAATTATCCGAATTTTTCCAAGTTAATGAAGTTTTTAAAACCGATTTATACAATTCGTTTTCAGGAGTTTTTAAGGTTTGAAAGTCCATTCCTCCTTTATTAGAAGTTAAAGCTAATAAAATGGTATTTTTATTTTCAAAATCTAGAAAAGGTTCCACAGAGTCTTTTCCCATATAAGGTGCAACGGTAATTGCATCAAAATTTAAATCTTCAAAAAAAGCTTTAGCGTATCTGCTAGATGTATTTCCAATATCTCCACGTTTTGCATCTGCAATTGTAAATATTTCGGGATATTTAGCATTAATATAATTAATCGTTTTTTCTAAAGCTAACCAACCTTTAATTCCGTAGGCTTCATAAAAAGCAGTATTAGGTTTGTACGCAACAGCTAATTGATGAGTAGCATCAATAATTTGTTTGTTGAATTCAAATATTGGATCTTCTTCAGATAATAAATAAGTAGGAATTTTTGCTAAATCAACATCTAAGCCAATGCATAAAAATGATTTTTTCTGTTGAATTTGGTCAATTAGTTCTTGTCGGTTCATAAGTTTGAATAAAGAATTACGCAAAAGTAATAATTTTAATACTTTAAGTTATATTTGTGAATCAAATTAAATTTTTTGGTAAACTATATTTTACATAAAATCGGTTATGCTTTTCTTACTTTGTACGGAGTAATTACAGTAATTTTCTTTTTATTTAACGTGTTGCCTGGAGATCCTTCTAGGATGATGTTAGACCAACAAGAAGATAGTGCACAATTACAAAACATTAGAAAAAAATACGGATTTGATCAGCCAATTTCAAAGCAGTATTTTTATTATTTAAACGATTTATCACCAATTTCAATTCATAGTAAAAATCCAAAAGATTTTACTTTTTTAAGTTCATCAAAATATAAGTATCAAAAAATAGTAGGTTTTAAAAATTACGTGCTTGTTTTAAAATATCCTTACTTACGAAAATCGTTTCAAAAAACGGATAAAAATGTTTCTGAAATAATATCAGAAACGTTGCCAAATACTGCAGTTTTAGCGGTTTCAGCTATTTTAATTGCCATTTTTTTAGGGGTTTTGTTTGGAATATTATCGGCCATTTATAAAGATACTTTTTTTGATAGAGTTATTTCTGTTTTAAGTACTTTAGGAATGAGTGTTCCTTCGTTTTTCTCCGCTATTTTGTTTGCTTGGTTTTTCGGTTTTGTTTTGCATAAATACACGCATTTAAATATGACTGGAAGTTTATATGAAGTTGGAGATTTTGGTGAAAAAATAGCGATTCAATGGAAAAACTTAGTTTTACCAGCTATTGTTTTAGGAATAAGACCTTTAGCGGTGGTTATTCAGTTAATGCGAAATTCCTTATTAGAAGTTTTAAATCAAGATTATATTAGAACTGCTAAAGCGAAAGGACTTACAACCTACAAAATTATTAAAACACATGCGTTAAAAAACGCTTTAAATCCAGTAGTAACAGCAGTTTCAGGATGGTTTGCATCAATGTTGGCCGGAGCTGTTTTTGTAGAGTATATTTTTAATTGGAATGGTTTAGGAAAGGAAATTGTAAATGCATTAAACACTTTAGATTTACCTGTAATTATGGGAAGTGTATTGGTTATTGCCTTTATGTTTATTCTAATTAATATTTTGGTAGATATAATTTATGGGATGCTTGATCCAAAAGTAAGATTAACATAATTAATTAAAACGAAAACGAATTCGTAGTATGCATATTTGAGCCTTTTTAAGGTAGATTTATTTACCTAATTTTGTAAACTAAAATAAAGTAAAATGAGAACTAAAATAGTAGCAGGAAACTGGAAAATGAATAACGATTTAAAAGAGTCTAAATCGTTAACCAAAAAAATTATAAAAAGCATTAAAAAAACTGCGTTAAAAAATACCAGAGTTATAATTGCGCCAACATTTGTTAATATAGAACGTGTAGCAAAAAAAGCAAAAGGAACTAAAGTTGAAGTTGCAGCTCAAAATATGCACTTTGAAAAAAGTGGTGCTTTTACAGGGGAAGTTTCTGCAGAAATGATAAAGGCCGTAGGTTCTAAAATTGTAATATTAGGACATTCTGAAAGAAGACAATATTTTGGTGAAACGGATGAAATGTTAGCTAAAAAAGTAAACACGGCTTTAGCTAATAAGATGGAAGTTATTTTTTGCTTTGGAGAAGTTTTAGATGAAAGAAAAGCAAATAATCATTTTAAAGTAGTAGAAAGTCAATTAAAAAATGCGCTTTTTCATTTAGAAGCTAAAGATTTTAAAAATATTATTTTAGCTTACGAACCTGTTTGGGCTATTGGAACGGGAGAAACAGCTTCGCCAGAACAAGCTCAAGAAATTCATGCTTTTATTCGTAAAATTTTAACGGATAAATATGACGAAGCTACAGCAGAAAGTATTTCTATTTTGTACGGAGGAAGTGTAAAACCTGCAAATGCTAAAGAAATTTTCTCTAAACAAGATGTAGATGGCGGTTTAATTGGTGGTGCAGCACTTAACAAAGATGATTTTAAAGCAATTATTGACGCAATATAATGGATAACGTTTATATAGCATATCATTTTAAAATTCAGCCAAAAGAACCTGCTTCAGAAATTTTGATTGCAGAATTGGGTAATGTGGGGTTTGAAAGTTTTGTGGAAACTGAAGAAGGATTAACAGCTTATATTCAACAAAAAGATTGGTATGAAACTATTTTAGAAGGAATATACGTATTGCAATCAGAAGAATTTGAAATTGAATACACAAAAGAAATAATTAAACAAGTAAATTGGAATAGTGAATGGGAAAAGAATTTTAATCCTATTCAGGTGGATAATTTAGTTAGTGTTAGAGCGCCGTTTCATGAAAATCCAAATTTAAAATACGATATAGTAATTGAACCTAAAATGAGTTTTGGTACTGGGCATCATGAAACTACACATATGATGATTCAACACTTATTAGATTTAGATTTAAATGATAAAAAAGTGTTAGATATGGGTTGCGGAACAGGAATTTTAGCAATTTTAGCTGAAATGAAAGGAGCTAAACCCATTGATGCTATTGATAATGATAATTGGTGTTTTGTAAATTCATTAGAAAATGTAGAACGAAATAATTGCAAAGAAATTTCTGTTTTTGAAGGTGATGCTTCTATGTTGAAAAATAAAAATTATGAGGTAATAATTGCTAACATAAACCGTAATATTTTATTAAATGACATGCAAACGTACACAGAGTGTTTGTCTGAAAAAGGAGTTTTATTATTAAGCGGATTTTATAAAGAAGATATACCAATAATAGATAAAGAAGTTGCAAAATATGGTTTAAAATTAGATAAAACTATAGAGCGAAATAATTGGGTAGCTTTGAAGTATCTAAAATAATTTATAAATTCGCTTTATGAGTACAAAGAAAAAAATACAAGAAGAAGTAGAAGTGCTTGAAGAAGTTACCAAACAACATGAAATTGTATTGTTTAATGATGATGTAAACACTTTTGATTTTGTTATTGACTCATTAATTGAAGTTTGTGAGCATACATTAGAACAAGCTGAGCAATGCACTTTATTGGTACATTACAAAGGTAAATGTACTGTAAAAACGGGCGAATATAGCGATTTAAAACCTCGTTGTTCTTCATTACTTACCAAAGGATTATCTGCAGAGATTATATAAAAAAAGTCAGTATTTATTAATAAATACTGACTTTTAAAAAGTTACTTAACCAAAAGAACATCATCAATTTTAAGAATGAAAAATATTAAACATTTGTAACTTTTGCTTATTAGTCGATAATCTTAAGTATTTCTTACAAAGTTTATTTTCATTTTAAATTAAATGATATATTTTAGGCTATAAAGGAATGTTTCCGTGTTTTCTGTTTGGTTTAGATACATTTTTATTTTCAAGTATTTGAAAAGCTTTAATTAATTTTCTTCTGGTATCTTTTGGGTAAATTATTTCATCAATAAACCCGCGCCTTGCAGCTCTATATGGGTCCGCAAATTTATGTGCATATTCCGCTTCTTTTTCTTTCCATTTTTCTTCTGGATTTTTAGCAGATTTTATTTCGTTTTTAAAAATGATTTCAGCCGCTCCTTTAGCTCCCATTACTGCAATTTCAGCAAATGGCCAAGCAAAATTCATATCAGCACCAATATGTTTGGAGTTCATTACATCATAAGCTCCGCCATAAGCTTTTCTAGTAATTACGGTTACTCTTGGGACAGTTGCTTCACTTAAAGCGTATAATAATTTAGCTCCGTTAGTAATAATAGCATTCCATTCTTGATCTGTGCCTGGTAAAAATCCAGGCACATCAACTAATACTAAAAGAGGAATATTAAAACAATCGCAGAATCGTGTAAACCTTGCACCTTTTACAGAACTGTCAACATCTAAACAACCTGCTAAATTCATCGGCTGATTTGCTACAATTCCTATACTTCTACCTGCTATTCTGGCAAAACCAACTATAATATTGGTTGCAAAATCTTTATGAATTTCAAAAAATGAATTTTTATCAATAATGCCATCAATTACATGATGCATATCGTAAGGTTTATTGGCATTTGCAGGAACTATATTTTCTAACTCTACCCTTATTTCTTCTTCTAATTCATAAGGGAGTTTTATAGGTTTAACTTTGTTATTTTGAGGTATGTAGCTCAATAGAGTTTTAATATCTTCTAAACAAACAATATCATTAGCAGAAGTAATATGTGTAACTCCAGATTTTATTGCATGTGCGCTTGCACCACCTAGTTCTTCTGCGGTAACTTCTTCATTGGTAACAGTTTTAACAACGTTTGGTCCAGTAACAAACATGTAGCTTGTGTTTTCTACCATTAACGTGAAATCAGTCATTGCAGGAGAGTAAACCGCTCCTCCAGCACAAGGTCCCATAATGGCGGATATTTGTGGAATAACTCCTGAAGCTTGTACGTTTCTATAAAAAATATCAGCGTATCCGCCTAAAGAACGAACTCCTTCTTGAATTCGTGCTCCACCAGAATCATTTAGACCAATTAATGGTGCTCCAACTTTTACGGCATGATCCATAATTTTACATATTTTTTCAGCATGAGTTTCTGATAAAGCTCCTCCAAAAACTGTAAAATCTTGAGCGAAGATGAAAACTAATCTTCCATTTATAGTTCCTGATCCTGTTACAACACCATCTCCAAAATAGAGTTCATTTTCCATACCAAAATCGGTAGTTCTATGGGTTACTAACATGCCTGATTCTTCAAAAGAACTTTCATCTAATAAATAATTAATGCGTTCTCTGGCCGTTAATTTCTTTTTTTTATGTTGTTTTTCAATTCGTATTTCTCCTCCTCCTAATTTTGCTAACTCTTGTCTTTCTTCTAATTTTTGATATTTTGATTCCATAGGTAAGATTTAACGATTAGTTTATTTGGGCAATTTTTAATTTTTTTTGAGCTTCTAAATATAATTTTAAAGCGGTTATTGCTGCAATTGTAGATTCTTCTTCTATAATTTTTTGAATGGTATCTTCTGTAAAATAATTTTTTACAAAGTGGGTGTCAAAATTACCAGAAGTGAATGCAAGATGTTCAAAAACAAATTTCCCAAAAGGAAGTGTTGTTTTAATACCGTCAATTTCATAATTTTTAATAGCTGTTAACATTTGTTGTATAGCTTCATCTCTGGTTTTTCCGTAAGTAATTAATTTGGATAACATTGGATCGTAATAAATAGGAACTTCCATACCTTCTTCAAATCCATTATCAACTCTAATGCCGTTTCCAACAGGTAATTTATATTTGGTTAATGTTCCAATACTTGGCATAAAATCTTGAAAAGAATCTTCTGCATAAACTCTAAGTTCTAAAGCGTGGCCTTTAATTTTTAAATCATTTTGTTGAAATGAAATGGCTTCTCCTCGTGCAATGTTAATTTGTTCTTCAACCAAATCAATACCTGTTATAAATTCTGTTACAGGATGTTCAACTTGTAAGCGAGTGTTCATTTCTAAAAAGTAATAATTTAGATTTTTATCTACTAAAAACTCTACAGTTCCAGCGCCTAAATAGTCACAAGATTTTGCAACTTTAATGGCATCTTCTCCCATTTTTTTTCTCAATTCTGGAGTTAGAATAGAGGAAGGAGCTTCTTCAACTACTTTTTGATGACGGCGTTGTACGCTACATTCTCGCTCAAATAAGTGGACTACATTTCCTAAACTATCTGCTAAAACTTGAATTTCAATATGGCGAGGAGATTCAATATATTTTTCTATAAAAACTGAGCCGTCCCCAAAAGCAGAAGTTGCTTCGCTAATTGCACGTTTTAATTGTTCTAAAATTTCACTTTCTTGGTAAACAATTCGCATGCCTTTTCCACCACCACCTGCAGCTGCTTTTATTAAAATAGGAAACCCTATTTTTTTAGCTATTGTAGCAGCTTTTTCTGGGGATTGAATTGCTTTATCTTCACCAGGAACCATTGGTATATCATATTTTTTTACGGCATCTTTTGCAGCTAATTTATTTCCCATAGTGGCTATAGAAGATGATTTTGGACCTATGAAAATTATATTATTGTCTTCTACTTCTTTAGCAAAATCAGCATTCTCACTTAAAAAACCATATCCAGGGTGGATAGCATCAACATTTAATTCTTTTGCAACTTCAATAATTTTGCTTCCTAATAAATAGGATTTATTGGAAGGAGGATCACCAATACAGACTGCTTCATCAGCAAAATTTGTATGCGGAGCAGTTTTATCTGCTTCAGAGTATATTGCAACAGTTTTAATACCCATTTTTTTAGCAGTTTTCATAACGCGGATGGCTATTTCTCCGCGATTTGCTATTAAAATTTTTTTCATTTTTAACGAATTGAATTATGAAAGTTCTATTAAATGTTCGTTTTTTTCAACGGTTAGTCCCTTTTTTACAGAGACAAGTTTTACAATGCCGTCTTTTGGAGAAATTATACTATTTTCCATTTTCATAGCTTCTAAAACTAACAAAACATCTCCACTTTTAACTTCTTGTCCTTCTTTAACGTTTATGTTTAAAATTAATCCAGGCATTGGAGAAGTAATGCTATTTATTTTTTTTGAATTATTCATGCTAAATCCCATTTTAGCGATATTAATAGCTAACTCATCTTCTAACTCAACAGCATAACTGTTGCCATTGATTTTTAAATGATAAGTTTTAGTATTAAAATTACTTTCTATCAAATCTATTTCAAAGTTTTTAGATTGATGTCGAAGAAGTAATTTGTTGTTGGTAATTAGGGTTAAGTCTGTTTTTTTTACATCTGAAGTATTAAAACTTTTTGTAAAACTTTTATTTACTTTGGCTTTAAACATGTTTAATAAATTAAAGTTGTTTGGTAAATTTTTAATAAATGTTTTAAAGATAGAAAGTTACGAATTTTTTAATGAAATGAAGTGTAGAATAAGTAAAAAAGCGAACTTAAAAGTTCGCTTTTTTAATGTGACCTCGGCAGGATTCAAACCTGCAACCTCTTGAGCCGTAATCAAGTGCACTATTCAGTTATGCTACGAGGCCTTTTTGAGGGTGCAAATATACTATTTTAAAATTATTTACAAACTATTTTTGGTTACAAAATACCTCCAGCCTATAATTGCTAGCTGCCATTTTTTTGCATGTTGCATTTCTAACCCTTTTTTAGAAAAACTAGGAAGTACTATTTTATTTATTTTAGCAATTACCTTAAATAGATTTTTTTTCATTTTGTAAAATTACAGAAATAAAAAAATCCCACAAAATATGGGATGTTTTTGTTAAAGTATTATGAGATTAAAAAATAGCTGATAACACTTAACACTAGCTTTGTAATTAGGGTGAAAATAGTAATCATTTTGAATAAGTTTATATGGTTAATAAATAAGAATTTTTAAATTCTTTATTTAAGATATTCCTAATTCTTAGTTATCTCCAAATATTTTGAATGCTTTTTATGAAATTGAATTATAAATGTTAACTAAATAACAATATATCTTTTAAATGTTTTTAATATTACTACAAATATGTTTTAAAATGTAAGTGTAAAAGTTTAAAAAATGGTAAAATGTAATGAAGTAATGCAAATATTTTGCTTGTTTTATAAAGTAATGGAAAATTTATTGGTTAAAACACCTAAATTTTAAGTTTTCATCTTTTTTGTAAATAAAAAACCACCGCTTTAGATTTTTAAAACAGTGGTTTAATTTTTCAATAAATTAGTTTTATTTTTCTTTTTTGGTTGTTATTAAAATAACACCATTTTCACCTTTATCTCCATATTTTTTAACTGCATTTTTTCCTTTTAAAACTTCTATTTTTTCGATAGTTTCTGAATTGATTTTATCTAACTGATCCTTTGAAGATTCTTTTCCATCAATTATGAAAAGCGGTTTTTTATTATCGGAACTAACCCAAAAGTTTGTTGTTTTTGCATGAGAAATATGTTTTCCATCTTTTCCCGATGTTTGTTTTATAATAACAACGTTACCATCTTCATCTGTGTTAATTTCTGTGTCCGTATCGTCAATAATTACATTGTCATTAATAACCTTAATGTTTTTTTTGCCGTTTTTGAAAACAATAACTTTTTCAGACTTTTCGCCTTTGTTACCTTTTTCGTCGGTTTTGTATATCCAGACGTTATTCTTTTTATTTTTTTTGTCATCAGATGATATAAAAACATAATTTCCATCTTTACCTGTTTTTTTATGGATTTTATATGCGTAATGGTTTTTAGATATTTTTTTGCCACTATTAATACTTACACTGTTGTTGTCTTTGTCGTAAGAAATTTTAATTGGGTTGATAGGTGTTGAGCTAGAAGTTGAATAATTTGCATTGCTTTTAGGGGCTTTAACTTCTATTTTGATAGCAGTAATTTCGCCTTTGCTATTTCTTTTTATACCTTTAAAAGTTAGCTTAATATTGTGTTCTTTTTTAAAGAATTCCTTTTCATTGTTTAAATCTTTATCTGTAGATGATTTGTCTATAATTAAGGAAACTTCAGTAATTCCTGTTTTTATTTCCCATTTTGAGTCTTTATTTTGAGCAATAGTTTGGGTGTTAAAAGCAATCATAAATAGGGCTAATGCTGGAACCAATAAAGTGTATTTCCATTTATTGGTGTTTTTTGATTTGTTTTTGTGTAACATAATTATTCGTTTTTTAATTAAAGAGTTATAAAAGTTATTAGTTAATGTAGATTGGTAGTTTTTACTATAAATTTTAACCAAGGCAAGTTGATATATTTCAAAATTGGTACTTAATTGTTGGGCATAATTATCGGCTAAAAATTCTAAATTTTGTTGAATTGATTTTTTTAACAACCAGGCAAAAGGATTAAACCAAAATAATATGGTCATTAAATTAGAAATTATATTGTCTAAAGAGTGTTGCTGAATTGCGTGTGCTTTTTCGTGATTTATAATTTGATGGAGTTCTTTTTTTGAAAATAAATTTGGATTGTAAACTATATAATTGAAAAATGAAAAAGGTGAAGTGTTTTTATCGGTTTCAGCATAATAAAAATTGTCAATTTTTTCAAAATTTAATTTTTTCAAAAATATTCCTAATGAAATTAGTTGAATTAGAAATTTAGTTGCAAATATTACTATTCCTATAATATAAATATAACTTAATAGGTTTACCCAATCAAAGGGTGTTTTTTCAACTGAAGTTGAGGCTATTTCCTGATAATTTAAATTACTAAAATCATTAACTGTAGCTTCTACATAAATAGGAATTTTAGCCAATGGTAATGTTATTATCAAAAGCACTCCAATTAAAAAATAGGTTCTGTTCCACTTAAAAAAAGTTTCATTTTTTAAAACTAAATGGTAAAAAGAAAATAGTAAAAAAACCAGTCCGTTAGCTTTTAACAAATAATCCATAATTACTTTTTAGATTCAATAATTTTGATAATTTCACGTAATTCATTTGCGCTAATTTTTTCTTCTTCAGCAAAAAATGAAACTACATTTTTGTAAGAGTTTTCAAAATAGTTTTGAATAGCATTTGAAAAAAATAGCTTGCTATAATCTTCTTTTAGAATAGCTGGGTAATATCTAAATGTATTTCCAAAAGCTTCGTGTTTAACAAACCCTTTAGTTTCCATTTTTCTAATTACAGTTGAAACGGTGTTGTAATGAGGTTTTGGATATGGAAGTTTTGCAACTACTTCTTTAACAAAAGCTTTTTTTAACTTCCATAATACTTGCATAATTTCTTCTTCTTTAGTGGTAAGTTTCTCCATGTGTATTTAATGTTTTTGTCAAAATTAAACTATTTAATTAGTTGTACAACTATAAAAGTAGTTAATTAACAAAAAATTAAGTTTTTGCTTTCTATTTATTATAATGGTGTAGGTTTTTTTATTCTTTTATATTTGTCAAAAAAATATAGATGAATTTAATTTTAGTTGCTGTAGGACTAGTTTTACTGATTTTTGGTGGACATTGGTTGTTAAAATCTGCGGTTGGATTATCATTACGATTAAATATTCCTAAAATAATAATTGGCATGACGGTAGTTTCCTTTGCAACGTCAGCCCCAGAATTAATTGTAAGTATTAAAGCGGCACTTGAAAATCATGCAGATATAGCTTTTGGAAATGTAATAGGTTCAAACATAGCTAATCTAGGATTTGTTTTAGCGATAACTATTATTTTATCTACAATAAGTGTTGAGAAAAGTTTTTATAGAACCGATTGGCCCGTTATGATGTTATCCTCCATATTATTATATGGGTTTATTATTTATGATGGTGCTTTGCAAAGATATGAAGGGGTTATTTTAGTAATCTTTTTAATCATATTTTTAGTTTATTTATTGAAATTTCAAAAAACCGCAGTAGTAGAAGAATTTGATGAAGATGCGGAGTATTTACCTGTTTACAAAATCTTTTTGTATTTATTAATTGGAGGAGTTGCACTTTGGGGAGGGTCAGAACTTTTAATTAAAGGAGCAGTAGGCATGGCAAAATTTTACAATGTGAGCGAACGGATTATAGGGGTTACCATTGTTTCTATTGGTACAAGTATTCCTGAACTTGCAGCTTCCGTTATTGCTGTTTTAAGAAAAGAAAAAGCCATATCATTAGGTAATTTAATAGGATCTAATATTTTTAATATTTTGGCTGTTTTAGGAATTACTTCCATAATTACTCCGATAAAAGTAGTAGACGCAGGCTTATTAACTAATGATATTTATTGGATGCTTGGCATTGCCTTTATAATACTTCCGTTAAACTTTCTTCCAGTTAAAATGAAATTATCATGGAAAGAAGGAATTGTATTACTATTAGGATATGTTTTATTTATAATTTCGACAATATTTTTCAAATAATAAATAAAAATAGGGGTTTAACCTTTGTAAATCAATAATAATTAAAATAACCCCTATTTTTTTAGGGGTTATATTTTTTATTATAGAAAAATGATTTAGATTTGCGCTATTAATATTTATGTAACTAAATAGTACTCTTATGTCTAAAATTCGTTTTAAAGCACTTTCTGAAACCTTAAACAGAAAACCAATTGAAGTTAATGAAAATACCAAACGATCTTTATTATTTGGTGAAAATGTTTTTGATGAAACATCAATGCGTCAATACTTAACAAAAGAAGCTTATATAGGAGTTATGAGCGCAATTGGAAAAGGAACAAAAATAGATCGAAAAATTGCAGATCAGGTTTCTGCTGCAATGAAAGAATGGGCCTTGTCAAAAGGGGTTACGCATTACACACATTGGTTTCAGCCATTAACAGGAGCTACAGCTGAAAAGCATGATGCTTTTTTTGAAACTATTGGAGGAGGTTTAGCTATTGAAAAATTTGGAGGAGGACAATTAGTACAGCAAGAGCCTGACGCGTCTAGTTTCCCAAATGGAGGAATTAGAAATACATTTGAAGCTCGTGGTTATACTGCCTGGGATCCAACTTCACCAGCATTTATTTATGGTACTACTTTATGTATTCCTACTATTTTTATTTCTTATACAGGGGAAGCGTTAGATTATAAAACACCATTATTAAGAGCTTTACATGCTGTAGATGAAGCAGCAACTAATGTTTGTAAATATTTTGATAAAAATGTAAAAAAAGTAACTTCATCATTAGGTTGGGAGCAAGAATACTTTTTAATTGATAAAGCTTTAGCGGCAAGTAGACCAGATATTATTTTAACTGGAAGAACTTTGGTAGGACACTCTCCTGCAAAAGGACAACAATTAGATGACCATTATTTTGGTTCTATTCCTTCAAGAGCATTAAATTTTATGCGAGATTTAGAAACTGAATGTATGTTATTGGGTATTCCTGTAAAAACTCGTCACAATGAGGTAGCTCCGAATCAGTTTGAGTTGGCACCAATTTATGAAGAATCTAATTTAGCAGTAGATCATAACTCGTTACTTATGGATGTTATGGGAAAAGTAGGTTCTCGTCATAATTTTAAAGTATTATTTCATGAAAAACCATTTGCAGGTATAAATGGATCGGGTAAACATAATAACTGGTCTTTAGCAACAGATACTGGAGTTAATTTATTAGGACCTGGAAAAACCCCAATGAGTAATTTACAGTTTTTAACCTTTTTTATAAATACCATAAAAGCAGTTAATGATAATGAAGAATTACTAAGAGCGTCAATAGCTTCAGCTAGTAATGATCATAGGTTAGGAGCAAATGAAGCTCCGCCAGCAATTATATCTGTTTTTATTGGAGAGCAGCTTACAGGTGTTTTAAATGAATTAGAAGGTGTAACTAATGGTAAATTATCTCCTCAAGAAAAAACTGATTTAAAATTAAATGTTGTTGGTAAAATACCAGATGTACTTTTAGACAATACAGATAGAAATAGAACTTCGCCATTTGCCTTTACAGGAAATAAGTTTGAATTTAGGGCAGTGGGTTCTACAGCAAATTGTGCAAACCCGATGACTATTTTAAACACTATTGTTGCTAAACAATTGAAAGATTTTAAAATAGAAGTAGATGCTTTAATAGAAAAGAAAGATTTAAAAAAGGACGAAGCAATATTTAATGTATTAAGAGAGTATATTAAAAAATCTAAAAATATTTTATTTGAAGGTAACGGTTATGGTGATGCATGGGAAAAGGAAGCTAAAAAAAGAAAACTTAGCAATAACAAAACAACTCCTGATGCATTAAAAATTAAAATTGCTGATAAATCAATTAAATTATTTGAAGAAATGGGAGTGATGAGTAAAGTTGAAGCTGAGGCTCGTTACGAAATTGAAATTGAAGAGTACACTATGCATATTCAAATAGAGTCTAGAACTTTAGGAGATCTTGCAGGTAATCACATTGTGCCAACAGCAATTAAATATCAAAATTCATTAATTAAAAATGTAACAGGTTTAAAAGAAATCTTTGGTAAAGATTATAAAAAATATGCAGAGGAACAATTGCAGTTAATTACAAAAATCTCGGAACATATTGAAGGTTTGCATTCTAAAATTGATGATATGCTTGATGCACGAAAAAAAGCAAACAAAATTGAAGATATTGAAAAGAAAGCAGCGGCATATTGTAATAAGGTTAAGCCATATTTTGATGAAATTAGATACCATTGTGATAAATTAGAGTTAATGGTAGATGATGAACTTTGGCCATTAACCAAATACCGAGAAATTTTATTTACAAGATAAAAAATTATGTTATTTTAAAATTAAAATCCGCTAAATGCGGATTTTTTTTATTGTAATATTTTAAATTTAATTTAAAATAGAAACTTTTAATCTTTAATTAGATGTTGTTTAATAAAATATTTTAAGGAGTTGTATTTTAATGTTTTAACCGTTTGTTAGCTTAATTATCCCATTTATAAATATTACTATGTTAAGCATATAAATTATGTAACGTTTATAACTAAGCAGAATTATTCTAAATTATATATAAACAAACTTGTACCCTTTGAAATTAGAAAAAGTATCACTAATTTAGTCGTAGAAATTATACTAAATAAGTTTAATTTCGATATCCCCAAATAAAAATTACCCCACGTTTAAATCCCGAAATTGTATTACCCCAGTTATTAAGTTTATAGGACTTCTTTATAATTTATTTAGATGTAGTCCAATTCCCCTATAAATTTAGGAACAGATTTTATTAATTTTTATTTACTAATGTTTAAAATTTTTATTATGAAAAAACAAATTTTACTAGGCGCGGCATTGTTATTTGCCGCAGGTATGTATGCGCAACAACAATGTGAAGATTGTACCATACAACAACAAGAATGTACAGACTGTTCATTTGATCAACTTGCTGCAGACCATAGTGGTGCAGTAATTAACACCAGTTTTGTTGACCAAGAAGGAGCAGAAAATAGAGCCCGTGTAACTCAAACTGGAGTTGGAAACTTATCTTATGTAAACCAAGATGGTAAAATGTTTTCTGGACATGGTATGACTGGAGGTCTTGGAAATAATGCTAAAGTTGACCAAAAAGGAAAATATAATACTTCTGACATTAAACAAGATGGTAATTTTAATGATGGTAAAGTAAACCAAAGAGGTAAATATAACTTTGCTAAACAAGACGTTGGTGTAGGATATGCTGAATATAATGAAGCAATGGCTAAACAACGTGGTAATGGAAATACTTCTTTCCAAAAACAACGTTACGATTATAACTGGGCAAAAGTGGATCAACATGGTCATACAAATTACGCAGAACAAGATCAAAGCTCTTTAGCTAATGCGGTAGATGGTAGTGAAGCATTTATTTCACAAAGAGGTAGAGATAATGAAGCAAAACAAATGCAAAGAGGTAGTTATAATTACGCAACTGCTTTACAACATGGAAACGCTAACTCTTCTTATGAAGATCAAAAATCTGATGCAGGTGGAAGTTCTTGGAACGAATCTTTAGTAGAGCAATACGGAGCTTGGAATATTTCATGTGTATATCAAGTAGCTACAGGTTTAGGATTTAATATGAGTACAGTTAATCAATCAGGTAGTAACAATAACTCTTATGTTGATCAATATGCTAATAATGGATATAATATGAGTACTGTTATGCAAGGATTATTCTGGGGAGGTGATAATATGTCATATGTTAATCAATCTACTAATGGTGGTGATAATGGAAGTATAGTTATGCAAGGAATGGGTTCTGAAAATGAATCTACTGTTGACCAAGTGGCTAGTAATGGTGGAGGTAATGGAAGTGGTGTTACTCAAATGGGAAATGGAAATCAATCAGGAGTTGCTCAAGAAACAGATGGTGGTTTAAATGGAAGTACTGTTTATCAAATAGGAGAAGAAAATTACTCTGTAGTTGATCAATACTCTGTAGGAGGTCATAATTATAGTACTGTTGGACAATACGGATGGAATAATCTATCATGTGTTAATCAAAATGCTTTAGGTGGAGATAATACTTCTTTTGTTTTTCAATTTGGAACAGATAATGAATCTCATGTAAATCAAGATGCTATTTCTGCTAGTAACTTTAGTAATGTTAACCAAGTTGGTCATGCTAACTTTAGTTGTGTTACTCAAACTGGTGTAACTGGATTAGGAGGAAACTAAGAATAAGTTTCTAGCTTATTTTTATAAGAGACCTATAGAAATTAAATAATTAAAAGGGGAGGGCTTGTTCCTCCCTTTTTTTAAATTTGATATTATGAAAACTAAAAACCATTTATTTATAGTAGTATTTTTATTTTTTAGTATTGCTATATACTCCCAAGAGATTAGTAATCAAAATGCATTTGTAATTACACAATTAACGCAGTTAAATACTAATCCAAATTATTTGATGGATAATACTAGAACCACACCTTCTAATAATAATTTGAATATAAATAGTGTAGTAGAGTTAAATCAATTAGGTAATTTTAATGCTATAGACTTAAAAACTAGTTTAAATGATTCACAAACAGTAAACCAAATAGGGAATAAAAATAATTATGTGTTTATTAATTATTTTAATTCTAATCCTTCCAATATGAATATATTACAGCAAGGGAACGATAATTTTTTACAAGTTTATGGTCAAAATAGTTTAATGAGTAAAATAAGTATTATTCAAAAAACAAATGCAAAAACATTAATAATTAAAAATTATTAATTTTACTATTGCTAGTTATATAATTAGTAATTTATTTCTATTTTATCCACAACTATTAATTTATTTCTTTTTTCTTTCCCTTTCTTTATTAACGTTTTATTAACGTTGTAATAGTTAATTCTCTCTTAAATAAACACTTAATCAAATTCTCTTAATTTTAAGGTGAAACACTAAAAAAAGTGTGACATACGTTACATATAGTATTTTTTTTACTATATGTTTAAAAAAACGTACAGTTCGTAAATTTAGAACAATTACACTATGATTTATATCAATTTATAAATAATTTAGCCTTGTATTAATTGTGGATGTGAAAATTTATATTGTAATCTGCAAGTAATAATAGCCCCTTAGTTTATAAACCCCAAAATTGTTTTACCCAGTTGTTAAGTTTATAGGACTTCTTCATGCTTTACATAAAAAGCTGTCCAATTCCCTTATAAATTTAAGTAACAAATTTTATTTTTTTAACTACTAATTATTAAAGTTTTTATTATGAAAAAACAAATTTTATTAGGTGCAGCATTATTATTTGCTGCAGGTATGTATGCGCAACAATGTCAAGATTGCACCATACAACAACAAGATTGTACAGACTGTTCTTTTACACAACTTAACTCAGGGCCTCGTGGAGCAGCTATTAACACAAGTTATGTTGATCAGCAAGGAGCTGAAAATTCAGCAAATGCCACTCAATCTGGAGATGGAAACTTTTCTACCATAAAACAAGATGGTAAAATGTATTCTCAAAATGGTACAACTGGAGGTTTTGGAAATGTTGCTCATGTAAGACAATTTGGAAGCCTTAATACTTCTGATATTAAACAAGATGGTAATTATAACTATGGAGATATTTACCAAGATGGTAGAGCAAATTTTGCAAAACAAGATGTAGGAGTTGGATATTCTGAGAATAACATAGCAGGAGTTGTTCAATTAGGAGAAGGAAATACATCTTTCCAAAAACAACGTTATGATAATAATGAGGCTACAGTACATCAAGGTGGTTCTGGAAATTATGCAGAACAAAACCAAAGTTCTCTTGCTAATAGTGTAGTAGGTAGTAACGCTTTTATCCTTCAATATGACACTGAAAATCAAGCAAAACAAAAACAAAGAGGTAGCTTTAATAATGCATTTGCTGTCCAAGCAGGTTTACAAAATACTTCTAATCAAAACCAAGTGTCAGATGCTGGAGGATTATCATCTAATGCTTCATATGTTAATCAATTTGGAGCTTGGAATTTATCATGTGTATATCAAGTAGCTACAGGATTGGGATTAAATGTGTCAGATGTTCAGCAAACGGGTGAAGATAATGCATCATATGTTAACCAAATGGCAACAAATGGAAATAACTCTAGTGTTGTATCTTCTAATGGTACTGCTAATAAATCAGCAGTAAATCAAACGGCAGACGGAGGAGCTAATTTTAGTGATGTTTTACAAGATGGTACCGATAATGAATCATATGTTGCTCAAATAACTACAAATGGAGGAAATAACAATAGTGAAGTTTACCAAGATGGAGATTCAAATATGTCAGGAGTTTCTCAAGATGGAGCAGGAATTAATTCAAGTGGAGTTACTCAAATCGGAGCTGGAAACTATTCTGTAGTTAATCAATATGCTGAAGCTTCTGGAGAAAACTTGAGTGCCGTTTTACAAAATGGATTAAATAATTTTTCATGCGTTAATCAAAATGCTACTGCAGGAACTAATAATTCTAATGTTTACCAATTTGGAACAGGTAATCAATCTTATATAAATCAAAATGCTATTTCAGCAAGTAACCTTAGTGATGTTAGCCAAGTTGGTCATAACAACTATAGTACTGTTACTCAAACAGGTGTTTCAGCTGGAAACTAAAAATAAGTTTATTTTCTTTCTATAATTGTGATTTATATAAAAATAAATTTAAAAAAGAAAGAGGAAGCATTTACTCCTCTTTCTTTTTAATATTAATACTAATAACAGTTAATTTGTTCTCCATGATATTACCTTATTTTAATTTGAAACATAAAAAAAGTGTAATAAATGTTACATATAGCATTTTTTTTACTGAATGTTTAAAAAAATTGACGGTTTACAAATTTAGACTTATAATATTATGATTGATAACTATTTATATTTATTTTAGCAACAATTGTAAATGTGAAAATTTATAATTTAGAGTTCCCAAAATAATAATTACCCCACGTATAAATCCCAAAAATTGTATTACCCCAGTTGTTAAGTTTATAGTGCTTTTTTATGTTTTACATGAATGCAGTTCAATTCCCCTATAAATTTATGAAACAAATTTTATTAATTTTTATTTACTAATGTTTAAAATTTTTATTATGAAAAAACAAATTTTACTAGGAGCAGTATTATTATTTACTGCAGGTATGTATGCGCAACAATGTAATGATTGTGAAATACAACAACAAGATTGTACAGACTGTTCGTTTGACCAACTTCAATCAGGACCTCGTGGTGCAGCTATTAACACAAGTTTAGTGGACCAAGAAGGAGCACTAAACGTTGCAGTCGTTAACCAAACTGGAGACGGAAACTTTTCTACTATAAAACAAGATGGTAAAATGTTTTCTGGTCATGGTATGACAGGTGGTTATGGAAATGCAGCTTTTGTTAACCAATTGGGTGAAAGTAACCATTCAGATATTAAACAAGATGGTAATTATAACTATGGAGAAGTTTACCAAGATGGTACAGCAAACTATGCAAAACAAGACGTTGGTGTAGGATATGCTGAATGGAACACAGCAATGGCTCATCAATTTGGTGAAGGAAACACTTCATTCCAAAAACAACGTTATGATTATAATTTTGCTCATGTAGATCAAACTGGATTTGGAAACTATGCAGAACAAGACCAAAGCTCTCTTGCTAATGGTGTAGCAGGTAGTAATGCATATATTTGGCAATTTGATACTGAAAACCAAGCAAAACAAACACAACGTGGTAGCTATAACTGGGCAAATGCTTATCAATCGGGTTTACAAAATACTTCTAATGAAAACCAAATGTCAGATGCAGGAGGAAATTCTTCAAATTATTCTTGGGTAACCCAATTTGGAGCTTGGAATTTATCATGTGTATATCAAGTAGCTACAGGATTTGGATTAAATATGTCAACTGTTTTTCAAATCGGTGAAGGTAATGCATCATATGTAGACCAAATGGCTACAAATGGCTATAACACTAGCCTTGTACTTTCTAATGGTACTGCTAATAAATCAGTTGTAGCTCAAAATGCAGATGGAGGAAATAATAATAGTTTTGTTTGGCAAAATGGTACTGATAATGAATCTTATGTGGATCAAATGGCTAGTGGTGCAGGATCTAATTCTAGTTCTGTTTGGCAAGATGGAGATTCAAATATGTCAGGAGTTTCTCAAGAAGGAACTGGGTATAATGGAAGTGGAGTTACTCAAAGCGGAGGAGGAAACTATTCTGTAGTTGATCAATATGCAGATGGAGGAGCTAATTATAGTACTGTTGGACAATATGGATGGAATAATTTATCATGTGTTAATCAAAATGCAGCAGATGGATTTAATACTTCCAATGTTTATCAATGGGGAACAGATAATCAATCTTTTGTAAATCAAGATGCTATTTCTGCAAGTAACTATAGTAATGTTAGTCAAGTTGGTCATGCTAACTTTAGCTGTGTTACTCAAACTGGTATTAGTGCAGGAAACTAAGAATAAGCTTGCTTATTTTTATAATTAGAGATTTATAGAAAAATAAATAATTAAAAGGGGGGCATGTTTCCCCCTTTTTTTTTAAATTTGATATTATGAAAACTAAAAATCATTTATCTATAGTAGTATTTTTATTTTTTAGTATTGCTATATATTCCCAAGAGATTAGTAATCAAAATGCATTTGTAATTACACAATTAACGCAGTTAAATACTAATCCAAATTATTTGATGGATAATACTACAACTACACCTTCTAATAATAATTTGAATGTAAATAGTGTAGTAGAGTTAAATCAATTAGGCAACTTTAACACCATAGATTTAAAAGCTAGTTTAAATGACTCGCAAACTGTAAATCAAATAGGCAATAAAAATAATTATGTGTTTATTAATTATTTTAATTCCAACCCTTCCAATATGAATATATTACAGCAAGGGAATGATAATTTTTTACAAGTTTATGGTCAAAATAGTTTAATGAGTAAAATAAGTATTATTCAAAAAACAAATGCAAAAACATTAATAATTAAAAATTATTAATATAGTAGAATGTTTAATAAACTACTAAAAATATTATTTTTTGTTATTGTCATAGGTTCGTTTAATAATTCTTTTTCGCAACAAGAAGAAAATGGCGTAAAGGCAAAAATAGTTGCTAAATCAATAGATAATTTAGTAGATATAAAAGCAGTTGCTTTAAATGAGGATTTAACCTTTAAAGATGAATATACTTATTTATTGTTTTCATTAAAAAAAGGTGCCGAAGGTAACTATTCAAAAAACACACAATCTGGTGTTTTCTCATTAGAAGCTAATGAACAAAAAATATTATCTTCGCTTAAAATAAACCTTCAAAAAGATCAAGAAATTAAGGTGTATTTGTTTATAAGAAAAAACGGAGAACTTATTTCAAAAGATTCTGTTATTTACACAACAGCTGAAAAGACAAAAACAAAAATTTCTAAAGAAGAAGATTTTACCATTAAAGGCATTGTAGTTGACAATGTTATAACAAAAATGGGGAAAGATTTTTACGATTATTTTTATCAAGCCTATTTAGTTTCAGGAATTAAATACGGTTTTGTTATTAAAATTAATGAGAAACCATATTTAGGAAGAAGCAGTATAATAACCGTTTATGTTAAAGATTTTAAAATAAATGAATTTTATTCAAGGCCAAATGAAGAATATCTTAAATCTATGGTAAAGCTAACACTACAAAGGCTTAGTTTGTTTAACAAACAACAAAAAATGTTAAATAAAACAGGCAGAATATAATAAATTTTATATATATTTAAAAAATGAGAAAGTTAACCCAAATTTTAGCAATAGTTTTTTTTGTATTACCATTTTTTGTAAGTGCACAAAGCCTAGTTTATAAACCTATGAATCCATTTTTTGGAGGCGATACGTTTAATTATCAACAACTTTTAGCAGAAGCTAATGCACAAAACGATTTTCAAGATAGTCAAAGTACTGGCTATACTCAACAAACGGATATACAAAATTTCACAGCAAGTCTAAACCGACAATTATTAAATTCAATCTCTCAAAACTTATTTCAACAACAATTTGGAGATCAATCATTAACAGTAGGTACTTTTGTTTTTGGAAGTTTGGTAGTTGATATTCAACCAGCATCAAATGGTTTATCCGTAAATATACTCGATACTACTACAGGAGAACAAACTCAAATTATTATACCTAATTAAGAAATCCCTTTTTTCAATTATGAGAAAGCCTTACCTGCAAGTTTTAATTTTCTTCCTTTTATTATTATTACAAAGTTGTGGAGCATATTTCAATCAGCCCTTTACAACACAAAAAGCACGAATTGGAGAAAATACATCTTCTAAAAGTATATTAGATGGAATTTTACCTATAAAAGAAACTATAGTTGGCGTTTATAAATTTAGAGACCAAACAGGTCAATATAAACCTGTTGATAATGGATCTACTTTTAGTACAGCTGTAACCCAAGGAGGTACAGCAATTTTATTAAAATCATTAGAAGATTCTAAATGGTTCAACCCAATAGAGCGTGAAAATATTAGTAATCTATTGAACGAACGTCAAATCATTAGATCTACTAGACAAGAATACGCTAAAAATTCAAAAGAAAAACAAGTTACTTCATTACCTCCATTACTATTTGCAGGGATTATCATTGAAGGAGGTATAGTTTCTTTTGATTCTAATATTATTACTGGGGGAACTGGAGCTCGCTATTTTGGAGCAGGAGGTTCTTCAGAATATAGAGAAGATAGAATTACGGTATACCTTAGAGCTGTTTCTACATCAAGTGGAAGAATCCTTAAAAATGTATACGTATCTAAAACTATTTTATCTCAAGGTATTTCAGCAAATTTATTTAGATATGTAAAGCTAAGAAGATTGCTTGAAGTTGAAACAGGAGTAACTAAAAATGAACCTGCTCAATTAGCAGTAAAAGAAGCAATAGATAAAGCTGTACAAAATTTAATTATTGAGGGAATTATTGATGGTTTATGGAAACCTCAAGGTGGAGAAGCAGTAGTTGAAAAAATTAAAGAAAAATACGATAAAGAAAAAGAGGAAGCTGCATCAACAGCATTATTAAATAGGAAATTAGAAGATAGAAGAGGAAAAGCAGCAATTAGCATTACTGCTGGATCAGCAAATATTGAAGGAGATTATGGAGGTTCAAAAGGAAGAATATCCACAAGCATGGCATATAAACTATATTTTAAAAAACCAAACTTAAATTTAAATTTAGGGGTAGGATATCTACAATTAGAAAATGAAAAAGCATTTAAAGATGATTTTGTTTCTTTAGATATTAATTTGGAATATGATTTTTTACCTTATGAAGATTTGTCTCCGTTTGCTTATGCAGGTGTAGGTACTATTTCAAAAATAGATATGAATAACCCATATGCTAAATTACAATTTGGACTAGGTTTGGAATACTTACCTGTTCCAAATGTTGGAATTAAATTATTTGGAGAACAAAATGTAACCTTCACGGATAAATTAGATGGATTAGCTCAAGGTAAAAGAGATGATTATTTTTGGAGATTTGGAGTTGGGCTAAATTTTTATTTTGGCAAACCCTATAAAAGAGTAAAATCTGTAATATTTGAATAAAAATAAAAGAAATGAAAAAAAGATATATAATTATAGCAATTTTAGCAACAGCTCTTTTTACAAATTGTAGTGAAACTACGGTAGGTTTTGTTCAATATGGAACAATAACGGGTAGAGTTGTAAAATCAAAAAGTTTTGAGCCAATTGAAAACGCAAAAGTGACTATAAACCCTACAAATAATGCAGTTTTTACGGATGCTGATGGGTATTTTACTATGACTGATGTTGAAGTGGGCGATTACTCTGTTGGAGCAGCAAAAGAAGGCTATCTAGCAAATTTTCAGCCAGCAACGGTTAGTGCAGATAAAGAGGTAAATGTAATATTTGAGATGGATGATGATAATACTTTAAATAGACCACCGTCAACTCCAGAATTAATTACTCCAACAGATGGAAGTGTAGATCAGGAGTTGTCTATAGAATTCGTTTGGTCTTCCAAAGATCCTGATGATGACGCTATAGAGTATAGGTTAGAATTAAAAAATGATAAAGATGATAATGTGGTGGAAGTAACTAATTTAGCAGATACTACATATGTTATTTCGGACCTTAAGTATGGTGTAAAATATTTTTGGCAAGTAGCTGCAACGGATAGTATTAATGATGAAGTTTTAAGTCCAGTTAGCACTTTTAGAACAAAAGCTGACCCTCAAAACAGATATTTCTATGTTCGAAAAAATACAAATGGTAATAATATTATTTATTCCGCTACTTTTAATGAAACAAATGGGGTGGCTGAAAATGAAGTTCAATTAACAACGCAGGACCAAAATAGTTGGAGGCCAAGAAAAAATCAAGCGGCCAACTTAATTGGATTTTTAAGAACTTTTAATAATGAAACACAAATTTTTACAATGAACCCAGATGGGTCAAATATAAAACAGGTTACGGATGCAGTTCCTGTTACTAGTAATAATTTAAATGAAGTTGATTATGCATGGTCATCTAATGGAGACAGATTAATTTATCCTCATTATGATAAACTATATATGATTAATAAAGATGGAAGTGGCTTACAACAAATTTATCAAACAGCAGACGGTAGTTATATTACGGAATGTGATTGGAGTAATGACGGAAGTATGATAGCACTTAAAACAAATGATGTTACAGGCTATAACGTAGCTATATACACTATTGATATGAACGGAACAGTTTTAACCAATGTTTTATCTGGAGTTACTGGAGCTGCCGGAGGTTTAAATATATCTATTGATAATAAGTTATTAGTTTATACTTATGACGTGTCAGGTTATCAAAGTGCAGATAATAGACAGTTAAATACTCATATTTTTGTTTACGATTTTGCAGCTTCAACAGCAACGGATATTTCATCTACAAGTATTATAGCTGGATATAATGATCTTGACCCTAGATTTTCTCCTAACGAATCTAAAATAATTTTTGTTAGCACGTCTAATGATGGAATTTCGAATAAAACAATTTCAGTTATAGATGCAAGTAATGGAAATAACAGAAACGCGTTATTTGACAATGCAACTATGCCAGATTGGGAATAATTTATGGATCTATAATATTAAAAAATCCGAATGTTTAACATTCGGATTTTTTTTAATCTTGTAATTTTCTATCTGGTAAATCTTTTAAAAAGTAATTATAGGTTAATGTTAAGCACAATACAAAAATAGCTGCTATAACTCCAATTAAAACATCATAAATTGGTTCTGTAGAAAGTGATATTCTAATAAAAATGGTTGCAACCACAAATGCTGAATATCTGAATATTTTATAATAGTTAAGGGTATATCGTAAAGCAAATAATACAATAATAATATCACTAAATATTAATGTATTATAAAATGTGTGGAATGATCTTAGATATTCACCAGTTTTAAGTAATTCATAAACATCATGAAATCCAATTATAAAAAAAGCTAAAAACAGAAATAATGAAAGTAATTTTTTAGACTGTATAAAGCCCTTATTATCATCTTCCGTAGTGGATAAAGGCGTATGTAGTTGTAATTTATAAATAAAACCTAATAAAACAAAAATTAATAAAGCACCAAAAACATAAAAAAGCATATGAATTACAGGAATTTCCATCACTTTCCAATTAAAATCAGTAATATGACTAAATTCTTTAAAAGCGGATCTTAAAAAAATTAAGGAAAGTAATTCTAATTGCTTTCCAACAGATTTAGAAACAGATTTTGGAAGCACAAAAATTAAACTTAATAGCTCTAAAATTAATAATAAAGTAAATGATATTTCAATGGCGAAGAAGGGATTAGAAAAGTATTCATCCCATTTTCCTAATGATACTAAATTACTTCTATCTAAATAACTAATAGTTATTGATATTATAAAAGCAAAAACTAAAAATATACTTGTAAATTTATTAGTTTTTGGATTTTCCCAAATACTTTTTAATTTATTAAAAATAAATTCAGAGCCAGATAGAATTAAACTTTTCATAGTTAGTCGTTAAAATGTTTAAAAATAGGACAAAATATTAATAATTAGCAAAGAGTGCATTAATTTTAATATTTTTGCAAAAACTTTCAAGAGAACATAATGAGTAATAATATTTCTGATAGATACAATAAACGAGGTGTTTCCGCTTCAAAAGAAGATGTTCATAATGCTATTAAAAATGTAGATAAAGGACTTTTTCCAAAAGCGTTTTGTAAAATAATACCAGACTATTTAACTAATAACGATGATTATTGTGTAATAATGCATGCAGATGGAGCTGGAACAAAATCGTCTTTAGCATATACTTATTGGAAAGAAACTGGAGATATTTCTGTTTGGAAAGGAATAGCACAAGACGCTTTAATTATGAATATTGATGATTTATTGTGTGTTGGTGCAGTAGATAACATTTTACTTTCGTCTACTATTGGGCGAAATAAAAATTTAATTCCAGGAGAAGTAATTTCAGAAATTATTAATGGAACAGAAGAATTATTACAAGAGTTAAAACAATTTGGCGTTGAAATTTTTGCTACAGGAGGAGAAACAGCCGATGTTGGCGATTTAGTTAGAACTATTATTGTAGATTCTACAGTAACTTCAAGAATGAAAAGAGCTAATGTTATAAATAATGCTAACATAAAACCTGGAAATGTAATTGTAGGTTTAGCTTCTTTTGGGCAAGCTACTTATGAAAAAGAATATAATGGAGGAATGGGCTCTAATGGGTTAACATCTGCACGTCATGATGTTTTTAATAAGTATCTAGCACATAAATATCCAGAGAGTTTTGATGCTTCTGTACCAAATGAATTGGTATATTCTGGGAATATGAAATTAACAGATGAAGTAGAAAATTCTCCTATTAATGCAGGCAAACTGGTACTTTCTCCAACAAGAACTTATGCACCAATTATAAAAAAAATAGTAGAAAAATATTCTTCAAAAGAAATTAATGGAATGATACATTGTAGTGGAGGAGCGCAAACCAAAATTCTTCATTTTATTGATAATCTTCATATAATTAAAGATAATATGTTTGCAATACCACCTTTATTTAAGTTGATTCAAGAGCAAAGTAAAACGGATTGGAAAGAAATGTATCAGGTTTTTAATTGTGGACATAGAATGGAATTATATGTTTCTCCAGAAATTGCAGATGATATTATTGAAATTTCCAAAAGTTTTAATGTTGATGCTCAAATAATAGGAAGAGTTGAAACTTCGGAAATAAAAAAATTAACCATAAAAAGTGAATTTGGAGAGTTTATTTACTAAAATTAAATTAGTTTAAAATTTGTAAATTTGCATTCCAATAAAAAAATACATGTTAGATAAATTAAAGATAGTAAGACAACGTTTTGATGAGGTTTCAGATTTAATAATTCAACCAGATATTATTTCTGACCAAAAGCGCTATATTCAAATCAATAAAGAATATAAAGATTTAAGTAATGTTATGAAAATAGCGGATGAGTATGAATTGTTGTTGAAAAATATTGAAGAAGCTAAAGAAATAATTGCAGATGGTTCTGATGCAGAAATGACAGAAATGGCAAAAATGGAATTGGAAGAAGCTACAAGTCGTTTGCCTAAATTGGAAGAAGATATAAAATTTATGCTTATTCCAAAAGATCCTGAAGATGCTAAAAACGTTATGATGGAAATTAGAGCAGGAACTGGAGGAGATGAAGCGAGTATTTTTGCGGGAGATTTATATAGAATGTATAGCAAGTATTGTGCTGATAAAGGTTGGAAAACTAGTGTTGTAGATTTAAGTGAAGGAACTTCAGGAGGTTTTAAAGAAATAATTTTTAGTGTTGAAGGAGAAGATGTTTATGGCGATTTAAAATTTGAAGCAGGAGTACATCGTGTTCAGCGTGTACCACAAACCGAAACTCAAGGTAGAGTTCATACATCAGCAGCAACCGTTATGGTTTTGCCAGAAGCAGAAGAGTTTGATGTAGAATTAAAACAAAGTGATATTCGAGTAGATTATTTTTGTTCATCTGGTCCGGGAGGCCAATCTGTAAATACTACCTATTCAGCTGTACGATTAACACATATTCCAACTGGTTTGGTAGCACAATGTCAAGATCAAAAATCGCAACATAAAAATAAAGATAAAGCAATGATTGTTTTGCGATCTCGTTTATATGAGTTAGAATTGGCAAAAAAACAAGAAGCAGATGCTTCAAAGCGTAAAAGTATGGTTAGCTCAGGAGATAGATCTGCTAAAATTAGGACTTATAACTATCCGCAGGGTAGAGTTACAGAACACAGAATTGGCTTAACACTCTATGATTTACAAAATATTATTAATGGAGATATCCATAAAATTATTGAAGAACTTAAATTAGCTGAAAATACAGAAAAGTTGAAAGAATTAGGAGAAGTCTTTTAATTAAGCTTAAATGAAATTAAAATAAAAAACCCGAACAATTTGTTCGGGTTTTTTTATATAAGCAAGAAATTAAAAATCTATTTTACTGTATCTACAATTGCCTTAAAAGCTTCTGGATTGTTCATAGCTAAATCGGCAAGAACTTTACGGTTCAATTCAATATTATTAGCTTTTACTTTACCCATAAACTGTGAGTAAGACATTCCATACTGACGAGCTCCAGCGTTTATACGTTGAATCCATAATGCACGGAAAGTTCTCTTTTTGTTTTTACGGTCTCTATAAGAATATAACATTCCTTTTTCAACCGCATTTTTTGCTACTGTGTAAACGTTTTTTCTACGTCCAAAGTAACCTTTTGCTTGCTTCAATATCTTTTTTCTTCTAGCTCTTGAAGCGACTGAATTTACTGATCTTGGCATAATTCATTTGGTTTTTTGTAGTAGGCGGTAATTTCTTACTCTTTGTTTGCGCTACTCCATGGTTAATAATTAAATTCCCTGTTAACTTTATTATTTTAAAGTTAATTGTTGTAAAATGCTAGCTTCATCTGATTTATGAACTAAACCAGTGTGAGTTAACTTTAATTTACGTTTTTTGCTTTTTTTAGTCAAAATATGACTTTTAAAAGCGTGTTTTCTTTTGATTTTTCCAGAACCTGTAAGCTTAAAACGCTTTTTGGCACTAGATTTGGTTTTCATTTTAGGCATCTTTCTTCTATTTTTATCTTGCTTATTTTATTTTCTATTTGACTTTTTTAGGAGACAAAAACATAATCATTCGTTTTCCTTCTAATTTAGGCATTTGCTCAACTTTACCATAATCTTCTAGCTCTTGTGCTAGACGTAAAAGTAAAATGTGTCCTTGATCTTTATAAATTATGGATCTACCTTTAAAAAACACAAATGCTTTTAATTTAGCTCCGTCTTGTAAAAATTTGATGGCATGTTTCTTTTTAAATTCAAAATCATGTTCATCGGTATTAGGACCAAATCTAATTTCTTTTACAACGACTTTTGAAGCTTTAGATTTTTGAGCTTTTTCACGCTTTTTTTGTTCGTATAGGAATTTTTTGTAATCAATAACTTTACAAACTGGCGGAACAGCTTTTGGTGATATTTCAACCAAATCTAATTCTTGTTCACGCGCAATTGCTTTTGCTTTTGATAATGGATAAACACCAATTTCAACGTTATCACCTACTAAACGAACTTCGTCAACATGAGTTATTTTTTCATTAATTCTATGTTGATCTTCTTTAATAATTCTCCAGGGTTTTCGTCCCCCTCTTCTTTTGATTGCTATAACTTAAAAATTTAAATTAAACTAAAATTGTTCTATACTATTAATTTCTTTATTTATAATGGAAACAAATTCTTTAATGGAAAATGTTCCTAAATCTCCTTCTCCTTGTTTTCTAATGGATATTGTTTCATTTTCTTCTTCTTTTTCCCCAACAATAACCATATATGGAATTTTATTTAATTCCGCATCTCTAATTTTTCTTCCAGTTTTTTCATTTCTGGAGTCTATAAGGGCGCGAATTTCGTCATTTTCTAACAAATGTAAAACTTTTTCGGCATATTTTTGATATTTCTCACTGATTGGCAGTATTATAACTTGTTCAGGAATTAGCCAAAGTGGTAGTTTACCGCCTGTATGCTCTAGTAAAACGGCAATAAAACGTTCCATAGAACCAAATGGAGCTCTATGAATCATAACTGGGCGATGTAATTTATTATCTGCTCCTTTATAAGATAATTCAAATCGTTCAGGCAAATTATAATCTACTTGAATGGTTCCAAGTTGCCAGCTTCTGCCTAAAGCGTCTTTTACCATAAAATCTAATTTTGGACCGTAAAAGGCAGCTTCACCATATTCAACTATATAATCTAATCCTTTTTCTTTGGTAGCATTTATAATAGCTGCTTCTGCTTTCTCCCAGTTTTCATCACTTCCAATATATTTTTCCTTATTATTTGGATCTCTTAACGAAACTTGTGCCGTAAAGTTTTCAAAACTTAATGATTTAAATACATATAATACTAAATCGATAACATTTTTAAACTCAGCATCTAATTGATCTGGGGTACAAAAAATATGAGCATCATCTTGAGTGAAACCTCTAACACGAGTTAACCCATGTAACTCACCACTTTGTTCATATCGGTAAACAGTACCAAATTCTGCAAATCTTTTAGGTAAATCTTTATATGAAAAAGGTTTGCTGTTATAAATTTCACAATGATGGGGGCAATTCATTGGTTTTAGTAAAAACTCTTCTCCTTCTTTTGGTGTATGAATTGGTTGAAAACTATCTTCTCCATATTTTGCATAATGACCAGAAGTAACATATAATTCTTTTTGACCAATATGAGGTGTTATCACCATTTCATATCCTGCTTTTTTTTGTGCTTTTTTAAGAAATTGTTCTAATCTATCTCTTAATGCAGCCCCTTTTGGAAGCCAAAGAGGTAATCCTTGTCCAACTTTTGCTGAAAATGTAAAGAGTTCTAATTCTTTTCCTAATTTTCTATGATCACGTTTTTTTGCTTCTTCCAGTAGCTCTAAATATTCGGTTAGCATTTTTTGCTTAGGAAAAGATATACCGTAAATTCTAGTAAGCTGATTGTTTTTTTCATCTCCTCTCCAATAAGCTCCAGCTGCACTCATAATTTTAACAGCTTTTACAATACCAGTGTTTGGAATATGGCCTCCTCTACATAAATCTGTAAAATCAGAATGGTCACAAAAAGTGATAGATCCATCTTCTAAATTTTCAATTAACTCAACTTTATATTCATTATTTTGCTTGCTGTAGAAATCTAAAGCCTCTTTTTTAGAAACCTCTCTTAATTTAAAATCAAATTTACCACGTGCAAATTCAATCATTTTCTTTTCAATTGCAGGAAAATCTTTCTCAGAAATAACATCTTCCCCTAAATCTACATCGTAATAAAATCCATTTTCAATAGCAGGTCCAATTGTTAATTTAACTTTAGGATAAAAGAATGTTATGGCCTGAGCAAGTAAATGAGCTGATGAGTGCCAAAAAGCTTTTTTACCTTCAACATCATTAAAAGTGTATAAAATTAAGGTTCCATTTTCTAATAGTGGCGTTGAAGTTTCTATAGTTTTATCGTTGAATTTAGCTGAAATTACATTTCGTGCAAATCCTTCGCTTATACTTTTAGCAACATCTAAAGGAGTACTACCGCTTTCTATTTCCTTAATTGAACCGTCTGGTAAAGTTATTTTAATCATTTTTTTTTATTGAGATTGCAAAGATATTAGAAAACTATTAAATGAACAATATGAATATACAATATAGTATAATATAGTTGAATATTTATTCAGAAGATTAAATTGAATTACGATATTTTTATTTTTCATAGTTTAATCATCACTGTTTCAAGGTTGTATTCCTTTTTTCAAAAAAGTAATAAAAAAAAGGTTTAAAAAAGTTGTAGGGAATAGAAAAAGAGTATTACATTTGCCACCGCTAATAAGGAGACGGTTTAGCGATACGATCAGGAACATAGATAGGGTAAAAAAACTTCA
>NZ_JAWVXC010000008.1:0-123678 GCF_033723435.1 Lutibacter sp. | reverse complement strand
GGCTCACCTCTTCCCATACCGAACAGAGAAGTTAAGCCTATCAGCGCAGATGGTACTGCCATTGGTGGGAGAGTATGTCACCGCCTTTCTTTTGAAAACCTTCAACTCTTTTGTTGAAGGTTTTTTTCGTTTTTTATAATTTATGTAACTTTTTTCGGTTATAGTTATATTTTAGTTTTAATTTGCATTTACAAATGAAGAAAAGCTGGATTTATATATTTTTGTGCTCTTTTATAGGTTATTCTCAAACAGGAGGTGAAAGTGTATTTAATTTTTTAAACTTATCTAGCTCGGCAAGACAGACTGCTTTAGGAGGAAATGTTTTAACTATTTTGGATAATGTAAATCAACCGATTTGGAATCCATCTTCCATAAATAATAATATAGATAATAATTTAGCTGTGAACTATGTTAATTACCTTTCAGATGTGACAATTACTACTGTTGCTTTTGCTCACATGATTAATAGAGAAATAGGGACTTTTCATACAAGTATAAGTTATTTAAATTATGGAAAGTTTATTGGAGCTGATGAAACGGGAGTTGAAACAGGAACTTTTAGGGCTTATGATTTTATGTTTTCTTTAGGATATTCTTACAATATTTTAAATTCAGATTTTCATATTGGGGCAAACCTAAAAGTTATTAATTCTGTTATAGATAATTATTCCTCTTTTGGAATAGGTGGAGATTTTGCTTTATTATATTCTAATGAATATACACCTTATGTGTTTACTGTAGTTGTTAGAAATTTAGGATATCAATTAACCGTATATGACAGTGACAGAGAAAAATTACCACTTCAAGTTAATTTGGGAGCTTCTTATAAATTAGAAAATGTACCATTAACTTGGTATTTCACTATAGATAATTTACAGCAATGGCAATTAGCTTATAGTAATCCATCAAACCAAACAGTAGATTTAAACGGAAATATAACACAAGAAAAAATTTCTTTTTTTGATAATGCTATTAGACATATTTCTGTTGGAGCAGAACTTTTTTCAGAAGGAGCTTTTAATCTTAGATTTGGGTATAATTTTAGGAGAGCAAAAGAGTTGAAATTTGTAGATCAAAGATCTTTTGCAGGATTTACAGCTGGTTTTGGATTAAAGATGAATAAATTTAAATTGAATTATTCATTTTCTAAATATCATCCAGCATCAAATTCAAGCACATTTAGCCTATTAATAAATTTAAATTAAAAAATTGAAAAAAATAACAATTGCAATAGACGGATTTTCTTCCACAGGTAAAAGTACAATGGCAAAACAGTTAGCCGAAAAATTAGAATACATTTATGTAGATTCTGGAGCAATGTATAGGGCTGTTACTTTATATGCTATGCAACAAAAATTAATTTCTAAAAATAAATTTGAAAAACAAAAATTAATTTCAGCTTTAGATAAGATTAATTTAGAATTTAAGTTTAATAGTAGATTAGGTTATGGAGAAATTTATTTAAACAATGTAAATGTTGAAAGTGAAATTAGATCTTTAGTTGTTTCAAATTTTGTAAGCAAAATAGCAGAAGTATCTGAAGTAAGAAAAAAATTAGTAAAACAGCAACAATTAATAGGGGCTAATAAAGGAGTTGTTATGGATGGTAGAGATATTGGAACTGTTGTTTTTCCTGATGCTGAGCTAAAATTTTTTATTACAGCGTCAGCAAATATTAGAGCTAAGCGTAGGTTTGATGAATTAACAAAAAAAGGAGATAAAGTTTCATTTGAAGAGATTTTTAAAAATGTTAAAGATAGAGATTATATAGATTCTACTAGAGAAGATTCTCCTTTAATTAAAGCAAGTGATGCTATTGAAATTGACAATTCTAATTTGAGCTTAGAAGAACAATTTGATAAAATTTACAAAATTACTTTAGAGAAAATAAAATCTATAAATAGTTGATAAATAATTGCTTGTAAGTTTTATGGAATATTCAAATATTTATGTGTTTGTAATGAAATTTTCCATTTAGGATTTTCCATAACATAACTAACAATTAAAGGCATCATTTCTTCTCTTTTACTCCATTCAGGTTGTAAAAAAAGTTCACAATTAGTATTTACTTGTGCCGCTTGTTCTTCAGCAAATTTAAAATCATGTTTATTTAAAACAATTATTTTTAATTCATCAGCTTTAGAATAGATTGCAGGTAACGGTAATTTCGTTTTTTTAGGAGATAGACAAATCCAATCCCAATTTCCAGATAATTTATAAGAACCAGAAGTTTCGACATGAGTTTTTAAGTCTTGCTTTTTTAGAAGATTTGTTAAATAATCCATATTCCAAATTAATGGTTCACCTCCAGTAACTACCACAGTATTAGCCTGTTTGTTAATGTTAGTAACAATTTCTGTAGTTTTAGTTGGAGGATGTAAGTTAGCATCCCAACTTTCTTTAACATCGCACCAATGACAACCAACATCACAACCACCAATTCTAATAAAATATGCAGCTTTCCCAGTATGAAAACCTTCTCCCTGAATGGTATAAAATTCTTCCATTAAAGGAAGCATTTCTCCTTTATTTATTAGCTGTTGCGTGTGTTCATTTATCATACAGCAAATTTAAGCATATTACTCCATTATAAATAATTTCAAATAAATTTATAATGAAATTTTTAATTTGATTATTATATCTTATTTTTAACAAAAAATTATTTAATGTCTATAAAAGAAGAATTTTTTAAAGAGATAACTGAAGGTTACCAAACCAAAGGCGATTATATTATTTTAGGTTCTGCAACTTTAGATGGAGAAACATTAAAAGATGCTTTTGTAAAAGTGCCTTTAAAAACCTTAAATAGACATGGATTAATTGCTGGAGCAACAGGTACTGGAAAAACCAAATCGTTGCAAGTAATGGCAGAAAATCTTTCTGAAAAAGGCATTCCCGTTTTGTTAATGGATATTAAAGGAGATTTGAGTGGTTTAGCAGAACCAAGTCCAGGACATCCAAAAATAGATGAGCGAATGGAGTCAATTGGTTTACCATTTGAAGGGAGAGGATTTCCTGTAGATGTATTAACTATTTCAGAACAGGATGGAGTTAGATTAAGAGCAACTGTTTCTGAATTTGGTCCAGTTTTATTATCCAGAATATTAGATTTAACCGACGCACAAAGTGGTATAGTTTCTATTATTTTTCAATACTGTGATGATCATAAGTTACCTTTATTAGATTTAAAAGATTTTAAAAAAGTATTACAATTTTCAACTGAAGAAGGAAAAGAGGAAATTCAAAAAGAATATGGACGAATTTCAACAGCAAGTACAGGTGCAATTCTTCGTAAAATTATAGAGTTAGATCAGCAAGGGGGAGAAATATTTTTTGGAGAACGATCTTTTGAAGTTAAGGATTTAGTGCGTAAAAACGATAAAGGAGAAGGTATTATTTCTGTTTTACGTTTAACAGATATTCAAGATAGGCCAAAATTGTTTTCTACATTTATGCTGCAATTATTAGCGGAAGTTTATAATACTTTTCCAGAACAAGGAGATAGTGATAAACCAGAGTTAATTATATTTTTAGATGAAGCTCATTTAATTTTTAGAGAAGCATCTAAAGCCCTTCTTTCAGAAATTGAGAACATTGTAAAGTTAATTCGTTCAAAAGGTATAGGTTTGTATTTTGTTACTCAAAATCCAAAAGATATTCCTGAAGATATTTTAGCTCAGTTAGGGTTAAAAATTCAACATGCATTAAGAGCATTTACTGCAAAAGATAGAAAAGCTATTAAATTAGTTGCGGAAAATTATCCAGACACAAAATACTATGATGTAGATGAATCTTTAACAGCATTAGGTATTGGAGAAGCTTTTGTTTCTGTTTTAAATGAAAAAGGAAAACCAACTCCGTTGGCTGCTACTATGATGCGGGCTCCAATGAGTAGAATGGATATACTTACTAATGTGGAATTAAAAAAACTAATCAATAATTCTCAGCTATTTTATAAATATAATGAAGCTATTGATAGAGATAGCGCTTTTGAAATTTTGAATAGAAAAATAGAAAGGATTAATGAAAAGGAAGAAGTTGAAAGAAAAAAAGAAGAAGTACAAAAACACTATACTTCGAGAAGTAGACAAAGTACTAGAATGAATCCTATTTTAAAAGTAGTTACAAGTGCTACATTTATTAGAGGTGTTTTAGGTATTTTGAAAAGAGTTTTATAAAATACTAGAAGTTTTATTAAATAAAATTGAAACAAAAACGTTTAATTTGATTAAACCTATTTAAAAGTTAAATTGTATATGGCACTTATTAAAAGAATATTTTACTTATTTACGATACTCATTTTTTTTGTTCAATGTAACAATACAAATAAATATGAAGTAAAAAAAGGAATGGTAGGTAGTATTAATAAAAATACTACTATAGCTGATTTAAGTAAAATATTTAAAGAGGATTCTATAGTTTCTAACAAAACTTATTTGGACACTATAAATTCTAAAAAGATGTTTTCTTTAAATGATGATGAATTTGATATTTATTCAAAATCAGGGAAAAAATTATTGGAAATAACAGCAACCACTCAAAATGATTCTTTATCAAAAATTAAAAGCGTTGGAATTTACGATCCTAACTACGTTACAGATAAAGGGATATCTTTAAAATCAACTTTTAAAGATATTAACGAAAATTATTTAGTGAATAATGTTGAAACTACACTAACATCGGCAACACTATTTATAGATGAATTAAACGCCACAATTTCTATTGATAAAAAAGAATTAGGAATTAGTAAATTTAGCACAGAAGAAATTTTGCTTAACCAAATTCCTGATATGGCAAAAATTAAATACTTCACTATATGGTTTAATTAAATATTATTTTTAATCTAAATAATATTCATTTTCCATTTTAGCGATTGTACATTTCCAGCCAAGATCATTCTTGATTTTAGTTTTCAATGCTTGACTTTGATGTGGCTCGCCATGATTTATAAAAGTAAGTAATGGAGGCTTTTTAAAATGTTTAAGCCAATCTAATAATTCACTTTGATCTGCATGCCCTGAAAAAGCATTTATGGTAAAAATTTCAGCATTTATTTTATGGTAACTTCCAAAGAATTTAATTTCGGAATCTCCAGAAAGTAATGCTCTACCTCGTGTTCCTACTGCTTGATACCCAACAATTAAAATACTATTTTTTGGATCAGAAATTAAATTATCTAAATAATGTAACACTCTACCACCAGTAAGCATACCACTTCCTGCTAAAACAATTTTTTGATTTTTATTACTTACCACTGATTTAGAAGTTTCAACATCACTAACTAAATGCACCGTAGAAAGCATACTTGAAACATCTTCATAACTTAAAATATGGTCATTTTTATAATTTAGATAAACCTCGGTTGCATTTACACCCATTGGGCTATCAAGGTAAATAGGAATGTTAGGTAGTTTATTTTCGCGTTTTAAAACACTTAATAAAAAAATAATTTCTTGTGCTCTTTCTACTGAGAATGTAGGAATGACTAGTGTTCCTCCTTTTTCATAAGTTTTTATAATAGGTTTTAATAAAGCTTCTTTTATGTCTGTTTGTTCATGTAATCTATTGCCATATGTAGATTCAATTACTAAATAATCTGCATTTGAAATATATTCATATTTTGGTAATATAATTGGTTTTTTTCGACCAATATCTCCTGAAAATACTATTGTTTTTCCATTTATTTCAAATACAATAAAAGTACTTCCTAAAATATGACCGCTATTTAGAAATTTGAATTTAATAGTGTCATTAATTGGAAACCATTCATTAAGCTTAAATGTTTGAAAATGCGAAAGTGTATTTACAGCGTCTTCTCTGTCGTATAATGGAACTGCTTTTTCATGTTTTGTATAATGGTGTTTATTTGCTCTATGAGCTTCTTCTTCTTGAATTTTACCACTATCTAATAATATAATTTTAGCTAAATCTTTTGTTGCTTCTGAACAATAAATTTTGCCTTTGTATCCGTTTTTAACTAAAATAGGTAAGTATCCAGAATGATCTAGATGTGCATGCGTTAAAAAAACAATATCAATATCATCACCGTTAATTGGTAGTTTTTCCCAGTTTTTTAAACGCAGTTCTTTTAATCCTTGAAATAAACCACAATCAATCAATAATTTTTTATAATTAACTTCTAAAATTATTTTTGAACCTGTTACAGTACCTGCTCCTCCTAAAAATGTAAGTTTCATAATAATGAATTTTGATAATGATAAGATATACAAGTTACCATTAAATAAGTACATTTTAAAAATAAAGCTATAATATTTAGTTAAAATTATGGAATATTAAACCAGCTTTATAAAATATAATTTTTAGTTTTACATAAGTTAAATTTAAAAATAAAAACATTGAAAAAATATAAAATTCAAAATTCGCCATTTGTTGTTCCTACTACTGATGGTAAAGTAATTGAAGAGCATTTTGGTAATAGTAATAACTGCAATATTAGTATAGCTCATATGGTAGCTCCATCAAAATGGAGTGAACCTTTTCAAGTGCCTGAATTTGATGAATACACGTATATAATTAAAGGGAAAAAGCAATTTATTATTGATGATGATGTTGTTATTTTAAAAGCAGGAGAATCCATTAAAATTGAAAAAGGAGCAAGAATTCAGTATTCAAATCCTTTTGATGAAGATTGTGAATATATTTCGGTTTGCAATCCTGCATTTTCAATAGATTTAGTACATAGAGAAGAATAAACATGAATAATATTCAACCTTTTCATTTAGCAATACCTGTTAATAATTTAGAAGTCTGTCGTACTTTTTATAGAGATGTTTTGGAATGTAATGAAGGAAGAAGTAGCGATATTTGGGTAGATTTTAATTTTTTTGGACATCAATTGGTAATTCATTACAAACCTGAAGAACAAAAAAAAGTATTACATACCAATTTGGTAGATGGTAAAAATGTACCTGTCCCACATTTTGGAGTAGTTTTAATATGGGAAGACTTTCATAATTTATCAGAAAAATTAATAAAGAAAGATATTAATTTTGTTATTGAACCTTACATTAGGTTTAAAGGCGAAGTAGGAGAGCAGGCTACTATGTTTTTTTTAGACCCTTCAGGAAATGCATTAGAATTTAAGGCATTTAAAAATATGAATCAATTATTTGCTAAATAAAAAAATTATTGTTTCCTCTCGCAAGCTAATAATGTGTTTTTTAGGAGCATTGCAATGGTCATTGGACCAACACCTCTAGGAACAGGAGTTATAAATGCAGATTTAGGTGCAACACTTTCAAAATGAACATCTCCCGCTATCCTATAACCTCTTTTTTTAGAATCATCTTTAATACGTGTTATTCCTACATCAATTATAGTTACGCCATCTTTAACCATATCTCCAGTTAAAAATTCAGGTTTACCTAGCGCGGCAACAATTATATCTGCTCTTAAAGTAATTTCTTTTAAATTTTTTGTTCTACTATGTGTCAAAGTAACTGTAGCATTTCCTGCCAATCTTTTTTGACTCATTAAAATGCTTATAGGTCTTCCAACAATGTGACTTCTGCCAATAACAACCACATGTTTTCCTGAAGTTTCTACTTTATAGCGTTCTAGAAGCTCTAAAATCCCAAAAGGTGTAGCAGGTAAAAAACATGGTAAATCTAATGCCATTTTGCCAACGTTAGTTGGATGAAATCCGTCTACATCTTTATCAGGATCAACAGTTAATAGTACTTTTTGTTCATCTATATGTTTTGGAAGAGGAAGTTGAACAATAAAACCATCTATATCATCATTATTGTTAAGTGCTTCAATTTCTTGTAATAATTTTTCTTCAGATGTTTCTTTAGGCAATTCAATTAATGTGGATTTAAAACCAACTAATTCACAGGCTTTTACTTTACCACTTACATATGTCATACTTGCCCCATCAGTGCCAACTAAAATAGCAGCTAGGTGTGGTATTTTTTTACCAGAATCTTTAAATTCTTTTACTTTTAAAGCAATTTCATCTTTTATATCTGCGGATGTTTTTCTTCCATCTAGTAAAACCATAGTTGAATTTGTTTAGTTTATTAAAATATATATTTTAAATTATCGTCCCATACCTTTCATCATCTGCATCATTTGACGACCACCGCCACCTTGCATCATTTTCATCATTTTACTCATTTGAGTAAATTGTTTTAATAATTGATTTACTTCTTGAATGGATGTTCCTGAGCCTTTTGCAATTCTTTTTTTACGAGGAGCATTTATAATTTTAGGATCACTTCTTTCTACAGGAGTCATAGAATGAATAATAGCTTCAATTCCTTTAAAAGCATCATCATCAATATCTACATCTTTCATCATTTTACCAGCACCAGGAATCATACCAACTAAATCCTTCATATTTCCCATTTTTTTGATTTGATGAATTTGTTTTAAGAAATCATCAAAACCAAATTGGTTTTTTGCAATTTTCTTTTGAATTTTTCTGGCTTCTTCTTCGTCATATTGTTCTTGAGCTCTTTCTACTAAAGATACAACATCACCCATTCCCAAGATACGTTCCGCCATTCGATCTGGATGGAAAACATCAATAGCTTCCATTTTTTCTCCAGTACCAATAAATTTAATTGGTTTATCTACAACGGATTTTATAGATAAAGCTGCACCACCACGAGTATCACCATCTAATTTTGTTAATACAACTCCTTCAAAATTTAAAATATCATTAAAAGCTTTAGCAGTATTTACGGCATCCTGACCGGTCATAGAATCTACCACAAATAAGGTTTCTTGCGGATTTACAGCTTTATGAATGTTAGATATTTCGGTCATCATTTCTTCATCTACAGCTAAACGACCAGCGGTATCTATAATTACTACATTTTTACCAGTTTCTTTGGCGTGTTTAATAGCATTTTTAGAAATTTCAACAGGGTTTTTATTTTCCTCTTCAGCGTAAACTTCAACACCAATTTGTTCACCTACTACTTTTAATTGATTAATAGCGGCAGGACGATAAACATCACAACCAACTAATAATACTTGTTTTGTTTTTTTTGTTTTTAAGTAATTAGCTAATTTACCTGAGAAAGTTGTTTTACCGGAACCTTGTAATCCCGACATTAAAATAACGGTTGGTGTTCCAGATAAATTAATTCCAACAGTTTCGCCACCCATTAACTCGGTTAATTCATCTTTAACGATTTTAACCATTAATTGACCAGGATTTAACGTAGTTAATACATTTTGTCCTAATGCTTTTTCTTTTACAGTTTTGGTGAAATTCTTAGCTATTTTAAAATTAACATCGGCATCTAGTAATGCGCGTCTAACTTCTTTTAAAGTTTCAGCAACATTAACTTCTGTAATTTTTCCGTGACCTTTTAGTACATGAAAGGCTTTATCTAGTTTATCACTTAAATTATTAAACATAAAATTTTACTTCGTTTTTTAGAATTGCAAATATACTAAAAATGCTATTAAAAAGTAAAAGCGTTTTTTAATTGAAAAGTATATTAATTCTATGAATAAAAATTACAATTTAAAAAACTAATAGTTGTGTTTTTTGTGAATTTTAAGCCTCTTTTTTCAATGGTTAAAGAGTTATTAATTATTCTTGCTTAATAAATTTAATGGAAGTAGTATTTACACAAAATCGTTTTCCAGTTGTTTCTTTGGGGCCATCATCAAAAACATGACCTAAATGTCCGCCACAAGTAGCGCAGATAATTTCAGTTCTAATCATACCATGACTTTTGTCTAAAACATATTTTACAGTTCCTTCAATAGCATCATCAAAAGACGGCCATCCGCAATGCGATTCAAATTTAGAATTCGATTTAAATAATTGCGTTCCGCAAGCTGCACAAACATAAGTTCCTTTTTCAAAGAATGAAGTATAACCTCCTTCACTTGGAGCATCTGTTCCTTTTTGTCTAAGCACATAAAATTGTTGTGGCGATAAAATAGATTTCCATTCTGCTTCTGTTTTTTCTATTTTTTTATTCATTTTAGTAGTATTTTTTTGTTGGCTATAGTTTGATAGGCTAAAAATAAGGACAACTATAAATAATAAATTAAATTTTTTCATTGTTTTCTTCTCTTTTAATAAAATCCATAATTCGTTTAATAACAAAGTCATCTTTTAAGATACGTCTATGTCCTAAGCCATTGGTAACTAAAAGTTCACCTTGCTGTAAATTTTGACGAATATTATGTGCACAACTTACATGAACATCTTTATCATTAGAATCATGGATAACAAATGTTGGAATTGTAACTTTTTGTGCGGCCACGTTTGCCGAATAATTATCTATATCTTCTCCAAATTTACGATGAAAATTATTTTTTATTTTAGAAACTAAAACAGGTTTTAACTCAAGTTTATTAACAAAATCTTTAATAATATCTGTAATTACACAGCCTGCACTAATACTAATTGCTTTTTTTACTTGTAAGCCTTGTTTTATACTGTTTAAAACTGCCATTCCACCTAAAGAGTGTCCAATAGCAAATTCAAAAGGACCGTGTTTTTTTTCTAAATACATAATGGTAGACACAAATTCATTCATCATAGTAGTTTTACCAGTTGAATGTCCATGAGCAGGTCCGTCAAAACTAATAGTCATAAATCCATTTTCTAATAACTTATCTGCAATTTTATATAATTGAGTTCCTCTTCCAGACCATCCATGTACTAATAATACTTTTCTTTTTGAATATCCGTAAGAATAAACCATAACTTTTTTTTGTAACTCAGGAATTAAAACCAATTCTTTTTGAGCACTTCTCTCCATCATTTTTTCTCGTTCAGGAGTTTTAAATTTTATAGGAGTTCTAAATATTTTTATAGCAAATTTAGTTGCTAAATTTGTAGATATTGCTTGTAAAAATTTACCAGTATATAAAATAGAATTGGGTATTTTAGTGTAATTAATTTGAGGTTTAAATTCTTCGGGTTTTTGGTGACTCATAAAAAAATAATTTTGAATGTAAATATAGAATATGTATTTTTAGAACAATCAAAAAAAATCTATAAAAATGGAAAAAAATATTTTATGGTTAGTTGTAGTATTATTTCTAATAAGTTGTAGTACGGTTCCAATAAGTGGAAGAAAAAGATTAAATTTTGTTGGTGATGAACAAGTACTTCCTGCCAGTTTTGCTCAATACCAAGGTTTTTTAAAAGAAAATAAAATTTCAAAAAACGTTAAAGAAACGAATGAAATTAGAGAAGTAGGCAAAAACATATCCGAAGCTGTTGATAGATTCATGAGAGCTAATGGCATGGTAAAAGAAGCCAACAGCTATAAATGGGAATTTAATTTAATAGAGGATAAAACTGTTAATGCTTGGTGTATGCCAGGTGGTAAAGTAGTTTTTTATACAGGAATTTTGCCAATTTGCAAAAATAAGGATGGCATTGCTGCAGTTATGGGACACGAAATTGCTCATGCATTTGCAAAGCATGGACAAGAACGTATGACTTCAGGAATTTTACAACAGGCAGGTGGAATTGCTGTTGGTTTAAGCACTTCTAATAAAAACCCAAAAACACGACAAATATGGAATACCGCTTTTGGAGTTAGTACAGGAATTGGCTTATTAGCTTTTAGTAGAACTCATGAAACAGAAGCAGATAAACTAGGAATGGTTTTTATGATAATGGCAGGATATAATCCAAAAGAATCTATTAATTTATGGATTAGAATGAGCCAACAATCCAAAGGAAATAAACCACCAGAATTTTTAAGCACACACCCTTCAGACGAAACACGTATTAAAAATTTAACCGCGTATTTGCCAACAGCTATTGCTTTAGCTAAAAAATATAATGCGCAAGAAATGAAATCTGGTCAATAAGCAGATATAATTTTTTTATAGTATATTGTAAACCATTCTAAAATCTTAGAATGGTTTTTATTTTTATATAATTATGTTACAAAAAGGCGATAAAAAACTAATCAATGCATGGGCATTTTACGATTGGGCAAATTCAGTTTATTCATTAGTTATTAGCACAGCTGTATTTCCTATTTATTATAGTAATTTAACAGCTTCTTTTGAAAATATAGATGGAAAAATTACGTTTTTAGGAACTCAATGGACACCAACAACTTTGTATGATTATACGCTTGCATTTTCATTTTTAATTGTAGCATTTATATCTCCAATTTTATCTGGTATTGCAGATTATACAGGAAATAAATTAAAATTTTTAAAAGTATTTTGTTTGATAGGATCATTATCCGTTATGGGTTTATTCTTTTTTAAAGGAGAACAAACGCTTTGGGTTGGTATTGTTTTCACCATTTTTGCAAGTATTGGTTTTTGGGGAAGTATTGTTTTTTACAACGCTTATTTACCAGAAGTAGCACATCCAGAACAACAAGATGATGTTAGTGCAAAAGGTTTTATTTTAGGATACACAGGCTCTGTATTTTTGTTGCTATTTAGTCTGGTAATGATTAATAAGCCCGAATTATTTGGTTTGGCAGATGCAGGAATTGCTTCTCGTATCACATTTTTGTTAGTAGGTATTTGGTGGTTAGGATTTGCTCAAATTACTTATAGAAGATTACCTAATAATGTTTATAATAGAAAACCAAAAAAAGATTTTATTTGGAAAGGATTGAAAGAATTAAAAGTAGTAGCTAAAGAAGTTTTAAAACATAACGAGTTAAAGTTTTTTTTGATCTCATTTTTTTTATTTAGTGTTGGTGTACAAACTATTATTTTAATGGCTGGAATTTTTGGCAGTAAAGAACTAGGATTACCAACATTAAACTTAATAATAGTAATTTTAGTAGTGCAAATAGTTGCAATAGTTGGTGCTTTTCTATTTTCACGATTATCAGATAAAATAGGGAATTTAAGTGCCTTAAAAATTACCATTACTATTTGGGCATTAGTATGTGTTTCGGCTTTTATGCTAGATAAAAATCAAGCAAATGTGGTTTATTATTTTTATGGATTAGGAGCTCTAATTGGTTTGGTAATGGGTGCAATTCAATCGTTAGCACGTTCTACGTATTCAAAATTATTACCAAAAACTGAAGATCATGCAACATTCTTTAGCTTTTATGATGTTACTGAAAAAATAGCTATTGTATTTGGGATGTTTGTTTTTGGCTTGCTTGTTTCTTTAACAGGATCTATGCAATATAGCGTATTGTTTTTAGCAATTTTCTTTGTTTTATCTTTTGTATTGCTGACCTTTGTTAGAAAAACAAAGTATGTCCAATAAATATGATTTTATCGTTGTTGGAGCTGGAATTGTTGGTTTAGCTACAGCCTATAAATTGCAATTAAAATTTCCTCAAAAAAAAATAGCAATATTAGAAAAAGAACCTAATGTTGGATTGCATCAAACAGGAAGAAATTCTGGAGTAATTCATTCCGGAATTTATTATAAACCAGGTTCTTATAAAGCAAAAAATTGTAAAAATGGTAGAACACAGCTAGTTGAGTTTGCTAAAGAAAATAATATCAAACACGATGTTTGTGGAAAAGTAATTGTCGCTACAAAGCCAAGTGATATTCCTATTTTAGAAGATATTTATAAAAAAGGGTTAGAAAATGAGACTGAAGGTATACGCTTTTTAAATTCTGAAGAAATAAAAGAAAAAGAACCTTTTATTGAAGCTATTAAAGCTATTTGGGTGCCAACAGCTGGTATCATTGATTACGTTGCAGTATCCAATAAATTGGTAGAATTGGTTGAAAGCATAAATCCAGAAAGTAAATTAATTTCAAACTGTAAAGTAGTAGCTATTTCATCAATAAATAATAGCACGGAATTAAAAACATCTTTAGGTAAGTTTATTGCTGAAAAAGTTATTTTTTGTACAGGTTTGCAATCGGACAGAAGTGCTGAAAAAGATAATTTAAAATTAGATATGCATATAGTTGGTTTTAGAGGAGATTATTATGAATTAACTAAAGAAGCTTCCAATAAAATTAACAATTTAGTATATCCGGTTCCTGATCCAAAATATCCATTTTTAGGAGTTCATTTTACCAGAATGATAAATGGAGGAATTGAATGTGGTCCAAATGCTGTTTTTACTTTTAAGCGCGAAGGATATAAAAGAACAAGTTTTAATTTAAAAGATACTTTTGAAGCGTTAACATTTAGTGGAACATGGAAACTATTTGGTAAAAACTGGCGTAAGGGAATAGATGAATATAAAAGAGCATTTTCTAAACGTTTATTTGTAAATGCTTTAAAACATATGATGCCGAGTATTACGCCAAATGATGTGCAACCTTCAAGAGCAGGAGTTAGAGCTCAGGCAATTGATTATGATGGAAATATGGTAGATGATTTTAAAATTATGAAACATAACGGAAACATTCACGTTCTAAATGCTCCTTCTCCAGCAGCAACTTCATGTTTGGCAATTGCTGATGAAATTGTAAACGTAACTTTAAATGAATAGTTATGAAATTTTATCAAATAGAAATAGTATTAAAACCTTTTTCAAGAGGATTTCATTTAATCACAGATAATATTATAAATGAATTTGAGGCTATTAAAAATATAAAAACAGGTCAATTACAAGTTTTTATAAAACATACTTCAGCAAGTTTAACTATTAATGAAAACGCTGATCCTTCGGTTAGAAATGATTTTGAAAATTACTTTAATAATTTAGTTCCAGAAAACAATAATTATTTTACACATACTATGGAAGGCACAGATGATATGCCAGCACATATTAAAACTTCCATTTTAAGCAGTTCCATACAAATACCTATTACCAATGGAAAATTAAATTTAGGTACTTGGCAAGGTATATTTTTGTGTGAACACAGAAATAATGGAGGTTCTCGTAAATTAGTGTTAACTGCTTTTGGAAATTAATCTATTCTTTTAGATTTTACATAAAAATTTTTATCAATCTTAAACTTCGATAATTCTGAATCTAATTTTAGTTCTTTCCAATTATTAGTTGGAAATATCCATTTTTTAGAATTATTCATCGTTACTTTTATAGGCATGTCAAAATTATCAACAATGTTAATCCATCTATAAGTCAAAGTGTTATTAGAAATTTTGTAAGCTAATGTAGGAATTCTAATATCTCGCAGATATTGATTAAAAAAAGCAGATAAATTAATTTTAGTATGCTGACTTAAATAATCCTCTATTTGTTTAGTGGTAACAGTTTGATGATAAAATTCTTTATTTAAACCTCTAAGAATTTCGCGCCATTTAGTATCGTTTCCAACTAATTGCCTTAAAGTATGTAACATATTAGCTCCCTTATAATACATATCCTCAGAACCTTCATTGTTAACATTATAACAGCCAATTATTGGCTTGTCATTTTTAATTCTTTTTCGTGTTCCAATAACATATTCGCTACTTGCTTTTTTTCCATAGTAATAATCTAGATATAAGTTCTCAGCATATGCTGTAAAGCCTTCGTGGATCCACATATCAGCAATGTCTTTATAGGTTATATTATTTGCAAACCACTCATGTCCAGATTCATGGATAATAATAAAATCAAATTTCAATCCCCAGCCTGTTCCACTTAAGTCCTCTCCTAAAATTCCATTTTCATAATGGTTTCCATACGTAACAGAGCTCTGATGTTCCATGCCTAAATAAGGTACTTCTACTAATTTATAGCTATCTTCATAAAAGGGGTAAGGACCAAACCAATATTCAAATGCTTTTAACATTTTAGGAACTTGTTTAAACTGTTTTTTAGCCTTGTCCAAATTTTCCTTCAGCACATAATAATCACAATCTAAAACGCCTTTTTCTCCTTTGTATTTTTCAGAAAAATGAGCATAATCGGCAATGTTCATATTTACACCGTAATTATTGATAGGATTTCTTACAACCCAATGAAATGTTTTTGTACTATCTTTATTTATGGTTACATCTTTTAATCTCCCATTTGAAACATCCATTAAATTATTAGGTGTAGTTATATTAATTACCATACTATCTGGCTCATCATACATATGATCTTTACATGGCCACCAAATACTAGCGCCAATACCTTGGCACGATGTTGCTATAAAATTTTTTCCATTACTATCTTTTTTCCATGTTAAACCGCCATCCCAAGGAGGTCGTACAGCAATTCTAGGTTTTCCTTCAAAAAAAATAGTTATTTCGTTTTTATCCCCTATTTGTTGTTTATTTTTTAGTTGAATAAAATAAGAATAACCATCTTTTTTAAAATCAAGAACACTATTATTTTGAGTTACCTTGATTATTTTCATTGGAGCTTGCAATTCAATTTGCATGATTTGATAGCTCTTAAGAACTTTATATTTTATGATATTTTTTCCAGAGATAGATTTTGTTTTAGGATTTACTTTTATATTTAAGTCGTAATGTTTTAAATCCCACCAAATGCGCTCTTTTGTAATTGAACCTCTAAGAGTATCTTGATGTGTGAAAATTTTTTTCTGAGAAAAAGCAGATATACTAATGAATAATAAAAATAAACTCACTAAATATTTTTTCATAAAAAAAGCTATTAATTGATAGCGTGAAGATACTAATAAATTTAAAACAGGAAAATTACTACTCAAGTATTTGTTTTTCTAAAATTGGAGGTTTAAAAAATGAGAAATGGCATTTTTTAAATTTTGTTTTGCTTTATTACTTAAATTAATTTCATAATCCCATTCAAACCCTTCAATTTTTAAAATATAAGATTTTGGTTGTTTTTGATAAATATCATTACACAAACTTAAAAGTTGGCTTGGCGGAACGGAATGTGTTGTAAATTCAAATTTTGAAGATGGCTTTAAAATTTCTAATGAAAATCCATTTTTAAGATGTTTTTTATAAGCATCAACAAAAATAACAGTATCATAATTTGAAATTATTTCAGCATCTTCCACCATTAATTGATATTTATATAGCAAGTTATGAGTGTTAAATTCTTCTTTTTCTAAAGCGTCCAAAAAACACCAACCAAGACCATCGTCTTGTCTGGTGTTATTTCCAATACCAATTATAAGTGTATTATCTAATTTTTTTGTCAATAATGTTTCCATTGTTATCTTCTAATTCAACAATTAAAGGCATTTCGCCTAAAGCATGTGTTGCACAACTTAAACAAGGATCATAAGCTCTAATTGCTATTTCAATCTGATTTAACATTGGTTCTGTAATTTCAGGGACATCTGTTAAAACATCTTCAGCAACTTGTTTAACTGCTTTGTTCATAGCTTCGTTGTTATGCGTGGTAGAAACTATTAAATTACATTTAGTAATAATTCCTTTATTATCTGTATGATATTCGTGAATAAGAGTTCCTCTAGGAGCTTCAATAATTCCAATTCCTTTAGTTCTAGGAATACCTTCTCTAATTAAATCGTCAGAAAGTAATTCATCATCTAACAATAATTCTTTTATAAGTTCTGCGCAGTGTAGCATTTCAATTAAACGAGCCCAATGCGTGTGCATTGTCATATTATTAACTGAATTATTATTTTGTTGCTTAAATATAAGTCGTTCTGCTTCTGCTAAAGGAGTTGGTATAAAAGAACAAGTATTTAATCTAGCCAAAGGCCCAACACGATTCCAGCCATCTTTTCTACCGTATTTAGACATATATGGAAATTTTAAAAAAGACCAAGGCTCAACAGCTTCTTTAAAATGATACTTATATTCAATATCTTCAATATTTAATAATTCATTTCCAGCAAAGTCTATAGAACGTAGTCTTCCATCATATAATTCCATAGCGCCGTTTTCTTTATTAACCAAACTTAAGTGGTTAGATGGATAGGCTGCAAAATTATTAATCCAATTACTATTTTGAGCGTGATATGATTTCATAAAATCAATAATTTCTTTAGACCACTCAATCATAGTGTCAATATTCGGAATTTGGGCTCCATCTAAAAAATAAGCTCGCTCTTCTTTGGTAAATGTTTTGTGTACTCCACCAGGAGTAGCAATAATTCCGTGAATTTTTTTACCTGCTAAAGCTTTAATTATTTCTTGTCCAAATTTCCGCATTAAAATTCCTTTTTTTGCAAGTTCTTTATTGGCTTCAGCTACTGCAACAATATTTCTTTTTTCTGCAGGAGCATCAATTCCAAATAATAAATCGGGTGAAGCTAAATAAAAGAAATGTAATGCATGAGATTGAAAAACTTGTCCGTAGTGTAACAATCTTCTTAATTTAGTAGCTGTTGGAGATAAGTTTTCAGGATCAACACCTACTAATTGGTCAATAGCTTTTGCTGCTGCTAAATGGTGACTTACTGGGCATATTCCACATAATCGTTGTACTAAAACAGGAGCTTCCCAATATGGATGACCTTGAATAAATTTTTCAAATCCTCTAAACTCAACAATATGTAAATAAGCATTACTTACCTTGCCATTTTCATCTATTTTTATGGTAACTTTTCCGTGTCCTTCAACTCGTGTAACAGGTTCTATAATTATTTTTTTTGTTTTCATTTTAGATGATTTTAGCATTAATCGTATTTAAATTCAGGATACGCAATGGAAAATTCTTCATTAAACAGAATGTTTTTAACAACACTCCAAATATGGTTTGCATTGGGTGGACAACCTGGAATATGATAATCAATTTTTACTACTTCGTGATTTGGATATACTTTATTTAAAATTTTAGGAATATCCTCATGATTAGGAATACAAGTTTCGTTGTCCTCACTAGTCATAGAATTTAAATATGCTTCGTCTAAACATTCTTTTAAAGGAATGGTATTTCTATTTGCTGGCAAACCGCCCCAAATAGCACATTCGCCAACAGAAACTAAAATATCACAATTTTCACGAAAAGCACGTAATACTTCAATGTTTGCAGTATTACAACAACCTCCTTCAACTAAACCAATATCGCAATGTTTGCTAAATTTTTTTATATCGGTAATTGGAGATTTGTTAAATTCTACAACTTCTAATAAATCAAGCAGTCCTAAATCTACATCTAGCATAGACATGTGGCAACCAAAGCAACCAGCTAGGGAAGTGGTAGCAACTATTTTTTTATTTCCATTTGTATGATTTATTTTAGTTTTATCAAATGGAATTATTTTACCTATTTGTCCGTAATCATATTTTCTATGTCCAAAAGGTTTTGCAATAGATTTTCCTTTAACCAAAATAGAGCCTGTAGGACATATTTCCATTGCTCGTATAGCTTCTCTATCGGTTAATTTTGCTTCTTGTTTATAATCTATACCAATAAGTGTTTCATTTCCTTTATTTGTAGAATTAAAAACGGAATAGCCGTCATTGGTTTTTACTTCTTCAACACAACGTTTACAACGGATACAACGATTTTGATTAACTACAATTCTTTCGGGTCTAGCATCAACTATTCTATCTACAAATAAATGAGGAAAGCGAGTATATCTAATTCCCATTTCATATCCCAAATTTTGCATAGCACAATCGCCACTTTTTTCACAAGAAGGACAAAAATGATTACCTTCTACAAACATCATTTCTAATATTGCTTTACGGGCATCTAACATTTCGGCTGAGTTTACTTCAATATCCATGCCTTCATCTACTTGAATAGTGCAACCAGCAAGACTTCTGCCATTTAATTTTATAGAACAAATTCTACAAGTTCCAAGAGGATCTATATTTTTGAAATGGCATAAAGTTGGAATAAATACACCATTTTGTTTTGCGGCTTCAATTAAGTTTTTACCTTTTTCAGCTATGCAATCTCTACCATCAATTTTAAAAGTTACGGTTTCCATAATTGTTAAGTTTTAATTAATGATGATTGTTTTTAATAATATTATCAAAATCTTGAATAGCATTTTCCATATCAAATTCTACATTTGGATTATCATTATCTTTTAGAATTTTAAGATTGAAATAATCACTAAATTTTGAGGTTGCCATAGCAAATGTGTTTGAAGAAGTTTTACCTAAGCCACAACGGCTAGTTAATTTCATAATATTTCCCCAGTCTTTTATTTCTTGTAAATCGGTTGAGGTGCATAATCCTTTTTTTAGTTTTTGAATTTTTTCGTATAAGATTTGGTTTCCGGCTCTACAAGGAGTGCATATTCCACAAGATTCGGATCTGAAAAATTCAATGAAGTTTTCAAGTATTTTTGTAATGCTTCTAAATTTATTAAAAACCATAATTGCTCCACCACACGTTAAATCCTCATTGCAAATTTTTCGATTAAATTCGGTTTCATTTATACATTCTCCAGAAGGTCCTGTAATTTGAACATAATTAGGGGAAGTAGCTTGAGATAAGTGTAACAATTCTTTAACTGTTATTCCCCATTCAATTTCATAAATTCCTGGTTTTGCAACATCTCCAGAAATGCTCAATAGTTTAGTTCCTTTACTTTTTTCGGTTCCAATATTTTCAAAATAATCAGTTCCTAATTCAATAATTCTTGAAGCATTGGCAAATGTTTCCACATTGTTAACAATAGTAGGTTTTCCAAGATAACCAACATCTGTAGGGAAATATTTTCTAATTCTTGGTTCTCCACGTTTACCTTCAAGAGATTCAATTAAAGCGGTTTCTTCTCCACAGACATAAGCTCCAGCACCAAGTTGAACCGTTAAATCGAAATTAAATTCTGAAATTCCCAAAATTTGCTCTCCTAAGAAATTATTTTTATAAAATTGATTTATAGTTTCTTCAATTTTTGAAAGTAAATATTTGTATTCGCCTCTTAAATAAATAATTCCTTCCTTAGCACCTACTACAAAAGCAGAGATAATCATTCCTTCTATAACAAGTCCAGGATATTCCATAAGTAATGCTTTATCTTTAAAAGTGCCAGGTTCACCTTCATCGGCATTGCAAATAATATATTTTTCAGTAGCAACATTATTTTTACAGGACTTCCATTTCAATGCAGTAGGGAAAAAAGCTCCACCTCGCCCTTTTAAATTAACATCTGCAATACTTTTTAAAATAGATTCAGCAGTTTCCTTTTTTAATTTGTTTATGGAATTTCCTGCAATATATTCTCTAAAAAAAACAGATTTATCTTCTTCTGGGATATATTGAATTTTACTTATAGGATTATCAGAAATTTTTTCTACTGGGATGTTATTTTTTAAATCCTCAATTATGGAAATTACTTTTTCTGGAGTTAGATTGGTAAAAGGATAAAAATTTATTAATGCTGCAGGTTCTTGATCACTTAAACCAATACAAGAAGTTTCAAATAATGAGAACAAAGAATTATTGTCGTATTTGCCAAATACAACTCCAGTTTCTTTTTCAAAAGTTGTTTTAATATTTTCAAAACCCTTAAATTTTGAAATAATACTATTATTTAAATAAATAATATATTTTCCGGTTGGTTTTTGATGAAAGAAATGATAAAAGGAAATAACCCCTTCAATTTCAATAGTTGATATTTTTAATAATTTAGCTATCTCATCTATAGCACTTTGGGGAATGTAACCTTGTGAGTTTTGTTGTTCCCATAACAAGTTAAGAAGACGTGTTCTTTTCATAGGAAAAAAACTTTTAAATTACTATAACTAAAGTTACTAAATAAACAAGTATAAAACTATTTATTTTTTTTAACTGTGACGATTTACAGAAATTTTAAAGCTTTTTTAAAATTACTTAAAATAAGAAATGAATACTCCTAAAATATTATTGAATTAATTATTTATTCTTTAATATTTTAGGAATATTTCACTTGTTTTTTATGTATAAAACAAATTTAGAGTTAATTATTTGAAATTATCTTAAATAAGTCTCCTTTAATTATGATAATTACAAACTAAATTTTACACTTGTAATAAAATTTCTTCCAATATTTGGAATACCATCTACTTTTAATCTTGATAAGTGTGAAATATAAGAAGTGTTAGCTAAATTGTTTACGTTAAAATTAATACTGAAATCTATCTTTTTAAGTTTAACAATCCCTCCAACTCCAATGTTTATTAAGTTATATTGGTTTGTTGGTGTTTCAAAATTTCCTACTTTATTTTGTTTAAAATGACTTTCTAAGGTTATTGCGGCAAATCCGTTTTGAAACCAATTTTTTTCATTAAATTCTATGCGCAAAGTGTTAGTTAGTTTATTTGCAGGAATTAATGGTAAATAAGCTCCATTACTTTGTTTTCCTATTACCATTTCATAACTAGTATTGAAATGTAGCCAATCTACAGGGTGTGGATGAATATGGAATCCAAATTCACCACCATATAATTCAGCATTATTTTGTACATAATTATAAACATAATTATTATCGAGCATTTGTCCAGTAGGAGCAATGTATATATATTTATTAATGCTATTATAAAATCCGTTTGCAAAAACTTCAAAGTGTAAAGTTTTGTATTCTAAAGCAATATCCGATTGAAAATTGTGTTCGCTTTGTAAATCATTATTACCAATTTCATACCTATTGGAACCTTCATGAACTCCGTTAGAAGTTAACTCGGCTAAGTTAGGAGCTCTAAAGCCTGCGGCAAAATTAAATCTACTTGTTACCGCACCAAATAAGGTAGTTTTGTATCCGAAAGAAGCAGTTACATTTTTAAAAGATCTATCAATTGCATTAAAAACGTGTTGTTCGGCATCAATACTTTTTTGAGTAGATAAATTTCTGTTATCAAATCTAACTCCTCCTTGAAAACTGTTTTCATTTATTTTGTAATTTCCAGTTAAAAATACCCCAAAATCATTAGTTTGAGCATTTGGTATTAGTACATCTACACCCAAAGTACTATTTTTTTGATGCATGCCTTGAATTCCTAAAATAGATTCAAAGTTTTTAAGTTTAGGTAAATGCCATTTTACATCATAACTATACGTTTTAAGTTTTAAATGTAAAGCAGGCAATGGATTTTCAGTAGAATAAGGTCCTTCAATTTCTTTTCTATCATTAAAAGTATATCCAAAAGTGGAAGTTATTTTAGAATTTGGCAGAAAAATTATGTTATTTAAACTTACCATTTTATTCGTTAAATTTTGGTAAGGATAAGTATGTGATTTGTTCGTAGTTTGTAATCCAATTTCTTCTGGAATTCCAACTAAAGTATGATCAAAATTAAAACGTACCGTACTAGAAATAAATTTATTATTGAAATTTACTGCCGAATTAAAAATAGTTTCATCAAAGCGAGAGTTTGTAACTCTTGACCCATTTGGAATTTTATAATCGCTTTGAAATCTATGCGTTCCATTGGTTAAAAATTTCCATGATTTATAGGATTTTCTAAAACCAAAAGAAGTGTTAGAACCTTGGGTGTTTGAAAAATATTTTTGATTTATATTTAGTTTAAAGGTATCATCTTCTGCAAATTTTAAAGGGTTGAAAAACAAAACACCTCCCATTGCATCAGAACCATATAATAGCGAAGCAGGTCCTTTTATTACTTCAACACTTTCAACACTTGATTCATCAACTCCTAATCCGTGTTCCGCTCCAAATTGTTGATTTTCAAGGCGTAAACCTTGTGAATATACTAAAACTCTATTGCCCCTTAAACCTCTAATTACTGGTTTTCCGATAGCAACACCTGTAGAAACTTGTGAAACTCCTGGTAATGAAGTTATACCTTCTACTAAAGTTGCAGCTCCTTTATTTTTTAATTGCTGAATACTAGCTCTTTCAACTTTCATTACATTTTGTGATTGTAATTTATTAAATGGAGTAGATATAATTACTTCATCCATTTTAAATACAGCCTCTTTTAAAGTAAAATTAAGCGTATTATTTCCTGTTGAAATTAGAATATTTTTAGTTTGTGATTGGTAGCCAATAAAAGCGGTTGTAACCGCAAAATTAGCTGTTGGTAAATTAGTAATAGTATAATTACCATTATTATCTGTAGAGGTTCCTTTGTGTAGTTCTGTAATATAAACGTCAACACCACTTAATGGTTGATTATTAACATCGATAATTTTACCAGTTAATTTGTTTTGTGCTTGGGTAAGCATACTTAATCCTGTAAAAAGGATTAAAAAATAATATTTCATGTAATTTAATTTATTGTTAATTTTTAATGTAAAATCTGTTATTAACAATAATATGGAGGAGCTCTGGAAGATTTGTATTGGAAGTGAAATATACTTCTAATTGGTTTGTAAACGTAATTTTTTTCTTCAATGTAATTTTTTTCTAAAAAAGAAAAATCTGAAGAAAAATCAATGGTATTGTAATTAAATTGATAGTGATAAATAGCACAATTAGTACTATAATCATTCAACTGTATTTGATGATTATCGTTGTTTTGAGCGTGATGATGTTTTTGCAAACCATGTGAAAACTGTACTGTTAATGGAAACAATACAGTTATCACAAATAAAAGTGAAATTATATTTTTAGTTACTTGTTTGATATAATTTTATTTTGAGTTTGCAAATGTATATAAAACTAGTCTTTAACGCCTAATTTTTCTAAAATAACTTCCATTAAGCACCATTTAGTAATAGAAGATTGTAATAAATTGGCTCCTACAAATGCAGTAAACCAAAGCCAATTAATATTTACTTTAATTGCTAATAAAAGGCTAATTAAAATAAAAGTTCCTGCTATTGCTCGTATTATTCTTTGTTTCATTATTATAAATTATAGTTTGATTTTTCAACTTTTAGTATTGCAAGATGCACTTTTGATAAGGATTCTTGCTTATCATTAAATTCATTTATCTGTTCAAAAAGCGTAACTGTATCTTCACTTTTTACAAAGGCATAAAGCATAATAGATTCATTTTCATGTCTTTCTCCAGGAAACCAGTTGTCTAAATTTGCTTCACGTGTAGTATTTCTATAACCAATAATTTCTTGGTATGAAAATATGAAGATATTTGATCTTTTTAATATCTGTTTAATATCTTTTTCAAATTCTTTTACTGCAGTTATTATTATTAATTTCATATAGATAGATTTTAAGTTAAAACCAATATTAATTTTATTTCCATTTATTTTTTTCTGACATATAATAAATTATAGGAACTACAATTAAAGTTAATAGTGTAGAAACAATTGCTCCAGCTACTAATGAAATTGCTAATCCTTGAAATATTGGGTCAAATAAAATTATGGAAGCACCTATTACTACAGCTCCTGTAGTTAATAAAATTGGAGTTGTTCTAACTGCCCCAGCATCAATAATTGCTTGTTTTAAAGGAACCCCATCATTTAATCTAATTTCAATAAAATCAATTAATAAAACGGAATTTCTAACCATTACACCTGCTAAAGCGATCATTCCAATAAATGATGTTGCAGTAAAAAAGGCTCCTAAAATCCAGTGGCCTAATACAATACCAACTAATGATAATGGTATGGCAACCATCATAACCAATGGTGTTTTAAAGTTTTGGAACCAGCCAACTATTAGCATATAAATAATAATTATTACTATTAAAAAAGCGGTACCTAAATCTCTAAAAACTTCTAATGTTATTTGCCATTCTCCATCCCATTTAACTGTAAAGTTATCTTCATTGGTAGGTTGTTTAGCATATAATTCATTAAGCTTATAACCTTTTGGTAATTTTATTTTTTGAAGTTTATCTGTCATTCCTAAAATAGCGTAAACAGGACTTTCTAATCCTCCAGCCATATCAGCAGTAACATAAACTACACGTTTTTGATCTTTTCTAAAAATAGTTTTTGGTAAAGTATCCTTTTCAATTTTTACTAGATCGCTAACAGGAACTACATTTCCTTGTTTACCTTTTATTTTAAGATTTAATATGCTTTGTAAATTAGATTTGTCTTTATCAGATAAAGCCATAACCATTGGAACTTGATCAAATGAATTTTCATCATATAAATCAGAAATTGGATATTCGCTTAATAGATAAGTAAGATTACCAACAATTTGTTGAGGAGCAATTCCGTTTAGCATTGCTTTTTCATTATCAACATCTAATTTATATTCTGTTTGAGGCGCTTCAACCATCCAATCTACATCAACTACATCTTTAGTATTATTTAAGATGTTTTTTACTTGCTTAGCTACTTTTATTTGATCTTTATAATTCGGTCCATATACTTCTGCAACTAAAGTGGATAATACAGGAGGTCCTGGCGGAACTTCAACTACTTTAACATTTGCATTGTATTTTTTTGCTACTCCCTGAATTTTTTTTCGAACAATTTTAGCAATGTCGTGACTTTGAAGTTTTCGCTCTGATTTATGTAATAAATTGACTTGAATATCGGCCATATTACTTCCACCTCTAACATCATAATGGCGTACTAAACCGTTAAACGTAATAGGAGATGAGGTTCCTATATAAGATTGGTAATCAACAACTTCAGGTATTTGATTAACATATTGTGCAATTTCTTTGGTTACCACAGCAGTTCTTTCTAAAGTGGTTCCTTCAGGCATATCTATAATTACTTGAAATTCATTTTTATTATCAAACGGTAACATTTTTACTGCTACAGATTTTGTAAAAAACATTACAACAGAACCTATAAGTAATATAAAGATAGTACCAAGCATTGCCCAACGACGAGTTTTATTATCTAATAAAGGTCGTTCAGTTTTTTCGTAAATTTTATAAATCCAATTGGTTTCAATTCCTTCTTCTTTTTTCTTTTCTTGTTTATCTTTTTCTTGCAATAAGTGATAACCTAAATATGGAGTTATAGTTAGAGCTACAAATAAAGATAAAATCATTGCAATAGATGCACCAATTGGCATTGGACTCATATATGGTCCCATCATTCCAGATACAAATGCCATAGGTAAAATAGCGGCAATAACTGTAAAGGTTGCCAATATAGTTGGGTTACCAACTTCATTAATAGCATATATAGCAGCTTGTTTAAAAGGCAGCCTTTTCATTTTAAAATGTCGGTGCATATTTTCAGCAATAATTATACTATCATCAACAACAATTCCAACAACAAAAACTAATGCAAATAAAGTAATTCTATTAAGTGTATAACCTAATAAATAATAACTAAATAAGGTTAATGCAAATGTTAATGGAACTGAAAAGAAAACTACTAAACCACCACGCCAACCCATTGCCAGCATTACTAATATTGTTACAGCTATAATAGCAACTCCTAAATGAAGTAATAATTCACCAACTTTATGCGATGCCGTTTCCCCATAATTTCTAGTAACATCTATATGGACATTATCTGGGATTAAATTTTGCTTTAAATGCTTTATTTTCTTTAATATTTTCTCAGCAATTTTCATTGCATCAGCACCTTTTACCTTTGCAACAGATATAGTTACTGCGGGATATTCACTTGGAGTATTTTTGAAATTTTCATTACTTCTTCCATAACCAAAAGAAACGTAACTTTTAGGAGTTTCTGGGCCGTCTACTACAGTTGCTACTTGTTTTAAATAAACAGGCATATTTTTAGAAACACCTACCACTAAATTTTTTACATCATCAGCAGTACTTAAAAATCTCCCAGTAGTAATTAAAAATTCAGTATCATTTTCATCAAAACTTCCTGATTGAGAACTACTGTTATTAGCTTTAATCATTTGCATTATAGATAGAGGATCAATATCTTGTTCAGCCATTTTATCCTTATCCAAAATAATTTTAAGCACACGATTTCTGCCGCCAATAACTTTAGTTATAGAAACGTCTTTTACCTTTTTAATTTCTGAAGATACTTCTTCCGCTATTTTTCTGATATCAAAGTCATTATAACTATCGCTCCATAAAGTTAAACCTAACATTGGAACATCATCAATGGCACGTGTTTTTACTAAAGGCTGTGTTGCTTTTTTTGGTAACATACCTTGATTGTGCATTAACTCATCGTATAATTTTAGGTAGGAGTCTTCCGTATTTTCACCAACATAAAATTGTACAACCATCATTGCCTTTCCATTCATAACAATGCTATGAATATGTTCAACACCTTTTATGTTTGAAATTACTTTTTCAAGTGGCATAACCACTTTACTTTCTAGTTCTTTTGGACTTGCACCTGGATATCCAACCAATACGTCAGCCATTGGCACAATAATTTGCGGCTCTTCTTCGCGAGGTATTAAAAATGAGCTATAAATTCCTATAGCCATTAGAGCAATCATCAATAAAATAGTTAATTTAGAATTGATGAATATGTTTGCTATTTTACCTGAAATTCCTTCTTGCATACTAATAATTTTTTGTAATTAGTTTAATTTTTTAATTTCACTTGAAATTATTTCTGAACATTTACTTGTTCTCCATTAAATAATTTACCATCGGCGGTTACAATATAATTTTCTTCTGCATTTAATCCTGATAAAACTTCCACATTCTCTCCGTAAGTTTTTCCAAGTCTAAGCCATCTTAAAATTGCCACATTGGTATCACTAACCGTATAAACACCAGTTAATTGTCCTTTGTGTACTAATGCTTTTTTTGAAATTAATATAGAACTAGGAGCATTTGTTGTTTTATCAGCTTCTATAGGAAATTGAACTGATGTGTACATTCCTGATAAAATTTTAGTTGCACTTTTATCTAATAATACTTTAACCATATATTGACCTCCAGTATTATTTGCTGAAGAACTAACTTCTGCAACAGTACCATTAATAATTTCATTGGTTGATTTTATAAGAACAGTAACTTTTTCTTTTGTATGAATAGCTGTAATTTCAGATTCAGGAATTAAAGCAATTACTTGGTATTTTCCAGGAGTTTCTATACTTATAAGAGGCATTCCTGGATTTGCCATATCGCCTTTATTAATATATTTTGCAGTAATAACTCCAGAAAAAGGCGCAGTAATATTTGCATAAGACAACTGTGAATTTACTTGGTTTTTCATTTGAGTTGCAGCATCTAATCTTGCTTTTGCCATTTGATAATTTGCTGTTATATCATCCATTTCTTTTTGAGAAACACTTTTCTCTTTGTATAAAGAAGTATATCTATCAAAATCTTTTTTAGCGTTATTATACGCAACTGTAGCTTCAGTTATAGAAGCTGTTACTTGTGCTTTTTTAGCAGTAATATCTGTACTGTTAATACTAAGTAATAATTGACCTTTATTAACTTTTTGTCCCACTTTTACGTAAACATTATTTACGTAACCCATCATTCGGGTACTTAAATCTGCATTTTGAACGGCTTCAATTTTTCCGCTGGCAGTTATATATTTACTTTTTCCAGATATAGGAGTACTTACGGTTACATTTACAGTTGAGGTGCTAGCTAATTTTTTCGGAGTTTCTCCACAACTTGTAATAAATAATAATGTTAATAAAATTAAAGTTATATTTTTCATGATTTTTGTTTATTAGTTAAGTAAAAATTCAACGTAAGCTTTAGCATAGTTATAGCTAAAAACTGTTTGTAAATTTTCTAATTGTTTTTGTAAATATTTTGTTTCAGAAATTAATAAATCAGAGGTTTTTTCAAGTCCTTGTTTAAAACGATTTGTTCTAATTCGAAGCTCTTCTTTAGATTGTTCTTCAGCCAAAGAAGTTAGTTTTAATTTGTTTTCAGAATCTTTTAGCATTCGTTTGGCTTTATTAAATTCTAAAAAGCTTTTACTTTTATATTGATCAAAGTTAAGAAGTGCCTTATCGTATTCAGCTTTTCCTTTTTGAACTTTACCAATTCGTTTAAATCCTTCAAAAATATTCCACGAAAGTTGGGCACCAACCAAATATCCTTTTGCTTTTGTTCCAAATAATTGATTGTCGTACATTTCATAACTTCCAAAAGCATTTAATGTTGGTAAATAGGTGTTTTTAGAAGCTTTATACATGTAATTATAAGCTTCTGTACTTTTTTGCATTGCTTGAATATCGTCTCTATTAGTTGATAAAGTTTGATTGTAAATATCAGTATCTATTATTGCTTTTAAATTATCTGTTGGTTTTAAAATGGTAGAATTATTTTCTCCCATTAAAAATTGTAAATAATCTGAAGCGTTTTTTACAGCACTTTTTGCGCTTAATAATTGATTTTCAACTTCGGTAACATGGACATCTACAGATAGCATATCTGCTTTTTGTAAATAGCCTTGTTTGAAATTATTTTCAGCCATTTTTTTGTTTGCAATAGCAGCTTCTTTGGCTTTATTTAAAACTTCAACAGCTTTATATGCAACTTGTAATTGCATATATGCTTTGGTAACTTCTAATTTTATGTAATTTTTGGTGCGAGATGCACTTAATTCTAAAGCATTCATTTTTGCTTTTGCTGCTTTACGCATTAAAATACCATCAAAATTTAGAATTGGCTGTTTTACTTCTATTTTTGTAGCATAACTTTTAGTCTCTTTTGGATCGTTTAGCAAAGTAGGATCAAAATCTGCAGGAGTTAAAATTTCCTGATTTAATTTTGAACCGAAAGCCATTAACGGATTTGTAGTAGTTATACCAGTATGGGAAATAGATATACTTGGTAGTAATACAGCATTAGATTGATTAAAATCTGCTTTTGCAGCTTTGAAATCTTCCTCAGAAATTTTAATTGTATAATTATCGCTTTCCACTTTTGCTAGCACATCTTCTAAAGAAATGTTTGCCTTTTTTTGAGCGATAATAACTACAAAATTAAATAGGAAAAATGTAAATAATATCACGTCTTTACTTCGCATAGTTTTCGTTTTTTAGTTTCGGCAAAACTAAGTTACAGAAAAGATGCAAGCAGTAATAAAAATTACACACTTTGGTAACTATTGTTACGTAAGGATAAAAACTTTAATTTTTAGTAATTAGATTATTTCTTACTCATTTTCATGCAGATTAGTTTTGTCTATTTGAACTGGTTTTTTATTTTTTCTCATCTTTAAATTTAAGAATTCTACAAATAGCGAAAAAGAAATAGCAAAATATAAATAACCTTTAGGTATTGCACCTACTTTTTGATTAAATATTTCTGCATTCGATAAATGTGCTCCTTCAGTAATTAGCATAAATCCTATAAGTATTAAAAAGGAAAGTGCTAACATTTGTATAGTTGGATGCTTACTGACAAATTGACCAACTGGAGTAACAAAAAGCATCATTATAATCATAGAAACAACAACTGCTGTTATCATAATTAATAAAGCGCCTTTTATACCATTGGTCATTCCAACTGCCGTTAAAACTGAATCGAATGAAAAAACAATGTCTATCATTACTATTTGAATTATTGTCATTTTTAGGCTAGCTGAAAATTTTTTTTTGTCCGAACTTTGTTCGTGTTCAATTCCTTCAACTTTTTCTCTAATCTCACTTGTACTTTTATATAGTAGAAATATTCCTCCAAGGAATAAAATTATACTTTGACCGGTTATTCCAATTTTTAACCACGACAAGTTAATAGTATAAAAAGGATGTTTTAATGATATTAAATATGAAATACCTAACAGCATTATAATTCTAAATATCATTGCTAAAAAAAGACCAATTTTTGAAGCTTTGTTTACTTGATTTTTAGGAAGTTTACTTGCGGCAATAGATATAAAAATAATATTATCAATTCCTAAAACAATTTCTAAGAATGTTAATGTTAATAATGCAATCCAAGTATTTGCCTGTAAGAAAATTTCCATAATTTACTTTTTAAGAAAAATAGTTCCTTTTTGGATATAATTTGAATGACCAATAACGGCTTCAAAATCGTACGAGTCTTTATGGAGGTTTGTAATTTTCACATGAATTGTTTCTTCATCAATAGCATTTTTAGGATGCACCATTTTTAGGGTGTACTTAAAATTACTTTCCCAATTTATTGTTAGCGTATCAATTCTATCATCGTATTTTTCAATTTGTAGAGAGTCTGTTCTAGTAATATACGTGGTGCTAAATCCTTTTCCTTCAGGGATTTCAAAATTACCATGTTTAAATCTATCAGGATTTAAAGGCTCTGTATTACAAGCAGTAATTGCTATAAAAATAATAAGTAGAATTGCTATTTTTTTCATTAGATTCCGGTATAGTTTTCAGGAGTTATGTTTTTTAATTCTTCTTTAATTTCATTTGAAATATTTAGTTCGGCTATAAAATCGGCAATAGATTTTTGAGTGATTTTTGTATTAGTTCTGGTTAAATTTTTTAAAGCTTCGTATGGATTTGGATACGCTTCTCTTCTTAAAATAGTTTGAATAGCTTCTGCTACAACAGCCCAATTGTTATCTAAATCTGCTTCAAATTTTTCTTTATTAATAATTAATTTATTTAATCCTTTTAACGTTGAATTGAATGCAATAATTGTATGCCCAAAAGGAACTCCAATATTTCTTAACACAGTAGAATCGGTTAGATCTCGTTGCAACCTTGAAATAGGTAATTTTGCAGATAAATGTTCAAAAAGTGCATTTGCAATTCCTAAATTACCTTCTGAATTTTCAAAATCAATTGGGTTTACTTTATGTGGCATTGCAGAAGAACCTATTTCTCCTTTTTTAATTTTTTGCTTAAAATAGTCCATAGAAACATAAGTCCAAATGTCTCTATCAAAATCTATTAGAATAGTATTTATACGTTTTAAAGCATCAAAAATACCAGCTAAATGGTCGTAATGTTCAATTTGTGTAGTTGGAAAAGAATGGTGTAATCCTAAAACATTTTCAACAAATTTAGTTCCAAAATCTTTCCAATCAATGTTTGGATACGCAACTTTATGTGCGTTAAAATTACCAGTTGCACCACCAAATTTTGCAGCATAAGGTATATTTTGAAGTTGCGTAATCTGTTGTTCAATTCGTTCTACAAAAACTTCAATTTCTTTACCTAAACGGGTTGGTGAAGCTGGTTGTCCATGGGTTCTAGCTAACATAGAAACATCTTTCCATTCTAAAGCCAATTCTTTTAATTTTACTAATAAATTAGCCAATTCAGGATAATAGACAGCATCAAAAGCATCGTGTATTGATAAAGGAACGGCGGTGTTGTTAATGTCTTGTGAGGTCAATCCAAAATGAATAAACTCTTTATATTTTTGAAGTTGAAGTTGATCGAACTTTTCTTTGATAAAATACTCAACAGCTTTTACATCGTGATTTGTAATTTTTTCAATGTCTTTAATTTTTTGAGCATCTTCAGTAGAAAAAAGAAGATAAATATCTCTTAGTTTTTTAAAAAGAGTAGTATCAAAATCTTTAAGTTGAGGAAGAGGTAATTCAACAAGCGCAATAAAATATTCGACTTCTACTTTTACACGATATTTAATTAACGCTTCTTCTGAAAAAAAAGGAGCTAAATTTTCTACTTTTGATCTATATCTTCCGTCGATAGGAGAAATTGCATTTAAGTTGGTTAAAGACATTTTTTTAGTTTGATGTTATAAATGCAAAATTAAGGAAATTAACCCAAATTTTTAACTTTATTTTGGTTTATCCAGCGTAATATTTTCTTTCCACGTGCTTGATAAGCAGGACTTTCATTTACTATATTTTTTTGCAGGATTAATTGTAACTCTTTATGTACCCAATTATAGTTTTTACCAAACAAAAAAAGCATTTCCATAGTATAAACTTTTACCGCAACTTTATGTTTGTCAATTAACCAATCAAAACCAGCTTCTATAAGCCTTTCAATATGAGTGTTAGTTATAGGTATTTTACTTTTATGTTTTCCTGCATAGTGTTCTGCCATAAAACCACAAATTTTAGCGATAGGTCTTAATGCACTTTCAAACTTAATTTTATTAATGTTTTTGGTAAAATAAGAGAGGTGAGGAGACAACCAATGTAATTTTTTTTCGCAAACAAATTCTAAAACCCAAGCAGCTTTAATAGATAGTTTATTGTCAAATTCAAAAGCAATTTCAAGTAAATATTTAAAAAGTATTTTATTTTTTAAAACTAAATTAGCTACTTGTAATCTGTTTATGCGTTTTGCATTTTCAATATTGTTAAGCTTTAGAATTAGATATTCTTTATTCATTTTTTTCTTTATCCTTTTTTTTAGGCATTAATTTATAAACTAAGTAACCAAACCCAACTAATATATGTAGTAGAACAATTGCAATAATAATGTAAATCCATAAATTTGTTTCTCTCATAATTTTCTGATATAAGTTTATAAATTAAAAAAATATAATATCTTTAAAAAATTAAAATTATAAAAAATGAAATATAAAATATTCTTTTTAGCTGTTATTTTATTTGGCGTTCAAATAAATGCTCAACAAGTTTATTCAAAAAAAGAACCTTTTGCGCATACTTTTTCTATTGTTGCCCGTGATACTGTTACTGGCGAAATGGGAGTTGCAGTTCAATCGCATTGGTTTTCAGTAGGTAATGATGTAGTTTGGGGCAAAGCAGGAGTGGGAGTTGTAGCAACGCAAGCATTTGTTAATCCATCCTTTGGACCACGAGGGTTAAGTTTATTAGAAAATGGGTTAACTCCAGAAATGGCAGTAAAATCGTTGCTTAAATTAGATGACGGTAGAGATGTTAGACAATTAGCAATACTAGATGCAAAAGGAAATGTATTTGCATATACTGGTAAAAATTGTATACAAGCTGCAGGACATATTGTTGGAAGTAATTTTTCAGTTCAAGCAAATTTAATGGAGAAAAACACAGTTTGGCCTGCTATGGCAAAAGCATTTAAAACTACAAAAGGAAGTTTAGCAGAAAGATTATTAGCAGCATTAGAAGCTGCACAAAGTGAAGGTGGTGATATTAGAGGAAAACAATCTGCTGCAATTTTAGTTGTAAGAGCTAAAAGTACAGGAAATAGTTGGGAAGATAATGTAGTTGATTTAAGAGTTGAAGACAGTAAAAATCCTATTAAAGAAATGAGGCGATTACTTACTGTTCATGAAGCATATGAATTTATGAATAAAGGCGATGTGGCAGTTGAAAAGAACGATAATAAGCTAGCTAAAGAATATTATATGAAAGCCCAAGAGCTAAATCCAGATAATTTAGAAATGAAATATTGGTATGCGGTAACTTTAGCTAATAATGGAGAAATGGATGAAGCTTCTAAAATATTTAAAGCTATTTTTAAAATAAATAGTAACTGGAAAACGTTAACTCCAAGGTTAATAAAATCAAAATTATTAACTGTATCACCAAAAGATTTAGAAAAAATATTAAAATTATAACAATGAAAAAAAAGATAATAGGAATAATTATTATTCTGTTGGTTTTAATTCAATTTATCCAACCCGAAAAAAATCAATCAAAAGATTATACAAATGATATAAGCACGGAGATTAATATTCCACAAAATGTGCAACAAATAATTAAAACCTCTTGTGCCGATTGCCATTCAAATTATACGGTTTATCCTTGGTATAATAACATTGCACCAGTTTCATGGTTTTTAGCAAATCATGTAAATGAAGGTAAAGAACATTTAAATTTCTCAGAATGGACTACCTATAATACAAGACAAAAAAATCATATTATAAAAGAATTAAAAGAGGTTATTAAAGAAAAAGAAATGCCTTTAACAAGCTATACGCTAATTCATAAAGATGCTATTTTAACAGAACAACAAAATACAGCTCTATTAGATTGGTTAAATAGTATAAAAAAATATTAATATAATTTGGTTTAAATTGTGAAGAAACTTCATTTAATTGGTATTGTATGTTTTTTACTGTTTAGTTTTCAGACGAGTTTGTCTCAAGAAAAAATTAATCAGTTAAATGCAAAAGGCAAAAGAACTGGAGTTTGGAAAAAAAACTACAATAATGGCAAAATAAGGTATGTAGGGCAGTTTAAAAACGGTAAGGAAATAGGCGTTTTTAAATTTTATAGCGCTTTAAGTTCCGAACATCCAGTAGCCATAAAAACTTTTGAGAATAATAGTAATTTAGCTAAAGTTTCTTTTTATACAGTAAAAGGTGTTTTACAAAGCGAAGGTTTAATGGATGGTAAAAAAAGAATAGGACTTTGGAAATACTTTCAGGAAGATGGGAAAAAATTACTTTCAGAAGAAAATTATAAAAATGGTGTTTTAGAAGGAAAATCGGTTACGTATTATAAATCAGGAAAAGTAGCTGAAATGGTATTTTACAAAAATGATAAATTAGATGGAAACACCAAACGATATGCCGAAAGTGGAATTTTATTAGACGATTTAAACTATAAAGAAGGTAAATTAAACGGACTGGCAAAATATTACAATATTGAAGGCAAATTAATTTACACTGGTGATTATGAAAATGATGTAAAGGTTGGTAAATGGCAATACTTTGAAAATGGAAAATCAGTAAGTGTAGATAAGTTTAAGGAATAATGGTAAAAGATTTAAAATTTAGGTTTGCAGAACTTAACGACTTACCAATTTTAGTTTCCATTTACAACCAAGCAATTAAATCTAAAAATGCTACTGGAGATACCATCGAATTTGAAGTGGCAGATAGATTAAATTGGTTTCAAAAATTTGATAAAGATACCTATCCTTTATATGTGGTAACCCATAAAAATAAAGTAGTTGGCTATTGTTCACTGTCGCCTTATAGATCTGGTAGAAAAGCTATGTCAACTATTGCTGAAATTAGTTATTATTTAGATTATACTTTTCATAAAAAAGGAATTGGAACTGCTTTGTTAAATTATGTTTTGCAGGATTGTAAAAGAATAAATATAAAAAGTTTACTTGCTTTTGTTTTAGATATAAATACTTCAACTGTTAAACTTTTAGAAAAGTTTAAATTTAAAAAACTAGGTCACTTACCAAATATGATTTATTTAAATGATGTGGTTTGCGGCCATTTCATTTATGGTTTAGAGATAGAATCTTATCCTTGAAAAAAGCTAAATATTTCCTTTTAAGAGGTTTTAAAATTAACTTTTCCTAACTAAAAGTTATATGTAACTTTGCATTTTTAAAGAATAAGATGAAACGAGTTATAGTTGGATTATCCGGAGGTGTAGATAGTAGTGTTGCTGCATATTTATTAAAAGAACAAGGATACGAAGTTATTGGCCTTTTTATGAAGAATTGGCACGATGACTCCGTAACAATTTCTAACGAATGTCCTTGGTTAGAAGATAGTAATGATGCTATGCTAGTAGCTGAAAAATTAGGAATTCCTTTTCAAGTTGTAGATTTAAGCGTAGAGTACAAAGATCGGATTGTAGATTATATGTTTAGCGAATATGAAAAAGGAAGAACGCCAAATCCAGACGTTTTATGTAATAGAGAAATTAAGTTTGATGCTTTTTTAAAAGTGGCTTTAGAGTTGGGAGCAGATTATGTGGCAACTGGACATTATTGTCGCAAGTCTTCCGAAGAAATTAATGGAGAAACGGTATATAAATTAATTGGCGGAACAGATACTAATAAAGATCAATCGTATTTTTTATGCCAAGTATCGCAACAACAACTTGCAAAAGCATTATTCCCAATAGGCGAATTAACAAAACCAGAAGTTCGTAAAATTGCAACAGAGCAAAATTTAGTTACGGCTTCCAAAAAAGATTCTCAGGGTTTATGTTTTGTCGGAAAAGTTAGATTGCCAGAATTTTTACAACAAAAGTTAAAACCTAAAGAAGGTGTAATTGTTCAAATTCCTTCAGATTCAAAAATTTACGATAGAGAAATTCCTGTTTTTAATTCTAAAGAGGAAGAGTTGGTGTTTAATGCAACTAAATATGCTTATAATATTTCCGATGGAAAAATTGTAGGCAAGCATCAAGGTGCACATTATTTTACGAAAGGTCAACGTAAAGGTCTGGCAGTTGGAGGAACAAAAGAACCTTTGTTTGTAATTGATACGGATGTAGTTGAAAATGTAATTTATTGCGGAGAAGGAAAACAGCATCAAGGTTTATATAGAAATACGTTATTTGTTAAAAATGAAGAAATTCATTGGATACGAACCGATTTGACTTTAAAAAATGGAGAATCTATGGAAGTAATGTCGCGCATTAGATATCGCCAAAAGTTAGAAAAAGCTATTATTTACAAAGTAAAAGATGGTTTATTTGTGGAGTTTGAAAATCCACAATCTGCAATAACAGAAGGTCAATTTGTAGCTTGGTATCAAAATAATGAACTGTTGGGATCAGGAGTAATTTCATAAGTATTAAAACTCAAAAAGGCATTTATATAAAATTTTGTAATTTAGTAAGCCAAACCCCTTAATGTTAATACTATGAAAATAAAATTACTATCCTTTTTATTTCTAATAGTAAGTAGCACTCTTTTTTCTCAAGTTAATATAGAAGATGCCTGGGTTTATTTTAAAGATAAACCAAGTGAAAGTACTTTTTTGGGAAACCCAACTTCTATGTTGTCACAAAGAGCAATTGAAAGAAGAACCCGCTACAATATTGCATTAGACAGCAAAGATGTTCCTGTTGAATTATCTTATATTAATCAAATTAAAAGCCAAAGTGGTATTACGATTTTAGCAAAATCAAAATGGCTAAACGCCTTGCATATTCAAGGGACACAAACGGATATTAATAATCTGTTGAACCTAAATTTTGTTGCTTCCATAGAGTATGCAAATAAATCTTTAAATACAGGCGAAAAAACAATTCTTAAAAATGAAATAGCACAAAAAAATAATAAGCTAGATTTTACAACAGGTTTTAATTATGGAAATGCCGCTAATCAAGTCCAAATGATTAAAGGGGATGTTTTACATCAGAATAATTTTACAGGTCAAGGCATGGAAATCGCAATTCTTGATGCAGGTTTTCCTAATGTAGATAATTTTGATGCTTTTAAAAGAATTAGAGATAATAATCAAATTTTAGGAGGTTACGATTTTGTGAATAGAAATAGTAATTTTTATACAGGTTTTTATCACGGAATGGCTGTTTTATCTACTATTGCTGGTTATGTTGAAAATCAATTTGTTGGAACCGCACCTGATGCAAAATTTTATCTATTTATAACAGAAGATGACTCTCATGAATCTCCTTTAGAAGAAAGTTTATGGGTAGAAGCTGCTGAAAAAGCAGATAGTTTAGGAGTTGATGTTATAAATACTTCTTTAGGGTATACTACTTTTGATAATCCAAATTACAATTATTCGTATAACGATATGGATGGTAAAACTACATTTATTAGTCGTGGCGCAGAAATAGCTTTTTCTAGAGGAATGATTTTAGTAAATTCGGCTGGAAATGAAGGAAGTCGCAGTTGGCATTACATTAGTGCACCTGCAGATGCTTCTTCCGTTTTAAGTATTGGCGCTGTTGATGCTACTGGAACTATTGCAAGTTTTAGTTCGTACGGACCAACTTCGGATGGTAGAATTAAACCAGATGTCGATGCTCAAGGAGCAAATGTTTATATTATTAATAGCACAGGTGACATTGCAACATCTAACGGAACTTCATTTTCATCTCCAATTATGACAGGAGTAATTGCTTGTTTATGGGAAGCTTATCCTAATAAAACGAATGCAGAAATTATACAAATGGTTAAAGAGTCAGGAAGTTTATATTCAAACCCAACAGCGCAAGAGGGTTATGGAATTCCTAATTTTGAGTCTGTTTATAATTTATTAAATGTTGAAAATCAGGAGAGTGATTTAGTACAAGCTTCAATATTTCCAAACCCAATTAAAGATAAAATTAATTTTAAATTTCCAAAAAATACGAATGAGATTGAAATTACTATTTTAAATTTGTTAGGGAAAAATATGGTACATCAATCTGTTTTTAAAGATAAACCAAATATTGATATTTCTTATTTGCCAAATGGATTATATATGATGCAATTAGCTTATAATAATAAGGTTTCTACTATAAAAATGTTGAAAAATTAATGAAAAATAGAATTACGAATTTATTTCAAATTAAATATCCCTTGATTCAGGCAGGAATGATTTGGAATAGTGGTTGGAAATTAGCATCTGCAGTTAGTAATGCTGGAGGTTTAGGTTTAATAGGAGCAGGATCTATGTATCCTGAGGTCTTAAAAGAGCATATTCAAAAATGTAAAAAAGCTACTAAATTTCCGTTTGGAATAAATGTTCCTATGTTATATCCAAACATTGAAGAAATAATGCAAATAATAGTAGATGAAGGAGTTAAAGTCGTTTTTACTTCGGCTGGAAATCCTAAAACATGGACGTCTATTTTAAAAGAAAAAGGGATTACAGTTGCTCATGTAGTTAGTAGTGTAAAATTTGCAGTGAAAGCAGAACAAGCAGGTGTTGATGTAGTAGTTGCTGAGGGATTTGAAGCAGGAGGTCATAATGGAAGAGAAGAAACTACCACATTTACGTTAATTCCAATGGTAAAAGAAAAAGTTAATGTTCCAGTAATTGCTGCAGGAGGAATAGCTACTGGTAGAGGTATGTTGGCAGCAATGATTTTAGGTGCTGATGCTGTGCAAATTGGAAGTAGATTTGTAGCAAGTAATGAAGCATCTTCACATATTAATTTTAAAAATGAAGTTGTTAATACGGAAGATGGTGACACGCATTTAACTTTAAAAGAATTAGCTCCGGTACGATTGATTAAAAATAAGTTTTATAATGACTTACAAAATTTATACCAGCAAAAGCCAACTATAGAACAACTTAAAGAAAAATTAGGCAGAGCAAGAGCTAAAAAAGGTATGTTTGAAGGCGATTTAGAAAATGGAGAATTAGAAATTGGTCAAGTTGCAGGTTTAATTCATGAAATAAAACCTGCAGCAGAAATTGTTAATGAAATAATTGCAGAATTAGAAGAAGTTAGAGGAACATTTAATAAACCTCTGTTTTAAAAACTATTTCTTTTTTTGTTCAGTTGATTTTTTAGGCATTGGTCCGCGTAAGTGAATAACTAATCCATTTAAAAAGTTACGTAAAATTTGGTCGCCACATTCCATATATTTTGGATGATCTTCATTTCTAAAAAGCGCTCCTAATTCACTTTTTGATATATTAAAATCTACTAATTTGCAGATTTTTATAATATCGTCATCTCTTAATTTCAGTGCAACTCTAAGCTTTTTAAAAATGTCATTGTTTGATAATCCCATAATATATATTTGTGTGTTTAATCTAGTTGATATGCAGTATTAAATTGTGATGTCAAAAGTAAATAAATATTTTCTTATTAATTAAAATTACTATTGTTTAAGTTCTAATTGCATTTGTTTTACTGTTTCTGTACTATTATCATGACTCCAACCAGGTGGGCCAAAAATGTACATAAACTTATGATACCAATTCTTAGATTTTTTAGTATCATTCCATATATCTTTATATTCATGTGTTAGAATTATATAGGGATTATACGATTTTGGTGAATGAGTAACTCCATATTTAATTTTAATATTAGTGTCCAGTTCTTTCCACGTTCCAAAAATTTTATCAAAAATATTTAAAAAACCACCGTGATTTTTATCCATATATTCTAAATTTCTTGAGTGATGTACTTGGTGCATTGTATGTGTATTGAATATTTTTTCTAGAAATCCCAATTTTGGAACATAAACGGAATGCAACTGAAATTGCCAAAGTGCTTCAATACCTAAACAAACTACTACCATTTCAGGTCTAAACCCTATTGCTGGTAACCACATATAAAATAAAGGTTTGTACAAAATAGTAAACCACCCGTTACGAACAGCAGTACCTAAATTAAAATTTTCTGAAGAATGATGTACTATATGTGCCGCCCATAAAAAGCGTATTGTGTGATTTTTTCTATGAAACCAATAGTATGTTAAATCATCTAATAATTGACAAGCAATCCAGACGTACCAAGCATATCCAAAAGATTCCCAGCCCATTATATTAGTTTGTATACCATTAATTTCTGGGTTAAATAATTCAAAAATAAAATTGAAAATTACAATTGTAGAAATAACTTTTATTAAAGGAGCAATTATAGCAGAACCAATTCCCATAAATAAGCTGGCTCCTAAATCTTTCCATTCGTATAATTTTTTTTTATTGTGACTTTTGCTATAAGTAAGTTCAAGTAGAATTAGTGCTAAGAAGCAAGGTACTCCATACACTAATGGGTTGGTGAAATCCATTTATTAGTTTTTAATTTTAAATGGAGTATAAGCTTTTTTTTTGAACTTTTCTGATTTAAACTTTATTTTTTTTAAACGGTTAACTTAAAAAGCTATTTAGTAAAAATTAATTTTATAGCAACAATTAACATAAGAACTCCAAATATCCGTTTTAAAGTGCGTTGATTTATTTGTAAAGCAATTTTTGAACCAATAAAACCACCAATTACAAAAAGTAATGAAACTATTAAAGCAACTTTCCAATCAATACTTCCACCTCCAGCTTTGTGGTAATTATAAACAGCTAAAAAAGTTACGGGAGGTAACATTACTGCCAAACTTAATCCTTGTGCATTATATTGGTTTAATCCTAAAAATAATATAAACATTGGAACCATAATAATTCCTCCTCCAACTCCAACTAAGCCACTTAAAATTCCTGCTAATAATCCTATTAAAATTAGAATAATGATGGTTGATACTGTCATTTTCATGGTTTTTCAATTGGTATTTTAATACTGTATTCTTTTCTACTTTTATTATTTAATTTGTTTTCACGTAACCAAGGATTGTAAAGTTTTAAAGTTTTATAGTTAATCCCTAAGTTTTTTGAAAAGCGAGCAATATTTGTGATTACTGTATCTACTTTTATTTGTTTAGTTGGTTTTAACTTATATAAATCGGATTTTTCAAAAATGAAACCATATTTTTTTGGATGTGTTAATATCTCTTTAACTGCTATAATTCTAGGTATGTATCTTTTTGTTTCATCGCCTACTAATAAATCGTAATAAGATTTTACTTGTTGTGTTTCCATTTTTTTTGAAATCCCTTTAATACCTGCGTTATAAGCAGCAGCTGCTAAAGTCCAAGTTCCAAATTTTTCACGAGCTTCTTTTAAATAATTACAAGCGGCTTGTGTTGCTAATTCTAAATTATATCGTTCATCAACATTATCATTTACTTCTAATCCGTTTTCTCTTGCGGTATTTGGTAATAGCTGCCAAAAGCCTCTTGCTCCAGCTGGAGAGGTGACATTTAATAGTCCACTTTCAATTACTGCTAAATATTTAAAATCGTCAGGTATGCCATTCTTTTTTAAAATTGGTTCAATTATAGGAAAGTATTTGTGAGTTCTTTTAAAAAATAGTAAGCCATTAGATTGCCAATAGGTATTTACTAATAATTCCCTATCAATACGTTCTTTTATATCTTGTTTTTCTAAAGGAACTCGTTCTCCTGCAAAAGATAAATTTTTAGGAATTTTTAGTGCTTTAATTTTATAAAATTCGCTAGTGCTTATATCACTATTAGCATCTGTTTTATTTTCTTTTACCGCAAAAATTAGTAAAGAACTTACTAATATAATTGCTACTAAACTTAAAATTTTTACCGCATTTTTCATAATTCTAAACATTTTATAGCCTTAAAATACAAATTAAATTGAAAATTTTAAGGAATAGTACTAATTTTTACAATTAAATATTCTCTAATATAATTTTAGAAATAGTTTTGGCTTTATAAATAATCATAGCGTGGGTTCCGTTTTTGACAGGAATACAATTTTTAATAGCCTTTATAGGAAATATTTTATCTTCAGTTCCATGGATATGGATAAGGTTTTCAGATACTTTATTAGGCTTCCAATTAAGGACATTGTATAAAGCCCAATTTAAATAACTTGTATCTCTTACAGATAAATACTTTTTATATAATTCAATTCTTTTTTTAGCAAAATCACCAAATGCATAAGCAGAAAATTCTTCTAAATTATTTAATAATTTAAGAGGAAATAGAGTGTATGCTTTAGTTTTTTGTAAAAATTTTAAACGTTTTGGAAACTCGTTAGTATTTTTAATACTCGAGATTATAATTATTTTTTTAGTAGAAATAAATTTACTCATTTCTTGAACCATAATACCTCCAAAAGAAACTCCTATTAAAACTACATTTTCTTCAGATATTAAATCTGCCATTCTTTTAGCATAATTTTCTAAAGATTCTTCATCGGATAAAGGTATTAGCCATTCTAAATAATGACATTCAAATTTTGCTTCTGGAAGTTTAATAAATTCAAATATTTTTGAACTAGCTCCTAATCCAGGTACAAAATAAATATGTGTTTTATTAGTATCCATTATGGGTGTAACATACTTAAAACAATAGGTTTTAACCCACTAAAGAAAAATTCTACTGCAATTACCATTACAATTAATCCCATTAAACGCATCATTACTTTATTACCAGTTACGCCAAGTTTATCTGTAATTTTACTAGCGCCTATTAATATTAAATAGGTAATAAAAAGTACTAAAGCTATTACTGCAATTAAAGTTATTTTTTGTGGGTATTTATCTGCATCTTGCATTAAAATGATGGCGTTGGTTATTGCTCCAGGTCCACATATCATTGGTATAGCAAGTGGAGTAACTGAAACATCATCTACGTAAGCATCAATTTTTTCTTCATCATCTGTATGTTTTATATGTCCTAAACGAGCTTGAAGCATATCCCATCCCATTGTAAAGAAAATAACACCTCCAACAATTCTAAAACTATTAACAGATATTCCAAAAAAATCAAATAAAATATGTCCTGAAAAAGCGAAAGCTACAATAGTTAGAAAAGCAATTATAGTTGCCTTTTTAGCTGTTTGTTTCCTTCGTTGTTTACTTAATGTAGCCGTCATGGTCATAAAAATAGGCATAGTACCTAACGGATTTATTAAGGTAAAAAATGATGTAAAAACTAATAATGCAAAAGTGTATAATTCAGCCAAAGTGATATATTTTTAAAATTTTTAAACAACAGATGGAGTTTTAACCCAATCAAATCTAACTATGCCATCATCATCAATTTCAGTTAACTTAATTTTATGTAGAGTATTTACTAAATTAGGATTCCAAGGTGTTTTTACTTTAACGTAATTTTCTGTAAATCCTTGAATATATCCTTCTTTATTTTCGCTCTCAAACAGAACGGTTACTTCATTATTTAATTGACTTTCGTAAAAAGCTCTACGTTTTTTTACAGATAATCCTCGTAACATTTTACTTCTCTTTGTTCTAACTTTTTGTGGAACTACACCATCCATTTCAACTGCTTCTGTATTTGGTCTTTCTGAATAAGTGAATACGTGTAAATAAGAAATATCTAGTTCATTTAAATAGTTATATGTTTCTAAAAAGAGTTCATCTGTTTCTCCTGGGAAACCAACTATAACATCAACTCCAATACATGCATTTGGAAGTAGTTTTTTAATAGTTTGTACTCTGTTAGTATAGGTTTCACGTAAATACCGACGTTTCATTAGTTTTAGCAGAGTATTACTTCCGCTTTGTAAAGGAATGTGAAAATGAGGAACAAAACTATTTGATTGAGCAACAAATTCAATAGTTTCATTAGTTAATAAATTAGGTTCAATTGATGAAATTCGTAATCGATGAATTCCCTCTACTTTATCTAAAGTTTGAACTAGTTCAAAAAAAGTATGTTCGTGTTTTTTATTACCAAATTCTCCTTTACCATAATCGCCAATATTAACTCCTGTTAACACAATTTCTTTAATTCCTTTTTCAGATATTTCTTTTGCGTTTTTTAGTACGTTTTTTAAAGTGTCACTTCTAGAAATTCCACGAGCTAACGGAATAGTACAATAAGTACATTTATAATCGCAGCCATCTTGCACTTTTAAAAAAGCTCGGGTTCTATCTCCAAAGGAATAAGAGCTTTCGTAAAAATCAGCTTCTTCAATTTCACAAGAGTGAACTTCACCCATTTCATTTTTAGATAAATCGTTAATGTAATTGGTAACTTTAAATTTTTCAGTAGCGCCTAAAACTAAATCTACGCCATCTACAGCAGCTAATTCTTCAGGTTTTAATTGTGCATAACAACCAATAGCAATTAAAAAAGCATTTTCATTTTGCTTTAAAGCCGATTTAACAATGGTTTTAAAACGTTTATCTGCATTATCGGTAACAGAACAAGTATTAATTACATAAATATCTGCTTTTTCGCTAAAATCCACACGTTCAAAGCCTTCACTTTGAAAATTTCTAGCAATGGTTGAGGTTTCGGAGAAATTTAATTTACATCCTAAAGTATAAAATGCTACTTTTTTTTGTGCGCTCATTCTTGTACATTTATCGGATGCAAAAGTACAGAATTTTATTTTTATAATATGATTGCTAAAACACCAAAAACACCATACTATGCAGTTATTTTTACATCAGTTAAAAATTTTGAAGATAATAATTATGATATAATGTCCGATAAAATGGTTGCTTTAGCGAATAAACAAAAAGGTTTTTTAGGAATAGAATCTGCTAGAAATGAGTTGGGAATAACGGTGAGTTACTGGGATAGTTTAGAATCTATAAAAAAATGGAAGCAGCATGTAGATCATACTGAAGCAAGAGAAAAGGGGAGAAGTACTTGGTATAAAACATTTAAAGTTAGAATTTGTAAAGTTGAAAATGATTATGAGTTTGAAAAATAGCAGTACTTTTTTTATAATTATTTTACTTTTGATTTCGTGTAACTCAAAGCAAAAAAAATATGCTGATAATTTAGTTTTCAGATATAATGAACATGCAAATATTTCGTCTTTAGATCCTGCTTTTGCAAAAAATCAAGCTAATATTTGGGCGGTAAATCAGTTGTTTAGCGGATTGGTTCAGTTGGATGATAGCTTACAAGTAAAACCGGATATAGCTAAAAATTGGACTATTTCAAAAGATGGTAAAACGTACAAATTTAATTTAAGAAAAGATGTTCAATTTCATAAGCACTTTTTATTTGGAAAAGATAGCACGCGCTTTGTAAAAGCTCAAGATTTTGAATACAGTTTTAATAGATTATTAGATGCAAAAGTGGCATCGCCAGGAAAATGGGTTTTGAAAAATGTAGAAAGTTTTAAAGCGGAAAATGACTCTACATTTAGTATTCAATTAAAAAAAGAATTTCCCCCTTTTTTAGGTTTGTTAACCATGAAATATTGCTCCGTTGTACCAAAAGAAATTGTAGAATATTATGGGACGGATTTTCGTTCACATCCTATTGGAACAGGGCCTTTTAAATTTAAATTATGGGTAGAAAATACTAAATTAGTATTTCGTAAAAATAATAGTTATTATGAAAAAGAGAATGATGTTCAGTTGCCTTATTTAGAAGCTGTTGCAATTACTTTTTTGCCAGACAAACAAAGTGAATTTTTACAATTTATACAAGGAAATTTAGATTTACTTAATAGTATTGATCCTTCTTACAAAGATGATATTTTAACGGATAATGGAACGTTAAAACAAAAATATGCTAGTACTGTAAATATAGTTAAAGGCGCTTATCTAAATACGGAATATTTAGGGATTTTAGCAGATGAAAATAATCTGGTAACTAACTCTATTTTGATTAGAAAAGCTATTAATTATGGGTTTGATAGAAAGAAAATGATAAAATTTTTAAGAAATGGTATTGGAACTCCAGCAATTAATGGGTTTATTCCTAAAGGTCTACCATCTTTTAATAATGCAAAAGGGTATACATATCAACCTGAAAAGGCAAAGCATCTGATTGAGGAATACAAAAAAGTATCTGGAAATAATAACCCAAAAATTACGATAACTACGAATAGTCAGTATGTTGATTTGTGTGAATATATTCAAAAAGAATTGCAAAATATAGGTTTAGAAACAGCAATTGATGTAGTTCCTCCATCAACATTAAGGCAAAGTAAAGCTAATGGGAAATTAACTGTATTTAGAGCAAGCTGGATTGCAGATTATCCGGATGCTGAAAATTATTTATCTCTTTTTTACAGTAAAAACTTTGCTCCAAACGGACCTAATTATACTCATTTTAGTAATTCTCAATTTGATACCTGGTATGAAGAATCATTTAAAATTACGAATAAATTAAAAAGGTATAATTTATATCAAAAAATGGATAGTTTGGTTATTGCAAAAGCTCCAGTTGTGCCTCTTTATTATGATGAAGTAATTCGTTTTACTCAAAAAAATGTAAAGGGATTAGGAATTAATCCTATTAATTTATTGAATTTAAAAAGAGTAAGGAAAAAGTAAAACAATATTGATAATTTTCATAAAAAAAGCCTCCAAATTTGGAGGCTTTTTTAACTAAATAAATCTTTTTTACTTATTATTATCTACAATATAATTCATCATTTTAACTAGTAAATGAACTCTATCTACACCTCTTACATTATGTTCATGCATTGGATATGTAAAATAATCTAATTGCACACCTTGTTTAACAGCTTCTTGTAATAATGTTAAACTATTTTGTGGTACTACTGTTGGATCTACACTTCCGTTAATAATTAATAATTTCCCTTTTAAGTTTTTAATATAATTATGAATACGGGCAGTTTTATAACCTTTAGGATTTTCTTGAGGCGTATCCATATAACGCTCTCCATACATTACTTCATAGTATTTCCAGTCAGTTACTGGTCCGCCAGCAACTGCAGTTGTAAACACTCCTGGATGACGTAGCATTAGGCTTAAAGTCATAAATCCACCAAAACTCCAGCCATTAATTGCAATTCTTTTACTATTTACATAAGGTAAAGATTTTAGGTAATCAATTCCAGTCATCTGGTCTTCCATTTCAATATCACCTAAATGACGGTGAATTACACTTTCAAATGCAAACCCTCTATTTTCAGTACCTCTATTATCTAAAGTAAATACAATATAATTATCTAAAGTTGAAAATGCAGTTGCCCATAATCGAGAACCTGCTAACCAAGAATTGGTTACAAGTTGTACATGTGGTCCTCCATAAACGTAAACTAAAACTGGATATTTTTTTGAAGGATCAAAATTAGCTGGTTTTGTAATTTTTCCATATAAAGTGGTTCCGTCATTTGCTTTTAAATTTACAAATTCCGTAGTTCCTATTTTGTAATCTTTTAATGGATTCTCTGCAGTAAAAATAGTTTTTGGTTTTAAATTTTTTGTGTTAATTATTTGAGAAATTCTAGGAACAGAAATACTGCTATAAGAATCTAATAAATAATTTCCATTACTATTTACACTTCCATAGTGACTTCCTTTTTGAGTGGTAAGTTGTGTGGTTTTTCCAGATTTTAAATTAACTTTAAAAATGTGCATTTCTCTTGGATCAGTTCCGGTTCCAGAAATAAACACATTTTTTACATTTGCATCAAAGCCTAAAATACCTGTTACTACCCATTTAAAATCTGTAAGTTGTTTTATTAATTTTCCGTTGGTTGAATATTCATAAATATTCATAAAACCATCTCGTTCACTTAAATATAAAAAGTTGGTAGTACTATTTGGTAAAAACACAGCATCAAACTCTGGCTCTGTCCATTTATCATTAGTTTCTTCAAAAATTGTGGTTACTTTTTCGCCTGTATTAGCATTGTATTTATTGTACCAAATATGATTTTGATCTCTGTTTATTTCAGCAACTAAAATATATCTTTCGTCTGGTGACCAAGTTAAATTTGTTAAATAATGCTCATCGGAAGTATCAATATTTAAATAGGAAGTTTTTTTAGTTTGCATATTAAATACACCAATTTTTGCTTTTTCGCTTCCTTGACCAGCCATTGGATATTTTATATTCATTAATGTAGCTGGATATGTATTAATATTAACTAAAGGATAGTTAGTTACGTTGCTTTCATCTTTTTGATAAAATGCTAAAAAATCACCTTTTGGACTCCAAAATGTTCCTTTTTTAATTCCAAATTCATTTCTATGTATAGATTGCCCAGCAACTATATTTTTATCTGTAAAATTAGTTACAGCAATTTTAGGATTGGAAGTATTGGCAACGTATAAATTATTATCTATTGTATATGCAGAAGCTTTTGCTTTATTGTTAAATTCAATATTCTGACCATTTTCATCATTGGTAACACTAAATACTTTTTTATGAGTTATGTAATTATATACTTCAAATGTGTTTTTAGTTTTAAAGGTGATTTCGGTATTTGTAATACTTAAAACTCTTGGTAAACGAGTTAAGTTTGGATATGTTTTTTGTAGTGATTCTAGAGTTATAGAATTAGTTTGTTTAAGTAATTTTGCATTGCTAATTACTAACTGATTATCTTTTTGATATACATAATTATCAGAATTTTTAATCCATTGTAACTGTGCTAATCGTTTTGGATATAATCCTTTATAATAACCCAAAACAGCATCGTTTAAGGTTAAAGTTTTTTCTTGAGAAAATCCTAAGAAAAAGGTGCTAATAAATAAAAATAAAAATATTTTTTTCATGATTATATTGGTTTTATGATATAAAGTTATTTAATATTTTAAAGTGTTTTGTGATGTTAATCATTTTAAGGTTTTAAATTTAAACGAGCCATAATTGGATAATGATCAGAGTATTTTACGGTATAAGTTTTAAAATTATTTACCGCCATATTTTCATCGGCTAAAATAAAATCAATTCGCATTGGAAAGGCAAAGTTGTAGGTACTTCCAAACCCGTTACCAGCAATTTCAAAAGCATCTTTTCTATGATGATTTAGTTGATGGTAAACCCATGAAAAAGCAGTATTATTGAAATCGCCACAAATTATAGATTTGTAATGCGTTTCTTTTTGGTGGTTTAAAAGTAAAGTAACTTGATTAGCTTGTTTTTTAAAAGCTTTTTCGACTCTAATTTTAAAACTTTCTACATTTTTTTGTGTGATAGTTTCTTTTTTAGGATTGATTCTATATGATTCTAAATGAACATTGTAAACCCTAAAAGTATCTTTCTTTTTTATAATATCTGCAAAAATTACATTATTACTTGTATTGGTGAAATTAAGTGAACCTGAGTTTAAAATTTCATATTTAGAAAAAATAGCATCTCCAAAATTATTTTTCTTATCACTTGATTTAATGTAATGATAAGGAAATAGATCAACTAAATCCTTATTATGATGATATTCTTGTACGCATAAAATATCTGGATTTTTATCTTTTATAAAACGGTAAATTTTTTTATCAATATGATTTTCTTTAGCCATCCATTTATATAAGTTAAACATGCGTACGTTATAACTCATTATTTTAATATCTGAACTTAAAAATGTTTTTTTGTTATTAAAACTGTAAAATTTAGAAAGTAGAGGGAATCCTATTAAAAGTATTACTAAGGAAATTAGAATTTGTTTTTTTAATTTTATTAACCAATACAATATAAATACAAAGTTGATAAGTATTAAAAATGGAATGGATAAACTTAGGAATGATATTAATGAGATGCTATTTGGAGATATAAAATAGCAGGAATATGATAATAACAATATTACTGCAAAAATAGAATTTACAGCAGCAATTAACTTATCTAATAATGATAGGTTTTTCATAGTTATTTTTTACCTGATCTAAACAAAAATTCTTTTTCTTCTTTAGATAAACTTTCATATCCTGATTTACTAATTTTATCTAAAATATCATCAATTTTACGTTGTTTTGTTTTTGTAACTTCATTAGCTTTTTTTCTTTTTGAAGATTTATAAACCGTTTTTAAAGGTTGTCTTTTCTTAAATTTAAATATATTAAATAAAAAATTTAATAATTTCTCAAACCAATTTCCAATATCATTACCGTTTTCTAATTGTTTTGCATATAAAAATCCAAAACCAGCACCAGCTAAATGAGCAAAAGCTGGTCCATTATCAGGATTACCTAATTGTAAAATACTTAATCCAACCCAAATAGCAGCTAACACCCATAATTCTACACTACCAATAAATCGTAACCGTAAAGCATATCTAGGAATTTTAGTTGCAATCGCTACAAAAATTGTAGAAACCGCAGCGGAAGCACCTCCTAAAGGAGCACCAATTTTGTTAGAAAAATAATATTTTGCTAAAAATGCAATTCCGCCAACAATAATTCCTAAAAAGTAAAAGTTGACAAACTGTTTTTTATTGTAAAAATCTAAGAATAAGTTACCTATATAATATAATACCAATAAGTTAGATAAAATATGAAACAAACGTTGGTGTATAAATGCGTAAGTTATTAGTGTCCAAGGTTTGTATAAAAAGCTATTTAATGAAGTTGGTAATGCTAACCAATTTATTGTAAATGAGGTTAATAATACTGTAATTAAAAAGAATAAAACATTAATGTAAATTATTTTTTCTACAATATTTGCTTTATTATAAGCCAGTTTTATGTCATCTAAAATATTCAAAATTAATCCCACCGTTTAAATTGATGTTGTTTCCAATACCAAACAATTAAAAATCCAATTAAAGCGCCACCAATATGCGCCCAATGTGCAACATTTGGACCAGAGCCAATAGAATAACCTGTTAATCCAAAAAATAAATCTCCTAAAATAATTAAAGGAATAAAATATTTTGCTGCAATAGGGACAGGGAAAAAGATAAGCGCCAATTTTGCATTTGGAAATGCAAAACCAAAAGCTACTAAAACACCATAAATAGCACCAGATGCTCCAACGGCTGATGAATTATATGCGCTGTAAATTTTTGTTAATTCCCCTTGTGAAATATGCTCTAAAATTCTAGAATCATATTGACCGTTAGTTAATAAATTATGTATGTCAGAAGAGGATAAACCTATACTAGTTAAGTCTTCATATATACTATGATATTGATAATAATTTGCAAATGTATATATAGCAGCAGCGCCTAATCCAGCTGAAAAATAGAAAAATAAAAATTTATTTCTACCCCACATTTGTTCTAAAGGTGTACCAAAAGCCCATAATGCATACATGTTAAATAAAATATGTAAAAATGTGTGTTGGCTATGCATAAACATATGCGTTAAAATCTGCCAAAACCTAAACTGAGGGTTTAGTGGAAAATGCAATGCAAACATATTTTGCAAGTCAAAACCTACTAATTTTGGTGCAATGTATAATACAATATTTAATATAATAAGATGCTTTACAGCTTCGGTAATTCTTCCCATGTTTTAAAAAATACTAAAGGTTAAAAATTTTATCAATTTCATCTAATTTTATAGTTACAAACGTTTTTTTACCATAAGGTGAAATATCTGGTTGTTTGCATAAAAATAGTTTATCTATTAGTTCTTGTTGTTCTATTGGCGCTAAATATTGTCCGGTTTTAACAGCTAAACTTTTTGCAAGGCTTTTTGCCATAATGTCTAATTGGCTAAAACTAGTGTCTGGCACATCATTTTTTATATCTTCTAGTAACTGCTCTAAAATAATACTAATTTGACTTTCCGTAATACTTGTAGGAATACCTTTAACTATAATAGTTTCATCTAAAATTTTATCAAAAACAAACCCACAATTTTCTAAATCTTCTTTAATTTCTTTAACTAATTTTATTTCAGATTTACTAAAAGAAATTTCTAAAGGGAATAATAATTGCTGACTTAAAGCTCCTTCAATTGTTATTTTTTCTAAAAATTCTTCATATAAAATCCGTTGATGTGCTAAATTTTGATGCACATAAACTATTCCTGATTTTATAGCACAAATTATATATTTATGATGAATTTGAAAAGTTTGATTGGTAGCATTTTCATTATTAAACAATGTTGTTTTTGAATTAACATCGTGGTTAATGCTATCTGTTTCTTCTTTTGGCAAACTATTATACAAACTTTCCCATTGGGAATTATTATTGGTTTTATGAAATTTAGTTGCTTTTTGATTATCGGTTTTAAACGGGTTAAAATCAGGATTTACATCTATTTTTGGAGTAGAAGTAACTTTGTTTTTAAATGTATACGGAGTATCTAAAGAAGCATCTCTGTTAAAATCAAGCACAGGAGCAATGTTGTATTGTCCTAAACTATGTTTTATAGTAGCTCTAATTATTGCATAAATAGTCTTTTCATCTTCAAATTTTATTTCCGTTTTTGTTGGATGAATATTAATATCAATACTTTTAGTAGGAACTTTTAAGTACAAAAAATAGGTAGGATATAATCCTGGAGCTATTAAATTTTCGAAAGCACTTTGAACGGCATGGTTTAAATAAGGACTTTTTATAAAACGATTATTTACAAAAAAGAATTGCTCATCCCTTTTCTTTTTAGCAAATTCAGGTTTAGTTACAAAGCCTTCTATTTCTACTACTTCTGTTTTTTCAAATATTGGAACTAATTTTTCGTTGGTTTTTTTACCTAAAATTGCAACAATTCGCTGCCTTAAATTCCCAGAGTTTAAAACATATATTTCACTATCATTATGATAAAAAGAAAATGCAACAGATGGATGTGCCAACGCAACTCTTTGAAATTCATTTATAATATGTCTGGTTTCAATACTATTAGATTTTAAAAAATTTCTTCTGGCAGGAATATTATAAAATAAATTTTTTACAGAAATAGAAGATCCTTTTTGATATGCTATTGGCTCTTGATGAATAACTTTATTTCCTTCAACCCTAATATTTGTTCCTGTTTGTTCTTCTGATAGATTCGTTTTTAATTCCACTTGAGAAACGGCTGCTATAGATGCTAATGCTTCGCCTCTAAAACCTTTGGTGTGTAAATTAAATAAGTCTTCTGCTTTTTTTATTTTAGAAGTTGCATGTCGCTCAAAACATAGTCGAGCATCTGTTACGCTCATTCCACAACCATCATCAATTACCTGAATTAGTATTTTACCAGCTTCTTTAATAATTAATTTAATAGAAGTTGCATTTGCATCAATAGCATTTTCCAATAATTCTTTTACAACGGATGCAGGGCGTTGTACAACTTCACCTGCAGCTATTTGATTAGCTACATGATCGGGGAGTAGTTGAATTATATCAGACATTAGAATAAAGTATGTAAATCAAAAAGGTAAGCGACAATACCAACTAAAATGGCAATTATTATAGCCAATCTTAAAACGGTAGCTCTATCTGCAGAGGTTTGTTTATGTTTTACCCAATCGTTTTTTAAATTATTTTTAGTCAATTTAATCCCATTAACTTCTTCATCAGAAGCATTTGATTTACTGTATTTTTTTTCTAATTGCTTAATACGTTCCTTTCTCTCGTCATAATAACGAGGTTTATAGTCAAAAACGTAATGTGCACGTGGCTTAAATAATTTGCCAAACATAAATTTATATTAATTAGGTAAAAATCAAAATTACTCAATTCTGATATTATGGTCAAGTTTTGTGAATAAGTACGATGTTAAATCTATCTTAAAGCTGCCATTTTAATAGCTGCAATTGCGCATTCAACACCTTTATTTCCATGTTTTCCGCCAGAACGGTCTATAGATTGTTGTTTAGTGTTATCTGTTAATACGCAAAAAATAGTTGGAGTATCGTACAAAACATTTAAATCTTTTATGCCTTGAGTAACACCACTACAAACAAAGTCAAAATGTTTTGTTTCTCCTTGAATAACATTTCCAATAGCAATTACGGCATCAAAATATTTAGTTTTAACTAACTGTTTACATCCATAAATAAGCTCAAAACTACCAGGTACATTTACACGTTTTATATTTGAGGAAGCAACACCGTGTAATTCTAAAGTTTCTTTAGCTCCTTTAAACAAGTTTTCTGTTATTTCAGGATTCCATTCAGAAACAACAATCCCAAACCGAAATTTATTCGCGTTTGGGATGTTAGTTTTGTTGTAGTTTGATAAGTTAGTTGTAGCCATTACATCTTATTTTTTAGATGCGTAGGTTGCTTTACTTATATAAATATCAATATTTCTTGCTTCATCAGAATTAGGATAGTCTTTTTTAATTCTGTTAAATGCGTCTAATGCTTTACTATATTTATGTAAATCCATAGCTGTGTTACCAGCTTTAAATAAATATAATGGCGTAGAAAAATTATTATCTTTTAAATTGGCTGCTTTTAAATAATAGGTTAAAGCATCTTCAGGTTGGTTGATATCAGAAAAGATATCTCCCATAGCGCCTTTTGCTATTGGACCTAAAACTTCATCATCAGAAGTGAATTTTTCTAAATAATCGATAGCTTTATCATATTTTTTTAATTTATAGTATGAAATTCCAGCATAATAATCTGCTAAATTTCCAGCTTTAGTACCGCTATATTTTTTTGCAACATCAATAAAACCATATTTACCATCAGCACCATTTAAACCTAAAGTGTATAAACTATCTGCGGCAACATCATTTGTAATTGCTTTTTGAAAATATGCTTTTGGAAAAGCTAACTCATCTGCAGCTTCTTTTTCTTGAGGTCCTTTAATATATTTTTGGTAACCAATTGTTCCTAAAATAAAAACAACAACAAGTGCTAATAAAATAAATAGCATTTTCTCATTTTTTTTAACCCATTTTTCAGATTTAGTTGCTGTTTCATCTAAGGTGTTAAATACTTCAGCAGTTGTAGATTTATTACCAACCGAATTATTTCCTTTTTTTGATTTACTACCTGTTTTTTTATATGTTGCCATTTAACTTGTATAATTTGTAGGCGCAAAAATAGAATATTTAATTGAAAAGTAAAAATCCATTTCAAGCTAATTTTTCATTTATTTTCAATAATTTTATCCGGCTAAAATGGTAAAATGAATTTAAAAAGAATAAACCTAATCAATTTTAAGAATTTTGAGACGCAATCTTTTGATTTTGAGGATAAAATAAATTGTTTTGTAGGCGATAATGGAGTTGGGAAAACCAACGTTTTAGATGCTATTTATTACCTTTCATTCGCAAAAAGTTATTTTAATCCAGTAGCTGTTCAAAACATAAATCACACAAAAGATTTTTTTGTTATTGAAGGAGAATATCAAATGAAAGATAGAATTGATACCATTGTTTGCAGTTTGAAACGAGGAAATAAAAAAAATATAAAGAGGAATGGAAAGGTTTATGAAAAATTTTCAGACCATATTGGTTATTTGCCATTAGTAATAATATCTCCAGCAGATAGAGATTTAATTACAGAAGGTAGTGATACCAGAAGAAAATTTGTAGATAATGTAATTTCTCAATCGAATAAGAACTATTTACAAAATGTTATAAAATATAATAAAGTATTAGCTCAACGAAATTCGTTATTAAAATATTTTGCTTTAAATAGGACTTTCGATTCTGTAAATTTAAACGTTTATAACGAGCAATTACAGCACTATGGAAATATAATTTATAAAGAAAGAGAAGCTTTTTTAAAAGAATTTATTCCGATTTTTACAAAACGCTACCAAGCTATTTCTAATAGTAAAGAACAAGTAGATTTAGTTTATAAAACACAATTAAATGAAAATGATTTGCTAACTTTACTTGAGCAAAACATTGAGCGAGATAGAGTACTTCAGTTTACTAGTGTGGGTATTCATAAAGATGATTTAAGCTTTGAAATTGATGGATATCCTATTAAAAAGTTTGGTTCGCAAGGACAGCAAAAATCGTACTTAATAGCTTTAAAATTAGCACAGTTTGATTTTATTAAAAAGCAATCGAAAATAAAACCAATTTTATTGTTAGACGATATTTTTGACAAATTAGATGAAAATAGAGTGGCTCAAATTATTAATCTAGTAAATAGTGATGAATTTGGTCAATTATTTATTAGTGACACCCATAAAGAACGAACCGAAGAAGTTGTAAAACAATCTAACCAAACCTATAAAATATTTGAACTATAATGGCAAAACGTCAAAACGAATTTTTTAAATTAAAAGATTTATTACAGGATGTTTATAAAGAAAATAAACTTACCAAAGGCATGCAGCAATTATTAGTGGAAGAAAAATGGGGAAGTATTATGGGTAAAGGTGTTGTTTCTTATACACAAAGTGTAACATTAAATGGTAAAACATTATATGTAAAACTAAATTCTTCTGTTTTGCGTGAAGAGTTGAGTTATGGTAAAGAAAAAATTATAAAAATGTTGAATGAAGAATTAGGGGAAAAACTTATTTCTAAAATAGTATTAAACTAAAAAAGCTCGATAAAAATCGAGCTTTTTTTATGTTATTTTAATTTTTTTTAAAATAATTCTCTGCCAGAAAAGTGAAAAGCACCTTCAATAGCAGCATTTTCGTCACTATCAGAACCATGAACAGCATTTTCTCCCATAGAAGAAGCATATAATTTTCTAATAGTTCCTTCTGCAGCTTCTTCAGGATTTGTAGCGCCAATTAAAGCTCTAAAATCTTCAACTGCATTTTCTTTTTCTAAAATTGCAGCAACAATAGGTCCGCGAGTCATAAACTCTACTAATTCTCCAAAAAATGGTCTTTCTTTATGAATTGCATAAAATTCTTTAGCATCATCCACCGTCATTTGAGTCATTTTCATGGCAACAATTCTAAAACCAGCTGCGTTTATTTTTTCTAAAATTGCTCCAATAAACCCTTTTTCTACAGAATCAGGTTTAAGCATTGTAAAAGTTCTGTTTGTAATCATTTTAAGTGTTCTAATTAATAAAATCGGGGCAAATATACTATTTTATACTTTAAAGTAATATTTTTTAATATTTTTGAGTATAAGTAGCATAAAGTATATTTTTTTCTCCTCTGGTTTCCATAATCACTTTTTTGTTTTTAAAATCGAATTTTAATAATCCGAAATTTTTATAAGGAATAACTTTACCTATTCTGTATGGATTTATTTCACTTTTAAAATTAGTATATGAATGTGTTAAACCACTAGAAGTAAAATCTATTAATGGATAATTTAAATTTTTAAACTCTTTTTTTGATATTTCAGATATATGCCTGTCTCCAGAAAGTATAATGGCATTTTTAGTTTTAGTACTTGCAAGTAACTTAATAAGTTTATCGTATTCGTGAGGCATATTTCCCCAACATTCAAATCCGTGTTGATCCGATAAAAACTGAATACTACTAGCTATTATGGTATAAGATGCTTTTGAGTTTTCTAATTCATTTTGTAACCATTTCCATTGTGCATCACCTAACATAGTACCTTGTCCATATTTATTTGGTTTATATCTTTTTTTTGAGGTAGTATCCGGAGTTAAGTGAGTTCTAAAATAGCGTGTATCTAATAAAATAATTTTTATGTTAGTAGTGTCTATTTTAAAGTTTTTTGAATAATATACACCTTCCCGTTTCCTTCTAACATCATCAGAAGGAACATTATAAAAGTCTAAATAAAGTTTTTGTGATGTTACTTTTTTAGGATAATCAGCTCCGCCATCATTTTCACCATAATCATGGTCGTCCCAAGTAGCTAATACAGGTATTTTTTTAACGAATTTTTTATAATCAGGGTTATTTTTTTGTTGATCATAGTTTTTTTTAAGATACTCCATATTTTCTGTATCACTGTAAATCATATCTCCTTCAAAAATAAATATTGAAGGGTTGTTTTTAGCAATTTCTTTCCACAATAAATTTGGTAAGTTTTGGTTGTTACAAGAACCAAAAGCAATGGTAAAATCACTATGTATATTTGAAGCCGAAGTAGCATCTGTTTTTTTATTGTTTTTACAAGATGCCAGAAGTAAAAAAATCAGGAATAATTGTTTAATTTGAGTCATTGTTATTTTATTAAGTAAATTTTAACAAATGTAATTATTTATTCAAAGTAACGTTTATCAATATATTGTATATTTGCTTCATATGAATGAAGACGAAATAAAGGAGATTAAGGAATTGCTTTCAAGTCCTAAAAACATAGTTGTTGTTCCACATAGAAACCCAGATGGAGATGCTATAGGAGCTAGCTTAGCAGTATATCAATACTTAAAAAATAAAGGACATAATACAACGGTAGTTTCTCCAAATGATTATCCAGAATTTTTACATTGGTTGCCAAATTCTAAAGATGTTTTTAAATATGATATGCAAAACAGGCAATCTCAAAGTGCTATTGATGAGGCGTCTATATTATTTTTGCTAGATTTTAATACGTTGAGTAGAGTAGGTGATGATATGCAGAAAAAATTGGAGACTTTTACTGGTACTGTTTTTATGATTGATCATCATCAACAACCAGATGATTTTGCTAAGTATTTATATTCAGATACCTCTATTTGTTCTACTTGTCAGATGGTATATCAATTTATGGAAAAATTAGAGGATTTAGATTTGTTGGATAATACTATTGCTACTTGTTTATATACAGGAATTATGACAGATACAGGCTCATTCAGGTTTCCATCTACTACAAGTACTACACACAGAATTATTGCTAATTTAATTGATAAAGGAGCAAATAACGCCAAAATATATAATAATGTTTACGATACAAACTCTTATGGAAGATTACAATTATTAGGTAGAGCGTTAAGTAATTTGGTGGTAATTGATAAATTAAAAACTGCATATATTCCTTTAAGTCAGTCAGATTTAGATGAGTTTAATTTTCAAAAAGGAGATACAGAAGGAGTTGTTAACTATGCATTGTCTTTAAAAGGAATAATTTTTGCGACCATTTTTATTGAAGATACAGATCAAGAGATTATAAAAATTTCTTTTAGATCAAAGGGTAAATTTTCAGTAAATAAGTTTGCACGAGCTCATTTTAATGGAGGAGGTCATGATAATGCAGCTGGAGGAAAATCATATATTTCTTTAGATGCTACAATATCAGATTTTTTGAGAATAATTCCTAAATATCAAAAAGAACTTTTAAATTCATATGAAGAGTAGTTTTTTATTTGTAATGACAGTTTTATTGGTTGTATCTTGTCAAAAACCAAAACCAAGATTCCCTGTTGTTAGAAAATCAGTTTCAGAAGTAGAAACTTCAATAGAATTAAATAATAAACTTAAAACTGCAGAAGAACTTATATTAAAGAAAGTAATAAAGAAAGATTCTTTAAGCACTTATTACGCTTCTAAATATGGTTTTTGGTATAAATATGACTCTAAGGGAAATGGAAATTATTTCCCAAAAAAAGGAGATGAGTTACTATACACCTTTAGTGTGTACAATGTGAATGATAAATTAATTTATAAGGAAAAAGAAGCACATTATTGGGTAGATAAGCAAGATATTATTGATGGGTTAGAAATCGGTTTAAAATTAATGAAACAAGGAGATGAAATTACTTTTTTATTTCCATCAAATGTTGCTTATGGTTATTCTGGTGATCAAAATAAAATAGCTGTTAATCAGCCACTAATTTTTAAAGTTAAATTAAATCAAATAAACAAAAATGAAAGTAATTAAATTAGCAATCATTATGGTTGTTGTAGTATCATTAAGTTCTTGTAATAAACAAGGATTTTCTAGTAAAAAAACATTAAATACTAAAATAGACACAGTCAGTTATGCAATAGGTTTAGATATTGCGAATAAGTTAAAGATGAATTTTGAAGATGTGGATAAAGAATTATTTTTACAAGGAGTAAATGATGGACTTGATTCAACTAATATTTTAATTGATTCCAAAAAAGTTAATGGGATTTTAAGTGCGTTTTTTCAAAAACGTCAAGCTGAAATGAGAGAAAAACAACGTGAAGCTGCTATAAAAAAAGTCGAAGAGAAATATGGAGATGTTAAAAAAGAAAATGAAAAGTTTTTAGAAGAAAATAAAACCAAAAAGGGAGTAAAAGTTACTAAAAGTGGATTGCAATACATGGTTTTAAAAGAAGGAAAAGGAGATTCTCCAAAAGCAACATCTAAAGTTAAAGTTAACTATAAAGGAACTTTAATTGATGGAACTGAGTTTGATAGTTCAGCAAAAAATAAAAAACCTGTTGAATTTTATGTTAACAGAGTTATTAAAGGATGGAAAGAAGGTTTACAATTAATGAAAGTTGGGGCAAAATACAGGTTTTTTATTCCTCAGGATCTTGCATATGGAGCTTTTCCTCGTAAAGGTGGAGTTATAAAACCATTCTCAACATTAATTTTTGACGTGGAATTAGTAGCTATTCCTAAAAAATAAATTTAAAAAAATATTGAAATGAAAAACATAAAATTTTTAATAATTCTATCCGTTTTAACAATTATTTCTTGTAAGCCAACAAAATATGCAAATTTAGATGATGGTTTATATGCAAATATGAAAACTAATAAAGGAGCAATTTTACTAAAATTAACTTACGATAAAACACCTATAACCGTCGCAAATTTTGTTTCTTTAGCAAAAGGTACAAATCAAGAAGTTATAGATTCTTTAAAAGGAAAACCATTTTATAATGGATTGTTATTTCATAGAGTTATTAAAGATTTTATGATTCAAGGAGGAGATCCAACTGGAACAGGTGAGGGTGGCCCAGGTTATAGTTTTAAAGATGAATTTCCAAAAGATGCAAATGGAAATCTACTTTTAAAGCATGATAAAGCAGGTACTTTATCTATGGCAAATGCCGGACCTAATACTAACGGAAGTCAGTTTTTTATTACACATAAAGCAACACCTTGGTTAGATGGCAAACACTCTGTTTTTGGATATGTTGTTAAAGGACAAAATGTAGTAGATTCTATCGCTAAAAACGATACAATAAAATCTGTAGAGATTATAAAGATTGGATCTGCGGCTAAGAAATTTAAAGCAAAAAAACAATTTTCTGATTTTTATAAAAAATATGCTGAAGAGTTAAAAATAAAGCAAGAAAAAATTCAGCAAGCAATGGATAATACTGTAGCTAAAATAAATCAAAATTTAGGAAAAGCTGAATTATTACCTTCTGGATTAAAAATAGCCATTACAGAAACTAAAAATGGTGATTTTCCAAAAAAAGGCGTAAAAGTTAAAGTAAATTACGCAGGTTACTTTACCAACGGAAAATTATTTGATACAAGTTTCAAAAACGTTGCGAAAGCTTATCAGGTATATAATGAGGCAAAAGATAAGCAGCATGGTTATGCTCCATTTACAACAGTTTATGGTCCAGATGCTCGTTTAATTGCAGGTTTTAAAGAAGGTTTGCAACATATGCGGATAGGAGATAAGGCTATGCTTTTTATTCCATCTTATTTAGGATATGGCGAACAAGGAGCAGGAACAGTTATACCTCCAAATACCGACCTAGTTTTTGAATTGGAATTAGTAGGTTTAGCCAATAATTCAGATAAAAATTAGATACTAAGTGTTAGATTTTTTAATTCATAAAGATATTGAATTATTTATCTACCTTAATAATTTAGGTAGTACACAATGGGATGGATTTTGGTTATTTGTAACCAATAAATTCAGTTCTATCCCATTGTATGCTATCCTTTTATATTTTACTTATAAAAAACTTGGTTTAAAAAAAACGCTTATTGTACTATTGTTTGGAGTACTATTAGTTCTAGCTTCTGATCAAACTAGTAATTTATTTAAATATAGTTTTAAGCGATTAAGACCTTGCCATAATAATGATATTTCTTCTATAATAAGAATCGTTAAAGAAGGTTGTGGAGGTTTATATGGTTATTTTTCAGGACACGCTATTAATTCTATGGGAATAGCTGTATTTTTTGGTTTGTTATTAAAAAATAGCTATAAATATTTATTTTCTATTCTAATTTTTTGGGCATTAGTAATTGCATATAGTAGAATATATGTGGGTGTTCATTATCCTTTAGACGTAATTACAGGGATGCTATTTGGTGTTTTATACGGAACACTATTTAATAAATTACTAATCTATTTTTTAGCAAAAATTAAGATTTAGCCGTAAAAATTTCTTTTTTATTAAACGGATTTAAAAAGATTAAAAAGAAAATAACTGCAAATGCTAATTCATATAGTTCCCATTTCCTTTCCGAATGAACAAAAACAATTAATCCTGTAGCAATTAAAAATGCTATAGTATGATGCCATTTTACGATTGGCACAGCAAATAAATCTGCTAATTTTTTTATAGAAGCTACTTTTCTGTATACAACAGGAAGTATTAATAGATAAATAACTAACATTACAGTTAACAATTGACTGAAAATAAGTTTATTAATTTTTTCTCCATCAACAACCATATTGTGTAAATTGGTTTCGTGTTGGGCATTGTTTTCTATAAAGTATTCAGAAGACTGAATATGGAATATACGTTGTCCCCATGAAATTTCTTCGCCAGAAGCGAAAAAGAATGCGATAGCCATAACCAAAACACCTATTTTCCAATAGACATTTTTATGTTTAAAGAATTTAAAAAAATAGAAAAATAATAATATGCTAGAGCATAAAAGTAGTACAAACTGACTATTTTCAACAAAGCCATCTTCAACTGCATAAACAGTATCAAAATAATTTAAATCTGTGTTTGCATAATAAAGTCCAAAAGCAAAAGATATTATTAAAAATACATAGCCAAGGATGTCTGTTTTTGTAAGTGTTTTAGTTTTCATATATCAAAAGTACTATTTTTTTGAAACTAAATAAAGCTGTCTAATTAATCTTTCTTTATTTTTTGAGCCTTTATTTAAATTGAAAGTTTCTTTTAAATTTAATTGGTAATTTTTAGATAATTTTTTTGTTATATTAGAAACATCTTCATTTAATAAAAGAAGTCCGAAGTTATTTTCTTTAGGCAATTTTAATTCGTTGTTTTTATAAATATCTTTTATTTTTCCATTGTAATTCCACAATAATTCTGGGGTTACTTCTCCTATTGAATAGGTAGTAATGTTATTAGTTTTTTCAATTTGATGTAGTGAATTAATTTCATTAAAAGCATTGTTTTTATTTAAACTAGTTGAAATTGGTAAACCAAAAATAAGTACAGCAGCAATAAAAAGAACAGTTAAATAAAATACATTTTGAATATTCTTTTTTAATATATTTTTGATGATATAAAAACCTATTAAAACCAAACTTATAGTAGTTAAAATATAACTTACTAGAAAATTAGGAATTTCATTTTTTAACAAAAAATAAATAATAATAGGGAATAATAAACCAATTGTTGCTATCAATCCAAAATTAAAATAGACAGGAATAGTTTCTTTTTTACTTTTTAGTTTAGCAAAATTTCGTGTTAAATATTGTATATAAAATCCAGTGTTTAATGCTAATGGAATTAAAACTGGCATTAAGTAGCGAGGTTTTTTTTCTGGAATTAAGGATAATAAAATTACTGCAATTATTGTCCACCAAAACGTAAATTGATAAGCTTTTTTGTTTTGTACTCGTTTTTTTAAATAAGGATATAATAAGCTTATAAAAGCTGGGATAGTCCAAATACCAGATTGTGTAAAAAAGCTCCAATAATAATAAAAAGGTTTTACATTGTAGCTATTCCAATTACCAGTTTCTTTAGTAGCAATTTTTAGAAATGCATCTGCATCTGCCACTCTAACATAAACAAACCACCATCCACCAATAATTATAAACAATGCTATAAAACTTATAAAAGAAATGGTTTTGCTTTTAAAATTTTTGAATTTATAAACTATTCCGTAAGAAATAATAAAAGGTAAAAACAATGCATATAATGAAACAGGTCCTTTACTTAAAAAAGATAATCCAACAAAAAAGGAAGCTAACAAGGCATTAACCCATAGTTTATTTGAGTTTTGAAAAAACTGAAACAAAAAATAAATTCCAGCAGTCATAAAACCGTGAGCAAATATATCCCAAGGCGCTTCATTTAAAATTCCGATAACATAAAAAGAAGTTACTACAATTAAACTATTGTTAAAACTTTGAAGTTTAGGAAGGAATAATTTTATAGATAATAAGTAAACAAAAATTCCTAAAAATAAAACCATTAAAGCTGCTGGTAATCGTAAAGCAAATAAACTATTTACTCCAAAAATTAACCCAGATATTGCTGTTAGCCAAGTAGGTAATGGAGGCTTCTGATAACGAGGTTCACCATTCATTGTTGTTAAAATCCAATGATTATCTTGAATCATTTCTCGTGCAGAAATAAAGTTTCTGGCTTCCATAATTGTAACATTTGGAACGTTTAAATGCACAAGCAACATTAGTAAAACTAAGATAGATAAACTTGCAATAGGATATTTTTCAAAAACTTTAATCATAATATAAAATTAAGAATGTCTTTTTGATAATATTATATTTCTCGAATAAATAATAGAACCCATTATATGACCAACAAATAATACTGGATCTTTACGTAAAATAGCATAAACTAATATCATTAACGATCCAATTAAACTTAATAGCCAAAACCCGAAAGGTAAAGAAGATTCTTTATTTTTTTCTGAATAAATCCATTGATATACAAAACGCAATGTAAAAATTACTTGAGCAATGCTTCCCCAAAGTAAAAGTGCAAAAGGTATATCTTTGTTTTTAAATAGTTTAACTAAATCGTAAGTGTTGTTATTAAATGAATAAATAACAATTAATAAAGGGAAAATCCATAAAAATATTCTTAAAAATTTAGGCGCTTTTTGCCATTCTCCTTGTAATTGTAAATTTCTAATATATATAAAATAGGTAAGTGCCTGACCAAGCATTATGGCGAAATCATTACGTAAATAACCATAAACAAATAATAAAAAGGATGCAAATAAACTTAGTTTCCAAAATATAGAAGGAGTTAAAACTTTTTTGCTTTTTTCAGATAAAATCCATTGTAAAATTAGCCTACCAGAAAATAGAATTTGAGCAAAAAAACCTATGCTATAAATTAACCAGTTGCTCATTAACCTTTTTTAGCAATTTCGTAATTAATGTATTTTTTCTTCATCCATAGGTAGGCAAAACAATCCATAAGCGGGCCTAATAATCTGTTCCACAAACCATATTTTGCTTCTCCAGCAATTCTTGGAAAATGTTGTACAGGTATTTGTTTTATTTTGCCATCTTGTAATAAAATCATTGCAGGTAAAAAACGGTGTAATCCTTTAAACATTGGAATTTTTTTTGCGTATTCCGTTTTTATAACTTTTAAAGGACAACCTGTATCATCCATGCCGTCATGCGTAAAAGAACGTCTAATTCCGTTAGCAATAGTAGACGACATATTTTTAACAAATGAGTCCTTTCGATTTGCTCTAACTCCAGTAACTAAATCGTAGTTTACAATTTCATTTAATAATAAATTGAAATCTTCAGGAGTAGTTTGCAAATCAGAATCAATATATCCAACTAATTCAGTATCCACATTTTTAAATCCAGCAGTAATTGCAGCGCTTAACCCCCTGTTTTCTTTGAATTCAATAAAAGAAAAATCGGGATTTGAATTACAAATTTCTTCAATTAATAGTTGACTTTTATCTTTACTTCCATCGTTAACAAATAACACTTTTGTTTTTTTGGTAGCTATTTTAAGATATTTAGAAAGTTCTGTTTCAACACGTTTTAAATTGTCTTCTTCGTTAAAAACAGGAACTATTATAGTGAACTCGTAATGCATTATTATTTAATAATTTAAATATTAAACTCTTTTTTAATTAGAATTTTGGCAAATTTAACCTATTTATTTGTATTATTAATACTTCATAAAATTTCTATTTATTAAGTATAAATATTATTATTCTGTTTTATAAATAGATGTTTTGTAATTAGATTCTAATAAAGTCATTTTTGATAAAGTTTCTTTTGAAATATCTTTCTTAAGTTTATTAGTTACTAAAAAATATACTTTAGGATAGGTATTAACAACAGAATCTAACTCTTTTTCATTTTTCACCACTTTAGCTTTACCTTTTGAATAAAACTGACCAGAATATGATTTCTGTTTCCAATAAAATATTGGAATAGATTTATTTGTGCTATTAACAAATTGATGTTGTAATAAATACTTATCTGAATTCATATAATTTTCTGTCTTACTTGTAAATGAAATTCCAATAAAAGCTATAATTGCCAATATTGGAAATATAGAACCTAAGCCTAAAATTACTTTTTTATTAGTATAATTATCCCAATAATAAACTGTCAATAAAGCAATAGGAACAGTTACTGGTAGAATATAAGTATGTAAAATATTAGTAGACATGGTAAAAAATAAAGGAGTCCACGCTAGCCAAAACACCAAGTACGAAACCCACTTACTCTTTAAAATAGATTTACGATTTTTCCATAATTTAATAAGCACTATTTGCAACCAAGGAAAAGTAAAAATAAATAAGAACACCCAAATCATACCTTTAGGTTGAGAGTGCCCACTACCATATAAATCTCCTTTCCAACCTGGAACTAAAAAGCGTTTAAAATGTTCTCCAACAATAAAATAATCTAAAAATCCTGGTGATCTTTCTTCTGTTAAAATATACCAAGGAACTGCAATCACTAACACTAATAAAATACCTAAAACCCAAGGTAATTTTGTAAAAACAGTTTTTAATTTTATTTTTTGAACCAATATCCATGCTAAAATTGGAGGTCCAGTTAATACCAAAATTAGCGGACCTTTGGCTAAAAATCCTAAACCAATACCTATAAAAAATAAATAATTCCAAAAGAATTTATTTTCATTTTCCATAGATTTCCAAAAGGAAAGCATTATAATAACTACACAAAAGTTTAAAGCTGTGTCGGTAGAAACTACACCAGTATGAATTAAAAATTCAGGCATAGTTAATAAAATGAAAGCAATCAGATAAAAAGTGATATTTGTTTTTTTTATGCTTTTACCAACAATATAAATAATAAGTAAACTAATTAAAAAAGAAGGAAGCCTTGCGGTTAGCTCATTTACTCCAAAAATATCAAAACTTATCGCAGAAAGCCAAGTAGATAAAGGTGGCTTAGCCCAAAAAGGAACTCCATAATCAATTTGAAGGACTACCCATTCTTTAGTTTCTGCCATAATCCGTGCAATTTCAGCATATCTAGATTCTGTTTTGTCAAGTAGCGGAATTGCGGCTGTTAATATAAATTTGAATACAATAATTGTGATTACAGAAATTATTAAATATAAGCGAGTGTTTTTAATGTTCTTTGATGACATATTAAATGTTATTATACTTTTGATAGTTGGCTAATTCTAAATAAATCTATCCATAGTTTAAAAAAGTAAGTAGCTTTTACTTTAGAATCCCCTTTTTCAATCCAAGATTTTAATGGAATTTCAATCATTTTTTCCAAAGATTTTTCTCTTCCATATATTTCCATAATTCTTTGAAATATTTCTACATCAAATAGCCATTTTGAAATAAAAGGTTTAGTAAATACTTCTTTTGCTAACTCTTTAGTAAAAACTTTACAACCGCATTGTGTATCATAAACAGGTAATTTTAAAATGGTTGAAATAGCAGTCGCAATAACTCTTCCAATTAAAAAGCGAGATCGTTTTCTTTCAATATTTGCGCCAACTCTTTTAATTCTAGAACCAAAAACAAAGGTAATTCCATTCTTGAAATTTTGAGTCATTTCATTACATTCTTCTAATGAAGTAGCTAAATCAGCATCTAAATAGGCAATATAATTAAAGTCGAAATGTTCTAAAGAATATTGCATGCCAAACCTAACAGCTTCTGCTTTTCCTTTATTTTTTTCATAGCTAATTACATTTACATTATTTGGGTACTTGTTTTTTAAATTTTCAAGCACTAATAATGTATTGTCGGAAGAACCATCATTTACAAAATTTAAAATTACATCAAAATTTTCATGTAAAAAGTTTTCGTATTCTGTTAATGGCAATCCTTTTTCTTCATTATAACAAGGAATTATAATACAAGTATTTGTTTTGGCTTTTACGGTTTTTTGCATTTAAAATATCTATAAATAAAAGCAATGAATTTACGATTATTATTTTTTGTAAAATTAATTTTTTATTTCAATTTTATGGATTACTTCTAAAATAATGTTTTAATAATAAAACACAGCAATTATTTAGTAAGTAAATTTTATTTTTGTTAACATATATTTAGTAAATCAATCCATATTTAACGTACCATAATTTTAGTATCTTTACAGCCTAAATTTCAATTTAATTTTAATGGAATTATACAAAACCAACCAATTAAAAATATACAATTCATTAAGCAAAACCAAAGAAATCTTTAAACCAATTTTAGAAGGTCATGTAGGTATGTACGTTTGTGGACCTACGGTTTATAGTAATGTTCATTTAGGAAATGTTAGAACTTTTATGAGTTTTGATTTGGTGTTTCGTTATTTAAAACATTTAGGTTATAAGGTTAGATATGTGCGTAATATTACAGATGCAGGTCATTTAGAAAATGATGCAGATGAAGGGGAAGACAGGATATCTAAAAAAGCACGTTTAGAGGAAATTGAACCAATGGAAGTGGTACAACGCTATTCTATAGATTTTCATAATATATTGCAAAAAGTAAATAATATTCCACCAAGTATTGAACCAACAGCTACTGGTCATATTGTAGATCAAATAGAAATAATTAAAACTATTTTAGATAAAGGATTGGCATATATTGTTAATGGATCGGTTTATTTTGATGTATTAAAATATAATGAAACAGAAGATTATGGAATTTTATCAGGAAGAAAAATAGAAGATTCAATTCATAATACCAGAGAATTAGACGGCCAAACTGAAAAGAAAAATCCACAGGATTTTGCTCTTTGGAAAAAAGCAGATGAACGACATATTATGCGTTGGCCTTCACCTTGGAGCGATGGTTTTCCGGGTTGGCATTTAGAATGTAGCGCAATGAGTACTAAATATTTAGGTAAAACTTTTGATATTCACGGAGGCGGAATGGATTTAAAATTTCCGCATCACGAATGTGAAATTGCACAATCTAAAGCAAGTAATAATGTTAATCCAGTTCATTATTGGATGCATGCTAATATGTTGATTTTAAACGGTCAAAAAATGGCAAAATCAACAGGAAATTATATTTTACCTAATGAAATATTTACAGGTGAAAATAAATTACTAAAAAAAGCATTTTCGCCAAGTGCACTTCGATTTTTTATGATGCAAGCGCATTATAGAAGTATTTTAGATTTTTCAAATGATGCTTTAGAAGCTTCTGAAAAAGGATTTTTAAAATTAATGGAAGCAGTAGATCAAATAGAAAATATAAAAGAAAATAAAACATCAAGCATAGATATAAATAGCTGGAAACAAAAATGCTACGATGCTATGAATGATGATTTTAACAGCCCTGTTTTAATTGCTCAACTTTTTGAAGCGGTTAAGTATATTAATTTACTTCAATTAGGAAAAGAAACATTAAGTAAGGCTGATTTAGAAGAATTTAAAGCACTAATAAATGTATTTGTGTTTGATATTTTAGGATTGCAAAATGAGGTTAGTAAGGATAGTTCTTCTAAAATATCAGGAGTAGTAGAATTACTCATTTCTATGCGTAATGAAGCTCGCGCTAATAAGGATTGGGCTTTATCCGATAAAATTAGAGATGAACTTTTAGCTTTAGGAATTCAATTAAAAGATGGTAAAGATGGCACATCATTTACTGTAAATTAAATTGAAAGGTTTTACAAAAATATTAGCGTTACCTTTTATTGGCTTGGTTAGGTTTTATCAAGCTGCAATTTCGCCATATACACCATCGAGTTGTCGATATTCTCCAACTTGTTCTCATTATACTATTGAAGCTTTAAAAAAACATGGTATTTTTACTGGTGGTTGGTTAGCTATAAAAAGAATAGGAAGTTGTCATCCTTGGGGGGGAAGTGGTTACGATCCAGTTCCTTCAAAAGAAGAATTACTACAACAAAAACATCATAAACATAAAAAATAAATATTTAAAATATGATTTTATTATCCATTAACTGGGATCCGTCACCAATATTATTTAAAATAGGCCCACTTGCTATTCGTTATTACAGTTTAATGTTTGTTATAGCATTTATGCTAGGTTTATATTTAATGAAAAAGATTTTTATTAATGATAAAATTCCGTTAGAAAAATTGGATTCCTTATTTATGTATGCAGTTATTGCAACATTGGCAGGAGCAAGGTTAGGACATTTTTTGTTTTATGATCCTCAGTTTTTAATTCACCATCCGTTAGAAGTAATTTTACCTTTTAAGTTCAGTCCAAAATTTGAATTTACAGGTTATGCAGGATTGGCAAGTCATGGAGCTGCAATAGGGCTAATAATTGCTATGTATTTATATAGTAAAAAAGTACTTAAAAAACCTATTTTATATATTTTAGATAGAATTTCAATTCCAGTTGCAGCAGGTGCAATTTTTGTTAGAATAGGAAATTTGATGAATTCTGAAATTATTGGAAAACCAACACATTCTAATTATGGATTTATTTTTAGAAAATTAGGAGAAGATTTTCCAAGACATCCTACGCAAATTTATGAATCGGTAAGTTACTTAATTATCTTTTTAATTTTATGGTTTGTATACTGGAAAACAGATAAGAAAGAGAAACTAGGTTATATTTTTGGACTGTTTTTTGTATTACTTTGGACGGTTAGATTTTTTGTTGAATTCTTCAAAGAAGCACAAGTTGATGATAGAGCACAATGGTTTTTAAACACAGGTCAAATTCTTAGTATTCCTTTAATAATTGTTGGCTTTTATTTAATGTATAAAAAACCGAAAGTATAAATTTTTAAAATGCAGAGTTTATTTTTTGACGAGATAACCTATGAAAAAGTAGATTTTTCTGTTCAAAAATTTGAAAAAGCGGAATACGATACTTGTACTTTTATAAACTGTTCTTTTGTAGCTATCGATTTGTCAAATAGCTCCTTTATAGAATGTGAATTTATTTCATGCAATTTTAGTAATACTAACTTAAAAAATACTTCTTTTAAAAACGCTATTTTTAATGGTTGTAAATTAGTAGGTATACTATTTAATGAATGTAATACTTTTTTACTTTCTCTAAAATTTATAGGTTGTTATATAAACATAACTTCTTTTTATAAATTAAACCTTAAACAAATTTTATTTAAAGATTGTAAGTTAATTGAAGCTGATTTTACGGAAGCTAATTTGACAGGAGCTGTTTTTGAAAATGGAGATTTATCTGGAACTATTTTTAATTCAACTAATTTGTCCTTAGCCGACTTTAGTACTGCAGTTAATTTTAAAATTAATCCTGAATTGAATAATATTAAAGGAGCTAAATTTTCTCAACAAGGACTTTCAGGGCTTCTACAAGATTATAATATAGAAATAATCCCATAAAAAAAGGTCATTCTATTAAAATGACCTTTTTCCTATTTTTTATTAGTTGTTAACTCTTAATATGCTGCTTTTTAAATTTATCGAATTTAGATTCGGTATTTTTAGGCCAGCTATTATTTTTTAAATTAACATCTGCTGTTTCTTGATCAGGATCAATAACAATCTTTTTAATTGCCTTAGTAGATGGAAAAACTTTAGTTACTTCTTTATCATTAAGTCTCCATATTTGAGCTGGATATTGTTTGCGTTCTTTGGTGCCATCTTCATATTGAAGCTCAACAATAATTGGCATTACCAAATCTCCAGGTTTTTCAAAAGTTAATTCATAAAAATACTTTGGAGTTTTTAATGTTTTTTGTTCTTGTGCAGAAAAGTTTTTATCAATATAGTTTTTTAAATTAGGAAAATCTGTAGGCTTTTTATTTTTCATATCGTTAGTGAATTCATCACTATCTTCAGATACTAAATATAAGGATGGTGGTAACTGATCAACAGTTATACCATATCTTTTAGCCATATTTTGAGCTCTTTTAGTTGGCTTGTCAGTAATGTAATATTTTTTAACCGATTTAATACCTATATCATTACTTCCAGTAGTGTAAAACCATCCTCTCCAAAACCAATCTAAATCCATAGCGGAAGCATCTTCCATAGTTCTAAAAAAGTCTGCAGGTGTAGGATGTTTAAAAGCCCAACGTTTAGCATAAGTTTTAAAAGCTTTATCAAATAATTTTGGTCCCATAATGGTTTGTCGTAACATATATAATCCAGCAGCAGGTTTTGAATAGCCGTTAGCGCCAAAATTAAAAACATTATCTCCTTGTGACATAATTGGAGCTATTCTAGATTGATCTCCTTTCATATATCCTGTAATTCCTTTAGGAATTCCTCGGGAAATAGGAAAATCTTTATCGTAATTTCTTTCTGCTAAAATTTGTACAAACGAATTAATGCCTTCATCCATCCAAGTCCATTGACGTTCATCTGAATTAATAATCATAGGAAAAAAGTTATGACCTACTTCGTGAGTAACAACACCAATCATTCCATATTTTGTTCTATCTGTATAAGTTCCGTCAGGATTTGGTCTTCCATAGTTCCAACAAATCATAGGATATTCCATTCCTTGACGTTTAGCATTTACGGATGTAGCTTGTGGATACGGGTAATCAATAGTATGTTCAGAATAAACTTTAAGTGTATTGGCAACAACTTTAGTTGAGTGTTCTCCCCAAAGCGGATTTCCTTCCTTTGGATATAATGAGTATGCCATTACGGTTCTACCATGCATGTCCACAGCCATACCATCCCAAATAAATTTACGAGAAGAAGCAAAAGCAAAATCACGAACATTCTTTGCTTTAAATTTCCAAGTTTTTGTTTTTGTTGCATGTCCTTTTTCAGCTTCTATCGCTTCATCTTGAGTAACAATTACTAGTGGTTTGTCAAAAGATTTTTTAGCTTCTTCATATCTTTTATATTGCTTCTTTGTAAAAACTTCTTTTGGATTTTGAAGAACTCCTGTACCATTTAAAATATGGTCTTTTGGAGTAGTAATAGATACATCATAATCTCCAAATTCAAGTGCAAATTCACTTCTTCCAAAAAATTGCATATTTTGCCAACCTTCTACATTATTATATACTGCTAAACGAGGAAAAAACTGTGCAATTATATAAATTTTGTTTCCATCAGGAAAAGGTTCATAACCTGATCTACCTTGTAAAGCTATATAATCGTTAATATTATACCACCACTTAATTTTAAAGTTATAAGTAGCTCCTGATGCTAAAGGTTCGGATAAGTCAATTCGCATCATGGTTTGGTTAATCATATAATCTAATGGTTTATTTTCCATATTTGTAATAGATTCTATGTTAAAACCACCTTGGAAAGGTTTACCCATGAAGGATTTTGTAAATTTTGAAGGAGAATATAATACACCTGGTCCACTGCCATTAATATCTGGAGTTTTAGAATTTGGCGCACGCATATTTTGGTCTAATTGCACCCATAAATATTCAAGATTATCTTTTGAATTATTATGATATGTAATGGTTTCTTCCCCAAATATTTTTTGATTGTCATCATCTAAAATAATATTCATTTTATAATCCACTTTTTGTTGAGTGTATTCAAAACCTGGAGCTCCAGAAGCAGTATGCTGATTGTTTGGGGTGGGAAGTTCTTGTTTTAATTGTCTGAACTTGCTGATGTTGTAATGTCCTTTTTGAACAGGATTTTGTTGCTCAGAATTTTGAGCAAATATCATTGTTGAAATTAGAGAAACAACAATGAAAGATAAAGTTTTTTTTAACATATTTGATTATAGTTTGGGTGATAAAAAAGTAATAAAATCCGAAAGTAATTATTTTTGTATTAAATGTTAAATATTTATTAAAAATTTAACAAACCTTTATCATTATTCTTAGTTAAGTAGAAGGTTTTATTAAAATCTTTCACATTAATTTTCACAATATTTTGTTGATTTTCAAAACTTTCAAATAAAGATGTGTTTATAATCTGAATACTGTTAAGGCGTTCTATATTAGGTACTTCTAAGTAGAAATGAACAATATTATCCTCGTATTCTTTACCTATATAATTGTATTTGTTTATGCTGTCGTTAATTGTTATTTGAAAGTGCTGGTGTAAGTAATTTTTAAAATAATAATCTATACTATCTATTTCTTGCTTGGTATCTATATTAAAAACTTTATTAGATTGTTTGCGCATATCAACTTCTAAATCGTCTATAAAAATACTTGTGATTATTTGTACAGATTTTTGTTTTTCTACATATTCAATTTCTGTTAAACTAACATAATATTTATGAAGCGTAAATGCAAATAGTGGAATTATTAAGAAAAATAAGAATACGTATTTTGATTGTTTCATTTAATGTGTTTTGGTTGCTAATAAACAAAAAGAAAATTTAATAATAAAGATTTTAAAAAATTAATTTTTTAGGGAATTAAATTTTACAGCTTGTTTAATTAGAAAATCTTTAATAACAAATTCATTACTGAAATAGAAATTATCTAAACCATTTGCTTGGCAATAATCTAAAAATAAATTTATTTTATCTTTGGGTATAGAAAGCCATTTTGTATAAAACTCATCTCCATACTGATTTCGGATAGTGGTTGGAAATTCTTGTTTTAATAATTTAATTTTCTGTTCTTTTAATTTTTTAGCCTTTCTTCTTAAACGTGATTTTTTGGTGATAGCCATAAATAATGCAATAGGATTTAAGCCACCTGCATTTGCATTAGGATCGGATAACTTGCGTGCATTTGGAGGCTTTCTGTGAGAAACTTCGTCGTTATTAAAAATGGTTCCTCGGGTGACAGGTACATTTGTAACATCTAGCTTAAAGGAATTATCTAACATCACTTCATCAAGTTGATAAAAATCTGGTTCTAAGTAAACAATTATGGTTTTGGAATTTATGTGTGTGTCTGAAATTTTTATGATTCTGTTTTCATAAACAATAGAGGAGAATAGAATGGAATCTCCTTTTTTTGCATAAATAGTAAAGTGACCATTTTTATCGCTAGTAGTTCCTAAATTAGAGGTTATATTTTTTATGTTTATATCTTGTAATTTAATAGAATCATTTTTTACAGTCCCATTAAGTTTAATTAGTTGTGTTTGTGCATTTGTAATATTAATCACAAAAAATAAAATAGATATTATATATAAATATTTATTAGTTTTTAATTTTTCGGTAAGTTTTACTTTCATTTCGCAATATTTTTATAACAAATAAAAACATTGAAATCTTAAAATTGTATTAATAAGCCTATAAATTTTTGTTAAAGAAGGTTAAATTGTACATTTATAAAAATATTAGTAACACATGAAAAAATTAATTATTGCAAGTACATCAACTGTTCATGGAAAGGATTATTTGGAATATATTTTACCAGTATTATCCAATCACTTTAAAGGAGTTAAGGAAATTTTATTTATTCCGTATGCTCGTCCTAGCGGATTAACTTTTGATGAATACACTGAAAAAGCAAAAATTGCTTTCCAAAAAATTAATATTAATGTAGTTGGAATTCATGAGTATACAAACGCTGTGGATGCAGTTATTAATGCAAAAGGAATTTTTATAGGTGGTGGAAATACTTTTTTATTGCTGAAAACTATGTATGAGAAAAAAATAATGCCAGCAATTAAAAATGTAGTTGAAAATGGAGTTCCATATTTTGGAACAAGTGCGGGAAGTAATGTTACAGGGCTTACAATTCAAAATACTAATGATATGCCAATAGTTTATCCACCAACTTTTCAGGCATTTGGATTCTTAAATTTTAACCTTAATCCACATTATTTAGATCCTGATCCAGATTCAAAACATATGGGGGAAACTAGAGAAACTCGTATAAATGAATTTCATAACTTTAATACTATTCCAGTTCTTGGTTTAAGAGAAGGAAGCTGGTTGCAAGTTGAAGGAAATCAAGTAGTTTTAAAAGGGGATTTACATGCCAGATTATTTCAAGTAAATAAATCTCCACAAGAAACTCCTCCAGAAACTAATTTAAGTTTTTTAATGGGTTTGTAACCATTTAGCCACAATTTTACCATCTATTGAATTCTGAATTTTTAATGGCAGTAAATTAAAAGATTTTCTAATTTTTAGAGGATCTTTTTTAGTTGATTTTAAATGATCAGATAAAAGCATTGCTGCTATATACGAATTTTTATGATTTTCAATAAAGTGATAACTATAGTCAGTAAATTCATTTTCTATAGTTTCCATTTTTTGTTTAATTTCTTGAAGTTTTTGTGCATCATTTTCTAACCTCGCTTTTTGAAATTGAGGATATAAATAATTTATTTTTTTAAAAATACTTTTTGATGTGTTTTTATAACTTAATAAAAGGCTATTTAAAGGAGAACCTGTTATTTTTGGGTCGTTAAAAAAGTGGTTTTTTATAGAAACAGAAAAATCTTTAGGCTCTAAAATTACAATTACTACAGCAGAAAGGTCATTAAAAGTAAGCGCAAAACGTTCGGGAGTTATAATATTTCCTTTAAAAATAAAAGTATGGTTAAATATAGATGTTGAATCTATTCTAAAAAGAGAGTCATTTCTTATTTTGTTCAAATAAGCAGTTTTAGAATCAAAATCTATAGTGCCATTTAAGGTGTAATTTGTTGTTGAAATATGATTTTTGTTACTGGCTTTTTTAGGAGTATAGTTATTACAACTAATTATGCTTAATGAAACAAAAAGAAGCAACCATTTTTTCATAAAAATATTTATAAAATTAATAGGTTACATATTCTAAAATTTCAAGTCCGTAACCTGTCATTCCAACTCTTTTTCTAAAAGTTTTTGCGTTAGATAAAACACGTAATTTTGTAATATTAATATCTCTTAATATTTGAGCGCCAATACCAAAATCTTTTTCATCCATTTTAATATTTGGAGTATAAGGTGTATTATCTTTCTGACTTTGTTTAACTATTTTTAATCTATTCAATAAATCATAAGATTGATTTTCTTGATTGATAAACACAACAGCACCTTTTCCTTCTTTATTTATTGCTTCAAAAACGCGTCTTAATTTATGATCTGGGTTTTTAGTAAGGGTTCCTAAAATATCATTATTAACTAAAGCAGAGTTTACTTTAACTAAAATTTCTTCTCCTTTATTAATATTTCCTTTGCTTAAAACTAAATGAACTTGATTATTTGTAGTTTGTTTATATGCTCTTAATCGGTACTCACCAAAACGAGTATTCAAATCAAAATCTTCACAAAGTTCTATTAATGAATCGTTTTGCATTCTGTATTCTACCAAATCTTCAATAGAAACAATTTTAAGATCAAATTCTTTAGCAATTTTTATGAGTTGAGGTAATCGAGCCATGGTGCCATCCACATTCATTATTTCAACAATTACTCCTGCAGGGTGTAAACCCGCTAATTTTGCTAAATCAGTTGCAGCCTCAGTATGTCCTGTTCTTCTTAAAACACCACCATCTCTAGATTTTAGTGGAAATATATGACCAGGACGGCTCAAATCGTGAGGTTTTGTATTTGGGTCGGTTAACGATTTTACAGTAGTGGCTCTGTCTTTAGCAGAAATACCAGTGGTAACACCTTTACCATGATAATCAATAGAAACTGTAAAAGCGGTACCCAAAGGATCTGTATTTAAGCCAACCATTAAATCTAATTGAAGTTCTTTTGAACGACTTTCTGTAATTGGCGCACAAATTAATCCTCTTCCGTGTGTAGCCATAAAGTTTATCATTTCTGGAGTAACTAACTCAGCAGCAGCAATAAAATCACCTTCATTTTCTCTATTTTCATCATCAACAACAATTACAATTTTTCCACTTTTAATATCTTCAATTGCTTCTTTAATTGTATTTAATTTGAAGCTGTTTTCTACCGTATTCATGACACTTATTTTAAGTTCTTTTGATTTTTTTAAATAGCGTTTTAATTTTATCAAACACTGCATCTATATTAAATATACCCATTCCTTTGGTTGCTCTCCTAGTTAATAAAATACCTAAAGGAAGCATTATAAAAGTAGCCAACCAACTACCTATTTGAGCTGAAATTGCGCTTTCTTCTGCTAAATTTTTACCTAATTGTGTTATAAAAAAATACGTAACGAATATAATAATTGCAAATAACATTGGTACACCAAAACCGCCTTTTCTTATAATAGAACCTAAAGGAGCTCCAATAAAAAAGAGGACTAAACAGGCAAGAGAAAATGAAATTCTATATCCAAACTCGTAATCGTACAAGTTTAACATTTTTCTTTTGTCTTTAAAACTTTTTTTTCTAACGTTATTTCTTTCTATAACTCTATTTACTTTTCTAATAGCTTCATCTAAAACAATACTTTTGTTTTTTACAACAAAATTATCAAGTACTGGCGAAATAATTTTGTTGTTTATAAGTGAATCAGGGTATTTATGTAATTTTTTTGTTTCTATAGTTTTATTAAAAATGTTAGTTCTATTTTCAATATATATATCATAAGCCTTTTTTTGTTGTTTTGAAATAGAATCTAATTGCTTAATGCTTAGCATACCATGATGTTGTTTTACTTTTTCATCATTTAAGCTAGTATCATTAAAAGAAGATATATCAATATTAATAGTATATTTATCAAAACTAGCGTTAGAAAAAGGCATTTTTGCTCTATCTTTAGGTGTTGCAGCTCTTTTTATATCATCTTCATAGTATTTACCATTTTCAAGAGTTAGCGTCAAGTATTTGCTGCCAGGCTCAGTTGAAATGATACCTTTTTTAGCTGTAATTACCTTAATTTTTCCTCTTCCTTTAGTTAAATCTGCAATTTGGACATTTTTAAGAAGATTTTTTTCTTCCCCATATTTTTCATCAAATTTTATACTATACCCAGGAATTTCAGTATTAAAAGATCCAGCAACAAGAGCTAATGCTGGTTTCTTCTTTTTCATGTTTAAGTATAAATTTTTTTGTTTTAGAGTAGCCCAAGGATAAATATTATTAAGAAAAACAAAGTTTAAAGCACTTAACATTAATGTTAAAAATATAAGAGGCTTTATTACTCTTTTTAAAGATACACCAGCTGATTTTATAGCTGCCATTTCGTAGTTCTCAGATAAATTTCCAAGAGCCATTATAGAAGATAAAAGAATTCCTATGGGTAATGCTGTTGGAGTAAGGATTAATCCTAAATATCCTAAGAATTTAAGAATAAAAAAAAGGTCTATTCCTTTGCCTGCAATTTGATCAAAAGCTAACCAAAGCGCTTGCATTACTAAAACAAATAGTACTACAAAAAATGTTGCTAAAAAAGGTTGTAAAAAACTTTTTAAAATGTATTTGTCAAGTACTTTCAATGCTTTTATTTTGGCTCAGAAATAGTATAATTCTTTTGATCTCTATATTTTTTTATATCAAATTTGAAAAGGCTATCTGGTAAAGTTTGATTAGTTTTAAAGGACCTAATAGCTAAAGTAGTTGTAGTCTTGTTTTTACCAATTTCAATTATATTAAAAATGTGTTTTGTTTTTACATCTACACCAATTAAGATATTTTTTATATCAGAGTTTGTATCAATAGGAGTAAGGTTTACGTATTGTATTTTTATTCCGTCTATGGTTTTCAAATCACCCATACTGTAGGTGTAACCACTTTTATAAAATGTAAACATTTTTGATGGAGTTAGCTGTTTTTCGTCATTTTCATCAGGTTTTTGAATAACAACTTCTTCATCTTCATGAATAATTAAATAAATCTTTTTTCCATCAAAAATTTGTTCTGTTCCCATGTAATTTAAATGGTATAAATCACCTTTTACGGTAACTTTTCCTCTTGTTTCCTGATGTACATCAGCTTCAGTATTATCTAAATTATGTGTAAATTCAATTTCAATGTTTTTATAGCTTTCTACTTTTTTTGCTACTTCATCTAATAAAGTTTTAGCCGGATTTGAATTTTGGCTAAATCCTGTAGTGATACTAAGGATACTAATAATAACTATAGTTAGTAATTTTTTCATTTTAATAAAGTTGTTGTTTTTATTTTTCACCATAATCTAATAATTTATTTAAAGCCATTTCATCAGGTACCAACACTTGGCGTGCTTTACTTCCTTCAAATGGCCCAACAATTCCTGCTGCTTCTAGCTGGTCAATAATTCTACCAGCTCTATTGTAACCTAGTTTTAATTTACGTTGTAATAAGGATGCTGAACCTTGTTGTGCATGCACAATAACTAGAGCTGCATCTCTAAATAATTTATCTCGTTCGCTGATATCAATATCAAGACTTGTGCCAGTTTCTTCGCCACTGTATTCAGGTAATAAATAAGCATTTGCATAAGCTCTTTGCGAACCAATAAAGTCTGTTATTTTATCAATTTCAGGAGTATCTACAAAAGCACATTGTAAACGAATTAAATCGTTGCTACCAGCGTATAATAAATCTCCTTTTCCTATTAATTGGTCTGCACCTTGCGAATCCAAAATTGTTCTTGAATCAATTTTTGAGGTTACTCTAAATGCTGCTCTAGAAGGGAAATTTGCTTTAATAATACCTGTAATAACATTTACCGAAGGACGTTGAGTTGCCACAATTAAATGGATTCCAATAGCTCTGGCTAATTGTGCTAAACGTGCAATTGGAGTTTCAATTTCTTTTCCAGCTGTCATAATTAAATCGGCAAACTCATCAATTATTAAGACAATATATGGTAAAAATCGATGTCCATTTTCAGGATTTAATTTGCGAGATTTAAACTTAACATTGTATTCTTTTATGTTACGAACCATAGCTGTTTTAAGTAAATCGTAACGATTATCCATTTCAATACAAAGTGAATTTAACGTATTAATTACTTTAGTAGTATCAGTAATAATAGCTTCATCTGTATCTGGTAATTTAGCCAAATAATGACGTTCAATTTTATTGAACAAAGTTAATTCAACTTTTTTAGGATCTACTAAAACAAATTTAACTTCAGCAGGATGTTTTTTATACAATAATGAAGTTAAAACAGCATTTAATCCAACAGATTTTCCTTGTCCGGTAGCACCTGCCATTAATAAATGTGGCATTTTAGCTAAATCAACTACAAAGGTTTCATTAGAAATGGTTTTTCCTAACGCAATTGGCAACTCCATTTCAGAATTTTGAAATTTTGTAGAGGATATTACCGATTTCATAGAAACCATAGTTGGTTTTTTATTAGGAACCTCAATACCAATAGTTCCTTTACCTGGAATTGGAGCGATAATTCGTATTCCTAATGCAGATAAGGATAATGCAATATCATCCTCTAAATTTTTAATTTTTGAAATTCTAATACCAGCTTCTGGAACAATTTCATATAAAGTTACTGTTGGCCCAACGGTTGCTTTAATTCTATCAATACCAATTTTATAATTGTTTAATGTTTCAACAATTTTATTTTTATTGATTTCTAATTCTTCCTGATTAACAGAAATACTTTCGTTGTATGACCTTAACAGATTTAAAGTTGGAAATTTGTAATCGCTTAGTTCTAAAGTTGGATCAAACTCACCAAAGTCTTTTACTAATTTATCCGATAAATTTTCTGCAACATGATCTTCATCAACAATTTTATCTACATCAATTTCAACACCCTCTTTAGATTCAATGTTTTCAAGAGGCTTATTGGTGTTTTTTTCTAAGGAAAATTCGACTTCTTCTGTTATAGTTGATGGAATCTCACCACTATTATCTAAAATTGGTTCTATTTCATCTGTTGGTGAACTAATTTTTTCTTCATCAATAGAATTTTCATTTAAAACAATGTGTTTTCTTTTTAGTTTTTCGGGTGTAATTTTAAAACGAATAACTAAATATGTTAAAAATAAAAATATAAGAGATAAGATTAAGCCTGTTTTTCCTAAGAACTGTTGTAAATAACTGTTTGTTTGATAACCTATAACTCCTGCAAACAAAGCATTTTTATTTGCTAAAAATCCAAAGGAAATAGAAATCCATATTATTCCTAAAATTCCCCAACCCCAGAGATTTGCTATTTTTTTAAAATTTCCTTTTATTAAAATAGTAATACCTGTTAATAAAAGTAGAATAGGTATATATATAGCTGAAATTCCAAACCCTTTATATATTAATAAATGACTTAAAGTAGCTCCAATTTTTCCTAATAGGTTTTTAACTGTAATGTTTTTGTCGGTAAAAAAGGCAAGTTGACTTTGATCTTGCTGCCAATTAAAAAAGTAGGAAATTATGGAAAAAAATAAAAACACAGCAAAAATTACGACAAATAACCCAAATACAGTATGGGTTTGTCTACTCCCAAAAAATTTCTTTGTTTTTTGGAATCGTGGTTTTGATGGAGTTTTTTTAACTGTTTTTTTCTTTTTTGCCATTTATATAAGTATCACACAAAAATATAAAATAAAAGAGATAATAATTAAATTACTATATAAATTTAGGAATGTATATAAATAAACCAATAATTATGGCAATTATTGCAGCAAAAAAAGCTGCTCCTGCAGAAATATCTTTAATAAAACCAATTTTTTCATGATAATCTGGATGAACAAAATCAGCCATTTTTTCGATTCCGGTATTTAAGGATTCTGCTACCAAAATAAGTCCAATAGCTAATGTTTGGAACATCCATTCGGTAGCAGAAAGATGCATTATAAACCCAATAATTGTCATAATTAATGCAATAATTATTTGAGCTATAATGCTATTTTCAGTGGTAATTAAAATCCAGAAACCCTTAGCAGCATATTTAAATGCTTTTAATCGGTTAATTATAAAATTACGCACTTTAATCATTTAAAGCGCTTTTAAAGCTTCTTCATAATTTGGCTCATCTACAATTTCAGGAACTTGTTGTGTATAGGTAACTTTACCTTCTTCATCAACAATTACGATAGCGCGAGAAAGTAGGTTAGCAAGTGGTCCTGTTTTGATAGTAGCACCATATGATTTTCCAAATTTTCCTTTAGCAAAATCAGATAGAGTGATAACATTATCTAATCCTTCAGCACCACAAAAACGAGCTTGAGCAAATGGTAAATCTCTAGAAATACATAAAACTTTTGTGTTTTCTAATTCTCCTGCTTCTTTATTAAAACGTCTAACAGATGCTGCACATGTGCCAGTATCTAGACTTGGAAAAATATTTAATATTAATTTAGATCCTCTAAAATCTTTTAATTTTGCTTTAGATAAATCAGCTTTTATTAAACTGAATTTAGGAGCTTTACTTCCTACTTTTGGTAATTTTCCAATAGTTTCAATTGGATTTCCTTTTAAGGTTATTTTAGCCATAATAGTTTTTTTAATTAAAAATCAAAGTTAGTTTAAAAAGTAAAAACTCCCGAATAAATTCGAGAGTTTTTATTGTTTTTATTTTTGATTTAATTAGTGTTTTGCTAAATAGTCTGCAACACCTTCGTGAGTTGCTTTTAAACCTTCTTTTTCAGAGTTCCAGTTTGCAGGACAAGCTTCGCCATGTTCTTCAGTAAATTGTAATGCATCTACCATTCTAATAGCTTCGTCTACATTTCTTCCTAAAGGTAAGTCGTTTACAATTTGATGACGAACAATACCATCTTTATCTATTAAAAATAAACCACGATAAGCAATTAATTCACCTTCAGCTTGTAATTGATCATTATCATCGTAATAATAATCTCCAGCTAATACATCATAATTTTTAGAAATTGTTTTGTTGGTATCTGCAATAATTGGATAAGTAACTCCTTGAATACCACCTTGATTTTTTGGCATTTGTAACCATCCCCAGTGCGATTGCTCAGTATCTGTTGATGCAGCAACTATTTGTACATTTCTTTTTTCGAATTCTGCTAATTTTTCTTGAAAAGCAAATAATTCAGTTGGACAAACAAATGTGAAATCTTTTGGATAAAAGAAAAGAACAACATATTTTTTACCTTCAAATTGATCTAATGAATAATTTTCAACAAATTCATTTCCATTAACTACTGCTTGAGCATTAAATTTAGGAGCTTTTTTACCTACTAATACTGCCATTTTTTATATATTTTAATTGATTACTAATTTTTTGATACACAAAAGTAATCAATTATCACTCTTTTATTAAAGTTCTCTTATTCATTAATTTTATGTAATTATAAATATTTTTTATGACGTGTTTTTTTAGTGAAAAAATCAATATTTAATCTTGTATATTCGCAAACAGAAAAATACACAATTATTGAAGCTTAGAAATTACACATCTGAATTTAAAAATAACCTGAAATTAGCCACTCCAATAATGATGGGTTCTTTAGGCCATTTATTAGTTGGTTTAATGGATGATATTATGGTTGGTAGGTTAGGGCCAGTACAATTAGCAGCAACATCGTTAGGTAATAGTTTGGTTTTTATTGCATTATCTATCGGAATTGGTTTTTCGTTTGCAATTACTCCTTTAATTGCAGAATCAGACGGCGAAAAGAACACAGAAAAAGGACGAAGTATTTTTCAGCATGGAATTATTTTAATGACTATAATTGGAATAGTGATGTTTTTATTATTATTACTAATTAAACCCATTTTATATCATTTAGATCAACCTGAAGAAGTAGTTGTTTTGGCGGTTCCATATTTTGAAATTGTTGCTGTTTCGATGATTCCATTAATGATTTTTCAAGGATTAAAACAATTTGCAGATGGATTATCCCAAACTAAATACTCTATGTATGCAACTATTATAACCAATATAGTTAATATTAGTTTGAATTTTGCTTTAATTTATGGCTTTTGGATTTTTCCAAGATTAGAACTTGTTGGAGCAGCCATAGGAACTTTAGTTTCGCGAATAGTAATGGTAATATTTCTTTATTTAGTATTAAAATATAAACCAAAATTTGCTCCTTATATGCATATTTTAAAACTAAACGAAATTAAACGTAAAGTATTTAATAAAATTATAAGTTTAGGTTTTCCAACAGCATTGCAAATGTTGTTTGAAGTTGGTTTGTTTACTTCATCTGTATTATTGGCAGGTACATTTGGCGCTTTACCACAAGCAGCTAATCAAATAGCATTAAAATTATCTTCAACAACTTTTATGGTAGCGGTTGGATTAGGAGTTGCATCAACAATTAGAGTTGGAAACCAAAAAGGATTACAAAATTTTAGGGAATTAAAACGAATAGCTTTTTCCAATTTTTTATTAGTAGTTTTTATAATGTTTGGTTTTTCTGTTAGTTTTATATTGTTAAAAGATGAATTACCTTGGATTTTTACAGAAGATTTAGAAGTAATAAAAATTGCTTCTGGTTTAATAGTTGTAGCAGGATTTTTTCAACTTTCCGATGGATTACAAGCGGTAATTTTAGGAGGATTACGAGGTTTACAAGATGTTAATATTCCATCGTTAATTACATTTATTGCTTATTGGGTAATTGGATTCCCTATTTGCTATTTTTTGGGAACCGAATTAAATTTAGGTACTTTTGGAATCTGGATTGGATTATTATCTGCATTAACTTCATCAGCATTAATGTTGTTTTTTAGATTTAATTATTTGTCGAATAAATTAATACGCACAAAACATGGACTTACCTAAATTTTTATTGGGAGATAACACAGATTTTACGGAAGATATATTTATTATTCATACTGAATTTCCTCGATTTATTATCAATTTAAAAGATGATGAAATTGAATGGCTTGAAGAATTTAATAATGCAGATGAAGAAGAACTTTCTAGCGAAGTAGCTACTTTAATTGAATTAGCAAGTAAGTTTTATGATAGAGAAATGGAACGATACGAGGGTAATTAATTTACCTTTTATCTATGTTGTTTATTAGGTGAAAAGCTTGCCCAACCCAGTCATCTCTTTCAATTCTGCCAGGGAAAAACTTTAATATTTTTGTAACTTTTTTAATATCAGCACTATTAAAATTACTAATCTGTTCGTAAGTGTAAATTCCTAAACCATTTAATTTAGATTCGATAGCAGAACCAATCCCCTTAATTTTTTTTAAATTGTTTTTGTTTTTTTCTTCTGCAATTCCAATTCGGTCAAAATTCAAACCTTTATCCTGATCTTTTGTTGGAACTGTTTTTACTAACTGCTTTCCACCTCGTTCAAAAGTTTTTGTTGCTCTAATTTTAGGTGTAGTATCCGTTAATTTTAGATCATCTTCAGGAATGTGCTGATTTTTTGGTTTTGGTTCTTCCTTTTTTATGGAATTTATATTACCAAAATAAAAACCTATTAAAAATGCACCTAGCAACCAAATAAAAAGCTCCAATAATTGCCAAAAAGTTGTATTAAAAAAAATAGATAGTTCCATAATTGTTAGTTAATTTTTATTTCTATTCTTCGGTTTGCTGCTTTTCCTTTTAAAGTATTTTTATCTGCAATAGGTTCCGATTCTCCTTTAGATGATGTTATCATTTTAGCATTTTCTAATCCATTTAGTTTAAAGTAGTTTTTAACCAAATTAGCTCTGTTTAATCCAATAATTAAGTTTTTTTGATAATAACCATCATTATCTGTATGCCCAGTAATGTAAATAGTTTTGTTTGGATATTCTTTAATATATTGTTTTAATAATGCAGTATAACTCTCAATAGATTTATTAGTAATTAGCATATTATCTTTAAAATCAACATAAATTCGTTTATTACTAATTGCTTGCTCAATGCTATCTGTTATTTTATTTTCAATCTTGTTGATTTTTAAAATTACACCTGAAGTATTTTCGTTTTTTTCGAATAAATTATTTTTAATTTCACTTAAAGTCTTAAGTTGATAGTTGTTAATGTTCAATTTTTTCAAATAAACTTTTATTGCATCAGCTCTTAAAATTCCTAAATTTTTGAAATTTGATGAATCTTTTTCTCCTTTAGAATATAAACCTTTAATTAATAATTCGTCTTTATAATGATTTTTTAGATAGGATTTTATAGTATCAAAAAAAGTAGTAAAATCGTTTATATTTATAATTTCAGGAGTGTTTTTTTGAATTATAAATGGTTTATTGTAACTAAAAATAGGATCCTTATTAAAATTTGTTACAACATAATTATTGGTTACATTTTTTGCTATTGAAACCTTTTCTTTGGAATTTGTATTTGCCGAAAAATTAGAAGTAATAAAATAATGTGTGGTTAATGCAATAATTGCCCAAATTAAGAATACGAGAAATGCCTTTAAATAATTTAGCATGATTTTATTTTTAGCCAGCTAAATTTAAGTAATATTTATATTGGTTGCAAATCTAAAAGGTTATAAATGAAAAGCTTAAAAATTATTTTTTAAAGGCTTCCACTAGTTCTAATTTAGCTAAAGTAGTTTTTGTTGTAAAAATTCCATAGTTGATAAAAGCATGTTTTTTCTCAATTTTATCAATTGTACCACAAGCAGTACTATCTATAATTCTTACTTTATCATTTATTTTAAATTCGTAATTAGTTCGTTGTTTTTCAACTTTTTTTGCAGTTACTATTTTTTGTTCTTTTACTTTTTGAACCTCAGTAAGTACTTCTTTTTCAACAATTTTTAATTTTTCTTCTGTTTTTTTTGCTGTAATTTTTATTTTCTTTTTTTCAGCTTTTGTAACAGGTTTTACAGGGTTCTTTTTTAAATATTTTGTTTTTTCCATTGCTACCCATTTTGCAAAATTAGCATTGAATTGTTTTTTATTATTTGTTTGAAAATAGGTATTAATTAACTCATTTATTTTTCTTCCGTACACTAACATTTTTTGGTTGTTTGTGTATAATTCGTAAAAATTTTCTAGTTTTTCTTGAACTTTAGTGTGTTTTAGACTCAAATTATCGGCGTGTAAAAGTGCTTCAGATTTAACTTGTTCTAAATTTTCAGAAGTTTTTTGTAGTTTATTACGTTCTTTTTGAAGACTTGAAATGGTTTTATCTAAACGCACTTTTCCTTTTTCTACTCGTTTTTTAGCTTTATTAATTAAGCTAAAAGGAATTCCGTTTTTTTGTGCAACTTCAAACGTAAAAGAACTACCTGCCTGACCAACAAAAAGTTTAAATAATGGTTCTAATGTTTTCTCATCAAATTGCATATTTGCATTTGTAATATGCTCTATTTCATTGGCTAAAACTTTTAAATTAGAATAGTGAGTGGTAATAACTCCAAACGCTTTTTTATTATAAAATTCTTCTAAAAATATTTCCGCTAAAGCACCACCAAGTTCTGGATCACTTCCTGTTCCAAATTCATCAATTAAAAACAGCGTATTACCGTTACATTTTTGTAAAAATTTACGCATATTTTTTAAGCGATAACTGTAAGTACTTAATTGATTTTCAATAGATTGGTTATCTCCAATATCTGTAAGTATTTTTTCGAAAAAATAGGTGCTTGAACGTTCGTGAACAGGAATTAAAAAACCACTTTGAAGCATAACTTGTAGTAAACCAATGGTTTTTAAAGTAATGCTTTTCCCTCCAGCGTTTGGACCTGAAATTACTATTATTTGCTGATTTTCATGAAGTTCTAGTGTTTGTGGAACGGTTTTAATATTTTGTATAGTATTCTTTTCAAGTAAAATAGGGTGGAAGGCGTTTTTAAAGAAAACTTTTTTGGTCTTTGTAATTTTGGGCAAACACGCATTTATTGTTTTTGCATATTTTGCTTTTGCTCCAATAACATCTAAGGCAATTAATATTTTTTGATAACTAATTAAATCAGGAATATAAATTCTTAAAGCGTTAGTTAATTCTTTTAATATTTTTATTATTTCTTGTTTTTCTTCAAAAATTAAATGCTGCAATTCATTACTATATTGCAACGTTGCTTCCGGAGCTATATAAACAATACTTCCTGTTTTTGAACTTCCTAAAATAGTACCTTTTATTTTTTTACGATACATAGCTTGTACAGCTAAAACCCTTTGGTTGTCAATAACAGATTCTTTAATATCGTCTAAATAACCAAGACTTGCGTATTTATGAAGAGCTTTGTTAAAACTTACTCCAATTTTGCCTCTAACCACATTAATATCTGCTCTAATACTTTTTAATTGTGTAGATGCATTTGCATTTATTTCTCCAAAAGGAGTTATTATTTTTTTTATAGCTTCAGAAATAAAAGGCTGATATTCAATGGTAGTAGAAAAATTAAAAAGTTGAGGATAATAAACTTTAAACTTTTTAAAAAAAAGAAGTAATTCGTAAATGGTATTTGTATTATTTAATATTTTTAAAAAAGAAGTAGCATCTAAAAAACTATTTTCAATTTTTAATAAATGTATTTCTTTTTTTATATCCTCAAAATAGTGATTTGGTATTCTATTATCATTTTCAAAACTAGAAAGATATTCATTAACGCGTTGTAGTTCAATATTTAAAGTGTCAACACTAGTAAAAGGCTTAATTTGAAGCGTAGCAGATTTCCCAAGTTCAGAAATACAAAATTCACTGACTTGCGTTAAAATGGTATAAAATTCTAAATCATTTAAAGTTTTTTCTGAAATGATACTCATAAAAAATACTACTTTTGAACAGTTATACAAAAATATACATTTAACTTAATTAACCACTAATGAATGTTAAAATAGCTGAAAGTTGGAAACCTTTACTTGAGAAAGAATTTAATAAGCCTTATTTTGAAAGTTTAACAAATTTTGTTAAAAATGAGTATACAACTAATACTTGTTATCCTAAAGGAAGTCAGATTTTTAATGCCTTTAATTTATGCCCTTTTAACCATTTAAAAGTAGTAATAATTGGACAGGATCCATATCACGGAGAAGGTCAAGCACACGGATTATGTTTTTCAGTTCCTGAAGGAGTAGCACATCCTCCATCCTTAATTAATATTTTTAAAGAAATAGAATCGGATTTACATATTGATTATCCCAAAAGCGGGAATTTAGAACGATGGGCAAAACAAGGTGTTTTACTTTTAAATGCAACGTTAACAGTTAAAGCTCATAATGCAGGTTCTCATCAAGGAAAAGGTTGGGAACAATTTACAGATGAAGTAATTTCTATTATTTCTAAAAATAAAGAAAATGTAGTTTTTTTACTTTGGGGAGGGTTTGCTAAAAAGAAGTCTGTTTTAATTGACAGCAAAAAACATTGTATTTTAACTAGTGGACATCCTTCACCTTTAAGCGCAAACAGAGGTTATTGGTTTGGAAATAAACATTTTAGTAAAGCTAATAATTATTTAAAAGAAAATAAGTTAAAAGAAATAAATTGGTGATTAAAATCATATAAAAATTATGTTACAATAGTTACATTTGTGAAATAAAAAAAGTAAAACTGATACAATGAAAAATATAACTAAATTGTTAGTACTGTTTATAAGCGTTTTTACCTTACTAAGCTGTAATAATTCTAAAGAAAAGTATAGTAAAGTAAAAAAATCTAAAGTTCAAAAGGTGTCTAATACCCATAAAATAGTACTTGATGATTTTATAGATGCTAACGACTATACCTATATTAAAGTTACTGAAAAAGGGAAAACTTATTGGATGGCAATAACAAAGATGCCTGTAAAAAAAGGAGAAACTTATTATTATGATGATGGAATGGTTATGAAAAATTTTAAAAGTAAATCTTTAAATAAAACATTTGAATCTATAATCTTTCTAGATAAAATAAGAACTACAATGGAGCCTCAAATTAAAAATGTTGAAAGCCCTCATGCTAATTCACCAAAAAAGAAAGATAAAATTAAAATTGCTAAGATAGAACAACCTGTTGGAGGAACTTCATTAGAACAATTATTATCGAATAAAGAAAGCTTTGCTGGAAAAACTATACTAATTAAAGGTAAAGTTTTAAAGGTAAATAATGCAATTATGGATAGAAATTGGGTTCATATTGCTGACGGAACAGGGTTTAAAGATATTATAGATTTAGGAATAACGACATTAGATACTGTTAAAGTTGGAGATGTTGTTACTTTTAAGGGGAAAATTGCATTAAATAAGGATTTTGGCTATGGATATATTTATCCTATTTTAATGGAGAAGGCAACATTAATTAAATAAAAAGCACTTAAAAAGTGCTTTTTATTTAACTAACTCAAAATCTATTTTTTAAAAACAAAGTTTAACAACTTCTTTGTTATTTTAATGTTTGCAATACTTATGCCAATTAATATAAAGTGCTGTTAATTAAAAGTTAAAGCAATAGTATTGGTTATTATTCTAAATGTTTTTGAGCTTTATAAGATGAACGGACTAAAGCATTACTTTCTACATGCCTAAAACCCATTTTTAAACCAATTTCTTTATATTTTGCAAATTGTTCTGGAGTTATAAATTCTTGAACAGGTAAATGTTTTTTACTTGGTTGTAGATATTGACCAATAGTAATAATATCAACTTTGGCATTAGCTAAATCCTGCATAGTTTCTATTACTTCAGCTTCTGTTTCTCCTAAACCAAGCATAATTCCAGATTTTGTTCTACGTTGCCCTTTATCTTTCATATATTTTAAAACCTCTAAACTTCTGTCGTATTTAGCTTGAATTCTAACTTCACGAGTTAATCGTCTAACAGTTTCTAAATTATGAGAAATTACTTCAGGAGCAACAGCTAATATTCTGTCAATATTTGTTTTATTTGCTTGAAAATCAGGAATTAAAGTTTCTAAAGTGGTTGTAGGATTTGCTCTTCTAATTGCGTTAACAGTTTCTGCCCAAATAATAGAGCCGCCATCTTTTAAATCATCTCTATCTACTGAAGTAATAACGGCATGTTTAATTTTCATAAGGCTTATTGACCTTGCTACTTTTTCAGGTTCTTCCCAATCAACTGTTTCAGGTCTTCCAGTTTTTACACCGCAAAATCCACAAGAACGTGTACAAATATTTCCTAAAATCATAAATGTAGCAGTTCCTTCAGTCCAGCATTCTCCCATATTAGGACAGCTTCCACTAGTACAAATAGTATTAAGTTTATACTTGTCTACAACGCCTCTTAATTCTGTATATTTTTTACCAACAGGTAATTTAACTCGTAACCATTTTGGTTTAGCTACTTTGTTGGATGTTATAGTTTCTTCTGACATTTTTCTAAAATTGATTGCAAAAATACAAAGAATTTATAAAACGGAAAGATACCAAATGCTAAATCCGATTAAAAATAAAATGCTAACCCAACTTAAAATCTTTAAGCCTAAAGAAGGTCGCCACTTTTTTGGAGTGTGTTTGCTAGATATTAGAATGAAGTTTAAAATTGCAAAAAAAGGAGCTGTTAAAAAGGATAATATAGTTGCAATTTTTATTAATGTTCCCATTTCTGACATAAAAAACAATAAAATTAAGATAGTTCCAATAGCTAAAAAACTAAGCCAAAGCCAATACGTTTTTTTATACGACTTTTTGGTAAGTAAATCCACTGTTTTTGTCATTGCTCTTGGCGATGCATCTAAAGTGGTAATAGTAGTGCTAAACATAGTTGTAAAAGCTGCAACACCAATAAATATATACATATTTTCACCTAAATTATTTGTGTATAAGCTGATTAATTGTTGCGAAAAAGCTACTGCGCTTCCACTAAAAGTTTCTCCAGAATTAAACATTACTAAAGCTCCTAATGCTACAAAACAGAGACCTAAAAATAGCGTGGTAAAAAAACCAATATTAAAATCAAAAATAGATTGTTTAGTGTTAAAACTTGCTCCTGTTTCTTTTTGCTTTTCTATTGCCCAAAGCGATTGCCAAATAGAAACATCTAATGGTGCTGGCATCCATCCTAAAAAAGCAATTAAAAATCCTACTTTAACCGTTCCTTTTGGAATTATTTGAGCAAAACTTATTGGATTTTGGTTTTTAAAAACAGCAACTAAAACTGCAATTATAGTACTTAATGTGAGTGTAATTATGATTAATTTCATTAAGTTATCTAATAGTTTGTACTTACCAATAATTAACAATAAAAAGCAAATTAACGTAATAATAATACTCCATATTACTGGATTTGTAGTGATGCCAAATAAATTAGCTGCTAAACCTGCAGTTACTATAGTTACAGCCGCCTGAATGGTAAACATTGTAGCAAAGGTTACTACAAAATAAGCAATTAAAACAGGTTTTCCGAGTTTTTTATAACCATCTAATAAACTCTCTCCAGTTGCAGTTGCATATCTCGGTCCAAATTGAAAAAAAGGGTATTTTACAAAATGAATTACAACTAAAGCCCAAATTAATCCAAAGCCAAAATCAGCACCAGCACGAGTAGATTGAACTAAATGAGAAACTCCAATTGCAGCTCCAGCAAATAATAAACCAGGACCTAATTTTTTAAGCCAATTAGAATTCATTTTTAATTTTTTGGAGATTTTTTAATAGTTTCAGCCAGTAAATTTTTAGCACGAAGTAATTTTACTTTTATATTGCTTAATGGCTCACCAAGTTCTTTAGACATTTCTTTATAGCTCATTTCTTGAAAATATCGCAAATTTATAATTTCTTGATAATGTGGCTTTAATTCTTTTATGTAGTTTAAAAGTTGTGCTAAATTTTGTTCAATAATTAACTGATCTTCTGCTGTTGGGGTTTCATCAAATAATTTATAAGCTTCTGATTCTTTTTTATTTATAGAAATAGTTTCTGTAGTTTGTTTTCTTAAATGATCTAAAAAAATATTTTTAGAAATAGAAATTAACCATGTTTTAAAGTTGTACCGATCGTTATATAAATGAATTTTATCAAAAGCTTTAGAAAATGTTTTTATGGTTATATCTTCAGCTTCATCTTCATTTTCAGTTTTAGAAAGTTGAAATCGATAAACATCACTCCAATAAGTATTTAATAAAGTATTAAAAGCTTTTTGATCTTTTTCTTTTGCTTTATTAACTAAATCAGGGATATCAATGTTTTTTTTCACCAATGCGTGGGTTTTGCAATAAGATTTTTGATAAAGATAAACATTTGTGTGGTAATTAAAAATATTTCCATAAAAGGAAATAGTAAAATTAAATCGGTTTCCTTTAATTTTTTTGCTGAAAAGCCAATAATTATATATTGAATTAGTAGTCTAAAAACTATAAACCCAACTATTATTTTCCAATCAAAATTTAGGAGGATTAATATAATTGCAAGTAGCCAAAATAATATTTGGGAACTATAAAATAATCCTAATAATAATTTATGTAAAGGTTTGTAATGTCTTGCAGTAGAAACATGTCTTCTTTTTTGATGTATCCATTCTTTGAAACTAGTTTTTGGGTTGGATTCTGTAAAACTCTCTGGATCAATACAGTATGTAGAGTTTTGTTTGGTTGCAACTTGGTTTACAAATAAATCATCATCACCAGATTTAACTTTTATGTGATTGGTGAACCCATTTGCACTAAAAAACAAGTCTTTGGTATACCCTAAATTTCTACCAACTCCCATATATGGTAAACCAATTTTTTGATAAGAAAAATATTGAATAGCAGTGAGTAAAGTTTCAAATCGGATTAATTTATTTAAAAATGATTTTTTAATTTTTTTATACGCTCCGTAACCTAAAATTAATTGTTTATTATTCGAAAAATGAGTAGCGATTAGAGTTATCCAGTTTTTAGAAACTGGTTTGCAGTCTGCATCGGTTAATAATAAATAGTTGTATTTAGCTGCTTTTATACCTAAAGTTAGTGCATATTTTTTACTTCCCCAAAATTGTTCGTTAGGTAAAACATTAACCAAGTTTATTTTATCAGGATATTCTTTTTTAAAATTTTTCATTACTTCTAAAGTAGTATCTGTAGAAGAGTCATTAATTAAAACAATTTCAAAATTTGGATAATTTTGACTTAATATACTAGGAATGTTTTCCGCTAAATTTTGAGATTCATTTTTAGCGCAAATTAAAATAGAAATTGGCGGATTAAAGTTGTTTTTAGGTTTGTTGTTTTTTGGAAAAGCAAAAGCGCCAAATATAACCAGATAATAAATTAATTGAATACCAATAATTACTATAAAAGTAATAAATAAGTACTCAGTCATTTATTATTTTCTTGTGCATTCGTGATCAGGAATTTTTCCGCAATATCCACAAGCTTCTCCAGTTTTATTTAAATGAGGGTTTTGACTTGCACAAGTTCCTGCAAATCTTCCATTTTTTTTAGCCCATAATTTTATGGATAAACCAGCAATGCCTATTGCTAAAAATCCTATAGTAATTAATGCGAGTTTCATATACTTAAAATTAGACTACAAAGGTAATTATTTCTTACAAAATAATATTTAATTTTTAGTTTTTTGTTTAAATAGGTATTTTGCAATAAAAATGTTATAAAAATGATAATATATCTATTAAGTGGTTGAATGTTAATAAGTTTCTTTTTAATTTAACATAAAAGTTAATATATTGGCAATCGGTTAATATTTGTGCTTTTATAATTTTAAACCATACTAAAACTTTGTTTGTTATAAAAAACATGGAATTAATAAATATTAGCCTATGCTACTAACTAAAAAGACTCGCTTGTTTAAACAAGCGAGTCTTTATTTTAGATGTTAATTTACTTTTTAAGCTAAAGCTTTAGTTAATTCTTCTTGAACATTGTTTGGAACTAGTTCAAAATTAGAAAACTTAGTGGTAAAACTTCCTCTACCTTGTGTTATAGAACGTAAGGTTGTAGAATATTTATACATTTCAGCTAATGGAGTTTTTGCTTTTATAGTTTGGTATTTTCCATCGCTATCCATTCCTAAAATTATAGATCTTCTTCCTTGTAAATCTGTCATAACATTACCTAACATTTCTTCAGGAACCTTAACTGTTAATTCATGAATTGGCTCTAATAATTTAGGTTTTGCATTTAAAAATGCATCTTTAAACGCATGAGCACCAGCAATTTTAAAGGATATATCATTAGAATCTACCGAGTGCATTTTACCATCAAATAACATTACTCTAATATCGCGGGCATAAGAACCAGTTAAAGGACCTTCTTCCATTACTTCCAAAATCCCTTTTAAAACGGCTGGTAAATATCGAGCATCAATAACACCACCAACTATACAATTATAAAATACTAGTTTTCCGCCCCAATCTAAACTAATTTCTTCTTTTCCTCTAATATTAAAACCTTCAGGTTCTGGCATTCCTTCAAAATAAGGTTCAATTTTTATGTGAACTTCTCCAAACTGACCTGATCCACCAGATTGTTTTTTGTGTTTGTAACTTGTAGTAGCAGAACGTTGAATAGTTTCTCGATAAGCAATTCTTGGTTGTTCAAAATTAGCTTTTATACCATATTCATTTTTTAAAATCCAATCAATAGTTGCTAAATGAAGTTCGCCTTGGCATGAAAGTATTAATTGTTTTAGTTCTGTAGAATATTTAACTTGAACGGTTGGATCTTGACTTTTTATCTTTTTTAAAGCTTCATTTAATTTTTCCTCCTCATTTTTATCTTGAGCACTTACAGATTTGTGAATTCTTGGTAAAGGAAAATTAATAGGTTTAATGGTGATATTTGAACCTTTGGTTCTTAAAGTATCATTAGTCTCGGTATATTTTAATTTTAGCGTTGCACCTATATCACCTGCAGTTAATTTTTCAACAGGTTCACGGTTTTTGCCATCCATTATAAATAATTGATTGATGGCTTCAATTTCTTCATTTCTTGAATTTTCTAACTTGTCATTTTGTTTAATTTCTCCTGATTTTACTTTGAAAAAACTAATTTGGCCTAAGTTTGGTTCATATAATGTTTTAAAGATAAATAAGGATGTAGGAGCATCTGCTTTGCATTCTAATTCATTTCCTTCAACAGTTTGTTCTGGTTTTAAATCTGCAGAAGAAGGAGTAACATTATCAATAAAGCCCATCATTCTACCACTTCCCATATCATTTAAAGCGGATAAGCAAAATACAGGGAATAATTCATGATTTAGCATTCCTTTTTTTATTCCTTCACGCATTTCGTCTTCATTTAATGTGCCTTTATCAAAATACATTTCCATTAAATCTTCATCATTTTCAGCGGCTTTTTCTACCAATTCGTTTTGTAATTGATTTGCTAATTCTTTTTGGTCTTCAGGAATTTCAAGTTTTTCAGGTTTTCCACCATTTGGACCAAATTTATACATCTTCATTTTTAAAACATCAATAATGCATTGTGCGCCATCAACTATTAATGGGTATTGAATTTTTATGGCATTTTTACCAACTAATTCTACAATACTTTTAAAGCTTTCATCAAAATCTGCATTTGGGCTATCAATTTGATTGATAGCAAAAAGTGTAGGTAATGAAAAACGATCGATATAATTCCATATAATTTCAGTACCAACTTCGGCTCCTTGTTGTGCATTTACAACCATAACTACAGAATCGGCAACTCTCATGGTAGAAGCTATTTCACCAATAAAATCGTCTAAGCCTGGAGTATCAATAATGTTTATTTTGTAGTTGCGCCATTCGGTATGTAATGGCGTTGAATAAATAGAAGTTTCTCTTTCTTGTTCAATTTCGTGATAGTCAGAAACGGTATTTTTGTTTTCAACAGTACCACGACGTTTGAGGAGTCCAGCTTCAAAAAGCATTGTTTCTGCTAATGTGGTTTTACCACTTTTATTGGCTCCAACAAAAGCAACATTTTTAATGTGTTTATCATCGTATATTTTCATAATCAAAAAATTTTGTAAAAGTTTTCTAAAGTTACAAACTTTTTAATATAATTATATGACTAATGTTAGGCTTTTTTTAGCTTTTTTTATTATCTGGTGACAACGGTTTTAAGGGGATTAATTTAATAATTACAATTCAGGAGGTTTTTTTTACAATTGAGAGAATAAAAATTTATTAATTACTATAGTTTATTGAGTTTTGTGGTGTTAAATTAATTTTAAGAACCATAAAAATGCAACATATAATAATAGCCATTGTAATCTTATTTTCTTCATCACCAATTTTAAAATTAGCTAATAAATTAAGTTTTAATTTGCTAGATACTAGTTATTTATTTGTTGGAGTTTATGTTTTTTGGTTTTTGTCTGAAGTGGTATTAAACAGAATTTTTATATCCAAAAAAGAAGATTCAAAGAGTAAAGATAAAGGCACTTTAAATTTAATTTGGGTGTTAATTTTTATTGCAAATTTTTTAGCAATCTATTTAACAAATTATAATTTTAGAATAGCTGAAGGTGAATTTATTAGTTATTTAGGACTTTTAATTATTTGTATTGGAGTTATTTTAAGATTAACTATTATCTTATCTTTAGGGAAGTTTTTTACAGTAAATGTTACTATTAAAGAGGATCACCGACTTAAAACTAATGGATTTTATAAGTATTTAAGGCATCCATCTTATACAGCATCATTATTGTCATTTATAGGTTTTGGAATTTCACTTAATAATTGGTTTTCATTACTAATAATATTCATAATAATTTTGACAGCATTTTTAATTAGAATTAAAACCGAAGAAAAAGTTTTAGTCAATTATTTTGGAGTAGATTATTTGAATTATAGAAAGAGCACTAAAAAAATAATTCCTTTTATTTATTAAATTCCATAAAATATAATAATTAAACAAAGTATATTAGTAATAAATTTATGCTTAAGCTATATGAAATTTAAGTTATCCTACATTTTTAAAGTATCTATAATTATTGCAGTTTTTGTTTTTATTATTGAGCGAATAGTTTTTAATAACGGATTTAATATACCACTTTACGATTTGCTTAAAGTATTTTCTATTCACTTTATGTATGCATTTGTGCTTACCTTAATTAATGCTTACTTTTTTTATTATTTGGGTGAAAAGATAGATTGGAATGGATATTCTATAAAACGTTTAATTTATGGCGCAGTAGGTTCTATAATTATAACTATGATAGGTTTAGTGGTTTTACGATTTGTTAGCCTTGTTGTTATATTAGGAAAATCTGTAGAGCAATTTATAAATGATAAAAATGCTTATACCTATTACGCTTTTGGATTAGTAATAACTTTTATTGTAAGTTTAATTTTTCATGCCATCTTTTTTTACAAAGCATTAAATGAGAAAAAGGTTGAAGAACAGCAAATAGTTGCAAAAACGGAAACAGCAAAATTTGAATCGCTAAAAAGTCAGATAGACCCACATTTTTTATTTAATAGTTTAAACGTTTTAACATCATTAATTGGTGAAAATCCAAAACAAGCGGAAAAATTTACAACAAAACTATCTAAAGTATACAGATATGTTTTAGAACAAAAAAATAAAGATTTAATTGAATTAGATGAAGAATTACAATTTGCGAAAGCATATATGGAGTTGTTGAAAATGCGTTTTGAAAATGCCGTTAATTTTGAAATTCCTGAAAAAGCAAGTAACCCTGATTTAAAAATAATTCCATTATCGCTTCAACTGTTGCTCGAAAATACAATTAAACATAATGTCGTTTCTGAAGAACAACCATTAAATGTAATTATAACAGAAGAAAATGGCTATTTAAAAGTTGTAAATAATTTTAACCCAAAAACTACTGTAGAAAAAAGTACAAAATTAGGGTTGAAAAATATTATAGATCGATATCAATTAATAACTCTTAAAAAGGTCTTTATAGAAAAAACTAATCAACACTTTATTATAAAGTTACCTTTATTAATTCAAAAAATTAAAATTATGAAAACATCTGATATACAACAAGATAATAAATATTTAAGAGCAGTTGAGCGTGTAGAGGAAATAAAAGGATTTTATGCAAGTTTAGTAGCTTATTTTATTGTAATTCCTTTTTTAGTGTTTATATATTTTAAATACACACCTTATACTATGCAATGGTTTTGGTTTCCAGCTTTGGGATGGGGAATAGGATTAGTTATACAAGGGTTTAGAGCTTTTAATCATAATTTAATATTTGGAAAAGGTTGGGAAGATAGAAAAATTCAGGAAATAATGAATGAGGATGAAAAACAGTATTGGGAATAAAATTTCAATAATTCAAATAAAGAAACATATATATTAATTTAAAATAAAACAAAATGGAAAATAATAATAATGATAAAAGCACTTGGGCAATAGGAGGTGGAGTACTTATAGGTATTGGAGCGGGTTTCTTCTTTTTACAAACTTCAGCTTTATTTTTTGTAGGTTCAATTATGCTAGGATTAGGAGTAGGACTAATGGTAACTTCTATATTGTCTTCAAGAAATAAATAGGTTTAATAATTTATAATAGTTAAATAATGAAAACAAATTATACAGAGGAACAAAAATATTTAAGAGCCAAAAAAAAGGTTAAATCTGTTAAAGGGTTTTACGTGCATTTAATGGTTTATTTATTGGTAAATCTATTTCTTATATTGTCAAACGCGTTATCTCATGGCGGATGGCAAGCTTTTTGGGAATGGCAATCGTATTATACAGCAATATTTTGGGGAATAGGTTTGGCTTTTCATGCATTTGGTGTTTTTGGAATAGATTTTCTTTTAGGGAAAGATTGGGAAAATAGAAAAATAAAAGAATTCATGGATAAAGATAAAACTGAATTTTGGGAATAGTAAATAATTTAAAAGACACTAAAATTAAAAACAGTAAAATACTAATTACATGAATGTAGTAATAATTGAAGATGAAAAACCTGCAGCGAGAAGGCTGAGCAGAATGTTAAATGATTTAGAAATAGAACCAATTGCAATGCTTCATTCTGTAGAAGAATCGGTAAACTGGTTTTATAATAATGAACATCCCGATCTACTTTTTTTAGACATTCAATTATCGGATGGACTATCGTTTGAAATTTTTGAGGAAATAGATGTTAAAAGTGCAATAATTTTTACCACAGCTTATGATGAATATGCGCTTAAAGCATTTAAATTAAATAGTGTAGATTATTTGTTAAAACCTATTGATAGTGATGAATTACAAACAGCAATAGAAAAATTTAAAGAAATACACACTACTAAAAAACTAAATACCATTACCAACCAACAATTAAAAGAAATTATTTTTCCAAATACCAACAAGTATAAAAAGCGTTTTACCGTAAAAATTGGGCAACATCTAAAATTAATTCCAACTACAAGTATTGAGTGTTTTTTTAGTGAAAATAAAGCAACATATTTTTGTACAAATGCCAATAGAAATTATATGATAGATGATACTTTAGAAGAATTAGAAACTAAACTTTCGCCCGAGTTGTTTTTTAGAGTTAGTCGAAAATATTTTGTAAATATTAATGCAATAAAAGATATTATTTCTTACACCAATAGCCGTTTAAAAATTACGCTTAATAATTACTGTGAATCCGAAATAATTGTTAGCCGAGAACGAGTTAAAGATTTTAAAAATTGGATAGGTTAATTTGCTTAAAAGCAAAATATGCTGAAATAAATTCAGCATAACGAAACAAAATAAGCTTCTAAAAACTTCAACAATCAAATTTTCAGTTAATTACCGTTGTTATTTTAAATACTTTTCACTAAATTTGCACTCCTTTTTACGAGAACGGATTTTAAAAGGATTTTAGTATAAAATAAAATAAACAATCTCTTAGTGTTGGTATCGTTTAAAAATCTGATTAACAATAAGATACAAAAAATAAAATTGACAATATGTCAAAATTACAAGAAAAAATAGAGCTTTACACTAGTGAAGCTGAAAAGTTAGGTTTAGGTTTAAATGCTGAATTATTAGCAGCTGTAACTAAAGGATTAGGACCTTCAATCTACAAAGAAGACGCTGAAAAGGTTTCAAGTTCTGATAAAAAAGAATTAGAAACTGTTAAGAAAAACTTTTTAATTAAAAAATTAGGTTTAGAAGACAGCGAAAAGTTAGATGAAGCTATTGAAGCTGCTATTGAAAAAATAGGAAAATCTAATCGTAACAAATACCGTGCTATTTTTTATACCATTTTAGTAGAAGAATTAGGTGCGCAATCTTTTTATGCAGAAGCACCTGCAGAAGAAGAAAAAGAGGTAAAAGAAGAAGTTAAAGAAGAAGTTGTTAAAAAAGAAAAAGCAACTAAAAAAGTTAAAAAAGAAGTGGTAGAAGAGGTTAAAGAAGAAGTAGTTGCTGAAACACCAAAAGTGGAAAAAGTAAATCCAGAAGAGTTTTTAGCAAATTTTGACTGGCATAAATACGAAGAAGGTATTGAAGCAGTGGATGAAGAAAACATAAAAGCTTTTGAAGCAGCATTAGAAGGTACTTTAGGATTAGTAAATGAACGTGAAGTAATTGAAGGAACTGTTGTTAGAAAAACAGATCGTGAAGCAATTATTGATATCAATTCAAAATCTGAAGGTGTAATTTCACTAAATGAATTCCGTTACAATCCAAATTTAGCAGTAGGTGATATTGTTGAAGTTTTAGTTGATAAAAGAGAAGATAGTACAGGTCAATTAGTATTGTCACATAAAAAAGCTCGTGTAATTAAAGCTTGGGATCGTATTAATAATGCACATGAAACAGGAGAAGTAGTTAATGGTTTTGTAAAATGTAGAACTCGTGGAGGTATGATTGTTGATGTTTTTGGAATTGAAGCATTCTTACCAGGTTCTCAAATTGATGTAAAACCAATTAGAGATTACGATCAATATGTTGAAAAAACTATGGAATTCAAAGTAGTAAAAGTTAACCACGAATTCAAAAACGTAGTAGTTTCTCATAAAGCACTTATTGAAGCTGATATTGAAATTCAAAAGAAAGAAATTATTGGTCGATTAGAAAAAGGTCAAGTTTTAGAAGGTGTAGTTAAAAACATTACTTCATACGGAGTATTTGTAGATTTAGGTGGTGTTGATGGATTAATTCATATTACTGATTTATCTTGGTCAAGAATTAATCACCCAAGTGAAGTTGTTGAATTAGATCAAACTTTAAATGTGGTAATCCTTGATTTTGATGATGAAAAAACAAGAATCCAATTAGGATTAAAACAATTAAATGCACATCCTTGGGAAGCTTTAGATGAAAACTTAAAAGTTGGAGATAAAGTAAAAGGTAAAGTTGTTGTTATTGCAGATTACGGTGCGTTTATTGAAGTAGCGCAAGGAGTTGAAGGTTTAATTCACGTTTCTGAAATGTCTTGGTCAACACATTTACGTTCAGCACAAGATTTTGTAAAAGTTGGAGACGAAGTGGAAGCTCAAATTTTAACTTTAGATAGAGAGGACCGTAAAATGTCATTAGGTATTAAACAATTATATCCAGATCCTTGGGCTAATATTGCTAAAAAATACCCAGTTGGTTCTACTCACGTAGGTACTGTTCGTAACTATACAAACTTTGGTGTTTTTGTAGAATTAGAAGAAGGAATTGACGGATTAGTTTATATTTCTGATTTATCTTGGACTAAAAAAATCAAACACCCATCAGATTTTGTTGCGGTAGGAGATAAGTTAGATGTTCAAGTATTAGAATTAGATGTGGAAGGACGTAAATTAAATTTAGGTCATAAACAAACTACAGAAAACCCTTGGGATGCTCACGAAGCTAAATTTACCATAAATTCAGTACACGAAGGAACAGTAAAAGAATCTAACGATAAAGGACTTTTAGTAACTTTAGAAGATGGTGTTGAAGCATTTGTTCCAAGTAGATTTACAACAAAAGAAGACGGAACTAAATTATCTAAAGGAGATGTAGATAAATTTAAAGTTATTGAATTTAATAAAGAATTTAGAAGAATTGTAGCTTCACATTCATCCATTTATAAAGCTCAAGAAGAGAAAAATATTAAAGCTGCTCAGAAAAAATCTGAAACTGCTGAAAAAACAACTCTTGGAGATTTAGGTGGAGATTTAGCTGCTCTTAAGAAAAAAATGGAAGGAAAATAAAATCCTTTAACATAATATATTTAAAAGCTGTATTTTTTAATACAGCTTTTTTCTTTTTTATAAGGAATAACAATACTTTTGTATAAAAAAATAATATGACTTTAATAAAATCAATCTCAGGAATACGAGGTACTATAGGGGGGAAAGTTGGCGAAAACTTAACACCATTAGATGCAGTAAAATTTGCTGCAGCTTATGGTATGTGGCTAAAAAATAACACCTCTAAAAAAGATGTTTCTGTTATTTTAGGTAGAGATGCAAGAATATCTGGCAAATTAGTGAGTGGTTTAGTAGGAAACACATTAATAAGTTTAGGAATAAAAGTAATAGATATAGGTTTGTCAACAACTCCAACTGTTGAAGTAGCAGTTCAGTTAGATGAAGCAGATGGTGGAATAATTATCACAGCAAGTCATAATCCAAAACAATGGAATGCTTTAAAGTTGTTAAATAATAAAGGTGAATTTTTAAATGCAGCTGCCGGGGAAGAAGTATTAAAAATTGCAGAAAACGAATCTTTTGAATTTGTAGAAGTAGATGATTTAGGCGTTTTTAGAAAAAAACAACATTATATAAACAGGCATATTTCCGAAGTTCTTAAATTAAATTTAGTAGATGTAGAAGCAATAAAAAGTGCTAAATTTAAAGTAGTAGTTGATGCAGTTAATTCTACAGGAGGAATTGCAATTCCTGCGTTATTAGAAAAATTAGGAGTAGAATGTGTAGAGTTATATTGTGAACCAAATGGAGAGTTTCCTCATAATCCAGAACCTTTAAAAGAACATTTAACAGATATTTCTGAGTTGGTAGTTAAAGAAAAGGCAGATTTAGGTATTGTGGTAGATCCTGATGTGGATAGATTGGCTTTAATTTGTGAAGACGGAACTATGTTTGGAGAAGAATATACCTTAGTTGCTTGTGCTGATTATGTGTTGGGAAAAACAAAAGGAAATACAGTTTCAAATTTGTCTTCTTCTAGAGCTTTAAAAGATGTTACAGAAAAACATGGAGGAAATTACATGGCAAGTGCTGTTGGAGAAGTTAATGTGGTAGAACAAATGAAAGCAACCAAAGCTGTAATAGGAGGAGAGGGTAATGGAGGAATAATTTATCCAGAATCCCACTATGGAAGAGATTCTTTAGTTGGAGTTGCTTTATTTTTATCGCATTTGGCACAATCTAAAATTTCTTGTAAAGCATTGCGAAACACGTATCCTGATTATTTTATGAGTAAAAATAAAATTCAGTTAACACCAGATGTAAATGTGGATGACGTTTTAGCAAAAATGACTTTAAAATATAAAAATGAAGACGTTATTACCATAGATGGAGTTAAAATTAATTTTGAAAAAGAATGGGTGCATTTACGTAAATCTAATACTGAGCCTATAATTAGAATTTACACCGAAAGCACTTCGCAAAATAACGCGGATGAATTAGCAGAACGATTTATAAAAGAAATAAAATCTATAATTATTAATTAAAATGAAAAATTTAATATTAACCGTACTTTTTTTAAGCACTACTATAGCTTTTTCACAAAAAGTAGTAAAATCTCAAGATCTAAATTATAACGATGCAGGACCAAATAAAGGAAAAATATTTGTGTACTGGGGGTGGAACAGAGACCATTATTCAACTTCAGATATTAGGTTTAAAGGATCTAATTATGATTTTACATTAAACAATGTTAAAGCAGATGATAAACCAAAACCATTTGGAATTTATTTTTTAAAGCTAGATGAGTTAACAATTCCACAAACTAATTTTAGAGTAGGTTATTTTTTCAAAGAAAATTATACCATTTCTTTAGGTCTTGATCATATGAAATATGTAATGCGTAATGATCAAACTGTAAAAATTAATGGAAATATAAATACTGGAGGAGCTTTTGATGGCGTTTATAATAATAATGATATTGTTTTAACTAGCGATTTCTTATTATTTGAACATACCGATGGTTTAAACTATGTAAATGTTGAGGTTAGTAGATTTGATAATTTAGATAATTGGTTGAAGTTTTCCGTAAAAAACATAGATATTAATTTAACAGAAGGAGTTGGAGTAGGCATGTTGTATCCAAGAACAAATACTACTTTATTAGGAAAAGAACGTTACGATGAATTTCACGTTTCAGGATATGGACTTTCTGCTCATGTGGGTTTAAACATTACTTTTTTCAAACACTTTTTTATCCAGTCTAATTTTAAAGCGGGTTACATAAATATGCAAAATATTAGAACTACAAAAGATAAAGCAGATTCCGCATCGCAACACTTTACGTTTATTGAAAATATGTATGTTTTTGGAGCTAGGTTTAGCTTAACTAAGTAACAATTTTTTATTTAGGAGCTTTGTCTTTATGTTTAAATCGCTTATGAGTCCAAAAGTAATAAGCAGGTTCTTCATAAATTTGGGCTTCTAATTGCCTTAAATACATGTCGGTTATTTCATAATCGGCATATTTTTTTGGTTCTGTGGTTATTAAATTAAATGTACTTTCATAATAGCCACGTTTTATTTTTTTTGTAGCAATGTAGGCTACATTTAAATCGTATTTTTTAGCCAACATTTCTGTTCCTGTATGAATAGGAACCTTTACTCCTAAAAAATTATTCCAATAATGCGTTTTCTGAACTTGTGGAGATTGGTCACTTAACAAACCATAAATGGATTGAATATTATTTTCATGATTGTTGTTAACTTCTAAAATTACTTTCCAAGTTTCTTTTAATTCCAATCCAAAACGAGCTCGCGTTTTTTTAATTTTATTATTAAAATAGGAATTGCTAATTTTTGTAAATGCTGCATAACTTTTATAATTTATTTTAGAACTTAAAGAAACCATCCATTCCCAATTTGCATAATGTGATGCAAGAAGAATTAAACTTTTTCCATCTTTATATAAATCGGATAGTAATTCTATATTAGTATAGGTATAGCGCTTATTAACTTCTTTTTCTGAAATAGTGAATGATTTTATCATTTCAATAAATATATCTACAAAATGATGGTAGAACTGCTTTCTAATCGCTAATAATTCTGCTTCCGATTTTTCAGGTAATGCTAGTTTAAGATTGTCATAAACCACTTTTTTTCTGTAACCAATAATATAGTAAAGTAAAAAGTAAACCCCATCGGATATTGTATATAAAATTCGAAAAGGTAATATCGATAAAAACCAAATAAATGGATATACTAAAATGTAGACTAATAAATTTATCATAGGATGCAAATATCGTATTTAATTTTTTTTAAAGCATCTTTTAAATTATGATTTTATTATGATCAATTTTTCATACTTTCGTTTTTGGTTTAAAAACACACGTTATGGATATGAATATTGTGCTAATAGTTATCATTTTAGCAAATGTAATAGCTTCAATTAAAGGATTTAGTGATCGTTCTTTTTTTGAAAAATATAAATTTCAAATTGGACCTATAAAACGTGGTGAAAAAATACGTATGTTTTCCTCCGCTTTTTTACATGTGGATTATATACATTTACTTTTAAATATGTATGTGTTATACATATTTGCACCAATGATATTAGGTACTTTAGGAGAGGTTAAATTTATAATTTTATACTTGGGAAGCTTATTTGCAGGGAGTATTTTATCAATGAGCTATCATAAAAATGAAGATTATTATAGTGCTGTTGGTGCTTCAGGAGCAGTTGCAGGGATTATTTATGCTGCAATATTATTAAGTCCCAATATGAGTTTATTTATGTTCCCATTACCAATTCCAATTCCCGGTTATATTTTTGGAATAGGTTATTTATTATATTCCATGTATGGGATGAAAAAACAATTGGGTAATGTTGGTCATGCAGCGCATTTAGGAGGCGCTATTGGCGGGTATGGATTAATGTTATTGGTGTATCCTCAAATATTTGAGCAAAGTAAAATAACGGTTATTTTGTTGGGAATTCCAATTGTGTTATTACTAATTTTTGGAAATAAATTAAAATAAAAAAAGCCAAACATTAGTTTGGCTTTTTTTTTGAGCGAGAGACCGGGCTCGAACCGGCGACAGTCAGCTTGGAAGGCTGAAGCTCTACCAACTGAGCTACTCTCGCAATTGGTTTGGCAAATATACAATCCTTTTATATTTTGGCAAGTATTTTTTTAAGAAAATTGATTTTTTTTTAAATAATAAAAGCCTAGAACTATAAGTTATTCTTTGATAGAAACTTAACCACAACATTATTTATTATTATTGTATTTTTAATATTTATTTTAATAATAATGTGAAGATTTCTTAGTGAAAAGTAGTTAAAATGTTATAGAAAATTACAATGAGTTTAAAAGGTAGATATTTAATTAAAATTTTGGTATTACTAATAATTTTAAATAATAACAGTATTAATGCGCAACAGCAATATTCTAAGGAAGCATTAACTGGTAAGGGAGGTTTAAAATTGGCTGGTTATGCTACTAAATTACAACCAGAAGTTTTTAAGCAGTTTAAAAAAATGCAAAAAGCTGCATTAAAAAGTGGTATTAAAATTCAAATAGTATCGGGTTACAGAAGTTACCAAAGGCAGTTGAAAATATGGAATAAAAAATATAAAAAATATATTTTAGAAGGTTTTTCTCCTAAAGAAGCTGTACATAAAATTATTGAATATTCTACAATTCCAGGAACATCTAGACATCATTGGGGAACGGAAATAGATGTGATTGATGCAAAAGTTAAAATGCCATCTAAATTATTGGTAGAAAAAAATTATTCTAGAAATGGAGTTTATTCTAAATTAAATAACTGGATGAAAAATAATGCCAAAAAATTTGGTTTCTACCTTGTTTATACTAATAGTAATAATAGAAAAGGTTTTAAATATGAACCTTGGCATTACAGTTATAAAAAGTTGTCAAAGCCCATGCTACATCAGTTTATGAAATTAAGTATATTACAAGCCGTTAGTAATAATAGTTTAAAAGGTAATGTTTTTTTAACCTCTGACTTTGTTAATAATTATGTTGATAAAAATGTAAATGGAATCAATTTTTTATTAAAATAATTTAGTAAAAAGTTTTTTATTAAATAAATAAATGGTAGTTTTGAAGTGATAAATGGTTTAAAACTAGCAATAAAATGATTATTTTGAATTAATCATTATTATTCCATAGAAAAAAAGACATGAAAAAAACAATATTTCTTATACTTTGTATAAGTTATTCCTTAGTAATCTTTTCCCAAAAAAAAGATGCTGTTACCACTTTAAAAAAAATATATGACTCTGAAATTTCAGATTCATCTAAATTTGTAATTACTACTAAAATTGCAAAGTTGTTTGAAAAAACAAATAAGGATTCTGCTAGGTTTTATTTCCAAAAAGCACTTAATTTTTCCATAGAAAAAAATAATAAAGATTTAGAATGTGATGCCTTAATTAATTTAGGTTTGTTTGAATTTCATTCTAGATTGTATGTTAATTCAATTACGCATTTTAAAGAATCTTTAAAGATTTGTGAAAAGCATATCAATAAAGATAATGAAGCAAGAATTTATTACTATTTGGGGTATTGTTATATGTATTTATATGATGAAAATAATTCATTTGAAAATTTTATTAAATCATTAAGTATATCAAAAGCCATTTCTAATAAAAGTAGAATTGCAGATAATTTTAGAGCTATTGGTACCTTATTTTATGATCAAGAAAATTATGAATTCGCCAGTAAGTATTTTAAAGATGCTTTAGCTATTAATTTGGAATTAAAAGATTCTTCCAAGATAGCTAACAATTATATTGATTTGGGCAATGCATTATCTGAAGCAGGTAATCTTAAAAAAGGATTAGAATATTATGAAAAGTCTATTGAAATATTAAAAAAATTAAATGATAATATTGGTTTAGGAATAAACTATAATAATATTTCCGATTCGTATAAAGAATTGAAAGATTATAAAAAAGCTAATTCATTTTTAAGCAAAGCCTTAACATTAGCTGAAAAAGAAAAGGATAAACGATTATTGTCTGTTGTATATTTAAACAAAGCAGCTATTGAAAATATTTTAAACCATAAAAAATTAGCTATAAAATACGCACTTATAAGTATTAAGTATGCTAATGAAATTAAAGCATTAAAATTTTTAGTTGAAGATTATAAAACATTATCCAAAGCATATAAAGCAATAGGAAACTTAAAAAAAGCTTTCTATTATAATGAAAAATATAGTAGCTTAAATGATAGTCTTGATAAATTTGATAGACACAAAACAGCGTTATTATTTAAATCTTTAAGTGAATTAGAAAAAACAAATTTAAAAGTTGACAAATTAGCGCTAGAAAATACTCGTGTAAAAGCCAAAAATAAAAATGAAAAGAAATTTATTTATGGTTTAATTATAGCAATGGCAGTTTTCGCATTTTTACTTATTTTAATAAATGGGCAGTATTCCAAAAAACAAGAAGCATATAATTTATTAGAATATCAAAATTTTAAAATAAATGAAATGCATGATGAAATTGAAAAACAAAAAAATTATTTAGAAAATCTAAATAATACTAAAGATAAATTTTTCTCTATTATTGCGCACGATTTAAAAAATCCATTTAATTCTATTAAAGGATTTACGGAATTATTACTCGAAAATGGCGATTCTTATACCGAAGAAAGAAAGAAAAAGTTTCTTAAAATTATTGCAAGTTCTACTACTAAGGCTTCAGAATTATTAAATAACTTATTAATTTGGGCTAATTCACAATCGGGTAAAATTCAGTTTAATCCAGAGAAATTAGATTTAAATAAACAAATAGTAAATGTATGCACCTTTTTAGGCGCACAAGCTTTAAGTAAAGAAGTAGAAATAAAAACAAACTTAGGATCAGATATTTTTGTTTTTGCGGATAAAAACATGATTAATACCGTATTAAGAAATTTAATTTCAAATGCAATTAAATTCACTAATAAAAATGGACTAATTGAAGTTACAAGTAAAGAAAATGAGCATGAAATATCTGTAGAAGTTAAAGATAATGGAGTAGGTATTTCAAAAGAAGAATTAGAAAATCTATTTAGTTTAGATTCTAAGCAAACCCATGTAGGAACTGCAAATGAGCAGGGCACAGGTTTAGGATTATTGTTATGTAATGAGTTTATTAAAAAGAATAAAGGAGAGTTAACAGTTACAAGCGAAATAAATAAAGGAAGTATTTTTAAATTTACGCTACCTAAATTGTAATACAGACTTGAAAAATAATTTATTTTTTAACCATTTTACTTGTAATATCTACCAAATAATCTAATTGTAATTCTTGTATTTCCAATAACCGTTTATTTTGATGTGCTATTAAATGATCTATTTTTTCATGAAGTAATTGAATTTCTAACTCCGATTTTAAATTAACTTTAAAATCGTGTTCTCCTCTAATTCTATCTTTTTGCTCTTGCCTGTTTTGACTCATCATAATAATAGGGGCTTGAATAGCAGCTAATGATGATAGAATTAGGTTTAATAAAATAAAAGGATAAGGGTCAAAAGGTTTGCTAGATAAAACCCAAATATTTATGCCCATCCATAACATTAAAAACAAAAAGAAAGAAATAATAAAAGCCCAGCTTCCGCCAAAAGCAGCAACTTTATCGGCAATTTTTTGCCCAATAGTTAGTGTATCCTCAATTTCAGGTTCAATATTTTCACTAAGAATTTTATTTCCATTGACCTTTTCAATTATTTCATTTTCTAAAACGCCTAAATCTTTAGATTCCTTTTTTATTAATTTTTTTAAATATTTTTTTCGGTAAACGTTCAAATTAGCTATAGAAATGTAACTATCTGTAGAAAATTCTGGATAATCTTTTTTAATAAGCTTTACTAATTGTGTCCTAATAAAACTCCCTTTTACAAGGTTTTCTAAAGGATAATCTTTTTTATCTATGTAGCATTTTTCTGTTTTTGCATTCATGTCTATATCATTTATTTTGATTAGCTAACGTTCGTTTTAATAAAGTAGTATAAATTGGCTGATTGCCAAGTAATGCTGTAAAAACCGATGCGGTAACTGTGGTAATAATTAAAGGTAAAATTAACTCAAAATTGGAAGTCATTTCAACAGCAAGCATTAAACCAGTAAGTGGAGCTCTAACTGTAGCAGCAAATATACCAGCCATTCCTGCAACTGCAAAAATACCTGGATGTAAAACTAGTGTTGGAAAATAATGTTGCATTGCGCTACCAAATAACATGCCTAAAATTATTCCTAAAACAAGCATTGGAGCAAAAATACCACCAGGACTTCCAGTGCCATAGCTAAAAGCAGATAATAGCATTCTAATAACAAATAAAATTATTAAAGCGTAAAAGGTAAAGGATTGATTAAGTACTTGAGTAAACGTATTGTAACCTCCACTTATCATATCTGGATAAAAAATTCCAATAAAAACTATAATTAACCCAATTGCACTTCCTAATATTATTATTGGGGTTTTAGATAGCTTTTTAAAAACATCTAAGGAAATAATTAATAGTTTGTTATATAAATAACCGATAAGGCTAAATAATAAGCCCAAAATAATAAACATCCATAAGCTAGATAATTTTGGACTTGGAAAAATAGTCATTTGTATTACAGGATTATCATTTACCAAGGCTTTAACTACAAAATCAGCCGTACCAGATGCAATTATAATTGCAGAAACAGAATAAAAATTAAATTTAAAATGCTCATGCATTTCTTCAATAACAAAAACAATTCCTGCAAATGGCGCATTAAAAGCACTTGCAAGACCTGCTGCTGCTCCAGATGAAATTAAAGAATTATTTTCATTGTCAGGCTCTTTAAAAACATCTTTTATCATTTTACCAATATTACCACCAAGTTGAATAGTAGGACCTTCACGACCTAATAATAACCCACTTCCTAGCGATAATAAGGAAGCCAAAAATTTTATGGGTAAAACACGTTTCCATCGTATTGGACGGATGCCATCTAAAGTTCCTTCAATTTCTTGAACCCCGCTTCCTGAAGCTTCAGGAGCATATTTTTTAACTAAATATAAGGAAACACTTATACCAATAACTGCAAATAAAATAGGCCAAACCCAGCTCATAATTCCTGAATTTCCAGCATTTGCGTATAAATTTGTTCTAAAAACTTCTATATAATTAAGTATTATTCTAAAAATAGAACTTACAATACCAACTACAAGTCCTACAATAACGGCTAAATATATTAGCTTAAAATTTTTAGTATCAAATTCAATTAATCTATTATTCAATTTGTATGATTTTTTGTAATTAAAAACAGTTCAATTACTGTAGCGTTTTTTTGAAACTGTTTTAAGGTTATAGATAAACAAAGCTTTTTTTTAGTAACTCAAAAGTACAATATTCTTTTTCAAATAGTTAATTAAAGCATTAATCTTAACTTAACTTTTAGAATTATTTTTTCCGTTAAAATTTGAAGGATATAAATCTATACCATTTTTTTCGGCAATTTTTAGTAAAAATGGAATAAGTATAGATGCACCAGGAATAATCATAAAAGGAACACCAACCCCAATAATTTTAAACATATCGGCCATTTTAGTTTTCAGCTGTATTTCTTCATGTTTAGTAATTTTTTGTTCTAATACAAATTTGTAAATAATTCGAGAAGTTTCTTTTGAATCGGTAGCTTCATTTTTTAAACCAATTAAAAATTCATTTAAAGCTTTACTTGCTTTGTTTCTGTTTTTTAATATTAATTGAGAAAATTCCTTTTTATTAGCATCTTCAAAAACCGAAGTATCAAATACAAACTTTCTTTTATTTTCTTCTTTTTGGTTCACGTATATTAAACTTTAATTTTAAGCTAAATTCGGAAATAATTTTGTAGATGACTAGTTTTAAATTTATATTTTTTAACAGCAATAGTATTTATAGCTAAATTAAAATAGGGTAGAAGTAATTTAACGTTCTATTTAATTTTAGATAAAAAAACGTATTTTTGTATTGCTATGAAAAAACTTCCTGAACAAATACCAACCATTACTTTAAAAAAAGTAATACATAGAAAGCAAGTTAGATTGTTATTAAAATTTAAGTTTAATCAAAATTTAATTTCTAAAATAAAAAAACTGAATACTTATAATTGGAGTAAAACCCTAAAAGCTTGGTATACCGATTTTAATACAAAAAACATTCAATTACTTAAAGAAACGTTTAAAAATGAAGTGGTTTTTAAGTTAGATGCTTCTATGTATAATAAAAACATAAAAGTTAAACTTAAGCGACCACCAAGAGTAATTTCCGAAGAAAATAAAGTAATTATTCGTTCTTATGTAAAATATTTAAAAGGAAAAAGATATAGCGAAAGTACTGTTAAAACGTATTTTACTTTTATAGCTGATTTTTTTGATTATATACAAAACACTCCACTTGAAGATATTAATAACCGAACCGTTGAACTGTTTATTGAAGATGTTTTTGTACCACGTAATTATAGCATTAGCACTCACCGGCAACTTATTAGTGCCATTAAACTATTTAAAGATTTTTATCCGGAATGTAAGATTGAAAATTTGCAATTAAAACGACCTGCAAAAAGCAAGTTATTACCAACGGTTTTGTCGAAAGAAGAAATAATTGATTTGTTGCGTTTTACTCGGAATTTAAAGCATCGTGCTATTTTGGCAATGATTTATTCAGCCGGATTACGTATTAGTGAATTGCTTCATTTGCAATTAAAACATATTGATATTGACCGCCGACAAATTATAGTAAAAAACAGCAAAGGACGCAAAGACCGTAATATTATTTTAGCCGAAAGTTTTATTCCGCTTATGCATAATTACCTAACCAGCTATCAGCCGCAAGTTTATTTTGTAGAAGGAAAACCTACGCAACCTTATAGTGCTGAAAGTATTCGTGCTTTTTTACATAAAGCTACCAAAAAAGCAAATATTAAAAAGCGGGTTACGCCGCATACGTTGCGCCACAGTTACGCCACGCATTTATTGGAAAATGGTATTGACCTGCGTTATATTCAGGAATTATTGGGTCATGCCAAACCCGAAACTACTATGATTTATACGCATGTAAGCAAAAAAGACTTATTAAAAATTGAGAGTCCGCTTGATTTGGCGTTAAAATCGCTTGTTGAATCTGATAAAAATCGGAATACATTGAGGCTTTCGGATAATTGATTTATGAAGAGGGAACAGAATACGTCATTACGAGGAGTAAAAGGACGAAGTAATCTTCAATTAAACATGAGATTGCCACGCTGTGCTCGCAATGACGGAAAGAATGAAAGGAACTGGATGGGTGAGATGCTGTAACGAGTTCAGCATGACGGAAACAGGATACGTCATTACGAGGAGTAAAATGACGAAGTAATCTTCAACTAAACATGAGATTGCCACGCTACGTTCGCAATGACGGAAAGGATGAAAGGAACTGGATGGGTGAGATGCTGAAACAAGTTCAGCATGACGAGAACGAGTTCAGGATGTAGGAAAATAATTATTTACTTCTACTGCCTTCTTTATACGTTTTTATTCCATTTTTTAACCAACGTTTTATGGTTACGTCGGGTTGAAAATTTAAATGGTATTTTTCAATATTTCTTTTAGGTGTTAATTGGGTTGGATCTGGATTTGCCTTGCATTTAAAACCTATTCTAAATTTCCCTATGTTTTCTAAATCTACAATTTTACCGTCTTCTAAATAAAATTTTAATTTTTGACCTAAAGCCTCGAGTACAAATTTAACATCTATTTCGCTTAAAGAACATTCATTACTAATTTGTTTACTTAGCTGTTTTACATTTACAACACCTGTATTAACGGCTTGCATAATGTATTGTGGTTTTTTGTTGTTGGCAATTGTATTGCTTCTTTTGGTAATTCTATAACGTATAGGCATAGTTTTCTATTTAAATAATTAAAGGTTGTTTTTTAATAAGTATCCTGCTTTTTTGCAATTTTTTTTGTATGTTTACACCATCTAAGCAGTGTTACTGTACTTACCTCAAACTTACAAATAATTGTAGTATTTTTCAAAAATTATTGTAGTATTTTTTTAAATATATACTAGTATTATTATATAATAAATACTAGTATTTTTACAAAAACTTTCCTTTTCTTTGACAAGATTTATACGGTTGTTTGATAAAATTTATACGGTTAGTTTACCAACATTTATAGTATAGTTTTAAAATTACTTTTACTATTTACCATTTTTAAAAGATTAAATACTATTTTAATTTTCTTTTTCAGTAAATTTTTTTTTAAATTTGAAAAAAGATTAAAAATTGCGAAATACACCGTACACCTATTTAGAAGAAATGATTGAGCAATTTATCCATTTGCTGTACTGTGATATTAATCATTTTGTTCCGATAAAAATAACAAAAACATACGTTTATCCGGAAACTGAAACTGATAAACAGTATGTTTTTAAATGATATAACAAGTTGTAATTAATGGAGAAATCTCTAAATTATTTTCTAAAACTATAAAATGAATTATCAAGAACAACTTCAAACTACAGAATGGAAAAATAAAAGACTAGAAATTCTAGAAAGAGATAACTTTTCTTGTACAAACTGTAAATGTAAAAGAAGTAAATTCTTAAGATTATCAAATAAATTTGGGATAAAAACTTATGAATATTTAAGTAAAAATAGTTGTGTTTCATTTGAAATAAATAATATCAAAAAGGAAGTAATATATTTTGACTGTGATTCAGGCTTTGTAAATTCCGCTAATTTTATTGGTGAAAATGAACTAATAATTTTAGAAAATTTAAAGTTCGCATTACAAAGAGAAGATAATTTCAATGAAAATAACAAATATCAATTAATCTGTTTTACAGAAAACATATCAGAAAAAGACAGATTTACAGATTTAAACATTCACCATAAATATTATATAATTGGGAAAAAAGCGTGGGAATATGATAATGACTCATTAATTACTTTATGTGAAAAATGTCACCAAAAAGAACATGAAGATAAAACTATTCCTGTTTATGACAGTTTAGGAGGATTTCTATACAATGCTAAAATTTGTGATAAATGTAATGGTTCTGGATTTTTACCAGAATTTCATTATTATGAAAATGGAATTTGTTTCAAATGTTATGGACATGGAGCAATTTTGGATAATTAAGAATAATAAGTAATTTCAAATCTAAAACCACTAATTACAACACCTCATAAAATTTATGCTTAAATTTGATTTAGTACTAAACGACAATAATTCTAACAAACCGATTTGCTACGTCCGAAAAATCTCCGATTTTCCAAACGCACAAATCTTATAAAAATCCGTTGGGTGCAATTTAAACAAAATCGATGAAAGGAAAGATTATTCAATTTATAAGAAGTAAAGACTTTAAATTCATAGAAGAAATAGGTCAAGGCGGAACTGGAAGAACCGTACTTCTAGAGGATGAAATAATTAATGAACGATTTGTTTGTAAAAAGTACTCACCATATTACGAAGAGCATAAAAAGATATTTTTCAACAACTTTAAAGATGAAATCAAATTACTACATCTTTTAAATCATAAAAATATTGTTAGAGTTTTCAATTACTATTTATATCCAGAAGAATATACAGGGTATATTTTAATGGAATTCATAAAAGGGAAGAACATAACTGACTTTTTAAAAGAAAATCCTGACAAACTAAATGACATTTTTAGACAAACAATAAATGGTTTTGTTCATTTAGAATACTCAAATATTCTGCACAGAGACATACGACCTGATAACATTTTGATTTCTAAAGATGGAATAGTTAAAATAATAGATTTTGGCTTTAGCAAAAAAATAGATTTTGAATCGGACTTTGACAAGAGTATATCCTTAAATTGGAGATACACACCACCAAATGACTTTGAAGAAAAAAAATATGACTTTAAAACGGAATTATATTTTATCGGAAAACTCTTCGAAGAAGTAATCATTGAAAATGATTTTCAAAACTTTAGATATAAAGACCTTTTGAAAAGTATGGTCGTAATGGATTATGACAATCGAATTTCATCATTTTTTGACCTAAACAGAAAAATGATTTCCGAATTGACAAGTGAAATCTCATTTTCAAAAGATGAGAAATCAACATACCAAAATTTCGCTGATGGTTTAGAAAGTATTTTTAGTAACATTGATATTGATGCTGAATACATTACAGATATTTCGAATATAATAAGAGAAATTGAAGAAGTTCATAGGAATTCAATTTTAGAAGACAACATTCAAAATCAAAACCGACTTGCAAGATGTTTTATCAAAGGAAATTTTCGGTATTGGAAAAATAGAGAAATAAAAGTTGATACGGTTTACGATTTTTCTAAATTCTTAAGTTCTTCATCAAAAGAAAGACAAAAAGTGATTTTAAATAATTTATGGCAAAGGCTTGACAAAATAGATAGATACGACCCAAGTGAAGAAGCTGATTTACCATTTTAAACAAAAACTGCACCCAACAATGTATAAAAATAATAGCCGAGTTTGTAGTGAAATCAAGGGTTGTAGCCCGCTTCAATTTTTATGTAACTTGACAGGAAAGTGCCACACAATCGGCTACTATTCTTATACTGAACGTTGGCGGTAATTTAACGAAACAAACAAATTTATACAATTATGAAATACTTATTTATTATTTTCAGTTTGTTTACATTAACTTTAAGTGCACAAAATGATTTACAATTTGACAAACGATTTGTTCAGTGTGAAGATAAATGGGTTGCATTTACACCAAATGAAGGCAACCAATACACATTTGGGTTTATCTATATTGATGAGCAAGCTGGACTAACCTTAAATTATGAAGGGACTTTTAAAATTTTAGCATCAGGAGAATTTATTCCTCAGAAATTAGATAGTACCAGTATGAAAGTTAGATTAGAACCTAATAATGTTTTAGTTGCTTTAATCCCTGAAAATAAATTTGAAGAACTTGATATTAAAGCCACACCTGAATGGCTAAAATACTATAAGACAGACATCAATTCCGTTGAAAGATTATATAAATGGGGTTATATGTATAATGGTTGGAATGAATGTGCAAAAGCACTCACTTATTTAGAAAAAGCAAAAACAATTGACCCTAATTATAAGGGATTAAGCGTTGAAATAGCGTATTCATATAATTGTTTACATCAATTTGAAAATGCGGGAAAAATTCTTGAAGAAGAGATTACAAAAAATCCGGCAGATGCTTATGTAAATAAAGAATATATTTACTCTTATTCAAAAACGGACAATATTGATAAAGCAATTACTCAATATAACAAATCCTTGAAAACAGTAAAAGATAAAACATACAATGCTGAAAATTGTTTTAATATTATGCAATACTATTATACAAAGAATGATAAAGACAATTTTGATATTTGGTTTAAAAAATTTGAAAAATATAAAGTAAATAATTCGGCAATGACTCAATATGCAAAACAAATGAAAACAGCATTAAACAAATAAAAACTACCGCCAACATTTTGTATAAGTAATGGCAGGCAAAGTGCTAAATATTAAGGTTTGTAGCCCGCTTAAACAGCGTAGTGGTATGACAGGAAAGAAGCCCGCAATCTGCCACTACTCATACAATTTACCGTTGTACATAATGCTGAAAAACGCCATTTTCATATCGATATTTCTAACTTCAATTTTGAGTTATTCTCAAAACATTAAGTCTATAACCGAATTTAGAAGAGTTGGAGATAGCTTGACCAAAAACAGACTGACTGAATTTGACAAATCTGGAAACTTAATCAGAGAAGTGAATTATGGCAGATATGATTCGAGATTAAAAACGTTTAGAAACAAAATACGAACTTTTGAATATAAAAATGGACAAAGGTTTTCCGAATACTTTTGTGAAGATTTTGTTGCCAAAGATACTTGTGTGCTTCGTTCGTTCTCGACATTTGAATTTGACCAAAACAGCGGAATTGAAAAGCAGACAAAATATGAGTCTGACTCATTAATTCGTTTTATAAAACAAACGAAAAAGCAAAAACGAGTAAAAACATCGAAAACCCACTCTTGGGAATTTATGCCAGTTGAAAAACCGAATTATGAAAAGGCTTTGGTTTTAACAGACACAATTTTCTATGACAAAAAGAATCGTAAAATAAAGCGTGTGAGTTACAACAGTCGTGAGAAAAAACCAGTAATTGAACTTTATGATTACTCGAAAAAAACATATACATATCAAACGAAAGGAACTTATCGCGATACAATACTAACTTTTGATTACAGTAAATTACAAAAGTTAGCGGACAAAAAATCATTGGATTATATATTCCAAAATCAAGAACAGTTTGAATACAAAATTGAATACTATTAAAAAAGCACTATGTACAACAATGTATAACCGCAATTACGGCGGATTCGACTTCGTCCGAATCCACTCGGAATTGCTAAAGTCAGTGCTAAACCGAAAATTAACGCATATTAACCCGTAACTGACGGTTATACGAGACCGTTGTACACTATTTAAGATGAAAATTGCTAGAATAATAATTATAATATCAATTTTACTGATTTCTTGTAATAAACAGAAGAAATTTATTAAGATTATTAATAATCCATATATAGAATATTCAAAAGAAGGATATAATATTTCAATTTACATTTCCGATTTCAGCATTGGAAAAGGAAATGAACTTAATAATCAAGGAATAGATTTTGCTCGTAAAAAAAAGTTTGATAAAGCCCGAGAAAAATTTATTCAATCTTTATCGCTTGAACCTAATGACCCAGTTATCTTGAATAATCTAGGAAATATTGAATACCAAGAGAAAAAATTTGAAAAAGCAATTGAATATTTTGAAAAATCCTTGATTTCATCTGATTCTTTATACATTTCTGCTGGAATTAATTTAGGAAAAACTTATTCTTTAATTGGAGAAAAGGAAAAAAGCGAGTTACTTTTTAAAGCTATAATTGCAAAGACAAATATTGATTTCTTAAAAGGAATTTGTTATTTCGAATTAACTAGAAAACATTTAGACTATGGAGAAGTTAAAAAAGCTAAATTGAGTTTTTCGAATGCAAAGTCTATTTTAAAGAACTATCAAGATTTTGAAATTGAGTTAAATGATTTAGAAACAAGAATTAATCATTATTACGATTAAAAAAACAGTGTACAACAACTCATAAAATTTATGCTTACATTTAAACAAAATAACGAACCGACAAACATTCAACTAACGATTTGCTACGTCCGAAAAATCTCCGATTTTCCAAACGCATAATCTTATAAAAAACCGTTGCAAAACATATTAGGCGGAGCCTTTTGTCGTAACGATAATATGTAATGTTCCTTTTTATTTTTTTTCTTAGCAATCTACACGTATTAAAAAACGTAATTAAAATTAACATTATGATTACAGAACGTAAAAACAAAATATTAAAAATACTAAAAGAATACGCTGAATTGCTAAACTCTAAACTAGATAAAGAAATAAATTGGTTTAGAAACATTTTAACTATTGCTGTTGGTTTGTTTGGTATTCTAGTATCTTTAAAAAGTAATTTAAACGATACTGAATATCAGAAAATACTTTTTATAATTACAATATGTACTCTCGCACTCGGAATCCTTTTTGGCGTAATTTATCTATATAGCGAAATTGTGATTTTAAAAATTCATCTGAAGAGTAAGAAGGAATACATACACAAATTAATGGACGAGGTAGAAAAGGACGTAATAAAAGTTTTAGACGCTCCAAAATATTATTATTATTTAAGAAATTTATCTTTACTAATGTTTTTTGTTTCTTTAATAAGTGTTTCTGCTTATTCTTTGATTCAAAATATTTAATTGTTTTATTATTTTCCATCGTTTCTAATTCTTTTGTGAGAGAACGACGCTACTATTTTTTAAACGCCAACTTTATAGGCTTTCTTTTGCTTTCGCAATTTGCCAACGCTCAAAAAAAATAAAAATGTAGTCGCTTATTTTATTAACTATAAATTATTCCTCCTAAAACGTTAGGCAACTATTAGCATATAAAAAATGCTTTCTCTCTTGTTAATATTTAATTTATTATTCCTATTTTTACTTAAAATTGATATGAAAATTACTTCTATAAAGTTGCACTTTTCATATACATTCCGTTGTGCGTAATATGAAAAAAATCCTGATTCCCATATTAATTCTACTAATCAGTTGTTCGGACAAAAAATCTGAACCGAAAAAAACTGCGACTGAATTAGATAAAAATTGGACTGATTTCAGCACTAAAGACTCAATTCCTGAATTACTCACTCTGACTTTAAAAAAAGTTCTGAATGATGACTTTAAAATAGCAAATCCAAATGAGGAATTTAATCGAACCGACGTTATAATTAACGATTCAGCTCCTAGGAGACAACTTCGATTATTATCAAGAAAAAACAGTCTTTGGAGAATTACATATGTTCAAGGCGGAATTGGAGAACATTATGTTTATGCAGAATGTAAAATAACAAACGATTCAATTTCTGACTTTAAAATATCTCAATCACTTTTAAGATTAGAAAATAATGATAGTATTGACAAATATTTAGCGGATAAAAAACTTGAACCGAAAAAAGTGAAAATAATAATGAAATAAATACTACGCACAACACAGTATATAAAAAATTGCTAGTTTTAGCTAAACCAATGTCAGTTGCCCGTTTGCTAGCTTCTGATTTTCCTTCGGAAAATCCTCGCACACAAACACGCAACTTTCCATATACCAACCGTTGGCAACAAGCAGAAAAAAACAACTATGAAAGATTTTGATAAAAAGATTAAATCAAAAAAAAATATATTAAAAGCAGTTGGGATTCTTGAAATTATTGGAGGAGTTACAGGTATTAAACTTATGATTTCAATAATAAT
>NZ_JAWVXC010000007.1:0-146587 GCF_033723435.1 Lutibacter sp. | reverse complement strand
CCGTAATTTTGATAAAAATCAAAACTTACCATTAGGTTTAAAAACAGCTCAAGACGGTTTAATCAATATTAAAATAGATTCTTTAGCAAATATTGATAATAACCTAAAATTATATGTTAAGGACAGTTTAACAGGAGAAACTTATAAAATTAATAAAAAGCCTTTTGAGATGAATTTAGCAGCAGGAGATTATAATAACCGATTTTCAATAGTATTTCAACCGAGATTAAAAACTCCTGATGAAATATCATTAAAAGAAGGTTTTAATGTTTCATCAAGCACTAGTAATCAAATTGTACTTAATAAAACGATCGATACTCAAATTCTAGGTATTTATGTTTATAATACTTTAGGACAAGTAATATTAGTACAAACTAATAATTTAGAAGATAGAACTATAACTATCCCTATAAATACAACTACTGGTATATATTTTGTTCAAATTAATACGTCAAACGGAACACTAAATAAAAAAGTGTTTTTAGAATAAAAACATTTTATATATTTCACCTATACGGTTAATTATCAATTATTTTAGGGTAATATTTTACAATTAAATATTAATGTTTCATTAAATCTATTATTCTGTAGAAGTAATAACAAAAGAGCTAAAACATCAATAATAATAAATTAAAACAAAGTCATTTCCATTTATGTAAAAAATAAAACCTTTTATGGTTTATTGTAAACAGTTCATTTATTAGGCTTTTCAAATATTTTTTTGTTTAAGTAAATACTCTATCATTGTATAGCCCAATTTTTGAATATTATGTATTTTAAACCCCATATTCTAAGGAAAATACTATCAACTATATTTCTTTTTATTTTTGTTAATAGTTATTCACAAATAATACAAGTAAATATATTAGGTGGAGCTCAAATTTCACAGGGAGAAACCATCACTATTAATGCAGGAAATAGTTTAACTTTTAGAATTATAAATACTGTATCTGGTTGTAAATCTTTAAAAGTACAGGATGTAAATCTTGATAACCAAACAAACTTTTCAATATCGCCAAATAACCCTAAAAAAAATATAAAGTCTTATGATTGTAGAAATGGTCACAAATATTTAGATTTTACAGTAACTGCAGATAATCTTTCTTCCGGATGTGGTACATATACTACTAAAGTTACGGTAGATTCCAACTTACCCGATTTCTATTTTTATTTAACCATAAATACGTCACCAGTAATTTATGTTTTAGGAGGAAATCCTTGGGCTGATATATTAAATGGAGATACAACAACTTCTCATGTTAACGGAACTTATTTTGGTGTAGTTAATGAAGGGGCTTCTGTAACAAGAACATACATTATAGCAAATATAGGTAATTGTCCACTTGATATAACTTCAGCATCTAGTTCAAATCCAGACTTTGTAGCATCTTCAGCATACATTCCTTTTAGCGGCCTCCCCCCTTATTATTATATTACTTTAGATGTTACATTTACAGCTCCTGTTGGTGGAACCGGCACACAAACTTCTACAATTAGTATTGGAAATACTGATAATACAACGTTTACTTTTAATGTAAGTGCTGAAATGTTTAATTATAACATACCAGGGCCTGGAGGTATAACAGCTGAATTTAGACTATGGTTAAAATCAACTCGTGGAATTTCAGTTAATAGTGGTAGTAAAATTGATATCTGGCAAGATTTAGGAACTAATAGTAAAAATGCTATTCAACCAGATGCTAATAAACAGCCAACTTATTTAGATGATGTTGCAGATAATATTAATTTTAATCCTGTTTTAAAATTTGAAAATGATGGAGCAAGTATAGAACAATATTTGTACAATTCAGATAACGGATTTTATAGTCAGGATATGTATATGGTTGTGGTTCCAGATGAAACCATAACAACATCAACAGGAAGACGTACTATTTTTTCAGGGTCTGATTCTGGTAATTCAGGAGATTTAACAGGAGTTGGATTTGGAAATTATACTTCAAGATTTTCAAATGAGGTTTTAACTTACGCACAGGATGTTGAATCTCCATCAGGCAGTTTTTATGGAATTGCAGACACAAGTGGTTCACAAAATTATCAAAATCAAGGTATTATTAATGCTCGAAATAATTCGGCAGGAAACGGAATGCAGTTTTTGCATAATGGAAATACACTTGGCATAACTGAAGTAAAAGATGGATCTTTTTCGAATGTAGGTTATGTTGATACTGGACAGGGACAGCCAACGATTTTAGGAACCCCTTATAAAATTGGCAAAAACTTTGACTCACAAGGAAGTTTAAATGGTCGTGTTGCAGAAATTTTGACGTTTGCAGAAAGGGTGCCTAATACTGATAGACCAAAAATTGAAACCTACTTAGCTGTTAAATATGGGATTACTCTTGGTGTAAATGGCACTAGTAAAGATTATATTAATTCCGCAGGAACTAAAATATGGGATGTTGCAGCAAACACAGGGTTTAATTATAATATTGCTGGTATTGCTAAAGATTCTGTATCTGATTTAAATCAAAAACAATCTAAAAGCATTAATAACACAAACGAGGTTACCATAGGTTTAGGTGGTGTATATGATACAAACAGTGCAAATTCAAATGAATTTGAATTGGATAAAAGTGCTTTAATGTGGGGTTGTAACAATGGAAATTTCACAGGAACTTCAACAAATACTGTTACAATTGCAACGGGATTAACTTCTACATTAACACATATTGATCGTAAATGGAAAATAATTGAAACAGGAGGTGAAATAGACAATGTATATATTGCTATTCCTACTACAGCGTTTAGTAGTTTTTCAAAAAGTAGCACTCAAGAATATGCCTTAATCGTTTCAGACAACTCTAGTTTTTCAGATGCTGATATTATTGACGTAATTCCTTTAAAAATTAAGTTAGATGTTTATGGAAATCCTGTTTTAGATAAGGAAGGAAATCAATTATATACAACTTGGTATGATTTTGATGCTACTAAATATTTTACTTTTGGTAAAGTAGATCAGCTATCTGGTAATCGAGCTGTAAATATTTCTTCCGGTGATTATTTAGTTGGAGAGTCAGATTTAAATTTAAATGTAGATGCTTTTACTATTTCTGCTTGGATTAAAAGTTCACCAAATACAAGTTTAAGAACTATTATGGCAAAAGGAGCTAAGTTACAATTAAGATTAAATAGTTCTAATAAAGTTGAAGTGTTGGTTGATAATACTTCTCCAACCTTTACATCAAATATGGCTATAAGCGATAATAAATGGCATCAAATTACATTTGTATATAATAGTGGAACCATCTTTTTATATGTAGATGGCATATTAGATAGTTCAATTCAAAATATTGTTCATCCTTCGCCTAATTATAATAGTTTTTCAGTAGGAGCACTTTACTTGGATAAGAACAATATAATCAATCCATTTTTAGGAGATGTTGACGAAGTTTATGTTTGGGATTTTGCATTATCTGAAAATCAGGTAAGATATCTTATGAATCAAGAAATAGAAAAAGTGACTGGAGATTTTGTAAGTGGTAAAATAATTCCTTATACAGCATCAAGTAATGAATTAACCTCTATACCTTGGAGTACACTTAGAGCGTATTACGATTTTAATTCATTTTATGGTTCAACTGTAGAAGGGAAAACAAATTTGCGTAACTTTTTACGTGTTAATTATCTAAAAAAAGATAAGACAATAGTTGAAAATCAAACAGCACCATTACCTTATATTTCACAAGCAGATGGAGCTTGGAACACTTCTGGAACTTGGTTAAATAACAGCACGCAAATGTTGCCAAATTCTGTAGGTTTAGATGGAACGACATCAATAGATTGGAATATTGTAAAAACAACACATAATATTTCTTCAGGAAACAGAGATATCAATGTACTTGCCTTACTATTAAATGGTGGTAAATTAACACTTGATGGTACATTAGATTTAGCGACAGGAACAGGAACAGGTCAAGGATTAAATATTTCACATTATTTAGATTTAGATGGTGTAATTGATTTGCAAGGGGAATCACAATTAGTACAAGAAGAAGGAAGTGTACTTGATCCAAATAGTAATAGCTATATAATAAAGGCACAGCAAGGAACTGCAACTAGCTATAATTACAATTATTGGACTTCTTCTGTTGGTCCAATAGGAGGTACAAATAATGGATCATTTACTGTTCAAGGAGTTTTATTTGACGGTACAACAGGAACTCCACAAACAATAAATTTCTCTTCTAGTTATAACGCGGCTGACGGCTCAGTAACTTCACCAATAACACTAAGCACTTATTGGATGTACACTTTTAATGGTACGAGTAATGATTATTATTCTTGGAACAAAATTAATGAAAGCACACCAATTTCACCTGCCGAAGGTTACACAATGAAAGGAACCTCTAGTTCAGCAGCAATAACAGATAATCAAAATTATATATTTAAAGGCAAACCTTACAATGGGGATATTACTTTACATATTAATGCAGGAGAAGATCGTTTAATTGGAAATCCTTATCCTTCTGCTATAGATGCAGATGAGTTTATTTTAGACAATATAAAAACTTCAGAAACTATTAATGGTGAAGTTGGAAGAAATACGGTAAATGTTTTTAACGGAGCTTTGTATTTTTGGCATCATTTTGCTGGGCAAACGCATTATTTATCAGGATACGAGGGCGGTTATGCCACTTATACTTTAATGGGAGGTGCTAAAGCATATGCAAATGATACAAGAATTAACGCTACAGGCTCACATGGTAATAAAATTCCTGAACGTTATATCCCTGTAAATCAAGGATTTTTTGTAACTGCAACTAATGATACTTTAGTTAATTCGATAAGTAACCCTATTGAAGGAGGAGATATTTTATTTAAGAACAGTCAACGGGTATTTGTACCTGAAGGCGCTACAGGAACAAATGATGGATCGGTATTTTTCAAATCAAATTCAAAAAAAGTCGCTCAAAAATCTAATATAAAATCTGATAATCGCCCAAAAATTAGATTAGAATTTTCTTCTTCCTCAGGTTATCATCGTCAATTATTAGTTGGTGTAGATAAACATGCAACAAAAAACTTCGATTTGGGTTATGATGCACCAATGGCAGATTTAAATGATGATGATATGTTTTGGGAAATTAAGGGAAGTAAATTTGTAATTCAAGCAATTAATAATTTTGATGATTCTCAAGAATTACCTTTAGGTTTAAAAACAGCTCAAGACGGTTTGATAAGTATTAAAATAGATTCCTTAGAAAATACTGATAATAACCTAAAATTATATATTAAGGACAGTTTAACTGGAGAAACTTATAAAATTAATAAAAAGCCTTTTGAAATTAATTTAGTAGCTGGAGACTATAATAATAGATTTTCAATAGTATTTCAGCCTCGATTAAAAACTCCTGATGAAACAATATTAGAAGAAGGTTTTAATGTTTCAACAAGCACAGGTAATGAAATTGTACTTAATAAAACAATCGATACTCAAATTCTAAGCATTTATATTTATAATGCTTTAGGTCAACTATTATTAGTACGAACTGATAATTTAGAAGAAAGAGATGTTATTATTCCTTTAAATACTAGAGGAACAGGAGTATATTTTGTTAAAATTAATACATCTAATGGGATAATTAATAAAAAAATTGTTTTAGGATAAAGCAAATTATTTTGTTAGCAGTTTAAATGAACGTAAAATAAGTTTAGAAACAACAACTATTTTAGAACTAAATTAGCTCCTAATAGGAATGTTATAAATACATATGATAAAAGCATAGGAACTAAACTGATTATAATAAAGTTTTTTATACAACAGTTTCAAATTATGAAACAAATAATATAGAAACACTGCTTTTAATTCAAATGTGTAATCCTATTACACATAAAAATATAACACTTGAATTTACCATTAAAGCTAAAAGTATTTTAAGTTAAAGAATATATTGAAAAAATATATAAGCCAACAAGAAAAATGATTTTTTAATACTTTTATAGTTAATTATTAAGAAAATTTGAGTTAAAATTTGATTAATTATCTAAACAAAGTATACAGATTATTTTAATAAAAGAGTAATTTGTATGATTTATTATGCAATTAGCATATTTTTAATTAGTTATATTGATAATTTTTAACAGAAATAGTACTATTGAACCCCCTTAAAGTACTATTTAATTATGTTGAAATTTTCCCCAGGTATAAAACAATTTTTGCTTGTTTTTATCTTTTTCTTAACTACACTAGGTTTCTCTCAGACTACCACAATTTATTCTGAAAATTTTGAAACAGGATTTGAGGGATGGAGTATTAGTTCATCTGGTTCTGGAATAGGTTCTTGGGTAAACGGATCAAACGTTGCGAATTCTTCTGGAGCAACTGGTAACTATGTTTATTCTCAGGTATATGGTAAAAATTCTAATAATGATAATAATACAAATTATAATAATCATACATATATAATTGCTACAAGCCCTACAATTAACACCACAGGATATTCAAATATAACTTTTGATTTAGATATTTGGTATAATACCGAAACTAACTGGGATGGGATGAAAGTCGAGTATTCATTAAATAATGGAGCTACTTGGAGTAATTTGGGAAGTGTAAATAATGTAAATTGGTATAATGATACTGATGTTGATGCTTTCGGCAATAAGGTAGATGGTTGGTCTGGTAATAGTGGAGGATGGGTAACTAAAAGTATATCTTTAAGTAATGAAAATACTGGATTTGATAACAATTCACAAGTAAAAATTAGGATTCTTTTTGCTTCGGACACTTACGTAACAGATGTAGGAGTAGCCTTTGATAATATTATAATTAAAAGCGATAAATATTGTTCTTCATATGGGAGTAGTATGGATGGTTATAAAACAGGAATAAGATTAGTAAACTTTAATACTATAGATAATGCAACACCAATTGAAGATAACGATTACTCAGATTTTACTTCAATATCAACAACAGTTCTAAAAGGTTCTTCTTATGATTTAACAGTGAAAGTAAATACCGACGGTAATTATGCGGTTGGGGCAGTTGTGTGGATTGATTGGAATCAAGATGGTGATTTTAACGATAATGGTGAAGAATTTAATGTTGGTTATGCTGTAAATGTTTCTAATGGTAATACTTCGTTATCTCCCTATAATATTACTATACCTACAACGGCTAATACTGGCCCAACACGAATGCGAGTTTCCGCTAAATTTAATTATTACCCATTAAGTTGTGAAACAGAATTTGATGGTGAAGTTGAAGATTATACTGTTAATTTAATTGAGCCTAATATAGTTATAGACAATATTTCTCCAATGTCTTATTGTGAAGGCGATTCAGTAGATATTCCATATACACTTGTAGGAAATTATAACTCTGGAAATGTGTTTACAGCTCAATTGTCTGATACTTCGGGAAGTTTTGCTTCTCCATTAACTGTTGGAACAGTAACATCAAATTCAAATGGTACAATTTCAGGAACAATACCTATGGGTATTTCTTCAGGTTCAGGATATAGAATTAGAATAATAAGTAACAATCCTTCTGTTACAGGAACGGATAATGGAAGCAATATCAATATAAATGCACTTCCAATAAATCCAACTACAACCGACGTCCAAGTATGTAAGGGTTCTTCGGGAACTGTGTTAGCTTCTGGCGCGGTACCTGGAGAATCGTATTTATGGTATGATGCGGTAACAGGAGGTACTTTACTTAAGACAAGTACAGATAATACCGATAACTCATATGTAACACCAGCATTATCCGTAAATATCGATTACTGGGTTTCTATTTTAAATGCTAGTGGATGTGAAAGTTCTCGTACAAAAGTTACAGCAAATGTTATTACTGTAAATACTTGGAATGGATCTATAAGTTCAGATTGGAATACAGATGCCAATTGGGGTTGTAAAGTTCCTTCTTCAACTAATAATTTAGATGTTTTAATTCCTGCAGGATTATCAACTTATCCAACACTAAGTTCAGGTTCTACTGGTTATGTAGAAAATGTAGAATTTCAGCTGGGCTCAACTTTAAACGTTGTTAATAATTCTTTACGAGTTACCAAAAATATTAAATTAAATGGAAGTATTTATTTACAAGCAGAATCACAATTATTGCAAGATGAAGGAAGCGTTTTAGATGTAGCAAGTACAGGTTTTATTGAAATAGATCAACAAGGAACTAGTGATAATTTCAAATATAATTATTGGGGATCTCCTGTTGGAAAAATAAGTACGTCACAAAATAATGCAAGTTATACTATAGCTACTGTTTTGAGAGATGGTACAGATACAAACAACATTAAAAATATAGATTTTGGAGCATCTTATACTTATGCTGATGGGGGAGCAACATCTCCAATAAAATTAAGTACATATTGGATGTATAAATATGCAAATAAAACGTCTAGTGATTATAATGCTTGGGAACATCTAGGAAAAGATGGAACTTTATCTGTAGGTGAGGGTTTTACATTGAAAGGATCAAATACGGATCAAACTGAACAAAACTACACATTTGTTGGTAAACCAAACAATGGAACAATTAAATTACCATTGAGCGCAGGAGGAGCTTATTTAATAGGAAATCCATACCCTTGTGCTCTTGATGCAAAACAATTTATTAGAGATAATATTTCAACTGCAAACGGTGGGAATAGAAGTGTTGATGTTATAAATGGTACTTTATATTTTTGGGATCATTTTGGAGGGGGAACACATTTATTAAAATCATATGAAGGAGGTTATGCCATTTATACTTTAACAGGGAGTGTTCCCGCAATAGCAATTAACACATTAGTTAATAGTACAGGAAATTCCTCAACAAAAGTACCTCAGCGTTTTATTCCTGTAGCGCAAGGTTTCTTTGTAGAAGCAGCAGCAGGACTTACAGGTACGGAATATATACAATTTAATAACGGACAAAGAAAATATAAAACTGAACAAGTTAATACTTCTATATTCCTAAAAAATTCTAAAAAGAAAATTTCAAATAAAAATTCAACAGATGAAGATTTGTTTCCTAAGATTTTTTTAGAATATAATTCACCAAATGGATATCAAAGAGAGATTTTGGTTGGTTTTATAAATTCAGCAACTGACAGCTTAGATGTTGGATATGACGCTTTATTGAATGAGACTAATGAAGAAGACATGTATTGGAAATCAGGTAAAAATGATATGATAATACAAGCGGTTAAGACTTTAGACGATAACCGTGTGTTACCAATTGAAATTAAAACAGCTATTACAGGAGTAAATAAAATATCTATAAAGTCTTTAGAAAATATACCAGAAGGAACAGAAATATTTATAAAAGATAATTCTACAGGTGAAACATTTAATATTACAAGTAATCCATTTGAAATTAATTTAAATGCTGGAACTTATAGTAATCGCTTTGCGTTATCTTTTAAAACGGATGCATCGTTAAGTGTTTTTGATACTATTTTAGATAAAGAACTAGTTGTGTTTATGGACAACTCAAATTCGGAAATAAAATTAATAAACAACAGTAATATTGAAATTAATTCTATTAACCTCTACAATTACTTAGGACAACAAATAAAAATCTGGAAAACTAGTTTGAATCAAAATAGATTATCATTACCAGTAAAAACAGCTTCAGGGGTATATATAATTCGCATAAATACTTCGAAAGGAACAATTAATAAAAAAATAGTTATTGAATAATATATAAACAAACAAAAAAAGGCTTCTGTTAAGAAGCCTTTTTGTTTTCTAATAATTGATAAATTTATTTAAAAGCTTGTAAACCTGTAATGTCTAATCCTGTAATTAGTAAATGAATATCGTGAGTTCCTTCATAAGTAACCACACTTTCTAAATTCATCATATGTCGCATAATAGAATATTCACCAGTAATTCCCATAGCACCTAATACCTGACGAGCTTCTCTAGCTATTTTAAGAGCCATATCAACATTATTTCGCTTCGCCATAGATATTTGGGCAGAAGTTGCTTTCCCTTCATTTCTTAAGATTCCTAAGCGCCAAGTTAATAATTGAGCTTTAGTGATTTCGGTAATCATTTCTGCTAACTTTTTTTGTTGTAATTGTGTAGCTGCAATTGGTTTTTCAAATTGAATACGTTGTTTTGCATAACGTAATGCAGTATCATAGCAATCCATTGCTGCACCAATAGCTCCCCAGGCAATTCCGTAACGAGCAGAATCTAAACACCCAAGTGGAGCACCTAAACCATCTTTGTTTGGTAAAATATTTTCTTTAGGAATTTTTACGTTGTCAAAAATTAATTCACCTGTAGCAGAAGCTCTTAAAGACCATTTGTTATGTGTTTCAGGAGTAGAAAATCCTTCCATACCACGCTCAACAATAAGCCCTTTAATTCTTCCTTCTTCATTTTTAGCCCAAACCACTGCAATATCTGCAAAAGGAGCATTTGAAATCCACATTTTAGCACCATTTAATAAATAATAATCACCCATATCTTTAATATTGGTAACCATTCCACCTGGATTTGATCCAAAATCTGGTTCAGTTAATCCAAAACAGCCTAAATATTCTCCATTTGCTAATTTTGGTAAGTATTTTTTTCGTTGTTCTTCATTACCATATTTCCAAATAGGATACATTACTAATGATGATTGTACTGAAGCTGTAGATCTAACACCTGAATCACCACGTTCAATTTCCTGCATAATTAATCCGTATGACATTTGATCTAATCCAGCACCACCATATTCTTCAGGAATATAAGGACCAAAAGCTCCAATTGAAGCTAAGCCTTTTACAATGGATGTTGGAAATTTTGCTTCTTGAGCTGCATTTTCTATAATTGGAGAAACTTCTCTTTTTACCCATTCACGCGCTGCATCACGTACTAATTTATGTTCATCGGTTAACAGTTCATCTAATTGATAATAATCTGGAGCTTCAAATAAATCTTGTGCCATAACTTGTTTGTTTTTTAAAGTTTACAAATTTACTAATTAAAGTCCTTTTAATATTAAAATTTAAAATCTTTTATTCCTTACTTTTGTAATAATGAGGTACACTTTAGGAAAAAAGGAAAAATTAAAAAGTAGTAAGCTTATAGAGCAACTTTTTAAAGAAGGTAAAAGAATTAATTCTAACGGAATTCAATTAATTTATTTAAAAGCAGAACATGGTGGAGATTTTCCTGTTAAAGTAGGTTTTTCCGTACCAAAACGTCAAACAAAATTAGCAGTTGATAGAAATAGATTGAAAAGAAAAATGCGAGAAGCATATCGAAAAAATAAATATGGTTTTGTAGATAATATTTCAAAACAATTTATATTTATGTTTATTTACACTTCAAAAGAAGAAATAAGTTATCACAATATTGAGGAAATTTTTTTAAAAATTCAATCGAAATTTGTAGCTAAAAACAAAGAAAATGAAACGCAAAATTAAAAAAATAGCTATTGGCTTTATAATTATTACTTCACTATTAGTTAGTGTAGGATATCAATCGGATTTTTTTGAAATTGCCAAACAAATTGATATTTATACTACACTTTTTAAAGAATTGAATATACATTATGTGGATGAGGTAAATCCTGCAAAACTTACCAATAATGCCATAAATAATATGCTTAAAAACTTGGATCCTTACACGAGATATTATGATGAACAAGGTGTTGAAGATGCTAGAATTGCTTCAATGGGTGAATATGGAGGAATTGGAGTAGTTACTAAATTTATAAATAAAAGCATTTTAATTGAAGATGTGATTAAAAATTCACCAGCTCAAAAAGCGAATTTAAAACCAGGAGATAAAATTTTAAAAATAGATGAAACTTTTGTCAAAGATTTTCAGGCAGAAGGAGCCTCATCATTACTAAACGGATTGCCAAACACTAAGATAAATCTTCAAATAGAACGGCAAAATAGAACTTTTGATGTAACATTAACACGTAAAAAAATTAGTATTAATCCAGTTCCATATTACACTATGGTAACTAAAACTATTGGTTATATTTCTTTTACAAAATTCAATCAAAAAGCAGCATCAGAAGTAAAAAAAGCTATGCTTGATTTAAAAGATCAAGGGATGCAACAGTTAATTATTGATGTTAGAAATAATCCTGGAGGCTTGTTAAATGAAGCAGTTAAAATCACTAATTTTTTTATACCGAAAGATAAAATTGTAGTAACTACTAAAGCTAAAACGGAACAATGGAGCGAAACGTTTAAAACGTATAACGATCCTATTGACACAAGTATTCCGTTGATAATTTTGGTTAATAATCATTCAGCTTCGGCTTCAGAAATACTTGCAGGATCATTACAGGATTATGATAGAGCAGTAATTATTGGAAATCGATCTTTTGGAAAAGGTTTAGTACAACGGTACAGAGAATTACCTTATGGAACTCAAATGAAATTAACTATTTCAAAATATTATACGCCAAGTGGAAGATGCATTCAAGAACTAGATTATACCAATAGAGATGATAAAGGAAATGTTCCTAAATTTTCGGATGCAGGAAGAAAATCTTATAAAACCGAAAAGGGAAGAACGGTTTATGGAGGTGGCGGTATTTTACCTGATGTAGATTTAAAACAGCAAGAACTAAATAAAACTACGGAAACGCTATTTAATTCAGAAGCATTTTTTAATTATGCTACTCAATATTTTTACAAAAACAATTCTATAAAAAATCCTTTAGAATTTAGATTAAAAGAAAGCGATTTTAACAATCTAATGGCGTATTTAAACAATCATAATGAAGCCTTTAAAACCAAAACGGAAGAACAATTATTAAAGGTGAAAAAAGAAGCAAATGAAGACGATTTATCCGGAAATTTTAATACAGTTTTTAAATCTATTAAAACTGAAAAATTGAATAATTTAGCTAAAGATAAAGCAGCAATACTAAATAAATTAGAAGAAAATATTATTCAAAGATATTTTTATGATGAAGGTGTTTTTCAACATAAAATTAAATTTGATCAAGAAATAGCCAAAGCAGTTTCCGTTTTAGACAATCCTAATCAATATAAAAAAATACTTGAAAACTAAGATGACAAACAACAAAGTAAGTTATTGTATCTTTGAAAATTAAAATAATTACATGGAACATTTAAAAATAAAAGGAAGAACAAGAGCTCAAGAATCATCTAATGCTATTGAGCGATTATATATATCAATGCGCCATTTATTCAGTAGAGGGTTTTATAAACCTGTTGGAGTTTCAGGAGAAGCTTTACGTGAAGCACTTTTGCTATTACGACCAGAAATTTATGGCTCTATTGGCGAAGAAAAAGTAGAACTAAATGGATTATTATATGTAATGGAAAGACTTCCATTTGGAATTGAAGAATGTCGATTTATAAATTTAACCGCAGATGAAGGATATTCAAACTCCCATTTTAAACCTATAATTCCAGCAAAAAGAAGAAGAATTTGCTTTAGAATTGATAAAGACCAAATGAATATTGAGGTAACAAGAGGAAGATCAGAAATATATGATATATTAACACATCTTACTTTTTTATTCATTGAATCCTACAAAATAGCAAACAAAGTACTTGTAAATGATGGAGGTGAAGTTATTAGAGAATGGTTGAAATTAGAAGAAGTTGTACTTTATAATAAAAAATTATCTCGTGATGAAAGAGATATCATGTTAGCATACTTAGCTACTATTTTAGGAAGATCATTTAAAGAAGTTCAGACAACTCATGCTAGTTTAGCAGGAAAAAATAATCCAGATCGTTTTTTTCAAATTATTTACTGGCTAGGTTTTGTAGCAATTAATGAAAAAACTAAAAATTTAAAAAGATCCATAACATTTAGCCCTGTATTAAGAGAGAGAATTGGACATCATGTTTATGGTGAAATTTGGGCTAACAACATTAAAAAAGAGCTTGACAAACAAAATTTATTAAAACGACCAATTCATATAATTAGCGCAAATATGCACAGTGTAATGAACACCATTTACGCGCCTTTAATATTGCCTAATCTTATAGAAGAAGATAATAGTATTTCTATTTTTGAAACCTTAAGTCTTGATGAAAACGAAGATTTAAGAAAATTAGTAAAAGATTTTGCTTCAAAAAACGGACTTACTTATATAAAAGATAATTCAGGAACCAATATCAATGTTCAAATTATTGATACCGAAAAAATAGATATTTCAAAAACAAAATTTGAATTTCAAAATTCGTTAGAAAACGATGAAAAACCAGTTATAATTGTAATGGACTATGCTTTTGGTGAGCAAGCTTATGAGACTATGGACGAACTTTTGAAGCCATATATTTGCGATAAAAACAAAAATTACCATTTACAAGTAGAATCCGTTTCAATTATGGGAAAAGCAGGGATTTTAGATGGAGATAAAGGTGATATTATGATTCCAACTTCACATATTTTTGAAGGAACAGCAGATAATTACCCTTTTAAAAATTGTCTTAAAAAAAGAATGTTTGAAGATTCTGGGGTTAAAGTATATTCAGGATCGATGATTACTGTTTTAGGAACTTCACTTCAAAATAAAGATATTTTAAACTTTTTCCATAAATCTACATGGAAAGTGATTGGGCTAGAAATGGAAGGGGTTCATTACCAAAAAGCTATTCAAGCAGCCTCAAAAATTAGAGGAAATATATCTAATAAAGTAAAAGTCAGGTATGCATATTACGCTTCAGATAATCCATTAAAAACAGGTAGTACTTTGGCTTCAGGAGGCTTAGGAACCACAGGTGTTTTACCAACTTATGTTATTACTGAAAAAATATTAGAACAAATTTTTTAAACAAAAAAAGGTGTTAATTACATGCTTGGTAAACGGATTTTTGATATAATATTTTCGGTGTTAGTTTGTGTTTTTGTGCTTAGTTGGTTAACTCCTTTAATTGCAATAATTATTTTTTTAGAATCTGGTGAAAATATTTTTTTTACACAAGAAAGAATTGGCAGATTCGGAAAACCGTTTACTATCTATAAATTTAAAAGTATGAAAGGTGTTCCCCCAGTAAATGATCCACTGTTATCCAACGATGAAAAAAACAGGATTACAAAGTTTGGAAAATTTATGCGAGCTTATAGAATTGATGAATTTCCACAATTTGTAAATGTTCTTTTAGGGGAAATGAGTATTGTAGGCCCAAGACCTGAGCGTCAACAATTTTTAGACAAAGTAATTGCTAAAATACCTAAGTATAAAGAAATGCAGCAGTTAAAACCAGGAATTACTTCTATTGGGCAGATAAAATATGGTTATGCAGATAACACCTCACAAATGTTAAAAAGAGCTAGATACGATTTAATTTATTTAGATAATTTAAGTTATTGGACCGATTTTAAAGTTATTTTTGACACTATAAAAGTAGTTTTTAAAGGAACAGGAAAATAAAAAGTTTGTAAAAATATGAATGTTTTAATTTTAGGATCAGGCGGAAGAGAACATGCTATAGCGTGGAAAATAAATCAAAGTAATTTATTAAAAAAATTATATATAGCTCCAGGAAATGCAGGTACTGCAGAGGTTGGAACAAATTTAAATATACAACCAACTAACTTTAGTGAAATTAGACAAGCAGTAATTCAATATAAAATATCTTTAGTTATTGTTGGTCCAGAAGATCCGTTAGTAAAAGGTATTCATGATTATTTTTTAGCAGATGAAATATTGAAAGATGTTAAAGTAATTGGTCCTCAAAAATTAGCTGCTCAGCTAGAAGGGAGTAAAGAATTTGCTAAAAAGTTTATGGTAAAACATAATATTCCTACTGCAAAATATGAAAGTTTTACTGTGGAAAGTTTAGAAGAAGGATATGAATTTTTAGAAACCTTAAAAGCTCCTTATGTTCTTAAAGCAGATGGTTTAGCCGCAGGAAAAGGCGTACTTATTTTATCGGATTTACAAAAAGCCAAAGACGAATTAAAAGAAATGTTATCCAATCAAAAATTTGGAAATGCAAGTTCTAAAGTAGTTATTGAAGAGTTTTTAGACGGAATAGAACTTAGTTGTTTTGTGCTTACTGATGGAACTAACTATGTAAATTTACCTCATGCAAAAGATTATAAACGAATTGGAGAAGGTGATACAGGTTTAAATACAGGAGGAATGGGTGCAATTTCTCCAGTGCCATTTGCTTCAAAAGAATTTCTAGATAAAGTTGAAAAACAAGTTATTATACCTACAATTAATGGTCTGAAAAAAGACAAAATTCCGTATAAAGGATTTATCTTTTTTGGATTAATTATGGTTAATAATGAACCTAAAGTTATTGAATATAATTGCAGAATGGGAGATCCAGAAACAGAAGTTGTAATTCCAAGAATTAAAAGTGATTTATTAGAATTATTTATTGCAACGGGAGAAAATAAATTAAACACAAAAAAAATAGAATTCACCTCAGAAAGCGCTGCTACGGTAATGTTAGTTTCTGGAGGTTACCCTGAAGCTTATGAAAAAGGAAAAGAAATAAAAGGAATTTCAGCAGTAGAAAATTCTATAATATTTCAAGCAGGTACAACTTTTAATAATGATAAAGTGGTGACAAATGGAGGGCGAGTTTTAGCAGTTACTTCTTATGGCGAAAATTTTAAAGAAGCTTTAAATAAATCGTATCAAAATATTGAAAAAATACATTTTGATAAATTGAATTTTAGAAAAGATATTGGTTTTGACTTGTAAAAAAAAATTCTTGTTGCTCCGTTAAATTGGGGTTTAGGACATGCAACTCGATGTATTCCTGTAATAAACGCTTTAATTAAAGCTAATTTCACACCAATTATTGCAAGTGATGGTAATGCCTTAGAATTTTTAAAGAAAGAATTTCCTACGCTTAAAACATTTAATTTACCTAGTTATAACATAAACTATTCTAAAAACAGTAAGCTATTTAAGTTTCACTTGCTATTAAAAACTCCAGCAATAATTTCTGCAGTTGTAAAGGAGAGAAAAATTGTATCCGATTTAATTGAAAAAGAATCTATTTCAGGTATTATTTCAGATAATCGATTTGGAGTTTATTCTAATAAAATTCCATCGGTTTATATTACGCATCAATTAAATGTTTTATCTGGAAATACTACAAGGATAACTTCTAAAATTCATCAATATTTAATTAAAAAATTTGATGTATGTTGGGTGCCTGATGTTGCCACAAAATATAATTTATCAGGAGAATTATCTAATATAAAACCTAATAAAATAAAGACAAAATATATAGGAATTTTAAGTAGGTTTAAATACAAAGAAATTCCTAAAAAACACACTATTTTAGTATTATTATCTGGCGTTGAACCTCAAAGAACTTTGTTTGAAAATAAGTTAATAAAAGAGCTCTCCAATTTTAAAGGAAACGTTTTATTGGTTAGAGGAATATTAAATGAATCTAAAATTAAAACGCCTTCTAATTTTACTGTTGTTAATTACTTGTTAGCGAATGAATTAGAAAAAGCAATATTGCAAAGTACTTTAGTTATTGCGCGTTCGGGCTATTCTACTATAATGGATTTGGCAGTTTTAAACGCTAACGTTTTGTTTGTGCCAACACCTAAACAATTTGAGCAGGAATATTTAGCAAAACATCTATTTTTAGAATATAAAATTCCTTTTTTTACACAAGATGATTTTAAATTTGAGGATATTAAAAATTTTGAAGCTAAAGGGAAATTTAAGAAATATACAGAGTCATTTCCTTTAGATCTTTTCTACCTTTTCCAAAGTAAATGAAAATTCAGAACCTTTTTTATAGTCGCTTTTTACAAATATAGATTCATCATGAGCTTCAACAATATGTTTTACAATAGATAATCCTAATCCAGAACCTCCTTGTTCTCTAGATCTACTTTTATCTACGCGATAAAAGCGTTCAAATAACCTTTCTTGATGTCGTTTTTCAATACCTTCTCCATTATCAGCTACTTTAACTAACACCTTATTTTGATTATAATTTTCTATGGAAACAATGGTTGCTCCGTTTAGTTTTCCATATTTAATAGAGTTTACCAGCAGGTTAGTTAAAACTTGTTCTATACGTTCTATATCTCCAATAACCATAACAGGATACTCATAATTTTTATCAAAACGCAATACAATATCACGTTTTTTAGCTTTCATTTCAAGCAGTTCAAAAACTTCTTGTATTAATTCAATAATATTAAAAGGCTGCTTATTTAAAGTTAAATCTGAAGATTCTAACTTTGAAATTAAATCTAAATCTTTAACAATAGCAATTAAACGCTCTACACCTTTATTTGCTCTTTGAATATATTTTTCTCTAATTAATTTGTCGTTTAAAGCGCCATCTGCAAGCGTTAATAAATAACCTTGAACCGTAAATAAAGGTGTTTTAAGTTCATGAGAAACATTTCCTAAAAATTCTTTTCTGTAATTTTCTCTAAGGTTTAAACGTTTAATTTGTGCTTGTTTGTTTTCGGCAAATTTTTCTACATCTCTTGAAAGCGAATCCATATCTGAAGTGATAGGAGTTTTATTTACATCTGAAGCGTCTAAAATAGAAACTTCATTATATATTTTTTTTATACGCTGGTATATAAATTTTTCTAAACGATATTGAATAACAACGAATACAGAAATGAAAAATATAACAAAAAAAAGCACCAAAAACTTTAGGTTTAAAGGTGTTTTTAATAATAAAAAATCAATAATATAATATAAGATTATTGAAAATATGGTCAAGTATAAAGAGGTCCAAAAAGCAAATGCGTATGTTTTTTTAATCTTCATTAATTATAAATTTATAGCCGACACCTTTTACGGTTTTAAAATTTTTATCGCCTATTTTTTCTCTTAATTTACGAATATGTACATCAATAGTTCTTCCACCAACAACCACTTCATTTCCCCAAACTTTATCTAAAATATCGTCACGTTTAAATACTTTCCCAGGTTTTGAAGCTAAAAGCGAAAAAAGTTCAAATTCTTTTCTAGGCAAGGTGAGTTTTTCTCCATTTTTTATTACAACATATTCCTCTCTATCAATAATAATATTTCCTATACTTACTTTTTCATTAGACTCTGTTGTTTTTTCAATTTTAATTCTTCTAAGCAAAGCTTTAATTTTACTTACTAATACTTTTGGTTTAATAGGTTTAGTAATGTAATCATCAGCGCCAACATTATAACCAGCTACCTGAGAGTAATCTTCGCCACGAGCAGTAAAAAATGTAATTAATACATTTTCTAATCCCTTGGTACTTCTAATTTTTTCACAAGCATCAATACCGTCCATTTCTGGCATCATAATGTCTAAAATAATTAAATGTGGAGTAATTTTTTTTGCAATTTTAACAGCTTCAATTCCGTTTTTAGCTGTAAATATTTGATAACCTTCATTTTTCAAATTATAACCTACAATTTCTAAAATATCAGGTTCGTCATCCACTAATAGTATTTTAACTTCAGAATTTTTCATATAAAATATTATAATATTCAAAAGTAATCAATAATTGCTAAAACAAAGTTATAACTGCATATTACTTAAATAAATAACAATTACATAACTTTAAACTTACACTTTATTAAAGGTTCTTTACCGTTTGTTAATTAAACACAATATTTTAACAAAATTAACGTTAGGCCTCAATTTTTGTGGTTTTTATTTGATAATTTTGATAGTATATTAATATAAAAATATTTTCTATGAAAAAACTTTACTTTTTATTTATTACTTTTTTTATAACTTCTATGAGCTTTGGACAAGTTAATGTAGGAGATATAATTATTACAGAAATCATGCAGAATCCTAGTGCCGTGTTGGATTCCAATGGAGAATATTTTGAAGTGTATAACACTACGGCTTCTCCAATTGATATGAATGGATGGATTATTAAAGATTTAGGTAGTGATTCTCATACAATCTCATCATCGCTAATAGTTCCAGCTAATGGATATGCTATTTTAGGGATAAATGGTGATTCAGGAACAAATGGCGGAGTTACTGTAAATTATGTTTATTCAGGTATTACATTAGCGAATGGAGCTGATGAGTTATTATTAGTGGATACAGTTGGAACAACCATTGATGAGGTTGATTGGGATGGAGGTCCAAATTTTCCTGACCCAAATGGGGCTAGTATGGAGTTAGCGACAGACAAATACAATGCTACAGATAACGATACTGGCTCAAATTGGGGGGTAGCTGTAACAACATTTGGAGCAGGAGATAAAGGAACACCAGGGGCTGTTAATGATTTTACTTTAGGAATTGTAAAAAACCAAATAGCAGGTTTTGCAATGTATCCGAATCCGGTAAGCAATGGTAAATTTGTTATTACCTCTAATAACGGAGCTAATAAACAAGTGGAAATTTATTCTATGATTGGAAAACAAGTGTACAGTAAAACGGTTAAAGCAAACGAAACTATTGATGTTTCTAATTTAAACCGAGGAATTTATTTATTACGCGTTAAAGAAGAGGATAAAATAGCTACTAGAAAATTAATAGTAAACTAATTTAATATTTAATATTTTTAAAAAGCATCTCAATTTTGAGATGCTTTTTTTATTATATTTATCTAAAAAACTATGAATACCAAAATAAACTTTGAAAACATATTGTTTTTAGATATTGAAACCGTTCCTGAAGTAGAGGATTTTGAAGATTTATCGGAAACTAAACAAGAACTATTTGCTTTAAAAACCCAATACCAACGAAAAGAAGAAATAACACCAAATGAATTTTATGAACGTGCTGGTATTTGGGCAGAATTCGGTAAAATTATTTGTATTTCTGTTGGATTTTTCACCAATTTTAACACGAATAACAGAGTGTTTAGGGTTACTTCTTTTTATGGTGATGAAGCTAAAATTTTAATCGATTTCAAAAATTTATTAGACACTCATTATAATAAGCCATATCACTTATTATGTGCTCATAACGGTAAAGAATTTGATTTTCCTTATATAGCGCGCAGAATGATAATTAATCAAATAAAATTGCCAGAAAAATTAAATTTATTTGGTAAAAAACCATGGGAAATAGCACATTTAGATACTATGGAATTATGGAAATTTGGCGATTATAAACATTTTACATCTTTAAAATTATTAACACATATTTTAGGAATTACATCTCCTAAAGATGATATTAATGGAAGCGAAGTTGCGGCTGTTTATTACAAAGAAAAGAATATAGATAGAATTGTTACCTATTGCGAAAAAGATGTTATTGCCGTTGCTCAATTATTGTTGAGGTTTAATAATGAAGCTTTATTAGAAGATATTCAAATAATGCACGTTTAACTTTCTAATTTAGAGGAAAGTTCAAACCAGCGTTCTTCTTTTTCTGAAATTTTAGTGATAATTTCTTGCAACTCAATAGATTTTTTATTGATATCTTCATTGGCTATTGCATTGGTTGCAAACAAGTTTTCAATAATTGCTTTTTGAGTTTCTAAAGTATTTATTTCTTTTTCTATTTTTTCAAATTCTCGTTGTTCGTTGTATGATAGTTTTGCTTTGTTTGAAGTTTTTTCTTTTACTATATTTTTTTTAGTTGTTGCAGGTTCAATTTTCGGATTTGAATCTTCATAAACTCTGTAATCTGTATAGTTTCCTGGAAAATCTTCAACTTCACCGTTTCCTTTAAATACAAATAAATGATCTACAATTTTATCCATAAAATAGCGATCATGGGAAACTACTAAAAGACAACCTGGAAAGTCTAATAAAAAGTTTTCTAATACATTTAAAGTAACAATATCTAAATCGTTAGTTGGCTCATCTAAAATTAAAAAATTAGGATTTTGAATTAAAACAGTACATAAATATAGACGCTTTTTTTCGCCTCCACTAAGTTTTTCAACAAAATCATATTGACGTTTTCTGCTAAACATAAAACGTTCTAATAATTGTCCTGCAGAAATTTTTCTGCCTTTAGTTAGCGGAATATACTCGCCATATTCTTTAATAACTTCAATTACTTTTTGTTGAGGTTTTATTTCAATGCCATCTTGTGTGTAATATCCAAATTTAATAGTTTCACCAACAACAACTTTTCCAGCATCTACAGGTAAATTTTGTGTAATGATATTTAAAAAAGTAGACTTTCCACTTCCGTTCTTCCCGATAATTCCAATTCGTTCTCCTCGTTTAAAAACGTAGTTAAATTGATCTAAAATTTTTGTTTCTTCAAAAGATTTAGAAATATTATGAAGTTCTAATATTTTAGAACCCATGCGTTCCATATTAATTTCTAGTTGAATTTTATGATTGCTTCTTCTTTTATGTGCTTCTTCTTTTATAACATAAAAATCATCAATTCTAGATTTGGATTTGGTGGTTCTAGCTTTTGGCTGTCTTCTCATCCAATCTAATTCTTTTTTAAATAAGTTTTTAGCTTTATCAACACTTGCTTGTTCTACAGCTAAACGTTCTTCTTTTTTTTGTAAAAAATAACTATAATTTCCTTTGTAAGAATATAAATTACCTTGATCTAACTCTATAATTTCATTACAAACTCGCTCTAAAAAATAGCGATCATGAGTTACCATAAATAAGGTAATTTTTTCCTTTTTAAAATAGCTTTCCAACCATTCAATCATTTCTAAATCTAAATGATTTGTAGGTTCATCTAAAATTAATAAATCAGGTTTATGAATTAAAACAATTGCTAAAGCAAGTCTTTTTCGTTGTCCCCCAGATAAAGAACTAATGGTTTGTGATAAATCTTCAAGTTTTAATTTAAATAATATTTGTTTATACTGAGTTTCAAAATCCCAAGCATTATGTTGCTCCATTTTCTCAAACGCAGCCTGATATTCTCTTTCATTAGATGGATTTTTTAATGCTTTTTCATAAGTCTCAATTATTTTTAAAGTTGGATTGTCAGAATCAAATATGCTTTCTTCAATAGTTAAATTACTGTTTAAATCATCTTCTTGCGATAAATATGCAATTTTCAATCCTTTTCTAACAATTACTTGGCCAGTATCAGGTGTGTCTAAACCAGCAATAATATTTAGCATAGAAGTTTTACCTGTTCCGTTTTTTGCAATAAATGCAATTTTTTGCTCTTTATTTATGCCAAAAGAAATATCGCTAAAAAGCGTTAATTCTCCATAAGATTTTGAAATATTTTCAACGGAAACGTAATTCATATGCTGTTAAAATTTTACACAAAACTACATAAAAAAACTCGGGAAAATTTTCCCGAGTTTTAAAGTGAAATGATATTGAAATTTATTGTTTAATAAATTTGGTTGTAATTAATTTTTGACCATCATTAACTTCTAAGAAATAAACATCAGGTTTTAAATCAGAAACGTTGATGTTATCTCTTGATCCTTTTCCGGTTTTTATTACTTGACCAAGTCTATTCGTAATTTTATAGCTTATATTTTGGCTTTTATTCAATTTAACCTGAACATAAGCTTTTGTTGGATTTGGATAGACTTTCAAGTCTGGTTCTGTTTCGTATCCTAATTTATCAGAAGGAACAAACGCAACAGAAGTATTATTAAACGCTAAAGGAGTATTGCTTATGTTTACAGTGTAATCTTCAACTTCTCCATAAGAAAAAGTTTCACAAGCAGTTTGAGCAGAATTATATTTCATAGAAACACGCATTCTAGTTTGTCCTAATAGAGCACTAGTTGGTATGGTAACTGTTGCGGATAAGTTTGTTGAGCTAGAAGAAGAACCTGAAGCTATTTTTTCTGTATCTGCAAAAGTACCATCTTGGTTGTAATCTATCCAAATAGCCCAGTATTCAGTATAAGAAGTACCACTAAATCCAGCGCTTATTAATAACTGATTAGAACTACCTGTAACCACATTAGCGGTAAGTGAAGTGTAATCGGCATAACCTCCGTTATTTCCTGTACTGTTTGTCATTCCTCCAAAAGAAACATAGTCAATCCATTCATAAGAAGAATTACTTCCTTTAGATGCACAATAAGTAACTTGGTTATTTGAAGTAGTTACATTTACTGCATTACTAGCAACAGATATATTTCCTGCTGCATCTTTTGCTTTAACAGTAAAATTATAGGAAGTTCCTGCGTTTAAACCAGTAACTTGATAGGTAGTTCCAGTAGTAGAAGTTACTAAACTTGCTCCTTGATATACATCATAACCAGTAACTCCAACATTGTCTGTTGCTCCACTCCAAGATAAATTCACACTACTATTAGTTATTGTACTAGCAGTTAAAGTTGGCGCAGTTGGCGCTTGTGTATCTGGAGCAATGGTTGTTATTGATGCCGTATTACTAGCAACAGATATATTTCCTGCCGCATCTTTAGCTTTAACAGTAAAATTATAGGAAGTTCCTGCGTTTAAACCAGTAACTTGATAGGTAGTTCCAGTAGTAGAAGTTAGTAAACTAGCACCTTGATATACATCATAACCAGTAACTCCAACATTATCAGTTGCTCCACTCCAAGATAAATCTACAGTAGTTTGAGTAATATTATTTGCAGTTAAAGTTGCAGCAGTTGGCGCTTGTGTATCTGGAGTAGCATCTATTAAAACAACAGTATAATCTTCAACTTCGCCATAAGAAAAAGTTTCACAAGCAGTAGGAACTCCATTATATTTCATAGAAACACGCATAGTTGTAGATCCAGTTACTGCTGTTGCAGGAACCGTAAAACTTCCACTTACTGGAGTAGTTTTGGAAGCTGCCTTTGAGAAAACTTGCTCTCCAGCATCACCAAAATCACCATTATGATTAAAATCAATCCAAACACTATAACCTTCACTATAAACAGTACCAGTCCAAGTAGGCGTAATAGTTATTGTTGCAACATCTCCTTTATTTAAATCTGTTGATATAGAAGTATGATCACTATATCCATTTCCAGAACCAGAAGTATTATCTATAGTTCCTAATTGTACTCTACCAATATATTCATCGGTTACTGTATTTCCTTGAGAAGTACAATAAGTGATAGATGTATCGCCATATTTTTTCCCAATACCTACAGCATAAAAAGCATCTGTAGTTGCAATTGCCTCAGGAGAACCAACACCATATAAGTCTTCTGCAGATTGAATACCTGAAGTTCTTGCATCTGCATAAGTTGAGTTTGCGGATAAGTAAACACTTTCTAATCTAAACGCTATTTGAGCAGCTTTGTCAATTCCTATACCAGTAACTGAGTACGTGCTACCAATATCATTTGTTCCAGATTTACCAACAGATAAAATGTAAAACCAGTGGTTTAAAACTCCAGAATTAGTATGTACACCACAATAATCATTAGTTTGTGTTGGAGTACAATTTACACTAACCCAATTAGTTCCTCCATAAGTATCTGGTTGACCTTCAGCTTTAGGGTCACTCATGGATCTTAAAGAAGCGCTTGTTGTTCTTCTTTCAATATCTTCACCAATTAACCAAGTAGATTTTTCAGGAGCTGCATAATATTCTACAGCCGCGGCCCAAATATCTGAAAAAGCTTCATTCATTGCTCCAGATTCTTTTTGATAAGCTAAATTAGCAGTGTTTGTACAAACTGCATGACCAATTTCGTGAGCAGCAACATCTAATGAGGTAAGAATATCAAAATAACCGTTACCAACAGTTCCGTCAGAACTACCATCACCATAAGTCATTCTAGATCCATCCCAAAAAGCATTATCGTATGCAACATCATAGTGAACGTAACTATTAATAGCTGCTCCTGCATTATCAAAGCTGTTTCTTCCATGTTTGTTAAGCCAATAATCGTAAGTCATTTCAGCTCCCCAATGAGCATCTAATGCTCCATTATCTTTAGCGGTATTATCCCACTCTGTGGAAGTCCAATTATTATCATTATCTGAAAAATTAACTGCGGCATTATAGTTAGTTCCTGTATTTAAATCATATGTATTAATACCATTACCTCTGGTATTATCACTCATAATATAGGAACCTCCGCTTAAGGTAGTTTCAATACTTCTAGTTCCACTATATCTAGTTGCTGCATTACCAGCTACTAATATTTTATCTGCACTTTTTGTGGTTTTATTTGTATGAGGCTCATCCAAATTAGCATTTGCAAGTTTGTCTGCATGTTTAATAATTGCATTATAGAGTAATATTTCACCATTTTGAGCGTCTACATAAACATAACCTCTACTTATAGGATTAGTTGCATAAATGTCAAATTTATAGGCTAATTTATTTTCTTTTTTATTAATAATATAACCAGGTAATATTACAAGTTCTCCTTGAGGTTTAGAATAATTTATAACCTCGGCATTTTTAGGATTTTCCCATAAATAGGATTTTGCTCCTATATTTGAAATAGCTTTTTGAAATGCTATGCTTTTTGAAAGTTTAGGAGTGGTTTTTAAGTCTTTAATTTCATAAAATTCGCCTGAAAGAGATTTTATTTCTCCATTTTTTATGTGTAATGTAGGCTTAGCAAAATCAACTTTAACATTATTATAGAATTGTTGATATTTTTCGTGTGTAAATCCTAATTTATCTTTTTCACTTTTAGCAAAAATTAATTTGTCTTTAGGTTTAAGATTTAATTGTTCTTTAAATAACAGTTGCTTTTGATCAGTTTTGTAAACTTTATCAATTTTTTTCTTTAAATGATTAGGCTTTGCATTGTTTTTTTGTTCTTTCTCTTGAGCATTAATATGCCCTATAAATAAGGGAAAGATGAAAAAAAGCAATAACAATTTTTTTGAAATGTAGTTTTGTTTCATATTAAGTAAATTTTAAAGGTTTGATTGAAAATTTGTTAAATCAGGTTCAAACATATAAAAAATTTGTTAAAAAAATAAATAAATAACCATTTATTATTAAAAACACGCGTTTTATCATAAAAAAAAGACCATTTGTTTTAAAAATATACAATTACGTTTAAATGATTATTTTTGAATGATGGAAGCTATTCTTAGCATAAAAAATTTAAGTATTGCATTTGAATCTGATAATGTGGTTAATGATATTTCATTTGAATTAAACAAGCAACAAATACTTGGTGTTGTTGGGGAATCAGGAAGTGGAAAGTCGGTTACTTTTTTAGCAGTTTTAAATTTGCTTACTAAAAAAGCGGTTTTTAACGGAACTATTATTTTTGATAAACAAAATTTAGCAGAAATAACTGAAAAAGATTTTCAAAAAATACGAGGAAATCAAATATCCATGATTTTTCAGGAGCCAATGAGCTCTTTAAATCCTAGTTTAACTTGTGGTTTTCAGGTTGTTGAAATTTTAAAAAAGCATAAAAAAATATCTGATAGAAATGCTAAAAAGGAAGTGATAGAGCTTTTTAATAAAGTAAAATTACCACGTGCTAATGAAATTTTTAATCAGTATCCACATCAAATTTCAGGCGGACAACAACAACGCGTAATGATAGCTATGGCTATTGCTTGTAAGCCTACTATTTTAATAGCTGATGAGCCTACTACAGCATTAGATGTTACGGTTCAAAAAGAAATAATAGCATTGTTAAAAGAACTGCAACAAGAAACCCAAATGAGTATTGTTTTTATTAGTCATGACTTAAGTTTGGTTTCGGAAATTGCAGATGATGTTTTGGTAATGTATAAAGGCGAAATTGTGGAACAAGGTAACGCTAAGGAAATTTTTAAAAACCCTTCACATAATTATACAAAAGCGCTTATAAACTCTAAACCAAGTTTAACAAAAAGACTTAAAAAATTGCCAACAGTTGTCGATTTTATGAGTGAAAATATACAAATGGATGAGTATTCAGCCATAGAGAGAGAAGAATTTCATCAAAAAATTTATAACCAAAAACCATTATTAGAAATAAAAAATATTGCTACTTATTTTAATACAGAAAAACAATTTTTATTTAAAAAAAATAATATTGTAAAAGCGGTGGATGGTGTTACTTTTAATGTTTATGAAGGGGAAACATTAGGTTTGGTTGGCGAATCTGGTTGTGGTAAAACTACCTTAGGACGAACTATTTTGCATCTTGAAAAAGCGACCAAAGGGACTATTTTTTATAAACAAAATGACATAACTGCTTTATCTAAAATTAAACTGAAAGCGCTAAGAAAAGAAGTTCAAATAATTTTTCAAGATCCATTTTCAAGTTTAAATCCAAGAATTCCCGTAGGAAAAGCAATTATGGAACCTATGAAAGTTCATGGTAATTTTAAAAATAATAAGGAATGTAAAGAAGAAGCTTTACAAATTTTACAAAAAGTAGGTTTAAGTGAGGAACATTTTTATAAATATCCGCATGAGTTTTCAGGAGGACAACGACAACGTATAGGAATTGCCAGAACTATTGCATTACGTCCTAAATTAATTATTTGTGACGAATCGGTTTCGGCATTAGATGTTTCTGTTCAGGCGCAAGTTTTAAATTTATTAAATTCTTTAAAAGAAGAATTTGGATTCACCTATATTTTTATCTCCCATGATTTAGCAGTTGTTAAATATATGTCCGACCAATTAGTGGTTATGAATCAAGGCAAAATAGAAGAAATAGGAGATGCAGATGCAGTTTATAAAAATCCAAAATCTAATTATACTAAAAAATTAATTGAAGCAATACCTAAAGGAATTTAATAGCATAAGTTGTATATTGCCACCTTATATGAAAAGCAATTATTTACATACTATTATTCTTGGTTTTTTAGTGCTAAATATTGGAGGATTATTTGCTCAAAATACGAAGTTGACTGAAGAAAATAATCAGGCATTTCAAACTAGTTTTTTTGAAGCTTTAAAACAAAAAGCGATAAAAAATTATCCTAAAGCTATTGAAAGTTTAGAAAAATGTTACCAAATAGATACTAGTAACACAGCGGTTCAATTTGAACTTTCTAAAAATTACTTTCTTTTAAAAAAATACTACGAATCGGAAATATTTATTAAAAAAGCACTTTATAAAAAACCTTCAAATATTTATTTACTACTACAAGAAGTTGCTATTTTTAAAGCGAATCAAAATTTTGAGAAAGCTATTAAAATTCAGAAAAAAATTGTAAAGTTGCAACCAAGTTTAAGTAACGATTTAGTTTTATTGTACATACTAAATAAAAACTTTGACGAAGCTAATAAACTTATAATTGAAATAGAAAACAAGGCATTATCTAATTCTAAAACTAAAGGTTTAGAAAGGTACTTAAAAAGTAAAACTCAACCTTTAACTTTAAAACAAAATACAGATAAAATAGAAGGAGAGAACTCAAGTTTAAATAGTTTAATAAATAATTATAACCAAACTAAGAACTATAAAACATTGGTAAAAATTATAAATAGTTATATTGAAAACAATCAAAATGAAACATTATTTTCCATAACTAAAAGCGAACTTGATTTATTTCCTACTCAACCTTTTTTGTATTACGCTAACGGATTAGCATTAACTAATTTAAAAAAATATAATGAAGCAGTGGCAGTATTAATAATTGGCATTGATTTTGTTATAGATAATCCGCCGTTAAAAATTAAATTTTATGACATGTTAGTAACGTGTTATACCGCAATAAATCAACCTAAAGAAGCCCAAAAATATAAACAAAAAGCATCGGTTTTAAGAAAAGAATAGATGAAGAAAACATATTTAATAGCCACTTTACTTTTAATAATTTTATCCTCTTGTAAAACAAAGCAAATTATAAGTAAGTCTGCAAAAAGAACAGCTGTTCTTTCTGCAAAAAGTATTATTCATAATTACGAAACCAATAAATTTCATCAAAAAACGGTATCAGCAAGATTAAAAGCTAAATACAATAGTAATAAAATAAATACTTCAATAATTATAAAGTTACGATTAGAAAAAGACAAAACTATTTGGATGAGCGCCACCAAGCTTGGAATACCAATAGCTAAAATAATTATAACACCATTTAAAGTTAGGTATTATGAAAAAATTAATAAAGTCTATTTTGAAGGAAGTTTAGCATCACTAACAAAAGATATTGGTAAAAAATTAGATTTTAAAGAGCTTCAAAATGTTTTATTAGGCCAAGCGGTATTAAATTTAAAAAGAGGGAAATATATTTCTAGAGTAGTTGATAATAAATACCAGCTTTCTTCCAAAAAGAACAAAGATTTTTATACTATTTTGTTTTTATTAAATCCGGATAATTTTAAGTTAAATAAGCAAGAAATTCGTAATTTAGGCAAAGATCAAAAAGCATCAATTACGTATCCAAGTTATAATAATATTGAAGGAGAGCAATTTCCATCTGCAATTAATATAATGGCAAATGACGGACAAAAAAAGTTTTCCCTTTTTATGAATTATAGCCAAGTAGTATTTAATAAAAGCTTAAGATTTCCGTTTAAAATACCTAAAGGATACAAAAAAATTAAGTTACCATAATGCGATTATATTTAAAATATATACTTCTTTTTGTTATACTACTTTCAGGTACTTTTAGTTTTGCTCAAAAGTCTAAAAGAAAAGTTTTAGAGGCTAGGAGAATTCAATTGCAAAAAGATAAAGTTTATATAAATGCATTACTTTCTAATAATAAAAGAAAGAAAAAAAACTTATTGAATGATGTAAAAGATTTAAATGATAAAATTAAAACACGAAAAAATTTAATAAACGCTATAAATAGTGAAGCAAATGAATTAGGTAATGAAATTTACTTAAATCAGCTTGAAATTAACAAAAATACGAGAGAATTAGAAGCGCTTAAAAAGGATTATGGTAATATGATTTATAGATCCTATAAAAGTAAATCACAGAATAGTAGATTAATGTTTTTGCTATCTTCCGATAATTTTTTTCAGGCATACAAAAGGTTTCAATATATGAAACAGTATGCTAATTACAGAAAACAACAAGGAGAAATTATTCAGAAGAAAACTATAGAAATTCAACAACTTAATGACACCTTAAAGCTTAAAAAAGAACAAAAATTAACGTTATTAAATAGTAAAAAAGAAGAGCAAATTATTATAGAAAAAGAGCAAAAAGAACAAATAAATTTATTAGCTCAGGTTAAAAAGAAAGAAAACAAATACAAAAGGCAAATTCAACAATTTCAAAAAGAAGAACGAAGAATAAACAATCAAATTAATAAAATTATTAGTGATGCTATTGCAGCATCCAATAAAAAATCTGGAAAAGAAAAATCGGCAACAGAGTTTACCTTAACTGCCGAAGCCAAAGCGTTAGCCTCAAAATTTGAGTTAAATAAAGGAAAATTGCCTTGGCCAGTTGAAAGAGGATACGTGTCTACTTATTACGGAAAACAACCTCATCCAATAGTTAAAACTGCAACCATTCAAAGTAATGGAGTCAGAATTACAACAGAAAAAGGTAGTGTTGCCCGTGCAGTTTTTGAAGGAAAAGTATTAGCTGTTCAAGTAATGACTGGTAATAAAAAGGCAGTTTTAATACAACACGGAAATTATATTACGGTTTATAAAAACTTAGAAAACGTATTAGTTAGCCCAGGTGATGATGTAAAAACTAAGCAAAAACTAGGAACTATTTTTACAGATAAAATTACTGGAAAAACCATTCTAGGATTCTTACTTTCTAAAAATACCAAAACTCAAAACCCGTCTAACTGGATTTATAGGATGTAGATTAATTCCCAAATAATGCTTTTAATTCGGTAGCATTTTTTGGATCCATTTTTCCAGAAAGAATTAGACTTAATTGTTTTCTTCGTAAAGCACCTTCAAAACGTTCTTTTTCTAAATCTGTTTCAGGACGTACTTGTGGTACTTGAACTGGAGTTCCTGTGGTGTCTACAGCTACAAATGTATAAATGCCTTCATTTGCTTTTGTGCGTTCTTGCGATTCTCTATCTTCAATCCAAACATCAACATAAATTTCCATAGATGATTTAAATGCTCTGGAAACTTTTGCTTCAATAGTAATTACACTTCCAACAGGTACAGCTTTGTTAAAAGCTACATGATTAACAGAAGCTGTAACAACAATTCTTCTTGAATGGCGTTGAGCGGCAATGCTACAAGCTCTGTCCATTCTAGCTAATAATTCACCACCAAATAAATTATTTAAAGGATTAGATTCGCCAGGTAATACAATATCGGTTATAGTTGTAAGCGATTCTTTAGGAGTTTTTACCATAAGATGTTTTTTTGCAAAGGTAAATAAAAGAAGAAGTAGCGCCTTAATATTCTTTAATTAATAACCAGGCGTCTTTATTTTCAGTTTTTTTAATAACATTTAGCTTATTAATAGCGTTTCTTTTGGTATCAAAACTTTCGTAAGCTACTTGTGTTAAATTCCATTTATTAATTCCTAGAATTTTTGCGTTAAAGCCTTTTTTAAGTAATTGTTGCAATTTTTTATTTGCATTAGCAGGTTCTCTAAATGCGCCAGCAATAATATGATAATTTTGCGTTTTTTTGGCAACATTTAAAGTAATTGCAGGTAAAGGATTATCAATTACAAAAGTAGCTTCTTGTATAGTTTTATCTACTTTTTGTTGTTGTAGTTCAGATTGCGCTACTAAATTGTTATAAGTGAAATTTTGATATTGTTTCCATCCTACAGTTCCTAAAGCAAAAACTATTACTGCAGCTGCAGCATATTTTATAAATACAGGTGTTTTTTCTTTATGGTTTTCAGCTCTGTGAATTGGAATAACAGGGGTAGAGATAGCTTCTTTTTCATTTTCAGAAATTCGCTTAATAGCAGGAGATACATAAGTATCTAAACCAAAAGAAGAAGTTAAATAGTTAACATTATAAACAGGATCAAAAATAATAGCACCTTCTTCATTTCTATGTAAGGTTCCAATATTTTCTATATCAAGTTCTTCCTTATTTAGTGTGTTTTGCCATTTAGCAACTTCATCTGCAATATAATTTACAGCATTTACATACGATATGTTTTTTGCACTTGCTACGTAATTTGCTAATAACCCATCATTATTTTTTAAATGGGCATTAAAAGTTAGTTGCTTAGTTGGCGCGTAAAACGTATGTGTATAATGGTTTATTTTAGCAGAAACTTTGTTTGCTACAAATCCACCAAAATTTGGTACAATTACACATTCATATCGGTATAATAAATCGCTTATGTATTTTGCTAAAGTCATCAAAACAAATATAAAAAAAATAGATGCTAAATATAAGATTAACGGTATTTTTTATTAACAATAATTTTATATATTGACAATCAATTTATTGTAAATATGCTAGAAGAAGATTTATTATATGTGTTGGCGCTACAACACGTAAAAGGAATTGGTGATATTAATGCCAAAAAGTTAATTTCTCATTGTGGAACTGCTAAGAATGTATTTAAAGAAAAACGAATATTACTTGAAAAAATAAATGGAATAGGTTCTTTCACTATTCGTCATTTAGCAGATTCAAATAATTTAAAAGAAGCGGAAAAAGAATTAAATTATATTCTAAAAAATAATATTAAAACAAGTTATTATTTAGAGGAAAACTATCCTGATAAATTAAAACATTGTATTGATGGTCCAATTTTAATTTTTAAAAGAGGAAATATATCCATAAAAAAACAACCTATTATAAGTATTGTTGGCACTAGAAAAATAACTAGTTACGGAAGAGGTTTTTGTGAGCAATTAATTAATGAAATAAAAGAATACAATCCAATAATTATTAGCGGTTTTGCTTATGGAGTTGATATTTGTGCACATAAAGAAGCTATTAAAAATAATTTGCAAACTATTGGAGTTTTAGCTCACGGATTTGAAGATTTTTATCCTAAAGTTCATAAAAAATATGTTACTGAAGTAGAAAATGATGGTGGTTTTATTACTGATTTTTGGCATAATGAAACACCATTAAGAGAAAACTTTTTAAAACGAAATAGAATTGTAGCAGGAATTTCTGATGCTACTATAATAATTGAATCTGCTGAAAAAGGCGGCTCTCTGGTTACTGCAGATATTGCAAATTCATATAGCAGAGATGTTTTTGCTGTTCCTGGTAGGAGTTTTGATAAATTTAGTAAGGGCTGTAATAATTTAATAAAACAGCATAAAGCTGCTATGCTAACTTCCTCTCAAGATTTAATTGAATTTTTAAATTGGGATTTAGAAAAAAAGCCAAAAAAAGAAATTCAAAAACAATTATTTGTAGAGTTAAATGAAACAGAACAACAAGTAGTTGATTATTTAGTAAAAAATGGCAAAGAAGTATTAGATAGTATTGCCATTAATTGTAATGTTCCAATTCATAAAGCCACCACCATTCTATTTAATTTAGAAATGAAAGGTGTTGTAAAACCATTACCAGGAAAATTATTTGAAGCTATTTAATAGTAATATTAATTTTCGAACCATTTAGTTATTATACCTATTTTTGCAGCTTAAAATTTAGAGTATGATAACAATTCCTTCCAATGCAAAAGGACTTATTTTTGATTTAGATGGTACAATTGCAAACACCATGCCTAATCATTTTAAGGCTTGGCGAAAAGCAGTTTCGCCTTACGGAATTGATTTTAACGAAGAATTATTTATGAGTTTGACCGGAATGGCTCGTACTGCAACTATAAATAAATTAAACCAATTGTTTAACACTAAAATGAATCCAGAAATAGTTGGTGAGATAAAAAATGAATATTTTAATTTATTAGTTAGTGAAACAAAAGAAATTGAAGTTGTTGCCAATGTAATACGAGAATTTCACAATAAATTACCAATGGCAATAGGTACGGGTAGCACAACAGAAGGAGCTAAACAAACTCTTGAAATAATTGATATGCAACAGTATTTTAATATTGTAATTACTTCAGATGATGTTGTACAGGGAAAACCTCATCCTGAAACTTTTTTGAAATGTGCAGAATTAATGCAAGTAAATCCTACGGAATGTGTCGTTTTTGAAGATGGAATATTAGGAATGAAAGCTGCAAAAACTGCTGGAATGATGGTTATAGATATTAACGAATATTTTAAAACAGAATTTATTAAGTAGTTTTAAAATTGAGAAGTCAATCCAGTTTCCCATTCCTCTAAAAAATCATTAATTTCTTCAATAAATTCAGCTGGTTTTTGCGTTCGATTTATAGTGCAGTGTAACACGATTTTATTTTTTTCAGGAGGAAATCCAGTAGTAATAGTCCAAGATAAAGCATTAGGGCAACTTACTAAAGTAAATCGAACACCACCATTAATTTTGGAGTAACTTATTAAAAACTCACCCCAAATGGTTCCGCCAATAAAATCATGATTTTTAGCTTCCATAAAAAACATAGAATCTGTAAATTTTTCTAACGTTTTAGGAGTAATGCTATTTTGAATAATAGTTTCGGAAACCTGTTTGTTAATAATCCTAAAAAATTCCATTATAATTTATTTTTTGGTTTGAAAACTTTCAATAACTACCGTTAAAAGTATTAAAATTCCCCCAATTACTGTTTTTGAAGCAGGAATTTCGCTTAAAAATATAATTGCAAACAAAATACCATAAATAGGCTGAATACTACTCATAATACTTGCCGTACTTACTGTGAAGTTTTTGAAACTCATTATAAAAAGAGTATGTCCAATTGCTGTTGTTAAAATAGCTAAGGTTAATAATGATTCCCAATCATGAGCCGATGGAGAGGCATCAAAAATAAAGAATGCTGGCCATAAAACTAAAGTAACCGTTATCATTTGATAAAACATCAACATAGAGCCATTGTAAGCATCAATTTTTTGTTTTAATAAAATATTTCTTAACGCATAAAAAACAGAAGAAATTAAACCAAAAATTACACCTAAAGTATAATTGTTTTCTAAGTTAAATTCTGGAGTTAAAAAATAAATTCCTGCAAGTACAATAACTCCTAAAAAAACCTGCTTATTATTAAGTTTTGTTTTAAAAAATAATGGTTCAAGCAATGCAGTAATTACAGGATATGTAAATAAAGAAAGCATTCCTATAGCAACATTTGATAATTGTAGCGCATAAAAATACGTAACCCAATGTACTCCAAAAAGTAGTCCACTTATAACAATGGTTTTAAAATCTTTTTTGTTTGCAATTTTTAAATTTATTTTTCTATACCAAATAAATATTCCTAAAAATAATGCAGCTAAAATACATCTGAACCAAATAGTAATTGGAGGAGGCATTGAAATATATCGTCCTAAAATACCAGATGTACTAATAAAAAGTACGCCAATATTAAGTTCAATAAGGTTTTTTATATGCTGATTTTTCAAATTTTATATTCTTTGAAGTAGGTTTAGTGCTTTATTTATAGAATTAACATGGCTAAAAGTAAGCAATAATCGTAATCCGTTTTTTGTTTCTTTTTCTTTCAAAGTGCAAATAGCGCTATTTTGTTGTACAAATTGTAAAATCTGGCTAAATTTTGGCGATTGGTAAAACTCACTTTGTTGATTTGCAATAAAATAACCAATCATTTTAGATTGTTTTAAAATTAGTCTTTCAATACCTAAATTTTTAGCAATCCACTTTATGCGAACGCTATTTAATAAATCTTCAACTTGTATAGGAATTTCACCAAATCTATCTATTAATTCTAATTCAAATTTTTGTAATTCTTCCTCTGTTTTAACATTAGATAATTGGTTGTATAAATTTAATCTTTCAGAAATAATATTAATATAATCATCAGGAAAAAGAATTTCGAAATCGGTATCAATTTGAATTTCTTTAACAAACTCTTTTGGTTTGTTATCGTTGTTTTTATACAATTCTTTAAACTCATTTTCTTTGAGTTCTTCTATAGTTTCGCTTAATATTTTTTGATATGTTTCAAAACCAATATCATTAATAAAACCACTTTGTTCACCTCCTAACAAATCTCCTGCGCCACGTATTTCTAAATCTTTCATTGCTATATTAATACCACTTCCTAAATCGGTAAATAGTTCAATTGCTTGAATTCTTTTTCTTGCTTCATCGGTCATGTTATGATACGGAGGAGTTATAAAATAACAAAATGCTTTTTTGTTTGAACGACCAACTCTACCACGCATTTGATGTAAATCGGACAACCCAAAATTATTGGCATTATTTATAAAAATAGTATTGGCATTTGGTACATCTAATCCACTTTCTACAATAGTTGTTGAAACTAATACATCAAACTCATTATTAATAAAAGAAAGCATTAATTTTTCTAACTTTTTACCATCCATTTGTCCATGTCCAATTCCTATTTTAGCATCAGGAAGTAATCTTTGTAATAAACCAGCAACTTCTTTTATGTTTTCAATTCTATTATGAATAAAAAACACTTGTCCGCCGCGTTGTATTTCGTAACGAATAGCATCTCTAATTACTTCTTGATTAAATCTAATTACATTACTTTCTACTGGATGACGGTTAGGCGGTGGTGTACTTATTACGGATAAATCTCGGGCAGCCATTAATGAAAATTGTAAAGTTCTAGGTATTGGTGTTGCAGTTAACGTTAAGGTATCTACATTTTCCTTTATGGTTTTTAGCTTGTCTTTAACAGCAACTCCAAATTTTTGTTCTTCGTCTACAATTAATAAACCTAAATCTTTATATTTTATGCTAGCATTAGTTAATTGATGTGTGCCAATTACAATGTCTATAGAACCATTTTCTAAACCTTCTAAAACGCCTTTTCGTTGTTTAGCTGTTCTAAATCGATTTAAATAATCTACAGTAACAGGAAAATCTTTTAATCGCTCACTAAAAGTTTTAAAATGTTGAAAAGCTAAAATAGTTGTTGGAACTAAAATAGCAACTTGTTTGCCATTATCTACTGCTTTAAAAGCGGCTCTAATAGCAATTTCAGTTTTTCCAAAACCAACATCTCCACAAACTAGTCTATCCATTGGCTGCTCACTTTCCATATCTGTTTTAACTTCTTGTGTTGCTGTAGATTGATCTGGAGTGTCTTGATACATAAAACTAGCTTCTAACTCATTTTGTAAATAACTATCAGGATGGTATTGAAACCCTTTTTGCATTTTACGTTTTGCATATAATTCAATTAAATTAAATGCAATATGTTTAATACGAGATTTGGTTTTTTGTTTTAATTTTTTCCAAGCTCCAGAACCTAGTTTGTATAATTTAGGAGGTTTTCCATCTTTACCACTATATTTTGATATTTTATGAAGAGAATGAATGCTGATATACAAAATATCTCTATCTCCATAAATCAGTTTAATGGCTTCTTGTTTTTTACCATCTACATCAATTTTTTGTAAACCTCCAAATTTTCCAATCCCATGATCTATATGCGTAACATAATCTCCAATAGTTAAACTGGTGAGTTCTTTTAAAGTTATTGCTTGTTTTTTTGCATAACCATTTTTTAAACGAAATTTATGATATCGTTCAAATATTTGATGATCGGTATAGCAAACTAATTTATTTTCAACATCAATAAATCCTTGATATATAGGAAATACAATAGTTTTATATGCCACATCTTCTTCAACATCATTAAAAATATCATGAAAACGTTCTGCTTGTTTTTGTGAATCGCAAAACAAATAATTTGTAAATCCGTTTGCAGTATTTTCTTGAAGATTTTTTATTAATAATTCAAAATTCTTATTAAAAGAAGGTTGAGGTTTTGTATTAAAAGGAACAATTTTATTCCAATCCTGATTTGATGTAGAATCACTGCTTATTTCACCTTTACGATTATTTGAAATTTCAACCAAAGTAAAATTTTGCAATTGATTTTTTATTACAGTTCCGCTACAAAAAAGTGCGTTTGGTTCTGCATGATTTAAAACCGAATTTAATTTTGCATAAGTTTCTTCGGCTTTTTTATAAAAAGAATCTAATCGGTTTGCTAAAAAGTCAATATTTTTTGTGAAAACGACAGTTTTAGAAGAAATATAACTTAAAAAACTTTCGCGTTTTTCCTTTAATGCCTTGTTTTCAACATTTGGCATTATGCTAATTTTATTTAGTTTGTTAGTGGATAATTGAGTTTCAACATCAAATGTTCTAATGCTTTCCACTTCGTCTCCAAAAAACTCAATTCTAAAAGGTTCATCATTAGCAAATGAGAAAACATCAATAATTCCACCACGAACAGAAAATTCACCAGGTTCGCTAACAAAATCAACTTTGTTAAAGTTATATTCAAAAAGTACTTCGTTAACAAAATCTAAAGTTAAAAGATCATTTAAACCAATTTTTAAGGTATTCCTATTTAACTCGGCTTTTGTAACTACTTGTTCAAAAAGTGCGTCAGGATATGTAATAATAATTGCCGGACTTTTACGTGAATTAATTCTGTTTAAAACTTCAGCACGTAATAAAACGTTCGCGTTATCTGTTTCTTCAACCTGATATGGTCTTCGGTACGAACCCGGATAAAAAAACACATCTTTTTCAGGTAATAACTGCTCTAAATCGTTTAAAAAATATGCAGCTTCTTCCTTATCATTTAAAATAATTAAAAATGGTTTTTTTGTAGTTTTAAAGGATTCTGAAATAATAAAAGACAATGAAGATCCAACCAAATTAGAAATTTGGAAGTGGTAATTTTCTTTCGATAAGTGTTGAACTAATTGCTTTTTTTTAACAACTTGTTCGTAAATTTTAATAATAACAGATCGGCTCAAAAAGTCTAAAATTTTGCCAAAGGTAGTATTTTATCAAAATAGTAGAAAAAAATGCTGAAAATTGTGTAAATTTATAGAGAACCAATAATTTATATGTTATGTCTATTTCAGATTTATACCCAACAGGTTTGCACGAGCGAAATATTGGACATTTTGCTGCAATAGTTAAATTGGCATTAATTGATAATAAAATTGATGATAAAGAACTTACTTTATTAAAGCGATTATCTTGTAGTTTAGGAATTCAAAAAGAAGAGTTTAATAAAATTTTAGAAAACCCAAATAAATATCCAGTTAATCCTCCAGTAAGTTATGAGGAACGTTTAGAACGGTTATATGATTTAACCCGAATGCTTTTTTTAGATAGAAACCCAACTATTGATAAAACTTCTTTATTGGATAGAATTGCTGTTGGTTTAGGATTTCACAGCAAAAATGTGATAACAATTAGAAATGCAGCAATTAACTTTTTTTTAAAGGAACCAGATTTAGAAGATTTTAAAAAAGAAATAAAAAAAGCCAATCCAATTCATCATTAATTTTTTAAATATCAATAATATTTAGTTAATTTATCCAAAATTTAAAATTAACTAAATGGGAATTGCAGACCACAATTTAAAAGGCGGACAAAAAAATAATATTGCGTATTTTGCAAGTGTTGTAAAATTAGCATTAGCGGATTCTGTTATAACAGAAAGCGAACAAAAATTACTAAAAAGATTAGCTACAAGATTTCATATTTTAGAAGATAAATATGATGAAATTTTAGAAAATCCTTCTAAATTTTCCATGGTTACTCCGCATAGTTATGAGGATAGAATTGAACAATTATACCTATTAGCAAAAATGATTTACGCAGATGAAGAAGTTTCAGAAAAGGAAGCAAGCACATTGCGTAAAATTGCTGTAGGATTAGGTTTTCCAGTTAATAATGTAGAAAAAGTGGTGGATGAAGCAATTAACTTAATTTTGAATGATAACGACTTAGAGGATTTTTCCAAAGCTATAAAACGAGTTAATAAAATTTAAGAAAGTATATTTATTTTAAAAGCCGAACATTTGTTCGGCTTTTTGTTTTTAAAATAGTAATTTGCATTAAAAATTATTCGTGTTAAACACAACATCTTTTCAAGTTTATAACGCATCAGCAGGTAGTGGAAAAACCTTTACATTGGTAAAGGAGTATTTAAAAATTTTATTGAATTCTTCCAATAAATTTAAATTTCAGCAAATACTAGCAGTTACATTTACTAATAAAGCTGCTGGAGAAATGAAAGAACGTGTAATAAAAAATTTAAATACGTTTTCAAAAGGAGAACAAAATGAAATGTTTAAAATTATTGCTTCTGAATTAAATTTAGAAGACAATATTATAGCCACAAGATCAAAAACAATTTTAAACGCAATTCTTCAAAATTATGCGGCTTTTAGTATTACAACTATAGATAGTTTTACACATAAATTAATTAGAACTTTTGCTTACGATTTACATTTGCCTGTTAATTTTGATGTTGAAATGGATGCCGAAAGTCTACTTAATGAAGCCGTTGATTTAGTAATTTCAAAAATTGGTACAGATTCAAAATTAACCGATTTATTAATAAGTTATTCTATTCAAAAATTAGAAGATGATAAAGCTTGGGATATTTCTAATGAGTTAAAAAAATTCTCTAAAATTATATTAAATGAAAATGACGCTAAAAATTTAAAGTTAATTGAAAGTGTGTCAATGGAGGATTTTAAGAAAATTAAAGCCCAACTTCAAAAGGAAAATATATTTATAGAAAAAAAATTACTGGAAATTGGTAGTAAAGGATTAGAAATAATTAATGGATTAGGAATAGAACAAAATGATTTTTATCGGACTCAAATACCTAAACATTTTTCTGCATTAGCATCAAATCCTAAAAGAGCAAAATTTTTTGATCAAAGTACCTTAAAACGAAACATTGAAAATGAAGTATTTTATGCAAAATCAAAATCAGATTTTATAAAAAATGCAATTGATAGCTGTATTCCAACTTTATTAGAATTGTATAATCAGTCCGAAACTTTGTTTCAACAAAAAACATTAAACGATTTATTGCTAAACAGTTTAATTCCTTTGGCTGTTTTGAATTATATAAATAAAGCGCTTCAAGAAATTAAATTAGAAAATAATTTACTGTTAAACGCAGAATTCAATCAAAAAATAAATGATACGATTAAAAATGAACCTGCGCCTTTTATTTATGAACGGATTGGTGAAAAATATCGATATTATTTTATAGACGAAATGCAGGATACATCGGTTTTGCAATGGCAAAATTTAATTCCGTTAGTTGAAAATGCAATTTCTTCTGAAAATGAAGATTCTGAAATAGGAAAACTAATGTTAGTAGGCGATGCAAAACAAGCAATTTATCGTTGGCGAGGAGGAAAAGCAGAACAATTTGTAGAATTATCCTCTAATGAAGAAAACAAAGCAAGTAATCCGTTTGTAGTAAATAAAAATATAAAAAACTTACCTGTAAACTACCGAAGTTATAATGAAATTATAAAGTTTAATAATCGCTTTTTTACGCATATTTCTAACTTTTTAAATAATCAAAGTTTTCAAAAATTATACACGGAAGGAAATCAACAAGAAGAGAATGAAAAAATAGGTGGTTTTGTGCAAATATCTTTTGTTGAAAAACAAAAAGAGGATGAAGAAAAAGATTTAGTTTACGCTAAAAAAGTGTTAAAAATTATTGAAAATTTAGATGCTTCGTTTCGTAAAAATGAAGTTTGCGTTTTAGTTCGGTCTAAAAAACCTGGAGTTGAAATTGCAGACTTTTTGTTGGAGAATAATGTAGAAATTATGTCTTCAGAAACACTTTTGTTAAATAATCATCCAAAAATAAAATTCATTATTAACCTCTTAAACTTTTTAAATAATGAAGACGATAAATCAAGTAAAGTAAAATTATTATACTTTTTATACGAACATATTAATTGTACCGAAAAAAAACATCATTTTATTACTAGTTTACTGAATTTAGATGCTAATAATTTCTATAAAGAATTAAGTAAATATGGCGTTTATTTTAATAAAAACGAATTTCACCAAAACCCTTTTTACGAAAGTGTAGAATACATTGTTAGAAGTTTTAATCTTACAGATGATGCAAATTCATATATCCAGTTTTTTTTAGAGGTTGTTTTTGAGTTCACTCAAAAAAATGAAGCTTCTTTAACTAGTTTTTTAGATTACTGGGAATTAAAAAAAGATACGTTAAGTATTGTAGCTCCTGAAGCCGAAAATGCAGTTAGAATTATGACTATTCATAAAGCAAAAGGACTAGAATTTCCTGTAATTATTTATCCATATAACTTAGATATTTATTCGGATAAAAACTCAAAAGTTTGGTATAAGAATAATAAGGATTCTATTTTAAAAACTACTTTAATTAACTATGGTAATGCACTAAAATATATTGGTATACAAGGAGAAGAATTGTACCATAAAAAACGAGAAGAAAATGAATTAGATAACTTTAATTTAATTTATGTTGCATTAACAAGAGCCGTTGAGCAGTTGTACGTTGTTTTAGAGAAAAAAATAAATTCTAAAGGAGAAGAAGATACCAAACATTCTTCAGGATTATTTATTAATTTTTTGAAGAAAGAAAATATTTGGGAACCTGAAAAAAGCACATACAATTTTGGAAGCCCAAAACGAATTCAAAATACTTTAAAACTTAGTAAAAAAGGAATTAATCAGCAAAAATTTATAACCAATTCATGGAAAAATCAAAATATCACCATTGTTGCTAATTCATCGGTTTTATGGGGAACGGAAAAAGGAGAAGCAATTACTTATGGAAATTTAATTCATGAGATTCTATCTAAAATTAAAACTCAAAATGATATAGATGATGCTATAGAGCCTTATAAGTTTAATGGCACAATAACACAACAAGAAAAAATTAAAATTTTAGAAATTATAAATAAGGTAATAACTCATAAAAAATTAACACCATATTTTTCTCAAAACGCAACTGTTTTTACCGAGCAAGAAATTTTAACAAAGGAACATGCTATTGTTATTCCAGACAGGTTAGTATTTGATAATCAAAATGTTACTATTTTAGATTACAAAACAGGTAAACCCGAAGTTAAACATGAGCATCAAATTAATACTTACGCACAAGTTTTAGAGGATTTAAATTACCAAGTTCAAAAAAAAATATTGATATATATAAATGACGAAATTTTAATTAAAGAAATATAAATTAAGTTAAATTTGTAAAAACTTTAAAATTATGTACGGAACCATAAAACAAGAACTTCAAAAAGAACTAGAAAATCTTAAAAGTTCAGGATTATACAAATCAGAACGTATTATTACATCATCACAGGATGCAGTAATTAAAATTAATACTGGAGAAGAAGTAATTAACTTTTGTGCCAATAATTATTTAGGGTTGTCTAATAACGAAGAAATTATTGAAGCCGCTAAAAAAACGATGGATACTCACGGATATGGTATGTCATCAGTACGATTTATTTGTGGAACACAAGATATTCATAAACAATTAGAGCAAAAAATAGCTGAATTTTATCAAACAGAAGATACTATTTTATATGCCGCTGCTTTTGATGCAAATGGAGGAGTATTTGAACCATTATTATCACAAGAAGATGCTATTATTTCAGATGCTTTAAACCACGCATCAATTATTGATGGAGTACGCTTATGTAAAGCCGCAAGGTACAGGTATGAAAACAATAATATGCAATCTTTAGAAGAGCAACTAATTGAAGCAAATAATAAAAATCATCGTTTTAAAATAATTGTAACCGATGGTGTTTTTTCTATGGATGGTGTAGTTGCTAAACTTGATGAAATTTGTGATTTAGCAGATAAATATGATGCTATGGTTATGGTAGATGAGTGTCACGCTGCTGGATTTATAGGCAAAACAGGTAGAGGAACTATTGAGCTCAAAAATGCAATGGGAAGAGTTGATATTATTACTGGAACACTTGGTAAGGCTCTTGGAGGGGCAATGGGAGGTTATACTACTGGTAAAAAAGAAATTATTGAAATGCTCCGTCAACGTTCAAGACCTTATTTATTTTCTAATTCATTGGCACCTGCAATTGTTGGAGGATCCTTAAAAGTGTTTGAAATACTTTCAAATGATACTACTTTACGAGATAAATTAGAATGGAATACTAATTATTTTAAAGAAGGAATGACAAAAGCCGGATTTGATATTGTTAAAGGAGATTCTGCAATAGTTCCTGTTATGCTTTATGACGCTAAATTATCTCAGGAAATGGCAAACATGTTGCTAGAAGAAGGGATTTATGTGATTGGATTCTTTTATCCTGTAGTTCCAAAAGGAAAAGCGAGAATAAGAGTTCAATTATCCGCAGCTCACACTAAAGAACATTTAGATAAAGCCATAAATGCTTTTATAAAAATTGGAAAAAAACTGGGAGTAATATAGAAACTTAAAAAAAAACACGATATTTCCACATAAATTTGTATTTTTGTTGTTAAGTTATGCGTGAAACGCTAATTTTATGAATAAAGAAAGAACATTAAATTTAAATTTTTAAAAATGAAACACTTAAAAGCAGCCATATTGGCTTTATTATTAATTACAGGTTTCACCAATGTAAACGCACAAGATAAAAATAATCCTTGGGCTATTGGTGTTGGAACTAATGTTGTAGATTTTTATCCAACAAATCCTGGTATACCAGGTCACGGTAGTTGGTTTAATGAATTTGGAAACGCAACAGATCATTATAATATTCAATCTGCAGTTAGTAGATTAACTGTTAGTAGATATTTAGCTGATGGATTTACATTTGAAGTTGCAGGAACTTTAAATAGAATTACAAAAGTTGGTGATAACAAAGTTAGTGAAATGCCATATTATAGTGCAGATGGAGCATTAAAATATGATTTAAACAATTTAATTGGAAATACAGCTTGGTTTGATCCTTATGCTTCAGTTGGCGGAGGTTATACTTGGTTAGATGATATGGGTACAGGAACATTTAATGGGGGCTTAGGTGTAAATATCTGGTTCTCAAAAAATGTAGGATTAAACGTTGAATCAAAATACAAACACACTTTTGATAGTAATATTGTACAACATTTCCAGCATTCAATTGGTGTAGTTATTAAATTTGGAGGCACTGATACAGATGGAGACGGTGTTTATGATAATGATGATGCTTGTCCAGAAGTATTTGGTTTAGCAGAATTTAATGGTTGTCCTGATTCTGATAACGATGGTGTTATTGATTCAAAAGATGCATGTCCAAACGTTGCTGGTTTAGCAACATTAAATGGTTGTCCAGATGCTGATGGAGATGGTATTGCTGATAAAGATGATGCATGTCCAAACGCAAAAGGTTCTAAAGCAAACAATGGTTGCCCTGACACAGATGGAGATGGTGTTGTTGATAAAGATGATGCTTGTCCTAAAGTTGCGGGTCCTTCTGCAAATAAAGGGTGCCCTTGGCCAGATACAGATGGAGATGGCGTATTAGATAAAGATGATAAATGTGTTGATCAAGCAGGTCCTGCTTCAAATAATGGTTGTCCTGAAATTACACAAGTAGAAGTAGCTAAATTGAATGAGTTATTTAAAACAGTTTATTTTAGTTCAGGAAAGTACGATATCAATGATAACACTTCTCAGATATTAGACCAAGCAGCTGCAATTATGACAAAATATTCAACGGCTAAGTTCTCTATTTCTGGTTTTGCTGATAGCACAGGAAGTGCTAAACGTAATTTAGAATTAACAAATGATAGAGCAAATGCAGTTAAAAACTACTTAGTATCTAAAGGAGTTTCTGAAAGTAATTTAACAGCTAAAGGATATGGAGAAGAAAATCCTATTGCTTCAAATAGAACAAAAGCTGGTAGAGCTAAAAATAGAAGAGTAGAAGTTAAATTAGTAAAATAGTTTAAACTAACCTTTTAATATAAAAAAAAAGCCATTCGTTAACGAATGGCTTTTTTTTTGATTATTTTTTTGAGATTTAAATTTAACCGCTTAAATTAGTAAAAACTAATCTTATGAAAATGAATATTTTATCCAAAATCACCCTAATTTTAGCTTTAATGTTTTTATTTACTATTCCAGCTAAAAGTCAGGATATAGATAATCCCTGGTTAATTAGTTTCGGTGTAAATTTTGTAGATTTTTACCCAACAAACATACAGGGTATGACTTCAGAATCAGGTGTTTCTACAAAATGGTATGATCAGTTTTTTAATTTAAACAAGCATTATAATTATGTTATTGCTCCAACAAAAATAAGTTTGGGTCGTTATATTAATGAAAGTTTTAATGGAGAATTAGCAATAAGTGTTAATAAAATAGATAAAGTTGGTGCTATAAAGTTAGACGAAAATGTTTTCTATTTTGCCGTAGATGCTAATATAATTTATAATATCAATAAAGTTATTGGAAAAAGTAAATGGTTTGATCCGTATGCATTGTTTGGATCAGGATTTAACGCAAAAGGGAATGATTCGAAAAATATTATTCAATTTAAAAATTACGCTTCTTTTAATAGTGGATTAGGTGCTAAAATATGGTTATATAAAAATTTGGGAATAAAAGCTCAATCAGTTTACAAGCATTTTTTTAATAATGGTTCATTTCCTCATTTTCAGCATTCAATAAGTATTATGTATAAATTTGGAGGTTATGATGAAGATGATGATGGTATTTATGATAAAAACGACAAATGTCCAGAAGTGTTTGGATTAAAAGAGTTTAATGGCTGTCCAGATACGGATGAAGATGGCATTTCAGACGCAGAAGATAAATGCCCAAAGGTATATGGTTCAAAAACTTTAAATGGATGTCCAGATACGGATGGTGATGGTGTAGCGGATAAACTGGACAAGTGTTTATATAAAAAAGGTAGTTTAAAAAATAATGGATGTCCAGATACAGATGGAGATGGAATAATTGACTTACAAGATGCCTGTCCAACAATAGCAGGACCAATTACAAATAGAGGATGTCCAGAACCAGATACGGATGGAGATGGTGTAATTGATAAATTAGACAATTGTAAATATGAAATAGGTACTAAAACTAATAATGGATGCCCAGATATTAAAAAAGATTTAGAAGCTAAATTGGCTAAAATAGCTAGTAGTATTTTGTTTATTTCAGGCTCCGATGAGTATTATTCTAAATACGATGATGCTTTAGATGAAATAGCTGAATTAATGAGAGAACATAAAGATTTAAAATTCCAGATTAGAGGTTATACAGATAATGTAGGAAATGAGGCTTTAAATAAAAAATTATCATTAGACCGTGTGAATAAAATTTTAAGCTATTTAATTTCTAGAGGTGTTAGTGAGTTTAACCTTGAGGTTAAGGGGTTTGGAGAAGAAAATCCAATTGCACCAAACAATACAGCTGAAGGAAGAGCAAAAAACAGAAGAGTAGAAATAAAAATAGTTAACTAAATTAATTAAATATTTATAAAAAAGCCATTTCAATTGAAATGGCTTTTTTATTTTTAGGGTATAAAATTATATATGACTTTATTTATTACAAAGGTTGTAGAAGAAATTTTGCAACAACATAAAACTAGTAGTTATTTGCAATTTGTTATGCCAAGCCAAAGAGCTTGTGTGTTTTTAAAAGAAGAACTATTAAAAAACATCTCAAATGTTACCTTTTTACCAAAAATTATAAGCATAGAGGAGTTTATTCAAGAAATAGCAGATATAAGTTTAATAGATAACACAAAATTACTATTTGAGTTTTATAGCGTTTATAAAGAAGTTATTCCAAAAGAAAATTTAGAAGAATTTGGCTCATTTTCTAAATGGGCAACTACAGTTTTGCATGACTTTAATGAAGTAGATAGTTATCTAATTAATTCCAAACAATTATTCACTAATTTAAGTGATGCTAAACGATTGAATATTTGGTTTCAAAATAAAAAACCAAGCGAGTTAGCTGTTAATTACTTACATTTTTTTGATGATTTATATCAAATTTATAAGAAATTTTATCAAAAGCTATTAACCAATAAATTTGGTTATCAAGGACTTATTTATAGAGAAGCGATTCATAATTTAGAATATTATATTCAAAATAAAAAGGATACTCATACTGTATTTGTTGGTTTTAATGCTTTAAATGGAGCAGAAGAAAAATTAATTCAAGAATTATTGCACGCAAATATAGCTTCTATATATTGGGATGCAGATACTTCTTTTTTTGATTCCACAAATGAAGCAGGATATTTTTTGAGGAAATATAAAAAAGAATGGAAATATTATTCAGAGAATCCTTTTTTATGGATAAATAAAAACTCATTTTTAAATAAAAATATTGAAATAATTGGCGCTCCTAAAAATATTTCTCAAGTAAAACAAGTAGGTGAATTATTAGATAGTTTTAGTAATTATTCAAAAACAGCCGTAGTGTTATCGGATGAAAATCTACTAAATATTACGTTAAATTCTTTACCAAAAAAAGTAGATAAAATTAATGTTACAATGGGATATCCATTAAAGGATATTCCTTTAGCAAACTTGTTTTTAAACGTGTTTAAACTGCATTTAAACCAAGAAAAATTTGGAAAAACAGAGCAGGGAGAATTCTATTATAAAGATATTTTAAACGTTTTATCAAACTCATTTTTGAGTAAAAAGTACGGAACAATAATTACCAAATTAAAACAGAGAATTAATAGTGAGAATGCAGTTTTTTTAAGTGTTTTAGATTTAAATAAAAATTTTACAAATAACAAAGAAGAAAACTTAACCGAAATTCTATTAATTTTTAGAAAAATGGAGAATGTTTATCAATTAATAGATAGTTGTAAAACTATAATTAATAAGCTAAAACACGATATATCTGGAATCGAAAAAGAATATTTATATCGATTTTATCAAATTTTTCAGCAATTAGAAAGCCTAAATAAACAGTACGGTTTTATAATCGATTTAAAAACCTTTTATCAATTTTTCATGCAATTGTTAAAGGTGGAAAAACTTTCATTTAAAGGCGAACCATTAGAAGGATTACAATTAATGGGGATGTTAGAAACTAGAACATTAGATTTTGAAAATGTAATAATAACTTCTGTTAACGAAGGCGTTTTACCAGGGGGGAAAAGTGATTTTTCTTTTATTCCTTTAGATATTAAAACTCATTTTGGATTGCCAACGTATCAAGAAAAAGACGCTATTTTCTCGTATCATTTTCAACGATTGTTATGGAGAGCAAAAAACATTTATCTACTCTATAATACAGAAAATGATGGTTATGGAGGTGGAGAAAAAAGTAGGTTTTTAACACAATTAGAAATCAAATATCCATTTATTAAATCTAGCACAGTTAATCCTAAAGTTAAATCCATAAATACAAAACTAATACAAATAGATAAAACGGAGGAAATTCAACAAAAGCTTAAAGAAATCAGTTTAAAAGGAATTTCACCTTCGGCAATAGCAAGTTATATCTACAATCCAATTCAATTTTATGAACAAAAAATATTGGGTATTAACGATACCGATAGTGTAGATGAAAATATTGCAGCAAACACTATGGGTACTGTAATTCATGAAACATTAAAGGATTTATATTTGCCATATTTAAATACTTTTTTATCCGAACAGCATATAACAACTATGCAAAAAAAAGTGGAAGTATTATTGCAGAAATATTTTAAGGAATATTATAAAAAAGGAAGTATTGATAATGGAAAAAACAAATTGATTTATGAAGTTTCAAAAAATCAGGTTCAACTTTTTTTAAAGAAAGAATTAGCTTTAATCAAAGAAGGAAATGCTTTAAAAATACTAGAAATTGAAAAAGAGTTATCTTCTGAAATACAAATTGAAGGAATTAATTATCCAATCAAAATTAAAGGTATTGCCGACAGAATTGACGAATTAAATGGAGTAATTAGAGTTGTTGATTATAAAACAGGCAAAGTAATTTCAAGCGATTTAAAATTAACTGATTTTTCAATTATAAAAGATAATTACAAATATACAAAGGCAATGCAAGTAATGTTATATTCTTTTTTATATCAAAAAACTTTTAAAGAAAATACAAAACCAATAGAAAGTGGTATTTTTTCTTTTAAAAATTTAAATGAAGGATTTTTAAGAATTAATTTTGCAGCAGGAAGAAGTAAAGATTATGAAGTTACAGACGAAAAAATTGAAGAGTTTATGAATGAAATAAAAACAATTCTTATAAGTATTTTAAATCCGAAAAATCCATTTATTGAAAACCAAAATTTACCTTTTTAACGTATGAAAATTATTAAAAATGAGATCATTAAAAGTTCTCAACATCAAAAACCAATAGTAACGGATTTATTTTTTAAAGAGAATAAAATAAAAAAGTCCGTAGTAATTTTTTGTCACGGATACAAAGGTTATAAAGATTGGGGCGCTTGGAATTTAGTAGCAGAAACGTTTGCAAAAAACGATTTATTTTTAGTAAAATTCAATTTTTCACATAATGGAGGAACCGTTGAAAATCCAATTGATTTCCCTGATTTAGATGCTTTTGGAGAAAATAATTTTACTTTAGAATTAGCAGATTTAGAAGATGTAATTAATTGGATTTTACAAAATGAAGAATTAAAAGAAGAAATAAATAATACAAATATTACATTAATTGGGCATTCTCGAGGAGGAGGAATAGTAACAATCAAAGCTTCTGAAAATTCTAAAATAACTAATTTAATTACTTGGAGTTCTGTTTCTGATTTTGGAGCTCGTTTTCCTAAAGGTGAAGTTTTAGAACAATGGAAAAAGGATGGAATTTCTTACATTCTAAATTCTAGAACACTTCAAAAAATGCCACATTTATATCAGTTTTATCAAAATTTTAAAGATAATGAGGAACGTTTAACTATTAAAAGTGCAGTTAAAAAATTAACTATTCCGCATTTAATTATTCATGGCGAAAATGACATAGTAGTTTTACCGCAAGAAGCAAAAGATTTACATGCTTGGAATAATAAAAGTGAGCTTATTTTCATAAAAGAAATGAATCATTCTTTGGGATGTACGCAACCGTGGGATAACACAAAAATGCCAGCTCATTTAGAAGATGTTGTTCAAAAAAGTATCTATTTCATTAAAACAAATAGCGGAATTAAATAAATGTATAAAGAGTCAAGTATAACCTTTAAAGGAATTAATAAGCTTGCTATTCCTGCAATTATTTCAGGTATTGCAGAACCGCTTCTTTCTATTACAGATACAGCTATTGTTGGAAATATTCAAAATCATCCAACCGAAGCATTAGCAGCAGTTGGTATTGCAGGTTCATTTATTTCAGCTTTAGTTTGGATTTTAGCGCAAACTCGTTCAGCTATTTCGGCAACTATTGCTAAGTATTTAGGTGCAAAAAAATTAGATGAAATTGCTACGTTACCCGCTCAAATTATAGGAATTAATATAGGAGTAAGTATTGTAATTAGTCTGGTAACTTTGTTTTTCGTTAATGAAATATTTCAGCTTTATAATGCACAAGGTTTAATTTTAAACTATGCTGTAGCGTATTTCAAAATTAGGGTTATTGGCTTTCCATTAACGCTGTTTGTGTTTTCAGCATTTGGAATTTTTAGAGGTTTACAAAATACTTTTTGGCCAATGATAATTAGTATTGTTGGAGCAGTTTTAAATATTGGATTAGATTTTATTTTAGTTTACGGAATAGACGGTTTTATAAATCCAATGAATGTTGAAGGAGCAGCTTGGGCAAGTGTTATTTCTCAAGTTGTAATGGCAGTTTTTTCATTGATTTTGATTATCAAAAAAACACCATTTAGATTAAAAATTATCTTACCATTTAATAAAGAAATTAAAAGCTTATTGTCTATAAGTTTTAACTTAATTATTAGAGCCGTTTCATTAAATGTCGCTTTATATTTCGCAAATTCGTATGCTACAAAATATGGAGATTCTTATATAGCAGCACAAACAATTGCTTTTCAAATATGGTTATTTTTCTCATTTTTTATTGATGGTTACGCTAGTGTTGGAAACATTGTTTCTGGAAAACTATTAGGAGAGAAGAATTATAAACAAATGTGGAAATTAAGTATAAAACTTAGTAGATATTCTATTGTAATTGCTATTTTGTTAAGTTTGGTTTGCGGAATTTCGTACTTCTCAATAGGTGCATTGTTCTCGCAAGAAAATGAAGTTCTTAAACTGTTTTATAGTATTTTTTGGATAGTTTTAATTATGCAGCCAATTAATGCAATAGCTTTTGTTTTTGATGGAATTTTTAAAGGGTTAGCGGAAGCAGCAACACTTCGTAATTTATTATTAATAGCTACTTTTTTAGGCTTTTTACCAGTATTGTTGATAGCAGATTATTTTAATTTAAAATTATATGGAATTTGGATTGCTTTTGCTATTTGGATGATTATTAGGGCTAGTGTTTTAGTGGTAAAATTTAAACGAAAATATTTACACAAAAACACGTAACTTTGAACCTTATGAGTAACGGAAGTTTATATACAAATATTCAGAATAAAATAGCTACGGTTGAGTTCTATCATCCAGCAAGTAACTCTATGCCTAGTGAATTATTATCTCGTTTAACGAATACATTTAATGAGTTAAGCAGCAATAATGAAGTCCATGTAATTATTTTTAAAAGTGAAAAAGATACTACTTTTTGTGCTGGGGCATCTTTTGATGAATTAATGAAAATATCTAATTTAGAAGAAGGCAAAGAATTCTTTTCAGGCTTTGCTAATGTAATTAATGCAATGCGAAATTGCTCTAGATTAATTATTGGTAGAGTTCAGGGAAAAGCTGTTGGAGGCGGAGTTGGATTAGCTGCTACTTGCGATTATTGTTTTGCAACAGAACAAGCATCTATTAAATTATCTGAATTTACTATTGGTATTGGTCCTTTTGTTATAGCACCTGCTGTGGAGCGCAAAATAGGAGTATCTGCTTTAAGTGAATTAACATTAGATGCTACACATTGGAAAACAGCATATTGGGCCAAGCAAAAAGGATTATTTGCACGTGTTTTTGAAACGATTAAAGATATGGATGAAGCAGTAGAAGATTTAGCCTTAAAGCTTTCAAAATATAACCCTGAAGCATTGATGGAAATGAAAAAAGCACTTTGGAAAAATACTGAAAACTGGGATGACTTACTTAAAGAAAGGGCAGAAATTAGTGGTAAGCTAGTACTTTCAGAATTTACAAAAAATGCATTAGACAAATTTAAAAAATAAAGATGTTATTTTCTAGTATAAGTTTATTAACACAAGTTAACATTGAAGAAAAACTTAAAAGTGCGCCAGATAGTAGTTATCAAATTGGTGTTGTAATTGGCACATATTTGCCGTTTGTGCTACTAGTTTTACTTGCGTATATTATATATTATCGACTTAAAAATAGAAAAGATTTAGAAGATTAAAAATGGGAAAAATTAGAATTACTAAACATTTCTTTTTTGAAACAGGCCATGCTTTATATGGTTATGATGGAAAATGTAAAAATGTTCATGGGCATAGTTATAAATTATCTGTAACCGTTATTGGAATCCCAGTTAATGATAAAACCAATGCTAAAAATGGTATGGTTATCGATTTTGGTGATTTAAAAAAAATTGTAGCCTCTGAAATTGTAGATGAATTTGACCATGCAACTGTTTTTAATAAAAACACTCCACATGTTGAATTAGCCGAAGAATTAGAAAAAAGAGGACATCATGTTATTTTAGTAGATTATCAACCAACAAGTGAAATGATGTTGTTAGATTTTGCCGAAAAAATTAAAAATAAATTACCAGAAAGTATTAAGCTTCATTCGTTAAAATTGAGAGAAACAGGCACTTCTTATGCCGAATGGTTTGCTGCAGATCAAGTGTAACCTATTTTCCGTTAAAGGAATTCATAGTATTATTTAATCCAGCCAAACCAAATGAAATTACTAATTCAGTAGCTTTTGTTATGCGTTCTGGCAATAACTTAAATTGTTCAGGTTCCCAATCTCCTAAAACGAAATCACATTGTTTTCCTTTGGAAAAATCAGCGCCAACTCCAAATCTAAAACGAGCATAGTTTTGTGTTTGCAAAAGCAAATTAATGTCTTTTAAACCATTATGTCCGCCATCACTTCCTTTAGCTTTTAAACGAAAAGCGCCAAAAGGTAAATTTAAATCGTCACAAATAACTAATAAATTTTCTAAAGGGATATTTTCTTTAGCAAGCCAATATTTAACGGCTTTACCACTTAAATTCATATATGTGGAAGGCTTTAACAAAATAAAAGTTCTTCCTTTAAATCTAAACTTAGAAACAGCTCCTAATTTTTGATTCTCAAAAGTTACGGATTCTTTATTAGCCAATTCGTCTAAAATAGTAAATCCGATGTTATGTCTAGTATTTTGATATTTTTCGCCAATGTTTCCTAAACCAACAATTAAGAATTTTTTCATAAGATCTTCTCTAGTTTTATTTTTCTTTAAATGGAATACTTTTTTTAGTAAAAAACTAATAAAATTCATGAAGCAAAAGTAGTAAAAGGTAGCGTATTTTTAAAAAATAAAAAAAGCGCTGTTTTAGTAACAACGCTTTTATTTTCTATTATAAAGAATATACTATTCTGCAGCTTCAGTAGCTCCTTCTTCAGTAGCTCCTTCTTCAGTAGTTTCTTCTTCTCCTTCTTCTTCATCTGTTGTAATAGCAGCACGAGCAGTTCTAACTTGAACTACAACTGTATTTTCAGGGTGAAGGATTGTGAATTTTTCATTTTCTAATTCCGTAACATATAATTTGCTTCCAATTCGTAATTTTGAAATGTCTGCATTTATAAAGTCAGGTAAATCAGCTGGTAAAGCTCTAACATGTAATTTACGCATAGGAAAACGTAAAGAACCTCCATTTAAAACTCCTGGTGAGTTTCCAACTAATCTTACAGGAATATTCATAGTTACCATTTTATCATCAAATAATTGGTAAAAATCAACATGTAAAATTTTGTCGGTAACTGGATGAAACTGAATATCTTGTAAAATTGCGTGATATTTAGTTCCATCTAATTCAATCATTGCAGTATATACGTTTGGAGTATACACTAAATTTTTGAACGAAATTTCGTCAGCTGAAAAGTGTAATGGCTTATCTCCTCCGTATAATACGCAAGGCACCTTTTCAGCATTACGTAAGGCTTTGGTCGCTGCCTTGCCTACGCTTTCTCTTTTAGATCCTTTGATTGTAATTGATTTCATTTATTAAATTTATTTATTATTTACTTACATTAAAAATTGTCCGCTAATGGACGTATTGTTTTGTACTTTATGCATCACATCTGCGAATAAAGGGGCGCAAGATACAACTTTTATTTTAGAACTAGCTCTTTTTAAAGGAATTGTATCGGATACTATAAGTTCTTTTAATGCTGATTTTTCAATTTTGTCATAAGCGTTTCCAGATAGTATTGGATGTGTACAAATTGCACGAACACTTATAGCTCCTTTTTCCATCATTAAATCAGCTGCTTTGGTTAAAGTTCCTCCAGTATCTATCATATCATCTACAATTATTACATTCTTATTTTTTACATCTCCAATCAACTCCATAGAAGAAACTTCATTTGCTTTTAAACGTTGTTTATAACAAATTACCACTTCACTTTCTAAAAATTTAGAATAAGCATAAGCACGTTTTGATCCTCCCATATCAGGTGAAGCAATGGTTATATTATCTAAATTTAATTTATGGATATAAGGCAAAAATATAGTGGAAGCGAATAAATGATCTACTGGTTTTTCAAAAAAACCTTGAATTTGATCTGCATGCAAATCCATAGTCATAATCCTTGTTGCGCCTGCAGTTTGCAATAAATTAGCAACCAATTTAGCGCCAATTGCAACTCTTGGTTTGTCTTTTCTGTCTTGACGAGCCCATCCAAAATATGGCATTACAGCTGTTATATGACGAGCAGAAGCTCTTTTTGCAGCATCAAGCATTAAGAGCATTTCCATTAAATTATCTGAATTTGGAAAGGTAGAGCCTACTATAAAAATTCTTCTACCTCTAACAGATTCTACAAAAGCGGGTTGAAACTCTCCATCACTAAAATGGGAAATAGTAACATTTCCTAATTTTGTGCCATAATTTTCAGCTATTTTTTCAGCTAAATCAAGACTTTGTTCGCAAGCAAAAATTTTAGGTTCTAGGTTGTAGTTTTCCATTTTAGTAGTATTATTTAGTTGTGTGTTTTGTTTGTTGTTTGCAAATTTAAAATTATTTATGACGCAATTAAACAACTTAGTTAACTTTTTATGCTTTAGATAAAAATTATTTATAAATTTGCAAACCTATTACAAGCCTCGATGGCGGAATTGGTAGACGCGCTGGATTCAAAATCCAGTTCTTTCGGGAGTGTGGGTTCGATTCCCACTCGAGGTACTTTTTTATTACATGTTAATTTCAAAAAATATTTTGATTAAAACCGTATTTTAATATTCCCAAAATATTCTTGTTTAGGCCCAGGTTGGTATGAATTTCCATCAGGATCAGGTTCTGTAAAAGCCATATAATTTTCTCCTGTAAAGTTTTTTGCTGTAAAACTTATTTCTCCGTTAATATTTTTTAGATTCCATAAATATGAAATACGAGCATTATAAATATTAAACCCATTTTGCCAGTTTTGATAAATTGCAGGATCAAGTTCATTATTATATGCTTTTGCATCGGTATATATTGCCCATTTTGATTGGTATTCGGTACCTAAGTTTAATACTATTTTATTAAAAATGGTATACTTAAACTCTGCATTTAGTTGATGTTTTGGCGAATTTGGTAAATATTGTCCTTCAGCAGGTGGGGTTGTTAGTACATAATTTGTATCCGTATAAACAGGATCAATATTAGCAGAGGTGTATTTAAAATGAGCATACGTGTATGCTAATTGTAAATTTAAATTTTTAATTATATCAACGGATAAAAATGTTTCAATGCCAAACCTTCTGCTATTCCCTGCATTTCCATAAAATACTTCTTGATTTCCTCTACCAGATTGTTTGAATCGGAAAAAATCATTTTTAGTATTCATTAAAAAACCTGTAATATCGTAATAAAAGTTTTTGCTAATATATCCTCTTGTTCCAATTTCGTAGCAATTTGAAGTTGCTGAAATTAAATGTGTATTAAAACCTGAATATCCAACTGGATTAGCTTCTAACTCTTCCGTTGAAGGAGGTATAAAACCTTGACTAAAATTAGCAAAAAGGGTTATTGCATCAGAAAAGTTATAACTGGTTCCTAATCGAACTGAATTATGAGAAAAATTCATTTTTGTTTTAGATGTATTAATCTCGGCCATTTTATCGGTTAGCTCATTTTTTATATTATCATATCTAACATTACCAATTATATTTAGTTTTCCCAACTCAAATTTATAAAAACCAAAAACGCCTATATTATTTTGATTAATAATTTGATTGGCAAGTAAGTTATTTGTTTCAATATTAGTTTCATCAATACTTTCAATTCTTAATGGATTTTCGGCACTTTCCAATTTATACACATCAATATTTTGCCATTTCATATCCGATCCAAAGCTGAAATGATGTTTTGCTTTTTCTGAAATAAGATTAAGGTTATATTGAACTCCAAAACCAGGATCAGTATAGTTTCTGTATTCAGCACTTGTGTTACTGGTTTCTTTATTTTTCCAAGTTCTGTAATAAGAATATGCGTGAATATTTTGTTTATCACTTATTTGATATGTTCCAGTAAAACCTAAAGTTGTTCTATTTGTTTTTTGATATTCATTAAACGGATTTGCATCAGGATTAGCTTGTTTTGGATTGTCAAGTTGATCAAGAGTTAAACCTTCTGGATTTTGTTGAAAATAATCTACATGAGAAATAATTTGAGTTATTGACGTTTTTTTGTTTGGATGAAAACTTAGTTTCTCATAAAATTTATTACTCCAAAATGCTTGATGATCTCTATATCCATCACCTCTTGATTTAGAATAACTAGCTCTATAATCTGTACTATTTTTTGAACCGTTTAATTGAATAAGTGTTTTATTAAACCCATTTGAACCAATACTTTGGCTTAAAAAACCTTCTAAAGGTTTAGAGCCTCCAATATTGGATGTGATATTTAAAACACCTGCCGAACCACTGCTTCCATATAACCCAGCTGATGGACCTCTTAAAACTTCAATTTTTTGAATTGTAGCCCAATCAACATCATATAAATCAGGAGCAAAACCAGATGGATCGTTTATTGGAATTCCATCAAGTAATACACCTATTCCTCTTAATCCATTTTCAGTTAAAATTCCTTGCCCACGAATTGATATATGAACTCGTTCTCCATCGTGTTGATTGTCTACACGAACACTAGGAACAAACCTTAAAGCTTCTTCTGCTCCAATTGTTTTAGGCATAGTGGAAAGTGTTGCTTTTGAAACAAACGAAATAGCTCCAGGATTTTTTTTAAGCGTTACAGGTATTCTATTTGCTGTAACTGTAATTTCGTCAAGCTTTAAAGTGTCTTGACGATGTTCTTTATTTTGGCCAAATAAAAAACTATTTATGCATAATAATGCAATGAAATATGTAATTTTTTTCACTGTTTTAATTTTAAAATATTTAACTATTGTTTATTTGAGAGAATTTATAGTAAATAGAATATGTTTTTAAGAATTAAAAGGTGCTAAAAAGGTATTTAGCAATATTCTAATTAAAAATCTCAAACTTGTATTATATGGAAAAGTTAAATTCAGGAGGGGGTGAAAGTACTTCAAGAATTTTGGATTTATAAAATTCCTGATTTTCAAATAAATAGATGTTAGTATTTTTTATGCTAATTTTTTTTGAAAATTTATTGGAAAGGTATTTTTTACTTAAAATCTTTTTCAACTTTAGTAATGATTTATTTTTTCTTCTATTATTTCTAAAAAAACTGGTGATTAATTGTTTCTCTTTAACATCATTAATACAGTAATAATATCTATTTCCGTTTTTTATTTTAGTTTTAACAACATCATACATTAATCCTTTGTACTTAAATTCTTTATTTTTTTTAGTCCAAATAATTTTATTTTCATCCTTTAAAGGAATAATAACAACGGAAAGGTCTTTTTCATTTAATCCTTCTTTAATTTCGTTATTGATTTCTTGTTGAATATTATGTTGTAAGTATTTAAAATACAAGTAATATCCATTGCTTAAGGATGCAATTATAATTAATAATATGAAAGGTGTATATTTTTTAATAACGTTTGATAATGTTAATAATGGCTTTAAAAATACTATTTATTGATAAATAATTTCAATTAACTTTTTAGTAAATTGCTTCCTCTAACAAAAAATCAAAAAAATGACTTCCAAAAAAAACAAAGTAACCGTAGCGCAAGCCTTTAAAACATTTATTTGGCCAAGAAAAGGAATCATTTTGGTTGGACTAATTTTAATTATAATTAGTCGGTTATCTGGATTAGTATTACCTGGAGCTAGTAAATATTTAATAGATAATGTTATTGTAAATAAAAATCTTCATCAATTAAAATTGTTATTACTAATAGTTGTTGCTGCTATTGTTTTACAGTCGGTTACTTCATTTTTATTAACCAGATTGTTAAGTGTAGAAGCCCAATATTTAATATCAAAACTTAGAGTTCAGGTTCAAAAGCAAATATTATCGTTGCCAATTAGTTATTTTGATAACAATAAATCAGGAGCTTTAGTTTCACGAATTATGACTGATGTAGAAGGAGTTCGAAATTTAATAGGAACAGGTTTGGTTCAGCTTATTGGAGGAACACTAACCTCTATTGTTTCGTTAGTTTTATTAATTAAAATAAGTCCGATTATGACTTTATATGTTTTGGTTCCTATAAGTATTTTTGCAATTATAGCATTAAAAGCATTTAGTTATATTCGCCCAATTTTTAAAAAAAGAGCTGTTATTAATGCTGAAGTAACAGGCAGATTAACGGAAACGTTAAGTGGTGTTAGAGTAATAAAAGGATTTAACGCCGAAAATCAAGAAATTAAAACCTTTGAAAAAGGAGTAGAAAGATTGTTTTTAAATGTAAAACAAAGTTTAACTTCTACAGCTTTACTAACAAGTTCATCTACACTTTTATTAGGATTAGCTACCGCAGGAATTATGGGAATGGGCGGTTATTTTATTATTGGAGGAACTATGACTTTTGGTGATTTTTTAGCGTTTACATTGTACTTAGGATTTATGATTGCTCCAATTGTGCAAATGAGTAATATTGGAAGCCAATTAACCGAGTCGTTTGCTGGTTTAGACAGAACGGAAGAGATTATGAATATGACTCCAGAAGATGATCCTTTGGTTAGAAATATTAAACTTTCTAATATTAAAGGAGACATAAAGTTTGATAATGTTTGTTTTTCCTATGAAAAAGGAGTTGAAGTATTGCATAATATTTCTTTTGAAGCTAAAGCGGGGAATGTAATTGCTTTAGTTGGCTCATCAGGTTCTGGAAAAACAACTATTGCTGGTTTAGCAGCCACTTTTTTAAATCCAACTTCAGGAAAAATTACAATAGATGAAACAGATTTATCAAAAGTATCGTTAAATAATTATCGAAAAAATTTGGGCGTTGTTTTACAAGATGAATTTTTATTTGAAGGAACTATTAAAGAAAATATATTATTTTCAAAAGCAAATGCTACGGATGAAGAACTTCAAAAAGCGGTGGAAGCGTCTTATGTAAATGAATTTACCGATCGTTTTGAAAAAGGATTAGAAACGGTAATTGGGGAGCGCGGCGTTAAACTTTCTGGCGGACAGCGACAGCGAATTGCTATTGCACGTGCCATTTTAGCTAACCCAAAAATTATTATTTTAGATGAAGCTACTTCAAATTTAGATACTGAAAGTGAAACTTATATTCAAAAAAGTTTACAGGAATTAATTGAAGGAAGAACAACTTTTGTAATTGCACATAGGTTAAGTACTATTCGTCAGGCAAATCAAATATTGGTTATTGAACAAGGAAAGATTGTAGAACAAGGCACTCATAATGAATTAATTACCAAAGAAGGAAGGTATTTTGATTTGTATACTTACCAAGCCAGAATTTAATTTTATTAAAAGTATTTTATATGCCTTTTAAAAATTTTAACTTTTCTTTATAAGAGAAAAATTATCTTAACCCGACAGAATTGTAATTAATGTTTAATTTTGAAACCATCTATTTTTCAATATCTTATTTAAAAATGAAAAAAAATATACTTCTATTACTTTTTACGGCTTTTAGTATTACGGCATTTAGTCAGATTTACAAACCTGTAAAATGGAAAACTTCCACAGAAAAATTATCAGACAGTACATATAACTTAGTAATTACTGCAAATATTGAAGAAAATTGGCACTTGTATTCTCAAAATGTTCCAGATGACGGACCTATTCCAACAGAGTTTACATTTACTAAAACTTCATATTTTGAACTAATTGGTAAGCCTTCCGAAGAAGAAGGTCATACTATTGATGACAAAGTTTTTAATATGAAAATTAAATTCTTTGAAAATAAAGCCACATTTAAGCAAAAAATTAAAATATTATCAAACAAACCGTTTAAAATTAAAGGAGAAGTTGGGTTTATGACTTGTGATGATACAAGTTGTTTACCACCATCGTATGTAGATTTAAACTTTTCATTACCTTCAAATTCAGGTGTTACAAACACTTCAACTACTTCTAATAAAACAGAAGTAAAAAAAGAAACAGTAACTCATAAAACACCCAAAAAGAAAACGGATAAAACTTTATTAAGTATTTTTTTAATAGCATTTTTCTCAGGGTTTGCAGCATTGTTAACGCCATGTGTATTTCCTATGATTCCTATGACGGTAAGTTATTTTACTAAACAGAGTAAAACTAAAGCGTTAGGTATTAGAAATGCGTTTATTTATGGCGTTTCAATAATAATAATTTATGTTGCTTTAGGCTGGTTGGTGTCCTTCTTTTTTGGTGCAGACGCTTTAAATGCATTATCTACTAATATTTGGTTTAATGTAATTTTCTTTTTGATTTTAGTTGTTTTCGCAATATCCTTTTTGGGAGCATTTGAAATTGTATTACCAAGTTCTTGGGGAACAAAAGTTGATGCCCAAGCAGATAAAGGAGGAATTATAGGAATCTTTTTTATGGCTTTAGCACTAGCAATAGTGTCTTTTTCTTGTACAGGTCCAATTGTTGGAACTTTATTAGTACAAGCAGCAGCAGGAGGAAATCAAATAGGTCCAATTATAGGAATGTTAGGTTTTTCATTAGCATTGGCAATTCCATTTACTTTATTTGCAGCTTTTCCTGGTTGGATGAATTCTTTACCAAAATCAGGTGGATGGCTTAATACAGTTAAAGTTGTTTTAGGATTTTTGGAATTAGCTTTAGCCTTTAAATTTTTATCAAATGCAGATTTAGTACTCGATTTACATTGGTTTGAAAGAGAAGTTTTTGTTGCCATATGGATTGCAATTTTTGGAACACTAACCATGTATTTATTCGGAAAAATAAAATTACCACATGATTCTCCAATTGATCATATTTCAGTAGGAAGATTAAGTTTAGGTTTAATTACTTTAACGTTTACTATTTATATGATTCCAGGTTTATGGGGAGCTCCACTTAATTTAATTAGTGCTTTCCCACCACCACAACATTATAGCGAATCTCCTTACGGAGTTGGATTTTCAAAGTTAGGTGGCGGAAGTAATCAAAATATATCAGAATTACCTGAAGGAGCTCATTTAATGGCACCGTTTGATATTTTAACTTTTAACGATTATGATAAAGGTTTAGCTTACGCAAAAAAAGTAAATAAACCAGTAATGTTAGATTTTACAGGAAAAGCTTGTGTAAATTGTAGAAAAATGGAGCAAAATGTATGGGTAAAAGATAAAGTATTGACTATATTAAAAAATGATGTAGTTTTAATTTCTTTATATGTAGATGATAAAAGAAAATTACCAGAAGGTGAAGCTGTTGATTCAAAACTAAATCCAGGTAAAAAATTAAGATATATAGGACAAAAATGGAGTGAGTTAGAAACTATTAAATACGGAACTAATGCGCAACCATTTTATGTACTTTTAGGTAAAAATGAAGAAAAACTAAATGAGCCAGTTGCATATACTCCCGATGTGGATGAGTTTTATAATTGGCTAAAAGATGGAATAGCAAAATATAAATAAATTTTGATTTTTATTGTTAGAGAAACACGTTGATTTTATTTAAATTAGCGTGTTTCTTATTTTAAACTCTAAAGTGAAGTAATATGGGAGAGGATACTAAGTTGAATAATAAAATAGATTCTAATTTATCTGAATTAGAAATGTATTTTCAGGCTTTTAAAAAAAATATTGTAGGAAATGGCCAAACTTTTCAATCTCCTTTTGGAGAAAAAGAAATTATTTATACCGATTGGACTGCAAGTGGTAGAATGTATCGTCCAATTGAAGAAAAAATGATAAATACTTTTGGTCCTTTTGTTGCAAATACCCATACAGAAACATCTACTACCGGATCAGTTATGACTTCGGCATATCATAAAGCAAGAAACATTATTAAAAAACATGTAAACGCAAATAATGACGATGTTTTAATTACTAGCGGAACAGGAATGACAGGTGTTATTAATAAATTTCAGCGAATTTTAGGATTAAAAGTTGCAGAAAATTTAAAAGCATATACTCAAATTCCAGAAGATTTAAAGCCAATTGTATTTATTTCTCATATGGAGCATCATTCTAATCAAACTTCATGGTTAGAAACTATTGCTGATGTAGAAATTATTCCTTGTCAGGATAATGGATTATTTTGTTTTAAAAGTTTTAAAAAATTATTAGAGAAACATAAAAATCGACCTATAAAAATTGCTTCAGTAACTGCCTGTTCAAATGTTACTGGAATTAGAACAGATTATCATAAAATTGCAAAAATGATTCATGAATATGGCGGATTATGTTTTGTTGATTTCGCTTGTTCTGCTCCTTACGTTTCTATTGATATGCATCCACAAAAAAAAGAAACGTATTTAGATGCAATTTTCTTTTCCCCTCATAAATTTTTAGGAGGCCCAGGAACATCAGGAGTGTTATTATTTAATAAAAAATTATATAAAAATATGGTTCCAGATAATCCAGGAGGAGGAACTGTAACTTACACAAATCCTTGGGGAGCACATGATTATATTGATGATATTGAAACTCGTGAAGATGGTGGAACTCCAGGGTTTTTACAGGCTATTAAAGTAGCTTTGGCAATTCAGCTAAAAGAGCAAATGAAAGTGGATAAAATTTTAGCTAGAGAGCATGAAATTAACAAAATTGTTTTTGATCATTTATCTAAAATTCCTAACCTAACCATTTTAGCAAGTCAACATACCGATAGATTGGGTATTTTTTCTTTTTTTGTAGAAAATGCACACTTTAACTTGATTGTAAAATTATTGAATGACAGATTTGGAATACAAACTCGTGGAGGTTGTTCTTGCGCGGGTACTTATGGACATTATTTATTGCATTTAGATCAACAAACATCAGAAGGTATTGAAAATCAAATAAGCGAAGGATGTTTAATGGAAAGACCAGGTTGGGTTCGTATGTCTATTCATCCAACTATTACCAATAAAGAAGTTTTATTTGTTTGTGAAAGTATTAAAAAAGTAGCTAAAAATTTTGAAGAATGGGGTAAGGATTATGAATATGATGCAATAAAAAATGAATTTATTTATAAGTTTGAAGAACCTTTAGAAAAAGAACTCGTTAATAATTGGTTTAAATAATAACTTTTATCCTATTTGTTTTTATATATTTGGATTTGAAATTTTTAAAAATATATGGATAATTTTATTTTCTTCCTCAAACAAGGCTTATTTCATGTATTGGATTGGAATGCCTATGATCATATTTTATTTTTAATTGCATTAGCAGTTGTTTATGATTTTCAACACCTAAAAAAAGTGTTTTGGTTAATTACTTCTTTTACCATTGGTCATACATTAACCTTAATTTTAGCTTCTTATCATGTTATTTCTGTAAGTACTAAATGGGTTGAATTTTTAATAGCAGTTACTATTTTAATAACAGCATTAGCAAATATATTTTATGCTAAAAACACAACTAAACAAACCAAAACAAACATAAATTTAGTTTTTGCTTTGTTTTTTGGTTTAATTCACGGACTTGGATTTTCCGGATATTTTAAAATGTTAATAGGAAGTTCACATAGCAAATTAATTCCTTTGTTAGAATTTGCTTTAGGTATTGAGTTAGCTCAAGTGATAATTGTTTCATTAGTATTAATACTAGGCTTTATATTCCAATCGATTTTCCGATTTTCCAAAAGAGATTGGATTTTAGTAATTTCTGCAGTTGTAATAGGCGTAGTACTTCCAATTTTAAAAAGAAACATTTTTTGGTAATTTTTAACTTTTTAAATATAAGTTTCTTATTACTTTCGTAATTTACATGTGTAAAATGAATAAAAAACTACAAAAATATGATGAAGCCTATATGAAGATGGCTTTGGAATGGGCTAAATTATCATATTGCGAAAGAAAAAAAGTTGGCGCTTTAATTGTGAAAGACAGAATGATAATTTCTGATGGTTTTAATGGAACACCAACAGGATTTGAAAATAATTGTGAAGAAAATGATGAAACAAAATGGTATGTTTTACATGCGGAAGCAAATGCAATATTAAAAGTTGCGTCTTCCACACAATCTTGTAAAAATTCTACGTTATATATAACTATGTCGCCTTGTAAAGAATGTAGTAAGCTAATTCATCAATCAGGAATCAAAAGAGTAGTATATGCAAACGCATATAAAGATACATCTGGATTAGATTTTTTAGAAAAAGCAGGTGTAGAATTAACATATCTTAAAAATTTAAAATGACAAAAAGAAAAATAAATTTACCATTATATTTAGCAATTGCTGTTGTTATTGGTATGGCTATTGGCACACTTTTTAACTTTAAAAAGAAACCAGCTTTATTTAGTTCAAATACAAGTGAAGCCAAAATAAAAAGACTTATTGATTATATAAATTACGATTATGTTGATAAAGTAGATACGGATAGTTTATTAGATGATGCTATAACTAAAATGCTTAGTGAATTAGATCCGCATTCCGTTTATATTCCAAAAGGGGAGTTAAAACGTATTACCGAAACCATGCAAGGAAAATTTGTTGGAATAGGAGTTTCGTTTTTGATGCATAATGATACCGTTGCCGTTAGTGATGTTATTAAAGGAGGGCCAAGTGAAAAAGCAGGGATTAAAGATGGTGATAGAATTTTAATAGCAAATAAAGATACACTTTTCGGAAAATCTATTTTAAACAAAGCGGGAGTAAATTCTGCAGAAGCAAAAACTTTTTCAGGAAACAGAAAAGTATCAGATGCTATAATTAAATCGTTAAAAGGAGAACCAGATACAAAAGTTAATGTTACCGTTTATAGAAAATCATCTAATAAAATTTTAAAATTTCCAATTATTAGAGGTGAAGTGCCAATTGTTAGCGTTCCATCTTATTATATGATTAATAAAACAATAGGATATATAAAAATTGACCGTTTTGCAAGAACTACATATAAAGAATTTAAAAAGGCATTAGAAGCTTTAAAATCTGAAGGAATGACTTCTTTAACATTAGATTTAAGAGGAAACCCAGGAGGATTTATGGATATAGCGAATAAAATAGCAGATGAATTTTTAAAAGATGGAAAATTAATAGTTTTCACTAAAAATAAATATGGTGAGGTAGATAAATTCTACGCTACAAATAAAGGTGGTTTTCAAGATAACAAAGTATATGTTTTAATAAACGAAAACTCAGCATCAGCTAGTGAAATTGTTACAGGAGCTTTACAAGATAATGATAGAGGAACAATTGTTGGAAGACGATCTTTTGGTAAAGGTTTAGTTCAGCAAGAAATGGATTTAGGAGATGGTTCAGCAGTTAGATTAACTACGTCTCGCTATTATACACCAACAGGGCGATCTATTCAAAAACCATATAACCATAAGGATAATACAAATTATGAAAATGATTATTTAAATCGTATTCACAATGGTGAATTGTTGTCAAAAGACAGTATTAAAGTTGACGATCATTTAAAATATACTACTCCAAAAGGAAAAGTAGTATATGGTGGAGGTGGAATTATCCCAGATGTTTTTGTTCCAATAGATACTACTCATGTTTTTAGTAATAAATTATATGGAAGACTTAATGAGTTTGTATTCAATTATGTAGATGACCATAGAAAAAAGCTAAGCTCTTGGAAATTAAAAGATTTTGTAGCTAATTTTGATAATTCAGATAATGTAGTTAATTCTTATTTGGATTTTATTGATTTAAAAATGCCAATTTCACCAAAAGCCAAAGAAAATTTAAAAATTTATTTAAAAGGTTTAATTGCACGTAATTTATTTGGAGAAACAGGTTATCTTATGGCAACCCAACAAAATGACAATATGATTCAAAAAGTAATTGAGTTAGATCAAAAAAACTAAATTGGTAGTTTTTATTAGTAACCGTATATTTGGCAAACTAAATTGTATTAAACTTGAATACTCCAAAAAAAATATATTTTGCATCTGACCAACACTTTGGAGCACCTACTTCCGAAAAAAGTAAACCTAGAGAAAAGCTATTTGTAAATTGGCTTGATACGATAAAAAATGATGCTGAAGCAATTTTTTTATTAGGAGATTTATTTGATTTTTGGTTTGAATATACAAAAGTTGTTCCTAAAGGATTTATTCGAGTACTTGGAAAATTAGCAGAGTTAAATGATAGCGGAATAAAAATCCATTTTTTTGTGGGCAATCATGATTTATGGATGAAAGACTATTTTGAATCAGAACTTAACATTACAATATATAGAAAACCAACAGAATTCACCTTCAATAATAAATTATTTTTAATTGGTCATGGAGATGGTTTAGGTCCTGGAGATAAAGGCTATAAACGTATGAAAAAAGTGTTTACCAATCCTTTTTCTAACTGGCTGTATAAATGGTTGCATCCTGATATAGGTGTCCGCATAGCTCAATATTTATCTGTTAAAAACAAACTGATTTCAGGAGAAGAAGATATTAAATTTTTAGGCGAAGAAAACGAATGGTTAGTTCAATATTGTAAAAAAAAATTAACTCAAAAACATTATGATTTTTTTGTTTTTGGGCACAGACATCTTCCTTTGGAAATAACCATTTCAGAAAATTCAAAATATATTAATACTGGCGATTGGATAAGTCATTTTACCTATGCAGTTTTTGAAGGCGAAAATTTAGCAATAAAAATATTTAAAAATATAAAAGCGTAGCAAAATTTACTTTTCAGTATAAACAACAATTAATATTAACTAATAATTGGGTTTTGTAATTTTTATTGTGAATATCGTGTTAAACCTCAATAGTTAGTATGATTTTTAACCTATTTTTAACAGCAAAAAATGAAATTTATGTGCTACTTGCACAGTGAATTTCAAAGAAATTATTTTACCCAAAAAATAAATATAACATGTTAGAAGAAAGTAATGTATCAGTAGATATCAAAGCTATCAATGAAAAAATAGAAGTAGAAAGTGCTTTTGTGGATTTATTAATGATGGAAATGAACAAAGTAATTGTTGGACAAAAACACATGGTTGAACGATTACTTATTGGTTTATTAGGTAACGGACATATTTTGCTAGAGGGTGTGCCAGGTTTGGCAAAAACATTAGCAATTAGCACATTATCAAAAGCAGTACAAGGTAAATTTAGTAGGTTGCAATTTACACCGGATTTATTACCTGCAGATGTTGTAGGTACTATGATTTACAATATTAAAGAGAATGATTTTTCTATTAAAAAAGGTCCAATTTTTGCCAATTTTGTATTAGCAGATGAAATAAATAGAGCACCAGCAAAAGTGCAATCGGCATTATTAGAAGCAATGCAAGAACGTCAAATTACTATTGGAGATACTACATTTAAGTTAGAAGATCCTTTTTTAGTAATGGCAACGCAAAATCCTGTAGAGCAAGAAGGTACTTATCCTTTACCAGAAGCGCAAGTGGATAGATTTATGTTGAAAACAGTAATTGATTATCCAAAAATTGCAGAAGAGCAATTGATAATGCGTCAAAATTTAAATGACAGTTATGGTGATGTAAAACCTGTAGCTTCTTTAGAGCAAATTAATAGAGCAAGAAATGCGGTTAAAGAAGTATATATGGATGAGAAAATTGAAAAATATATTTTAGATATTATTTTTGCTACTCGTTTTCCTGAAAAATATAACTTACCAGATTTAAAAGGACTTATTAGTTTTGGAGCATCTCCTCGGGGAAGTATTAATTTGGCTTTATCTGCTAAATGCTATGCATTTATTAGAAGAAGAGGTTATGTAATTCCAGAAGATGTTAGAGCTATGGTTCACGATGTTTTACGACATAGAATAGGTCTTACATACGAGGCTGAGGCTGAAAATATAACTTCTGAAGAAATTATATCTAAAATAATTAACGAAGTAGAAGTGCCTTAAAAAATTAGATAGATTACTAATTGATTTTTTTACAAACTATTCAAGGTTCTCTTTTTAATTTTTTAACCTAAATTCATGGATACTAAAGAAATACTTAAAAAAGTTCGAAAAATAGAAATCAAGACACGTCGTTTGTCTGATCATATTTTTTCAGGTGAATATCACAGTTCATTTAAAGGGCGTGGTATGACTTTTTCTGAAGTAAGACAATACCAATATGGTGATGATGTTCGATCTATAGATTGGAATGTTACGGCAAGATATAATGAACCTTATGTTAAAGTTTTTGAGGAAGAACGGGAGTTAACTATGGTTTTAATGGTAGACGTAAGTGGTTCGGAATTTTTTGGTACTACACAACAATTTAAGAAAAACACGATTACTGAAATTGCTGCTACCTTAGCGTTTTCTGCAATTCAAAATAATGATAAAGTTGGGCTTTTATTGTTTTCGGATCAAGTGGAATTGTATATTCCACCAAAAAAAGGAAAAAGCCATGTGTTACGAATTATTAGGGAATTAATAGAATTTAAACCTAAAAGCACCAAAACAAATATTTCAGAAGCTTTAAAATTTATGTCTAGTGTACAAAAGAAAAAAGCCATTCTTTTTATACTATCGGATTTTTTAGATGACACATACGAATCTACTTTAAAAATTGCAGGAAAAAAACATGATGTTACAGGCATTAGAGTATTTGATAAACATGAAAATGCTATACCAAATATTGGTTTAGTTCCTATGATAGATGCAGAAACAAAAGAAGTTATGCTTGTAAATACAGCATCAAAAAAAGTTAGAAATAGTTATACTAGTTACTATTTAAAAACGGTGGATTATTTTGAAAAATCATTTAGTCATAGTGGAGCAGGAGTAATAAGTACTCAAATAGGAGAAAGTTATGTAAAAAAATTACTGGGATATTTTAAGCAAAAAGGAGTAAGATAGTATGAACCTCAGAGAAAAATATTTAGTATATATAATGGTTTGTTTTGGTTTTATTGGTTTTTCACAAGAAAGCCCAGTAAAGGCGAGTATAGACACTACATTTATAAGAATAGGAGAACAATTTCAATACAAATTATCGGCCAATAAGGGAGATAAAGTAGTTTTTCCAAAACTTCAATTAGATAGTTTGCATAAAGTAGAAGTTGTAGAATCACTTCCAGTAGATACTTTAAAAAACAAATTAGAAAAAAAATATCTGCTTACTAGTTTTGATAGTGGCCAATATATAATTCCACAACAACAACTTCTTATAAATAATCAAAAATACCTTACGGATTCTTTATTAATAAACGTAGCTACAGTAAAAGTGGATACTACAAAACAAAAAATGTTTCCTATTAAAGCCGTAATGAAAGAGCCTAAAACAATAGATGACTATTTGTATTTGTGGTGGTTAATTTTTCCTTTGCTAGCAATTATAGGAATTATTTTATACTTCATTTTAAGGAAAAAAGTTGAAAAAGAAGCAGTAGCAGTTTACATTCCACCAATCCAAGAAGCTATGGAACGATTAAAAGCTTTGGATGAAAAACAACTATTAAAACAACATAAAATTAAACTGTATTATTCTGAATTAACTGAAATAGTTAGAACGTATATTGAAAAAGACATTAATATTCCAGCTTTAGAATCTACAACGGATGAATTATTAGAAACGATAAATGACTTTAATGAATCAAGTAAATTAGGCATTTCAAAAGAAACTATTGCAGAGCTAAAAGAAGTTTTAAAAAATGCGGATTTAGTGAAATTTGCAAAATCAAAACCAATTGAAGAAGAGATTAAAACAGATAGAAACTTATCAGAACGAATTTTGCAAAATTTAAAACCTATAAAAGATACTGAAAATGAATTGGAATAATTTTGAATTTTTGCATCCTCAGTTTTTATGGTTGTTATTATTATTGCCAATAATAGCGGTATGGTACTTCTTAATTCAAAAAAAAGAAACATCCACGTTAACCATGGCAAGTTTAAAAGGTTTTAAATCATCGCCATCTTTAGTGTCAAAGTTAAAACCATTTTTAGCAGTTTTAAGATTACTTGCAATTGGATTGTTAATTATTGCTTTAGCTCGTCCAAGAATTGTAGCAGTTAGTAAGCGTACTAAAACAAACAAAGGAATTGATATTGTTATGGCAATTGATGTTTCTGCAAGTATGTTAGCACGCGATTTAAAACCAAACCGATTAGAGGCGCTAAAAAAAGTTGCTACGCAATTTGTTAATCAAAGGCCAAATGACAGAATTGGTATTGTAGTTTATGCAGGAGAAAGCTTTACAAAAACTCCAATAACAAGTGATAAACGAATTGTTAGAAATACAATAGCAAATATAAAATGGGGAGAATTAGATGGAGGAACCGCTATTGGAATGGGATTAGGTTCTGCCGTAAACCGATTAAAAGAAAGTAAAGCAAAAAGTAAAGTTATTATTTTATTAACCGATGGTGTAAATAATACTGGATTTGTAGATCCAAAAACAGCTACAGAATTGGCGGTTGGGCTAGGTATTAAAGTATATACTATTGGCTTGGGAACAAATGGAACAGCATCATTTCCTTATGCAAAAGATCCGAGAACAGGCAAATTACTATTCAGAAATTCACCAGTAGAAATTGATGAAGGGTTGTTAAAATATATAGCAAAAGAAACAGGAGGAAGATATTTTAGAGCAACAGATAATACTAAGTTAAAGGCAATTTATAATGAAATTAATAAACTCGAAAAAACCAAAATTGATGAGTTTAAATACTATAATTACGATGAAAAGTATAGAGAATTAGTTTGGTTAGCATTGTTTTTAATAGCATTAGAATTTGTGTTAAAAAACACCATATTCAAAAGTTTTATATAATTAAATTAAGAAATTAAAAAAATAAAATGTATCAATTAGAAGAACCAACATATTTTTATTATTTGCTTATAATTCCAGCAATGTTGGTACTATTTATTGGAGTACTTTGGTGGAAAAAGAGAAAACAAAAACAGTTTGCTTCTGTTGATTTATTTAAAAAATTAAGCCCTGAAAGTTCTACATTTAAATCTATTTTAAAATTTGGAGTTTTGTCTTTTTCAATTGCATTATTAGTAATTGCATTAGTAAATCCAAAAATGGGAACTAAATTACAAACAGTTAAACGAGAAGGCGTTGATATTGTTTTTGCTTTAGACGTTTCCAAAAGTATGTTAGCGGAAGATATTGCTCCAAGCCGATTAGATAAAGCTAAACAAATTATCACTAAAATTATTGATAATTTAGGAAGTGATAGAGTAGGTATTATTGTTTATGCAGGAAATTCATACCCATTATTGCCAATTACAACAGATCATGCTGCAGCAAAAATGTTTTTACAAAATGCAAATCCAGATATGGTTTCAAGCCAAGGAACAGCAATTAATGAAGCTATTTCAAGGAGCATAACCTTTTTTGATGATAACGAACAAACCAATCGATACTTATTTGTGGTTTCTGATGGAGAAGATCATGGGGAAAGTGCTTTAAGTGCAGTAGAAAAAGCTACAAAAGAAGGAATTAAAGTTTACACTATTGGTGTTGGAACTGAAAAAGGAGGTCCAATTCCTATAAAAGATAACGGAACAATTGTACGTTACAAAAAGGATAATAAAGGCGAAGTGGTTATAACTAAATTAAATCCAAAAATTTTATCAGAAATAGCCGATACAGGAAAAGGAAAATATATTGATGGAAATAAAACACAGAAAGCTATAGATTATATTAAAAATTTATTGTTAAAAGCAAATAAAACGGAGTTTGATGCAAAACAGTTTTCAGATTACAAATCGCAGTTTGAATGGTTTGTAGCTTTTGGGTTGTTATTCTTACTTTTTGACACGTTTTTATTAGAAAAAAAAACTAAGTGGATTCAAAAGTTAAACTTATTTAATCAAACTAAAAATTAGAGATTCCATGAAAAGGTATATTGTTATTTTAATTTTATGTTTAACTAATATTGGCTTCGCTCAGCAAAAAAATAAAAAAAAGCTAGAGCGTATAGCTAGAGAAGAAGTTAGAAAAGGGAATGAACTTTACAATCAATTAAAGTTTAAAGACGCTGAAGTTGCCTATAAAAAAGCATTAGATAATAATCCTAATTATCCAAAAGCTTCTTACAATTTAGGAAACGCAATTTATCAGCAAAATAGAACTAAAGAAGCAATTAGCCAATATGAATTAGTTGAAAAAATGTTAAAAAATAAAATGAGTAAAGCAGAAGCTTTTCATAATATGGGAAATACATTTATGAAAGCTAAACAATATGCTCAAGCTGTAGAAGCGTATAAAAACTCCTTAAGAAACAACTCTAAAGATGATGAAACTAGGTATAATTTAGCTTTAGCTCAAAAAATGCTTAAAAATCAACAAAAGCAAAATAAAAATAATAAAAATAACAAAGACAAAAAGAATAAGGATAACAAGAACAACAAGAATAAAAATAACAAAGACAAAAAAAATAAGGATAAAGATAACAAGGATAACAAAAAGGATAAAGACAAAGGAAAAGATAAGAAAGATGACAAAGGAGATTCCAAAAAAAATAATCCGAAGGATCAAAAAAAGCAACCACCAAAACCACGTCCAAATCAATTATCTCCTGAGCAAATGAAGCAGTTATTAGATGCTATGAATAATGAAGAGAATAAAACGCAAAAAAAATTAAACGCAAAAAAAGCATCTGCTAAAAAAATTAAACAAGAAAAAGACTGGTAAAATGAAATTACGTAAAATTTACATACTTAGTTTTTTATTATTTTCTGTGCAATTTACGTTTGCACAAATAAACTTTACAACTTCTGTAAGTAAAAATAAATTAGGAGTTAACCAACGCTTTAGAATTGAGTTTACGGTTGACAAACAAGGAGCAGATAATTTTCAGGCGCCTTCGTTTTCTAATTTCAAAGTAGTTGGAGGTCCAAGTTCTTCTGTAAATCAATCGTGGATAAATGGTAAAGCAAGTTACTCTCAATCCTATATTTATGTTTTACAACCTAAAAAAATAGGTCAGTTTACTATAGAACCTGCTAAAATTGAATATGATGGTAGTAAAATAAAATCAAACACAGTTAAAATTACGGTAGTTAAAGCTGTTGAAGTTCCAAAAGATCCAAACAACCCACTTTATGTAGCGCAACAAAACATACATTTAGTTGCTGAAGTTTCTAAATCAAACCCTTATATAGGTGAAGGAATTTATGTGGTTTATAAATTATATGTTAGTCAAAATATTAGTGTAAACGATTGGCGAGTTACGGAAGCTCCTCAATATAATGGTTTTTGGAATCAGGATATTGATGTGAAAAATATCAATGTTAAAAACGGAACTTATAACGGAGAAAATTATCGATATATTATTCTTAAAAAAGCAGTTTTAGTTCCTCAAAGAGTTGGAAAATTAAAAATTGAGCCAATGAAAATGGACTTTTCCGTAGGTGTTCCAACCGGAAGAGGTGACTTTTTTGGGAATATGATAACCAATAATATTAATTACGATACGCAATCTGCTATAAAATATATAAACGTTAAAGCTTTACCCGAAAAAGGAAAACCTATTGATTTTTCAGGAGCTGTTGGAGAGTTTAAATTAAATGTTACCACCGATAAAAATGTATTAAAAGCCAATGAAGCGGCACAAATTAAAGTGGAGGTTACTGGTAGAGGAAATTTAAAATTATTTGATATTCCTAAAATAACCACACCAAAACAATTAGAGATTTATACTCCTGAACATAAAGAACAAGTAAATACATCCTTAATAGGATTAAGAGGAAGTATTTCAGATACTTACACTGTTGTTCCTCAATTTAAAGGGAAATATAAAATTCCGGCAGTAACATTTAGTTATTTTAATACAAAAGAAAAAAAATATGAAACCTTAAAAACAAAGGATATAATTGTTGAAGTTACCGAAGGGAAAAAAATACCGTCAATTACAGACACTATTGAAAACAAAAACAAAAAAAGAGTAGTTGAAAATAATAGCTTCCGATTTATTACATTAAATACACAATTTGAACCTAAAGAAAAGGAAGTGTTTTTGTATTCTACTAAATTTTATTGGCTACTATTACTACCGTTTTTAGCTATTCCAATAGGTATGTTTATAGGTAAAAAAAGAGAAGAAAGAGCTAATGATGTTTTTGGAAATAGAATACGTAAAGCAGATAGATTAGCTAAAAAATATTTGTCTGAAGCAAAAAAACAGTTAGGTAAAAAAGAAGATTTTTATATTGCGTTAGAAAAAGCATTACACAACTTTTTAAAAGCTAAATTGTTTGTTGAAACTTCTGATATTTCTATTGAAAAAATTACAGAACTACTACTAAATAAAAAAGTAGATAAAGAAATTGTAGATGAATTTATTGAAGTTTTAACCGATTGTGATTTTGCTCGATTTACACCAACATCCAATGTTATGATGGAAAATGAATTTGAAAAAGCAAAAAAAGTAATTACTAAATTAGATAAACATTTATAATATGAAAAATGTAGTTTTTAGTTGGTTTTTATTGTTTACAACCTTAATGTTGGCTCAAACTCCAAAGGAAATATTTTCCAAAGGGAACGAATTATATAAAAATGGAGATTACTTAAAAGCAATTGACTCATATAAATCTATTGAAGATGAAGGACTGCAATCCGATGCTTTATATTTTAATTTAGGTAATTGTTATTATAAACTAAATAAAGTAGCTCCAGCTATTTATTATTACGAAAAAGCTTTAAAAATAAATCCAGAAAACCAAAAAGTAATTACGAATTTATCTTTTGCAAAAAGAATGACTATTGATGTAATTGATACGCTTCCAAAAACTTTTTGGCAAAAATTTTCTACAGCTATAATTCAAAAATTTTCTTTTAATAATTGGGCAATAATTGCTGTTGTAGCATCATTTTTAGTTGCTATTTTCTTTTTGCTGTATTATTTCTCTTACTCTTCAACCAAAAAATTAATGTATTTTAATACTTCCTTAATTTCATTGGCAGTATTAGTAATATCTTTATTTTTTGCTATAGAAAATTATAAACAAGTTAAAAATAATAGAACAGCAATTATTTTTGCAACTAAAGTTGAAGCTAAAAGTGCACCTTCCGTTAATAGTGATGAAGTTTTTGAGTTACACGAAGGAACTAAAGTAATGGTGTTAGATGAGTTAGATAATTGGAAACAAATAAAACTTTCTGATGGAAAAACTGGCTGGATTTCAGCAGATGATTTAAAAGAAATATAGTAATAGAATTGGGTTAATTTTCGTTATCGGTTTTAGAATCAACAACTTTAATAAAGTTTGGGAAAAGTGTTGGAGCTAAATTTTTTATAGGTTCATATAAAATAGTTTCGTTTTGTTGTTCTGCCGATAAAAAAGGGATTGTGTTGTTAAGTTTGCTAAAAATTAATAGTACAATGCTTAAAATTAACCCAATTTTTAAAGCACCAAAAACGCCACCTAATAATTTATTTAATAAACCTAACGCTGCAAAATTTGCAATTTTTGTAAATAACTTTCCTAACAATGCAATTACAATTACAATTATGGCAAAAGTTAAAGCAAAAGCTACAATAGTTATATATTTTTCATCCCATGAAACATAATTTTTTAAAATAGCCGAAGCAAAATAAGAAAAATGAATTGCTCCATAAACGCCAAGTATTAACGCTGCTAATGAAGCTATTTCAACAAACAAACCTTTTAACAAACCTCTTATAAAACCAAAAATTAATAAGGCGGAAATAATAATATCAAAAGTATTCATAGGATAGTTTTTGTAAATATACATGAATCGATTTGTATATTTGCAGACAAATAAAAAATTTCAAATGTCAAGAGATCAAGTTTTAAAAGAAAATTGGGAAACTGTTATAAATAAATTATCCGATAAATTTGGAGAAGGAGAAGAACTACAATTAGACGCAATAATTTATTTAATAGGAATTCAAGAATTAGGAAAAGGTGCGCAATCTTTTAAAAAGGATGAAAAAATAAACTTAATGCATATTGCAATATGTAGATTATTAGAGCCTTTCGGTTATTATAAATTCGATTTTTTTGACGAAGATGGATGGCCTCATTATAAAGTTCAAGAAGAATTACCAATACTAAAATCAGGAGAACAAACAGTACTTATGAAAGAGGCAATTGTACTTTATTTTAAAGAAAAAGAACTTATTTAAGTTACTGCCATCTTTCGAATCATTTTTGCAAGCAGTTTTGGAAAAAATCGTTTTACATATACTGCTAATTTTTCTTTAAAACCACCAATGTAAACTTCTTGTTTTTCTTTTTTTACAGCTTTTAGTAATTTTTTGGAAAAAGCTACACTAGTTAAGCCGTTATTGGTAGCGTTATCCATTTTATTTTGGGGAGTTCCGTCTCCAGTTAAAGCATTAATGGATACATTGGTTTGTACAAAACCAGGACAAGCCAAGGTTACTTTAATGTTGTTTGAATAAACTTCTGCTCGTAAACTATCAAAAAAACCGTGTAAAGCATGTTTAGAAGCTGCATATGAAGAACGTAAAGGAGTCCCAATTTTTCCAACAATACTTGTAGTAACTACAAAAACACCACTATTTTGTTGGATAAAGTAAGGTAAAAGCGCTTTGGTTAAGGCAACAGTTCCTAAATAATTAATATCCATTATTTTTTTATCTACAGCAATAGTTGTGTCTTTTGCTAAACTTCGTTGGCTAATACCTCCGTTATTAAAAAGCACATCAATTTTCCCAAATAACACTATAGCTTCTTTAGTTTTATTTATTAAACTATTATAATCTTCTAAATCTAGAGGTAATATTTTTATGTTTTCTTGATTTTTACACTTCTTTTTAACTTCGTTTAATTTTGACTCGTTTCTGGAAGACAATATTAATTTAGTAGATTTTTTAGAAAGTTCAATAGCTAAGGATTTGCCAATTCCAGAAGAAGCACCTGTTATCCAAATTACTTTATGGTCAAAATTCATTTTTAACATTTTTTAAAAGATAAAAATAATTACTTTTGGTCTGATTATTGAATAAATGATAAAAAAAACTAAAATGGTCAAAAAAATTTTATTTAGCATTATATTGTTTAGCCAAATTACATTTGGACAAAACTATGTAAAAGGAACAATGAACCCAGCCTACAGCAATCAATATAATTGGGTTATTTTATATCAATTAAAAGGAGCAAAACAGGTTTACATAGGAAATACTACTTTGGCCAATGGAGAGTTTAAAATTAATATACCTGCAACTGCTAGTAAAGGTGTGTATAGATTAATGTATAAAATGGATCAAAAAAGTCAAGTTGATTTTATTTATAACAAAGAAAACGTAGAGTTGACTTTTAATCCAAAAGAGCCAAAAACTTCCGTAAAATTTATAGTGTCTGATGAAAATAAATTGTACAGTAATTATTTAATAAAAGCTACTGCTTTGCAACAAAAATTAGATTCTTTACAGTTAGAATATTTTCACTTAAAAGACAATAAATCCAAAATGGAAGTTTCAAATTTGTATTCTAAAACATTAAAAGATTATAAAGAAACAGAAAAATCTTATCAGTTAAAGAGTGAAGGTTTACAAGCAAGTCATTTTATAAAAGCTAATGAAGTTTATTTCCCAAGCAAATTATTAAAAACACCACAAGAATTTTTAAATAGTAAAAAACAACATTATTTTGATTTTGTAAATTTTGAAGATAAAGTGCTTCAAAACTCTATTTTTATTACCGAAAAGGTTATTGATTATGTGTTTTATTTAAGCGTTTCTGAAGATGTTTCTGTCCAAAATTCATTATATAAACAAGCAATTAAAGAAGTTGAAGAAAAAGCAGGAAATGATTTATTGTTAAAAAGCGATTTGTTAACCACTATTTTGTACAATTTTAATCAGCAGGAAAATGCTCCTTTAATGAAGTATGTTTTAAATATTTACACAAAATTGCCGAAAGAATTTCAAAATTTAGAAGTAATTAAAGACACAAAAAATAAATTAAAATTAGCTATAGGTAATGTAGCTCCAGATTTTTCTTGGCAAGAAAATGGTGTAACTAAAAAATTATCGAATTTAAATATTGCCGATCATTATATTTTAGTTTTTTGGAGTACCACTTGCTCACATTGCTTGCATGAAATTCCTTTGTTACATGAGTTTTCAAAAACCTTAAAAGATGTGCATGTAATAGGTTTTACTTTAGAAAAAGACGATTTAGGGTTTAAAAAATATTCAAAATTATATCCAGAATGGACTAATGTTTTAGGGTTAAATAAATGGCAAAATAAAACTGCTAGAACATACGAAATACGTGCAACACCAACGTATTTTATTTTAGATAAGAATAAAAGAATTGTTGCAAAACCCAATCATTTTGAAGATGTTAAAGCATTTTTCAAAAATTAAAAATGTAAAAAAGCATCTTTTAAATGTTCTATTTCAAAGGTGCTTTTATTTTTTAAAATAGCAATAATATCAAACCTAACTTCCACATCTAATTTTTTTGAAATTACATATTCATTAATGGCTTCTACCAATAATTGAATCTTCTTTTGAGTTACAAAATCCTGTGGATTTCCAAAATAATTAGTAGAGCGTGTTTTTACTTCAATAACGGCTAGAGTATTATTTTTTAGCGCAATAACATCTACTTCGGCTTTTTTAAATCGCCAGTTCGTATCTAATATTTTATATCCTTTTTTTTGAAGAAATTCAACGGATAAGTCTTCTCCTTTTTTCCCTAATTCGTTATGTATAGCCATTTTTTTGTTGTATTCTTTTTCCTAAAATTAGCGCCAGCTTTAGTTAAAAGTAAGTTTTGTTGTGTTTTTATTTACATCTAACGTAACTTTTCTTCCTAAAATTAAAGTTCTATTATCTGAAAGATGCCCACCAGAGAAATTAAAAGCCACAGGAAAATTATATTCCGAAATAATGTCTAAAATAATTTCGTTAGCAGTTTTTCCAAAAGGAATTGAATTATCGCGCATATCTGTCATTCCACCAATTATTAAACCTTTTAAATTTGTAAAATAATTATTTCGTTTAAGATTCATCATCATTCTGTCAATATGATATAAATACTCGTCCAAATCTTCTAAAAATAGAATTTTTCCAGTGGTGTTTATTGCAGATTTACTTCCTATTAAACTATACAAAATAGATAAATTTCCACCAACAAGTTCTCCAGATGCAATTCCAGATTTATTTTCTTTTGTTGCGTTAATTTTATAAGAAATAACTTTGCCAAATAAACTATCTTTAAGAGATATTAAAGCTTCATTGCTATTTTTGGCAACATTTATTGGCATAGTGGCGTGTAAAGTTTCAATTCCTAAATTATGAATATGACTATGTAAAACGGTGACATCAGAGTATCCAATAATCCATTTTGGATATTGTTTAAATCTAGTAAAATTTAGTTGGTCAATAATTTTTACGGTTCCATAGCCACCTCTAGCACACCAAATTGCTTTTATTTCAGGATTATTTAACATTTTCTGAAAATCATTAATCCTTTCTTTTTCACTTCCTGCAAATTGATTTTCTTCTAAACCAATAGTTTTACCAACAATTACTTTCAATCCCCAACTTTCTAATAATTTTATAGCAGGTTCAATTTCTTGTAAAGTGATTTTTCGGGCAGTAGAAACAATAGCTACAGTATTTTGTTTTTGTAAATAATTGGGTGAAATCATTTTTAAATTGGATAAATAATATTGCAAATTACGAAAACCGAATTAACTATTCACTTTTCTAATAAACAATCCTTATTTTTGTGCTTTCTTAAATAAATATTGATGAGCACTACGAAAAGATATACTATTACAGCAGCATTACCATATACAAACGGACCAGTTCATATTGGTCATTTAGCAGGGGTTTATGTACCAGCAGATATTTATGCACGCTATTTGCGTAATACCGGAAATGATGTGCTTTATGTTTGTGGTTCAGATGAACACGGTGTGCCAATTACTATAAAGGCTAAAAAAGAAGGTGTTTCTCCACAAGATATTGTAGATAAATACCATACAATTATTAAAAAATCTTTTGAAGATTTTGGGATTTCATTTGATAATTATTCGAGAACATCCGCAAAAGTTCATCATAAAACAGCTTCAGAATTTTTTAAAAAATTATATAATGAAGGTAAATTTATTGAAGAAGAAACAGAACAATTATTTGATGCAGAAGCAAATCAATTTTTAGCGGATAGATTTGTAGTAGGAACTTGTCCAAAATGTGGTAACGAAGAAAGTTATGGCGATCAATGTGAAAAATGTGGAACAAGTCATAATGCTACCGATTTAATTAATCCAAAATCGGCAATTACAGGAAACACACCAACAACCAAAGTAACAAAACACTGGTATTTACCTTTAGATAAATATGAAAAATGGTTACGTGAATGGATTGTAGTAGGTCATAAAAACGATTGGAAAGCTAACGTATTAGGCCAAGTAAAATCGTGGTTAGATGATGGTTTAAAACCAAGAGCTGTAACACGAGATTTAGATTGGGGAATTCCAGTTCCTGTAGAAGGAGCAGAAGGAAAAGTATTGTATGTTTGGTTTGATGCACCTATTGGTTACATTTCGTCTACTAAAGAATGGGCAGAGCGAGAAGGAAAAAATTGGGAACCATATTGGAAAGATAAAGACACTAAATTAATTCACTTTATAGGAAAAGATAATATTGTTTTTCATTGTATTATTTTCCCAGCTATGTTAAAAGCGGAAGGAAGTTATATTTTGCCTGAAAATGTTCCCGCAAATGAATTTTTAAACTTAGAAGGAGATAAAATTTCCACGTCTAAAAATTGGGCAGTTTGGTTGCATGAATATTTAGAAGATTTTCCGGATAAACAAGATGTTTTGCGTTACGCTTTAACAGCTAATGCTCCAGAAACAAAAGATAACGATTTTACTTGGAAAGATTTTCAAGCAAGAAACAATAACGAGTTGGTAGCTATTTTTGGTAACTTTATAAATAGAGTTGTAGTATTAACTAATAAATATTACAACGGAATTGTTCCAGAACCAAATGAGTTTTTAGATATTGACATTGAAACGCTAGAAAAACTAAAAAAATTCCCAGGAATAATAGGAAGTTCAATTGAGCGTTATCGATTTAGAGAAGCTTCGCAAGAATTAATAAATTTAGCGCGTTTAGGTAATAAATATTTAGCCGACGAAGAGCCTTGGAAACAGATAAAAGAAAATCCAGAGCGTGTAAAAACCATTATGTTTGTTGCATTACAAATTGCTTCAGGACTATCTATTGTTGCAGAACCATTTTTACCATTTTCAGCTAAAAAGTTGAAAGAGATTTTAAATATTTCAGAAAGTATTGCTTGGAATTCAATGGAAAAAGCAGAGGAATTAATAGTTGCTAATCACCAAATAGGGAAACCAGAATTATTATTTGCTAAAATTGAAGATAATGAAATTCAAGTTCAGTTAGATAAATTAGAAGCTACAAAACAAGCTAATGAAGCTGAAAATAAAACAGTAGAGCCTCAAAAAGAAACCATAGAATTTGAAGATTTCAGCAAATTGGATATTAGAGTAGGCACTATTTTAGAAGCAGTAAAAGTGCCAAAAACTAAAAAATTACTACAATTAAAAGTAGATGTTGGAATTGATACTAGAACTATAGTTTCAGGTATTGCAGAAAGTTTCAATCCAGAAGCTATTATTGGGCGAAAAGTTACGGTTGTGGTTAATTTAGCTCCAAGAAAATTACGAGGTATTGAAAGCCAAGGAATGATTTTAATGACCGATACTATTGATGGTAAATTGGCTTTTATTGAACCTGAAAATGATTCGGTAACTAATGGAGAACAAATAAGTTAGGTGTTTAGAATTATAGAAATACAAACAAAGTTTAAAAAAAACATTCTTTTTATTGTTTTTTTAATGAGTATTTCTGTCTTTTCTCAAAATGTTCAAACGGATGCGTCAACATATACACCTCAACAATTAATTGAAAATATTTTAATAAATAGTAGTTGCATTACCAATGTTGTTGTTACTAACGTAGTTGGTGGAAATTTTGGAGGTGCAGAAAAAAGCTATGGTTATTTTAATGCTTCAGGAACTACATTTCCAATTAGTGAAGGTTTAGTTTTAACTACAGGTAAATTAAGTAATGTTGATGGTCCAAATAGTACATTAAGTGATGATGATGTGACAAATTGGAATGGAGATGCAGATTTAGAAACGATGCTAAATGAATCTAACACAACTAATGCTACAATTATTGAGTTTGAATTTACATCAGTTTCCAATCAAATTAGTTTTAATTATATTTTTGCTTCAGAAGAATATCAGGAAAACAATGCAAATACGTGTATATACTCAGATTTATTTGGGTTCTTAATTCGCCCAACAAATAGTTCTCAATATACTAATATTGCATTGGTTCCAAATACAAATATACCAGTTAAAGTAACTACAGTACATCCTGATATTCCAAATGGTTGTAGTGCTCAAAATGAATATTATTTTGGAAGTTGGAATAATGCTTCAGCTCCAATAAACTTTAATGGACAAACCAAAGTTTTAACCGCTAAAGCAGACGTAACTCCAAATGAAAGATACCATGTAAAATTGGTAATTGCTGATGAGCAGAATTATAGATACGATTCTGCAGTGTTTTTAGAAGCCGGAAGTTTTCAATCTACAATTGATTTAGGTGAAGATAGGTTGTTAGCAACAAATAATCCTTTGTGTTTTAATGAAACTTTAGAGTTAGATGCTTTTACAGCAGGAAATAACGTTACCTATAAATGGTTTAAAAATGGTAGCGAAATTATTGGAGAAACAAGTAGTAAATACACAGTTCAAAACGATGGAGTTTACAAAGTTGAAGTTGTTTTAAATGGATCGTGTGTTTCCTATGGAGAAATTACAGTTGAAAAATCGGAAGATATAAATACTAGAGGAAATTATCTTAATTTATGTGATGATGATAATGATGGCTTAACTTTTTTTGATTTACATTTAGCAGATCCTTTTTATGGAGATATGACAGGGTTAACAGTAGTAAATTTTTTTCTAACACCAGAGAAAGCTGATAATAACCAAGACCCAATACCTAATCCTTCCGTTTTTTTTAACACGGTTCCAAATCAAGTTGTTTATGCAAGAATTGAAAATCAATTCGGGTGTCATAAGGTTGAACCCTTAGTATTAGATTCAAATAATTCGAGCCTAAGTTTTAGTGAGTTTGACATCTGTGATGATAATTTTGATGGAATTGCTACTTTTAATTTAGATGAATTAAGAACTCTAATAAAACCAGAAGTTTCTTCAACTGCAACTATTTCGTTTTTTGAATCATATAACGATGCAGCTTATCATCAAAATGAATTACCAGATAATTTTGAAAATACTACTCCAAATTCTCAAGAAATTTGGGTAAAAGCTCAAAATATTTTTTGTGAAATATTAACCACAATCACTTTAAATGTTTATAGTAAACCAGAGTTACAAGAGAATGAAGAACAGTTATATTGCTTAAATACACTTCCTCAAAAAATGACTTTAAATGCAGGATTGATAAATGCCTTACCAACGGATTCTTATACTTATAAATGGCAAAAAGACGGTGTTGATTTAGGTTTAAACCAAAATGAAATTGAAATTGATGAGGCAGGTAATTATATTGTTAGAGTTACTAATCAGAATAACTGCTTTTCAGAAAGAACCATTCAAGTAAATACTTCTGAATCTGCAAAAATTGATAATATTGAAATTGAAAACAATTTAGATTTAACAAGTAATATTACTCTTACGGTTTCAGGAATTGGAGAATATGAATTTGCTTTAGATGATGGAATTTTTCAAACTGATAATACTTTTCTGAATGTTTCAATAGGTTCTCATACTATTTCCGTAAAAGATTTGAATGGATGCGATACAATTTTAGAAAAAATAGTTGTTTTTGGAATTCCAAAATTTTTTACGCCCAATAATGATGGTAAAAATGATACTTGGAATCCTTTTGGAATAAGCACTTCCGAAAATCCAATTACCAACGTTTACGTATTTGATCGTTTTGGAAAATTGTTAGCAGAACTAAACCCACAATCAAATGGATGGAACGGTTTTGCAAATGCCAAACAAATGCCAAGTGCCGATTATTGGTACAAAATTATCTTTCAAAACGGAGAAACACTTAGAGGTCATTTTGCGCTTATCAGATAAATTTATGAGTCTTTTAAATTATATACAATCCAAAACAAATCTTCCAGTAAAAGGAATTGAAAATACTATTCAATTATTAAATGAAGATTGTACAGTTCCTTTTATTTCGCGTTATAGAAAAGAGAGGACAGGAAATTTAGATGAAGTTCAAATTGGAGATATTGTAAAATATAAATCACAATTTGAAGAGTTAGAAAAACGAAAAATCACAATTTTAAAAGCATTAGAAGAACAAGAAGTTCTTACTGATGAATTAACAAAAAAAATTAACGCTACAAGCAATTTAAATACTTTAGAAGATATATACCTTCCGTTTAAGAAAAAACGCAAAACAAAAGCTGAAACTGCTCGAAAAAACGGATTAGAACCATTGGCTAAAATAATTATGAGTCAACGAGCAAATGATTTAGATTATATAGCTTCAAAATATGTGAAAGATGAAGTTAAAACGATTAATGAAGCTTTAGAAGGAGCAAGATATATTATTGCAGAATGGATTAATGAGCGAAGTGATATTAGAAATAGTATTCGTTTTCAATTAGAAAGGTTTGCAACCATAAATACTAAAGTTGTAAAAACGAAAATAGAAGAAGAAAAAGCACAAAAATTTAGAGATTATTTCAATTGGTCAGAGGCATTAAATCGTTGTCCTTCTCATCGTTTGTTAGCAATTTTAAGAGCAGAAAAAGAAGGATTTATTCGTGTTAAAATTGAAATTGACGATGATAAAGCTTTGCAAAAAATTGCAGATAGAATTATTCGTTCTGATAATGAATGTTCAATTCAAATAGAATTAGCCATTGCCGATTCGTATAAACGATTATTATTACCTGCATTATCCAACGAAATATTAAATTTAGCCAAAGAAAAAGCAGATGAAGGAGCTATTCAAGTTTTTGCAAAAAATTTAAAACAACTATTATTAGGATCACCTTTAGGCGAAAAAAATATTTTAGCAATTGATCCAGGTTTTAGAACTGGCTGCAAAGTAGTTTGTTTAAACGCTCAAGGAGGTTTAGAATATAACGAAACCATTTATCCGCATGCGCCAAAAAATGATCAGATTGGGGCTATAAAAAAAATAAACTCCTTGGTTGATGCTTATAAAATTGAGGCAATTGCTATAGGAAACGGAACTGCATCACGAGAAACGGAACAACTAATTAGAAAAATCAGATTTAATAAAGATATTCAAGTGTTTGTGGTGAGTGAAGCAGGAGCTTCAATTTATTCCGCTTCAAAAATTGCGCGTGATGAATTTCCAAATTATGATGTTACTGTTCGAGGAGCAGTTTCAATAGGAAGAAGATTAGCAGATCCGTTAGCAGAACTTGTAAAAATAGACGCAAAATCTATTGGTGTTGGCCAATACCAACATGATGTTGATCAGGTAAAACTCAAAAATTCGTTAGATGCTGTAGTTGAAAGTTGTGTGAATTTAGTAGGTGTTAATATAAATACAGCAAGTGAATCGTTATTGAGCTATGTTTCTGGTATTGGACCTAAATTAGCTGAAAATATAGTTGCTTATAGAAAAGAAAATGGTGCTTTTACTTCTAGAAATGAAATAAAAAAAGTAGCTAGATTAGGAGGAAAAGCATTTGAACAATCGGCTGGTTTTTTGAGAATAAAGAATGCTAAAAACCCATTAGACAACTCAGCTGTTCATCCTGAAAGTTATGTAATAGTTGCTAAAATGGCTAAAGATGAACATCAAAAAATAGATGATTTAATTGGTAATAAATCGGTTTTACAAAAAATAGATTTAGAAAATTATATTTCTGAAAATGTTGGTTTGCCTACGTTAAAAGATATTATTTCAGAATTAGAAAAACCAGGTTTAGATCCGCGTGAAAAAGCTAAAGTGTTTACTTTTAATCAAAATATTAGAACAATTAATGATTTGAGAGAAGGTCAATTATTACCTGGAATTGTAAATAATATTACCAATTTTGGATGTTTTGTTGATATTGGAATTAAAGAAAGCGGGTTAGTACATGTTTCAAATTTAGCTAACAAGTTTGTGAGTGATGTTAATGAAATTGTAAGTTTACACCAACAAGTAATTGTTAAAGTTTTAGAAGTTGATATTGCAAGAAAGCGAATTCAATTATCTATGAATTATAAATAAAAAACCGCCATTTGGCGGTTTTTCTTTTTCATAACAAAATTCCTAAACTACTTTCCTCCAAGCATTAATAATTCGGAAATAACTACCTCTGTTACATATCTTTTTTCACCTTCTTTGGTTTCATAAGATCTATTAGTAAGCTTTCCTTCTATAGCAATTTCTCTTCCTTTTTCTAAATATTGTTCTATTATTTCAGCAGTTTTATTCCAAGCCACTAAATTATGCCATTCCGTATTTGTAACTTTTTCACCTTGTGCGTTTTTATAACTATCGTTTGTTGCCAATGAAAATTTAGCAAGTTTTGTGCCATTTTCTAAAGTGATAATTTCAGGGTTATTTCCTAAATGTCCAATAAGTTGTACTTTGTTTCTTAACGTATTCATAAGATAAGTTTTTAAATTAAGTTGAAAATCATTTGGTCAAATCAACAGTGCAAATATGTGACAGGCTAAAACGATTATTCGGTTGGTATTTAATTACTTTCGAATATAAATGAATGTAAACGTTTGTATACGGATATTTTTTTGTATATTTAGATACGGACTTATTAAAACGTTAGGGATGGGAGCTGATTATAGAAATGAAATTTGGAAACCGTATAGAGAAGATAGTTGGAGTGATAACGATGATTATTTAGTTTCTAATTACGGTAGAGTTAAGCGGAAGAAAAAAATTGAGGAAAATTATAAGTTCTCAAAAATATCCTTGGTTGGAGGTTATGAATCTTTTTGGATTTCTAAAAAAGGAAAAAAAATAACAACTTCTTGTTATGTGCATAGAGTAGTGGCTAAATTATTTTGCAAAAAAAGAGAGGATCAAAAATATGTTATTCATTTAGATTTTGATAAAACAAATAATCATGCTGAAAATTTAAAGTGGGTGAATAAATCGGAATTATTTTTACATCATAAAAAAAACCCAAAAAAAATTAATAGAAAAGGTAAAATAACCTACTCAAAATTAACAGAAGGACGAGTTCGGTTAATAAAAAAGAAGATATTTGACCCTAATAGAAAAACTAGAATGCGTATTATTGCTAAACAATTTGGTATTTCAGAAATGCAGCTTTATCGAATTAAATCTGGTGAAAACTGGGGACATGTAAAAATTGACGATTAAATTAAACTATGAAAAAAAATTGCTTAGAATGTGGCGAGTCATTTCAAGGTCGCATTGACAAAAAATTCTGCTCTGATTACTGCAGAAACACTTACAACAACAAAATAAACAAAGAAAGTAAAAACCTTATTAGAAACATTAACAATCGACTTCGAAAAAATCACAGATTGTTAACGGAATTAAACAAAACAGGCAAAACAAAAGTTACTAGGCGAAAACTTGTAGATGGTAATTTTAATTTCAAATATTTTACTTCTATTTACACTACTAAAACTGGAAATACATATTATTATATTTATGACCAAGGTTATCTTCCATTAGAAAACGATTATTTTTTATTGATTAAAAACGAATAATTATTATTTAAAAAAACTTTCATGAAAACTAACTACCAAACCTTAATTTCATTTTTACTATTAGTTTTTATTGGCTATTATAGTTTTATTTCATTAATGCCTTCAGCGAGTATAAATGAGAAAAGTAACGAAACTGCATTTTCAACCAATAATGCTTTAAACCAGCTAGAAGAAATAACCAAAAAACCACATTTTGTTGGTACAGATGAACATGAAAAAGTAAAAAATTATTTAAAATCACAATTAGAGAAGCTTGGTTTAAAAGTAGAAATACAGGAGCATGTGGCGGTTAATAATAAATGGAGAGCAGCAGCTAAAACCAAAAATATTATTGCCAAAATTAAAGGAACTCAAAATGGTAAAGCATTATTGTTGCTATCTCATTACGATTCTAATCCGCATTCCGCATTAGGAGCAAGTGATGACGGAAGTGGTGTTGTAACTATTTTAGAAGGAGTTAGAGCATTTTTAGCATCGGGTAAAAAACCTAAAAATGATATTATTATTTGTTTTTCGGATGCTGAAGAATTAGGTTTATTAGGCGCAAGTGCATTTGTAAATCATCATCCTTGGGCAAAAAACGTTGGTTTAGTATTAAATTTTGAAGCTCGTGGTAGTGGAGGTCCAAGTTATATGCTTTTAGAAACCAATGAAGGAAATCATAATTTAATTCAAAATTTTCAAAAGGCAAACACGCCATTTCCGGTTGGAAACTCATTAATGTATAGCATATATAAAATGCTTCCTAATGATACCGATTTAACTGTTTTTAGAGAAGAAGGAAAAATTAATGGATTTAATTTTGCTTTTATTGGAGATCATTTTGATTATCACACAGCACAAGATTCTTTTGAACGATTAGATAGAAAATCACTTAAGCATCAAGCAAGTTATTTAGTAGCAACACTTAATTATTTTGCTAATGCTAATTTAGATAAATTGGATTCACAACAAGATGATGTGTTTTTTAATTTCCCTTATTTAGGAATGGTTTATTATCCATTTACATGGGTTTTACCTACGTTTTTATGCTGTGTAGTTATATTTATTGGTTTACTATTTGTTGGGTTTTTTACAAAAAAGATATCTATAAAAGGAGTTTTAACTGGATTTGTTCCGTTAATTATGAGTTTAATTTTATCAGGATTATTCTCTTATTTTGGGTGGAAATTAGCACTAAAAATTCATCCTCAATATCAGGATATTTTACATGGGTTTACTTATAACGGATATTATTATATTGCAGCTTTTGTAGCTATAACCATAGCTATTTGTTTTGCGGTATATAATCGATATTTTAAAAAATTAAGTAAACAAGATTTATTAATAGCACCATTATTTCTTTGGCTATTAATTAATGCTGGAGTAGCTTATTATTTAAAAGGCGCAGGATTTTTTAGTATTCCAGTAGTAATTTTATTGGTAATATTAGGAGTGCTAATTTTTACCAAAGAAAAAACTAATACTATTCTACTTTTTACCTTTTTAAGTTTGCCAGTTATTATAATTTTTACTCCTTTAGTAAAAATGTTACCTGTTGGATTAGGACTAAAAATGTTGTTTGTTAGTGCGCTATTAACGGTATTATTATTTGGCGCATTAGTTCCTGTTTTTCAGCAGTATAAAAAACTAAAACAAGTAAAAAGAATATTTATAGCAGTAGGTGTTTTAAGTTTTGTAATTGCAAATTTCACTTCTAATTTCACCCAAAACAGAAAAAAACCGAATAGTATATTTTACATTTTAGATACTTCTAAAAATGAGGCATTTTGGGCAAGCTATAATTATAAAATAGATGATTTTACAAAACAATTTTTAGTAAATAAACCAATAAAAGGAAGTTATGATGCAAACACAATGGCTAGTAAATATCATACTAATATTAAACTATATTCAAAAGCTAAAATCGAAAACTTAGCAAAACCTACTATTTCTATATTAAAAGACACTTTAATTAATAATAACAGAAAAGTTACTATTGAAATTATTTCTAATAGAAATGCAAATAAAGTGGAATTACTAACGGAAAAACCTTTACAGCTAAAATCATTTATAATTAATAACGAACCTTTAAAAAATAATTCTAATTCAGAATATGTTTTAAACATGCAAAAAGGAACTATATTAACTTATTATAGAACCTCAAAAGATGAAAAAATTATACTAGAAATGGTTGGAGATAAAGACCAAAAATTAGATATGGATATGTTAGAAATTAAATACGATTTATTTACAAATCCATTATTTACTATAAAGCCTAGAACAAATAAAATGATGCCAATGCCTTTTGTTTTAAATGATGCTACGGTTATTAAAACTAATATTAAACTTTAACCAATGAAAAAATCAATTTTAATTATGGTAGTGTTCCTGTTTATGATTTCATGTAGTAAAAACGCACCTAAAAAAGTTGTTCAAAAAAGTCCTAAACCCGAGCTTAATGAAAAAACAGCTACCTTTTTGTACCATTTTGCCTATAAATGTATTGATCAGGAATATCCAAATAAATTAGGACAAGTTTTAGGAGATGCATCGTATTTAAAAGAGCCTTCAGAATTGCATCCAGCTTTTTATGGTTGTTTTGATTGGCATTCTTCGGTTCATGGACATTGGGCTTTGCTAAATATATGCAGAGAACTTCCCAATTTTCCACAAAGAGATTCTATTCTGTTTAAAATTAAAAAAAATATAACTAAAGAAAATATACTTAAAGAAGTTTTGTTTTTTGAGGATAATTATAATAAAAATTTTGAACGAACTTATGGTTGGGCTTGGCTTTTAAAAGTAGCAGAAACTTTACAAGATTGGAATACACCAGAATCTAAAGAAATTTATGACAATTTAAAGCCATTAGTTGAAATAATTGAAAAGAAGTATATAGAGTTTTTAAACAAATTAAACTATCCAATTAGAGTTGGTGAGCACCCAAATACAGCTTTTGGAATGTCCTTTGCGTTAGATTATGCAAGTAAATATTCGCCTAAATTAAAAGGAGTAATACTAAAAAAAGCGAAAGAATATTATTTAAATGATAAAAATGGACCAATATCTTGGGAACCTGGTGGATTTGATTTTTTGTCACCTTGTTTACAAGAAGCTTCTTTAATGCTAAAAGTTTTACCTAAAGATGAATTTACAACTTGGTTAGATGCATTTTTACCAAATTTTAGAAAAAATCCATCAAAATATTTACAAATCGCAGAAGTTACAGATCGGTCAGATGGCAAATTAGCGCATTTAGACGGACTAAATTTCAGTAGAGCTTGGTGTTTATACGAAATTGGAAAAACATTGCATAATGAAGATTTAATTCAGCTAGGAAACCAACACTTTAACTACAGCTATTCAAAAATGGACACAGGTGAATATGCAGGAGCACATTGGTTGGCTTCTTTTGCGCTATATGCTATTTTAAAAAGTAATAGTTAACTTTAATTTTTTTCATACTCGGTAATTCGCATTGTGTTTGCCATACCTCTTTTTTTAACAGGCATTGATGTTATATTTATGGCAAAATCACCTTCGTTTAAATCACCTCTTTCGTGAGCTAAATTATTAATGTCTTCAATAGTTTGATCTGTACTAACAAAACGATTATAATAAACACCTTTTACCCCCCAAAGTAAGTTTAGCATAGCTAAAATTCTTTCGTTAGATGAAAACACTAAAATGTTAGATTTAGGTCTCCATGAAGAAATATGAAAAGCTGTAAATCCAGAGTCGGTTAATGTAGTTATAACTTTAGCGTTTATTGCATTTGCAGTTAAAGCCGCTTGATGACATAATGTTTTTGAGATAAATCGGTCATTTACACATTGTACATATACTTCTGGAATTTTAATTAAAGGTGAATTTTCTACGCTCTCAATAATTCTACGCATCTGTTTAATAACTTCCACAGGATAATCTCCAACTGAAGTTTCTCCGGATAGCATTACTGCATCAGCCCCATCCATAATAGAATTTGCTACGTCATTTACTTCGGCTCTAGTTGGTACCTCGCTGTTAATCATAGTTTCCATCATTTGGGTTGCTATAATTACTGGAATATGTGCTTTTTTAGCTTTTGATACTAGTCTTTTTTGAATTAAAGGAACTTTTTCCATAGGTACTTCTACACCTAAATCTCCACGAGCAACCATTAAACCATCACAAAGTGGGGTCAATTTATCAATATTAGCTATTGCTTCAGGTTTTTCAATTTTAGCAATTACAGGTATTTTTACTGGAGAATTTTCTTTAATTAAAGTATTTATTTGAATTAAGTCTTCAGGCGTTCTTACAAAAGATAGCGCCATCCAATCTACATTCATTTTTATAGCAAATAATGCATCTTCTACATCTTTTTCGGTAAGTGCCGGTAACGATATTTTTGTGTTAGGTAAGTTTACTCCTTTTTTTGATTTTAATTTTCCACCGCGCAAAACTTTGGTAGTAACATTGGTTTTTCTATCTGTTTCCGTTACTTCAAATAATAATTTACCATCATCTACTAATATATGTTCGCCTACTTCTACATCTTTTGGAAAATTTTGGTAGGTCATAAAAGCTTTTTTATTTGTTCCTTCACATTTCTCTGTAGTAAAAGTAAAGGTGTCGCCTACTTGTAATTTTACTTTTTCGCCCATTACGCCTACTCGTAATTTTGGGCCTTGTAAATCTGCTAATATTGCAACATGGTAACCTTTTTTCTTATTAAGTTCTCTAATAATTTTTATTTTTTCGGCTACATCGTCATAAGCAGCATGAGAGAAATTAACTCTAAAAACATTAACGCCAGAATCCATCATGTTTTCAATTATTTCTTTATTACTGCAGGCAGGTCCTAATGTTGCTACTATTTTAGTTCTTTTTGTGATTTCGGCCATAATTAAAATATTAGGTGATTTTTTGATTTTAAGTTAGTTGGATCAATTAAATAACAAGTAATTATTTGATTAATCTTTTTTAAGTCAGTGACTAATTTTTTTAAAAAAACAGGGTTGTTGCAACCATCAATTTTATAAAAAAAATCAATTTCTTTTTTTTCAGGTATTAAATAAGTGGTTTTACTGTAATTTCCACCAAACAATCCTTCAGTATTACTTGTTGCTTTTATGGAGCATTTGTTATTTATTAAGTAATAGTTATTTAAACTTTTACAATCATTATATTCAAAAAGCGGATATTCTGAAGGCGAATCTTTAAAGTCTAAATTGTGCTTAAACCTAGTTAGTTTTGTGTTTAAATGTTTATTTAATAAATAGGCAAGTCTATAATCTTCTTCGGTAGAATGAATTCCTATTAAGGAAAAATCATCTTCTAAATCAAACAAAACTTGTTCCATATAATTATGTTTATACTTTTTGCAAAATTACTATTGTTTGGTATTACAAACTAATAATATTACGAAATCGTATTCGAAAAAAATTATTGAGTATTTGATATTTCTTTTTGATATGCGAAATAAGCTCTTTTTGATGCTATTTCTTCGGCCTTTTTCTTAGACGTTGCTCTTCCTTTTGCTACTACAACATCATCAAAACTTAATTTCACACTAAAATGTTTTACAGAATCATTTCCAGAATCTTCGTAAATATCAAAATTAAAATCAATTTTTTGTTTTTGACACCATTCAATAACTAAGCTTTTGTAGCTTGTAATTTTTCCTTCAAGTTGATCTATATCTACATAAGGTTCAATTACTTTTTCATAAATAAAACTTTCACAAAATCTGTAGCCTTTATCAACATATATAGCTCCAACTAATGCTTCAAAAACATTTCCATGTATATTAATTCCAAATTTTGATTTTGAAATGGTACTTTTTACAAAATGCAAAAGGTTTAAATCTTGTCCCAATTCATTTAAATGATCTCTACTAACAATTTTAGAGCGCATTTGGGTTAAATAACCTTCATCACCAGACGGAACAACTTTAAATAAATAAGAGGCAATAATAGCGCTTAACATAGCGTCACCCAAAAATTCTAAACGTTCATAATTTAGAGGTAAACCTGTAGATTTTTCAATTTGTTTATTGGAACGATGAATAAATGCTTTTTTATAATAATATAAATCATTGGGTTTAAACCCTAATAATTTCCGTAATTCATGTAAAAAAGCCTCGTCCTTTAAATTGCGAGATTTGATAATTTTTCGAATGAAATTCATTCAGTGTTTTTTAATCTAATTTTTTAAAGAGCACACAAGCGTTATGCCCTCCAAAACCAAAGGTGTTGCTCATTGCAACTTTAACATCTCTTTTTTGAGGAGTGTTAAACGTAAAATTTAATTTACTGTCAATTTGATCATCATCGGTAAAATGATTAATAGTTGGAGGCACAATCCCATTCTCAATCGCAAGAATTGAAGCAATAGATTCAATAGCGCCTGCAGCTCCTAATAAATGACCTGTCATTGACTTTGTAGAGTTAATATTTAAAGCGTAAGCATGTTCACCAAAAACGTCTAAAATAGCTTTGGATTCAGCGATGTCACCAAGTGGAGTAGAAGTACCATGCATATTAATAGCATCTACATCTTCAGGTTTTAATCCGGCATCATCTAAACAATCTAGCATTACTTTTTTAGCTCCAGCTCCTTCTGGGTGTGGCGCAGTAATATGATAAGCATCTGCAGATAAGCCTCCGCCAATAAATTCGGCATAAATTTTAGCTCCTCTTGCTTTTGCATGTTCATATTCTTCTAAAATAATGGTTCCAGATCCTTCTCCTAAAACAAATCCATCTCTATCTTTATCAAATGGTCGCGATGCAGTTTTAGGGTCGTCATTTCTAGTAGATAAAGCTTGTAAGGAATTAAATCCACCCATACCTGCAATGGTTATTGCAGCTTCTGATCCTCCGGAAACCATAACATCTACTTTACCTAACCTAATGTAGTTATAAGCATCTATTAATGCGTTTGCTGAAGAAGCACAAGCTGAAACAGTGGTGAAATTTGGTCCTTTAAAACCATATTTTATAGAAATTTGCCCTGGAGCTATATCGGCAATCATTTTTGGAATAAAGAAAGGATTAAATCGAGGAGTTCCATCGCCTTCGGTAAAGTTTATAACTTCATTTTGAAAGGTTTCTAAACCTCCAATTCCGGCACCCCAAACAACACCAACTCTATCTTTATTAATTTTCTCTAAATCTAATTTTGAATTTGCAATAGCTTCATCGGTTGTTACCATAGCGTATTGCGTAAATTTATCCATCTTTCTTACATCTTTTCGATGCATAAATTCAGTAATATCAAAATTTTTAAGTTCACAAGCAAAACGAGTTTTGAACTTGGATGCATCGAAATAAGTTATTGGAGCTGCCCCGCTAACTCCGTTAAGGAGGCTATTCCAATATTCATTCACTGTATTACCAATTGGTGTTAATGCACCAAGTCCAGTTACTACAACTCGTTTTAATTTCATATGAAAGTTACTTTTTTGCTTCTTCTATATAACTAATTGCTTGACCAACGGTGCCAATATTTTCAGCTTGATCATCAGGTATTTGAATATCAAATTCTTTTTCAAATTCCATGATTAATTCAACGGTATCAAGTGAGTCTGCTCCTAAGTCGTTTGTGAAGCTTGCTTCTGTTGTTACTTCATTTTCGTCAACGCCTAATTTATCTACGATAATGGCTTTAACTCTTGATGCAATGTCTGACATAATTTTTTAATTTTAAATTTAATTACTTGGCAAAAATATAAAACTTTATTGAAATGAAAATCTTTTACTTAATAAAAGATAATTTTTACTATATTAAAAATAACTAAAGTTGAAAATATTTTACTTTATTTGTGCACTAATATAGGTAAATTAGCACTTATGATACGTATAGCTATTTTGGCATCTGGTTCAGGCACCAATGCAGAAAATATTATAAAATATTTTAAAAACCATGTAAATATTAAAGTTTCTATGGTTTTAACAAATAATGCTAAAGCTAAAGTGATAGATAGAGCAAAAAAATTAGACATTACTTCTATTGTTTTTTCAAGAGAAGATTTTTATGATACTAATTTTGTTTTAAACGTATTAAAGAAAAACGCCGATTTTATTGTTTTAGCTGGATTTTTGTGGAAAGTTCCTGAGTTTATTCTTAATGAGTTTTCAAATAAAATAATTAATATTCATCCAGCTTTATTACCAAAATATGGCGGAAAAGGCATGTATGGTATGCATGTGCATAAAGCAGTTGTTGAAAATAAAGAGAAAGAATCAGGGATTACGATACATTATGTAAATAAGAATTATGATGAAGGAAACATTATATTTCAAGAAAAATTTGAAGTGTTAGAAAGTGATTCAGCAGAAAGTGTTGCTCAAAAAATTCATATTTTAGAACAAGATAATTTCCCAAAAGTTATTGAAAAAGTTATTTTAAAAAATGGATAGTTTACCAAAAGTACATATTTATACAGATGGTGCTTGCAGTGGAAATCCTGGTCCAGGAGGTTACGGAATTGTAATGGAATGGGTTGGAAAAGCATATAAAAAAGAGTTTTCCGAAGGTTATAAAAAAACTACAAATAATAGAATGGAGTTATTGGCTGTAATTGAAGCTCTGGAGAAAATTAAAGCTAATGAGGTAGAAATTACTGTTTTTTCAGATTCTAAATATGTAGTTGATGCAGTTGAAAAAAAGTGGTTGATTGGTTGGGAAAAAAAAGGATTTAAAGATGTAAAAAATCCAGATTTATGGAAGCGATTTTTAAAAATTTATAACTCTACTAACACAAAGTTTGAGTGGGTGAAAGGACACAATAATCATCCTCAAAATGAACGATGTGATATTTTAGCAGTAAATGCTTCTAAAAAAAAGAATTTATTAGAAGATAAAGGCTATGTTAAACCACAAAACTTATTATTCTAATTGATCTAAATAATCTAATACTTCTTGTATTTTTTTAGGTAATTTTCTGTGAATTAGTTGGTAATTATATGTTTTTTGTTTTGTTGTAATGGTAAAATTTGCAGCAATCGCTTTGTCAACAGCTAAACCTTCTGTATCTGTATTGTTTTTAATTTTTGAAAAATCAATAGTGGCTATAATATCTTTTAGGTTGCTTATCTGATTTTTATTCAATTTAATTTTTAAGGTTTTAGTAGAATTGATTTTGATTAACGTATCATTTTCCAACTGAATTTCATATAAAAAACCCCTAGTTTGTGCTTTATAATGAATGGAAATAGAACCACTTTGGGCGGTTTGACTTTTACATGATTGCATAGAAATTAGCATTAACAGAAATAGAAAATAAAACTTTTTCATAAAAAAATGTTTAGTTAAAAGTATAAAAAAAGGAGCGAATTGCTCCTTTTTTTATGTAAAATATATAAGTTTAAGGAAGTACAAAACTTTCTCTTGCTCCTCCAGAAGCAAAAAGAGCTCTCATTCTGTCATTTTGACCATTAGAGAACATATACATGCAATTGTCATCAACATAATCCATATAGTTCATAGTCATATCATTTGATTTACAGTGAACAGTTGGATAAGCAGGACAACCATAGTTAGCTCTGTCAGAACTTGGAGTATCAGCAACAAAATCGTCTTGACGACATCTTCCATCTCCCCAAATATGACGTAAATTTAACCAGTGACCTATTTCATGAGTTGCAGTTCTACCATGACCATATTGACCACCAGCAGGATTTTCTCCTAAGAAATCAGATCCTATAACTACACCGTCTGTACTAGCATTTCCTCCAGGAAATTGAGCATATCCTAAAATACCACCACCAATTTCACAAACCCAAAGGTTTAAATTATGAGCAGGGTCAGTTGCATCCCAACCTCCTTGAGCAGAATCTTTCATTGCGTCACTGGTTCCCCAAGTTGTTTTTACAGAAGCTTTTCTGTTTACAGCAGCTAAAGTAAAAGTAATATTTGCATTTGCTACTAAGCTTGCAAATTCAGAAGGAACACCGCTTGTGTTTGGATTGTTATTGTTATAATCTGCATTTAGAATAGCAATTTGAGAATCGATATTTGCTTGAGTAACTGGGTGAGCAGGATCTTCTAAGATATTTACTACAACAGGAATTGTTATTGTTCCAGTATATGGAGTAGGAGTTGTTCCTCCGCCACCAGTAGTTGGTTTTCCTTTAAAGGCAATAAATGTTCTTGTATGTTTTTCAATGTTGAACATGCGTTTTTCTAAACCTGGATTTTCTTTTAACTCTCGGTTAAGAACTTTCATACTAACACATCTTTCAACGTCAGTTTTTGTGGTTTTGGCAGAAGCTTGATCAGTGTACACATAAAAGTCGCTCATGTCTACAGAAATAGCTTCTTGGTTTGGAGTAATTTTGTCAGAATTAGGCTGACATGCAACTACAGCTAAAGCTAATGTTGCAAAAGAAAAAATTAGTTTTCTCATCTTTAAGTTTGATTTTTTGATTAATAAATAGGGTTTTATCTTTAATAAAAGATGGCCGAATATATTAAAAAAAAGTTAAAAAACTAATAAAATGAAAAATAAATTATTAATAAATTGATTTATTTTCAATAAAAATAATGTTTTAAACAGAATAATATAGTTTGTTAAATAGTTAGCTTAACATAGCTTTTGCTTTGGATAAAGCATTATATAATGCATCAACTTCTTCAAAAGTATTGTAAAATGAAAAAGATGCTCTAACGGTTCCAGGAATTTTATAAAAATCCATAATTGGTTGTGCACAATGATGTCCTGTTCTAACTTCTATTCCTAATTTATCAATTATAGTTCCAATATCATACGGATGGATGTTATCAATATTAAATGAAATAACAGAAGTTTTGTTTTTTGAAGTTCCATAAATTTTTAATCCTTCAATTTGTAACAACTTTTTTGTTGCATAAGTAAGCAATTCATTTTCATAAGCTGCAATATTATCAAATCCTAATTCATTTAAATAATCAATCGCTACTCCAAAAGCAATTACTCCAGCAATGTTTGGTGTTCCTGCTTCAAATTTATAAGGTAAATCGGCATAAGAGGTATGTTCAAAAGTAACTTCTTTTATCATTTCTCCACCTCCTTGATACGGAGGTAATTTATTTAATAAAGCTTCTTTTCCATATAAAATACCAACTCCAGTAGGACCACAAAGTTTATGAGCAGATGCCACATAAAAATCGACATCTAAAGCTTGTACATCTGGTTTAATATGTGGACTAGATTGCGCTCCATCAATTAATACGTAAGCATTAAAAGTATGGGCTTTATCTATAATTTCTTTTATTGGATTGATAGTTCCTAATGCATTTGAAACATGATTTACAAATACTAATTTTGTTTTGCTAGTAAGTAGTTTGTCATATTCTTCCATTATTAATTCGCCATTTTCGCTAATTGGAATTACTTTTAAAGTAGCTCCAGTTCGTTGACATAACATTTGCCAAGGCACAATATTTGAATGATGTTCCATTGCAGAAATAATAATTTCATCATCTTTTTGTAAAAATTGTGTAAAACTGGTAGCAACCAAATTAATACTATCTGTTGTGCCTGAAGTAATTATAATTTCGTAATTATGTTTAGCGTTAAAATGTTTTTGTATTTTGTTTCGAGCTTGTTCAAAAGCATCGGTAGCTAATTGACTTAATGTATGTACTCCGCGATGAATATTGGCATTGTATTTGGAATAATAATCTACTAAACTATCAATTACTATTTGCGGTTTTTGAGTAGTTGCTGCATTATCTAAATAAACTAATGGATTGCCGTTTACTTTTTGATTTAAAATAGGGAAATCGGCTCTTACTTTTTTGATATCTATCATGTTATTTTTTTAGAATCATTCTAAATACAAAATTACAAAAATGAGATTGTTTTATTGCCGTATATTTTAAGCTATTTTTTTATAACTCCAAACGGCCAATCCGTTCATAACAATTGCATAAGTTAATATTATTGAAAATTGAGGAAGAATATCTTTAAATGAAGCTCCTTTAAGCATAACCATACGCATTACTTCTACATAATATTTAATAGGATTAAAATCTGTTAAATGTTGCGCCCATTGTGGCATACTTTCAATAGGGGTAAAAAGCCCACTCATTAAAATAAAAATCACAATAAAAAACCACGAAATAAACATAGCTTGTTGTTGTGTGTCGGTAAAATTTGAAATAAAGAATCCCATTCCTAATACTACTAATAAATAAATTGCTGTGAAAAAATAGATGAGAGCTAAATTACCTATCATTGGTACATTAAAAATTACTTTAGCTAGAATTAGTCCTATAGTTAATAACCCAAAACCAATAATCCAAAAAGGAAAAAGTTTTCCAATAATAAACTGATGTTTTTTTATAGGAGTTACGTTCATTTGCTCTATGGTTCCAATTTCTTTTTCGCGAACAATATTCATTCCAGATAAAAACAAGGTTATCATAGTAACTAACAAAACTAAAATTCCAGGAACCATATAGGTTTTATAATTTAAGGTTTCGTTATACCAAAAACTAGGAATGCTATCTATTGTTTTTACATTGTATTTTTTATCAGAAGGTTGCATTAAATTGGCTATTGCATTCTTATTAAAACTTCTTACAATTTGATTAATGTAAACGTTTTCTACGCCTGCAGCAGCACCATCAATTGCATTTATAATTACTGAAAGATCTGTTTTTTTATCTTTTGATAAATCTCGTTCAAAATAGTGTGGAATTTCTAGAATTACATCAACGTTTCCCTTTAGCATTTCTGAACTTGCAATTTTTTCAGAAGGAAAATCAGTTACAACGTTAAAATAGGAAGATGCTTTAAATTTATCAATTAATGCTCTTGAAAAAGAAGTATTATCATGATCAATATAGGAGAATTTTATATTTTTAATTTCGAATGTTGCAGCGTTTGAAAGAATAACTAACTGCAATAAAGGCATAATAAATATAATAGGAAGCATTCCTTTATTCCTAAAAATTTGTTTGAATTCTTTTTGAATTATATATCTTATGGTTTTCATTATTCTAAGCGGATTTTATATTTTTTGACGCTAATGGCTATAAATATCATTGTCATTAACAGTAAAAAAGAAGTTTCTTTCCAAATAAATGATATTCCAACACCTTTTAACATAATTCCTTTTAAAATAATAATAAACCATTTTGCAGGAATTATGTTGCTAATAATTTGTAGAGGTAAAGGCATGCTGGAAATCGGGAAAATGAATCCAGATAATAATATGGTTGGCAACATTAATCCCATTAACGAAATCATCATAGCTGTTTGTTGAGTTGATGACAAAGTGGAAATTAAAATACCTAAAGATAAAGAGGTGATGATAAATAAAACACTTTCAAAAGCTAATAAAAATAAACTTCCTTGAACAGGCATTTTAAACACAAAAATGCTAAGTAAAACAATTACAATTGCATTTATTATAGATAGAAAAATATAAGGTACAACTTTGCCAATAATAACTTGAAATGGTTTTAAAGGAGAAACAAGTAGAATTTCCATAGTGCCTAATTCTTTTTCTCGAGTAATTGAAATTGAGGTCATCATTGCTGAAACCAACATTAAAATAATAGTCATAACACCAGGAACAAACATAAAAACACTTTTTAATTCAGGATTAAAAACCATATGTGATTTTGGAATTATTTGATATGGAATTTTTATGTTTTTGTTTATTTCTTGCTGGTATTTTTGTAAAATGGAATTGGTATAATTACTAATAGTATTAGCGGTATTAGGATCAGTAGCATCTGTAATTATTTGTAAAGTAGCATTGTTTTCTTTTACTAGTTTTTTGCTAAAATCTTTTTCAAAAATTAATACAGCTTTTACTTTTCCTTTTTTAAAAACGGGTTCTATTTCAGATTCGTTATTAATTAATTGCTCAACACTAAAATATTTTGATGAAGAAATTTTATTAATAATTTCTATGGTTGTTGCATCTTTTGATTTATCAAGAATTGCAATATCAACATTGTTTATTTCATTGGTAATGGCAAAACCAAACAGCATAATTTGAGCAATTGGCATTCCAAAAAGGATAAACAGCGAGCGTTTATCTCTAAAAATATGATAAAATTCTTTTTTAATAAAACCTATAAATCTTTTCATCCTCTTGCTAATTTTAAGAACACATCATTCATGTTTTCAGCATTAAACTGTTTTTTTAAGTTTTTTGGAGTATCTAATGCTTCAATTTTTCCATCAACCATAATTGAAACTCGGTCGCAATATTCAGCTTCATCCATATAATGTGTAGTTACAAAAACAGTTGTGCCATTATTTGCGGTTTTATAAATCATTTCCCAAAATTGACGTCTGGTTATTGGGTCAACACCTCCAGTAGGTTCATCTAAAAAAATAATTTTAGGCTCGTGTAATAATGCAACAGAAAAGGCTATTTTTTGTTTCCAGCCTAACGGCAATGAGCTTACCAGTTCATTTGCAATATCTTGCAGCCCTAATTCTTCAACTAATAATCGTCTTTTTACTTCAATTTGTTTACGCGATAAACCATAAATTCCTCCAAAAAATGTAATATTTTCTTTTACGGTTAAATCGTCATATAAAGCAAATTTTTGACTCATATAGCCAATGCTTTTTTTAATATTTTCAGGATTTTTAAAAACATTGTAACCAGCAACATGTGCATTTCCAGAGGTTGGTGTTGAAATGCCAATTAACATTTTCATTGCGGTAGTTTTTCCCGCTCCATTAGCACCTAAAAATCCAAATATTTCTCCTTTTTTTACATTAAATGAAATGGCATTAACTGCAGTAAAATCGTTAAATTTTTTAGTGAGATTTTCAACTTGTATTATGCTTTCTTGTTTCATTTTATTTTGCTAATTCCATAAAAGTATCTTCAATGGAAGGTGTTGTTTCTATAATTTCAATATCTGAAAATTGGTTTTCAACTAAATAGTTTTTTAAAATATCTATAGAAAATTTAGTTCTTTTATCGGTATAGTGCACATATTCTCCAAAAGGATAAACACTGTAATGATGCTCGTATTTTTTTAAGCTATTAATAAGTTTGTACATATTATTAGCTTTTACATTGTAAATGGCTTTTGGATAGTGTTTAGTGATTTCTTGAGGTGTGTCAATTTCTAAAATCTCCCCTTCTTGAATTAGTGCGATTCTATCACATAAAGCGGCTTCATCCATATATGGTGTAGACACTAAAATAGTAATTCCCTTTTTTTGCAACCGTTTTAAAATTTCCCAAAATTCTTTACGTGAAACTGGATCAACTCCTGTTGTTGGTTCGTCTAAAAACAATACTTTAGGTTTGTGAATTAGAGCGCAACATAAAGCTAGTTTTTGTTTCATGCCACCAGATAATTTACCGGCTCTTCGCGTTTTAAAAGGCTCAATTTGAATGTAAATATCTTTAATTAAATCGTAATTTTCTTTAATAGTAGTTCCAAAAATGGTTGCAAAAAACTCTAAGTTTTCTTCAACGGTTAAATCTTGGTATAATGAAAATCTACCAGGCATATATCCTACATGATTTCTTATGTCTTTATAATTATCAATTACATCAAAACCAGCCACATTTGCAGTTCCTTTATCTGAAAACAGAAGTGTTGTTAAAATTCTAAAAATTGTAGTTTTTCCAGCTCCATCAGGTCCAATTAAGCCAAATAATTCGCCTTCTTTTACTTCAAAAGATATGTTGTTAATAGCTTTTACTTCTTTAAAAGATTTGCTAATATGCTGTACATTAATACTCATTTGTTATTCAGAATCATTGTTAACCCACATTTCAGCTGGCATTCCTATTTTAAGACTTCCGTCGTTTTTAACATCAATTTTAACTGCATAAACCAAATTAACTCGTTCTTCTTTTGTTTGAATAATTTTAGGAGTAAATTCTGCTTCTGAAGCTATCCAAGAAATGGTTCCAGGATAATTTTTCATTCCATTATTTGTATCGATTTTAACGGTAACTTTTTGTCCAATTTTTATATTTGGAAGTTGTGTTTCACCTATATAAACACGTAATTGCATAGTGTTTAAGTTTGCAATTTTATACAATGGTTTCCCAAACGATGTAATTTCGCTTGGTTCAGCATATTTTACTAAAACTGTTCCGTTTATTGGGTTTTTTATAATACTTTTTTGTATTTGATCGTCTAATTGATTTAGTTGTGCATTAATATTTTTTAGCTCACTAAGAACGGAAACGTTTTGAATTTCAATACTTTTTATTTGCTGATTTAACACAGCAACTTTACCATTAATATCATCTAATTGTTTTTGTGTTCCAGCATTAGATTTTACTAAATTTTCAATTCTATTTTGTGAAATTTTAGCGGTTGCTAACTGTTCTCTCAAAACTCCAATTTGAGATAAAACTCCTTTTGATTTAGATTTTATTATTTGTTTTGATGCAAGTAGTTGTTCTTTTTTTAATGAAATTTGAAGCGTGTCAACTAATCCAACTATTTCTCCTTGTTTTAATCGTTGTCCTTCTTCTACATTAAAATATAATAATTTTCCATTGCTTTCCGATGAAATGGTTGTTTCTGTAGATTCAAAATTACCGTAACCATCAGCTTTGCCATTATTATTAGAGCATCCTATTAATATGCTTGATAAAAAAACGATGCTAACTATTGTTTTTGCTATTTTCATAAGTTTTTGTTTAATTTCCTAAAGTTGTATTATAAGTTGCTTTTGCTAATAATAATTGAATATTATGCGTGTTTAAATTATTTTTTGCTTCGTATAAATTTGTGAACTCTGTTAAGTAAGCGGATGAAGTAATTACTCCGTTTTTTAGTTGAGATTCAGCAGTTTTTAATACATTTTCACGTAATTCAATAATTTGTTTATCCGATTTTATAAATGTTTTTAATTTAGATATTTGTGTTACTTGTTTTTGTAATTCTATATTAGTATTAAGGTTAAATATCTCGTGCTGATTATTAATAATATCTTTATTTATTTCTAAGGATTGTTTTTGTTTTTTTACAGCATTCCAATCAAAAATATTCCAGTTTAATTTTACACCAACCATGTAAAAAGTTTGAAAAGAATTGTCTAACATATTTAAACCCGGATTACCATAACCTCCAGTAGCAAATCCAACTAATTTTGGTGCATTTTTTTTAGATAAAACTTCTTCAGAAGCATTAATCTGATTTTTTTGTAATTCAAATAATTTTGTTTCTGGGCGATTAATTTTTAATGTAATATCCGTAGTAACTTTAGGGTTTTTAAGAATTGTAGTTTCCGTTATTTTTTTTCCAATAATAGAAGAAAGTGTTTCAAATAAATTGTTTTTAGTGTTTTGAACATCAGTTAATTGTTGATCAATTTTTAACAATTCGGCTTCTAAAACTTGATTGGATGCTGGTAAAATTTCACCGTATTTTATACCTGCATTTACTTCTTTTAATTTAGATTGCAATTGACTTTCTTTGCTTTTTAATAATAAAGTTTTTTCCTGCAATAATAAGATTGAAAAATACAATTGATTTACAGTGTATTTAAGCTGGTATAAATTTACAGATACTTGTTGTTGTTTAGTTTCAAATTCACTTTTTTTAAGTGATGTTGAAGCTTTTATTAAACCATCATTATAAATTAATTGATTTACAGAAATGGTAGCTTTATATTGATCTTTATTTGGCGGTTCAACAGAAGTATTTGGAATTGCAACTGGTAAAAAAGTTACATCGGATTGATAAGTAGATTGTGCTAAAAAATCTAGCTTTGGTAATTTATTTTTAGCAACAATAGCATTTTCAAGTTGAGCTTGCCGAGTTAACAAATCAGTTTGTTTAGCTAATGGATAATTTTTTGCTACTAAATTGTAGCAGCCTTTTAAACTTAATGCATCTTGGGCATTTACTTGTAAAGCAAAAAATATTAAAATTAAAATAGGTATTTTTTTCATTACGTTATTTTTTTATGGAATTAATTATAAAAGCCGAAACTTCTGTTTTTCTTTCTTCAATTAATTGTTGATATTTTGAATTGGAAGTGTTTAAAATTCTGTTTAATAAAGGTTTAGCAACAAATGGAAATATGTTTAATGCTATTATATTAATAAAAAGTTGTTCTGCTGTTATAGGTTTTAAGTTTCCATCTTCAACTTCTTGTTCTACTTGTTGTTTAAATTTTTTAATAGAAGGGAATTTAATTTCTGAAAGCAAATTTTCTACAAACGCTTCATCTCCATTCATTTCTTGTAAAATAAAACTCGGTAAATATGGATGTGATGCTAAAAAAGTTATATGATTGTTTGAAAATTTTTTAATCTTATCAAAAACAGTATCATCCGAATTTAAAATATCATTAAGTTGAGGTGCTAACGATTTAAAAGCTCCAATAAATACAGCGCTAAACAGTAATTCTTTACTTCTAAAATAATAGTGCAACATGGATTTGTTTATCCCAGCTTCATCTGCAATTTCTTGCATGCGTGCTGCTGCCATACCTTTTCTTTGAAAAATACTTTTTGCAGCCTCTAAAATTTTTATTTCAGTGTTTGTGTCTTTTGTTTTTTTCATAATACAAACCAAATAGTTTAATTAAATAGTTTAACCAAATGGTTGACAAAAGTAAAAACTTTTTTTGAACTAAAAAAATAAACTTTACATTTGTTTAAATTAAAAAGATAAAATACATGAAAAAAACAATTAAAATAGTAGTTTTTTTATTGCTTGTTAGTATAGCTTATATTGGATTTACTTACTACCCAAAACTAGATATTATTACAGGTTATGCTTCAAAAAATGAAGCTTCGGTAATCTTTTTAGCGCATAGAACACAAAACTCTGCCGAAGTACAAGATAATAACTTTTCACCAATAAATTTAGCAAAGGAAACTGTAAATCAAAATGAAAAATCGGTTTCGGCAACCGTATTTGGAATAAAAAAAAGAACGGCAGTTTATAGAGAAGGTTTAGGAACTGTGTTAATGATTGATGGTGTTAAAGATAGTTTAAAATACGATATTCCTCATCGAGATTTTAAACGAATAAATTTGCCATATCCTTATGGAGATTTACCACAAAAAGACACTGTTTTTACTAATGTAAATTACAATGAATTACAAAATGCAGTAGAAAATGCTTTTGATAAAGGGGAAAATTATCAAAAAAAGACAAGAGCTGTTTTGGTAGTTTATAACGATCATATTATTGCAGAAAAATATGCAGAAGGATTTGATAAAAACACTAAGATTTTAGGATGGTCAATGACTAAAAGTATTACCAGTGCAGTTTTAGGTGTTCTTGAAAAGCAAGGTAAAGTGTCTGTAAATCAAAGTAATTTATTTCCTGAATGGAAAAATGATGAACGTTCTAAAATTACACTAAATGATTTATTACACATGAATAGTGGTTTAGAATGGGATGAGGATTATAATAATATTTCAGACGTTACCAGAATGTTGTTTTTAGATAAAGATATGTCTAAAACACAATTAAATAAGCCACTAGTAGGTAAACCAAATAACAGTTGGAACTATTCTTCGGGAACTACTAATTTGTTATCAGGTTTTATCAGAAATCAATTTAAAACACATCAACAATATTTAGATTTTTGGTACTCAGCTTTAATTGATAAAATAGGAATGCATACTATGATGATTGAGACCGATTTAAGTGGTAATTATGTTGGTTCATCTTATGGTTGGGCAACTCCTAGAGATTGGGCGAAATTTGGTTTATTGTATTTACATAATGGTAATTGGAATGGAGAACAGATTTTAAATAAGTCGTGGGTAACTTATTCGGCAACACCAACTAATGGGTCTGATGGAAAATATGGAGCTCATTTTTGGCTTAATGCTGGCGGTGTATATCCAGACGTTCCAAGAGATTTATTTTCATGTAATGGATACCAAGGTCAGCATGTATTTATAATTCCTTCAAAAAATGTAGTTATTGTTAGAATGGGTTTAACTGAAGAACCAGATTTTGATTTTAATGCTTTTTTGAAAGGTGTTTTAGCATCTATTAAATAAGTTGAAACAAGATATAAAAAAAGCCGCTATTAGCGGCTTTTTTTTATAAGTCAAATCCTAATTCAACATTTAATTTTTCAGCTATAAATTTTGCAATTTTGGTTTTTAATTGCGGGATTTTAATTTTTTCAACTACATCATTTCCAAAAGCATATAATAATAAAGCTTTAGCTTCTTTTTTTGGAATCCCTCTAGATTGCATATAAAATAAAGCACTTTCATCTAATTGACCAATTGTACAACCATGAGAACATTTTACATCATCAGCAAATATTTCTAATTGAGGTTTTGCATTTATAGTAGCGCCATCATCAATTAAAATATTATTATTTTGTTGAAAAGCGTTAGTTTTTTGTGCTTCTTTGTTTACAATAACTTTCCCATTAAAAACTCCAGAAGATCTATCAGAATAAATTCCTTTGTAAAGTTCATGGCTTTCGCAATTTGGAAATTTATGATTTACCAGAGTTGTGTTATCTACATGTTGGTTGCTGTTTAATATAGATATGCCATTTAAATTTGAAGTAATTCCTTCTCCTTCATGGTAAAATTCTAAATTATTTCTAGTTAATTTCCCACCAAACGAATAAGTGTTAACAGAAGCAACACTTTGCATTTTTTGAGATACATAAGTGCTATCAATTAAAGAAGAATTTTTGGTATCGTTTTGAATTTTATAATAATCTACAACTGCTCTTTTATTAACAAATATTTCGGTTACAGCATTAGTAAGTGTAGTTTCATCGGATAAATTTTGATGTCGTTCTATTATTTGAACGTGAGAATTTTCACCAACAATTACTAAATTTCGTGGTTGAAGTAGCACTTCTTTTTCACTTCCTGTAGAAAAATAAATGATTTGAATAGGTTTTGGAACTATAGTGTTTTTTGGTACGTTAATAAAAGCTCCTTCAATAGTAAATGCAGTATTTAATTGTGAAACGCTTTCATTTTTATTAGCAATTTTATTAAAATAGTTATCTACAACCATTTTGTATTTAGGTCTATTTAACGCCGATGATAATACACAAACATCACAATCGTCATGTGTTGTGGTAGATAAAAAGGAACTAAATACACCGTCAATAAAAACTAAAGTGTAAGTTTCAACATCATTTAATAAGTATTTTTTGATGTTTTTAAACCCAACATCATTTTTGGTTCTTGGAAATAAACAATAATCATGTTTTAGTAATGGTTTAAGGTTAGTATATTTCCAATCTTCAATTGTTTTAGAAGGAAAACCATGTGCCTCAAAAGATTTAATTGCTTCTAATCTAATGGCATGGGTATTAGAATCGAGGTCTAAATTTCCTTCATTTTCAAAAGCTAAAAATGAAGATGTTAATTTTTCTTTTAAATCCATAATGTTTTATTTCAACCAGTCGTATCCTTTTTTCTCTAATTCAAGTGCTAATTCTTTACCTCCAGATTTTACAATTTTACCATTGTATAAAACGTGTACAAAATCGGGTACAATATAATCCAACAATCGTTGATAGTGTGTTATAACTAACACGGAGTTTTTATCACTTTTTAGTTTGTTAACTCCTTTAGCAACCACTTTTAAGGCATCAATATCTAAACCAGAATCGGTTTCGTCTAAAATTGCCAGTTTTGGCTCAAGCATTGCCATTTGAAAAATTTCATTTCTCTTTTTTTCACCTCCAGAAAATCCTTCATTTAAAGAACGAGATAAAAACTTACGATCAATTTCTAATAAATCAGATTTTTCACGAATTAGTTGCAACATTTCTTTTGCTGGTAACTCTTCTAATCCTTTAGATTTTCGTGTTTCGTTAATTGCTGTTTTTATGAAGTTAGTTACGGTAACTCCTGGAATTTCAACTGGATATTGAAAGGATAAAAAGATGCCTTTATGTGCTCTTTCTTCAGGAGCTAAATCACTTAAATCTTCTCCATCAAGCATTACTTTGCCTTCGGTTACTTCGTATTCTTCTTTTCCTGCAATAACGGCAGATAATGTACTTTTACCAGAGCCGTTTGGTCCCATAATAGCGTGTACTTCTCCAGCTTTTATTTCAAGGTTTATTCCTTTTAAAATTTCTTTATCGTTTATGCTTGCGTGTAAATTATTTACTTGTAACATTTTTTAATTTGTTATTTGAAAATTTTTTGAATGTTGTTTTGTTTTAATTATCCTACTGATCCTTCCAAACTTATTTCTAATAATTTTTTGGCTTCAACGGCAAATTCCATAGGAAGTTTATTTAGCACATCTTTACTAAAACCATTAACTATTAATGCAATTGCCTTTTCGGTATCAATACCTCTTTGGTTACAGTAAAATAATTGATCTTCACCAATTTTACTTGTAGTGGCTTCGTGCTCAATTTGAGCAGTCTTATTTTTAGCTTCTATGTATGGAAAAGTATGAGCGCCACAATTGTTTCCCATTAATAATGAATCACATTGAGAAAAATTACGAGCATTATTTGCTCTTGGACTAACTTTTACTAAACCTCTATATGAATTTTGAGATTTACCTGCGGAAACTCCTTTTGATATTATAGTACTTTTGGTATTATTTCCTAAATGAACCATTTTGGTCCCAGTATCTGCCTGTTGATGATGATTAGTTACCGCAATAGAATAAAATTCACCAACTGAATTATCTCCTTTTAACACGCAACTTGGGTATTTCCAAGTTACAGCACTTCCTGTTTCTACTTGTGTCCAAGATACTTTTGCGTTGGTTTCACAAAGTGCTCTTTTTGTAACAAAATTATAAACTCCTCCTTTTCCTTCGGAATCTCCTGGATACCAGTTTTGTACGGTTGAATATTTTATTTCTGCATTGTCTAAAGAAATTAACTCAACAACAGCTGCATGTAATTGGTTTTCATCTCTTTGCGGAGCTGTACACCCTTCTAAATAACTAACATAGGAGCCTTCATCTGCAATTAATAGTGTTCTTTCAAATTGCCCAGTCCCACCTTCATTTATTCTAAAATAAGTGGATAATTCCATTGGACAAGTAACTCCTTTTGGAATATAACAAAAGGAACCGTCAGAAAATACTGCTGAATTTAAAGCTGCATAAAAGTTATCGCTTTTAGGAACAATACTTCCTATATATTTTTTAACTAACTCAGGATGTTTTTCAATAGCTTCGGAAATAGGGCAAAATATAATGCCTTTTTCATTTAATGTCTTTTTAAAAGTAGTTGCTACGGAAACCGAGTCCATAACTACATCAACGGCAACATTACTTAGTCTTTTTTGTTCATCAATAGAAATACCTAACTTTTCAAAGGTTTTTAATAGTTCAGGATCTACCTGATCTAAACTTTCTAATTTAGGTTTCTTTTTAGGTGCGGAATAATAACTGATGTTTTGAAAATTTGGTTTTTCGTAAGTAACATTTGCCCAATCAGGTTCTTCCATTTCTTTCCAAATTTTGAAAGCATCTAATCGCCATTCTGTCATCCAAGCTGGTTCGTTTTTCTTTTTAGAAATTGCAATTACAATATCTTCATTTAAACCAATAGGAAATTTATCAGATTCAATATCTGTATAAAACCCATACTCATATTCTTTATTTTCGAGGTCTTTTTTTAAATCGTCTTCTGTAAATTTATTCATTTTAATATTTTAAAGTGAAAAGCTTTCTCCACAACCACAAGTACGTTCCGCATTAGGGTTGTTAAAAACAAATCCAGTTCCGTTTAATCCGCCTGAATATTCTAGTGTAGTACCAGCTATATATAAAAAACTTTTGGTATCTACTACTACTTTAACTCCATTGCTTTCAAAAAGTTTATCGGCGTCTTGTTTTTCTTTGTCAAATTTTAATTCGTAAGAAAGACCAGAACAACCACCACTTTTTACACCAACTCTAACGAAATGAATTTCAGGATTTAATCCGTCTTCTTTCATTAGTTCTATTACTTTCTTTTTTGCTATGTCCGATACGTTTATCATTTGCTTAAATAGATTAATTCTAAATTAGTGCAAATATAGGTACAAATAATCACTTTTAATAATCATTTTGAATTGATTACAGTAATAGAGTAATAGATGTTACCTATAAAAAATTATATTTGCAAAATGTTAGAAAATAAAAATGAAAGTCGTACAAAATTAGCCGAATTAGGAGAATTCGGTTTAATTAATCATTTAACTCAAAATTTTAAATGCACTCAAAAGTCCACAATTAAAGGAGTTGGAGATGATACTGCGGTAATTTCAACAAAAAAACAAGTTTTAATTAGCAACGATTTATTGGTGGAAGGAGTTCATTTTGATTTAAGTTATATGCCGTTAAAACATTTAGGCTATAAAGCTGTTATGGTAAACTTATCGGACATTTATGCGATGAACGGAACTGCAACTCAAATTACAGTTTCTATTGCAGTATCTAACCGATTTCCTTTAGAAGCTTTAGAGGAATTATATGAAGGAATTTACTTAGCTTGTAAAACTTATAATGTAGATTTAGTAGGAGGAGATACAACTTCCTCTACAAAAGGATTGCTTTTAAGTATAAATTCTATTGGGGAAGTGGATAAAAATGACATAGTATATAGAAGTAACGCTAAACCAAATGATTTGTTGGTGGTTTCTGGAGATTTAGGTTCTGCATATTTAGGATTACAAGTTTTAGAACGAGAAAAACAGGTATTTAAAGTAAATCCTAATTCACAACCAGACTTAACACCTTACACGTATTTGGTGGAACGTCAGTTAAAACCAGAAGCTAGAAAAGATATTATTAAACTTTTAAAAGATTTGAAAGTAAAACCAACAGCTATGATAGATATTTCGGATGGTTTATCTTCTGAAATTTTACATATTTGTTCGCAATCAAAAGTTGGATGTAATTTATATGAAGAAAAATTACCTTTAGATCCGCAGGTAATTTCTACTTGTGAAGAGTTTAATTTAAATAGTACAACTATTGCTTTAAGTGGAGGAGAAGATTATGAATTACTATTTACAATTTCACAGGATGATTTTTTAAAAATTAAAGGAAATCCAAACTTAACGGTTATAGGCCATATTACTAACGAAGATGAAGGTGCTAATTTAATAACCAGAGCAAATCAAAAGATTAAATTAACAGCACAAGGTTGGAATGCTTTAAAAGAAGATTAACAACTTTTTATAAAATTAGATAATATTTTAATTACTTCAGTTTTGTTTTCAATGTAACTCATATGTCCATCAGGTAACTCACTTGTAGTTACTTTGGTGTTTTTTGTTTGATGGATTAAAGATGTATAATCTAATGCGGGATCCTCTTTACTAATTACCATATGAATAGGATAACTGGAGTTTACGTATAATTTTATCTGATTTTCACGAATTTTCATTCCTTCTAAAGCGGCTGTAATTCCTTGTGGATTCATGCGTAATGCATCATTAATGCAATTTTGAATTTCTTTTTTAAAAAGCGTTCTGTTTTTTTCTGAAAATAACATTGGAACAGCTATTTTGATAAACGTTTTATAATTTTCTTTAACGGCTTTAATAGCTCTATTTCTGTTTATCTTCTTTTCTTTAGAATCGGGTAGTGCGGTTGAATTTAATAAACAAATTCCTTTTACATTTTTAGGGAATAATTTAGCAAAAGCCAAGGTAATATAACCGCCCATACTATGGCCAATTATAACGTATTTTCTTAATTTTAAATGATTTAGTACGGATTTTACAATTTCAGCCTGATCTTCCATAGAATGAATGTATCCATGGTTTTCTGAAGCGCCGTGACCTAATAAATCTAGAGTAACAACTTTATATTTTTTAGATAAAATAGGTACAATATCTTTCCACATAAAACTCGATTCAAGAAATCCGTGAAGTAATACTACAGCACTTCCTTTTCCAAAAGTTTCAAATTCTATACGGGTATTTTTAACTAGAATATTCATGTTTAATTTTTCAAACTTTTTATAGCTGAAAATGCATTGTTAACCACATTATCCTCCACTAAAATTGTAAATTCATTAGTAGTGGAAACTACTTCATATAAAGAAATACCTTCCCAAGCTAGTCGTTTAAAAAATTGATAATATAATCCAGCTATTTTAGTATTTTCATCTGGTAAACCAATGGTAATTGCCGATAAATCATCTTTTACACTTGTGCAAAATTCATTTTTATAGCTTTGTTCAATTTGATCTTTTAGTGAAGTTGAAATTAACACGTTACTTTCATGAACTCCACGAGTAAAAGTGAAAAAAACATTAGATTTATCTTTAATTACTTCTAGCATTTTTAAATGACTTTGAATTAAAGTATTTGAATTTTTAAAAGTGTAATCGGATAAATCAGAACGAACTGTAATATCACCTAAATTTTGAAGAACTCTATTTAATTTAATTTTGTTTGCCATTTCTTTAGGAGGGCTATAGCGACGTAAAGCCATCATAATAGCACCCGATTTTATAGGTTTGCGCAACATTTTAGAAATAGGTTCTCTTAATTCTTCTGCTAAAGCGCTATAATTTAAAATATTACGAGATAAAGCATCTTCCAAAAAAGGTTGAGAAATTAAAATTTCTTCAACACAAGTAGCAATAGTTTTCATGTGTTAAATAATTAACGGTTTGTGTAAAATTAGTGTATTATTTTTAAATATTCACAAGAAGTTTAAAATCGTTTTAGATTTGTCATTAAATTATTAGAGATGAAAGTATTAAAGTTTGGAGGAACTTCAGTAGGAACTATCCAAAATATAAAAAGTGTAACTAAAATTATTTCTGACGGAGAAAAAAAAATTGTAGTACTTTCTGCCATGTCAGGTACTACAAATGCATTGGTTGAAATAGCTAGTTGCGTTGAAAATAAAGAAGTTGAAATTGCGAATAAAACTATTACTAATCTGTTTAAAAAATACAGGGAAGTTGTAAATGAACTATTTGAAAATATTAATTTAAAACAAGAAGTTAATATTTATGTAGAAGCAATTTTTAAAAAACTTACCAAAATAAGTTCTCAAACTTATAATGAGTTGTTATACAACACAATAGTAGCTCATGGAGAATTACTTTCCACGTTTATTTTTACAAAATATTTAATTCAACAAGGAATAAAAGCACAATTATTACCAGCGTTAGATTTTATGCGAATTGATCGTTTAAATGAACCTGATAATTTTTATATTCAACAAAATTTAAATAGAATAATTAGAAATAATATTCCTGCAGATATTTATATTACGCAAGGATTTATATGTTTAGATACGGATGGAAATATTGCAAATTTACAAAGAGGAGGTAGCGATTATACAGCAACAATTATTGGTGCAGCTATAAATGCAGAAGAGGTTGAAATTTGGACAGATATTGATGGGATGCATAATAATGATCCAAGGTTTGTAGAGAATACACAAGCAATTTCTAATTTATCGTATGAAGAAGCTGCTGAGTTAGCGTATTTTGGAGCTAGAATTTTACATCCACAAACAGTAATGCCAGCAAGAACAGCCAATATTCCTGTTCGATTAAAATATACAATGTGCCCAGAACTTCCAGGAACTTTAATCAACAATAATGTTACGGATAAAGGTATAAAAGCAATAGCAGCAAAAGATGGTATTACTGCCATAAAAATAAAATCTGCTAGAATGCTGCTCGCTTACGGTTTTTTGAAAAAAGTTTTTGAAATTTTTGAAAAGTATGAAACCCCTATTGATATGATTACTACTTCTGAAATAGCAGTATCCTTAACTATTGATAATACTACATTTTTAGATGCTATTATTGAAGAATTAGAAAAGTTTTCTACGGTTGAAGTGGATGAAAATCAAAGTATAATTTGTTTAGTTGGCCATTCCATAGTAAATCATAATAAAACCCATAAATTATTTAATGTACTTCATGATTTTTCGATTAGAATGATTTCATACGGAGGAAGTGAAAATAATATTTCGTTATTGGTAAACACAAAAGATAAAGTAAAAGCGCTCAGAAATTTAAATGATTATGTTTTTGAAAGTAGTTTAATTGCATAGTTAGGTTTAGATTAGGTTTGTTAATTAAAAAGTCCGTTTATAGCGGACTTTTTTTATTAAAACATTAATCTTGTTTTTCAATTTCTTTAATAAAATAGGAAGGATAAATTCCAGTTTTACTGTAAAAAGCTTTAGAAAAAGATTCCGCATTGTTAAATCCAATTTCTGAAGCTATTGCTTTAATGGCGTATTTTCTAAATGTGTGGTCGCTTGTTAGTTTTTTAATTCCGTAATCTATTCTTAAATCAGAAAGGTAACTACTGAAATTCTTTTTCTTATAAAAATTTATAATTTTTGATAAATAGTTAGAATTTGTATTCAATTTTTTTGCTAAAATGTTTAGGTTTATTTCATTGTCAATAAATTCATTATTTTGTTCAAAATCATTTAAACCTTTTAGTATTTGGTTAATAATTTCTATAGAAATTCCTTGAATTTTAGTTGGTTTACTTTCAGTATGAATAATTGGTTTATTAGCTTCTTTTAACTCTAAAGCTAGTTTTTTAAAACGTTTTTTATATTGTTTCTGTTTTACATAATAATTGATAATAAATGCAAATAGGACAACTACTAAAAAAGATAATCCAAAAATAAATAAAGAGGATGTTTTGTTATTTTTATTAAGGGTTTCTATTATTTTTTCTTTTTCTAGCAATAAAGCTGGTCTGTCGTATTTTTTCGATAAAGTTTCACTAATGTATTTTTTGTTATAATCAATAATACTATCCACATAAAGTAATCTATCAATATATTTCAACTGATTTTCAACGTCTTTCTGTTTTTTATAATGATTTAAAATATTGAACTGTATATCTCTAATTTCTGGAGTTACATCTTTAGATATGTTATAAATAGAATCTGCTTTTTTAAAATTAGAAAAAGCTAGTTTATTTTTAGAAAGATTTTCATAACACAACGCTTTATAATAATAAATATTAAGAAGTTCGTTTGCATTTTTTATGTAAGGAAGACTAATATCTAAATTTTTTATAGCCTTTTTATATTTACCTTGATAATATTGTACAGTACCAAGTTGAGAAATAAATGCGTAGTAATAATGAGAATCTTTATTAGCTGAAATTTCTTTTATTGCATTGTTAACATAAATAATTGCAGAATCAGGTTTTTTTATTAAGCAATAAGAGTTAGATAATGTCATGATATTATTATAATGAAGAAATTTAAAATTCTCAAATTTATCTTTATGACTATTTAGTAACGCTCTATTTTTTTTTAGAATGTTTTTAGATTCATTATAGTTTCCCCAAAACATTTTTAATTGTCCAATACCACTTTGTATATAATATGTTTGTTTTATGTTATTGTTTTTTTTTGCTAATTTTTCAGCAATTAAATAATTATCTAACGAATTTTTGTAATTGCCTAAAGTATAAAAAACGATTCCTTTTACCATGTAGCCGTAACTTGGATAAGTGTAATCTTCATTGTTTTTTGTTAAATGAATAATACTATCACAATAATTTAGGGTGGTTTTATGATTAGAATTTTTAGCAGATAATGAAATTAATTGAGAATATCCATTTGCTATTTTAACAGTATCCTTTTCATTTTTAGCTTTATTTAAATAAGCATTAGCATAAGTTTTAATAAGGAAAGTATCTTTAGGATGAGTTAATTGAGGTTTATATAACTCTTTATAACTTTTGTTTTTTAAGGAATCAGGTATATAAAATTTGTGTTTTTGAGCATAAATTGAAGAAAAATTCAGAAAAAAGACAGCGATAAAAAATATTGATTTTGATTGTAAAATCACATGCAACAAATTGTTTTCAAGTGATTTATGTTCTTTTTTCATTGTTTTAAAAACTATTGGGGAAATCAAAATTACAAAAAATGAGTCTAAATTTATGAATTTGGATTGTTAAAATTATTTAATCAAGAAGTAATAAAATACTTTTGTTTTAAATATTACAAAACTATATTCAATCAAGTAATTATTTATATAGAGGAAAGTTGCAAATAAAAAAACTCGAAATATTATTTCGAGTTTTTTACTAAAATATTATTACAATTAAGAATTCATTAAATCCTCAATCTCTTCTACTTCAATAGGTATATTTCTCATTAAATTAAATGGTTCTCCATTTTTTTGAACAACTACATCATCTTCAATTCTAATTCCCATATTTTCTTCTGGAATATAAATTCCTGGTTCTACTGTAAATACCATATTGGCTTTCATAGGAGTTTTTAAGGCTCCATAATCATGCGTATCTAATCCCATATGGTGGGAAGTTCCGTGCATAAAATATTTTTTATAAGCTGGCCAATTTGGATCTTCATTTTGCACGTCTGCTTTATCAATTAATCCTAATCCTAATAATTCAGAAGACATTAATTTACCAACTTCTTTTTGATATTCTGCCCATAAAACTCCTGGAGCTAACATTTTTGTTGCTGCTGTTTTTACGCGTAAAACGGCATTGTAAACTGCTTTCTGTCTATCTGAAAATCGTCCATTTACAGGTATTGTTCTTGTCATATCACTTGAATAGTTGGCATATTTAGCTCCAACATCCATTAGTAGTAAATCTCCATCTTTACAAACTTTGTTGTTTTCAATATAATGTAAAACGCAAGCGCTGTAACCAGAAGCAATTATTGGAGTATATGCAAAACCATCGGATTTATTTCTTAAAAATTCATGCATATATTCTGCTTCAATTTCGTACTCCATAATGTTTGGTTTTACAAAAGGTAATACTCTTCTAAATCCTTTTTCTGTGATATTACATGCTTGCTGAATGATATCTAATTCTTCTTGTTCTTTTACACCTCGTAACCCTTGTAAAATTTGATTACTTTTTTCCCACTTATGTGCAGGATATTGTGCTTTACATTTTTTTATGAATCTATCTTCACGAGATTCTAATTCTTCCGCTTGGCGATAGTGTTCATTTGTATTAAAATAAATAGTATCCGCTTCTGTCATTAAATCATAAAAAACTTTATCAAAATCTTGCAGCCAATACACAGTTTTTATGCCGGATACATTGGTAGCTTCTTCTTTAGAGTATTTTGCACCATACCAAATAGCAATATGCTCATTTGTTTCAGTTAAAAATAGTATTTCTCTGTGTTTAGGATCTATTGCATCTGGAAATAAAAGCAAAATGCTTTCTTCTTGATCAATTCCACTTAAATAAAAAATATCTCTGTGTTGTTCAAATGGCAAAGTGCTATCGGCTCCGGTAGTAAAAACATCATTTGAGTTAAAAATAGCAATAGATTTTGGTTTCATTTGAGCAGTAAACTTTGATCTATTTTTTATAAAAAGTTTATTGTTAATTGGATCGTATTTCATGATAATTTAGTTTATTCTATAAGTTTCTAATTTTGACTAGAAATTATAAATTAGTTAAATGTTAAGTGTTAAATGAATATCTTTCTATTAAAAATTAATAAAAAGATTAATATTTGTAACAAAGTTATAAATTTGTGAACAACCAATCTAATATTCAAAAAGGATTTATGAGAAAAATTAACACTTTAATATTCGTTTTTTTAATTACATATAGTTTTTTTGGTCAAAATAAACCTGCATATAAATTATACAATTCAAAAGGGCATAAAGTTTCCTACCAGGGTATGATTAAAAAGTTACGTAAAGCTAATGTGGTTTTATTTGGTGAACACCATAACAATCCAATTTCACATTGGCTTGAGTTAGAAGTAACAAAAGATATTTATAAAACCAAAAATTTAGTATTAGGTGCTGAAATGTTTGAAGCAGATAATCAAACACCTTTAAACAATTATTTGTCAGGAAAAATAAACAATAGGGGATTAGATACTTTAGCTCGATTATGGAATAATTATAAAACTGATTATAAGCCTTTAGTTGATTTTGCAAAGAAGAATAAATTAGAATTTATAGCTACTAATGTTCCACGTAAATATGCAAGTTTAGTTTATAAAAAGGGTTTTTTAGCATTAAATAGTTTACCTAAAAATGAAAAATCGTGGATTGCTCCTTTACCAATTAAGTATGATGCTACTTTGCCGGGATATGTTAAAATGAAAGCGATGATGGGAGGTCATGGAGGTGATAATTTACCTAAAGCTCAAGCTATTAAAGATGCTACTATGGCTTATTTTTTATTAAAAAATTTGAAAACCAATTCAGTTTTTATTCATTATAATGGGTCTTATCATTCTAATAATTTTGAAGGTATTTATTGGTATTTAAAAAATGCAGATCCACAACTTAATGTTAAAACAATTAGTATTGTTGAACAACAAAATGTTAAAAAATTTATTAAAGAAAATAAAAATTTGGCAGACTTCATTATCGTAGTGGATAAATTTATGACTAAAACATATTGATTTTTTTTAGCAAAAAACTATGAAATTTAATAGTTATACATTCTAATATTTTTATTAATTTCGAAAATACTATTAACTAAAAAAAAATACGATTGTCTAATCCATTTTACGAAAACGAATACGTTTTTAATGTTTTATTTGAAGCAGTTGCAGAAGGAGTTGTGGTAGTCGATGAAAATCAGACTATTATAATAACAAATACAGCCGCAGAAAAGATGTTTGGCTACTCTAAAAAAGAGCTAATGCACAAACCATTAAGCGTTTTAGTCCCTAAAAGTTTCCATAAAAATCACGATTCTCATTTTAAAAATTACTATCAACATTCCTCTCAAAGGCAAATGGGACAAAATAGAGATTTGTTTGGAGCACATAAAAGTGGAAAACAAATTCCAGTTGAAGTTGGTTTAAACCCATTTGAGTACGATAATAAAAAGTATGTAATGGCCATGGTAATTGATATTACCATAAGAAAAGAAGCCGAGTTAAAAATAATAAATTTAAATGCCGATTTAGAACAAAAAATTGGACTTAGAACAAATGAACTAAATAAAACGGTTGATGATTTAAAAGAAGAAATTAAAAAAAGAAATAAAGCCGAAGCAAAACTAAAGAAGGCTTTAAAAAAAGAAAAAGAATTAAATGAGTTAAAAACAAAATTTTTATCGTTAGTGTCTCATGAATTTAAAACACCACTAAGCGGTATATTAAATGCAGCTATATTAATAGGAAAGTATACAAAATCCGAAATGCAACCTAATAGAGAAAAGCATTTAAGCACAATAAAAAATAAAGTTGATTATTTAAATAGAATTTTAACCGAATTTTTATCTATTGAAAGATTAGATTCTGGAAAAGTAAATTATAAATTCAGTCATTTCAAACTAAGCAAAGTAGTTAATGAAGTTATATATAACGCTAACTTATTATTAAAAATAGGACAGCGTATAATTTATCCTAAAAACATTGATGAAATAGATTTGTATCATGATGAAAAAATAATTGAACTAATAATGTCAAATTTACTACACAATGCAATTAAATATTCCTCAGAAAATAGTACAATAGGTATCGAAATTAAGGTAAAAGATAATTGGTTAATTATGCAAATTAAAGATGAAGGAATTGGAATTCCAGTAGAAGAACAAAACCATATCTTTGAAAGATATTTTAGAGCCGAAAATGCACTTACACTACAAGGAACAGGAATTGGATTAAATATTGTAAAAGGCCATGTAGATAAATTTGGAGGAGACATATCTTTTATAAGCGCTAAAAATTTAGGAACTACTTTTACCATTAAATTACCACTAATTAAAGAATAATGAAAAAAATATTATTAATTGAAGACGACACTACCTTACGCGAAACCACAGCTGAAATACTTGAGCTAGAAAGTTATGAAGTGGTTACTGCAGCAAATGGAGAAAAAGGCGTAGAATTAGCAAAATTAGTTATGCCAGATTTAATTATTTGCGATATTATGATGCCAGAAATGGATGGATATCGGGTATTAGAAATTTTAAGCTCAAATCCAAAAACACAGAGGATTCCATTTATTTTTATGTCTGCAAAAACTGAAATGGCAGAAGTAAGAAAAGGGATGGATTTAGGCGCAGATGATTATTTAACTAAACCAGTTAATGAGGAATTGTTAATTAGTGCTATTGAAAGCAGATTAGCAAAAGCTGAGTTGTTAAAAGAAAGAGAAAATGAAGCTCAAAAAGAAGAAATTAATAAGGACGAAAACAATTATAATAATATCAATTCTATTGATGAATTAAAAAATTATTTTTGTGATTATGGAACAACTAAAGTTTACGAAAAGGGAGAATTAATTTATAGAGAAGGTCAGTTTTGTAATAATGTTTTTTTAATTTATAAAGGAAATGTAAAAAGTTTTAGAACAGATGAATTTGGTAAGGAACTTATTTTAAACATATTTAAAGATGATGATTTTTTCGGTTTTTCAATAGCTTCAGATAATATGCCAAACTATGAAGCAGTTATGTCAATGGGGAAAACAGAAGTTGTATATATTGCCAAAAATACTTTAATAAAAATTTTAGAAGCCAACCATGTTTTATATCTTCAAATATTAAAATTTATAAATGAAAATTTAACTGAAGTTAAAGAACAACTTATGCAAATGGCATATAGTTCCATTAGACGAAAAACCGCAAAAACTATTATAAAATTTGCTAATAAAATGGCATATAAGCCAACCGATAATATTAATATTTCTAGGCGCGATTTAGCAAGTGTTGCAGGTGTTGCAACCGAAAGTTTAATTAGAACGTTAACTAACTTTAAAAAAGATGGTATTTTAGAAATTGAAGGAAGAAATATTAGAATTCTTGACCTTAAAAAGTTAGAAGCCATATACTAGCGTTAGTCTATATAAAATTTATCTTATACCAAACTGATTTCTGTCATAAAAAGTTAATAGGTCTTTCTATATGTTTGCATGTAATTTATATACATGAAGAACATTTTAATATTAACGGATTTTTCTGATAACTATTGGAATTCAATTAGTTACGCGCTAGATCTTTTTAAAGATAAAACTATTAATTTTTTTATTTTAAAAACTTTTAGTAAAGAAAATGAATATTTTAATTTGGAAGAAAGGATTGATGCGGATGATAATTTGGATTCATTACTAAACGAAATAAAGAATACTTCCACCAATAAAAAACATACTTTTAATATTATTAAAGAAGCTAAAAATATTATTACAGCTACAAAAGCACAATTAAAAGAAAATAATATTGATTTAGTTATTATAGGCACTAATGATTTAACATCAAAAAATGTTAAAAATAATAACCATATTTCAGAAGAATTGATTACTAAAGTTCCTTGCGATATAATGGTAGTTCCTAATACAGCTAGTTATTCGGGTTATAATGAAGTAGTATTTGCTACAGAATACACTAACTTTTTAGAAGCAAAAATAACTTATAATTTAAGAGAAAACACACCTTTTAAAAATTCAAAATTTAGATTCTTATATCTTACTAAAGCCGAAAAGCCTTTAAATAATGATCAGCAATGGAATAAAGAAACTTTGCATGATTATTTTAAAAATGTTTCGCATAGTTTTAGTGAAAAAGTAAATAATAATTTAGCGGTTTCATTAGACGAGTTTGTTAAAGAAATTAAAGCAGATTTAATTATTACTGCAGCCAAAAATTTAAATTTAATTGAACAATTAATTTTTAGGCCAAACAGTAAAAATTTAAATTACACTAATAAAACACCTTTTTTAGTATTAAATCAAAGCACTATTTAATACAAATACACAATAATATCCTTAATTATTTTTAAATTTGAAGAACAAGCGTAATTGTAATTATCTTATATCTTCAAAAATGAAAAAATTATTCTTTTTAGCCTTAACATTATTTATTGTTTATAATAGTAATTCACAAATAAATATTGTTCAAAATGTTCCATTCACTAATATTGGCCCAACCATAATGAGTGGGAGAATTGTAAGTGTAGCAGTAAACCCAAATAATACAACTGAATTTTATGCAGCTTATGCTTCTGGCGGATTATGGTACACTAAAAATAATGGAATAACTTTTACTTGTGTTACTAATAATGCGTCTACACAAAATATGGGAGCAGTAGCAGTAGATTGGAAAAATAAAACTATTTGGATTGGAACAGGAGAAAGTAATTCCTCTCGTTCATCTTATGCTGGTATTGGCGTTTTAAAAAGTAATGATAATGGTAAAACATGGCAAAATGTTGGACTAAAAGATTCACAACATATTGGTAAAATAATTATTAATAAAAACAATCCAAATGAAGTAATTGTTGGGGTAATTGGGCATTTATACACGCCAAATAAAGAACGAGGTATTTATAAAACTATGGATGGAGGTAAAACGTGGAAAAAAGTTTTATTTATTGATGAAAATACAGGAGTAATTGATATCAGTCAATCTTCAACAAATCCAAATATTTTATATGCAGCTTCATGGGAACGAGAGCGAAAGGCATGGAATTTTAAAGGAAGTGGTGAAAATTCAGGAATTTACAAAAGTACAGATGCTGGAAATACGTGGAATAAAATTAGCACTAAAAAAAGTGGTTTTCCAACAGGTAAAGGAGTTGGACGAATTGGTTTAGCTACTTTTAATGATAATATTGTATATGCTTTATTAGATAATCAAAATTTACGACCAATAACTAAAAAGAAGAAAAAAGTAGGTTTACAAAAAGATGATTTTAAAAAAATGTCTAAAGAAGAATTTTTAAAATTGGACAATAAAAAACTCACTAATTATTTAAAAGAAAACAACTTTGATAAAAAATACACAGCAATATCGGTTAAAGAAGAAATTAAAAAGGGGAAAATTATTCCAAAAGATTTAGCTAGTTATTTAGAAGACGCAAATTATGTATTATTAAATTCTGAAGTTATTGGTGCAGAATTGTACAAATCAATAAACGGTGGCAAAACATGGGTGAAAACGCATAAAAATTATTTAGATGATATTTATAGTTCGTATGGCTATTACTTTGGAACCATTGGTGTAAACAATTCTAACCAAAATAAGGTTTATATTGCAGGAGTTCCTTTACTAAAATCTGAAGATGGCGGTAAAACATTTACTTCTATAAATAAAGAAAATGTACATGCAGATCATCATGTAATATGGGTGGATCCAAATTTAAAAGGACATTTAATTGATGGAAATGATGGAGGTATTAATATAAGTTACGATGATGGCGATAACTGGACTAAAAATAATGCTCCGTCCGTTGGACAATTTTATTCTGTAAATGTTGACACTAAAAAACCTTATAATGTTTACGGAGGTTTACAAGATAATGGTGTATGGTACGGGCCAAGCAATTATAAAAACTCAAAAAGCTGGGAAAGCACAGGAAGTTATCCATATAAAATGATTGGTGGAGGTGATGGTATGCAAGTTCAAATTGATAATAGAGATAATAATATAGTTTATGCAGGTTCTCAATTTGGATATTATTACCGAAAGAATTTAAAAACCAACAAAGAAATAGATATTCATCCAAAGCATGAATTAGGCGACACACCATACCGTTATAATTGGCAAGCACCAATTTTATTATCTCCTCATAATCAAGATATTTTATATATGGGCGCAAATAAATTGTTGCGATCTATGGATAAAGGAAAAACTTTTCAAGTTATTTCTAAAGACTTGACAGCAGGAGGTAAAAAAGGAAATGTTCCTTTTGGAACGCTAACCACAATTTCTGAAAGTCCTTTTCAGTTTGGATTAATTTATACAGGGAGTGATGATGGTTACGTGCAGTTAACGGTAGATGGAGGAGGCACTTGGAAAAGAATTTCGGATAATTTACCTCAAAATTTATGGGTTAGCAGAGTAATAGCTTCACAACATAATAAAGATCGTGTTTATGTAACTTTAAATGGTTATAGAAATGATGATTTTAAACCTTATGTGTTTGTAAGTGAAAATAAAGGAGAAACTTGGAAAAACATCCAAAGTAATTTACCAAAATCCTCTGTAAACGTAATTAAAGAAGATCCAACGGATGAAAATATACTATATATAGGTACTGATAACGGGGTATATGTATCGTTTAACAAAGGTGAAAATTGGCAGCAATTTACCGATGGAATTCCTACAATTCCTGTTCACGATTTAGTAATTCAAAAGGAAGCAAAAGATTTGGTAATAGGAACTCACGGACGTTCTATTTACAAAGCTAATATTGCTCCTTTGCAAAAATATAAAGAAGCAAAAGGTAAGGGAATTGTAATTTTTAATGTTCCTTCTATTAAGTTTTCTTCTTACTGGGGAAGTTCTTGGAATAAATGGTTGAAGCCAACTACTCCAAAACTAACTATACCTTTTTATGTTGCAAAAGATGGTATTTATTCTGTTGAAATTTTATCAAAAGATAAAACACTTCTTAAAAAATATAATACTGTTGCAAGTGCTGGATTTAATTATACAAATTATGATTTGAGTATTTCAGAAAAAACAGTGAATACTTATTTTTCAAAAAATGATGTGGAAGTGAAAAAAGCAAAAAATGATAAATATTATTTACCGAAAGGAAACTACATAATTAAAATTTTAGACGCTATAAAAAGCACTGAAAAATCCTTAGAAATAAAATAAAAACAACACCTGTAAAGTTTTAGCTTTACAGGTGTTGTTTAAAATAAAAATTCGTTAATATAAGGCGAATTAAAATTTTAATTCTTCTTGTTTTTTAAATGGAGATAACTTTAAGTTTTCTACAGATTTTTGATAATCAATCCAATCTGTTTCATAAAATTTATTGATTTTAGAAACAACATCTCCCACTTTTTTATTTGCGTTTTTAACTAAAGTAATTTCAGTTGGCCCAGGCTTTTGTAATAAGGAATTTACATAACCACTAGCCATATATAAATAGGAAATATTACTAGGAAACTCTGTTGCAGTTATACCTTGTCGCTTATCTTCTTTACCAAGCATATCATCAAGTAATCCATCTATTTTTTTTAGAATTTTAGTATGTGATTTTAATAATTCTTTAAATTTCTCTTTATTATGTTGTGCTTTAATTCTCTTTTGATAATCTTTTACAATCTCTTTAGATACAAGTAATCGTTGCGTAGCCTCTCCTGCAACACCTAATTTAGCGTCTAATTGTTTTAACAAATCGTATTTACTTTGTAAAACGGCTAACGGCATGTTTACCCTTGGATCATAATCTACAGTTATTTTTTGAGTTGCAGTTTGATTTCCAAAATGAAGTTTAATGGTGTAATTTCCTGGTAAAACCGTAACACCTGAAGGTAAATTGCTATTCTTTTTAACTTTTCTTCTTGAAGGACCTCTATGGCCATTTTCTTCAAAATGCCAATACATTCTGTGCACACCATTTTCTTTAGGAGCTTTTCTTTTTATACTTCTTATCAGCTCATTTTTATCATTAAAAACTTGAAAGAAAAGAGTATCAAATTTCACTTCAGGTTTTTCTGATTTTAAGGAAGTTATTTTACTATCTTTTTTTAATTTCTTTTTAGCTAAAGGTTTACTATCTTTTTTAGTTTCAGGTTTATTTATACTATAAGTAATCATAACTCCTTTTTTTCTATTATCTCCATTAAAAATAGCATTAGCACCAAAACGAGTTCCTGACGGTTGTTGGTTTTGGGTGATAAATGCTTTAGGTGGTGTAAATAATTGTAAAGGTTTATTCAACAACTGATTTCCTTCTTTAGCCAAAGCTCTAAACGGTCTAATATCATCTAAAATATAAATTGATCGGCCAAAAGTACCAATAACCAAATCTTGTTCTCTTGGTTGAATGGCTAAATCCATGGTAGAAACGGTTGGAAAATTATTAGTCCATTTTGTCCAATTTTTTCCTTCGTCAATACTAATATATAATCCAAATTCAGTTCCTAAAAAAAGTAGTTTAGGTTCTTCTATATCTTGTATAATTGCATGTGCATACCCAAAAGATTCAGGCTTATCTTTTAATATGTTTTCCCAAGTTTTCCCATAATCACGTGTTCTAAATAGGTATGGCTTAAAGTCAAATTGTCTGTAATTATTTACTACAACATAAGCTTCTCCTTTGTTAAATTTTGAAGCTCTTATTTGTGGAACCCAACTTCCTTTAGGCATTCCTTTTATATTTTTAGTAATATTTGACCAAGTTTTTCCTCCATTTAGTGTTAGTTGAACATTTCCATCATCTGTGCCAACCCAAATTAAATTTTCATCTAAAGTACTTGGTTCAATAGCTAAAATAGTACAATGGTTTTCAGCTCCAGTAGCATCCATTGTTAAACCGCCACTTTCAAATTGTTTTTGTTGTTCTTTATTATTGGTAGTTAAGTCTGGAGAAATAATTTGCCATGTATAACCTTTATCGGTAGATTTATGAACAAACTGACTTCCAAAATAGATGGTTTTTTTATCTATTGGGTCCATTGCAATGGCGGCATTCCAGTTAAATCGAAGTTTTACATCGGGATTTGGATGTGTTGGTCTAATCATTTTTACATAGCCTGTTTTTTTGTTGTATCTGCCAACATATCCTTCTTGAGACATCGCATAACCGTATTGTGAATTAGATGGATCAGGAATAACATCAAAACCATCGCCAAACATAAGTTCTTGCCAATACGAATTTCTAATTCCTTGAGCTTTTAATACATAAGCAGGTCCGCCCCAAGATCCATTATCTTGCATCCCGCCATATACATTATATGGAAAATCGTTATCTACATTTATATGATAAAATTGACCTACAGGTAAATTTTCCACAAAACGCCAAGTTTTTCCTTTATTGTGTGTTATGTTTAGCCCACCATCATTACCATCTATCATAAAAGATGGATCTTTAGGATGAATCCACCAGGCATGATGATCAGGATGAACACCTTTGGTAGAATTATAAGCAGGCATAAGTTGTTTGAATGATTTACCGCCATCATCACTTACATTTACATAAGTAAAAATAGTATAAAGTCTATTTTCATTAATTGGATCTACATAAATATGAGAATAATAAAAAGGTCTGTTTCCAATTCCTCCTTTACCTCTTCCGCTTGATTTATCATTTACTTTTTTCCAGTTTTCACCACCATCTTCTGATTTGTATAATGCATTTTTTTTAGCTTCAACTAAAGCATATGAAATATTAGAATTACTAGGAGCAATAGCTAATCCAATTCTTCCTAAATCACCTTCTGGTAAGCCATTTTTATCGGTTAATTTTTTCCAGTTTTTACCTCCATCATAGGTTAAATAAATTCCTGAACCTTCACCACCAGAAGTAAAAGTCCATGGTTTTCGTTGATGCTCCCACATTGCAGCTAATAGTTTATTTGGATTGTTTGGATCAACTACCAAATCAGCACAACCGGTTTTATTATTTACAAATAATGATTTTGTCCAAGTTTTTCCTCCGTCAGTTGTTTTAAAAACACCACGTTCAGGGTTTTCACCCCATGAAGAACCAATAGCGCCAACATAAACAATATCAGGGTTTGATTTGTCAATTATAATTCTTTGAATATTTCTTGTTTTTTCTAATCCAACTAAATTCCAAGTTTTACCAGCATCTAAACTTTTGTACAATCCTAAACCACCTGAAACACTATTTCTTGGGTTTCCTTCTCCAGTACCAACCCAAATAACATCTGGGTTACTTTGCTGAATGGCAACAGCTCCAATAGACATTGGTCCATATTTATCAAAAATTGGTTTCCAATCAACGCCTCCACTTTCTGATTTCCATAAACCTCCTGATGCAGATCCTACATATATAATATCTGGATTATTAGTAACCGCATCTATAGCAGTAATTCTACCGCTCATGCCTGCTGGACCAATAGATCTGGTTTTAATGTCTTTAAATTTAGATACGTCAAATTGTTGTGAAAAAGCAATTGCTGAAATAAATAGTGTGAGTAAGGTTAGTTTTTTCATTATTTGAAATTTTAGGAATTTTTAAATTTATGAAAAATACAAGGATAAGCAAAGTAAAAATATTACATATAAAAAATGGGATTCTAATAAAATAGAAACCCATTTTTAAAATATAAATAATTGTAAATTATTCTTTTGAATGACAAACAGCTCTATTGTATTCAAAATTCATACGTGTAATATCAATTAATTGTACTTCTTGTGGGCATACCATTGCACAAGCACCAGTATTTGTACAACTACCAAAGCCTTCGTCATCATGTGCGTTTACCATCCATTGTACACGTTCCTCACGTTCTACTTTTCCTTGAGGTAATTTTGCTAAATGGCTTATTTTAGCGGATACAAATAACGCAGCTGATGAATTTTTACAAGTTGCTATACAAGCACCACAACCAATACAAGCAGCACTATCAAAAGCACTTTCTGCAATGTCATGATGAATAGGAATTGCATTTGCTTCTGGAGCCATTCCTGTGAAAGAGGAAATATAACCTCCAGCTTGAATAATACGATCCATACTGCTACGATCTACTTTTAAATCTCTAATAACAGGAAATGAATTTGCTCTAAAAGGCTCAATATATAAAGTATCACCATCTCTAAAAGATCTTAAATGAGTTTGACAAGTAGTATAATGCGATTCTGGACCATGAGCTTGTCCATTAATGACTAATGAACATTGTCCGCAAATACCTTCTCTACAATCATGATCAAATTCAATAACTCGCTCTCCTTTAATTGCTAATGATGCATTTAAAACATCTAACATTTCTAAAAATGACATGTCTTCACTTAAATCGGACATTTCATAAGTTACCATTTTACCTTTGGTTTTGGCGTTTTCTTGTCGCCATATTTTAAGTGTTAGTTTCATAATCTTAAATTTATTTATAGGAGCGAACCGTTGGTTTAACTTCCGTAAATTCTAATGGTTCTTTGTGTAATTTCCAATTTTCGCTATTTACCCATTCCCAAGCGGATGAATACATAAAGTTTTCATCATCACGCATGGCTTCTCCATCTTCAGTTTGAAAATCTTCTCGGAAGTGTGCTCCACAACTTTCTTTTCTGTTTAAGGCATCTACAGCCATTAACTCTGCTATTTCTAAATAGTCAGCTAAACGACCTGCTTTTTCTAATTCTGAATTAGGGCCATTTTGATCTCCAGGAACAGCAACATTTTCCCAAAATTCTTTACGAAGTTTTTTAATTTCTTCAATTGCCCATTTTAATCCTTTTTCGTTTCTAGACATCGCTACTTCTTTAAACATAATTTTGCCTAAACGTCTGTGAATTTTATCTACAGGCATAGTTCCTTTAATAGCTAATATTTTTTCAACTTGTTGTTTTACTGCTTTTTCAGCTTCCTCAAATTCGGGGCTATCAGTTGATATTTTTCCAGTTCTAATTTCATTAGATAAATAATTGGAAATAGTGTTAGGTAAAATAAAATTACCATCAACAGAAGCTTGTAAAAGAGAGTTTGCTCCTAAACGATTTGCTCCGTGATCAGCAAAATTAGCTTCGCCGACAGCAAATAACCCAGGAATTGTGGTTTGCAATTCATAATCTACCCATAATCCACCCATAGAAAAGTGAGCGGCAGGAGATATTTTCATTGGTTCTTTATAAGCATTTATTGCGGTAATTTTTTCATACATAGTAAATAAATTACCGTAACGCTCTTTTATGGTTTCTATTCCTAATCGTTCAATTGCAGTTTTAAAATCAAGATAAACAGCATTTTTTAAAGGACCAACACCATGTCCAGCATCCATTCTTTCTTTAGCCGCACGAGATGCTACATCTCTAGGAACTAAGTTTCCAAATGCTGGATAACGACGTTCTAAGTAATAATCTCTTTCTTCTTCAGGAATATCTCCTGGAGCTCTTGTTTCATCTTTCTTTTTAGGAACCCAGATTCTACCATCGTTACGTAATGATTCAGACATTAAAGTTAATTTACTTTGATGTTCCCCAGCTAGAGGTAAAGCTGTTGGGTGAATTTGAGTCCAAGATGGGTTTGCAAAATAGGCTCCTTTTTTATGTGCACGCCAATTTGCAGAACCATTAGAATTCATTGCTAAAGTGGATAAATAGAATATTTTACCAAAACCACCAGTTCCAAAAACAACAGCATGTGCGGCATGACGTTCAATTTCTCCGGTATCTAAATTACGAGCAATAATTCCACGTGCTTTTCCGTCAACAACAACAATATCTAAAATTTCATGCCTATTATATTGTTTTAGTTTTCCTACCTTAACTTGTTTCATCATTGCTTGGTAGGTGGCCATTAATAATTGTTGACCAGTTTGTCCACGAGCATAAAAAGTACGTGAAACTAATACGCCACCAAATGAACGATTACTCAAATAACCACTATATTCTCTACCAAAAGGAACTCCTTGAGCTACCATATGGTCAATTAAATCTACAGAAACTTCAGCCATTCTATAAACATTGGCTTCTCGTGATCGGAAATCTCCACCTTTAATGGTATCATAGAACATTCTATAAACATTATCTCCATCATTTTTATAATTTTTTGCAGCATTTACTCCTCCTTGAGCAGCTACAGAATGTGATCTGCGAGCTGAATCTTGAAAAAAGAAAACTTTTACATTGTAACCTAGTTCAGCTAAAGAAGCTGCAGCGCCGCCGCCAGATAAACCACCACCAACAACTATAACATCTAGTTTTTTTCGATTGGCAGGATTTACGATATGAGTTTTAGCAAGGTAATTTTGCCATTTATCTTTTAAAGGTCCTTCCGGAATTTTTGCGTTAAGAGCCATAATTTTATTTTATTTGAAGTAAAGAATAATAGGAATAATAGCAAATAAAATTGCCATAACTAAACTAAAGTAAAGCGCTATAAGTTCAATAGCTTTCATTATTTTTTTATGATAAACACCTAAAGATCGGTGTGCACTTTCTATTCCATGCACTAAATGAAAACCTAAAGCAATAATTCCTATTTCATAAATAAGCACGTACCACCAAACTTTAAAAGTGGCAAGTACCAAATGATATAAATCGTGTTCTATTTTTAGTACTTTATATTGTAACCAAAACTGAGCCATATGCAATACAATAAAAATTCCAATTACAGTTCCTAAAACGCCCATATTTCTTGAATACCATGAACTTGTAGAAGTGTCTGTAACCATATATTTTTCTCCTTGAGATTTTTTATTTTGAAGCGTAATTAACAGCGCATCAATAATGTGTATAATTATTGCAGCATATAAAATGTATGCAACAATTGTTACAGGCCAAAAGTGAACCAAAAAGTGAGAATATGCATTATACATATCATGTACGTTTGCAACATTATTCCAAAATTCTATTGGAAAAAATGAATCAGGAATAACTAAAATGAGATTCCCTATAAGGTGAATTATAAGGAAAAAGATGATGAATAGCCCAGTAAACGCCATCAAGTTTTTGCGTCCAACTGATGTTTTGAATAGTCCTTTTTTAAATGCCATAAGGCTAATTATTTAAGTTGATTTGCTAAAGATAAAATAGGGTGGTGTTTTTAAGAATGATTTTTGTCAGATTATATTTTGCCTGCATTTATTTATAATCAGTCTAAATTAGGAATATAATTTTTTTAAGATTCTAAAAACCTTAATTCAAATGCATATATTTGTTACCCTCAAAAAAGTATAATAATATGAACAAATTTTTAACGTCATCTATTGGAAGAAAGATAGTAATGTCACTTACTGGGTTCTTCTTAATAATCTTTTTAATTGTACATCTTGGTATTAATTTATCTTTGTTTTGGGGGCCAAACGCATTTAACGAGGCTTCTGAATTTATGGCTACTAATGGTGTAATACAAGTAATGCAGTATATTTTAGCTGCAGGTTTTATTTTACATATAATTCAAGGAATTACTTTGGAACTTAAAAACAAGTCTGCAAGGTCAGTAAAATATGTAGTTAATAAACCATCTGAAAATTCTTCATTTTCTTCTAGAAATATGATAGTAACAGGAATTTTAGTACTACTTTTTTTAATTTTACATTTAAAAGATTTTTTTATTCAACTAAAATTTAATGCTAAAGGAGGTTTTGCTACCGATTATGATTTGGTAACTAACCTTTTTAAATCTCCATTATACACCGCAATTTATGTAATTGCATTTGTGTTATTAGGCATTCATTTAAGCCATGGTTTTCAATCTGCTTTTCAAAGTACAGGAACCAATTATAATAAATACAAGGCGTGTATTAAAAATACAGGAATAGGCTTTAGTATTTTAATTGCTATTGGTTTTTCAGCTATAGCAGTTTATTTTTTCTTTAAATAATTAAAAGATTAAAAAAAATTATGACAAAATTAAACTCAAAAATACCAGAAGGACCAATTGCTGAAAAATGGGAGAACTATAAAGCTCATACTAATTTGGTAAACCCTTCTAATCGTAGAAAATTAGACGTAATTATTATTGGATCAGGACTTGCAGGAGGTGCTGCTGCAGCTACACTTGGCGAAGCCGGTTACAATGTAAAAGTTTTTTATTTTCAAGATAGTCCTCGTCGTGCTCACTCAATTGCAGCACAAGGAGGAATAAACGCATCAAAAAATTATCAAAATGATAATGATAGTGATTATCGATTGTTTTATGACACTGTAAAAGGTGGTGATTATCGCGGACGTGAAGAAAACGTTTATCGTTTAGCACAATTAAGTGGAAATATTATTGACCAATGTGTGGCACAAGGAGTTCCTTTTGCACGTGAATATGGCGGAACTTTAGCAAACCGTTCATTTGGTGGAGCACAAGTTTCAAGGACATTTTATGCTTCTGGAGCAACAGGACAACAACTTTTGTTAGGCGCTTATAGTTCTATGAATCGCCAAATAAAAGCAGGTAAAGTAAAATCATATAGTCGCCACGAAATGCTAGATGTGGTAATTGTTGATGGTAAAGCTCGTGGAATTATTGCTCGAGATTTAGTTACAGGTAAAATTGAACGATTTGGAGCACATGCTGTAGTTATTGCCTCTGGAGGATATGGAAATGTATTCTTTTTATCTACTAATGCTATGAATTGTAATGCAACAGCTTCATGGAAAATTTATAAAAAAGGAGCGTATTTTGCTAATCCTTGCTTTACACAAATTCACCCAACTTGTATTCCAGTTTCAGGGGAACATCAAAGTAAATTAACTTTAATGTCAGAATCTTTAAGAAATGATGGACGAATTTGGGTACCAAAAAATATTGAAGACGTAAAAGCAATTCGTGAAGGTAAATTAAAACCTACTGAAATTGCAGAAGAAAATAGAGATTATTACCTAGAACGTCGTTACCCTGCATTTGGTAATTTAGTTCCTAGAGATGTAGCTTCAAGAGCAGCAAAAGAACGTTGCGACGCAGGTTTTGGAGTTAATAAAGCAGGTTATGCAGTTTATTTAGATTTTGAAGATGCAATTAAAAGATTAGGAAATGACGTGGTTAAAGAACGTTATGGTAACTTGTTTGATATGTATGAAAATATAACAGGCGATAATCCTTATAAAACTCCAATGATGATTTATCCAGCTTCACATTATACTATGGGAGGAACTTGGGTAGATTATGAAACTATGACAACTGTACCTGGTTTATATTCTATTGGAGAAGCAAATTTCTCTGATCACGGAGCAAATAGATTAGGTGCTTCCTCATTAATGCAATGTTTATGCGATGGTTATTTTGTTTTACCAGCAACCATATCAAACTATTTAAGTAATGATATTCATACAGGACCAATTTCTACAAATACACCTGAATTTGATGAAGCAGAAAAAGAGGTTAGTGGTTTAATTGAAAAACTATTTGCTGTTAACGGAACCAAATCTGTGGATCATTTCCATAAAAAATTAGGAAAAATTATGTGGGATAAAGTAGGTTTAGCACGTAATGAAAAAGGATTAACAGAAGCAATAGAGGAAATTAAAGCTTTACGTAATGATTTTTGGAAAGATGTTCGTGTTACTGGAAAACCAGATCAATTTAATAATGAATTGGAAAAAGCAATTCGTGTTGCAGACTTTTTAGAATTAGCTGAATTAATGGCAATTGATGCTTTAAACAGAAAAGAAAGTTGTGGAGCACATTATAGAGAAGAATCTGTAGAATTAGATGGACCTCAAAAAGGCGAAGCTAAACGTAATGATGAAGAATTTACGTATGTAGCAGCTTGGGAATATATGGGAGAAGGCAAAGAGCCTAAACTTCATAAAGAGGAGTTAACCTTTAACGCAATAGAATTAAAACAACGTAATTATAAATAATTACAAGTAAAAAATATAGTATATGGATTTTACTTTAAATATATGGCGTCAAGATAATGCCAATGCTCAAGGGAGCATGAAAGAATATAAAGTTACAGATATTTCGTCAGACACTTCTTTTTTAGAAATGTTAGACGTTTTAAATCAAAACTTAATTGAAAAAAATGAAGAACCAATTTCATTTGATAATGATTGTAGAGAAGGTGTTTGCGGGACATGTTCATTATATATTAATGGAGAGGCTCACGGACCAAAAAAATTAGTAACTACTTGTCAATTATATATGCGTTCTTTTAAAGATGGGCAAACTATTTATATTGAGCCATTTAGAGCAAATGCTTTTCCTGTTGTAAAGGATTTAGTTGTAGATAGAAGCGCTTTTGATCGTATTCAACAAGCAGGTGGTTATAATTCTTTTAATACAGGAGGTGCTCCAGATGCAAATGCTATTCCTATTCCAAAACAGGATGCTGCTGATGCATTTGATGCTGCAGAATGTATTGGTTGTGGCGCATGTGTTGCAACTTGTAAAAACTCTAGCGCAATGCTATTTGTTTCGGCAAAAGTATCTCAATTTGCATACTTGCCACAAGGTAAAGTGGAAGCTACAGAACGTGTTTTAAATATGGTTAATCAAATGGATAATGAGGGATTTGGTAACTGTACAAATACAGGAGCATGTGAAGTGGAATGTCCAAAAGGTATTTCTTTAGAAAATATAGCTCGTTTAAATAGAGAGTTTTTAAAAGCTAACATAGTTCCAAAATAGATTAACCTTTGTTTAAGTATAAAAAAGCCCAATTTCAATATTGAAATTGGGCTTTTAATTTTAATGATGCTTATTTAACAATTGCGTACACAATTCCTGCAATTATAAAAATTAGTATAATTATTAAATATTGCCAAAAATCAATAAAATAAGGAGCATATTTTTTCCAAATATTTTTCATTCTTAGTTAGCTTTATTCAGAAAGGTAAGTTAGTTAAATCTACATTTCCACCAGATAAAATTACACCTATTTTTTTATTTTGAAAAATATCTTTTCGTTTTAGTACTGCTGCAAAAGCAACAGCAGAAGAAGGTTCAACTACAATTTTTAAACGTTCCCAAAGTAATTTCATAGCATCAATAATTTCATCTTCAGAAACACAAATAATTTCATTAACGTATTTTTGAATGATAGGAAAAGTGTTACTTCCTAACTGAGTTCTTAAACCATCAGCTATGGTATTGGTAGTTTTGTTACTTTCAATTTTTCCGCTTTTTAAAGAACGAAAAGCATCGTTTGCTTCATTAGGTTCTCCTGCATAAACTTTACAATTATTTCCAAAATAGTGAGCGGATAATGCAGTACCACTTAATAAACCCCCTCCACCAACTGGAGTAACTACAGTTTCTAAATTGGGTTGATTATTCAATAATTCTAAAGCTGCAGTTCCTTGTCCAATAATTACGGGAATATCATTAGATGGATGTATAAAAGTAGCTTCTTTTTCTTTTACAACTTCATCTGCTTTTAATTCTCGTGCAATAGGTGTAGAATCGCTTTCAATTACAATTCCTCCATAACCTAAAACAGCTTCTTTTTTAACTTTTGGAGCGTTTTTTGGCATTACAATATATGCTGTAATTCCTAACATTTTTGCAGCTAAAGCAATTGCTTGTGCAAAGTTTCCAGAAGAGTGCGTTACTACTCCCTTAGTTTTTTCAGCATCGGAAAGTTGAAGAATTGCATTTAAGGCTCCTCGCATTTTAAAAGCACCCATTTTTTGAAAATTTTCGCATTTAAAATAGATTTCAGCACCAGAAATATCATTTAATAATTGAGAAGTTAAAATTGGAGTTTGATGAATATATGGTAAAATTCTTTGATGTGCTTCTAGCAGCGCTTTTTTATAATTCATAATTCTTTAATTGATATTTAAAAATACCAATAATTTTTAATTAAATATGTACTTTTGATACTTAAATGTATCAAAATATGTCAAATTTTTTTTCAGAAAACTTCTCTAAATTACCTAATAGCAAAACAAGTATTTTTGCGATAATGAGTGGTTTAGCTAATAAAGAAAATGCTCTAAATTTGTCACAAGGATTTCCTGATTTTAAAAGTGATTATCACTTAATTGAACTGGTAAATAGAGCTATGCTAAATGGGTATAATCAATACGCTCCAATGCCAGGAGTTTATGGTTTACGTGAGGCCATTGCTGAAAAATTTGAAAAATTATATCAAGAAAAATATAACCCAGAAACTGAAATTACCATAACTGCAGGCGGAACTCAAGCAATTTTTACAGCAATTACAGCAACTGTAAAAAAAGGTGATGAAGTAATTATTTTTAAACCAGCATATGATTGTTACGAGCCAACGGTTGAATTAGTTGGAGGAAAACCCATAGCGATTCAATTAGATCCTGAAAGTTTTAAAATAAATTGGGAAGAAGTAAAAAGCTTAATAAATAGCAAAACAAGAATGGTGATTATTAATTCACCTCATAATCCTTCTGGGAAAGTATTGTCTAAAGAAGATATGCAACAGTTGGAAAAGATTTTAAAAAACACCAATATTTTATTAATAAGTGATGAGGTTTACGAGCATATTATTTTTGATAGCCAGAAACATGAATCAGCATGTTTGTATCCAGGTTTAAAAGAGCGGACTTTTATTATTGCTTCTTTCGGAAAAACATTTCATAATACTGGTTGGAAAATGGGATACTGTGCAGCACCAGCTTATTTAACTACTGAATTTAGAAAAGTACATCAGTTTAATGTGTTTTCAGTACATCATCCAACACAAGTTGCTTTGGCAACGTATATTACCAATGAACAGAATTATTTAAACTTAGGAAATTTTTATCAACAGAAAAGAGACTTCTTTTTAAATTTAATGAAGGAATCTAGGTTTAAATTTATACCTTCTAAAGGAACTTATTTTCAACTACTTAATTTTAGTGATATTACTAATGAAAACGATTTTGATTTTGCCAAAAGATTAACCATTGAAAATAAAATTGCAACCATACCAATATCGGTTTTTAACGAACAAAATTTAGATACCAAAGTATTACGAGTTTGTTTCGCTAAAACGGAAGAAACCTTACAAAAAGCAGCAGAAATATTATGCAAAATTTAAAAGTAGCCTTTATACAATCCAATTTAATTTGGCACAATGCAGAAGAAAACAGAAAAAAATTTACTCAGAAAATCAATCTTATTTCTGAAAAAGTTGACTTAATTATTTTACCTGAAATGTTTACTACTGGTTTTAGTATGCAGCCTGAAAATATTTCAGAAACTATGCAAGGAGAAACTGTACAATGGATGAAAAAGTTTGCTTCATTAAAAAATACGGTAATTACAGGAAGTATTATTATAAAAGAAAATGAAGCTTACTTTAATCGATTATTATTTGTGCATCCTTCAGGAGAAGTGGAAATTTATAATAAGCGACATTTATTTAGTTTAGCCGGAGAAGATAAAGTTTATAAAGCTGGAACAGAAAAGAAAATATTTAATGTAAAAGGTTGGAAAATTTGCCCACAAATTTGTTACGATTTGCGTTTTCCGGTTTTTGCAAGAAACACAGAAAATTATGATTTGTTATTTTATGTGGCGAATTGGCCAAAGCAACGAATAAATGCTTGGGATGCATTGTTAAAGGCTAGAGCTATTGAAAATATGAGTTATGTTGTTGGAGTTAATAGAGTAGGAAAGGACGCTAATAATTTTGAATATAACGGTCATTCAGCAGCTTATGATTGTTTAGGGGAAGAGATTTCCAAAACTAAATTAGGAGAAGAAGACACTGTAATTTTAACTTTAGATAAAAATTATATGGATGAAGTGCGAAATAAACTTAATTTTTTAAAGGATAAAGATTCCTTTGAAATTAAAAATTAAAAAGAGCCTTTCTAATTTTAGAAAGGCTTTTTAAATATTATTTAAAGATGAATTTGCTATAAAGGATTCATCCATTTAAATTTATAAGTTGTGTCAGGAACAATAATCCTTTCCGTAATTTTATACATTCTTTCTGGTAATTTCATTAAATAATCTCTTGCTTTTTCAGCTTCAGAAGTCAACCCAGTAATTTTATCAATTTGCCAAATAGTATTTAATTTTTTAATAATATCAACATAATCAAAGCCTGTATAAACTCCAGTACGTTGTGCAATTACAGAAAATTTATCAAATAAATCTCCCTTTACACCATTTGAACCTCTAAGATGCATTGCAGGCATTACAATTTTATGTTTCATCATATGTTGAAAAGCCAACATCATTTCACTAGGATCGTATTGAAAAATTTGTCTTACAAATTCTGTATATGCTAAATGATGACGCATTTCGTCACCAGCAATAATTTTGGACATTTTAGCCAATAATTTATGCCCGTTTTTACGAGCAATTTTGGCTACATTATTATGAGAAATGTAAGTTGCTAATTCTTGAAAGCTAGTGTAAACAAAGTTTTTATATGGGTCTCGAGCTGTTCCAATATCAAATCCGTCACTTATTAAATGTTGTGTGGTAATTTCAACTTCACGCATATTTACTCTGCCAGATAAATATAAATATTTATTTAGTACATCTCCATGTCTATTTTCTTCTCCGGTCCAAGCGCGTATCCATTTTGCCCAACCATTATCTCCATTGTTATTTGAATGTTGCGAAATGCCTTCAATATCTAACAACCATGATTCGTAAGTTGGTAAAGCTTCTTCAGTTATGGTATCTCCTACTAAAACAGTCCAAAAATCATCATCTAAATCTTTAGATAGCTCTTGAATTTCTTTTACTTCTTCTATAAAAGAATCGTTTTGAGAGTTAGGTAAAAAGTCTGTAGGTTGCCAAATTTTATCAGGAGTTATTAGAAATTTTTTTACAAATGTGTCTATGCTTTTTTCTAAGGTAAGCATAACTTCTAACCTTTTATTGTGTAAGGACATGTTTTTGATTTTAGTTTAGTGGCTGCTAAACTACGTTGTTTTTTATAACTTTTTCAACTTTTGAAAATAATTCTTCAAAAGGTAAACTAGATGCTTTTATTGGTTCGTGAACATCAAAAGATAAATGAACACCAATTTCCATAGGAAAACCTCCGTATTTTAAAAGTTTCCAAGAATTATTTATTGAAACAGGAACTACATAAGCTGAAGGAGCTTTTTTTACTAACATTTTTAAACCGTTTTCTGAAAAACGTTTAGGAACTCCATTTCTACTTCTTGTCCCTTCAGGGAAAATAACTGCAGAATAATTATTTTTTTCAATATACTTAGCAAAATTAATAATTGCAGCAATAGATTGTTTTGGATCTTTTCTGTCAATTAAACATGAACCTCCTAATCTTAAATTAATGGAAACACTTGGAATTCCTTTACCTAGTTCTTTTTTAGAAACAAATTTTGGATGATATTTTCGTAAAAACCAAAAATAAGGAGGAATATCATTCATACTTTGGTGATTTGAAACAATTATTAAAGGTGCATTTTCAGGTAACTTATAAGGATTATTAAAACTTACCTTAGAACCTAATAAGTACAAACAACCTGTAACAAAAAAGTTAAGCCAATCTACTGTTTTTTTATGCGCATTATAACCTCCAAGTTTAAAAGCTATCCATTGAATTGGATGAAAAATAACCAATACCATTCCAAAAAAGAAATAGTAAATAATAGTTAAGGGATATGCCAATAGTTTTTTCATAATAAAAAAACCTATGTTAAAAACATAGGCGTTTAAATTTAATTAGAAAGCCAATTATGCCAAGGAATAACTGCTAAAATTAATAATAAGGCAATAAAATAATAGATGAAAATAGTTTTAAATTTACTATTATCAGTAGTTTTCTTTTTATGTTTTGAAAATCCAATAGTAATAAGTGCAATAGCAATAATAATAGCCATTGGATGTTCTACTAAAGGTTTACGTAGTTCGCTGTTTTTCATTACATAACCCATTCCTTCCGATTGCATAGTTTGAAAATAAGCAGAAGTAAAATAAGCAATAACTCCAAGTATTAGCTGAATATGTGTAGCAATTAAAGCAAATAAAGATATACGTAAATCTTTATCTTTAAACTCTTTTTTAGATAATAAACCAATTAAGGCATTTAACACGGCAATTATAAGTATTGTTAGCACAATATAAGCCCAATACGAATGAATAATTTTTGTCATAATAGTTTTTGTTTTTAGTTGATGCAAAAATAATGAATTAAAAATAGTTATCATTTTATTAATGCACTAATTTCTAAAATAATTTTTTAGGTAAATATATGAATCTGTTTGTGTTATTAATAAGTTATTTAATATGCTAATAACATTAAAATTGTTATTTTTGTATGCTTATTTATTTTTTTAAATTAATTAAAAACAAAAATGTTATTGTGAAAAAACTACTTTTTATAATTCTGTTTTTTTTATTTGTAATCCCCTTTTATGGACAGGTTCAATCATATTATAATGGGTTAGATTTGACCAAAACAGGAAATGCCTTATTTTTAGAACTAGCAGATAGAATACAATCTACAAAACAAGGAATTCCATATACAAGTTCTTCTACGGATGTTTGGGATGCCTGTCAGGCAGGAAATGAAGATCCTGATGATAGCTCAAAAGTGCTTTTGATATATGGTTATGATGATACGGATGGTGATTTTTCAACTGACAGAACACGATTAAAAACAGAGATGGCAGGTGCAACTTATGTTGAAGGAAAATGGAATAGAGAGCACATTTTTGCAAAATCATTGGCAATCCCAGTATTAGTTACAGATTCACCAGGTCCAGGGACAGATGTTTATAACTTACATGCGGTTGATCAGGATAGAAACTCAACCAGAAGTAATAATAAATTTACAGATGGAAGTGGAACTTCTCATATTGTGTCTAGTGATGGCGGATGGTATCCTGGAGATGAGTGGAAAGGTGATGTAGCACGTGCAGTTATGTATATGTACATGATGTACCACGGAGATGGTTCTCAAATTTCACAAACTCAATGTTTACCAATAAATGTTGGTTTTGGAACAACGTTAACAGTTGATCCAAATATGATTGAATTATTTTTAAAATGGAATGTTGAGGATCCAGTTTCTCCTTATGAAACTACTAAAAACGAGGTCTTATCTGGTATCCAACAAAACAGAAATCCATTTATTGATAATCCTTATTTAGCAACGTTAATTTGGGGAGGTTTAGTAGCAGAAGATAAATGGAATATGGGAGGAACTTCTGATACAGAAGCTCCAACAGCTCCAACAAATTTAGTAGCTTCAAATGTTACGGATACTTCATTTGATGTAAATTGGACAGCTTCTACAGATAATACGGGAGTTTACGATTATCTAATATACTTGGACGGAACGTATTTGCAAACAGCAACTACCAATACTACTAGTTTAACAAATTTAGCTCCTAATACAAGTTATAGTGTAACTATTAAAGCTAGAGACGCTTCCTCTAATTTATCCACAGAAAGTAGTGCTTTAAATGTTACAACTTTAGAAGGCCCAAAAATTTTATTGGTTGATGATTTTGAAGATTGTGCCAATTCTAATTTTTTCACTTATACCGAAGCAAGTAATAAAGATTGGGTATGTGAAGTACAATATGGAGAAAATAATTCTGGGTCTATGGGAATTAATGGATACCAGGAAGACGTACCAAGTAAAGATTGGTTAATAACTAAAACTCCAATTAATTTTGAGACTGAAACTGGTGAAAAATTAAGTTTTTACACAGATGCAGCTTATGGAAGTACACCATTGGAATTAGTATATTCATCAAATTATGATGGCTCAAGTAACCCAGGTAATTATACTTGGACATCAGTTCCGAATATTACGATACCAATTTCTGATGGAACTAGTACTGAACAAGTTTTCACATTTAATGACGTTGATATAAGCGGAATTAATGGAACGGTTTATTTTGCTTTTAAATACTATTCAGATGGAAACCCAACTCGTTGGACAGTAGATAGTTTTAAAATTATTGCAGATAGACCGAATGGGGATAGTGATGGAGATGGGGTTTTAGATGCAGATGATTTGTGTCCAAATACACCAACAGGAGAAACAGTAGATGCAGATGGATGTTCAAATGGACAATTAGATGATGATAATGATGGAGTTCAAAATAGTGATGATTTGTGTCCAAATACACCAACAGGAGAAGCTGTAAATGCTAGCGGTTGTTCAGATAGTCAATTAGACGATGATAATGATGGTGTTATGAATAATGTAGATCAATGTCCAAATACACCAATAGGAGAAACAGTAGATGCAAATGGTTGTTCAAACGGGCAATTAGATGATGATAATGACGGAGTTCAAAACAGCGACGATATTTGTCCAAATACACCAATAGGAGAAACTGTAAATGCTAGTGGTTGTTCAGACAGTCAATTAGACGATGATAATGATGGCGTTATGAATAATGTAGATCAATGCCCAAACACACCAACAGGAGAAATAGTAGATGCAAATGGTTGTTCAGATAGTCAGTTAGATGATGACAACGATGGCGTGTCTAATGCAGATGATTTATGTCCAAATACTACAGCAGGAGCAACAGTAGATGCTACAGGTTGTTTTATGCTGCCACAAAATAATTTCAACATTCAGGTAACCAGTGAAACGTGTCCAGATAAAAATAATGGACAGATATTCATTACCACAAATGAAACTCACGATTATGTAGCTACTATAAATGGGACAGATTATCCATTTACCAATACCTTAACAGTGG
>NZ_JAWVXC010000006.1:0-233733 GCF_033723435.1 Lutibacter sp. | reverse complement strand
TTTCCATTTGCAACGGATAAATTCATATTCATATCGAAAAACCTTTTTCTTCTTTTTATTTTGAATCCATCTAATCCTACGTATCCTTTATATTCATTTTTACTTGATGAAAAAATATCAAAAGTATCTGAAAATATTCCAATACTTCCTTCGTCCACATGTTTTTTGAATATTGAAACAAACTCATTCTTTGGAATTTCAATTTCGGTTGTCAAATGTTCGATTAGTTTTATCTTTTTTAAAAACTCTTTCATAGTTATTTTTTAATGGCTTACAATGGCTTATATCCGTTAAAAACATACTGTTTATTGGTTTCAGTTTCTGGATAAACGTATATTTTAATTATTTTATCAGAACGAAATATTCAAAAATACACACTAAAAAACTAGTTGTTTGTGCTGTAATTTTTTTAATATACTAATGGATTATTTCGCAATTATTAATCTTTTATCAAATATAAAGAAATAATATTAAAAACGGATATGTCTAAAAGACGTCAAGTCTGATGTGGAAATATGTTGAATAGAAATAATTAATGATTCCTTAAAGTTTGTCTTAAGGTGTTAAAGTAGATTAAATATATAAGCGGGCAATTCTCAAAATATTTGAGCTTGTCCTATTTAGTGGAGACGCCGGGAATCGAACCCGGGTCCAAACAAGCAACTAAAATAGTTTCTACATGCTTAGTTTTTATTTAATTTTCGACCTAAAGCTGACTAAAAACGGCCCACTTTAAGCTTAGTTTCTTAAATTTCGAATTACCACCGAAACCATAGTAAATCTATGTTAATTTTTACGATGCCTCAAAATTAGACGCCATTAACCAAGGCTTCTAGGAGACATTTAGCTTTTGCACCTAGTGCAACAAGGCTTTATCTTACTGTAATTCAGATTAAGCAGCTAAAGCAAAATTATTTTCGCCGTTTAAATTTTGAAATTGAGATTTACGAGTGCTATTTCATTACTCGGCATGCTTATATTTCAATTGGTCTTGCAGTCAAAACCAATCGTCCCCAAAAATCAAAGAACTTTTTTATAAAAAGACTACAAATCTACTAAAAATATGTCACATTTATAACTTGCAAAATCTTTTAAATCCTAATACCTTCGTAACAAATTTTATACCATTTATTTTATGAAGCTAGGAATAATTAAGGAACGTAAAAATCCACCAGATAGGAGAGTAGTTTTAGCTCCAAAAATGTGTAAAGAGTTAATGGCAAAATTTCCAGATCTTTTAATAAAAGTTGAAAGTTCTAAAGATCGGTTTTTTACGGATTTAGATTATGAAAATGAAGGAGTTGATGTGGTGCAAGATGTATCTGATTGTGATGTTTTACTAGGTGTTAAAGAGGTTCCAAAAGAAAATTTAATTCCTAATAAAAAATATTTTTTCTTTTCACATACTATTAAAAAGCAATCCTATAATAGAGCTTTATTACAGGAAATTTTGTCTAAAAATATTGAGTTATACGATCACGAAACCATTACAAATAAACAAAATATTAGATTGGTAGCTTTTGGACGATATGCTGGAATTGTTGGTGCTTACAATGGTTTTAGAACCTATGGATTAAAATATGATTTATTTCACTTACCAAAAGCTGAAAGACTTCACGATCAATTAATGCTAATTCATAAATTACAAAATATAAAACTGCCAGCAATTAAAATTGTTTTAACAGGAAAAGGGCGAGTAAGTAGTGGAGCTAAAGAAATGTTAGACGGTATGGGAATGCGAGAAGTTTCGGTAGATAAATTTTTAAACCAAACTTTTGAAGAAGCAGTTTACGTACAAATTGATGTGTTAGATTATAATAAAAGAAAAGACGGAAAAGTTTTAGATCAGTTTGATTTTTTTAATAATCCGCAGGAATATGTTAGTGATTTTATGAAGTTTGCCAAAGTGTCCGATTTATATATTGCTTGTCACTTTTTTGGTACAGGTTCTCCATATATTTTTACAAGAGAGGATGCAAAATCAAAGGATTTTAATATAAAAGTAGTTGCAGATATTAGTTGTGATATTGATGGACCAGTTGCTTCAACTATTAGATCATCAACTATTGCAAATCCAATTTATGGTTATAATCCTAAAACAGAACAAGAAGTTGATTATAAAAATAAAAATGCAATTGCGGTAATGGCAGTTGATAATTTACCTTGTGAACTTCCAAAAGATGCTTCCGAAGGATTTGGAGAAAGTTTTGCTGAACATGTTATTCCTGCATTTTTTAATAAGGATAAAGAAGGAGTTCTTCAAAGAGCTAAAATGACTGAAAACGGAAAATTAACAGAACGTTTTAGCTATTTACAGGATTTTGTTGATGGAGAATAATCAGCAACATCTTTTAGAAAAATTAGCAAATACTAAAATGCCTTACGGAAAATATAAAGGCACTTATTTAATTGAATTACCAGAACGTTATATAGTTTGGTATTATAATAAAGGCTTCCCAAAAGGAAAATTTGGAGAAATGATGCATTTGGTATACGAATTAAAGCTAAATGGATTGGAAGATTTGGTTCGCAGATTAAAAACTTAGAATAGAATTAAACTTATTTACAAACATTATTTTTTAGCATAATTTATTCCATAAATTATAGGAAATATACCTAGTGCAATTGCTAAAAATATAAATTCAAAGGTATTAAAAAAATGGGCTAAAATACCAGTTGTTATAATAGATAATCCTAAAATAAATGTATTTCCATTCGATTGATAATTGGCAAGTATACAAGCAATTCCAAACCAAATTAAACCTATAGGAATAATCCAATTTAATTCGCCAATATTCATTAAGTAAAATACGGAAACTCCAAAAATTATTAGAAAACTTATAAAAACATATCGAATAAATTTAGCTTGAAAATTCCAATTCTTTTGTCTTAATTTTTTACGTCGTTTTCTATTTACTAAAGTAATTGCAGTATATAAAATAATTATATATAAAATTACTAAAGCAACTATAATAATTTGAAAAAATGAAATGGGTAATACAGAAAACCCTTCACTAGCCGAAGTATAACTTTGTAAGATGAATTTTAACCCAAAAACAAATATCAAGGATAAAATTCCAAATATAATTCCTGTACTCCCGCGTAAAGATAAATTATGATTTTTCAATTTTTCTATGAATTACATTAGTTTATGGGCAAAACCTAAATCTACAAAAAAAAATCAAATTATTTCAGGAACTTTTCAACAGTAAAATGTTATTAACTAATTTAAATAAAGGACAGATTAGGTTTATTTATTCTCTAATTTTATTAACTCAAAATTAACAAATTAAACCAACTTTTTAAAATGCAACAATTAGTGTTTCCAAAAATATTTACATATAAAGAAGTGTTAGAGAGTGCTTTAGATTATTTTAAGGGCGATGAATTAGCTGCAACAACTTGGCTGAATAAATATGCAATGAAAACCAAAAAAGGTGAATATTTAGAAGCTACGCCTGATGAAATGCACCATAGAATGGCATCAGAATTTGCACGAATGGAAATCAAGTTTAAAGAGCAAGAAAAAGACACTGAAGGATTATCAGAATACGGAAAATCTCGAGAATTTTTATCTGAAGAAAAAATATACGAGTTGTTTAAAGACTTTAAATATATTATTCCTCAGGGTAGTGTTATGTCTTCTTTAGGAAATAAAAATGTAATTGCATCTTTATCTAATTGCGTTGTTGTTCCACCAGTTTACGATTCCTATGGAGGAATTTTTTATACAGATCAACAATTAGCCCAGTTATTTAAAAGAAGATGTGGTGTTGGAGTTGATTTATCTAATTTAAGGCCAAACGGAGCATCGGTATCTAACTCTGCAGGAACTACAACTGGAGCAGTTTCATTTATGCATAGATTTTCTAATACTACTCGCGAAGTTGCTCAAAACGGTAGGAGAGGAGCTTTAATGTTAACTATGGATATTGCGCATCCAGATATTGAAAATTTTATAACGGTAAAACAAGATTTAAGCAAAGTAACAGGCGCAAATATTTCACTTAGGTTGTCTGATGAATTTATGGTAGCGGTTGTTAATGATGAAGATTATACATTGCGCTGGCCAATTGATAGTAAAACTCCAAAATATACAAAAACAGTTAAAGCAAAAAAGCTTTGGGATTTAATTATTAAAAGTGCACATAAAACAGCGGAACCAGGTTTAATTTTCTGGGATCGCCAACATTTTTATTCTACATCTTCTATATATCCAGGCTTTAAAAATAGTTCAACTAATCCATGCTCTGAAATAGCAATGCAAGGTGGCGATAGCTGTCGTTTAATAGCTTTAAATTTATATAGTTTTGTTGAAAATCCTTTTACGGATAAAGCTAAATTCAACTATAAAAAGTTTTATAAAGTGGCTTATGAATCACAACGATTAATGGATGATTTGGTTGATTTAGAATTAGAAGCAGTAGATAGAATTTTTAATAAAATAATGCATGATAAGGAGCCACTTAATATTAAACAAGTTGAAATAGAAACTTGGAAATTATTATATAAAACAGGTAAAAAAGGTAGAAGAACAGGACTAGGGTTTACCGCTTTGGCAGATGCAATAGCAGCTTTAGGAATTAAATTTGATACGGATGAAGCTATTGCTGAAGTAGATAAAATTATGCAAACTAAATTTAAAGGAGAGTTTGATAGTTCTATTGATATGGCTATAACAAGAGGAAAATTTGAAGTATTTAATCCTGAAATTGAGAAATATTCAGAATTTGTTCAAATGATAGAAAAAGATTTTCCAGATATCTACAAACGTATGATGAAATATGGAAGACGAAATATTTCTGTTAGTACTGTTGCTCCAACAGGTAGTTTAAGTATGTTGGCGCAAACTTCTTCAGGTATTGAACCAGTTTTTCTATTATCGTATAAACGACGAAGAAAGGTTAACCAAGATGACGATAATGCTAAAGTTGCGTATGTAGATGATTTAGGAGATGCTTATGAAGAATTTGAAGTGTATCATCCAAAATTAAAAAAGTGGATGGAAATTTCAGGTAAAACGTCTATAGAGGAAAGCCCATACAAAGGAGCAACTGCTCCAGAAATAGATTGGAAAAAACGTGTAGAAATGCAAAGTTTAGTGCAAAAATACACTACACATTCTATAAGTTCTACCATAAATTTACCTTCAGATGTTGATGTGGAAACTGTTGGAAATATTTATATAGAATCTTGGAAAAAAGGTTTAAAAGGAATTACAGTATACAGAGATGGCTCAAGAAGTGGAATTTTAGTTGCTAGTGATAAAGGGAAAAAAGAAAAGAAGAGGGATGGTTGTTATGCAGACACTATTTTTCCAAAGCGTCCTAAAAAAATTAAAGCAAAGGTAGTACGTTTTCAAAATGATTATGATAAATGGGTTGCGGTTGTTGGATTAATTGATAATAGACCTTATGAAGTTTTTACTGGTAAAATTGAAGATGCTTTTATATTGCCAGCTTGGTTAGAAAATGGTTGGGTAATTAAAAACAGAGATAAAAAAGGAAATTCAAGATACGATTTTCAATTTTTAGACAAACAAGGTTACAAAGTAACTTTAGAAGGTTTATCTAGAACTTTTGACAAAGAATACTGGAATTATGCGAAACTAATTTCAGGTGTTTTACGTCATGGAATGCCTATTCAATATGTGGTTGATTTAATAAATAACTTAAACATGTATGACGAAAATATTAATACATGGAAAAATGGTATTGCACGTACTTTAAAACAATTTGTTAAAGATGGTACGGAAGCAGTAGATAAAAAATGTCCGGAATGTGGTGATCCTGAAGGTTTAATTTATGAAGAAGGTTGTTTAAAATGTAAAAATTGCGGACACTCTAAATGTGGATAAATTATGGTTAAATTAAAAAAAGCTCCTTTAAAGGAGCTTTTTTTTATAAGGTATTTATAACTTTTCGAATAGCTACTAAATTAGTTAGTAACTTTTCTAAATGTTTTATATTTAACATGTTAGCTCCATCACTTTTTGCTATAGAAGGATCAAAATGTGTTTCTAAAAATAAGCCATCTACACCAACAGCAACACCAGCTTTAGCTATGGTTTCAATTAATTCAGGTTTTCCTCCTGTAACACCACTGGTTTGATTAGGTTGTTGTAGAGAATGTGTAATATCTAAAATAGTTGGTGCAAATTGTTGCATTTCAGGAATTCCTCTAAAATCTACAATCATATCTTGGTAGCCAAACATAGTTCCTCTATCTGTAATCCAAACTTTATCATTTCCGCTATCTTTAACCTTTTGAACAGCATGTTTCATCGCAGAAGGACTCATAAATTGTCCTTTTTTCAAATTTACTACTTTGTTAGTTTTTGCTGCTGCAACTACTAAATCGGTTTGACGAACTAAAAACGCAGGTATTTGTAGTACATCTACATATTCCGCAGCTTTAGTTGCATCTGAGACTTCATGGATATCTGTAACTGTTGGTATATTAAAAGTTTCTCCTACTTTTTTAAGAATTTTTAAAGCTTTTTCATCTCCAATTCCTGTAAAACTATCAATTCTAGATCGGTTTGCTTTTTTAAAACTGCCTTTAAATACAAAAGGAATTTCTAATTTATTAGTAACCTTTAAAATATGTTCGGCAATTTTTAATGCCATTTCTTCTCCTTCAATAGCACAAGGACCAGCTAATAAAAAGAAGTTATTACTATTGGTGTGTTTTATGTTTGGAATTAGATTTAAATTCATGTAATGATATTTTTTTGCAAATGTACATTTTTTTTAATCAGATTAATATAGCAAGCTTGTTACTATTTAACCCAAAAATTAGTGTAAAATTACAAATTCACAACGTCTATTTTTATCATATCCTTCTTCATTACAAGATCCAGGTTTAGTACAATTATTTATAGGTTGTGTTTCTCCATATCCTGCAGAGGTTACTCTGTCAGAATTTATTCCTTGACTTACTAAATATTTTTTAACGGATTTTGCTCTTTTTTCAGACAGCATTAAATTATAATCAGCACTTCCTCTAAAATCTGTATGAGCACCAACTTCAATTTTCATGGAAGGATATTTATTTAAAATAGTTACAACGTTATTAAGTTCTAATGCAGCATCCTTTCTAATATTCCATTTGTCAAAATCAAAATAAATAGGTTTAATTTTTATTTGAATTTTATTGTTTTCGGCAATAATATTTTTTTCAGCTTGTTCAAAAGATTCCATTAATATAGGTAACTTGTTTGTTGCAATATTATTGGTAACTTGAAATTCAGTTTGAAAAGGAACGTATAAATTTTTAGTAGCTTTAATTAAGTAGCTTTTCCCATTTTCAACCTCAAAATTATAAGATGCTTGGTTATCAACTACTACTTTTTTAAGTAGTTTACCATTATTATTTAATAGGCTCACTTCCGTTTCAGGTAATAACTTCATAGAAGTTTTATCTTTAACTAACCCATTTACAAAATATTTCTGGTTTTGAATAAAAGCGTAAATATCATCATCTCCAACACCACCATTTCTATTGGACGAAAAATAACCTTTATTTTTATCATTAATGATAAAAGAAAAATCATCTAAATTACTATTAATTGGAGTGCCTAAATTTATAGGTGTTGTAAATTGATTGTTAACCAAACTACTTTTAAAAATATCTAATCCTCCATAACCTAAAGGTCTATCTGAAGAAAAATAGAGGTCGTTATTTTTACTAATAAAAGGGAATTGTTCTCTATAAATAGTATTAATTTTTGGACCTAAATTTTTAGGAGTTCCAAAAGTACCATCTTTATTAATATCCACTTCAAATAAATCTAAAGAACCAATGCTACCAGGCATATCTGATGCAAAATACAGTTTATTTTCAGCACTATTTAAAGCTGGATGCTCTACAGAATAGTTTACATTATTAAACGGTAATTCCGTAATGTTTGTCCATTGGTCATTAACTAATTCTGCTTTATAAATTTTTAAGTGGTTTATTTTTTGAGCGTCTTTTCCTTTTTTGCCGTTTAAATAATTATTACGTGTAAAATACATAGTTTTACCATCTTTTGTAAAAACAGCATTAGCTTCATGCATTTTAGAATTTATATTTTTTGATAATGGTTCTATATTAGATAAATTACCATTTTCATCTTTGTTTGCAATATATAAATCTAAGTAAGGTTCATTATTCCAAGCATATAAGTTTCCTTTTTTACTTGCGGATGCAAATACAATTTTATCGCCATAAAATGAGGTTCCAAAATCAGAGAATGATGTATTTCCTTTAATTTTATGAACTACATAATTGTTCTTTAATTGCTCTTTTTCATTTTTAAGAGTAGAAAGTGTTTTAATTACTTCAGGGGTTTGATGTAATTGTTCTTTATATTTTTGAAACCATTCATCAGCTTCATCATATTTTTTTATTCCTTTTAAAGTTTGCGCGTATCTATAATAATATTGTGGTGAAACGGTATTATTATATTCGGTTAGCAAAAATTTATACCATTTGGCTGCTATTTTCATATCACTATTAAAATAGTAACAATCTCCTAACTTTTGATAAATTTCTTGTGTTTTAGGACTTTCATTTGCATATAATTCGGCAGCATCCATATAAGCTCTATCTTCAAATAGATGGTTAGCTCTGTTTAAATTCTGTGAATTTGCAACTTGTGTTGAAATTGCTAAAATAAAAAGTATGTAATATATGTTTTTCATGGTTAAAGTCATTTTGTTAGAAGAATCTTGGCGATTTATCAAATCCTTTATGTAAGTTGAAAATATCTAAATTATAAAGCACAAATATTTCATGAGAACCAGAACTAAATGGTCCTAAGTTTGAGGTTGTATAATCATAAGCATAACCAATTCTTAATTCAGGAGTTGCTTTAAAGTTGACCATACCACTTATTGCATCATCAAAACGATAGCCAATACCTACTTCTAATTTATTGTTGTATAAAGCGTTAAGTGTTAAATCAACAACTGGGTCAGCTCCTTTAACAATTTTAGTCATAAAAGCTGGTTTTAGTTTTATTAAGTCATTTATTTCAAATACATAACCACCAGTTAAAAAAACGTGTGCTTGTTTAGTACCTTGGTATTTTCCATTATCTCTATCTAAATATTTACTATTTAATAAAGTTGGAACGGAAAGACCTACATAATAATTATCGGTATTATAGTAAACACCTGCACCAACATTAAAGTAGGATTTATGAATATTATCTGTAAAATTTGGATCGGTAAATACATCACCAGATTGAAGTGTAAATCCATTAAAGTCTACATCTAAAAAGGATACACCAGCTTTTAACCCAAAAGATAAATTACCATAATCTTCTAAATCTAGTTTATAAGCAACATCAGCATATAGGTTGTTTTGTTTAACAACATCACCAATATTATCATTTACCAATGAAAAACCTACTTCAATTTTGTTATTAATTGGAGTGTGTAAAAATAAATTAGATGATTTTGGTGATCCTTCAACGCCAACCCATTGTGTACGATGTAATGCACCAATATTAACAATTCCTATAGTGTTAGTTGTGTAAGCAGGATTTATAACACTCATATTGTACATATATTGTGTGTATTGAGCATCTTGCTGAGACCAAATAACCGCTGTTAAAAAAAGCGATAGTATGGATAGAATATATTTTTTCATATGTTTTAATTTTTCGCTAATTAAGGGTTAACGATTTAGGTATAATCTTTTTTGAATAGGTTTTCTGTTGTTTTTGTTAAAATGAATAACAAAGTAATAAACTCCAGTAGGAACTAAATTACCGCTACCATTTAATCTTCCATTCCAATTAGGTTTTGTAGCATCTTGAGTGTAAATTAATTTCCCCCAACGATTATAAAATTCAAGTTTAAAGTTAGGATAAAGTGCTTTTAAATTTCCAATTTCAAAAGTGTCATTTATGCCATCTCCATCTGGAGAAAACCCATCAAAAATTTCAACATCGTATTGGTCACAAGCATCTAAATTAACAGTTACTTGTAACGGATTTACACTAGAACAACCGTCAACATCTGTTTCAACAGCATAATAAGTATTCCCTTCAATTAAAGGATCAGATAGATTTAACATATTTCCATTTGGGTAGCTATCATACCAAGTAATCGGGTTAGAATTTGAACTTGTTACATTATTGTTTAAATCTGAAACAGTTGGATTATCAATAATACAAAATTCATTACCTGAGGTGCTTATTATTGGTGTTCCTGGATCTGTTAAAACTACATTAACAACCATTCTTGTAGAACTTTCACAATTTGAAGCGTTAGTTTGCGTAGCCCAATAATCTTCTCCATCAACTAATAATTCATTTATACTTAATGGAGTAGTAGCTGTTTCAGATTCATACCAGTTAATATTACTACCTGTTACATTTAAATTTTCTACGGTAGGCTCATCAGAAGCACAAAATGTTTGTGTAGTTTCAGTTATGGTTACAGGGGCATTATCTGTTATTGTAACTGTAACCTGAAGTCTGTTAATACTTTCACAACCTGAAGAGGCATCGCTTTCAGCAGCCCAATAATCTTCTCCATCAATTAAACTATCTGTTGAATTTAAAGGTGTAGTAGAAGTTTCTGTATCATACCATACAATATTAGTTCCATTTGCTTGTAAATCTGCAACTGTTGCATTGTCAACGACACAAAAAGTTTGATTTGTTTCAGAAGTAGTTGGTGTTACAGGGTTTATAAAAGTAACAGTAACCGCTAATCGAGTTGCGCTTTCACAACCAGAAGTTGCATCGGTTTGTGTAGCCCAGTAGACTTCTCCGTCAATTAAATTATCTGTTGAATTTAAAGGTGTAGTAGAAGTTTCTGTATCGTACCATACTACGGCATTACCTGACACACTTAAATCTCCAACGGTTGGTAAATTTGGATCATAATCTTTTAGACAAAAAGCTTGATTGGTTTCTGTTGTGGTAGGTGGTGGAGTTACATTAATGGTTACGTTAACCACAGTTCTTGTAGCACTTTCACAGCCAGTAGTAGCATCCGTTTGTGTAGCCCAATAATCTTCGCCATCTACTAATAAATCTGTTGAATTTAAAGGCGTAGTAGAAGTTTCTGTATCATACCATTGCACTGCATTACCTGAAATTGCTAAATCACCAACAGTAGCGTTATCAATTTCACAAAAAGCTTGATTGGTTTGTGTTGTTGTAGGTGGTGGAGTTACATTAATAGTAACGTTAACCACAGTTCTTGTAGCGCTTTCACAGCCAGTAGTAGCATCCGTTTGTGTAGCCCAATAATCTTCGCCATCAATTAAATTATCCGTTGAATTTAAAGGCGTAGTAGAAGTTTCAGTATCATACCATTGTATTGCATTTCCTGAAGCAGCTATATCAGCCACGGTAGCATTATCAATTTCACAAAAAGCTTGATTGGTTTGTGTTGTTGTAGGCGGTGGAGTTACATTAATGGTTACATTAACCACAGTTCTTGTAGCACTTTCACAACCAGTAGTAGCATCTGTTTGAGAAGCCCAATAATCTTGGCCATTAATTAATAAATCTGTACTATTTAGTGGTGTAGTAGAAGTTTCTGTGTCGTACCATTGTACATTATTTCCAGAAATAGCTAAATCAGCCACGGTAGCATTATCAATTTCACAAAAAGCTTGATTACTTTCTGTAGTTGTTGGAGGAGGAGTTGTGTTTATTACTACAGTAACATTTGCAGAATCATCAGGGCAAATTCCATTTGTACTAGAAACAGTATATGTATAGGTTCCAGCAACATTTACACCAGGTTCAAAAGTTCCTAAATAACCGTTGGATAAAGCACTAGGCCCTGTCCAACTACCAGTATTGCTAGGTGTTCCACCTAATAAAGTAAATAAATTTGTAGTAGTTAAATCAATTTCACAAACAGTTAATGAACCATCAGTACCAGCATTTGGTGCTGCATCTAATTGAACAGTTGTTTGAACTCTAGTAGTACTTTCACAAGGGAAAGAACTTTCTACAGCCCAATAATCTTCTCCATTTACTAAAGGTTCAGAAATATTTAATGGTGTAGTAGAAGTTTCTGTATCATACCATACAATATTTGTTCCAGTTGCTTGTAAATCTCCTACTGTTGGGTTTGGAGGATAACAATAGGATTGAATTGGTTCAACAGTAGGTGGAGTAGGATCTACTAAACTAACTGTTGTTGGTAAACGAACGCTGGTACAACCGCTCTCAGTTTGTTGTACCCAATAAGTCTGTCCATCAGTAAGGGGAGTTGTACTTGCAAGTAAATTACCTCCTGTTTGTGCATCAAACCATTCAATATTTGTACCAGTAGCGTTTAAATCTGCAATTGTTGGATTTTGACTAGCACATTTACCTACATAAACATCTACATTAGTAGGTATATCACCAACTATAGAAACAAGGACAGCTAATCTACTTACACTACAATTATTGCTACTTATGTCGTCAGCATAATAAGTTACTCCATCAAAAAGTGGAGTGGAAGGGTCGTATTGAGTTCCTCCTGTTGGAGCGTCATACCACACAATTGTGCCACCTGAAGCAACTAAATCTGCTACAGTACTATTATCTACCTTACAAAATGTTTGAGGTGAAGTTCCAGTTGGTGTAGCATTTGTACATTGTGAATATCCTATTTGAATATTTGAAAATAAAGCAATTACAAATATCAATAAGAATTTTTTTGTAATTGAAAAGTAATCTTTTTTCATAAAAAGAATGTTTGGTTAATTTTTTATAACATCGTGTAAAGGACGTTAAATACATTTTAATAAAAATAAGAAGTTAGCAGTAGCAATTAAAATTTAAATTTAAGTATTTAAGTTGAGTTATAAACAAAGTTATTAAAAAAATATGGTTATTTTATTTCTAATTAAAGATTAATTACTTTTGATAATCTTAATATTTTGATTGATGAAAATACATTTTATTGCAATTGGAGGAAGTGCAATGCATAATTTAGCACTTGCCTTAGTTGAAAAAGGTTATATAATAACAGGTAGTGATGATGCAATTTTTGAACCTTCAAAATCTCGTTTAGAAGCTAAAGGTTTATTACCAGATGATTTAGGTTGGTTTCCTAATAAAATAACTAAAGATTTGGATGCAATTATTTTAGGAATGCATGCAAAATCGGATAATTTAGAGCTAGTAAAAGCTAAGGAATTAGGAATTAAAATTTATTCTTATCCAGAGTTTTTATACGAGCAATCTAAAAATAAAACTAGAGTAGTTATTGGTGGTTCACATGGAAAAACAACCATTACTGCTATGATTTTACATGTATTAAATTATCATAATATTGAAGTAGATTATATGGTTGGTGCTCAGTTAGATGGTTTTGAAACCATGGTACATTTAACCAAAGAAAATGAGTTTATTGTACTTGAAGGTGATGAGTATTTAACTAGTCCAATAGATTTAAGACCAAAGTTTCATTTATACAAACCTAACATTGCTTTAATTAGCGGAATAGCTTGGGATCACATTAATGTTTTTCCAACATTTGATAATTATGTTTCTCAATTTTCAAAATTTATTGAAACTATTACTAATGGTGGAATTTTGGTTTATAATGAAGAAGATAAGGAGGTTGAAAAAATAGTTAAAGAAGCTAAAAATCAAATTAAACTATACGCTTATAAAACTCCAAATTATACTATAAAAAATGGAACAACATTTATAGATACTGCATTAGGTGAAATGCCTTTAGAAATTTTTGGCAAGCATAATATGCAAAATCTAGCAGGAGCTAAATGGATTTGTCAACATATGGGAGTTGGAGAAGATGATTTTTTTGAAGCAATTAGTAGTTTTAAAGGAGCTAGTAAACGACTTGAAAAAATTGCAGAAAATAAATCTACTGTTATTTTTAAGGATTTTGCACATTCTCCAAGCAAAGTTGAAGCAACTACAAAAGCGGTTAAAAATCAATATAAAGACAGAAAATTATTGGCCTGTTTAGAGCTACATACATACAGTAGTTTAAACTCAGAGTTTTTATCACAATATAAAGGAGCTTTGGATATGGCAGATGAAGCAATAGTATATTATTCTCCAAAAGCAGTTGAAATTAAACAACTTGAAAATATTAGCAAAAATCAAATTAAAAATGCTTTTGACAATTCTAATATAACAGTGTTTACCAACTCCGATGAATTTAAAACCAATTTATTTAATAAAAACTTGAATGAAACAGCTGTTTTACTTATGAGTTCAGGTAATTATGGAGGTTTAGATTTTGAAGAATTAAAAAATACACTTTAATTCTTTTTAAATAAAGTTTAAGAAGTTTCAGTATTAATGTACTCTAATTAACAGATTGAATTAAAAATTCTTAGTAACTTGTAATTAATTTTTTAGGTTCTTTAAACTATTTTAGTTTTTAAGGGTCTAACTAAATTATGATGATAAATTAGTCATTACATTTTGTTACTAAAAACTATTTCTGTTGAAAAAAGAAGCTGATTTTATACAACAATTGATAAGTAGTAAACATCGTGAAAAAGCGTTTAAAAAATTATTAGACCTTTATCAAGAAAGATTATATTGGCATATAAGAAAGTTAGTAATAACGCATGAAAATGCTAATGATGTTTTACAAAACACTTTTTTAAGAGTATATAAAAGTTTGCCGAAATTTAAACAAAAAAGTACCTTACATACTTGGATGTATAGAATAGCATACAATGAATCCATTCGATTTTTAGAGCAAAAAAATAATAAAATATATTATTCAGTGGATGATTTAAATAAAGGATATCTAAATAATTTAATTGAAGATGAGTATTTTGATGGAAGTGAAATTGCTATTAAATTACACACAATTTTATCAAAACTACCAGACAAACAAAGGCACATATTTCAAATGAAATATTATGATGATTTAAAATTTAGAGAAATGTCTGAAATATTAGATATTAAAGAAGGAACCTTAAAGTCATCATATTATAATACCGTAAAATTTATTGAACAAAATATAACAAATGTTGAACTTTTGGCTAAAACCGAGGTCTAAGTAATTATGAAAAAGTCCGTATTAAATAGAGTTAGAGTTAAATCATTATTTAATGAAAAAATGAAAAGAACTCATGCAGAAGAATTAGGATTAAACGTACCTAGCGATTATTTTTCTAATTCTAAACATGATATTTTAAATCAGGTTTCTAATTCCAAAGTAAAAGTATTATATAGTAAAAGGAATTTCCTTTTACCTATTGCAGCAGCAGTTGCTTTAATAATAACTTTAACAGTTTTTAAACCAAGTGTATTTTCATCATTTAATAATGTGCCAGCTATAGTTTCTGATACCATTAATAAATTTAAAACTAACAATTTAGCAAATGAAAATAATCTTTTTAATGTAGAAGATGTTTCTGTAGCAGCACTTTTTGTGGAAGATGATAAAATAGATGAATTTGTAAATGATTACGTTTTAGAAGATGTTATTAAAGATGTATCTTTAAAAAATTAAATATTTTTAAATTAAAAAACTATTTGTAAAAGCTAAGGTCTATACTAATAGAGTTCCCCCAAAATGAAAATTAATAAAAGAATATTAAGATGAAAACAATAAAAATATTTACTATATTAGTGTTTGGTTTACTAGTTGGAATTTATAGTTCTCAGGCTCAACAAAAAGAGCAAGAACAAATTCAAACTAAGAGCAAAATAAACCAAGCTGCAATGGCAGATTTAACGGAAGCTCAAAAATTAATGTTGCAAAAGCAACGAGAATTAATTAAGCAAAACAGAGAGAAGTTTAAAGCTAGTCTTTCTAAAAATCAGTTAGCTATTTTAGAAAATACAAAACTTACAAAACAAGAAAGGCAAAGAGCTTTAATAGCATCTTTTACAGAAGCACAACGAAAAATGATACAGGAGCAAAGATCAACTGTTCAAGCAATTAAGCAACAGTTTAGAAACTCTCTTACATCAGAACAGATTCAGCAAATTAGAACAAGATTACGTTCTGTAAAAAATATTCAAGACAATAAAGAGTTAATAGATAGAGTTAGGGATAGAAGGAATGGTCGGAATAATAATTAATGATGAATTAAAATTTATAAAACATAGCATAAGTGGTTAATTTAAATTAACCACTTATGCTTTTTCAGTTTCAAAAATGAAAAATATATTAACTCTTATTTTACTATTTTCAGGTATGTTTTTTGTTTACTCTCAAGAAACGCCAACAAAGGAAAATGAAGTTGATGAAATTATTGACAATTTGTTTAAAGAAGATGAGGTTATAAACGAATTAATTAATTCTCTTTCCAATTTTCAGTTTTTACATATATCCTTAAATTATAATAGTAACACGTATTTTTCAGGACGAGATATTGGTATAGATCAATATAATTTAAGACCACAAATTTCCTATATAAACTCTAAAGGAATTTTTGCCAGCATTTCAGGGACTTATTATAGTGAATTTTATCCTAAATGGGATGTAACTATGCTAACTTTAGGATACGGAAAAAATTTTGGAAAAAATAAGATTGGTAGATTTAGTACATCCTATTCTAGATATTTTTATGCCAATAGTGAAGATAATATATTTTCAAATGTTATAAATTTAACATTAGGTGTTCATAGCAAAAATAGAAGTATAGGAACACAAGTTTCAGGAGATTTTCTATTTGGCGATGATCAATCCTTTCAAATATCTTCACGAAGTTATGTTAAAATTAATTTTTTAAAAACTAAAAAAGTTACTTTAAATCTGCGTCCTCAGTTAAATATTATTGCAGGAAAACAAACTATAGAATTATCTAGATTTATAATTGAAAACGGACAGCAAACAACTCAAAATTATACTAGTAATACGTTTGAATTATTTAATACTCAATTAAATATTCCATTACAATTAAATGTAAATTCATTTGATTTTGAATTAGGGTACAACATTAATTTCCCTACAGAAATTGGTGATGAAACCAACTTAAAAAATACAAGTTATGTTAACTTTTCAGTAGCATATTTAATTGGTTTATAGTTTTTTTAAACCCAAAAACAGCAACTTACATCAAATTTATATTTTAAAATAATACTCTTATATTTGAAGAAAAGAGCTAATGAATAATTCTTCAAAATTTTTGAATATTAAATCTTGGGCTGTAGATGACAGGCCACGTGAAAAATTTATTTTAAAAGGAAAGGAATCTTTATCGGATGCCGAACTAGTAGCCATATTATTAGGTTCAGGCTCAAAAGAAGAAAGTGCGGTAGGATTAGCAAAACGAATTTTAGCATCCATAAATCATAATTTAAATAAATTAGGAAAGCTAACTATTGCCGATTTAACCAAATTTAAAGGAATAGGAGATGCAAAAGCAATTACCATAATTACAGCTTTAGAACTGGGTAGACGAAGACGTTTAGAAGAAGCATTAACTTTACCAAAAATAACTAGTAGTAAAGCAGTTTTTGAAGTAATGCAGACTTTAATAGGTGAATTACAACACGAAGAATTTTGGATATTATATTTGAATAATTCCAATAAAATAATAGAAAAAAGCCAACAGAGTAAAGGCGGATTAACAGGAACATTAGTTGATGTTAGGTTAGTGTTAAAGAAAGCCTTAGAATTAAATGTAACCGCTATTATTTTATGTCATAATCATCCTTCAGGAAAATTAAAACCAAGTAATGCAGATAAATTACTTACTAATAAACTAAAAATAGCAGGCGAAACAATGGATATTAAAGTGCTAGATCATGTTATAATCACCGAAAATGATTACTTTAGCTTTGCTGATGAAAATTTATTGTAAAAAGGAAATATTTATTAATTTTAATCATACTATAACCATATGTTATTGGTTTATACTCATAAAATTACTCCAAGGCTAAATTATATTTTTAAGCATTTTTTTGTTAGAATTTTACAAATTCCTATCACTTTTACCACTAAAGTAGATGAATTTGTAGCACATAATGGGCCAAAAATTACGTATTCAAAATCTCCTTTAGGTTCTGAATTTTTTATAAGAAGCCATACTTTATTATTTGAACAAGGTATAAATGATATAGATATAACTATGTCTAATTGGGATGATACTCCTTGTTTTTTCCCTACAGGAGAAAAATCGAGTATTCCGTTTGATATTTTTGCAGCGGGGTTTTATTTAATTACAAGGATTGAAGAATATTTACCACATGTTCAAGATGAGCATGATAGGTTTCCTGCAGAGGAAAGTTTAGCTGTTAAAAATGATTTTATTGAAAAGCCAGTAATAGATATTTGGGCGTATAAATTTCTAGAACTTTTAAAACAGAAATTTCCAAACTATGAATATAGGGACAAAAAATTTAAGTTAATTTCTACCATTGATGTAGATTCTGCATTTGCATATAAGCATAAAGGAATAGTTAGAACAATTGGTGGATTTTTTAATGATATTTTTCGATTCAGAATATTTAATTTATGGCATCGAATTTTAACTGTATTTAATTTTGAAAAAGATCCTTTTAACACTTTTAAAGAAATTTTAAAAATTAAAAAAGAACATAATGTAAATACGTTGTTTTTCTTTTTAATTGGAGATTATACTACGTACGATAAAAATATATCTTCCACTAATCTTAAATTTCAAGCACTTATAAAATCTGTTGCAGATTACGCAAAAATAGGAATGCATCCATCATATTTCTCCTATAAAAGTTTTGAAAAATTAAAAAAGGAAAAGACACGTTTAGAAAACATAATAAATACTCCAGTTACTTTTTCTCGTCAACATTATTTAAGGTTGAGTATTCCTGAAACGTATCAAAATTTAATAGATTTAGAAATTCAGGAAGATTATACAATGGGCTATGCTAAAGTTGTTGGTTTTAGAGCAAGTACGTGTACTCCTTTTTATTTTTATGATCTAGATTTTGAAATTCAAACACCGTTAAAAATTTATCCGTTAGCTTTTATGGATGGAACTTTAAAAGATCATATGAAATTAAGTAATGAAGAAAGTATCCAGAAAATAATGCAATTAAAAAATGAAGTTAAAGAAGTAAACGGCACATTTATTTCTCTTTTTCATAATGATACTTTAAGTGAAAATAATAATTGGAAAGGTTGGAGCACTATTTATAAACTTACCGTTATTTAAGGTTGTATGATTCGGTATTTAAAAAGAAACCAATTAGATACAAAATTATACGATGCTTGCATTCAAAAATCAGATAACGCTAGAATTTATGCTTATAGCTGGTATTTAGATTGCGTTGCAGATAATTGGGACGCATTAGTTTTAAATAATTATGAAGCGATCATGCCATTGCCTTGGAGAAGGAAATACCTTATAAAATATATATATCCACCAACTTGGACACAACAATTGGGTGTTTTTTCAAAAAATAGAATTACTCAGGAATTAATGCTAGATTTTATTAATGCTATTCCAAAAAAGTTTAAGAAAATTACCATACAATTTAATTCTGAAAACCAAAATAATTTTTTAAAACTAGAAGAACGGAATAATTTTATTTTAGCTTTAAATCATTCAAATGAAGCGTTAATAGATCGGTTTAATAATAATCGTAAAAGAGATTTAACTAAAGCTAAAGCTACTTCCTTAAAAATTGAAAAAGGAATAGATATAAACACTTTTTTAGATTTTTATTTAAGTGAAGATAAAAATTATACGTTAACTTTAAATCAGATTTCAACTTTAAATAACTTACTAAACAGTAATAATAAAAGTATTAATATTTGGGGAATTAGAAATAAAAAACAACTTGTAGCATGTTTAGTTTGGTTAAAAGAGGAAGACAGAATAACCTACTTATTACCAATTGCAACTTCTACGGCAAAAAACACGGGTTTACCAACGTTATTAGTTGCAGAATTAATACGTGAGTTTTCAAATAGTAATATGATTTTAGATTTTGAAGGATCTATGATTGAAGGTGTTGCAGATTTTTATAAAAGTTTTGGAGCAACCAAAGAAATTTATTATACTTTGTTGAAATACAATTTCTTATAAAAGTAGAAAAAGAATATAAGAGATAAAATACCAGTAAACCACATTATAATTGCAGAAGTAAAAGCTGCACCTAAAATTCCATATTTAGGAATAAAATAATAATTTAAAATTATATTTAGTGCTAAAGCTAAAGTTGTTGTTATAAAATTAATGTGAGTTTTACCTATTGAAGAAAGTAGATTTCCAAAAAGACCTCGAAAAGTTAAAATACCTGAAACGCCAATAGTTAATACCATTAATGAAGAGAAATAAGTAGTATAATTTTCATCGAAAAAGGATAAAATTACTTCACCAAATAAATAGATAATTAAAACACAAAAAGCACTTATAAGGCTAAATAATTTTATGTAATTTTTTATATAGTTTTTAATGTAGTTGCTATTATTTATTTTTTCTGTAAAGTCCACAAAATCAGTAGTTATAACTACGTTCGATAAAAACAGTAAACTATAAGGGACTATCGAAACGTATTTAAAGGCTGTTACCATTTCCATATCTTTTAAAATAAATCCTATTAAAATAATATCTATAGAAATAAGTAATTGTGTAGTTACATTAGATAAACTAGCAAAAAAGCCATATCTAAAAAAATAGACATCAATAAGCGATAACTTTAAATGTTTTTTCCACTGTATATGTAGTTTCGAAATAAAAATTAATGAGGTAATTAATGGTGTAATAATTAATGAAATGGCATAACCTAATTCATTGAAATTATAACTTAAAGTAAATACAAAAATTACTAGTAAAATATTGTAAGATAGTTCAGCTAAAGAAAATAACTTATTGTTTTTTTGAAGTCTAAATTGAATTTTTATAATTTCAAATATAAAACTTGAAGTAATTATTGTTGATAAAAGGATTAAATAGAAGCTGGTTTCATGTAATTTAAAGTCTAAAAAATAAGCAGTAATTGCTAGTATAATTGTTATTGCTAAACTAATAAGTATTCCTTTTTTTAAAATGAATAGAAAAAGAGCATTTTTTTCTTCAGTAGATTTTAATTGAGAACCATATCTAAGTAAACCTTGATTCAGTCCAAAACCTCCCATTGGAATTATAAAAACAATTATTTGAAAAGCATAAATTACAACTCCCAACTCTTTATTTGGAATTAGCTGTAAAGCAATCCAAGAAGCAAAAAATGAAAGTAGGCGAGAAGCAATGGTTGTAGTAAACACATAGCTGCCAGAACGACTTAAAAAGCTATTAATAAAATCTATAATATTTTTCACTTTATAAATTCATTAATCCATAATTCAGTGGAAACTAACTGCCATATTTTACGCTCATTGTTAGATTTTAAAATAAGGTCAATTTGATTATTATTAAAAATATTTCTATTTTTTAAGTTTATTATTGAGTCGTTTATTAAATCTCTAAACTCATTTTTAATCCAATATTCTAAAGGTAATCCTAATCCTTTTTTCTTCATAGAAAAGCAACTGGGAGCTATATATTTCTTTGCTAGTTTTTTTAGAATATATTTTTGAGTATTGTTTTTGAATTTGTATTTAGTTGGGATTTTAAAGGCTGTTTCTATAAAGTTATGATCTAGCATTGGAAATCTTCCTTCAATCGAAAATTTCATAGTACTATGATCTACAGCTCTAGTTTGATGATTACTTATATATGATTTTAAATTATAATAACTGATACCTTCAAAATCATCAGTAAAATTTAAGTGTTTAATATTGTAAAGATTAGAAATAGTGTTTTTTGTAGGAAATTTTTTATGATTAAATAACTTATCTATTTCATCATCATTATAATTTGTGAAATAATGAGAATAGAATTCTCCTAAATTTGTATATCTTGAAATGGTTTTAGCTTTTTTTATTTTTGGATAAATATTAGGTAATAAATTTATAATTTTTTTGGATCTCTTTAAGTTATTCCAAAATTGCAATTTATAAAAAACATCATAGCCTCCAAATAATTCATCACCACCAAGCCCATTGAGCACAACTTTTAAATTATTTTTTGCAGCCATATTGGCTAATACAAAATTAGCGGGTAAATGATGATATGGTTCTTCATAAGCAGTTGTAATATTTACAATGTTGTCGGTTATTTCATTTGAATTTGTATATGCTATTATATGATTTAAATTGTTTAAAGCAGCTGTAGCTTTTGCTTCTTTAGTTTCATCAAGTTTATTAAATTTTTTAAATCCTAAAGTTAATACTTTAATATTAGGGTTCATTTTTGAAGCAATTACAGAAAGTGTTGTTGAATCTATTCCACCACTCATAAAGGTGCCAACTTCTACATCAGCATTTAATCGATATTTTATTGACTTAAATAAACTTTCATTAATTAAATTAATTGATTGTTTTTCAGTTAAACTTAAATCTTGATTGTTTACTGGGATTTCCCAATATTGTTTTTTTTCTATTTTGTTGTTGTTTAAATCAATTTTTAAATAGTGTGCTGGTTCCAGAGCAGTAATATTTTTAAAACTAGTATTTGGTCTTTGAGCAATTGAGAATCTAAAATTTTGAGATAACCCATCCCAATTTATTTCAGGTTTATAAAGTTTTGAGTCTATAATTGCTTTAATGGTACTTGCAAAAATAAATTGTTCATTATTTTCATAAAAATAAAGAGGTTTTATACCAAGTCTATCTCTTGCAATAAATATTTCATTTTTTGTCTTATCAAAAATGGATAGAGCAAACATTCCGTTAAATTTATTTAAAGCTTTAGTATTCCATTCTTTATATGCATTTAAAGCAACTTCTGTATCTGAATTAGAAAAAAAAGTATAACCTAAACTAATTAATTCGCTTTTAATTTCTTTATAATTATAAATTTCACCATTAAGAATAATCCAATAATTCTGATTTAAATCAGACATTGGTTGATGACTTCTATAGGATAAGTCAATAATTTTTAATTGTCTAAAACCAAAACCTAGTTTAAAAGAAAATTGAGAGGCAGTATTAATATGCTTATGATTTTTAGAAATTGTATCATCTCCATAATAAGGGATTGTATTATTCCTAAATAACATATAACCTTCATCATCAGGCCCTCTATTTATCATACTCTCTGTCATTAATTTAAGTGATAATGATAGTTGAAGAGGGTATTTTTTATTTATTATTCCGGCAATACCACACATTATTAATTTAGATTTAAGGTTTGCATATATAATTTTGTAAATGAGTTGCTAATGGTATTTATGCCAAAATTTTTCTCAGCATAGCTATGCATTAGTTTCTTATCTATTCTAATTTCTTTATGATATATTTTTAAGATATTTTTTTCTAAACTATTTTCATCTTTTACAGGAATTAAATAACCGAAGTTTTCAGGAAAGTATTCGTTAATTCCACCTACATCTGTAGAAACTACAGGAATACCACACGAAAAAGCTTCAAGAATTACGCAAGGAAGATTTTCATAATTACTGAACAAAACAAAAATATTCGATTTTTTTAAATAATCAGCAACTTCATTATGTGGTATATTATTTATAATATGAGCATTTTTAATATGCAAAGATTTAATTAATTGCTTATATTTTTCTGAATCTTTTCCAATTAAATTAAATTTTAAATTAGGTATTTTTGTTTGTAATTTACTTATTACATTTATAATTCCAGATACATTTTTTATACTATTATCCATATCTGAAATATGAGCTATTGTAAATCTGTTGGAATTAAAATTTTGAGGTTTAAATAAATCTGTTTTAACTACATTTGGTACGCAAAAATAGGTTCCTTTTAAACCAAAGTTAATCATATGTTTTTGTAAATTGTTGGTTACAGGACACACAAATGATGCCTTTTTCACAATTAATTTAGTTGCCATTTTTCGAGAGAAACCGATAGATTTGTTTAATGGAAATTGATAATCACTCCAATGCTCAGAAATTATATAAGGCTTACGTAAAAACCATTTTAGGTATAACGCAACTAATCCAATAGGAAAAGCAATATTTGCATGAACCAAATCTATACTTTTGAGCTTTTTTATTGCAGATAAATAAGCTTTAAAAAAATGAAATAATTTTAATAGCTTATTATTATACTTTGGTAAATGAATAAGTTTTGTTATCACATTATTTATTTCATTACTAAAATACTCAGTAGATTTTACATTGGAATCTGTTACTACATGAATTACAGTAACGTTATGTTTTGTAGCAACAGCTTCTGCATGTCGTTGCACAAAATCACCATTAGTTGGGAAAACCCTTGAAGGATACCAACTGCTTAAAAAAAGTATATGTAATTTTTTATTCAAGTATTAAATTAATGTTAGAAAACAAATATAAACAGATAAAAACTATTTTATATCTAGATTAAATTTATAATTTTAAAGCATGAATATAAAACACATCTTTTTTGATTTAGATCACACACTTTGGGATTTTGAAACTAACTCTGATATTGCTTTTAAAACTATATTTGAAAAGCATAAATTACCTGTTAATTTAGATAAATTTTTAAATTATTACAGAGGTATAAATCAGGAGTACTGGAAGCTATATCGTGAAGAAAAAATAACTAAATCAGACTTAAGAATTGGTAGATTGAAAGACACTTTTTCAAAAATTAAAGTAACTGTTTCGGATGATTTAATTGATAACTTATCGGTAGATTATATAAAAGTTTTACCTAATAATAATGAGCTGTTTGATGGCGCTATTGAAATTCTAAATTATTTAAGTCCAAAATATAATTTACATATTATAACTAACGGATTTAATGAGGTACAATACAAAAAATTAGATAATTCAGGATTAAGCAGTTATTTTGATCAAATTATTACCTCTGAAGATGCTGGAGTTAAAAAACCAAATCCAATTATTTTTAATTTTGCTTTAAACAAAGCATCTGCGTCTTCCAAAGAATCTATAATGATTGGCGATAATTATGAAGCGGATGTTATGGGAGCAATTAATAATGGAATAGATGCCATCTACTTTAACTCAAAAAATGAACAAGTATCACATACAATAAAGAGTATTAATACGTTATTACAATTAAAGCAGTATTTATAAACTAAATTAAATCATATAAGTTTACCATTATGAACCCCAGATATTACTACATAACTATATTATCTATTTTAATAACTTTAACTAGTTGTACAAAAGAAGTTGATTTTAATCAAATTGATGATGTAAATGTTCATGCTGTTTACACATCAACTTTAATTTATGCAGATTTTACTGCGGATAAATTTTTAGATAACAATAATAATGAAATAACCTATTCAACAGATTTAATTGATGCTCCAATTGATAAAACAACTATCAAATATCTTGAAAAGGTTGAATTTACTTTAATTATCTCAAACTCCTTTAATAGACAATTTAACTTTAATTTCAATTTTTTTGATGATGCAGGCCAATTAATTTATACACTTCAACCAACGGTAGTAGTAGCACCAAATTCAGAAGCAACTACTTATATTTTAGAAATACCAACAGATGATATTAGTGTAATAGAAAACACACGTTTTTTTGGCTTTTTAGTAAAATTAGAACCTAGTTCAGATGGAAGTACATTAGATGGAACTGAAACTGCAAATTTAAACTTAAAATCATCCGTTAAATTATTTTATAATTACAGAAAAATATGAGGAAAATAATTTATCTGTTTTTATTTATAAGTTTGCAAAGTGTTGCTCAAAACAAGCAAGTGCTTTACGATTTTAATAACTTACCACAAACCTTACTATTAAATCCTGGAGCGGAAGTTTACAATCAATTTCATATTGGGTTTCCATTACTTTCACAAATATCTTTTCAAGGTGGATTTACGGGGTTTACAACCTATGATATTTTTGCAAATAATGGAGTTCCTATTAATGATAAAATTAGAGAAGCAATTAATAAATACGGAAAGGCTGAATTTTTGGAGACAAATCAACAATTAGAAATAATTAATGCCGGATTTCGATTAAATAATAATAATTATTTATCCTTTGGATTCTATGAAGAATTTAATGCATTAGCAAAAATTCCACGTGATTTAGTGGATTTGTTTTATGAGGGAAATTCAGTTATAGGCCGTCATTATTCTATTAAAAAAATGGCTGCAAGAGCAGAATTATTGAGCGTTTTACATGTTGGATTATCCAAAAAAATAAATAAAAAATGGCAGGTAGGAGGGAGATTTAAAATATACTCCAGTGTTTTTAATGCAAATTCTAAACAGAATTCAGGAGAATTATATTTAGAAAACGGCACAAACAATATTTACAAACAATATATAGATAATGTTAACTTTTTACTGCAGACTTCAGGAGTGTTTTTTGATAATACGGACGTAATAACGCAATCCTATATTCAAAAGAAACTATTATTTGGAGGTAATTTAGGAGTTGGTATAGATGTTGGTTTTACGTATCATCCAAAAAAGCATTGGACTATTACAGGAAGTATTTTAGATTTTGGATTTATAAACTATAAACAAAATGTAGAATCGTACAGCGTAAAAGGATCTTATGAAGTAGAAGGTATTCAATTAAATTTTGATCCTGCAAATCCTGAAACATATTGGCAAAATTTAAAAGATGATTTTGATAATCAGGTAGTTTTAGATACTATTTATACCAAATATTCTTCTTTACGACCTATAAAATTAAACGGAAGTATTGCATATTCTTTTGGTAGACCTTATTACGATGATTGCCATTTTTCAAAAGAATTAGATACTTATACAGATAAAATGGGTTTGCAATTATTTTCTACTGTTGGAGCTGTACATTCTTATTTAGCAGCGACTTTGTTTTATGAAAAAAGAATAAATAAATATTTACAAACTAAAATTACCTATACTGCCGATCCTTTTTCATCCACCAATATTGGTTTGGGTATTTCTACCCATTTTAAAGCTTTTAACATGTATTTAGCAGCAGATAATTTAATTAGCCTCTCCAATGTGTATAATGCCAAAAGCGCTAATATACAATTAGGGATAAACTTTATATTTAATAAGAAAAATTAGTACTTTTACTAAAACCATAATTCAAATGAAAAATATAATAATTATAATTACCATATTCTTTACAACATTTAGTTTTTCACAAAGCAAATTAAATAACTACAAATATATTCTAGTTCCAAATCAATTTGAATTTCAACGATCACCAGATATACATCAAATAAATTCTTTAACTAAATTTTTATTTAATAAAGCAGGTTTTACCGTTTTTTTAACCAATGAATCTTATCCAAATGATTTAGCAGAAAACAGGTGTAAAGCTTTAACTACTCGTATAATAAATAACCCTAATATATTTAGTACTAGAGTTACTATCGAATTGTTAGATTGTAATAATAATATTGTTTTTACAACTCGTCAAGGAAAATCAAAATTAAAAGATTATAGAAAAGCTTATAATGAAGCTATTAGAGCTGCATTTAGAGATATTGAAAATGTAAATTACCAGTATAAACCAATTCCTAAACCAGAAATAAGAGAGAAAACTAAGGAAAATAAAGTAGTTTCAAAAACTGTGATAAAGGATGTTACACTTCCAAAATCAGTTGTGAAAAAAGAAAAAAGAGTACCTAAAAAAATAGTAGTAGCAGAGGTTAGTAATAAAAATATAGTAGGTAAATACCAAATTGGAGATTATGGTATTTGTACTATTGTAAAAGATAATCATAATTTTAAAATACTTAGTGGCGATGAAAATTTTGAAATTGCAAAAGCGTATAAAACATCACAACCAAATATATTTATAGTTAAATGGGTGGCTTATAAACAGCCGCAACTAATGCAATTAACTAAGCAAGGGAATATAAAAATAGATACTGTAAAAGGGGTAAAAGAATACAACCGAAAAAATTAATAATTGTATTTATTTAACCATCGCTTTTTTAGAAACTCACGCATTGAATTTTCTCGGCTATTATTTCCAGGCTCAAATAATTTAGTAGAAATAATTTCATCTGGTAAAAATTCTTGTTCTGCAAAATTGTTTTCAAAACTATGAGCATATTTATAATCTTTACCATAATTTAATTCTTTCATCAATTTTGTAGGAGCATTTCTTAGATGTAGCGGAACAGATAAATCTCCAGTTTCCTTAACTAATTGTTGCGCATTTTTGATAGCTTCGTAACTAGCATTACTTTTTGGGGAACTTGCTAAATAAATGGCACATTGACTTAAAATAATTCGTGATTCAGGAAAACCAATTGTGGTAACTGCCTGAAACGTATTATTAGCCATTATTAAAGCGGTTGGATTTGCATTTCCAATATCTTCAGAAGCTAAAATTAGCATTCTTCTGGCAATAAATTTAACATCTTCGCCACCTTCAATCATTCTAGCTAACCAATAAACGGCTGCATTTGGATCACTACCTCTAATTGATTTTATAAATGCTGAAATAATATCATAGTGCTGCTCTCCAGCTTTATCATATAAAACGGTATTTTTTTGAATTTTAGATAGTACTAAATCATTGGTAATTATAATAGGTTCATCTTCTGAATTTACTACCAATTCAAAAATATTTAAGAGTTTTCTGGCATCACCACCCGAAATTTTGAGCAGAGCTTCAGATTCTTTTATGGTAATATCTTTTGATGCAATAAAATCATCTTCTTTTAAAGCACGTTGTAATAAAAGTTCTAAATCAGTTTTTGAAAAAGCATTTAATATATATACCTGACAACGTGATAATAATGCAGGAATTACTTCAAAACTAGGATTTTCAGTAGTTGCACCAATTAAAGTAACCCAACCTTTTTCAACGGCACCTAAAAGTGAATCTTGCTGAGATTTGCTAAATCTATGAATTTCATCAATAAATAAAATTGGATTTTTAGTGGTAAATAAACCATCATTTTGTTTAGCACTATTAATTACATCTCTAACATCTTTAACACCACTACTAATGGCACTTAACGTGTAAAAAGGCCTGTTAGATTCTTTAGCAATTATGTTAGCTAACGTGGTTTTGCCAATTCCAGGAGGCCCCCAGAATATTAAGGAAGGAATAATACCTCGTTTAATATGCTGTGTAAGTGAACCTTCAGCACCAACTAAATGTTGCTGGCTTATATAATCTTCTAAAACTTTAGGTCTAATTCGTTCTGCTAAAGGTGCTTTCATAGTGTAAAAATACGAATAAAAATAAATTTTAAAGCATTCCATTTGTAGTAAGAAGTACTTTGATTTTTTTATATCCAAAAAATAGAGATTAAATCATGTCAATTTGTATTTTTATACAATGAAAAATAGAAAAGCTAAAATAGATAGATTGACATTAGTTGTTCCAATTTCGGTTTTAGTTATTATTTGGGGAGTTTATTTTATAGAAATTAATTATGGATATAATTTTAATAAATATGGTATATACCCAAAAACCTTTAAAGGATTAAGAGGCATATTTTTTTCCCCATTTATTCATGGTTCTGTTTCTCATATATTTAATAACAGTATTCCGCTAGCAGTTATGCTTGGAAGTTTGTACTTTTTTTATAAAAAAATTGCTACAAAGGTATTATTGATAGGAGTTTTACTTACAGGGTTATTGACTTGGTCGTTTGCACGACCAGCATATCATATAGGGGCAAGTGGTGTAGTATATTTTTTAGTTAGCTTTGTTTTTTTTAGCGGAATATTTAGAAAATATTATAGATTAATTGCACTTTCATTAGCCGTAGTTTTTTTATACGGAAGTATGATTTGGTATGTTTTTCCTGTAGAAGAAAAAATTTCTTGGGAAGGACATCTGTCTGGGTTTTTAGTCGGATTTTTATTTGCTTATATTTTTAGAAAACAAGGACCGCAACCAGAACAGTTTGTTTTTTCAGAAAACGAAGCTTTTGAAAAACATTTTGATAAAGACGGTAATTTTATTCCTAATATAGAAATTATTGATGAGGAACAAAAAACACCTTAGAAATAATAAAAAGCTCCTTAGTAAATAAAATTTTCTCCTTAGTAAATTAAAAAAGTAACGGTGTTTTTTAACTTTTTAAACGCTGTCTTGTAACTTCATATAAAAATGCACCACAAGCTACGGAAACATTTAAAGATTCTATTTCACCTAATAAAGGTAGTTTTGCTTTATAATTTACCAATTTTAAAATAGATGGGTGGATTCCTCTATCTTCTGAACCCATTATTATAGCAGTAGGAACTTTTAAATCTATGTCATAAATTAAATCGTCTGTTTTTTCAGTAGCAGCTACTAATTGAATTTCGGCAGACTGGAATTGAAAAATGGCGTCTTTAATATGATCTACTTTGCAAATAGGGACTTTAAAAGCAGCACCTGCAGAGGTTTTGATTGTATCTGCACTAATTGGGGCGTTACCATGGTTTGGAATTATAATTCCATCAACTCCTGTACATTCTGCTGTTCTAATTATAGCACCAAAATTTCTTACATCTGAAATTCTATCTAATAGCAAAAATAGAGGAGTAGTGGTTTTGTTTAATGTAGACGTAATTAAATCGTCTAATTCCACAAATTCAATTGGAGAAATTTGAGCAACTACACCTTGGTGGTTGCTGTATTTTGAAAGCCTGTCTAGTTTTTCTACAGGAACATAGCTTGTGGCAATTGCTTCTCTTTTTATAATTGTATTTAATTCTGAGAATAAATGACCACTTAAACCTTTTTGTAAATAAACTTTGCTAATGGTTTTTCCTGCATTTATAGCTTCTATAATTGCTCTAATACCAAATATTTTTGAAATTTCGTTTTCCATGATGTTGCAAATGTACTATAATAAAAAAAACCATCTCAAAAGAGATGGTTTTTTTATTATGAATATTAAAAATATTTATTTTTTTGTTAATTGAATATGGAAAGAATATCCTCCATATAGAGTTAAGTCAAAAATCCCGTTTAAATTCATATAATTATCACAAGTTCTAAAGCTTGAAATAGGAGATGAATATCCGTATGCTGCCCAGTTATAGATGTATGTACCTCCATAAGAATCTGAAACATATTCACCATCTGTCCAAGTTAAAATTGGATTATCAGGGTCATCATTGTTTAAAGTTGCTGTTGCAACAAAACCTGAATCCCATAAATTTGATAATATAATTGTATTTGGGTCTGGACCAAGAACAGCATCAATTTCATAACAACCATCACAATAACCTTCTTCATTTGCAGAATAAGTTCCTACAAAAGTTGAAATATCTAATGGGCAATCATCATCTATAATAGTTACGTTTGTATACTTACCTAAAGTATTGGTAGGTCCTGGATATCCAACATTAAACGTATTACTTGGAGTTCCTAAATTTACAGTTATTAATTTATCTCCATCAGAAATAGCATTATTAATAGGTTTAATTTTTAAAGTATCAGAGTACACACCTGGTGCAAATGAAAAACTAGTTTTTCCATCCAATACTTCATAGTCAACACCTTCTACAAAAGTAGAACTTATTGAAAAGTCAATACTTACTTCACTTGTATGAGAGGTAGTTCCTAATAATGCAACCACATTATAGGCACCAGTATTATTTTCAGTTATAACTCCTTCGCTTTTAGCTAAAGCTATAAATGAGTCTGTATCATAATTTAATGGATTATATACAGTTTCATTTTTATCACAAGCAACAAGATAAACGCTAATTATTGCGATAAATAAGAAATATTTCATTATTTTTTTCATAAGTTGTAATTTAAATTAATTAATAACCAGGGTTTTGTTCAACGTTAGGATTTACATTTATCTCATCTTGAGGTATTGGTAATTGAAATTTATAATCATCTGCTGGTAAAGTTTGATAAAGAGAAGGAGTTCCACTTCCATCAGAAAATTCTCCATAATTTGAACGTTGTACTGGTTGTCCCCAACGTTTTAGATCAAAAAATCTATGTCCTTCAAATGCTAATTCAAGTCTTCGTTCTTTTTTAATAGCATTTTTTAAAGCTGTACCGGTTTCCCCTGGAGAGGTGAAATTTGAATATCTATTAGAACGTACTACATCTAAAGCAGCTAATGCAGCTGCATCTTGAGTATCTAATTCTGCTAAAGCTTCCGCTTTATTTAAATAAACTTCTGCCATTCTTAATACTTTCATATCAACAACATTAGCATCACCTGTAAGTCTTCCAAGGTATTTGTTAATGTTATTATAACTATTTCCTTCAAAAACAGAAGTAAAAATATATGCTGATTTTCTAACATCTTCGTTAACATACATTTGATAGAAATCATAATCAATTACATATTCAGATTTAGTACCTGCAGGACTTGTTTGGCTATAAGGTACTCCAACACTAATACCATCTTGTGAAGTGTTTCTTACTAAGAATAATACTCCTTCTCGGCTTGCATCTTTCCATACTAATGGAAAATCAGTTCTACTTGCAATTGGCGTATTTGAATTCGCTATAGCATTATCTGCAGCATCACTAGCATTTTGCCATTCTCCCATATATAAATATACTCTTGATAAAAGTGCATAAACTGCTGCTTTATTCATACGTCCTTCTCCATTATCTGCACCAATTTTAGAAGCAGCTGTAGTTAAATCAGAAATTAAATTAGCATAATTACTACCTACAGTTTCTCTTGCAGGTAAAATCTGTGGATCAGGTTCAGTTACATATGGTAAACCTAATGTTGCATTAGCACCAGATCTTACAGGAATTTGTGCATAAACTCTAAGAGCATCAAAATGAGCTAAAGCTCTTAAGGCTAAGGCTTCTCCTTCTATATCACTGGCATTACTTCCAGCTTTATCGATATTTTTAAGTACTAAATTTGCAGAGTAAATTACTCGGTAGCAATCAGTGTACATACTCCAAGGCACATTTGGATTATATCTCCATTCGTAATTAGTTTTATTTGAAAGTCTTCCTTGAGGATTAATAATTAAATTATCAGATAAAATATCTGGCTTAGCCAAAAATTCACCACCATAGTAATTGCCTCCTCTAAGTCTTCCATAAGCTCCTAGTAATGTGTTTTCAACATCATTAGCAGTTTTTATACCAGATGCTGCATCAACCGCATCAAATGGTACTGTATCTAAATCTTTTTCGCATGATGCTAATGTGATTATTAGCATACTTGCAAATAGTATATAAAATATTTTTTTCATAATTTCTTTAATTTAAAATTTAATATCAATTCCAAATGAATATGATTGAGTAATAGGATAACTATATAAAGAAAATTCACCAGGAATTAAGACAGTTGTTTGAGTCTCTCCTGACCCAATACCTACTTCTGGGTCTCCTTTATAGTAAGGTGTATAAGTCCATAAGTTTTGACCTTGGAAATAAATTCTAAATGAATCTATTGGTGTTTTACTTAGGTAACTTTGTGGTATAGTATAACCTACAGTTAAACTTTTCAATCTTATATAAGAACCGTCTTGTAAGAAACGATCTGTAACTTGATTTGAGTTGTTATTTGGTTTTGGAAGTACATTAGTATCTCCTGGATTTTTCCAATAATTAAATGCATCAACACGTTGGTTGTCATTGGCATTATCACCATCACTTAACATATTCCATTCCATATAGTTCATAATATAATTTCCATATCTATATGAGAAGTTAGCAGATAATTCAAACCCTTTATATTTTGCAGAAGTATAAAAACCTCCGTCTAATTTTGCAAAAGGAGTTTTTCCTTTTAAAAGTACTTCTTCTCCACTAGGGTCCAATACAATGTTACCCTCTGTATCATAATATAAAGCATCACCATTTGCAGGGTTAACACCAGCATAGCGAGGAACGTAATAAGTGAAAGCATTTTCACCTTCTCTTAGTATTAAATTACCCATAATGATATCATTTCCACCAGCTAATTTATCTACTTTTGTTGAATAGAAGTTGATATTACCTCCCATTGTCCAAACAAAATTATCAGTTTTAATGATTTCACCACCAATTTCAACTTCTAAACCAGAACTTTTTAAAGAACCAACATTATCAGTAATTGAAGCAAATCCTCCAAACCCAGATAGCGGTCTATCTTGTAGTAAATCTTCACTTTTTTTAGTATAATAATCTACAACACCCCATAAACGACCATCAAATAATTTATATTCTAAACCTATATCCATTTGTTTTGAAGTTTCCCATTTTAGATTACGGTTACCTACTTGTGATGGGAATAATGTGTTTAAGTTGTTATAGCTTCCTAAACCTAATGTAGTTAAATGACTATAGCGTCCAATACCTGAAGTATTACCTGTTACACCATAAGATCCTCTTAGTTTAAGATCAGTTACAAACTCTGCTGAACTCATAAAGTTTTCTTTAGCTATATTCCATGCTAAACTCGCACTCCAGAAATTACCAAATTTACTGTTTGCACCAAACCTAGAGTTTCCTTCTCTTCTGAATGTAGCAGTTGCAATATATTTTTCACTAAAATCGTAATTTGCTTTTACTGCATAAGCTAATGAAGCTGCATTTGATTTTGCTGTTGTAGCTGCAGTTGCTTCAGCAGCAACAGATTGAACAGATATATCTGGATTAGAAAAACCTTTTGATGATAAACTGTAGCTATCAAATTCTGTATAAAAATAATCAATCAAAGCTAAAACATTAACGTTATGTTTTTCATTAAAAGTTTTAGTCCAGTTTGCTTGATTTACAAATGAGTAACCATAATTATGACTACCATTATCTGTTTTAATACCTGGTTTATCTGGGTCACCAACATAACCATCTAATATAGATCCAGGTTCAATAAAGTATTCACGTGTATAAACATTGTATTTTGGGGAGAAACGAGTATTTAATGAGATTTCATCTGTAAGCTTAATTGTTGCTCCAATACTAGCCCAAAAAGTAGTGTTTTTTAAACTTTCAGGATTAGTTCTAATTGCTTCTGCAATTGGAAATCCAGTATGAGTTAAGTTATAAGTTGGCTCTCCATTAGCATCTAAAATAATATTTCCATTAGCATCTACATTATATAATGTTTCATATGGATTGTAATCATACATTGCTCTAAATGGGTTTTGCGCATTATTTCTATCTCTAGGATCACTTGTAACATTATGTGTTGCACTAAAGCTTAAATTTAATGTTAGCCATTCTTTTACTTGAGTGTCTAAGTTTAAACGGGCTGTAATTCTGTTAAATGCATTTACAGCATCAATAATACCACCATCAGTGTCATTTGAAATAGAAGCAAAATAGTTTGAAGTTTCTGTCCCACCAGTAAATGAGATTGATTTAGAAGTTAATAACCCTTTTTTTAATAAATCATCTTGCCAGTTATGGTTTTGAGATATTAATTGTGCGATTTCTGCATCTGTAGCGCTAGCTCCTGTTCCTATTCCTAATTCTTTTTCATATTGAAGTTTTTGTTCAGCATTCATCATTGTAAAATTATCTGCTACTTTTTGAGAATAACCTACTCTAGATTGGAATCTAATAGAACCTTCTTTATTACTACCTCTATGAGTAGTAATTACAACAACACCATTGGCACCTTCAGCACCATAAATAGCAGTTGTAGAAGCATCTTTTAAAACAGACATTTCTTTAACATCAGAAGGGTTAATTGCTGCCATATCATCAGCTGAAGCTCTAACCCCATCAATAATGTATAATGGAGGTTCTCCACCATTCAATGACCCTACACCTCTAACTCTAATAAATGCTCCATTACCAGGTTTACCGTTTTGAGCTACAACTTGTACCCCAGCAGCTTTACCTTGTAACATGTTATCTAAACTAGTTGAAGGTGCAAGTTCTTCAAGCTCTTTAGCGGTAACTGTTGAAACCGCAGAAGATAATGCAGATTTTCTTGTTTGTTGACCAAAACCAATAATAACCACTTCGTCTAAAACATTAGAAGACTTTAAAACTACATTAATAACGTTTTGGTTATCAACTGTTTTTTCTATGTTGTTCATACCAACATAACTAAATACTATTACATCCCCAACCGATGCTTTTAGTGTATAGTTTCCGTCAAAATCTGTTTGAGTACCATTATTAGTACCTTTAACAATGACATTTGCTCCAGGTAATGGACCGCCTTCATCTGAAACCGTACCTGTAATTGTTTTTTGTTGCGCAAAACTAACTTGCACTAATAACACTAATAAAAGTGTTAAAAAACTTTTAAACCATGTTTTCATATTAAAATTTGTTTGAATTAATTTTTGTACTAAAATCTTAAATTAATCTTAAAAAACCTAATTTTTGGTTAAATTAATGTTAATTTAAATTAGCACTTTTATTAAAGATGATTTTATTTTTGATAAGTTGCGTTAAAAAAGAAAAAGAATTGTTATTAAATAAAAAAAAGAGTGGTAATTACCACTCTTTTTTTTATTTAAATATATACTTATATATTAGTTATCCCAGAATAAAGGAGTATCTAAACTATCACCTCCTATATTAGCAGATGCAGCAGTATAATTTGTTCCATTTAAGGTTTGTTCAACTACTGGGTATGTCAATCTTAAAGGAACTGGTAAACCAGATCCAACAGCAACATTTAATGTTGGGTAATTTAAAAATCTCCATTGAGTCCAAGCAGCAAAACCTCTACCATATAGTGCTAACCAAACTTGGTTACCGATTGTTTCTTGCCAAGATGGTGCAGCAGTTGAGTATGCAACGGTTGGTTGAAGTAGATAATCTGCAGCTTCAGCAGCTGTTCCACCCCATTCTTCAATAGAAGCAGTAACCCCATTGTTATAGTATGTTTCCGCTGTGCCACTTGTTAAAAGTCCCATTTCAACAGCTTCTGCTTTTAAAAATTCAGTTTCAGCAAAACTGAAGATTGTACCAGCAAAAGTAGGATCTTCAAGAGTAGGACCTATATGAGTATAGGAATTATAAGAATTATTATCTCCATAAGGACCTCCAGTATATGGAACGATATTATCATCCATAAAAACAGCTTGACGAGGATCTTGAACTGTAACTTCAATTGCAGCCATTTTATCAACAAGTGTATTTGCTACAACAAAATCTGAACGACCACTTTGTACTAAATCTACCCAAAGTGGGTTAGTATTTGGTGTAGAAGGTAAATATTCTAATGTTGCATTGTCTGCATTAGATGTAAATGTATCTGCAGCAGCAGCACTAACTGTTGCAGCATCTCCCATCATAACACCAAATTGTAATTTTAATGCATTTCCAAATTTTATCCAGTTAGCTACACTTCCATTATAATACAAGTCAGCATTTCCCATTCCGTCGAAACTAGGATCTAAATTTGCGATAGCAGTATTCAAGCGAGACAATAAATCTGCATAAATAGTAGCTGCATCATCATAAACAGGGTTTACATTGTTTATATCAAGAGCTTCAGTATAAGGCACATCTCCGAAGGTATCCACCAAAACTTTATAGGTATAAACATTCATTATTTCAATCATTGCTTGTTTATTAACTGTAATTTGTGGATCAGCTAATGGATCAACATCGGCAGCAATATTTGTAGAAGCCTCTTTAAGATCTTTTAGTACATCTCTATAAAGTCTATTCCATTGGTTACGAGGTATAGCTCTACCTTGGTCGTAGTTAGCTTCGTCTGTATATGTAGTTTCTGTCCAGTACTGTGCAAACATTTTAAAATTATTTACGTTTACATTAGTACTTTGCATAAAGTCTACAAAGTTCTTTTGTGCGTTAGAGAACAAGGTTTCCCCTGGTGCAACTACAGCATTTTTAGTGTCAACATTCATGTTAGTCAAATCTGAACTACATGAGAAAGTGACAACTAGCGTTAATATAAAAATTAGTTTTTTCATTTTTTTCATTAATTAAAATTGTAATTTAACGTTAAATCCTACATCTTTAGTAGTTGGCATTACACCACTTTGGTATCCTTGTAAATTACCTGAACTTAATCCAGATTCTGGGTCAGCATAAGGTAAGTTTTTGTGTATAATCCATAAGTTGGATCCAGTTAATGAGAATTGAACTGATTTAAAGAATGATTTTTCAAGCATTTTACTTGGTAAGTCATAAGTTATAGCTACTTCTCTTAATTTTATGTAAGAAGCATCATAAACATGTAATGCATTTGGAGCTCTACCCCAACCTAATGCATTACCATAATAGTCATATCTACCAGGAATAGTATTAACAGAACCATCTGCTTGAACACCATCTAAGATTAAACCACCACCATTTGCGATAGTATTACGAATAGGATTTCCTAAAGAATTTAAACCAACAGAGCTAGCATATATACCAGTCCCTTCTCCATACCAATGGTCAAGAGAGAATAAACTTCCACCTTTTTGAATATCTATTAAGAAACTTAAAGATAAGTTTTTGTATTTAAAACTGTTGCTAATACCAGCATTGTAATCTGGATTAACATTACCAATGTTTTCAGCAGAACCAGCAGAAACTTCATAATATCCTGATGAGTTGATAACACGTTTACCGTTTAAATAAACAAAATCTGTACCTCTAAGAATACCGTAAGGTTGACCAACAGCAGCATTTAAAGTAACATTTCCTTGGAAACTACCTAATTGTAGATTGTCTACACCATCAAATAAAGATAATACTTTGTTACGGTTTCTTGAGAAATTAATACCCATATTCCAAGAGAAATTATCTGTTTGTACTGGAGTAGCATTTAAGCTTAGCTCAATACCTTTGTTTTCTACTTCACCAGCATTTACATATTTGTTCGTATAACCAGTAGCACCAGTTATGGCAACAGGCATAATTTGATCTTTTGTGTTTGTTTTATAGTATGAAAAGTCAAATCCAACTCTGTTTTTTAAGAATTTCATTTGTAAACCTGCTTCCCAACTTGTTGTTTGTTCAGGTCTTAAGTTAGGATTCTTTTTAGTACTTGAAACTGAATAAAGAGTTTGAGTTCCATAAATATCAGGTTTAGTGTATGTATCTACTAAACTATTAAATGGTGCATCATTACCAACTTCAGCATAGTTTAATCTTACTTTACCAAAAGATAACCAATCTGCTTCAATTAATTTAGAAAATACTAAACTTGAAGAAACTGAAGAATAAAAGTAGCTGTTATTATCAGATGGTAACGTTGAAGAAGTATCATTTCTTCCTGTTAAATCTAAAAATAAGAAATCTTTGTATCCAAGTGATAAGTTAGCGTAAATACCATCTACACCTATTCTACCTGCATATTCTTGAGGAGCAGAAATACCACTTTTAGAGTTTGATAGAGAGTATAATCTAGGAACTACTAATCCTCCATTAGTAGAAGCATAAATAGAATTTATCACATTACGTCTAATATTAGCTCCTATAACACCTTTTAAATTTAAGTTGTCACTTAGGTCTTTATCAATATTTAACATAAAATCATAATTGAATTCAGAGAAATCTCTATTGAAGCGTGTATATTGAGATGGGTTTAAACTTCCAATTGCAATTCTAGTTTCTTGCATTTCGTTGTAGGTATCAACAGACACTCTACCATAAGCACTTAACCAATCGGTTAATTTATAATTTAATGAAACATTACCAATAAAACGATTTCTTCCATCGTTTTCATAATTTTCATAACGTACCCAATATGGGTTATCCCAGTATATTGGAGTTAAATCAGTTGGTGAATGATAATTCCAAGTAACATTTCTTCTAGTGCTAAAGTAAGCATCTTTAAGTTGTTGTATATCCACATTTACTTGGAACCACTGTCTAAAACTTGTTAATATATTATCACTATAACCAGTTAAGTTTCTACCAACAGCTTTAGTTTTAATATAGTTTGCAGAACCTGCAACAGTTAATTTGTCATTTAAATCAAATGATCCAGTAAAGGTAAAGTTGTCTTTTCCTAAAGAAGCATTTGGCATTATACCATTTTGATCAAAATTAGTATAAGAAAAACGGTAACTTCCATTTTCAGTATTTCCATTAATACTTAAAGTGTTTACAGCTGTAACAGCAGTATTAAAGAAAGTGCTTGGACCATTTTTTGCTGCTACCCAAGGAGTAGCTTGTTGGTATAATGGAGAAGCTGGATCAAGAGAATTCCATTGATACACTAATAAGTTTGGATCAAATGCTTGACCATATGAAGCATCCTCTGTTAAAGGAGTTACAAGGTCTAAAATACCATCTCCATTTACATCATAATCTTCAAAAGCCCCAGTTGAACCATAATAATAGTTACTATAACCAGCACCATATTGATCTTGATATTTAGGGAAAGTAGACTTGTCAATAGTACCTGTAGTTAAACTACTGTTTACAGTTATACTAAATTTTTGTCCATTTTTTGCTCCTTTTTTTGTAGTAATCATTACTACACCATTTGCAGCTCTTGAACCGTATAGAGCAGATGCAGCAGCACCTTTTAATACGTTAACTGATTCAATGTCATCAGGATTAATATCTGATGCAGCATTACCAAAGTCATATCCACCTCTAGCAGTTTTTTGTCCACTAGCATTAGTGTTAGAGTTGTCAACAGGTACCCCATCAATTACAAAAAGAGCTTGGTTGTTACCAGTTAATGAAGTGATACCACGAATAACTACGTTTGTAGATCCACCCATGTTTGTAGATCTTTTAATTTGAATACCAGCAACTTTACCAGATAAACCGTCTACAAAGTTATTTTGTTTAGAGGTATTGATATCATCTCCTGATACTTTTTGTGTAGAATAACCTAATGATTTCTCATCACGTTTAATACCTAATGCAGTTACTACAACTTCATCAAGCATTTGAGCATTCTCAACCATTTTTACATTGATAGAGTTTGATGCACCAACTACTTTGTCAACTGTAGTCATTCCTACAAAACTAAATTGTAAAGTAGAACCAACCGTTGCTTTGATTGAATAATTACCATCAAAATCTGTTTGAGTACCTGTACTGGTACCTTTAACTAAAACAGTAACACCTGGTAGTGGTCCGTTTGCATCGGAAACAACTCCAGTAACTGTCTTTTCTTGTGCAAAAACAACTTGCACTAATAACGCTAAGATTAACGTTAAAAAACCATTAAACTTTGTTTTCATTATATAATTATTTGAATTAATTAGGCCAAAAATCTTAATAATTTGTTAATATTCCAAACTTTTTAGTATTAAACTCACAAGGAGAGGTAAAAATTATCACATCATTAGTAATAAGGTTAAATTATTATTAATATTAAACAAGAAATGTTTATTTAGACTGATTAAGTGTTTTTTTGTTAGAAAATGAATTAATTTTTTGTTTAAAAAGGGTGTGATATTCGCAAATGAAATTTTGAATCTCTAAAATCGAAAGGAATTCTGCCTGTTTTACCTAAAGCATAACTTATATTAATAATACTTTTTTCAGTTTTAAAGGATAAACCAAAACCAATACTATATAGTTTTTGGTTAACGTTATTAAAATCGTCTTTTAAAAAAGCAATATCAGTAATAGTGTATAAAGCATTGTTTTTATTTAAGGTGTAATAATATTCTACAGAAGAAATACTATATTTTGAGGTAAATATACTTTGCTCATCAAAACCTCTAATGGTGTTAATACCTCCAATTCTGTAAAGTTCATTTTGGTAATAATTATTAGAATTCAATAAGGCATTTTCGCTTTTAAAGAGAATACTGTTTTTAGTATTAAAATTTATTAGGTAAGTTCCTTTTATGTTAAGTTTTGTTTGTTGTTCTTTTGTTGCTGAAATTTTTCTGTTTCCAATTAAAAATTGGGTTTCTATTAAAAATTTGAACGGAAGGAAATCATTAAAAATATTTCTTTTAAAATAGGTGTAAGAAGCTCCATAATAATTGTTATTAAAATCAGCAAGGTTATTATTCGTTATGGGAGATTCAGTTAAATTTGATTTTTCACCATTATATATTATGGTGAATTTAGTATTCTGATTAATTTGATATGCTAATTGAACAGCAGTTTTGGAATTTAAGTAAGTTGAGTCTTGTTTAAAAATTGAAAACTCAAAATTTGGAGTGATAGGAGTATTAAAAATGTAAGGTGCATTAAATTGGATGTTTAGGGATTTGCTAGATTTTTGGAAACTTTTCCAGTTTAACTTTAAGTTCTCTCCATTGTTAAAAATATTATTTAAATTTAAATCTACATATCCATTAAATTGAATTTTATTACTAGATGGTTGATTTGCAAATCCAATAATTCCATCAAAATTATTATTTGATTTCTTTTTAAGATATAAAAATACAGAAGTAGAATCTTTATTAAATAAAACAGCAGGTTTTTTAATTTGAGATATAAAAGGTAATTGATTTAATCTATCACTAATTGATTTTAACGTTTTGGTATTAAAAACGGTGTTTTTTTTAATTTTAACAAAATAATTTAAAAATTTTCTAGGGAAGTTAGGGTATCCTTTTATAATCACATTTGTAATTTGTCTTTTTTTAGAAGGCTCAATAATTAAATCAGCTGTAAGTAAATGGTTATTTTCTTTTATATTATTTAAATAGATAGAAGTGAATGAAAAACCTTGAGATTCATAAAAATTAATAATGGAGTTTAAAGTAGATTCAATTTCATTGGTAGAAACTTCAAAATAGGTTGTTGTAGCTTTAATGTTGGTTAAACTATTTAATAACTTTTGATTCAGTTTAGGAGTATAATAAACTCTAATAGAATCAAACTTTTTATTTAAGGTGTAAGTGCAATTAATTATAGAATCTTTCTCCTTTATATTATAGGTGTTATTAAAGTAACCAGCTTTAACTAATATTTTTGAAATATTTTTTATTTCAGTGGTTGCGCTTTGTCTTTTTAAATGTTCTTTTTTATAAGGAATTCTTTTTAAAACATTTGTATTTAAACTGTCCTTTGTAAAAATATTTAATTGAAAATGTTGCGCGTTAATCCCTTCAAAACAGGTAACAAACAACATTAATAATATTGAATTTAGCTTGCTTTTCAAATTGACAAAAATTAGTTTGTTAATATACTATAATAATATGGTGTAATTTTAATAAAAAATAAAATAATTACAGGTTTGAAAAACAAGAAATTATTTGTAGATTTGCAAACTCTTAGAAAAGAGCTAAGTAAATTTAAAAGTAATTAATAACAAAATTTTAGTATGCCAACAATTTCGCAATTAGTACGAAAAGGAAGAACCAAAATAACTAAGAAGAGTAAATCGGCTGCTTTAAATTCTTGTCCTCAAAGACGAGGAGTGTGTACACGTGTATATACTACAACACCAAAAAAACCTAACTCAGCTATGCGTAAAGTAGCAAGGGTAAGGTTAACAAATGGTAACGAAGTAAATGCCTACATTCCTGGAGAAGGACATAATTTGCAAGAGCACTCGATAGTATTAGTTAGAGGTGGAAGGGTTAAAGATTTACCAGGAGTTAGGTATCATATTGTTCGTGGAGCATTAGATACAGCAGGTGTTGATGGAAGAACTCAACGTCGATCTAAATATGGTGCAAAAGCCCCAAAAAAGTAATTTAAAAACTTTAATGTAAAGAGATGAGAAAAAGGAAAGCGAAAAAAAGAGTTCTTTTACCAGATCCAAGATTTAATGATCAATTAGTTACGCGTTTTGTAAATAACTTAATGTGGGATGGTAAAAAATCCGTAGCTTTTAAAGTATTCTACGATGCTTTAGATATTGTAGAACAAAAGAAACAAGACGATGAAAAATCAAGTCTTGAAGTTTGGAAAGATGCGTTAAGTAATGTAATGCCACAAGTTGAGGTTAGAAGCCGAAGAATTGGTGGTGCAACATTTCAAATACCAGCACAAATTAGACCAGATAGAAAAGTATCTATCGCAATTAAATGGCTAATTAATTATTCAAGAAAAAGAAATGAAAAATCTATGGCGCAACGTTTAGCTGCCGAGATTCTTGCAGCTGCAAAAGAAGAAGGAGCAGCAGTTAAGAAAAGAGTAGATGTTCACAAAATGGCTGATGCTAATAAAGCATTCTCACACCTTAGATTTTAATAAAGTAAGAGATGGCAAGAGATTTAAAATACACTAGAAATATTGGAATTGCAGCTCATATTGATGCAGGTAAAACTACTGCAACTGAGCGAATTTTATACTATACAGGTGTTTCACATAAAATTGGAGAGGTTCATGATGGCGCTGCTACAATGGACTGGATGGAGCAAGAGCAAGAAAGAGGTATTACAATTACTTCTGCAGCTACGCATTGTAAATGGCCTTACAGAGGTAAAGAATATGCAGTAAATATTATTGACACTCCAGGTCACGTTGATTTTACGGTTGAAGTAGAGCGTTCATTAAGAGTTTTAGACGGTGTTGTTGCATTGTTTAGTGCTGTTGATGGTGTTGAACCACAATCTGAAACAGTTTGGAGACAAGCAGATAAATATAAAGTACCTAGATTAGGATTTGTAAATAAAATGGACCGTCAAGGTGCTGATTTCTTTAACGTTTGTAAACAAGTTAGAGAAATGTTAGGAGGTAACCCTGTTCCATTACAAGTTCCAATAGGAGATGAAATAGATTTTAAAGGTGTTGTAGATTTGATTTCCAAAAAAGCAATTGTTTGGAATGAAGCTGATATGGGTATGACCTATGAAGAAATTGAAATTCCAGCTGAACTACTTGATGATGTTGAGAAATATAGAGCTGAATTAGTAGAAGCTGTTGCAGAATATGATGAAGAATTATTGGAAAAATTCTTTGAAGATGAAGATTCAATTACTGAAGATGAAATAATTGCTGCATTACGTGCTGCAACTATTGATATGTCTATTATACCAATGATGTGTGGTTCTGCTTTTAAAAATAAAGGGGTTCAAGCTATGTTAGACGCTGTTATGCGTTTTCTACCTTCTCCATTAGATATTGAAGCTATTGAAGGTTTTGATCCAAAAACAGAACAACCTGCTTTTAGAAAACCAAATGTTAATGAACCATTTGCTGGTTTAGCATTTAAAATTGCAACCGATCCATTTGTTGGTCGCTTAGCATTTTTCCGTGCTTATTCAGGAGCTTTAGATGCTGGTTCATATGTGTTAAATACTCGTTCTGGTAAAAAAGAACGTATATCACGTATTTATCAAATGCATTCAAATAAACAAGAACCTATTGCTAGAATTGAAGCTGGAGATATTGGAGCAGCAGTTGGCTTTAAAGATATTAAAACAGGAGATACACTTTGTGATGAAAAACATCCAATAGTGTTAGAATCTATGACTTTCCCTGAGCCAGTTATTGGTATTGCTGTGGAGCCTAAAACTAAGGCGGATGTAGATAAATTAGGGATGGCCTTAGGTAAATTAGCGGAAGAAGATCCAACATTTGTAGTTAAAACAGATGAGGCTTCTGGTCAAACAATTATTTCTGGAATGGGTGAATTACACTTAGAGATTATTGTAGATCGTTTAAAACGTGAATTTAAAGTTGAAGTAAATGAAGGTCAGCCACAAGTAGAGTATAAAGAAGCTATTACTGCAAAAGCGGATCACCGTGAAGTTTATAAGAAACAATCTGGTGGACGTGGTAAATTTGCAGACATTAAATTTATAATGGAGCCTGCAGATGACGATAAACCAGGATTAGTTTTTGTGAATGAAATTAAAGGTGGTAACGTTCCAAAAGAATTTATTCCTTCAATTGAGAAAGGATTCAAAATGGCTATGAAAAATGGACCATTAGCAGGTTACGAAATGGATAGCTTAAAAATTACTTTATATGATGGATCTTTTCACGCAGTGGATTCAGATCAATTATCTTTTGAATTAGCTGCTAAAATGGGATATAAAGTTGCTGCAAAAGCTGCAAAAGCTGTAATTCTTGAGCCTATTATGAAGTTAGAGGTTGTTACTCCTGAAGAAAATATGGGAGATGTAGTTGGAGATTTAAACCGTAGAAGAGGACAAGTAAATGCAATGGATGATAGATCTGGAGCTAAAGTTGTAAAAGCAACAGTTCCTTTATCTGAAATGTTTGGATATGTAACTACATTAAGAACATTATCTTCAGGTAGAGCTACATCATCTATGGAGTTTTCACATTACGAACAAACTCCAAACAATATAGCAGAAGAAGTAATAGCAAAAGCAAAAGGTTAATCTCTAAATTATTAACGATGAGTCAAAAAATTAGAATAAAATTAAAATCATACGATTACAATTTAGTAGATAAATCTGCTGAAAAAATTGTAAAAACCGTAAAAAGTACGGGTGCAGTTGTAAACGGACCAATTCCATTACCAACTCATAAAAAGATTTTTACTGTATTGCGTTCACCACACGTAAACAAAAAATCTAGAGAACAATTTCAATTAAGTGCTTATAAACGTTTATTAGATATTTATAGTTCTTCATCAAAAACAATTGATGCTTTAATGAAATTGGAATTACCAAGTGGTGTTGAAGTAGAAATTAAAGTTTAAGTACTTTAAACATCGAAATGGAAATTTCGGTGACTTGTCCGGAGCGGTTGACGAAGGAAAAACGGAAAAATACATTCAGGGTTGAAGTATTTTGACCCTGTTTTTTTGAAATAAAAATAGAATAATAAATAATTAATTAATAAATAAACATGTCTGGGTTAATAGGAAGAAAAATCGGAATGACCAGTTTATATGACGAAAGTGGTAAAAATATACCATGTACAGTTATAGAAGCAGGTCCTTGTGTAGTTACCCAAGTCAGAACCGAAGAAGTAGATGGGTACAAAGCCCTTCAACTTGGTTTCGATGACAAAAAAGCAAAAAGCTCCAATAAAGCTTTAGATGGCCACTTTAAAAAAGCTGGAACCACTGCTAAAAGAAAAGTTATCGAATTTCAAAGTTTTGATGAGGAGCACAAATTAGGAGATCAAATTACTGTTGAACTTTTTACTGAAGGAGAGTTTGTTGATGTTTCAGCAACTTCAAAAGGAAAAGGTTTTCAAGGAGTAGTTAAACGTCACGGATTTGGTGGTGTGGGTCAAGCAACTCACGGTCAACATAACCGTTTAAGAGCGCCAGGTTCAATTGGTGCAGCATCTTATCCAGCTAGAGTATTCAAAGGAATGCGAATGGCAGGAAGAATGGGAGGAAATAAAGTTACAGTTCAAAATTTAAGAGTTTTAAAAGTAGTTCCAGAAAAGAATCTACTTGTGGTTAAAGGAGCAATTCCTGGTCATAAAAACGCTTATGTAATCATTCAGAAATAATGAAAGTATCAGTTTTAGACATACAAGGAAAAGATACAGGAAGAAAAGTTGAACTTTCTGATACTGTATATAGTATTGAGCCAAATAATCATGCCGTTTATTTAGATGTAAAACAATATTTGGCTAATAAACGACAAGGAACTCATAAAGCTAAAGAAAGAGGTGAAATAGCTGGAAGTACTCGAAAAATTAAAAAACAAAAAGGTACAGGTACAGCTCGTGCAGGAAGTATTAAATCTCCAGTTTTTAGAGGAGGTGGTAGAATTTTTGGTCCTAGACCTAAAGATTACTCTTTTAAATTAAATAAAAATTTAAAAAGATTAGCACGTAGATCAGCCTTAAGTATTCAAGCAAAAGAAAATAATATTTTAGTTGTGGAAGACTTCAGTTTTGAAACTCCAAAAACTAAAAATATTACTAATGTTTTAAAGGCTTTAGGAGTAGAAAACAAAAAATTATTATTTGTATTGGCTGAACAAAATAATAATGTATATTTGTCATCGCGCAATTTAAAAAGTGTTAAAACCGTAATGAATTCAGGATTAAGCACTTACGAATTATTAAATGCGAATAAAATAATTCTTTCTGAAAGTTCTTTAGAAGGAATTGAATCTAATTTAACTAAATAGGTAACGAAAATGAGTATTTTAATTAAACCTATTATAACAGAAAAAGCAACAAGTGATAGCGAACTATTTAACCGTTATGCATTTGTAGTAGATAAAAAAGCTAACAAGCTTGAAATTAAAAATGCTGTAGAAGAAGTTTACGGTGTTACAATTGAAAGTGTTAAAACTATGAATTACCCTATGAAAAGAAAGTCTAAATACACTAAAAATGGTGTTGTTCAGGCTAAAGTTGGAGGGTATAAAAAAGCAATAGTTCAGTTAGCAGAAGGAGATAATATTGATTTTTATAGCAATATCTAAGAAAAGATACAATGTCAGTTAGAAAATTAAAACCAATAACACCAGGTCAGCGTTTTAGAGTAGTAAATGGGTTCGACACCATAACTACTGATAAGCCGGAGAAAAGTTTATTAGCTCCGAAAAAAAGATCTGGAGGTCGAAACAACAGAGGGAAAATGACTATGCGTTACTTAGGTGGCGGTCATAAAAAACAATATCGTATTATCGATTTTAAAAGAGATAAAAACGATGTTCCTGCAATAGTTAAAAGTATTGAGTATGATCCAAATCGTACTGCATTTATTGCTTTATTGCATTATGCAGATGGAGCAAAAAGATACATTATAGCACAAGCAGGATTAAAAGTTGGACAACAAGTAATTTCAGGCGATGGAGCTACTCCTGATGTTGGAAATACTATGTTGTTAAGCAAAATTCCTTTAGGAACTACAATTTCTTGTATAGAGTTACATCCAGGTCAAGGAGCTGTTATTGCTCGTAGTGCTGGATCATTTGCTCAATTAATGGCAAGAGATGGAAAATATGCAACCATTAAATTACCTTCAGGAGAAACTAGATTAATTTTAGTTACTTGTGTTGCTACAATTGGTGCAGTGTCAAACTCTGACCATCAATTATTAGTTTCAGGTAAAGCTGGTAGAACTCGTTGGTTAGGAAGAAGACCTAGAACTAGAGCCGTTGTAATGAATCCTGTGGATCATCCAATGGGAGGTGGTGAAGGTCGTTCATCTGGAGGACACCCAAGATCAAGAAATGGAATTCCTGCTAAAGGATTCAAAACAAGATCTAAGGTTAAAGCGAGTAATAAATATATTATAGAACGTAGAAAAAAATAATTAAGATATGGCACGTTCATTAAAAAAAGGACCTTACGTTTTTCATAAACTTGATAAAAAAGTTCAAGTTAATATTGAGTCAGGAAAAAAATCAGTAATCAAAACTTGGTCAAGAGCCTCTATGATTACACCAGATTTTGTAGGACAAACAATAGCTGTTCATAACGGTCGTCAGTTTGTACCAGTTTATGTTACAGAAAACATGGTAGGGCATAAATTAGGAGAATTTTCACCAACACGTTCCTATAGAGGACACGCTGGTGCTAAAAATAAAGGTAAAAAATAGTAGGTAATCATGGGAGTTCGAAAAAAAATAAGAGCACAACAAATAAAAGAAGAGAAAAAGCAATTAGCTTTTGCTAAGCTTACAGGTTGTCCTACGTCACCAAGAAAAATGCGCTTAGTTGCAGATTTAGTTAGAGGAGTTGAAGTTGAAAAAGCTCTTCAAATTTTAAAATTCAATGCAAAAGAAGCATCTATAAATCTTGAAAAATTATTATTGAGTGCTATTGCAAACTGGCAAGCAAAAAATGAGGATTCAAATATTGAGGACGCTGGACTTTTTGTTAAAGAAATTTTTGTAGACAGCGCAGGTATGTTAAAAAGATTAAGACCAGCTCCACAAGGTAGAGCTCACAGAATTAGAAAACGTTCTAATCATGTGACATTAATCTTAGGAAGTAAAAATGTAAGCAATTAATCAGAAGTAGAAATGGGACAAAAAACAAATCCAATAGGAAACCGAATAGGAATTATCAGAGGATGGGAATCTAACTGGTACGGAGGAAGAAACTACGGAGATAAAATTGCTGAAGACGATAAAATAAGAAGGTATGTAAATGCCAGATTATCTAAAGCAAGTGTTTCATCTGTAATTATTGAGCGTACACTTAAACTTGTAACCGTTACTATCACTACTGCAAGACCTGGTATTATTATTGGGAAAGGCGGACAAGAGGTAGACAAGTTAAAAGAAGAGCTTAAAAAAATCTCAGGTAAAGAAGTACAAATCAATATTTTTGAAATTAAACGTCCAGAATTAGATGCACGTTTAGTAGCTTCAAGTATAGCTCGTCAAATTGAAAATAGAATTTCATATAGAAGAGCAATTAAAATGGCTATCGCTGCAACTATGAGAATGAATGCTGAAGGAATTAAAGTTCAAATTTCAGGTCGTTTAAATGGTGCTGAAATGGCACGTTCAGAACACTATAAAGAAGGAAGAATTCCTCTTTCAACTTTTAGAGCAGATATTGATTATGCACTTGTAGAAGCTCATACTACCTACGGCCGATTAGGTGTTAAAGTATGGATTATGAAAGGCGAGGTTTATGGTAAAAGAGAATTATCACCATTAGTTGGTTTATCTAAAAAACAAGGTAAATCAGATAAAGGTTCAAGAGGAAACTCAAGACGTTCTCAATCCCCTCGTAAAAGAAAATAAATTTTTAAAATTTAGAAGGTAAAATGTTACAGCCAAAGAGAGTAAAATATCGTAAAGTACAGAAGGGGAAGGGGAACATGCATGGAAACTCACAAAGAGGGCACCGACTTTCTAACGGAATGTTTGGTATCAAATCTTTAGACCAAGACTTACTTACATCTCGACAAATAGAAGCAGCGCGTATTGCAGCTACTAGACATATGAAAAGAGAAGGACAATTATGGATTAAAATATTTCCAGATAAGCCAATTACCAAAAAACCATTAGAAGTACGTATGGGTAAAGGTAAAGGAGCTCCTGAATATTTTGTTGCAGTTGTTAAACCTGGTAGAATTCTATTTGAAGTAGGAGGAGTATCTATTGAAGTAGCAAAAGAAGCTTTACGTTTAGCAGCGCAAAAACTTCCTGTGAAAACTAAGTTTGTGATAGCTAGAGATTTTGATAACGCTTAATAACCGATTAAGAAAATGAAACAATCAGAAATTAAAGAATTATCAACGGAAGAGTTACAAGATAAACTTGGAAGTTTAAAGAAAAGTTATATTGATCTAAAAATGGCTCATACAATATCACCATTGGAAGTTCCAATGCAATTGAGAGCCCTTAGAAGAAGTGTAGCCAGAGTTGCTACAGAATTAACTAAAAGAGAATTACAATAATTGTATTCAGAAGTAAAAGATGGAAAAAAGAAATCTTAGAAAAGAAAGAATAGGTGTAGTTTCAAGTAACAAAATGGAGAAATCTATAGTTGTTTCTGAAGTAAAAAAGGTGAAACACCCTATGTACGGAAAATTCGTGTCAAGCACAAAAAAATATGTTGCACACGATGAGAAAAATGATTGCAATATTGGTGATACTGTTAAAATAATGGAAACTCGTCCAATGAGTAAATCTAAACGTTGGAGATTAGTAGAAATCCTAGAAAGAGCTAAATAATTATGTTACAAACAGAATCAAGATTAAGAGTAGCAGATAATACTGGAGCTAAAGAAGTTTTGGTTATCCGCGTTTTGGGAGGAACTAAAAAAAGATATGCTTCTATTGGTGATAAAATAGTAGTATCTATTAAAGATGCTACACCTAATGGAACAGTTAAAAAAGGTCAAGTTTCTAAAGCAGTTGTTGTTAGAACGAAGAAAGAAATTAGAAGAAAAGATGGATCTTACATAAGATTTGATGATAATGCTTGTGTATTATTAGACGCTACTTCTGGTGAAATGAAAGGAACTCGTGTTTTTGGACCAGTTGCTAGGGAACTTCGTGAAAAACAGTTTATGAAAATTGTATCATTAGCACCTGAAGTGCTTTAATAAAACAATAAGAAAATGAAGTTAAAGATAAAATCAGGAGATACTGTTAAAGTTATGGCAGGTGACCATAAAGGAGAACAAGGTAAAGTAGTTGAAGTTTTTGCTAACAAAAACAGAGCTACTGTTGAAGGTGTTAATTTGATTTCAAAACACACCAAACCAAGTGCTCAAAATCCGCAAGGAGGAATAGTAAAAAAAGAAGCTTCTATACACATTTCTAATTTAATGTTAGTTGAAAATGGAGAACCAACTAAAGTTAAATTTAGAATTGAAGATGGTAAAAAAGTTAGGGTTTCAAAAAAATCTGATAAAGTAATTTAGATATGGCTTATACACCAAGACTTAAAGAAGAATATAAAACTAGAGTTATTAAAGCTCTTACTGAAGAATTCAGTTATAAAAATGTAATGCAAGTTCCTAAATTACAAAAAATTGTAATTAGTAAAGGAGTTGGTGCTGCTGTAGCTGATAAAAAATTAGTTGATTATGCAGTTGAAGAATTAACAAATATTTCTGGACAACAAGCTATATCAACAATATCTAAAAAAGACGTTGCAACATTCAAACTTCGTAAAGGAATGCCAATTGGTGCAAAAGTTACACTTAGAGGAGATAAAATGTTCGATTTTTTAGATAAATTAGTAACAACTGCTTTACCACGTGTTAGAGATTTCAATGGTATTAAAGCTAATGGTTTTGATGGCAGAGGAAACTATAATTTAGGTATTACAGAACAAATCATTTTCCCTGAAATTGATATTGATAAAGTGCACAAAATTGGAGGTATGGATATTACATTTGTAACATCTGCAAATACTGATAAAGAGGCAAAATCATTATTAAGTGAATTAGGTTTACCATTTAAAAAAAAATAAGAAATGGCTAAAGAATCAATGAAAGCCCGCGAGGTTAAAAGAAGAAAGTTAGTAGATAAATATGCTGAAAAACGTAAAGCTTTAAAAGAAGCTGGAGATTATGAAGCATTACAAAAACTACCAAAAAATGCATCACCAGTTCGTTTACACAATCGTTGTAAATTAACAGGAAGACCAAAAGGTTATATGAGGCAATTTGGTATATCACGTGTAACTTTCCGTGAAATGGCCAACCAAGGGTTAATACCAGGAGTTAAAAAGGCTAGCTGGTAAATTATAAATTGGTTTTAGGTTCAATAAAATATTGAAAACCGAAACCGCAAATTAATAAATATGATTACAGATCCAATCGCAGATTATCTAACACGAGTTAGAAATGCAATTATGGCAGGCCACAGAGTTGTTGAAATTCCGGCTTCAAAAATTAAAAAAGAAATTACCAAGATCTTATTTGATCAAGGTTACATTTTAAGCTATAAATTTGAAGATAATAACGTTCAAGGTGTTATTAAAATAGCTTTAAAATATAATAAAGAAACAAAGGCATCCGTAATAAAAAAATTACAGAGAGTTAGTACACCAGGATTACGAAAATATTTTGGAGCTAATGATTTGCCACGTGTGTTAAATGGATTAGGCATAGCAATAGTATCTACTTCAAAAGGTGTGATGACAAGCAAACAAGCTCGTCAACAACATGTAGGAGGAGAAGTATTATGTTTTGTATATTAATAAATAAACTGAACAAAGATGTCAAGAATAGGAAATAATCCAATTACTTTACCAGAAGGAGTTACATTTGAAATTAATAATAATGTAGTTACTGTAAAAGGTAAATTAGGAGAATTATCACAGGAAATTACAGATGATATTACTGTTGAAGCTATAGATGGAACTATTGTTTTAAAACGACCATCTGAAAGTAAAAGCCATAAAGCAAAACATGGTTTATATAGGTCATTAATTAATAATATGATTGTTGGTGTATCTAAAGGATGGACTAAAGAACTTGAACTTGTAGGTGTAGGTTATAGAGCCTCAAACCAAGGACAAGTACTAGACTTAGCTTTAGGATTTTCACACAATATTATTTTAGATGTTGCTCCAGAAGTAAAAGTTGAAACAGTTTCTGAAAAAGGAAAAAATCCAATAGTTAAATTAACTTCGTTTGATAAACAATTAGTAGGTGCAGTTGCGGCAAAAATTAGAGCTTTCCGTAAACCAGAACCATACAAAGGAAAAGGAGTTAAATTTGTAGGAGAAGTATTAAGAAGAAAAGCAGGTAAATCTGCATAATAAGTTATAGTATTATGGCATTATCAAAGCTTGAAAGAAGACAAAGAATTAAACACAGAATTAGAAAAGTAGTTTTTGGAACTGCAACTAAACCTAGATTATCTGTGTTTAGAAGTAATAAAGAAATTTATGCTCAATTAGTAGATGATAAAACAGGTACAACATTAGTATCTGTATCATCAAGAGATAAAGAAATTGAATCCAAAGGGTCAAAATCAGAAATTGCCAAATTAGTTGGTAAATCAGTTGCAGAAAAGGCAATTAAAGCTGGAGTTGAAACTATTGCATTTGATAGAAATGGATTTTTGTATCACGGTAGAGTTAAAGCTCTAGCAGACGCTGCAAGAGAAGCAGGTTTAAAATTTTAGTATAATATGTATCATAAATACAAAAACGTAGAAAGAGTAAAACCTAGCGGTTTAGAACTACAAGATCATTTAGTAGGTGTTCAAAGAGTTACTAAAGTAACTAAAGGAGGTAGAGCATTTGGATTTTCAGCTATTGTTGTAGTTGGAGATGGAAATGGTGTTGTTGGACATGGTTTAGGTAAATCTAAAGATGTTGCTTCAGCAATTGCAAAAGCAATAGAAGATGCAAAGAAAAACTTAGTTAGAATTCCTATTTTTAACCAAACTTTACCACACGAACAAAAAGGTAAATTTGGAGGAGCAAGAGTGTTTTTAAAACCAGCATCACATGGTACTGGAGTTATTGCAGGTGGAGCGGTTCGTGCCGTATTGGAATCTGTAGGAGTTCATGATGTACTTTCAAAATCACAAGGTTCATCAAACCCTCATAATGTTGTAAAAGCAACTTTTGATGCTTTATTACAACTTAGAAGTGCTAGTATGATTGCTAAAGAAAGAGGTATTTCTTTAGATAAAGTGTTTAATGGTTAAAAGGAAGTACTATGGCAAAAATAAAAGTAACACAAGTTAGAAGTAAAATTAGACGTCCAAAAGATCAAAAAAGAACTCTTGAAGCTCTAGGTTTACATAACATGAATCAGGTTGTGGAGCACGAAGCTACTCCTTCAATCCTTGGAATGGTAAATAAAGTTAAACACTTAGTTTCTGTTGAAGAAATTAAATAACAATTTATAAAGCGATGACATTAAATAACTTACAACCTGCTAAAGGTTCAGTTAAAACTCAAGGGAAACGAATTGGTAGAGGAGAAGGATCAGGAAAAGGTGGAACTGCTACTCGTGGACATAAAGGAGCAAAATCTAGATCAGGTTATTCAAGAAAAGTAGGTTTTGAAGGAGGTCAAATGCCTTTACAAAGACGTGTTCCAAAATTTGGATTTAAAAACATTAACCGAAAAGAATATGTTGGTGTAAATTTAAGTAAACTTCAATCTTTAGTAGATGATAAAAAAGTGAAGGATACAGTTACATTAGACGTTTTGGTTGAAAACCGTTTAGCACGTAAAAATGATTTAGTAAAAATATTAGGTAACGGAGAGCTTAAAGCAAAATTAAATATTACTGTTCATAAATATACTGCAACAGCTAAAGCAGCTATTGAAAGTGCAGGTGGTACAGCAGAAACGATATAATTAATAAAAAGCAATGAAAGAATTTATTCAAACCATACAAGACATTTGGAAAATAGAAGAACTTAGAAATAAAATTCTATTAACGCTTGGCTTTATGGCAATTTATCGTTTTGCTGCTCAAATTCCATTACCAGGAATTGATATTGCTGTAGCTCAAGCTGCATTGCATAATCAAACAAGTGGTGGAGGAATTTTAGGTTTATTAGATATGTTTACTGGTGGAGCTTTTGCAAAAGCTTCAGTAGTAGCTTTAGGTATTATGCCTTACATTTCAGCATCTATTGTTGTTCAGTTAATGGGAATCGCAGTTCCTTATTTGCAAAAACTTCAAAAAGATGGAGAAAGCGGAAGAAAGAAAATAAATCAAATTACACGTTGGTTAACTATAGCAATTACTATGGTTCAAGGACCAGCTTATATTACAAATATTTATCAATTAATTCCTTCATCAGCATTTTACATTAGTGGAACTATGTTTTGGTTAACCTCTATGGTTGTGTTAACTGCGGGTACTATTTTTGCTATGTGGCTTGGTGAAAAAATTACAGATAAAGGTATTGGTAACGGTATTTCGTTATTAATTATGATTGGTATTATTGCTCGTTTTCCAGGTGCATTCTTTCAAGAGGCTGTTTCTAAAGTTACCGCTTCAAATGGAGGATTAATTATGATTTTAATTGAAATTGTAGTATGGTTCTTAGTAATTTTGATAAGTGTATATTTAGTTACTGCAGTTAGAAGAATATCGGTTCAGTATGCAAGAAAATCTGTTGCTGGTAATATTAAAAGTGTTGCCGGAGCAAGAGATTATATTCCATTAAAATTAAATTCTTCTGGTGTAATGCCGATAATATTTGCACAAGCAATTATGTTTGCGCCTGCATTATTAGGAAGATCAGATAATCAAATTATTAAGTCTATTGGACTTGAATTTGGAAATATGTTTGGAGTTTGGTATAACTTATTATTTGCTTTTTTAATTATAATATTTAGTTATTTTTATACAGCAATTACTATTCCAACAAACAAAATGGCAGATGATTTAAAACGAAGTGGTGGATTTATACCTGGAATTAGACCAGGAAAAGATACTGCTGAATTATTAGATCGTATTTTGTCATTAATAACATTTCCAGGATCCATATTTTTAGCATTAGTAGCTATTTTGCCATCTATTGTTATTAATTTTGGAATAACACATTCTTGGGCATTATTTTATGGAGGAACCTCATTGTTAATTATGGTAGGAGTTGCAATTGATACCATTCAACAAATTAACTCTCATTTACTAAATCGTCATTATGATGGTTTAATGAAAAAAGGAACTAAACGAAAATCAGCTATATAATGGCAAAACAACCAGCCATACAACAAGATGGAACAATTACTGAAGCTTTGTCTAATGCAATGTTTCGTGTAGAGTTGGAAAACGGACATGTGGTAACTGCACATATTTCGGGTAAAATGCGTATGCATTATATTAAACTTTTACCTGGAGATAAAGTGAAGTTAGAAATGAGTCCGTATGATTTATCAAAAGCAAGAATTACTTACAGATATTAAAGTATTAAACCGATGAAAGTTAGAACATCAGTAAAAAAGAGAAGTGCCGAGTGCAAAATTGTGCGTAGAAAAGGCAGATTATATGTAATCAATAAAAAGAATCCTAGATTTAAACAAAGACAAGGATAATTATGGCAAGAATAGCAGGTATTGATATTCCAAAAAATAAACGAGGGGTTATAGCATTAACCTATATTTTCGGAATTGGAAAAAGTAGAGCTAAAGAAATTTTAGCTGCAGCAAAAGTTGACGAAAACACAAAAGTTCAAGATTGGACGGATGATGAAATTCATAATATAAGGGAACAAGTTGGTTCTTTTAAAATTGAAGGAGAATTACGTTCCGAAATTCAATTAAGCATTAAACGTTTAATGGATATAGGATGTTACAGAGGTATTCGTCACAGATCAGGTTTACCATTAAGAGGTCAAAGAACTAAAAACAATTCTAGAACCAGAAAAGGTAAACGTAAAACCGTAGCTAATAAGAAAAAAGCAACTAAATAATAACTAAAGAAAATGGCGAAATCTAGTTCAAAAAAGCGTAAAGTTATTGTTGAGACAGTTGGTGAAGCACATGTTACCGCTTCATTTAACAATATTATTATTTCTCTTACTAATAAAAAAGGAGAAGTAATATCTTGGTCTTCAGCAGGTAAAATGGGTTTTAGAGGTTCTAAAAAAAACACACCTTATGCAGCTCAATTAGCAGCAGAAGATTGTGCACAAGTTGCACACGAAGCTGGAATGAGAAAAGTTAAAGTATTTGTAAAAGGACCAGGAAACGGTAGAGAGTCTGCAATAAGATCTATTCATAATGCAGGAATTGAAGTAACTGAAATTATTGATGTTACGCCAATGCCACATAATGGATGTAGACCTCCGAAAAGAAGAAGAGTATAATTAAATTTTAACCGATAGGATTTAATGATTATCGAAGGACAGCCTTAATTCATAATCCCTATCATTAATAATAAAAAATGGCAAGATATACAGGACCAAAAACTAAAATTGCTCGTAAATTTGGAGAAGCAATTTTTGGAGATGATAAAGCTTTTGAAAAAAGAAATTATCCTCCAGGGCAACATGGAAATAACAGACGTAGAGGTAAAAAATCTGAATACGCAATCCAGTTAGCCGAAAAACAAAAAGCTAAATATACCTATGGTATTTTAGAAAAACAATTTTCTAATTTATTTAAAAAAGCATCAAGTAGTAAAGGTATTACTGGTGAAATTTTATTACAACTTTGTGAATCTCGTTTAGACAACGTTGTTTATCGTTTAGGTATTGCTCCAAGTAGAAGTGGAGCCCGTCAATTAGTTTCTCACCGTCACATTACAGTTAATGGAGATATTGTTAACATTCCATCCTATTCATTAAAAGCAGGAGATGTTGTTGCAGTAAGAGAAAAATCAAAATCGTTAGTTGCTATTGAAGATTCACTTGCAGGTAGATCTGACGTTTACGAATGGTTATCATGGAATTCAGAAACTAAACAAGGGAACTTTGTTAGTGTACCTGAAAGAATTCAAATTCCAGAAACCATTAAAGAACAATTAATCGTAGAGTTATACTCTAAATAATTTTAAAGATACCAATTCAATTATGGCAATTTTAAATTTTCAAAAACCAGATAAAGTAATTATGATTGATTCTACCGATTTTCAAGGTAGATTTGAATTTCGTCCATTAGAACCAGGTTTTGGTTTAACTGTTGGTAATGCTTTAAGAAGGGTGCTATTATCTTCATTAGAAGGGTTTGCAATAACATCTCTTCGTATTGAAGGTATAGAACATGAATTTTCAACAATAAAAGGAGTTGTTGAAGATGTTACTGAAATTATTTTGAACTTAAAACAAGTTCGTTTTAAGAAACAAATTGAAGATTCAGATAGAGAAACTGTAAATATTTCTATTACAAATCAAGAGCAATTAACTGCTGGAGATTTGCAAAAATATATTTCAGGTTTCCAAGTATTAAATCATGACTTGGTAATTTGTAATATGGAGAAATCAGTGAAATTAGATTTTGAAATTACCATTGAAAAAGGTAGAGGATTTGTTCTTGCAGAAGAAAATAAAAAATCAGGAGTAGCTTTAGGTACAATTTTTACAGATTCAATTTATACACCAATTAAAAATGTAAAATACTCTATTGAAAACTATCGTGTTGAACAAAAAACAGATTATGAAAAACTAATTTTTGATATCACTACAGATGGTTCAATAACACCTAAAAACGCTTTAACAGAAGCAGCTAAAATATTAATTCATCATTTTATGTTATTCTCTGATGAACGCATTACTTTAGAAGCTGATGAAATTGCTCAAACTGAAACATATGATGAAGAATCATTACATATGCGCCAATTATTAAAAACTAAATTGGTAGATATGGACTTATCAGTAAGAGCTTTAAACTGTTTAAAAGCTGCTGAGGTTGATACTTTAGGAGACTTAGTATCCTTCAACAAAAATGACTTAATGAAATTCCGTAATTTCGGAAAAAAATCTTTAACAGAACTTGATGAACTAGTTCATAATAAAGGATTAAATTTTGGAATGGATTTAGGTAAATATAAATTAGATAAAGATTAATTTAAAACGAAAGTTTTAATTAGTAAAGCATAAGAGATGAGACACGGAAAGAAATTTAATCACTTAGGAAGACAATCTGCTCATAGGAAAGCAATGTTAGCTAATATGGCTTGTTCATTAATAGAACACAAACGTATTAATACAACGGTTGCTAAAGCAAAAGCTTTAAGAGTTTATGTTGAACCATTGATTACAAAATCAAAAGAAGATACTACTCATAACCGTAGAGTTGTATTTAGTTATTTAAAAAACAAATATGCAGTTACTGAATTGTTTAAAGAAGTTTCAGTAAAAATTGCAGATCGTCCAGGTGGATATTTACGTATTATAAAATTAGGTAATCGTCAAGGAGATAATGCTTCTATGGCTATGGTTGAATTAGTAGATTATAATACAACGTACAATCCAAACAGTAAAAAGAAAAAGAAAACAACACGTAGAGGTAAATCAAAAGCTACTGAAGCTAAAGCTACCGAAACTAAAGTTGAAGAAACTACTGAAGATGAAAAGAAAGATAATTAATGTTAATTATTAACTCATACAAAAGGGATAAGCTAAATTTTTAGTTTATCCTTTTTTTTATATTTGAATATTTAAATTGTAACAATATTTATTTTATGAAATACAAACAGCAAAAAAAAGCTATTTTATTATTAGAAGACGGAACTGTTTTTGAAGGAACATCCATAGGGAAAGATGGAACTGCATTTGGTGAAATTTGTTTTAACACTGGCGTAACAGGTTATCAAGAAGTATTTACAGACCCTTCTTATTATGGGCAAATAATGCTTACAACTAATGCCCATATTGGTAATTACGGAGTTAATAAAAATGAAAATGAATCCGACTCCATAAAAATTGCAGGTTTAGTTTGTAAAAATTTTAATTATAATCCTTCACGAGCAAATTCAGATGATTCTTTAGAAAACTACTTTAACGAACAACAAGTTATGGCTGTTCAAAATATTGACACACGTGCAGTGGTTAGATATATTAGAGATAAAGGAGCCATGAATGCTGTAATTTCAACAGAAACTGACCTGCAAAAATTAAAAAAGGAATTAAAACTTATTCCGTCTATGGATGGATTAGAATTGGCTTCGAAAGTATCAACTAAAAAGCCTTACTTTTTTGGAGATGAAAATGCCAAATATAAAATTGCAGCGTTAGATATAGGAATTAAAAAGAGCATTTTAATGAATTTGGCGGAAAGGGATTGTTATATTAAAGTGTTTCCATACAATGCGTCTTTTGAAGATTTAGAAGCCTTTAAACCTGATGGTTATTTTTTGTCGAATGGTCCAGGAGATCCAACTCCATTAAAAGAAGCTCAAGAACTTACTCGTGAAATTTTAAAAAGAGATTTACCTTTATTTGGAATATGTTTAGGGCATCAAATTATTGCTTTGGCAAATGGAATTTCAACCTACAAAATGCATAACGGGCATAGAGGTATAAACCATCCAGTTAAAAATTTAATAACAGGGAAAGGAGAAATCACTTCTCAAAACCATGGTTTTGTTGTGAATAAAGAAGAAGTTGAAAAAAACGAGGAATTTGAAATTACACACATTCATTTAAATGATAATACTTTATCAGGAATGAAAATGAAACATAAAAATTGTTTTTCAGTTCAATACCATCCAGAAGCTAATCCTGGACCACATGACTCTTCCTATTTATTTGATCAATTTATTGAAAATATTATTACTTATAAAAAATCAAATTAAATTTAAAGAATATTCAATTTAAGCGTATTTATTTTTGAAAATATTCGAAAACGTTATCGTACAATCACTTTCAAAATAAAGCCTAATTAAGACTTATTTTGTAACTTTGAAACACAGAAAAATAATTTTAAACAATAATAAAATGAGTATAATATTAAGTGTTCATGCACGTCAAATTTTTGATTCAAGAGGAAATCCAACTGTTGAGGTTGATGTGGTGACTGAAAATGGAGTTTTGGGTAGAGCAGCTGTGCCATCTGGCGCTTCAACTGGTGAGCATGAAGCTGTAGAATTACGCGATGGTGGAAAAGATTATATGGGTAAAGGAGTTTTAACAGCTGTAAATAATGTAAATACTATAATTGCTCCAGAAATAGTTGGTTATTCTATTTTTGAACAAAATGAAATTGACAATTTTTTAATTGAACTAGATGGTACGACAAATAAAGCTAAATTAGGTGCTAATGCTATTTTAGGTGTTTCACTTGCAGTTGCAAAAGCAGCAGCCAATGAGCTTAATTTGCCATTATACAGATATATTGGGGGAGTTAGTGCAAATACTCTACCAGTACCAATGATGAATATTGTAAATGGAGGTTCGCATTCTGACGCACCTATTGCTTTTCAAGAGTTTATGATTATGCCAGTAATGGCAAAAAATTTCACCCAAGCTATAAAAATGGGAACAGAAATTTTTCATAATCTTAAAAAAGTATTGAAAGATAGAGGTTTAAGTACAGCAGTTGGAGATGAAGGAGGTTTTGCTCCAAACTTTGATGGTATTGAAGATGCACTTGAAACAGTAATAAAAGCAATTACAAAAGCAGGTTATAAAGCAGGAGAAGAAGTAATGATTGCACTTGATCCAGCATCTTCAGAATTTTATGTTGATGGCAAATATGATTATAGAAAATTTGAAGGAGAAAATGGAGCAGTTAGAAATTCAGCAGAACAAGTAGCTTATTTAAAAGAGTTATCTGAAAAATATCCTATTATATCTATTGAAGATGGTATGGCTGAAGATGATTGGAATGGATGGAAATTATTAAATGAAACCATTGGTAATAAAGTTCAAATTGTTGGAGATGATTTATTTGTAACTAATGTTGAAAGATTATCTAGAGGTATAAAAGAAGGATCTGCAAACTCAATATTAATTAAACTAAATCAAATAGGAACTTTAACGGAAACTATTGCAGCTATTAATATGGCTCATAATGCAGGTTACACTTGTGTTATTTCTCATAGATCAGGTGAAACAGAAGATACTACTATTGCAGATTTAGCAGTTGCTTTAAATACTGGGCAAATTAAAACAGGTTCAGCTTCAAGAACAGATAGAATTGCAAAATACAATCAGTTACTTCGAATTGAAGAGGAATTAGGTGATACCGCATTTTTTCCACAAAAAGCAGCGTTTAAAATCTAATATTCAATTAATTATATAATTTATATAAAGCTAGCATTATTCAATGCTGGCTTTCTTATTTACGTATAAATTTTGTTTCTATTAGTATCAAAAGTTACTAAAATTAAAAGTATAATATGATATTTATCATCTTTTTCAGAGGTATAACTTATTAACTTTGAGAAGATTGTAGAAAAATAACATAAAAAAAACAGAATTATGAGCGGTTTAAAAGATAAATTGTATGAAAAAATTCAAGTTCAACGCCCAAAAACAGCAAGGTTAGTAAAGGAGTTTGGAGATAGCGTTGTTGACCAAGTAAAGGTTTCACAAATTATAGGTGGAATGAGAGGTATTAAAAGTTTAGTTACAGATATCTCATATTTAGATCCTATGGAAGGAATTAGATACAGAGGTTTTACTCTACCAGAAGTTTTAGAAAAATTACCTAAACCAAAAGGAGCAGAAATGCCTTATGTAGAAGGATTGTATTATTTATTACTAACAGGAGATATGCCTACTCAAAAAGAAGTAGAAGATTTAATGGTAGATTTTAATAATAGAAGAACAATTCCTCAATACGTTAAAGATGTAATTGATGCTTTTCCAAGTGAAAGTAGTCCAATGGCAATTTTATCGGCTGCAGTTATGAGTTTAGAAAGAGAATCTCTTTTTAACATAAAATATAAACAAGGTATGAGCAAAATGGATTATTGGGATGCAACTTATGAAGATGCAACTAATTTATTAGCTAAAATGCCTTTAATTGGAGCTTATATTTATAATAAATTATACCATCCAGAAAAAGGACATCGATATGCAGATCCAACTTTAGATTTAGGAGCAAATTTTGCATATATGATGGGTAAAGATAAACCTTATGATGACGTTTCAAGAATGTACTTTATTATACACGCAGATCACGAAAGTGGAAATGTAAGTGCACATACTGGACATTTAGTTGCAAGTTCGTTATCAGATGTTTATTATGCTAACTCAGCAATGATTAATGGTTTAGCAGGTCCTTTACATGGTTTAGCAAATCAAGAAGTACTTCGTTGGCTTCAAGGATTAAGAGAACAAATGGGAGGTAAGTTACCATCTGAAGAAGAAATGAAAAAATATGTTTGGGATACTTTAAATAGCGGACAAGTAATACCAGGATACGGTCATGCTGTTTTACGTAAAACAGACCCTAGATATTCAGTTCAAAGAGAGTTTTGTTTAAAACACTTACCTGAAGATGACTTATTTAAATATGTAGATGCTTTATATAAAGTAGTTCCAGATATTTTAAGAGAACATGGTAAAGCTAAAAACCCTTGGCCAAATGTAGATGCACAATCAGGTGTTGTTCAATGGCATTATGGTGTAACTCAATACGATTTTTATACTGTATTATTTGCAATAGGACGTTCATTAGGCGTATTATCTAATATTATTTGGGATAGAGCTTTGGGTTATTCATTAGAAAGACCAAAATCATTAACAACTAAGATGATAGAAGATATGGTTCATGCCAATTAAATTTTAGTTATAATTATTTAAAAAAACACCACTTTTAGTGGTGTTTTTTTTATGAATATTTATTAGTAGTTACATTTTAAAAAGACCTTTAATTTTCGTATTTTCGTACGGATTTTTAATTTAAATAAATAGACAATGAGTGAAAAGGCAATATTAGAAATAGATGGGAAAAAATTTGAATTTCCAATTTTAAGAGGCTCTGAAAATGAAATAGCAATCGATATAAAATCATTACGAAGTGCAACAAATGGTATTATAACTTTAGATTCAGGATACAAAAACACAGGATCTTGTAAAAGTGAAATAACTTTTTTGAATGGGGAAGAAGGAATTTTACGATATAGAGGTTATGCTATAGAAGATTTGGCAGCAAATTCTAATTTTTTGGAAGTAGCTTATTTAATTATTTTTGGAAATTTACCAACAAAAGAACAGTTCAATAAATTTGAAAAAGATATTAAATCTCATTCTTTATTAAATGAAGAAATAAAAGATATTATTGATGGTTTTCCAAAGGTTGCTCATCCAATGGGAATGCTTTCTTCTTTAACAAGTGCATTAACAGCATTTAATCCAGCTACAGTTGATATAAATTCTGAAAGTGAAATGTACAATGCTATTGTTAAAATATTAGCTAAATTTCCAGTTTTAGCAGCTTGGGCTCATAGTAAAAATAAAGGAACTCCGTTAAATTATGCAGATAATTCATTAGATTATATTTCAAATATCATGCAAATGTTATTTAGAATTCCTACTGAAAAATACGTACAAAATCCTATTATTATTAAAGCATTAGATCAATTATTAATATTGCACGAAGATCATGAGCAAAATTGTTCTACATCAACAGTTAGAATTGTTGGTTCTTCAGAAGCAGGATTATTTGCCTCTATTTCAGCTGGAGTTTCGGCATTATGGGGAAGACTTCATGGAGGAGCAAATCAAGCAGTTATAGAAATGTTAGAGCAAATTCAGAATGATGGAGGAGATGTTGAAAAATATATTTTAAAAGCAAAAGATAAAGATGATCCGTTTAGATTAATGGGATTTGGACATAGAGTTTACAAAAATTTCGATCCAAGAGCTCGTATTATTAAATCGGCAGCAGATGAAGTACTTGCAGATTTAAATGTGAACGATCCAGCATTAAAAATTGCCAAACATTTAGAAGAAGTAGCTTTAAAAGATGAGTACTTTGTTAGTAGAAAATTATATCCAAATGTTGATTTTTACTCAGGAATAATATACAAAGCATTAGGTATCCCTTCTGAAATGTTTACCGTTATGTTTGCAATTGGTAGATTACCAGGTTGGATTGCTCAATGGCGAGAAATGCGTTTAAATCATGAACCAATTGGTCGCCCACGTCAATTATATATTGGTGAGAATTTAAGAAAATATACTTCAATTAATAACAGATAAGAACAAAAAAGCCAATGAATTTTGGCTTTTTTTGTTTTTTAAATATAAAAACTATTTTTATATAATATGAGTATTATCCCTTTAAAAATAGAAAACGAAACTTCAAGTTTAAAGTCAGTAATATTAGGAATTGCAAATGATAATGGACCAATTCCAAAACCAGAAGATTGTTACGACCCAAAATCTAAACAACATGTTTTAGCAGGAACATATCCTGATGAAAAAGATATGATTGCTGAAATGGATGCATTTAATGCAGTTCTTGTAGAACATAATGTTAAAGTATATAGACCAGAAATATTAGAAAATGTGAATCAAATTTTTGCACGAGACATTGGTTTTGTAATTGATGATTTGTTTTTTAAATCTAATATTTTACCAGATAGAATTGATGAATTACAAGCAATTGAACATGTTTTAAATAAAATTGATTCAACTAAAATAGTAACACTTCCCGAAGAAGTGCACGTTGAAGGAGGAGATATTATGCCTTGGAATGAACATTTATTTATTGGAACTTATACTGCGCCTGATTACCCAGATCAGATTACTGCTCGTACAAATAAAGCAGCAGTCGATTATTTTGTGAAAAAGTTTCCAAACAAAAAAGTGAAATCTTTTGAATTGCGTAAATCTACAAATCCAAAAGAAAATGCATTACATTTAGATTGTTGTTTTCAGCCAATTGGAAAAAATAAAGCAATACTTCATAAAAATGGTTTTTTGTTAGAAGAAGATTATAATTATTTAGTCAATTTGTTTGGAAAAAGTAATATTTTTGAAATCACTAAAGATGAAATGTATAACATGAATTCAAACGTGTTTTCCATTTCAGAAGAAGTAATTGTTTCGGAAAAGAATTTTACACGGTTAAATACTTGGTTAAGAGAAAATGGATTTAAGGTTGAAGAAATTCCATATGCTGAAATAGCCAAACAAGAAGGATTATTACGTTGTTCAACGTTACCATTAGAAAGAGAATAAAAAATAATTTATGATGAAACAAGCATCCAATACTATTTTAATGATTAGGCCAGTTGCCTTTAGAATGAATGAGCAAACAGCCGTAAATAATTATTATCAAAAGGTGCTAGACAATATTTTGCCATCAACAGTCCAAAATAAAGCTAAAGAAGAATTTGATAATTTTGTAGCTAAATTAAGAAACGTTGGTGTAAATGTTATAGTTGTAGAAGATACTATAGAACCAAATACACCAGATTCTATTTTTCCTAATAATTGGGTTTCTTTTCATCAAGATGGTGCAGTTGGTTTGTATCCAATGTTTGCAGAAAATAGAAGATTGGAAAGAAGAGAAGATGTTTTTGATATTTTAGAAGAGAAAGGATTTTCAATCAATAACTTTTATGATTATACTTCTGCAGAAGAGGATGATTTATTTTTAGAAGGAACAGGAAGTTTAGTGTTAGATAGAGTTAATAAAAAGGCATATTGTGCATTATCTCCAAGAGCAGATGAAGATTTGCTAATTGAGTTTTGTGAAGACTTTGAATATACACCAATTATTTTTAAAGCTTATCAAACTGTAAATGACCAGCGAATGGAAATTTATCATACTAATGTTATGATGTGTGTGGCGCCTAATTTTGCAGTGGTTTGTTTATCTTGTATTGATGATAAAAAAGAGCGAAGAAATTTAATTAATCATTTAAAAGAAGATGGTAAAGAAATTATAGATATTACAGAAGCTCAAGTAAATAATTTTGCTGGAAATATGTTAAGCATTTATGGTGATAATAACAAAGAATATATTGTTATGAGTGAATCGGCTTATAAATGTCTAACTAAGAATCAAATAGCTGTTTTAGAAAAACATGCAACTATTTTATATAGCAATGTAGATACTATTGAAGCTTGTGGTGGAGGTAGTGCTCGTTGTATGATGGCTGAAGTTTTTTTACCTAAAACTTAAATTAAAATTTGTATTTTTAATACATGCTTTCCAAAAAGACAAAATATGGTTTAAAGGCGTTAAGTTATTTAGCTAACAAAGAAAATAATATTCCTGTGTTAATTTCTGAGATAGCCGTTTCCGAAAATATTTCTCAAAAATTTTTAGAAAGTATTTTGTTAAGTTTAAAGAAAAACGGAATTCTAGCATCTAAAAAGGGTAAAGGCGGAGGATATTATTTACGTAAAAATTCAGATGAAATTAAAATTTCTGAAGTAATACGAATTCTTGAAGGACCTATTGCTATGTTGCCTTGTGTTAGTTTAAACTATTACGAACGTTGCGATGATTGTACCAGTGAAGATGAGTGTAGTTTAAATATTTTAATGGCAGAAGTAAGAGACAGCACTTTAAAAATATTAGAAAACAAAACCCTTTCCGATTTTAAATGTGGCTCACAAATATTTTAAAAGACCAATTCAATAAAATTGAATTGGTCTTTTTTTTATGCTTTAACTAAAACAGGTATTTTAATATCAAATAAATTTTGTTGTAAAGTATTTAGCTCCTCAAGTAAAGTAACTTTATTAAATTCAAAATCTGAAAATAAACGTTGATAATATGCTATACCATCATTTAGATTATTTTGAAAATTAGTTAAATACTTTTCTTGTTTTACGGATATAGATTCTTTTACTTCATTTACTTTATTCGAAAAATAATCAATATATAGCGATAGTTCTTTAATAAACATATGTGGTCGGTTATTGGTTGCAATTACATTCGCCTTTCCGTAAATATGATCAACCATTTCTTTTAAAGAAATTTCTTTTGAAAAATAAGCCATATTTGGTCCAGGGCAAATAGCAACACCATTATCTTCACCTTTTTGTATTATATTATTATCTATTAAAGCAGCACTAGCCAAACCTTCACATAAGCAAGATTTAACGGTAATTTGATTTTCTTTTTTTGTGTATTCATTTTCATCAATATCAGATTCTTTTAAGGCTTGTAATTTTAAATTTTGATATTTTTTTGAAGCAGTACAAATAGGTTTATCTGAAAAATCTGAATTTGAAACTAGAAATTTTTTAGGACAAGAACTTCCTGCTTTATTATTTGCAATTTTATAATCACGTATAACTTCGTTTGCATTACCTTTTAAACTGTTAAAAGGTACTCCTAATGGAGAAATATTACTTAAATACAAATCCTTTTCTTTAGCTAGTTCTAATTTTTTGATGGTATTTTTGTCAACAGTTGTTGCCTCTGGCACTAATAAAAAAGGGGATCCCCAGCCTACAGAATCTAAATTGTAATTATCTAATAAAAATTCATGCTCTTCTGCAGTTCCAACACCACCTTGAACAGTAATTTTAAGTTCTAATGGTTCTTCAGGAACATGTTTACCTTTGTTATGTAAGGCGTTTTGTAAAATAGAGTGAATATCTTTTGTAAGTGTTTCTTTATTATTTTTAAATTCATCTAAAATGGGTCCTAATAAATAACCATCAGAAGCAAATGCGTGTCCACCACAATTTAAGCCCGATTCAATTCTGTATTCTGAAATCCAAATACCTTTTTTTGCTAAAAATTTACCTTGAATTAATGCCGAACGATAATCACTAACTTTTAATATAATTTTCTTTTTTAAGTAGTTTTCTTTAGTTGGATAAAAATCTTCAAACTCTTCAAAATAACCATATAACCTTGGATTCATACCAGCAGATAAAACCACAGATGACTCTAAATTACTATTGGCAAAACCTCGTAACGCTGCATGTGCATCATTAAATTTTAAAGGTAATGGCGTATTTTTTACATAATTAGTTTTATCAATTTTGGTCATTATGTTAACATCAATACTTCCAAGATTCAAGTTTTCTTGAATCCATTTGCTAACATCTTCTTTTAAGGTGTTATTTTTAAATGTTTCATTAAAACTTTGTTTTAATTCTGAAAAATTTGGAAATAGATTTATATATTTTTCTAACTCATCATTTTTTTCTTCAAAATTCTTTTTTAAGTTTTCAAAAGTTTCTTTAACAATGGTATCAACAGTATTAAGGTATGATGTTATTCTTTTAGCTCTATAATCTTCAATTTTTGTTGAAATTGCCGTAAACGGAAGTTTAAATTTATTTGAATAATGCTCGTTCATTTTTTCTATAATAAAATCATCTACAATAGAAATTACAGAAGATATACCATATTTTGCTACCTTAATTGGACTGTCAATAGTAAAAGCCAGCCCCATTACGGGAATATGAAATGTATGGACATCTTTATTTTTTTGTGACATGTATATTATTTATATGGATTAAAATAGTGGTAAAGGTAGTTAACTATAGATGAATTATGTTGACAGATATCATTATTTAACAATTTAATTAACTAAAAAAACCAGCTCAAACAAGTTGAACTGGCTTTAACAATTTAAATATATAAATTGGAATTAGCTCTGATTTACACTACCTCCTGAAGAGGTATCTTTATCTATTGTTGTAGGATTTCCTTCATAATCTACATCGCCACCACTACTAGCTTTTGCGGTTAATTTCCCAGATACATTAACATTTATACTTGCTCCGCTACTAGCTTTTGCATAAGTATCTACACTATTTAATTCATCTGCATCAATAGAGCTTCCGCTACTGGCTTTTACGGAAAGGTTATTGGTTTTTCCATATAATCTAATGTTTGATCCACTAGATGCAGAACAACTAATTTCATCAGCATTTACATGAAATCTAACGGAACTACCGCTACTTGTATGAATTTGCAAGTTAGTAGATTGCCAAGTATTTTCAGATTTTACATAAGAACCGCTTGAAGCATCTATACTTGAAATAGAGTTTGTTGTTAAATATACATTTCGTGCTTTTGCTTTGTATACATTTTTTTTGAAGTAAATTTTTAGTTGATTATTTTTTACTTCCGTAACTAAAAGTTCCATAATGTTTTCATCAGCTTCCACTTTTAAACTATTTGAATTTCCTTGTGTTAAGTATAGTTTTATACCTTGCTGAATATCAATTTCATTAAATTTTGAGTCAATAGTTCTGTTTTCACTTATCACATTTTGATTTCCTCTAATGCCTGTAAATCCATCGATAAAACATGAAGTAGTGGAAAATAAAACCACAAGCATTGCAACTAATTTGGTGATTGTTTTCATAAGTTAGATTTTTAATGTTTTAAAAGTATATATATTGTTGAAGTAAATAAATATTTTTAGGTTGAGTTGTTAAATTATTAGGATGAATAGATTGTTAATCGATATTTATTCCGTTTTGATCAATTTTTATGTCTGCTTTTTTATCGCCATCTTTCACTTTAATTTTTAAACCATTTTCATCGAGATTTAATTTGAAATGATTGTTTTTATTTTTATATGGTTCGCCAAAAATACTTGGGTCACAGTCTAAACACTTTAATCCTTCTTCTTCAACTTTATAATAATGTTTTGGCATATCGCCATCATAAATATTTTGAATGTTATCTACATCATCTAAAAAGGTTCTTGTAGATTTATCTAAATAAACCACTGAATTTATAGGTAAATAAACTGTAATATCAACAACTTGTTTTTTAAACTGGTTTTCAACATCGCTTAAAAAATAGCCATTTAGCAATAAATTGTTATTGCTTAAATTGTATTTATATTCTATTTTTTCAGCTGTATTATTAGCATTTAATCTATTATTACCTTCCGAATTTTTTCTAATTTTTAAATATCCTGTTGCATTTTCAGTAGGTTTAATATCAAGATTTATTCTTGAAGAATATAATTTCTGAATTTCATTATCGTATACTAATTCTGGATTATATCTTTTACGTAGTTCTTGGTTATTTGATAAGTTTTCATCACTTAACATTTTAATTTTTAACGTATCTACTGCTGCAGTATGTAGTTCTTCAGTGGAGTTAAAAGCACCTCTATATGCAGTTTGAGTAGCAAAATTTACGGCAGCAAAACCTAACCCTAATAAAGCTATAATCCATACTCCTAGTAAAGATAATTTGGTAGTAGTGCTAAATGATTTTACATTGTTTGAAAGAATTCTTAATCCTAACATAAACAATACCACAAAAGGAATTCCGATAGCAATAAAAACAAAAACAATTAGTAACCAAGGCGGAAGTATTCCGTTATGAATAAAAAGAGGAATATGATTATAGGTGTTTCCAAACCCCATTATTTCAATGCTTCCCCAAGAAAAAGCTCCAAAAATTAATACTAATAAAGTTATTGCTGCAATTAGTATTAAAATAGCTCCAATAAATTTCCCAAAAACATTTAAAATAGCAAGTATTATTTTGCCTAGAGTATCAATTAACTCTTGCAACCCTGATTTAGCTTTGTTTTGAAATTCGGAACTTTTAACAGTTTCTGTTACATCATTTACCCCTTTTTTTACTTTTGAAGTAACACCACTTAATTCTTCTCTAATTTTACGTTCAATATTATCAATATTAACAGGCTCACCTTTCATCTGTAATTTTTCGGCAGTTGTTTCTGCTTGAGGAATTAAAATCCATAGTAAAGGATAAATTAAAAATCCTATCCCAAATCCAAATAAAAGAATTAACCAAATAATACGCATCCAAATTACTTCAATACCAACATAATGTGCTAATCCTGAGCATACACCACCTAAAAATTTATCATCTCCGTCTCTAAAAAGCTTTTTGGTATTTGTATTTGAACCTCTTTTTGTATTAGACTCATCTTCAAATAATTCTTCATCTACTAAATAATCTTCAGGTTTCCCCATAATTTTAGTAATTTCATCAATGTCATTTTCATTAATTACTTGTCTATCATTGGTAATTCTTTCGGAAAGTAATTCACCAATTCTATGTTCAATATCATTAATGATCTCATCTTGTCCTTGAGGATCATCACTTAATGATTTTCTAATGGCATCTAAATAGCGTTTTAGTTTTTGATATGCTACTTCATCAATATGAAAAAAGATACCTCCTAAATTTATATTTATTGTTTTGTTCATTTTTTTGCTGATTTATTGGTAGTTACTAAATTTACGGCTTCTACTAATGCACTCCAAGTGGTATTTAATTCTTTTAAAAATAGTTTTCCAGTTTCGGTTAATGCATAGTATTTTCTAGGTGGGCCAGAAGTAGATTCTTCCCATCTGTAGCTGAGCAATCCTGCATTTTTTAGTCGTGTTAATAAAGGATAAATGGTTCCTTCCACAACTAATAATTTTGCATCTTTTAGCTGCGAAAGTATTTCAGAGGTATAAGCATCATCATTTTGTAATAAGGATAATATGCAATACTCTAAAACGCCTTTTCGCATTTGTGCTTTTGTGTTTTCTATCTTCATAAATGTTAACTTTTTAGATTAAAAGCAATGTGTTATTTTATAAATTGTATAGTTAACGGATATTTAAAATATTCGTTGTTGTTTACTTTAATGGCTGCTATAATAATTAATATTAATCTAATTATAGATATAATAGCCACTAATGAAACGCTTCCAAATAATCCAATAAAATTTGGAAAATGGAAAAAGAATGTTGAAAATGCTGTTAAACCAGCTACAAATGAATAAAGGGCAAAACTTAAATTAAAATTTACTGCAGCTTTACCTTGTTCATCTATATAGTTGCTTTCATCCTTTTTAACTTGCCAAATTATTAAAGGTGCAATTACACCACCAAAAGGGAAAATATAACTTGCCAATGCAGATATATGTATTAAAAAAGCAGTGCTTGTATTTTTAGTAGTTATCATAATTGTGTTATACTTGTTATTATACAATACAAATATATGTACAAAAGATGGTATTATGCAACACATAGTACTGTATTTTAACATAAATTTAACAAAAAATAGTAATTTTTAATACTGATATTTTAACTAACTTGTTGCCAATAATTATTAAGAATATGAATGTTACAATAAAGCAAATGAATAAGTTTTTGACCTTTAATTTACCGTCTGCTTATTTATGTGGAGTAAGGTTAAAAGAATTAAATAACGAACTTTCTAAAGTTACTGTAAGGTATAATTGGCTAACTAAAAATCCATTTAAATCCATGTATTTTGCTGTTCAATCTATGGCAGCAGAATTGTCTACAGGTGCTATTGTTATTAAAAAAATTAAAGAAAGTGGTAAACCAATTTCTATGTTAGTTACTAATCATAAAGGGAGTTTTACTAAAAAAGCAATTGGAAAAATAACATTTACTTGTACGGATGGTTTGTTAATTGATAATGCTTTAAAAAGTACTATAGAAACAGGAGAAGGACAAACTATTTTAATGAAATCGGTTGGAATTGATCAACAAGGAGACCAAGTTTCTGCTTATGAATTTGAATGGAGTGTTAAGTTAAAATCTAAAAAATAATAAATTATGAATGCACATGAAATAGATTATCAAATTTTTGGAGAAGAAATGCAATTTGTGGAAATTGAATTAGATCCACAAGAGGGTGTTGTTGCTGAGTCAGGTAGTTTTATGATGATGAATGATGGTGTAAAAATGGATACAATTTTTGGAGATGGTTCTAATCAAAATGAAGGAATTATGGGCAAGTTGTTTTCCGCAGGTAAGCGATTGTTAACAGGAGAAAGCTTATTTATGACTATTTTTTCAAATGCAGGCTCAGGAAAAAAGAAAGTTGCTTTTGCGGCTCCATATCCAGGAAAAATAGTGCCTATTGATTTAAGTGAAGTTGAAGGAAAATTTATTTGTCAAAAAGATGCTTTTTTATGTGCAGCAAAAGGAGTTTCTGTTGGTATTGAATTTTCAAAAAAATTAGGAAGAGGGTTATTTGGAGGAGAAGGGTTTATTATGGAAAAATTAGAAGGTGATGGATTGGCTTTTGTACATGCGGGAGGAACAATGCATAAAAAAACATTAGCTCCAGGCGAAGTTTTAAAAGTTGATACTGGTTGTATAGTTGGTTTTACTAAAGATGTTGATTATGATATTGAATTTGTTGGAGGTATTAAAAATACCATATTTGGAGGTGAAGGATTATTTTTTGCAACCCTTAAAGGACCAGGAAACGTATATATTCAGTCTTTACCATTTAGTAGATTAGCTGGAAGAGTTTTAGCTTTAGCACCTCAAACAGGTAATAAGCGAAGAGGAGAAGGTAGTATTTTAGGAGGAATAGGGGATATTTTAGATGGTGACAATAGAATATAAAACAATTAAAAAATATTAAAACATAAAAAAGCCGAAGAAATTTCTTCGGCTTTATTATTATTCTAAAGTTTCTAATTCTCTATAGTTCTTATTTAATTTTTTTAATAAAATTCCATAAATAATTTTATAATAAAGCCAAAGTATACCTATCATAACTACTAAAGCAATAATTTGTGCTATTAATAAAATATTGAAAAATTTATCAGCATTAATAGGTTTGTTATTAGGATTAAAAACCTCAATTAAAAGATCAGCATCAGAAAACATCATGAAGTTAATGATAATAGATAGAATTATTGTCATTATAATATTGTAATACACATAATAATTAACAGTTTTACGTGTTTTAATTATTTTTTTCATTAATAAACTAGTAGAATCAATTACACATATTGAGTTATAATTTTTATAGAAAAGATAAATAAAGCCTATAACAACACTATAATGTAGTACGTATGAAAAATTTATAATAGTTTTTAAATGTAATTTTTCATAAACCTCAAAATAGCTATCAGGAATTAATAAATTAAGAAATCCCCAAAAAATAAATTCGGCAATACAAATAATAAAAATCCATTTTACAATAGAAGAAGATTTTTTATGAATAATATTATAAATTTCTTTATAGGATAATTCCTTAAAACTTCCTTCTTGCTTCTTCCAGTCTTTTTTTAATAAATCTAATTCATCCATAGTTTACGGATTTAATATTTTCTTTAACCGCGTTTTAATTCGGTTCATTTTTACCCTAGCATTTACCTCAGAAATACCTAATGTTTCGGAAATTTCTTTGTAATTTTTATCTTCTAAATACAAAAAAATAAGTCCTTTATCAATATCAGATAATTGATGTATTGCTTTGTACATTAATTTAAGTTGCTCTTCTTCTGTATCATCATAATCTGACGATTCTATTTTATGTAAAACAGAATCAAAATCTTGAGTTTTAATACTTCTTTTAGACTTCCTAAATAGTGTTATTGCAGTATTTAAACCTATTCTATACATCCAAGTACTTAATTTAGCTTCACCTCTAAATTTTGGATATGCTTTCCAAAGTTGAATAGTAATTTCCTGAAATAAATCATTATGTGCGTCTTGATTGTCTGTATAAATTCTACATACTTTATGTATTATATTCTGGTTCTGTTGAAACTCAGAAATAAATTTATGTTCAAGGTCTTTAGTCACAAGTTGTTGATTTCAACTAATAAGTAGTTTATTAGCCTATTTTGTTACACTAATATAAAAAGGAAAATAAAATTGGAAAAAACGAAAAACAAATGAAATTTTATTTTTCGTTTTTCTTAATGTTTTTAATGAATTTTTTTAATTCTAAACCGTATTTTGATTTTTTTACTTTTTTAGATAATGATTTATTTACTGTATCTAAAAGCTTAACATTTGCATAGTATAAATCCGTTAAGGCAATATATGGTGCTACTTCAAATTTACCATGTTGAATGGCAAAATTAGTAGTGTATAAATATTTTCGTTTTACTAAGTCATTTTCTTCTTTTTCAATCTTGGCTAATAATTCAGAATCGTTATTTTTTTGAGCATCAAACTTTTCTTTTATTAAATCTAATTGTTTATCATTAAACTTTTTAAGCATTGCTTTGTGCTCGTCTAACAATTCTTGGTTTTTTGAGCCTTTAATTTTCGCACCAACAGCAAATTTTGAAAGTTTAGTATTAATGATAATTTCTCCTTTTTCACCAAAAAATGAAATAGTTTCATCGGGTTTTTCACTAAGGGTTAAATTATATACTTCTGGACTTTCAACATTATCGGTTAATGTAAAAGTATTTGTTCCGTTTAAACTAACAGAATCTACAGAAACAAGTGTAGTGTCTTTTAACTTCTCTAAGTAAACAGTTCCTTTTTTAAGTCCATCAATAGTACCATGAACAACCATGTTACCATTTTTTTTACCATTGCAAGAAATTAAAATACTAATAATTAGTAAACTACCGATTAATTTTTTCATTGTTTAAATTTTATGCTACAAATATCTAATTTTTATTTGGTTTTTGAAATTTTTAGGAAGCAACAATTCGCATTAATTCAGCAGTTAACATAGCCCCATAAGTTCCAACTACATAACCAAAAACGGCTAATAAAACTCCAACCGTTGCAAGTGAAGGATGGAATGCTGCAGCAACCACAGGTGCAGAAGCAGCTCCACCAACATTAGCTTGACTTCCAACAGCTAAAAAGAAAAAAGGTGCTTTTATAAGTTTTGCTACAATAATTAATAAAACGGCATGAATAGTCATCCAAACTAAGCCAATAAATATAATTCCTGGGTTATCTAATAATTTACTTAAATCCATTTTCATACCAATAGTAGCCACTAAAATGTAAATAAAAACGCTTCCTATTTTACTCGCTCCGGCTCCTTCATATAATTTAAATTTAGTAAAAGATAGAATTATACCTAAAAAAGTGGCAATACTTATCATCCAAAAAAATTGAGACCCGAATGATGATAGAGCAGAACTTTTATTATTTACAGCTTCAAAGGTGTTTTTTAAATAAGCAGATATTTCATTTGCTCCAAAGTGGGAAATCCCAACAACTGTAAAAGCTATGGCCAAAATAATTATCATATCTGATAAAGTTGGATTTCTTGTTATTTTTGAAGAAAAAGAAACTACTTTTTCTTTTAATTTTTCAATTGCAGAGGTGTCTGCTTTTAGCCATTTATCAATTTTTTTTGTTTTTCCAATTCCTATTAAAATAATTGCCATCCATAAATTAGCTACTACAATATCAACCAAAACCATTCCACCATATTTTTTAGGATTGTATTCGTATATTTCCAACATTGCAGCCTGATTTGCGCCACCACCAATCCAGCTCCCTGCTAAAGTTGCTAATCCTCTCCAAACGGCATCTGGCCCAGCACCACCTACAGTTTCAGGAGATATGTGAGAGATAAGTAATATAGCTATTGGTCCGCCAATAATAATTCCAACGGTTCCTGTTAAAAACATAATTAAAGCCTTTGGACCTAAGTTAAATACTGCTTTTAAATCAATACTTAAAGTCATTAAAACTAATGCTGCAGGAAGTAAAAATCTACTTGCAATATAATATAGTTTTGAAGAGTGTTTGGTTATTTCGCCTGCTTTATTAACGGTTTCCCATTCTGGTGCTATAATTCCTGCAGAGGTAAAAATTGCAGGTAATAAATAAGCCATTAATAAGGCAGGAACAAATTTGTAAAACTTTTTCCAGTTTTTATTTTCACTAGCAGAAGTATAAAAAACAAAGCCTAAAGTAAACATTATTATTCCGAAGGAAATAGTATCTTGAGTTATTAACGGTGTATTATCCATATTTTCTTGAATTTTGGCTAATTTACATGTTTTTAAGTTTTAAAAACTAAAAAAAATTGTGGTTAGTTACTTATATTTGTTATTTAAACAAATACAAAATGAAATATTTAAAAATAAGCTTATTATTGGCATTTTTGATAGTATCCTGTAAAACAGTCCAAGATACTACTCAAGTAGTTAAAACTCCTACAGATAAAGTAATAAAAAACACTAAAGATATCCAAGGCGGCATGTGGATTCCTTCTTTGTTAGAAGGAATGAATGAAACTGAAATGCAACAGTTAGGTAGTAAAATGACTGCCGAAGATATTTATAGCGTTAACAAATCTAGTTTAAAAGATGCTGTGGTGCATTTTAATGGAGGTTGTACATCCGAAGTTATTTCGCCAAGCGGACTTTTATTAACTAATCATCATTGCGGCTATGGCGCTATTCAATCACATTCTTCAGTTGAACATGATTATTTAAAAGATGGATTTTGGGCAATGAATAAAAGTGAAGAACTACCAAATCCTGGTATGACAGTTACTTTTATTAAAAGAATTGATGATGTAACGAAGGAAGTTTTTGCTGGAGTAACAGATGCGATGGATGAGGTTTCTAAAATGAAAATAATTCAGAAAAACATTTCTAAAATTACTAAAACAGCCCAAAAAGAAGATTGGCAAAATGCTTTTGTAAAATCGTTTTACAAAGGCAATCAATACTTGTTGTTTATAACGGAAGTTTTTAAAGATATTCGTTTGGTTGGTGCTCCACCTTCTTCTATTGGAAAATTTGGAGCAGATACGGATAATTGGATGTGGCCACGTCATACAGGTGATTTTTCAATGTTTAGAATTTATGCAGATGCAAATAATAAACCTGCTGAATATTCAAAAGATAATGTTCCATATACTCCAAAACATTATTTACCAATCTCTTTAGATGGAGTTAAGGAGGGTGATTTTACCTTAGTTTTTGGGTTTCCAGGAAGAACAAATGAATATTTACCTTCAGTAGCTGTAAATCAAATTGTAAACGTTTTGAACCCTGCAAAAATTGAAATTAGAGATAATGCATTAAAAATTGTAGACGGTTTTATGCGAAAAGATGAAGCAATTAAAATAAAATATGCTTCAAAATATGCTAGTATTGCTAATTATTGGAAAAAATGGATTGGTGAAGATCAAGGAATCAAAAAATCTAAAGGAATTGAGAAAAAACAGGCTTTAGAAAAAGAGTTTGCTAAAGAAGTTGAGGCTAAAGATTTGGTAGGATACAAATCTTTATTGCCAGAGTTTGAACAGCTATATAAAGAAATAGAAAAAGTAGCTTTGGCTCGTGATTATTGGATTGAAGTGGCTTATAGAAATGTAGAATTATTAAATAGTACTTTTAGAGCATTTCAATTAGAACAAGCTTATAATAGAGGAGGAGCGCCTGCATTTGAACGAGCAAGAAAAAATCTTTTAGAAAGTTTTAAAGGAAAATATAAAAATTACAGTGCAGATGTAGATAGACCAGTTTTTGAAAAATTAGTTGGTTTATATGCAAAAAATGTTCCTTCACAATATGTTCCTGAAAACATGAAACAAAATGATATGAACACTTTAGCAACTGCTATTTATGCTACTACTAAATTCACAAGTTTTGAAGGCGCTAAAGAGTTATTAACAGGAACGCCAGAAGAAGTAATCAAAAATTTAAATGAAGATAGTGCTTATGTGTTTGGAATAGAATTACATACTCTTTTTTATAATACAATTGAACCAACCTATCAACAAATAAACTTAAAAATAGCAGCGGTTCAAAAAAAATATATGAAAGCTTTGATGGAAGTTTTTCCAAATAAACGATTTTTCCCAGATGCAAATGGCACTTTACGAGTAACTTACGGGCAAGTTAAAGGTTACGAGCCAAGAGATGCAGTTTATTATGAGCCAGTAAGTCATTTAAAAGGAGTGATGGAAAAATATGTTCCAGGAGATTATGAGTTTGATGTTTCGCAAAAATTGCAAAATTTATATAAATCAAAAGATTTTGGACCGTACGGAGAAAATGGAAAAATGCCAGTGGACTTTTTAGGAACAAATCATACAACAGGTGGTAACTCTGGTAGTCCAGCTATTGATGCTGAAGGAAATTTAATAGGATTGAATTTTGATAGAGTTTGGGAAGGAACAATGAGTGATTATAATTACGATGCAGATATTTGCCGTAATATTATGGTAGATATTCGTTATGTTTTATTTATAATTGATAAATATGCAGGTGCAACTAATTTAATTGATGAAATGACGTTGGTTCATCCAAAAAAGTAATTTAAAACATAAATTTTATAAAAAACTCCAACTTTTAGTTGGAGTTTTTTTATTCACTTTTTAGAGCATAAGCTATATTAATATTCAAATTAAACTCTTCATTAGGGTTAAGTTTAAGTAAACCATCTTTAAGATTAAAAATATTTGGAGCGCAAGTCATAGGCTCAATAGCTATACTTTTATTGTTTTCTGGTGTGTAAACTTGTAAATAATTTTGATTATGTGTTTGATCATAATTAATAGTTACATCGTATAAATCTGTTTGTAATGAAACTTTAGGCGATTTAGTAATAAAGCAATCATCTAGTGTAGGTTTGTTTAACTTTATTGGAACTGAAAATTTTAACGGGATTTTATGTAAAGGAATCATTTTATCCGATAAAAGATATTTTTCAGAACTTTCAAAATCTAATATACAATTTTGTAAGGTTGTATAACAGAAATAAGGATGCCACCCAATACCAAAAGGGAATGGTTTTTTTCCTGTATTTAATACGTTGAAATGAATAGTAATATTATTTTCTGAAAAAGTATAAGTTACAATTAATTGGTAAGGAAACGGAAAACCAGTGTCATTTCCATTATAATTATAACTTAAGGTAATTTTAGCATGATTTTCAGTTTGAGTAATTGTATCAATAGTAAATGCTTTATTAAAAACGTGACCATGAAGTGCATTATTTAAATCGGCTTCATTACAAATTAATTGATAATCTTCATTTTTAAAGCTATATTTTCCATTTTCTATTCTGTTAGGAAAAGGAAATAAAAGAGATGAATTATATCTGTTTTTATAGGTTTCTAAAGGATTTGTTTTATTATGAATTCCATCAATAATGGTTACCTGCTTTACATTAAGTTTTTGAATAGAAGCACCTAAATTTGGATAAATTAATGACTCTAAATTTGTTAAATCGTTTGTTATTTTGATATGTTCTAAAAACGAGTTTTTGTTTTCAATAATTTTAATTTTATACATTATTTTCAGAATCGTTATTTTTAGGTAATCTTTTAGCTTCTTTTAAACATTTATTTAACATCCATTCTAACTGTCCGTTAGTAGATCTAAATTCATCTGAAGCCCATTTTTCAATGGCTTTTAGCATATCTTCATTTATTCGTAATGCAAAAGCTTTTTTCTTTGCCATTATTTTATTTTAATTGATTTATAAAATTTAATATAGTAGTAGTTAATATTGGTGTAATTGGTAATTTTGGATTGGAATAGGACTGCAAATTTTCATTTACATCGCCATTAATTTCTTTAAAAATATGATTCATATTTTCTATAAGTTTTAATTTTGATGTTGTATTTGCTTTATGCAACAGCTCCGCATCTTTAATGTTTACTTGTATATCTTTTGTTCCTTGGATAATTAATATTGGAATAGTTAATTTTTTAATTTCAATTTGTGGATTATATTGTATCCAAGAAATTAAAAAAGGTTGTACTTGTTGGTTAAACAAAGAAATTAACATTGGATTAAAATCGGTTACTAATTTTCCTTGTTTTAATTCCTTTAGTACACGAATAGTTTCCTCTTTTAAATAAGGTGCTTGCTTAGCAATTTGCTCTATTATGATTTCATCAATTGGTCTTCCGGCACCTTCTAAAGAAATAAAAGCATCTGCATTATTTTTTGAAGCCACCATACCAACTAAGCTTCCTTGACTATGTCCAGCAATTATTATTTTTGAATAGTTTTTAAACTTCTTAAAGTATTTTATTACTGAAGTTGCTTCATTAATAAAAGTATTAAAGGTCAACGCTTTTATTTTTAAAGTATCTTTTTTAGTAAATGTTAGTACACTTTTATCAAACCTGTACGTTGCAATTTTTTGATTACTTAATGATTCTGCTAAATATTTTAATGAATTATTTTTCATTACTGCATTATTGCCATCTCTATCCGTTGGCCCAGAACCTGGAATTAAAATAACCAAAGGAGGTTTTTTTACAGAATTGGGTGTTAATAATGTTCCATAAATAATTTGGGTTTTGGTTGGAATATCTATTTCACTTTCCTTAAAGTTGTTTTCTTGAGAACTAACAATATGTGTAATAAACAGAAAAATTAATATTAATAATTTAGATTTCATTTATAATGTGAATTAAATTTTAACTGTTTTTGTACTTTTCTCTTGATAAAATTACTTTAGAAATATCTCCATGATTATTTCCAACTGTAGAAACTACTTCCCATCCTTCACGTGCTAATTGATTTAAATTATCTTCAAATTCTATAGATTTTTTCCAAATACTTTTCTTTAATATTTTATATTCTTTCATAATAAGTGTTTTTAAATACTGAATAAGGTAGATAATTTTATTATCAAAACCATTATTAAAATAATTACATGAGCCATTTTTTAATGATTTAAAGTGCCAGTATTTACTACAGGAATAGTGTCTTTATCTGAACAAAGTACTACCATTAAATTACTAACCATTGCAGCTTTTCGTTCTTCATCTAACTCAACAATATTATTTTTATTTAATTCTTCCAAAGCCATTTCAACCATACTTACAGCTCCTTCAACAATTTTATGTCTGGCAGCTACAATTGCTGTTGCTTGTTGTCGTTTTAACATTGCTCCAGCAATCTCTTGAGCATATGCTAAATATCCAATTCTAGCTTCTAAAACTTCAATTCCAGCCATATTTAATCGTTCAGAAAGTTCTTTTTCTAATGCTTCGCTAACTTCATTAACACTTGCTCTAAGCGTTATTTCTTCTTCCATTCCTTCATCTTCAAAATTGTCATACGGATATAAACTAGCTAATTTTCGAACAGCAGCATCGGATTGTACACGAACAAAATTTTCATAATTATCCACATCAAAGGCAGCTTTAAAGGTGTCTTTTACTTTCCATACTAAAATGGTACTTATCATTATTGGATTTCCTAGTTTGTCATTTACTTTAACTCGTTCACTATCAAAATTGCTTGCTCTTAATGAAATTCCTCTTTTTCTATATAAAGGATTTGCCCAATAAAAACCATTTTCTTTAACGGTTCCAATATATTTTCCAAAAAGTAATATCACTTTTGAAGTGTTTGGATTTACTAAAAAGAATCCAGGTAGTGTAATAATAAATAAAAATATAAAGGCTAAAATCCATAATGATGAATTAATTAAGCAATAGACTCCTCCTGCTATAAGTACTATTAATACAAATAACATAAAATAGCCATTGGATACTTTAATAATTTTTTCTTGTGTCATAATTGTAATTTTTAGTTGATATTAAAATGATATCATAAAGATATAAAATATTTATTAATATTTACAATTTTTTTAACAACAATATTCTTACTTTTGTATGAAAATTAAATATCATGAAATTTATAAAGAATAGTTTGCTTATATTCCTCATTTTAGCTTCATTTACTCAGGTAGAAGCTAGTAATAAACCTTTTTGGGGACAAACAGGTCACAGAACAATTGGCGAAATTGCTACACATTATTTAAAACCAAAAACAAAACGTAAAATTGAGGCATTGTTAAACGGACAAAGCTTGGCTTTGGTTTCAACTTTTGCAGACGATATAAAATCAGATAAAAGGTATAATAAATTTTACTCTTGGCATTATGTAAATATGCCTTTTAGTGAAGATTATCAGCATTCTATAAAAAACCCTAAAGGAGATTTAGTTACTGGAATTGAAAAATGTGAAGCAGTTATTAAAGATCCAAATAGCACTAAAGAAGATAAAGTATTTTATTTAAAAATGTTGGTACATTTAATAGGTGATTTACATCAGCCAATGCATGTTGGAAGAAAAGAGGATAAAGGAGGTAATATGATTCAATTACAATGGTTTGGTCAAGGAACTAACTTACATGCAGTTTGGGATTCTAAAATGATAAATCATTATAATATGACTTATACTGAACTTGCAAATAACACAGATGAAATTTCTAAAGAACAAGTAAAATTTTTACAACAAGGAACTATAGTTGATTGGGTTAATGAAACACATAAGTTAGCTATAGAAACTTATAATTCAGTTAAAGTTGGTGAAAATTTACGTTATAGATATATGTATGATAACTTTGGATTGGTTCGTACTCAATTACAAAAAGGAGGGATTAGATTGGCAAAAGTTTTAAACGATTTATTTGATTAAATTGTAAGTATTCCAACGTCTTTTTTCACGAATCAAAAGGGATTTGAATTTGTGAGGAATATCTATTTTTAAATGTATTTTTTTAAAGGATTTTGGGTGTAAAAATTCAATTTCAAAAGCACATAAAAAGAGACCTTTACCTTTGTGATTAAATTCAGGGTTTCCATAAATTTTATCGCCTAAAATAGGACGATTTATAGATGCTAAATGAATTCTGATTTGGTGTGTTCTGCCAGTTTTTGGAACTACTTTTAAACAGCTTAATTCTTTAAACTTTAAAGATTTTACAATTTTAATAATTTCAAAACTAGTTTCAGCGGTTTTGGATGCAATTGGAGTTTCAATTTTTTGATTTGCATGAATATTTCCAATAACAATAGTGCAGTATTTTTTTAAAACAGTTCTGTTTTCAAATTGTTTACTTAATTCAATTTGTGCAGTTTTAGTTTTCGCAATTACTAAAATTCCAGAAGTTTGATTGTCAATTCTATGAACTGGCATAGGAAATGTTAACGCATCTTTTTGAGAGCTTTTAAATAAATTAAAAGGCAGAGCATTGGTAACCGTTTTAAATTGATTTCCACTAACTGTTAATCCGGCAGGTTTGTTAATAACTGCCATATAATCATCTTCAAAAAGGACAGGTAATTTACATTCAAAAATTTTAGGAACTTTAACAGGACTTTCCAATAACTCTAAAACCTGACCATAGGTTACCCAAGTAGCAGTTTTTCCAATAATTCCATTTACTAATATTTGCCCACGTTTAATAGCTTTTTTTACACCACTATTGGATGGAATATAATTGTAAAATATTTTTGGAGCATAGTCTTGCAATCTAATGCTGCTAATTCCTTTTGGTACAATATGAGAATGAATAGTTTTAATTCAATTTAAATTTAAGTCAGTTATAAAATAAAGACGATTGTATTTGTTTAAAGTTACAATTGGAAGATTTTAAAATTGCTAAAAAAATGTTAAATATAAACTATTATGTATCAATTAATTATATTTTATTAATTCCTTTTGGCGTAGAATTTCAAGTACATCTTTATAATCAAATGATAGTTTTAATTTTAATGCTTCGTTGTAGGTAAACCAGTTGTAATCTAAAACTTCTAATTCTTGAATTTTAATTTCACCTGTCCAATTTCCTAAAAATCGAAAGTACTTTCGATTTTGCCAAACACCTGTTTTTAATATGGAAGTTGGAGAAAAATCTAAATTGCATTCTTCTTTAACTTCTCTAATTACGTTTTGTTCAGCTGTTTCACCAATTTCAGCTCTTCCACCAGGACAACCCCAAAATTTGGGATAATTTTGTGTGTAATTAGATCGTTGAAGTAATAAAATCTTTTTGTCTTGAAGTATAATTCCTGAAGCCGCTAAAATCATTAGTTTTATTGTTTAATAATACCTAATGTGGCAGTTTGACCTGTATTTAAATTCCATTCTTTATCAGATAATAAATTACCATTTTCATCATAAACACTAAATTCAGCTGTGTTTGGACCAGAAAACCCCTGATTTAAAGCTTGAAAATCAATACGATTATAGCCATCATTTAGTTTTACATACAGCACAAAATAGTTGCTTTTTAAACCTATATTATCACTAATTACTTGTTCATTTAAATATACCTTAATTCTGTCACCATCTACATAACTATGATCTCGAGCTTCAATTTTAACCGTTCGGCTTCTTGTAGTAACAGTTCCTAAACCATAAGTACTAGCTAAACTTTTATGCGTAACATCTTTGTTATTCCAATATTTTACGCCAATAATATCTTTATCTTCAGGACGATTTTCTAATAAAATACTTTGCGTATTATTATTTGAATATTTTTTTAAATTTTGATTAATAGCGTCTGTATTAATCTTATTATTAGCATTAAAATTGTAGTTAGTATTAGGACTTGCTTTAGCATTTGGAGGATTAGCTTTTAGTTTATTTGTAGAAGTTGTTACACCAACTTCATTATTTATTGATGTACTATCTGACTGAGAGAATAAAGCATTAGAACTCCAAATTAAAATAATAGTAAGTATTAATTTTTGTATCATATAACTTTTTATATGGTATTTTATAACAAATAAAATGCCATAATTTTATTAATGAGTAAAAATACTAAAAAAAGTCTCAACGATAATTGAGACTTTTTATTAATTGTTTGTTAAAGTGATTCTTTTAGTAGCTTACAAATTTTAAAATATTGTAATTGCTATTTTTATCTTCTACTTTCAAAATATAAATTCCTTTTTGAAGATTAGTTATAGGGATTTGTTTTTCTATTTTTGAAGTTTTATATACTTTTTGACCTAATAAATTAAATGCTTCAACACTTTTAATTTCTTCTAAATTTTGTGTGTTTTTAAAATATAAAATGTTATTGTTTACATAGAAATTATTAGTGTATATAGTTGCTGTAGAAACAGCAAGAGTTTCAGTATTATATATAGTTAAAACTTCAGTGTTTGTAAGTGCTTTGTTGTAAATTTTTACTTCATCAATTGCACCTTTAAAATAACCATCAGCAGTAAAATTACTTTTGCCAATAAATTGTTGCGTTCTTAAAATTGTTGTTGGTGTAACTCCATCTGTTTTTTGTGCAATTTGTGCTCCATTTTTATACAATGTCATAATTCCATTTTCATCGACTGTTGCAGTATAAAAATCCCATTGATTTAGAGTTATGGTATTTGTGTTAATTAATTTGGTTTCACCACTTGTATAAATTGAAAAGAATAACCCATTATTAGTTTGATAATTAGAAATAATAATATTATTACTTGATGAACCATTTCCTAAATCAATGATTCTTGAATAATTATTAAATTCATCCCAACGTGCCCAAAAAGTGAAGGACATTTTGCCACCATTTTCCCAATCTCCAATGTCAATATAATTATTGATTCCATCAAAATAGTAAGCACTATTAGGGTTTCCAGAATTATCCGAAGTTAGAGTTGGGCCATTAACAGTACCGTTATGGTTATTACCACTTTCATCATTGGCATTACCATTAAAAGGGTAGTAGGCAATTAAATTACTTGCTTTAAATTGAATCTCATTTCCATAATATTTTGTGCCATCAAATTGTACCCAAGTTTTGTAATAGTATAATTGATTTTCTGTAAGACCAGTGATGTTATTGATATAAGTTCCCAATCCAGTTGCCGAATTTGTAACAGATGTTGCTGTAGTTACATCAAAATCTGAAGTGGTTGCATAAACAAATCCTCTTGAAATAGTGCTTGATGTTTCGGCAAAAAGTATTTCTCCATTTAAACTTGCAGAAGTTGGTTGTTGATTGGTAGCTAGGTTGGTAATTATATTGGTTAAGGATTCATAAGCACCAGCATCCATGGTAGTGTTAATGGTTCTGTTGTTTCCTATAATGTCAACTGTTGGCGTATCTGCTATAGTTGGGTATAAGGAATTATCTCCAAAATCAATGGCTGCCGACTGTGGATTAATGCTCCAATCTGCATTTAAAATTTCATCTAATTCGGTTTGATTTGTTGCATTACCTGTAAAGCTTGTAGGTTTGGTAAACCTTGGATAATTTTCACCAAATACTGCTCCATCATTTGTATTTGAAATACCCATATTAGTTCCTGTGGTTGTAAAATCTTGAACAAGATTATTTTCAGAGCCTGCAATATTACTTATTTGACCTGCATCATTTCCCCAAATAATACTGTTATAACATGAGCTGTCAACACCATAATTTCCTTTATTGTTTACTATGATACAGTTGATAAGAGACCCTTTAGATTGATAAGCTCCAGATCCAAGTAAACATTCATTATTAGCAATAACACAATTTATAGCTTTTGGAGCTCCAATACTTCCACCTAAATAAATACCTCCACCATAACTACCTGCTGAATTATTTACAATATATGAATTATAGATATTACCACTTGTACTTATAGTTAGACCTCCTCCATATCCGTCAGCATGATTTGAATAAATTTTACAATTGTATATTTTAAATTGTTTTCCGGCAGATATTCCTCCACCATCTCTGGCATAATTATTACGAACTGTGCAGTTTCTAATATAAACACCATAAGCGCTTGTATCTGTTGTGTTTATAAATATGCCACCACCAACATATTCATAAGTTCCAGTTCCATTTGCATAACCTTTTTCAACAATAAAACCATCAAATTCATTAAGAGTAGAAGTATTATAAAAATAAACTACATGATACGAATTATCTGTATTATCACCTATAGTACCAATGTCTCCACTTAAAGTAGTAGGATAGAGTTCAGGGTCTCTTATTCCTCCACCAGTTGGGAAACCTCCAAACAGTTTTTTATCTCTAGGAATATTAAAATAAATAGTCCTGTCGGTAGTTGCAGTTGGATAATATATACCTTGTGCTACATTTATGGTTGTATTTGAACCTATATTAGCAATAGCAGTTTGTAAATCGGTATAGGCATTTGCCCAATCAGTTCCGTTATTTAATCCTGTTGCATTTTGATCAACATAAATTATCTGAGAAGATAGAGTATAAGAAACAAGCATTAAAAGAAAAAGTAGTTTTTTTATCATAACTTTAGATTTTTGAAGAAAAAATTTACTGGGGATAACTTAAAGTTAAAGCAGTAAATGAATAAAATGTATGATAAGTGTCATAAAAAAGAAAAATCCTTAGCTTAAGCTAAGGATTTTTAAAAAGTTTTTACGATTTGGTGATTTATTTTACCATTTGAAAACTACGTTTTATAAAGTTTGTTAATTCTTCACCTTGTAAAAGTCCTTGGGATAGTTTTGCCAAGTCAAAAGCTTGTTGAATTAAACGTTCTTGTTTCTTTTTAGTTTTGGTGTTTAAAATTTCACTTACTAAATCGTTATTAGTATTAATTACTAAATTGTACATGTCTGGAAAGTTACCCATTCCCATCATTCCACCTCCGCCAGTAGCTTGCATTTCTTTCATGCGTCGCATAAATTCTGGTTGTGTAATTATAAAAGGGTTAGCATCAGAATCCATAGCTTCCATTTGAACTGTATAGGTTTCCTTTGGAATTACTTCTTCAATAATAGGTTTTAATTTTTCTTTTTCTTCATCAGAAAGTTTACTGATTTTATCTTCATCTTTTTTAATTAAGTTGTCAATATGGTCAGCATCTACACGTACAAATTGAATTTTTTCTTTACTTGTTTCCAGTTTTTGTAATAAATGAGAAACAATAGGAGAATCTAATAATAAAACAGTGTATCCTTTTTCTTTAGCAGCATCAATATAACTATGTTGCGCTTTTATATCGGAAGCGTATAAGATTATTAATTTATCGTCTTTATCTGTTTGAATAGGTTTAACTTTTTCTTCTAATTCTTTCCAAGTTAAATATTCTTTATCTACTGTAGGATATAATGCAAATTTGTCAGATTTTTCAAAGAATTTTTCTTCGGAAAGCATTCCGTACTCAATAATAATTTTAATGTCGTCCCATTTTTCTTCAAAAGCTTTACGATCATTTTTGAATAAACTAGTTAGTTTATCTGCTACTTTACGAGTAATATAACTTGATATTTTTTTAACAGCAGCATCGGATTGTAAATAAGAACGAGACACATTTAATGGAATATCTGGAGAATCAATAACTCCGCGTAACATTTGTAAAAAATCTGGAACAATTCCTTCCACATTATCTGTTACAAATACTTGATTTTGGTATAATTGAATTCTGTCTTTAGTTGGATCTAAGTTTTTACTTAATTTAGGAAAATATAAAATTCCGGTTAAATGAAATGGATAATCTACATTTAAATGAATATTAAAAAGAGGTTCTTCAAATTGCATTGGATACAATTCTCGGTAAAAAGATTTGTAATCGTCATCTTTTAAATCACTTGGGTTTTTGGTCCAAGCCGGATTAGGATTATTTACAATATTATCAACTGTAATTTTTTCAGGTTCCGCATCTTCTTTTGCATCTTTAGGTAGAGGTAAGGTTTCTTCACGAGTTCCAAATTTAATTGGAATAGGCATAAACTTGTTATACTTGGTTAAAAGCTCAGTGATTTTAAAATCTTCTAAAAAGTCTTTAGAATCCTCATCAATATGTAAAATTATTTCAGTTCCTCTTTCTTTCTTTTTAGTTTCTTCTAAACTATATTTTGGACTACCATCACATTCCCAGTGAACTGCTTTTGCTCCTTTTTGATAGGATTTGGTTATAATTTCAACTTTATCGGCCACCATAAAAGCAGAATAAAAACCTAACCCAAAATGACCAATAATTCCAGAATCTTCTACTTTATCTTTGTACTTTTCAACAAATTCTTCTGCACCAGAAAAAGCTACTTGGTTGATGTATTTTTCAACTTCTTCACCAGTCATACCAACTCCTTGGTCAATAATTCTAATTTCTTTTTTCTTTTTATCTACTTTAATTTCAATTATTGGTTCTCCAATATCTCCTTTTACTTCTCCTAAAGTAGAAAGGTGTTTTAATTTTAAAGTTGCATCCGTTGCATTTGAAATTAATTCACGTAAAAATATTTCGTGATCAGAATACAAGAATTTTTTTATAATCGGAAAAATATTTTCAGCCGTTACATTAATATTTCCAGTTGCCATATTTTTTATTTTTTTAAGATTTAATGTTTACCTATTGTCAAAAAAAATACCAAACTTTTTAAAATGACATTATGACAGTGATTAATATGATTTCAATTTTGAAATAAGCTATTTAAAGATTTTTAGTACTTTTAAAAACTAATGCCTTATTTATGGAAAATGAAGATTCTATTTTAATTGAAGGATATAAACATATACGTTATAAACAGTTTTCATTAACCGAAAATGAAATGTTGTCTAGAAGTGAAAATTATTTTAAATTGTTAAATAATAGGAGATCTGTTAGAAATTTTTCAAATAAAAAAATACCTAAAGAAATTATTAATAATATTATAAAGACAGCTTCAACAGCTCCTTCAGGAGCAAATAAGCAGCCATATACTTTTTGTGTAGTTGAAAATCAGGAATTAAAGAAAAAAATTAGAATTGCAGCGGAAGAAGAAGAAAAAAGAAGTTATAATGAACGAATGGGTGAAGAATGGCTAGAGGATTTAAAGCATTTAGGTACGGATGCTAATAAACCTTTTTTGGAAATAGCACCTTATTTAATCGTGGTTTTTAAACGTCCATTTGAATACGATAAAAATGGTGATAAACATCAAAATTATTATGTGAATGAATCAGTTGGATTAGCTTGTGGCATGTTGATTTCTGCCATTCATAATACAGGTTTAGTAACATTAACTCATACACCAAGTCCAATGCGTTTTCTAGAAAAAATACTAAATAGACCTAATAATGAGCGAGCTTTTTTATTATTACCTGTTGGCTATGCAGCTGAAAAAACATATGTTCCAGATATTAAAAGAAAACCGTTGACTAAAACTTTGGAATGGTATTAAACTAACTTCTTGTTGAAATGTAGATTTCGTTTATTACTTTTAAGATATTTGGGAAGATGCTATATTTTGAATTCTGAGAATTTGTTAATTTTAATATAAAAGTTATCAACCAAATTTAAGAATTAATAATTTATTATAGTAAAAATAGTACTTTTGAACAAGTTAGATATTAATAGATAAAAAATAAAATATGTACAATTCAAAAATAACTGGACTTGGATACTATGTTCCTGATAACGTTGTTACTAATGATGATTTATCCAAAATGATGGATACTAATGATGCATGGATTCAGGAAAGAACAGGTATTAAAGAAAGGAGATGGATAAAAGAAGGAAGTGAAGACACTTCTGCGGTTATGGGCGCAAAAGCTTCTAGAATTGCTATTGAAAGAGCTGGATTAACGAGTGATGATATTGATTTTGTAATTTTTGCAACACTTAGTCCAGATTATTACTTTCCTGGCTGTGGTGTTCAAATTCAAGAAATGCTAGGTTTAAAAACTGTTGGTGCATTAGATGTTAGAAATCAATGTTCTGGATTTGTTTATGCATTATCTGTTGCAGATAAATTTGTAAAAACAGGAGATTATAAAAACGTGTTAGTGGTTGGTTCTGAATACCATTCAGGAGGTTTAGATAAAACAACTAGAGGAAGAGGTGTTTCTGTAATTTTTGGTGATGGAGCAGGAGCAGCAATAGTTTCTAGAACGGAAGATAATACTAAAGGAATTTTATCTACTCATTTACATTCTGAAGGAAAATACGCAGAAGAACTTACCGTTTTAGCTCCTAGCATTAAGCATTGGGTTCCACAAATTATGGCTGAAAATGATGAAAATGACGAATCATATTTCCCATATATGAATGGAACATTTGTATTTAAACATGCAGTTGTTCGATTTATTGAAGTTATTAATGAAGGGTTACAAGCTAATAATTTAACTGCTGAAGACATTAATATGTTTATTCCACATCAAGCAAATCTTAGAATTTCACAATTTGTTCAAAAGAAACTAAGATTGTCAGATAATGAGGTATTTAATAATATTATGAAATATGGTAACACAACAGCAGCATCTATTGCAATTGCTTTAACAGAAGCTTGGGAACAAGGTAAAATTAAAGATAATGATATTGTAGTTTTATCAGCTTTTGGTAGTGGCTTTACTTGGGGAAGTGTTATTATTCGCTGGTAATTAAAATTTATTTTTTTAAAAAGTTAAAAGCCTCTAAAATGCAAATTTAGAGGCTTTTTTTAAAAAGTTTATTGTTTAATTAATTCAAATAATTACAATATTCTTTTTAGTATTTTTATGCTATGTTTCTTTTTTATTTATAACGGCAAAAATATACTAATAAGATATTTAACTTGTTAAATAATAGTTAATTAAAAGTGATTTTAATATTTTGTAATTACATGAAACCACCACCTCCTTGGACTTCATTGTTATCTCTTGATTTACGTTTTTTAGCTTTGTTTTTTCCTCCTCCAAATCGGTACATAAAGCCAACATAAGCAGTTCTACTTTCCCAATTAAATTGTCCAGATTGAGGATAAGGATTTTCAGAATCGAATTTAAATTTCATTCCTTTAAAAATATCATTTACTCTAAAGCTTATAGTGCCTTTTCCTTTAAGTACATTTAAGCTTGCACCAGTATTTATCATCCACATTGGATATACTTTAAATTGAATAGATTGCCCGCCGCCTCTATACATTGTAAATAATTGAAAACGAAGGTTTTTACTAGCGGTAAAGCTATTACTTAATCTAAAGTTTAATGAATTATTAGTTACTTCAATCTGTTCTCCGTTAGCTACACCGCTCTCTTTTTGAGTATATAAATCAAAACTGGCGTTTGTTCTCCACCATTTTGCAATTTTATAATTTGAGGATAATTCAAATCCATATCTGTCATTGCTTTCGGTATTGTTATAAGATAACTCAACTTTGTTTTCATCTAAAGGATCTATATTTAATATTCTACTAATGTTATCATTTACTCTTCTATAAAAAGTTCCAATAGTAAAGGAGCCTTTATTGTGTTTTTTTGTATAGTTAAACTCATAAGAATTAGTAAACTGAGGTTTTAAATTTGGGTTTCCAATTGAAGTAATTAATGGAGTACTCCATTCTCTAATTGGATTTACTTGTCCAATTGAAGGACGATCAACTCTTCGGCTGTAACTTAATTGAAATTGATTTTTTTCACTTGGGTTATAGGTAATAAATGCAGAAGGATATACTGAAAATATTTTATCAGAATATTTTAAAGTTTCAGCTCCTTTTACAAAAGTTCCATCTACTTCATACTGTTCAAAGCGAGCACCTAGTTGCATAGATATTTTATTAATTTTATGGTTATAGTTTATATAAGCTGAATAAATATCTCTGTTATAATTAAATGAAGTAAAATCTTTAAGTTTTGTTTTATACCATCCGTTGCCATCATCAATTAACTCTCCGTTGGTGTCATATATGAATTCATGTTGAGTTGTTACATTACTTTTATTTGTTTCATTATACCTAGCTTCAAGTCCAAGTTCTAGTTTAGAATTTTCGGATAATGGATTTGTATAATCAATGTTATAGAGTCTTAAGCCTCTTTCATTAATAATTTTATCATTATAATTTGTAGTTAAATCATTTGGATGAACTAACTCATTATAATTAGCAGTTTCAGGACTTTCAGAGTCTGAAAAGTTTGCTTCAAATTCTAAATTATGCCCTTTTTTATTAAAATCAATTTTATAATTAAAATTATAGGCATGTGAATTTGACTCTCCATCAACTATCATTTTGCTATCGCTATCTAGAACATTGTCAAAAGTTGCTTTAGTATCACCTTTAAACAAGCTATTTGTCATATTTTGTGTAGTATAAAATGAAAAAGTGTTTTTATCATTTAAATAAACATCGGCGCCAACTTTTAGAAGTTGCGAAGTTCTATTATCTAAAAAGAAAAAATCTTGAATTGAATTATTATCCAATCTGGTTATTCTTCCATCATTTTCACTTTTTCCATCATTTAAACCGTAATTGGCAAAGAAATTTACTTTTCCAGTTCTTAAATTCATATCTAAAGAACCATTATAACGTTCGTTTTTACCAACTGTAAGTCCTGTATTTATAGAGCCATTAAAGCCTAAATTAGCATTTTTATGTAAAACAATATTTATAATTCCACTCATTCCTTCTGGATTATATTTTGCGGAAGGATTGGTAATTAATTCAACACTTTTAATAGATGTTGACGGAATTTGTTTTAATAGTTGAGCCGCACTAATATTTGTTGGTTTACCATCTACTAATACACGAACATTTTCATTACCACGCAAGCTAATAGCCCCAGTTTGGCTATCTACAGAAACAGATTGTACATTGTTTAATAACTCGGAAGCAGTTGTGCCAGCCGATGTTAAATCTTTACCTACATTTATAACTTTTCTATCCACTTTTTGTGTAACAGTTGAGGTTTCTGCAACTACTTCAACTTCATTAAGAGATGTTGCTTCTTCTTTTAAAATTATAGTTCCTAAATCAATTTTTGGGTGGTTACTAACAATGTTAATTTTTTGAGTTTCAGTTTTATATCCAATAAATTGAACTTCAATAATATAATTCCCTTCAGGTATTTGTTTTATATTAAAAAGACCTTTGTCATCAGTTATACCACCAGTAATGGTTTTATTATTAAGATCTTTCACAATTATAGTAACATATGGTATTGCGTTGTTAGAAGTATTATCTATAACTTTTCCATAAACAGCACCTAGTTTTGGAATATTGTTGGTGGGTAGCTGTGCAAAAATGGTAAAAGATAAAAATAAGCTACACAATAAAATTAGATTTTTCATAAAGATATTTGAGTTTTTATTTCGGTAATATTGATTTTAATTTGTTAAAAATTTAGTTTGATGCATCGCAAACTATTTAATTTAGTTTTAATAGAAGACTAAAATTTTGGGTAGATGTTACTGTGTTTAACAAATCTTTAACTTATTTAACAAATTATCCAAATAGAATAAAGGAGGGTTTTTACGTATAACTATTGTAAATACGTAGTATAAAATTTATTTTAAGAAATGTTTATAGAGGTGTAATAGAGAATATTAAGCAAAATTAAAGTTCCATAATTTTGATTTTAGAAGCATTTAATTGTTTGAATATTTCTTTAAAGTAAATATATAGAGTAAAATTTAAATGCGGGAACTATCTAAAATCCTTTTATGGAACTTTATAAAGTTTGGTTTGTGCTATTTATTTCATAGTATTTATTCCTTTTTAATTAGCAATAATCCTCCGATAAAGAATTAAATTAATTACTTAAATAAGTATTTTAAATTTCAGCTTAAAAATAATTGGAGTAATTGAATTACACAATACTCATTATGAGTATTATTCTAATTTTAAATTAGTTATAACAATTTTAAGTTTTTAATCTTTTATCCTTAATTACTACACATTAGATTTTTTGTAACTATTCCTTTACCACTTTTAATATACCATTTTTTTAAACCGTATTGTTTCCCTTTAAATGTTTTATAATGGGTTCCTTTCCATACACCATTCTTAGTTTCTGCGTAATAGTAAATAATAGCATTTTTAGTATCCGCTAAATATGCTTTTTTACCAGAACTTAAATTATACCATCCTTTAGATACCCATATTCCATTATCTTTTTTGAGCCTAATAAATAGTGAAACTATATTGCGACATTTGTTTTTAAAGTGGATTTTATAGTGAGTTTCTTTTTGAGCATAATCATTACTTTCATTTTTAGTTAATACTCCATTAACCCAAATTTCTTTATCAACTATTGTATTATTTTTAATTATGTATTTAATAGTTTTAATTAGTTTATTGTTTTTGTAATGTTTTTCTCCAGTAATATATTTTCCATCATCTAAATAAGTAATACCATCCTTAATGGTTCTAATTTTAATACCGTTTTTATAAACGTTAATTGCCTCTGGAGTTTCATTTCTGTTATATTCAATCCAGTTACCGTCTTTTTTGCCATTTACATAAGGTCCTTTACGATATAATTTATGTTTTTTGGAATAGTAATTAGTTCCATAATGTTTCCAAGTACCATTTTTTTTGCCATTTTTATAAGTTCCTTCATCTTCAATTTTACCATAACTATCGTAGATTTTCCAATACCCAGATTTTTCGTCATTTGTATAATATCCTTCTTTATTTAGCTGATTTTTAGAATAACTATAAACTTTCCAGCTACCTTCTTTTTTTCCGTTTTTATAATTTTCTATACTTTTTACTAATCCATTTTCTTTATATTTAATCCATTTTCCTTCACTTTCGCCATTTATAATTGAGCCAGATAAATAGAGTTTCCCATTTTCGTAGTAGCTTTTAAATTCACCATTTAGTTTTCCATTTTCAAAATTACTAACGTTTTTTAAATTGCCATTTTCAAAATAAGATTTTTGAATTCCTTGTTTTTCCCCATTAAAGAAAATAAACTTTTCTTTTAAATTGCCGTTATAGTAGTATTTATTTTTATACCAAGTTCCTTTTTCTTCTCCATTGGTATATGTACCTTTTTTTAATAATTTTCCATCATCATTATATTTAATAAAATCACCTACGAGCTTGCCTTCATTTGCAGAACCAATTAATTGAATATTACCATTTTCTAAATATTTAATAAATTTTCCATGTTCTAAACCATTTTTGAAATTGCCAATTGCTAGTAATTTTCCATTTTTATAATAAGCTTTCCATTTTCCATTTTTTTCTCCATTTACATATTTTCCAATTTCTTCAATTTGACCGTTATTATAATAGGATATCCATTCGCCATTTTCTATTCCGTTAGAATATTTTTCTTTAATTTCTAATTTACCATTTTCATCGTAATATTTCCATTCACCATCTTTTTTACCATTAATATAATTGCCAATTTCTTTAATGTTTCCATTTTTATAATAACTTTTGTGTTCTCCATTTTGTGCAATTGAAAATTGTAAAAAACATGTAAATAGAATTAAAAGGGTAATTTTTTTCATAATAGTAGTAAATTTGTGAGCAGCAATTTAGATATGCAATTTATGCTGCACAATACTCAATATGAGTATTTTTATAGAAAATAACTATATAGGTTCTAGGTTGTTTTTAAAATAGTTTTTAAGCTCGCTAGTGGAATTTAAATGGAATTTTTTTAAAATATTTCTTCTATGTGTGTCTACTGTATGTTTGCTAATATGAAGTTTTTCAGAAATTTCATTGCTAGTTTTATTAAGCAATAGAAGGCGAACTATATCACGTTCACGATTACTGATGCTGCTCAATAATTTATTATTGGTTAAATTATTAAAAAATAGTGTTTCGTATTCGTTTTGATTGTTCAAAAATTTAGCTGAGGCACAAATATCCATATGAATTCCTTGATGTAAAACAGTATAATGAGCTAGCCCAATAATTGGTTTATGATTTTCATCAAATTGGATAGGAGTAGTGTTTTGAATTATATTAACATATTCGCCAGAAGCGTTCTTAAACCTATAATTCCAAGTATAACTCATTCGTTCTCTTTTTTCATCATCTAGCTCTTTCATGGTAAAATTCATAAGCGATTTAAGGCTTTGTACCCATAAAGCAATATCATCTTTATGAAATCTTGACCAAAAAAAGTCCATGCCGCCTTTTAGTAAGTCTTCTTTTTTTAAACCAGTACAGGAAGTAAAGTTTTTACTTACATATTCAAAATTTTGATAAACCGTATTGGTAATGCAAAAAAAAGTAGTGTTATAAGGATAATAAAAATCAAGCTCAATTATTTTTTTTATATGTTCCTCAAGTTCAATTTTAGGATAGGTTTCAAATATTTCTTTATAAATGTTTTTAATTGAAAAAGAATCCAAATTTTATGTTTTTTTAGTTACTATTTATGCTAATATAGTAATAAATAAACAATTAGATTTTAAGGATATTTACTTATAAACCCTAAATAATACAAAAAATATTGATGTTGTTATTAGTTTGCTTTTTTGCAAATCATTAAAAATAAAGGATATTTTTGAATTTTATTATTCACCTCTTTTTCAATTTCAAAATATATGTTATAGTATTCAACTATAAATCCATTAGCTTTTAAAAGATTACTTAATTCTTCTTTATCAAAGCCATTATGTCCATCAAAATCAGGATGATTAGCATGAAATGAGCCATCTTCTTTAACTAAATCGGCAATACATAAATATCCGTGTGTGTTTAATAAGGAATTAAAGATGTTTAAAATTTTTGGAATATCTAAAATATGATGTAAAGTCATCATAGTATAAATAACATCAAAGTTGTTTTTTGCTAATTTTTCATCTAATAGATTAATTAATAAAGGGTTGAAATTCGTAATGTTTTCGTTCTTTATTTTTTGTTGCAAAACATCTATCATTCCTTTTGATGTATCCGTAAGGGTAATAGTGTTAAAATAATCTTTTAGTTGGTAACTTAATAAACCAGTTCCACAGCCAAATTCTAGAGCCGAACTATTTTTAACAGGCTTTATAAAATTTTTAATTTCTGCAGCAACTTTTTTAGCTCTTAAAACTTTATTTGGGTCGTTATCCCATTCTTTAGCTTGTTTATCAAAATGTTCCATAAATTGTTTATTTTATTTCAAATACTTTTCCTTCTTCTGCCAAAACAGTATTTTTAAATACGTTTTTTGCTTCCGTTAAAAAATCATTTTTATTTTTATATCTACTACTAAAATGACCAATTATAAGGTTTTTTACTTGTGCCATTTTAGCAATTTCTGCTGCTTGTTGTGCGGTGGAATGTTTGGTTGTTTTTGCTAATGCTTCTTTATCGTTTAAAAATGTTGATTCATGATATAAAGTATCTACTTCATTAATAATAGTAGCAATTTCCGGAAGATATTCTGTATCGCTACAAAAAGCATAGCTTAAAGGTTTGTTGGGATTTAAAGTAACCTTTTGGTTTTTCAGAGTTGTGCCATCTTCTAATTTAAAATCTTTACCGATTTTTAAATTTTGGTAATCACAAATTTTAATATCAGGATAGTTTGCAATTGCTTCCATGTTTAATTTACGTTCTCCTAATTTTTCTTTAAATAAAAAACCATTAGTATAAACCCTATGACTTAATGGAATAGTTTGAACAGTTACTTTATCATCTTCAAAAATAATTTCACTTTTTTCAGAATTTAATTCATGAAAGTAAAGTGGATATTGTGTCCAAGATTTAGATAACTTTAATTGAAGTGTGATAATTTCTTTTAATCCTTTTGGACAATAAATGTGTAATTCTGTTTCACGATTTAATAATCTAAAAGTTGAAATTAAACCTATTAAACCATAAAAATGATCGCCGTGTAAGTGCGATATAAAAATATGTTTTATTTTGTTGAATTTTATGCTATATTTTCTAAGTTGGACCTGAGTTCCTTCTCCACAGTCTACTAAAAAAGTATGATTTTTTATAGATACAATTTGTGATGTAGGATGCGCATTTTCTCTTGGAGTAGCAGAGTGACAACCTAGAATTGTGAGTGTAATACTCATCGCATAATTAGCCTTTTTGAAACAACTTCGGTGTTAGTTTGTAAGCTGTAAATGTACATTCCTCTAACAAAATTGTTCCTATTAAATTTAAAAGAATTATATCCTTTTTTTGCAGTAAAATTTTTTCTGAAAATAGTTTTTCCAAGTAAATTTTTTAGAGAAAATTGAATAGTTTGTGAGTTTGAACACGTAAAACTAATTTTTGTACTTTCAGAAAAAGGATTTGGATATGCGTTGATATTAGAAATAGAGGTAACTACTTCATTTTTTAATGTAGCATCCTTTTCTTTTTTTTGCGCAAAAGAAGCTGTAATAATCATAAAAAAAAGTAGTAAAAGTAATTTTTTCATCAATAATCTATTCTGTTTTAAAATCCTAAATCTCTTGAAATATTATCCATTTCAATAATATCTATTGCTTCCGTTAATGTTGGAACAATGTCTAATTCGTCTAATAAATCTTCTTCAAAAGCATTATTAAAAATAATCACAAAACTTGTGCCATTTTGTTTATGTTGCTTATTTAAAGGTAAAAATACATTTAAATTTAAAAAATCTGTGTTAAATTTTTCTGAAATATCTAAAATTAAATTATTCTCTTTAATTAATTTTTCTTCTTTAATTAATTTTTCAACAAACTCAGTAATTGAACCACCGTTTGGTTTTATAAGGAGGTAGTTATCAGTTTTAGTAATTTTCATTAACAATTATTGTTTTATTTGTTGTGCCAATAAATAAATTACTGCCATTCTAACTGCAACACCATTTTCAACCTGATTTAGTATAATAGATTGATCGGCATCAGCAACATCACTTGTAATTTCAACTCCTCTGTTTATTGGCCCAGGGTGCATTATAACTATTTTTTTGTCTAACGAATTTAATAAGGCTTTATCAATTCCAAATAGCTGAGCGTATTCTCTTGTAGACGGAAAATAATTAATAGCCATACGTTCATTTTGAACTCTTAAAACATTTGCAACATCACACCAATTTAAAGCTTTTTTTAGGTTTGTTTCTACAATTACACCAAGGCTTTCTATGTATTTTGGTATTAATGTTTTTGGACCACAAACCATAATTTCTGCACCTTGTAATTTTAAAGCATAAATATTGGATAATGCTACGCGAGAATGTAAAATATCACCTATTATCACTATTTTCTTCCCTTTAACATCGCCTAGTTTTTCTCTAATTGAATAAGAATCTAACAATGCTTGTGTAGGATGTTCATGAGTTCCGTCTCCTGCATTTACAATTTTTGCATTTACATGTTTAGATAAAAAATCGCTTGCGCCAACACTTGAATGTCTCATTACAATAATATCTACTTTCATAGATAGAATATTATTGGCAGTATCAATTAAAGTTTCCCCTTTTTTTACAGAAGATTGACTTGCTGAAAAATTAATTACGTCTGCAGATAATCTTTTTTCGGCTAATTCAAAAGATAGTTTGGTACGAGTACTATTTTCAAAAAATAAATTAGCTATGGTAATATCGCGTAATGAAGGTACTTTTTTTATTGGACGGTTAATAACTTCTTTAAAATGATCAGCCGTTTTAAAAATTAAATCGATATCCGATTTTTTTAGATGCTTAATTCCTAAAAGATGTTGTACACTTAACTGATTCATGTTTTTAATTATTTATAATATAAACCGCATCCTTTTCATCTTTTTCTTGCCAGTTTACGGTAACTTTTTCTTTGTTAATTACATCTACTTGTCTTCCTCTATAATCGGGTTGAATAGGTAAATGTCGGCTAAACCTTCTGTCAATTAAAACTAGTAATTCTATAGCTGATGGTCTTCCAAACGATTGTATTGCAGTTAATGCAGCTCTAATACTACGCCCTGAAAATAGCACATCATCAATTAATACAACATTTTTATTTTCTACTATAAAATTTATATTAGTGGTGTTTGCAGCTATAGGATCCTCTCTTCGTCTAAAATCATCTCTATAAAAAGTTATGTCTAATTGACCAACTTTTATATCAGATATACAATACTCATCTTTTAAAATTTGCACTAAACGGTTTACTAAAAAAATCCCTCTAGGTTGAATTCCTATTAATACGGTAGATTTAAAATCGTGGTGATTTTCAACTAATTGACAGGCTAATCTGTGTAAAATTATTTGAATTTCTTTTTCAGTAAGTAATAATTTTTTACTCATGGTAGTACCAAACATTGTTTGGAATACAAATATAGAGTATTTTGTTAATTAAATTGTTAAAAAAAATAAGGTATAATAATTTTATATAACATTAGTTCATGTACTTTTATTCTGTGAGTATCTAATAACTCTTACTATGTCTTTAACTCCAAGAGATGAAAATCTACCTTTATCGAAATTTGAATCTATGTTAAAAACAAATAGTGTTTATTTCTTTGATTCTGTTGAATTTGAGGAAATTATACATTATTATTTAGAGATGGGTAAAAATCCTTTAGCTAAAAAAGCTATAAAATTGGGATTAGAGCAACATCCAAATTCTATAAACTTAAAATTACTTCACGTTGAAGTTTTGGTTTTTGAAGGCGAATTAGAAAAAGCAACTACACTGCTAAATACTCTTAAAGCTCTTGAACCAAACAATGAAGAGGTTTATGTACAGCAAGCAAATATTTTATCTAAAAAAAATGAACATCAACAGGCTATAAATCTGTTAAAATTAGCATTAGCTATTACAGATGATGAAGCGGATATATACGCAATAATTGGAATGGAATATCTGTTTTTAGATAATTTTGAAGAAGCCAGACTTAATTTTGCCAAATGCTTAGAAGTTGATTATGAAGATTATTCCTCTTTATACAATGTTATTTATTGCTTTGATATGGAGAGCAAACATGAAGAAGCAATTTCTTTTTTGAATAAGTATATAGATAAAGATCCATATAGTGAAGTTGCTTGGCATCAGTTAGGAAGGCAGTACTATATTTTAGAAAAATATGAAGATGCTTTAAAAGCTTTTGATTACGCGGTTTTAATTGATGAATTTTTTGTTGGAGCCTTTTTAGAAAAAGCTAAAACTCTTGAAAAATTAGAAAATTTTGAAGCAGCAATAGAAAATTATGCTGCAACTTTAGAATTAGATGATCCTACATCTTTCGCTTTTTTAAGAATAGGAGAATGCTACAAAAACTTAGGAGAAAATACATTAGCAATTCAATTTTACAAAAAAGCAGTGCACGAAGATCCGTTATTGGATAAAGCCTGGATTGCAATTGCGAATACTTATCTGGAAAATAAAAAATATCAAAATGCTTTATACTATGTAAAAAAGGCAATTGAAATTGATGAGCAAAATACTTTGTATTGGAGAAAATATGCCGAAATAAATTTAAAGCTTTCTTTTTATGAAGAAACTATTAAAGCGTTTCAAGAATGTTTAAGATTAGAAGATAATGATTTAATAATTTGGGTTGGTCTTTGCGATACACAAAGTTTTATTGGAGATTATGAAGACGCATTAATTACCTTACATAAGGCAAGTGTTTTTTATGAAAGTTTTGCAGAAATTGAATATCGACTTTGTGGATTATATTTTAAATTTAAAAATAAAGAAAAAGGGAGAGTTCATTTACAAAAAGCGTTAGAAATAGATTTTGAATATCACACTATTTTAAAGGAATTATTTCCAGCCGTTTTTAAATTATCAGAAGTCCAAACAGTTATAAAAAACTTTAAATAAATTTCCCTATAATTATAGTACATTTGTCGGATAATTAAACTTGACAAATGCAACAAAGAAAATTAAAACATTACTTAATTATTACTCTAAAAGGAATAGCTATGGGCGCTGCAGACGTTGTTCCAGGAGTTTCAGGAGGAACAATAGCTTTTATTTCCGGAATTTATGAGGAATTACTAACATCTATTAGCTCAATAAATTTACATACGTTAAAGACTTTTAAAACAGAAGGGATAAAAGGAGTTTGGAAAGCAATAAATGGTAATTTTTTGGTGGCGCTTCTTTCTGGAATTTTTATTAGTGTTTTATCATTAGCCAAATTAATTTCTTGGTTATTAGAACATAAACCAGTAATGGTTTGGTCGTTCTTTTTTGGTTTAGTATTAGCAAGCATATTATATGTTGGAAAACAAATTACAAAATGGAGTCCGTTAGTAATATTTGCATTAATTACAGGAGCAGTTCTAGCATTTTATATAACGACATTGCAACCATTAATTACGGAAAACTCTTCGCCTTTATTTTTGTTTTTAGCTGGTGCTTTAGCTATTTGTGCAATGATTTTACCCGGTATTTCAGGAGCTTTTATACTTGTACTTTTAGGTGCGTATAAACCAGTTTTAGATGCTGTACATAATAGAGATGTAAAACTTTTAGGAATTGTAGCTGCTGGAGCAATTGTTGGATTACTTACTTTTTCTAATATTTTAAAATGGCTATTTGCACATTATAAAAATAGCACATTAGCTGTTTTAACAGGATTCATATTGGGGTCATTAAATAAAATTTGGCCATGGAAAAATGTGATAGAATCAAAAATGTTTGGCAATAAATTAATAGTAATAAAAGATGTTAGTGTTTTGCCAAATGCATATAAAGGAAATCCTGAATTAATTTGGGCAATACTTTTGGCTATAATTGGTTTTATTATTATAATTCTGTTAGAAAAAGCAGCAAATTATTCGACCAAGCAATAAAATCAATTATGGCTCGAAAAGAAAGAAGTTTACTAGATAAATTTTTCCTTTTTATTAAAGGATTAACTATGGGAGCAGCAAATAAAGTTCCCGGAGTTTCTGGTGGAACGGTTTCTTTTGTTTTAGGTTTTTACGAAGAACTTATTTATTCCTTTCGTAAAATTAACTATAAAGCATTATTATTATTAATTAATGGAAGATTTAAAAGTTTTTATAATTATGTAAATGCTACTTTTTTACTTTTAGTATTAGGTGGAAGTATGTTTAGTTATTTTAGTTTTTCTCTTGCGTTAGATTATTTATTAAAGTATTACGAGTTATATGTTTGGAGTACTTTTTTTGGTATGATTTTAGGATCCATATATTATATTTCAAAGGACTTTAACGATTGGAGATTGAGGAATATAATAGGAATAGTCTTTGGAGTAACAGCCGGTTTGTTAATTAGCTTTATGAGTCCAGCTACGGAAAATGATAACCTTTGGTTTGTGTTTTTTTGTGGTATAATTGGTGTGTCAGGAATGACATTGCCAGGTTTATCTGGCTCATTTATCTTAATTTTAATGGGAAATTACGTGTTATTATTGGTTGATTCCGTTAACGTATTACTTAAAACGCTAACACAAGTTATTACTGGAGATTTCAGTTTTTTAGATAATATTGAGCAAATAAAATACTTAAAAATTATAGCCACCTTTACAGCAGGATCTGCATTTGGTTTGGTTTTTATTTCTCATATTTTAGGCTATGTATTAAAACGTTGGCATCAACTGGTAATTGCTATTATTATTGGTTTTATTACAGGTTCTTTAGGAATGGTTTGGCCTTGGAAAAAAGCAATTTACAAAGTACTTAATGGTGAAATTATGTTAGATGCTAATGGAAATAAAATAATTAAAAACTTTGAAAGATTTTTACCTGATTTTTCAATGTCACAAACTTGGATAGCTATTTTCTATATTTTATTAGGAGCTGGGGCTATATTGTTAATAGATAAATATGGAACAGAACGAAAAGAGTATATTGATGAATAACAACCGCACTAAATTTGGATTAGTTGGAAAAAATATTTCCTATTCTTTTTCTAAAAAGTATTTTACAGAAAAGTTTGAAAAATTAAACTTAAAAAATTATAAATATGTAAATTTTGATATTCCTGAAATAGAGGAATTCCCATTTTTGTTATATCATAGAGAAGAGGAATTTAGAGGCTTAAACGTAACAATTCCATATAAGCAAAGCATAATTAAATACTTAGATGATTTAAGTGAAAATGCCAAAGCAATTGGAGCAGTAAATACTATAAAAATAACACACGATAACGAGTTAATTGGGTACAATACGGATATTTATGGATTTATAAATTCCATTAAACCTTTATTAAATATAGAATCTAAAAAAGCTTTAATTTTAGGGACAGGAGGAGCATCAAAAGCAATAGCTTTTAGTTTAAAAAAAATGGGAATTGATTTTAAATTCGTTTCACGAAGTAAAAGTGGAAATGTATTGTTGTATAATGAATTAGACGAAAAAATATTAGAGAATCATCAAATTATTATTAATTGTACTCCTGTCGGAACTTTTCCAAATATTAATGAAAAACCACAAATTCCATATTCATTTATCACTAAAAATCATATCGCTTTTGATTTAATATATAATCCAGAGGAGACCGCTTTTTTAAAGGCTGCTAAAAAGAAAGGTGCAAAAATTAAGAATGGATTAGAAATGCTTCAATTACAAGCAGAAAAATCGTGGGAAATATGGAATTCATAAATGATTTGCTTAAATTTACGCAACTTTTAAATAAAGTATTCATCTTATAAAAAATGTATTTTTTATAAAATAACTAACTTACTTAGTTTTGAATACATAAAAACGAACCTTAAACATTTTTATATGTTAGACGACAAAGAGAATATACCAAACGGAAATGAAATCGATTCAACTCCAAATCAAACAGAAGAAAAAATAGAAAAAAAAGAGGAAACTATTCCAGTTGCTGAAAAAAAGCCAGTAGTTGAAACCTCAAATAAAGCTATTGATGAAATAGAGGGTAAAGTGGCTGAAGAAGCGGAAACTGATAAGGTTGAAGCTGTTCAGATGAAGGAATATAAAGATTTTAGCCTTGAAGATTTGGTTGATGAATTAAGAAATTTAATTAAAGACAATCCAATACAATCTATTAATGATAATGTAAACAAAATTAAGAGTGTTTTTAATGTTAAATTTGGAGAAATTCTTAAAAAAGAGAAAGAAAAATTTATTAGTGAAGGAGGAGAAAGTATTGATTTTAAATTTGAATTTCCTTTAAAATCTACATACAATAGTATTCTTTATGATTATAAAGAAAAACGAAATGAGTTCTATAAAAATCAAGAAAATAAATTAAACGAAAATTTAGAGGCTAAGCTAAATTTAATAGAAGCTTTAAAGCAATTAATTGAAAATGCAGATGGAGCTACTATGTACAAAAAGTTTGAGGAAATTAGAGATTCATGGAGAAAAATTGGTCCTATTCCTAGAGCAAAATATAATGACACTTGGCGTACTTATCACCATCATACCGAACGTTTTTACGATTTACTTCATTTAAATAACGATTTAAGAGAGTTAGATTTTAAGCATAATTTAGAAGAAAAACTAAAATTAATTAAACGTGCTGAAGAATTAACAGAATTAGAAGACGTATCCGTAGCTTTTAAAGAATTACAAACTTTACATAAACTTTGGAAAGAAGAAGTTGGTCCAGTTGCAAGAGAAGAAAGAGAAGAAGTTTGGAATAGATTTAGTGAAGCTACAAACAAAATACACGAAAAACGTCATCAATTTTATAAAGAATTAAAATCGAAATTTGAAGAAAATATCGATAAAAAGTTAGCAGTTATTGCTGAAATTGAAGCTGTAGATACTTCAAAAAATTCTAACAGATCTGATTGGCAAAAAAGTATTAATGAAATTGAAAAACTAAGAAATAAATTTTTTAGTATTGGTCAAGTTCCAAGAGGAAAGAGTAATTTAATTTGGGAGAAATTTAAAACAGCAACCAAAAAATTCAATACAGAAAAAAATAACTATTTTAAAGAAGTTAAAAAGGAGCAGCTTGAAAATTTAAATAAGAAGAAGCAACTTGTTGAACAGGCTTTATCCATGAAAGAAAGTGAAGATTGGGATGTAGCGACAGATGTTTTTAAGAAAATTCAAGCAGATTGGAAAAATATTGGGCACGTTCCTAGAAAATATTCCGATAAACTTTGGAAAGAATTTAAAGATGCGTGTAATTTTTATTTTGACAGGTTACATAATAAACAAAATGAAGGTAATAAAGAGCAATTAGAAGTCTTTAATAAGAAGAAAGAAATGTATGCTCAATTAAAATCGGAAGTGGATAAAGAATCTGAATTTACCATGGATGATATAACAAAATATGTAGATGAGTGGAGAGCTTTAGGTAGAGTTCCATTTGAAATGAAACATATTGAAGTTAAATTTAATAAGCTGTTAGATAAAATTGTTGAATCTTCTGATAAATTAGATAAAACTGAAATTGAAATGATTAAGTTTAAAAACTTAATTAATAGTTATTTAGAGCAAAATAATTATAGAAAATTAGATTCTGAACAGTTGTTTATTAGAAAAAAGATAGATGAAACTGTTAGAGAAATTCAACAACTTGAAAATAATTTAGGATTTATTTCTAATGTTACGGAAGATAATCCTTTAGTTAAAAATGTAAGAAAAGATATAAATAATTATAAGTCTAATTTAGAAATTTGGAATTCTAAATTGGATTATTTAAAGAAATTAGAATACTAAAAAAAGCAGCCAATTGGCTGCTTTTTTTATATAATTTAGATGTTTATTTATTCAGATTTAAGTTGAGTTGTTGCCTCAATCTTAACTTCACTCCACGTTTTTGGAATACCATCTTTACCAGAATGTAATTCTTTACAAGCAATGTCTAGTGCACTTAATGCAGCTTGTGCTTGCCAGTTATTTAAATCTAAAGTTCCCTCAACAGTAACTAATTTATCTTTAATGGCGTAAGTTATAGGGAGTTCTTTTGTAACACCATTCATAGTTAACATTAAAGAACCAGTATTGTCTCCTTTTAAGTCAAATGATCCTGTAATATTTTTAGTGTCTATCATTTTACCAAAAAAGAATTTTTTTAATTTTCCATCTCTAATAGTATCTTTTGTAAAAATACTTGCAACAGGAATACTAAATTTGACAGAGTTTAAAGCTTCAATTGGTGTAGCTGCTTTTTCTTGATTTAATGTAATTTCTTTAAATTCTCCTTTAACAGGAACTTTATCTGTAGTTTTATAAGCAGTCCAATTAATAGTGGTTGCTTTAGAATCAATAGTATAACTTTTTGTTGCTTTTTTTGCTTCTACTTTTTTTGTCTTTTTACAAGAACTTAGTGTTAACGTTACTAAAACGAATAATACTAATACGTTTGTTGTTTTCATGATAATTTAGTTATTATAGTTTATTTTAAATGTTTATTTACAAGATTTATATATTCTTGTTTTGCTTCTTTTTCTGATAAATGGCTAAGTTGAATCCATGCATTTAATTTAAATGCGTTACGTAATTCTACATCTCCAGATGGTTTTTCATAATTGTTACCTTTGGTAGCTTGTTTGTAATATGCGTAAAGATGTAGCATAATATCAGGAGGTAACTTTATATTTGTGTTTGAAGCAATGTAGTAGGCTTCGTCAAAGGATTTATCCAATTCATTTAATTCTTTCCTCATTTGTACAAAAGTATAAAATTATTGATATGCAATTATTTGTTCTCCACCTTTAACCTTATCATTTAAGAGAACTTTAACTTTAGTGTTTAGAGGTAAAAATACATCTACACGTGATCCAAACTTAATAAAACCAGCATCTTCTCCTTGCGTTACTTCTAAACCAACATTTGCATAATTTACTATTCTTCTTGCCATAGCTCCTGCAATTTGGCGGTACATTATTTCACCAAAATCTGGAGTATTAACAACAATAGTTGTTCGTTCATTTTCTTCGGAAGATTTTGGATGCCAAGCTACTAAGTATTTTCCAGGATGGTATTTACTATATACAACTTTTCCGCTAATTGGATAGCGAGTAACGTGTACATTTAATGGTGACATAAATATGGAAATCTGTAATCTTTTATCATTAAAATATTCTTTCTCAAATACTTCTTCAATAACTACCACTTTACCATCTACTGGCGCAATAATTTGCTTATTATTAATTATAGTTTTTCTTTTCGGATTTCTGAAAAATTGTAAAATAGCAACATAGAAAAGTAGTAAGGTAAATGCAAGTATTTTGTTTACCCAAAAATCCTCAATAAATTTATCTATTAGTATAATGCCAATACCAACAATAAAGGTTGCTGTTAAAATTATTTTATATCCTTCTTTATGAAACATATTGCTTATTGTACAAGTTGTAAATAAATAAATATAAATGGTGCTGCAAAAATAACACTATCAAATCTATCTAAAAAACCTCCGTGCCCAGGAATTAAATTACTACTATCTTTTACTCCTGCTTGACGCTTAAACATAGATTCTATTAAATCTCCTAATACGCCAAAGGTACTAACTATTCCTGCAATTACAAGCCATTCAATCTGAGAAAGTGTTGTAAACTGCGAGGTTAACAGTATACTTACAATAAAAGTAAAAATCATTCCTCCAATAAAGCCTTCAATGGTTTTATTTGGCGAAATACGCTTTAGTAATTTATGTTTCCCAAAATTAGAACCAATTAAAAATGCAAAAGTATCATTTGTCCAAATTAGTATGAAAACCCCTAATATAGTTGTATTTACATAATTAAAAGAGGAGTTTAAAAATGGAATCTGCACCATTAATGAAAAAGGAACTACTATATAAATTATGGATAAAAATATTTTACCTAAATGGCTAATCACTTCCTCTTTTTTTGCAAATAAAATAGAAGCAAAGGAAATAAAAATAGTTAAAAACAAAGCTACACCTACATACTCAAAAATGGTTCTTGATGGTACATCTTCTACATTTAATATATTACTAAAAATAAAAAGTAATGTTCCAATAATATAAGGGAAAACACTTTTTAATTTTATCATTCTCACAAATTCAAATAAGCATAAAATCATTAAAATATAGAATAATATGATAAATGAAATTTTGTTGAATAAGATGGAAAAAATTAGAACACTAACAAATATTAATCCAGATAATGCTCGGCTAGATAGTTTTTTCATGTACTATAAATCTTCAAACAATAACAAATATAAATTTTTTGCATTAGTGTTGCCGTAATTTAAAAAGTCATCATTTGTTAAATGGATATTATAATTTTTTATGGCGCTTATGTTACTTGGAATATTTCCTTGATACCTCATTTTTATACCTGTTAGGCTTTCTCCTTTTGTTTTAACTAGCTGACTAGTAGTTGCATACACGATAAAATTATCAGACAACTCTGAAATTTTCCTTTCTTTTAGTTGATTTGATGATAATAAAATACTACCGTTTTCAGCAATTAAATGCTCACAACTAATAAAAACAGGCTTATTTATATCAAAATTATCAATAACTTTTATAGGAATAGTTTTTAATAATTTTTGTAAATCTATGTCATCACAAATTAAAGTATCCCAAGAATTTTCATTTATAATATTTCCTAAGTTTTCAACAACATCTTGTATAGAAGTACAGTACAAAAACTTACCATTATTTTTAATGAAATTATGAACAAAATATTGATCTAACGGTTTTTGCTCAATCTTTAAATCTGGCTCAATTTCCTCTTTACTTTTCGATGAACTAAAAAACTTTTTGAATATACTCATTATTTAATTTGAATAAATTCAAAATTATAAAAAACTTATCAATTATTAGAGGTTTCATCAGATTTTTCATCATCTACAACAACATCTCCTAAAAGCTCATCTTCAAATAGACGCTTACCAAATATAGTTTCTAAATCTTTTTTAAAGATAACCTCTTTTTCTAAAAGCAATTCTGCCAATGTAGTAAGTTTATCTTTATTTTCCTCTAAAATTTTAAGCGCTCTTTTATATTGAGTTTCAATAATTTCTGAAATTTCTTTATCAATTATTTGGGCAGTTTCTTCACTATATGGTTTTGTAAAATTATAGTCAGATTGTCCTGAAGAATCGTAATAAGTTAGGTTTCCAATTTTAGAGTTTAAACCATATACAGTTACCATTGCTCTTGCTTGTTTAGTAACTTTTTCTAAATCGTTTAAAGCTCCAGTTGAAATTTTATTAAAAATCAATTCTTCTGATGCTCTACCTGCAAGTGTAGCACACATTTCATCCAACATTTGTTCTGATTGGACAATTTGGCGTTCTTCAGGTAAGTACCAAGCTGCACCTAACGATTGTCCACGTGGTACAATAGTAACTTTTACTAAAGGTGCTGCATGTTCTAACATCCAACTTGCAGTTGCATGACCAGCTTCATGGAACGCTATTGTTTTTTTCTCTTTAGGAGAAATTAATTTATTTTTCTTTTCTAAACCACCAACAATTCTATCAACGGCATCTAAGAAATCCTGATGGTGTACGGCTTTTTTAGCTTTTCTTGCTGCAATTAAAGCGGCTTCATTACACAAGTTAGCAATATCAGCACCTGAAAAGCCAGGAGTTTGTTGTGCTAGAAAATCTAAATCTACATCTTTATGAATTTTAATTGGCAATATATGTACTTTAAAAATAGCTTTACGCTCTCTTAAATCAGGTAAATCCACATAAATTTGACGATCAAAACGACCAGCACGTAATAAGGCTTTATCTAATACATCGGCGCGGTTTGTTGCAGCAATTACTATTACATTAGTATCTGTACCAAAACCATCCATTTCTGTAAGTAATTGATTTAAAGTATTTTCTCTTTCGTCATTACCTCCTGTAATATTATTTTTACCACGAGATCTTCCTACCGCATCAATTTCATCAATAAATATAATTGATGGTGCTTTTTGTTGTGCTTGTTTAAATAAATCTCTAACTCTTGATGCTCCAACTCCAACAAACATTTCCACAAAATCAGATCCTGAAAGTGAGAAAAATGGCACATGAGCTTCACCAGCAACTGCTTTTGCTAATAACGTTTTACCTGTACCAGGAGGACCAACAAGTAACGCTCCTTTTGGTATTTTACCTCCTAATGAAGTATATTTATCAGGACTTTTTAGAAAGTCAACAATTTCTTGAACTTCTTCTTTTGCCCCTTCTAAACCTGCAACATCTTTAAACGAGGTTTTTACTTTTTGATCTTGATCAAATAATTTAGCTTTTGATTTGCCAATACTAAAAATTTGTCCGCCTCCGCCGCCGGCTCCTCCACCAGACATACGGCGCATGAAATAAATCCATAATCCAATTAAAAAGATAAATGGTAAATACACAAAAATTTGATCTAGGAAATTTGTTTTCTCTATATTTTTAGTATCAAAATCAAGATTATTTTTTGTTCTTTCAGAACTTAGTTCTTTTTCAAAATTCTGCAAATCCCCAAAATCATAAGAATATAGTGGCATGCTTTCATTGTAAAAAGAACTTTTATCTTTTTTGTATTTTTCTTTTTCTAAAGATTTTGGTTTAATGTATATATCTGCAATATTTTTATTTACTATTTCAATTTTAGATATATCATTATCTTTTAAAATAGCTTTAAATTCATTTTCACTTAATTTTTTTGAAGATAAATTTCCACTATTTAAAAATTGGTAGCCTAAAATAAGGACGAATATAATACCATATATCCAATAGAAATTGAATTTAGGAGGTTTAATATTCTTATTAATTGGTGGTTTTTTATTATTGTTAGCCATTTGTATTTTTTCTTAAGAATGTAATTTAAATTTTTTAACTATGAAGAAATTGAAGTTATTTTAGCATCTCCCCATAAACTTTCAATATTGTAAAATTCGCGAGTTTGTTTTTGAAAAATGTGTACTACAACATTTATATAATCTAATAAAACCCATTCAGCATTTCCTTCCCCTTCTACATGCCAAGGTTTTTCTTTAGCTAATTTTCCAACTTGTTTTTGTATAATACCTGAAATGGCATTTACGTGAGTATTTGAGGTTCCGGAACAAATTATAAAATAGTCACAAACTGTATTTTCAATTTCTCTTAAATCTAATAATTGAACATCAACTCCTTTTATTTCATCAATTGCTTTTAGTATAGTTGCAATTAAGCTATCAGCACTTTCACTTCTTTTTGTCATTAATTTTTTTTAGTTTGTTGCAAAGTTATTATAATTTTTTAGGATAATTTTTGTTTTAAGTAACTTTGCTAAAATTATTAAACTAAATGAACATAATCAAACTTAATGCCATTGATTCCACAAATTCTTACTTAAAGAAGCTAAGCAATGAAAAGGTATTAAGTGATTATACTATTGTTTGCGCTGAATATCAAACCAAAGGCAGAGGGCAAATGGGAACAAAGTGGCAGTCATCTGTTGGTAAAAATCTAATATTCAGCGTGTTAATTAATTTTAAAAATTTACCAATAGATTATAGATTTTATATTAGCATGGCGGTTTCTTTAGGAATAATTTCTACACTGAATAGCCAAATCGATGGTGATTTTAAGATTAAATGGCCTAACGACATAATGTCAGGAAAGGACAAACTTGCGGGAATTTTAATCGAAAATACTTTTAAAGGAGCAAACATAAATCGCTCTATTATTGGAGTTGGTTTAAATGTAAATCAAGAAAATTTTTCAAAATCTCTAAAAAATGTAACTTCTTTGATAAAATTAACGAAACAAAATATAGATAGGGATTTATTGTTAAATCAGCTAATTACAAATATTCAATCAGAAATTTTGCTGCTTAAAGAGAAAAAGTTGGATTTACTAAAAGAGAAATACTTAAAACAACTTTACGGATACAATTTAGAATTGAATTTTGTAGATAAAAATAATATAACTTTTACTGGGAAAATAATTGGAGTTACGGAAGAGGGTAAACTAAAAATTTTAGATAAAAACAAAACTATCCGCAAGTTTAATTTAAAAGAAATTAGACTTGCGGATAGTTAATTAGGTTACTTATAATTTAGCAGAATTTTCCACTAAAGTATCTATAAATTTTTGTAATGGACCTTTAACCATCATTGCCATCATTGGGTTAAAATCTCCCTCAAATAATAATTGAGTTTCACAACTATTAGCATCAATTGAGTTTATAATTGTAGTTAAAGTAAAATCTAATTTACTACTAGCTGCACCAAAAACAAGCTGATTAAATTCTTTTTTTTCTTTTAAAACCAATCTTATTTCAGGCATGCCTTTTAAACTAAAAATAAACGATTCGCCATCTACTTCAAATTTATTAATGTTTTCAGGCATTAATTGCTCAAAGTTTTCTAAGTTGGCTAAAAATTGGTAAAAATCTTTTTGAGATTTTTGTATAATTGATTTTTTACTTTCTAATTGCATTGTATTTAATTAAGGTTTCCAATTACTTGGGTTAGTTCTCCAATTTTTTAGAGTATCTAATTCTTTTTCAGATATATAATTATTATCTAAGGATTGTTCTAATAAATGTTCATAATCACTTAAAGTGTATAAAGCTATGTTAGCTTTTTCAAAATTAGTGGTGGCAATATCAAATCCGTATGAAAATATAGCTACCATTCCTTTTACATTTGCTCCAGCTTCTTTTAAAGCTTTTACTGCATTTAAGCTACTTTTTCCTGTACTAATTAAGTCTTCTACAACTACCACGTTTTTGTTTGGCTCAAGTAATCCTTCTACTTGGTTTTTCCTTCCATGTTTTTTAGGTTCAGGACGAACATAAATAAATGGCACGTTTAATTGCTGAGCAACTAGCATTCCAATAGCAATTGCACCAGTAGCAACACCGGCAATAACATCGGGCTTTCCATATTCTTCTTCAATAATATTCGCTAAATTTTCCCGTAAATAATTTCTAATTTTTGGATAAGATAGCGTAATTCTATTATCACAATAAATAGGTGAATTCCATCCCGAAGCCCATGTGAACGGATTATTAGTTTGCAATTTTATTGCTTTAATTTGCAAAAGTAATTCGGCTGTTTTTTTTGCAGTACCTTTGTTCTTAATCATGTTACAAATGTATAAAGTTTTTGTAAACGATTATCCAATTATTTTAACGGATAATCAAAACATTTCAACAAATTATAAAAAAATCAATTTTGAAGAAAGTACAATCTTAAAATTGGTGGGAACGCTTTTTAATAACAACTCTACTGGTTTTTGTTTGATATGTAGTGATTTAGAGCAATCTTGGAGTATATTTCAATCTAAATTTGAAATTCAAAAAGCAGCTGGTGGGAAAGTTTTAAATTTAAAAAACGAAGTGTTATTTATTTATCGTTTTAATAAATGGGATTTACCAAAAGGAAAATTAGAAATTGGTGAATCTATAAAAGAATGTGCGGTTAGAGAAGTTGAAGAAGAGTGTGGAATATACAATTTAACTATCCAAAAAAAGTTACCAACTACCTATCATATATTTAAAAGAGAAGGTAAAACAATTTTAAAAATCACTTATTGGTTTCTAATGAACACCAATTTTGATGACGTTTTAAAGCCTCAAAAAGAAGAAGATATTACAGAAGCTGTATTTAAAAATGATGCAGAAATTAAATCAGCATTAAAAAATTCGTATCAAAATATAAAACTATTGTTTTAATTCATTCCCTAAACTTATTTAAAAGATATACAATTAATTAGGTTTTAAATAGTTTAAGATTCCTTGTTTTTATAGTGGAATCTTAATTAATTTAATTATCCTATATTTGCCGCTTTTTGTAAATAAAATACTATGACTGAATTTATTCAAAAACGGCTTACTAATGTAAGAAATGATATTTTTTCTGGAATCACAGTTGCTTTGGCCTTAATACCTGAAGCGGTTGCTTTTGCATTTGTAGCAGGTGTTGACCCTTTAGTTGGTTTATATGCAGCTTTTATGGTAGGCTTAATAACTTCAGTTATTGGAGGTAGACCAGGAATGATATCTGGAGCTACGGGAGCTTTAGCTGTAGTTATGGTTTCTTTAGTTTCGGAAGGAAATGCTATGGGAAATCCAGCGGAAAATTTAGGATTGTATTATTTGTTTGCAACGGTAATATTAATGGGAGTTTTTCAAATTTTGGCAGGTGTTTTTAAACTTGGAAAGTTTGTACGGTTAATTCCTCATCCAGTAATGATGGGTTTTGTAAATGGACTAGCAATTGTTATTTTTATTTCTCAGCTAGGGATGTTTAAAAAAACAGTAAACGGCACTAAAACATGGTTACAAGGGAATCAATTATATATAATGATTGGCTTGGTTGCGTTAACTATGCTAATTATGTGGGGGTTACCAAAAATTAAACAAGCAAAAAAATTACCTGTAGCCTTAATAGCAATATTAGTGGTTAGTATAATTGCTATTGTAATAAATTTTGATGTTGCTACTGTTGGTAGTTTTATAAAAGATGGAGGAGGAGAAGGTTTAAAAGGAGGTCTTCCAATATTACATTTAGAAACATTTTTAAAAATTCCGTTTACTTGGAAAACCATTCAATTTATTTTGCCGTATGCTTTAATTTTAGCAGCTATAGGTTTAATTGAATCCTTAATGACGATGAATTTAATTGATGATTTAACAGAAACTAGAGGTGATGGAAATAGGGTTTGTATTGGACAAGGAAGCGCAAATATTATTACAGGTTTATTTGGCGGAATGGGTGGTTGTGCAATGATTGGTCAATCTATAATTAATATCAAAGGAGGAGGAAGAACTAAATTATCAGGAATTGTTGCTGCTTTAATGCTATTGTTTTTTATAGTATTTGGATCTGCATATATTGAAAAAGTTCCTATTGCTGCTTTGGTTGGAGTAATGTTTATGGTTGTTATTGGGACTTTTGAATGGAGTAGTTTTAGAATTTCTAATAAAATTCCTAAAACCGATTTATTTGTTTTGATTTTAGTTTCGGCTTTAACGGTTATTTTTGATTTAGCTGTTGCAGTTATTGCAGGTGTAATTGTTAGCGCATTGGTTTTTTCTTGGGAAAATGCAAAAAGAATTAGAGCTAGAAAATCTATTAGAGAAGATGGAACCAAAGTTTATGAAATTTGGGGGCCCCTGTTTTTTGGTTCCATAAAAGCTTTTAATGATAAGTTTGATGTTAAAAATGATCCAAAAAATGTAGAAATCGATTTTATTGAATCTAGAATTAGTGATCATTCTGCTTTAGAAGCTGTTTTTAATTTGGTTGAAAAATACGAAGCTGCTGGAAAAATTATTCATTTAAAGCATTTAAGCGAAGAATGTAAATTGTTACTTCATAAAAGTAGTTTAAAATTCAGTGAAGTAATTATTAATGATATTGATGATCCTCGTTATCACGTAGTTGAAAATCCTGAAGCTTTTAATTAGTATTTAAAAATGAAATCCAATCTTTTTTAGTATTTAAATTCTTCGTTATAGAAGAATCATTTACAAGCACATATGAAATGCTTTTTTCAGGAAGTTTTTTTAGTTGATAATCTAATCTGGCATCTTCACTTTGTAAGTCAACCTTAATTAATTGTTTCCAAAAAGAATAAGAAAGTTTAACAGGATGTCCTTTTTTATTTTTAAATGAAGGGATTACAACAGTATTTTTAAGTTCAATTATTTTATTAAAATCGTTAGGGTTTAAAATAGGAATATCAATATGGTTAATTAGTACATCCTCTTTGTTTTTTAGGCTTTTTAATACGGTTTGCAATGTTGAAAACGTTCCAAATTCAGGATTTTTATTGATAAGAATGTTTATGGTTAATCCATCAAAAACAAAAGGGTTTTTTGCAGCATTTTCAAACCAAGGAATAGCTTTAAAATAGTTTTTATAATTATATCCTAAACCAATATAAACATTTTTAACCGTAGTTTTCGAAATTCTATGCAGCTGTTCTAAAATCCAAAAAGTATGTTGATATTTTAGCAAACCTTTATCAACTCCCATTCTTTCAGATTTTCCACCAGCAAGTAAAATAAATGTTGTATTAGGTTGCATAAAATTCTTTCAATAATTCAGCTGCTACACTAATAGCAATTTCTTTAGGAGTATTTCCGCCAATTGGTAATCCAATTGGACAATGTACAGGAGATATTCCATCTTTAAAACCTAATTCATTTATAAGTTTATGATGAAATTTATTTTTTTTGGTTTTACTACCAATTAAACCAATGTATTTAGTTTTTTCTGAAAGCGCTAACGCAGTTATTTCAAAATCGAGTTTATGATCATGAGTCATAATAACAATATAACAGTTTTCACCCCAATTAACATAAGATTTGTATAAGTCAAAATCAATATTACTAAACGTTACGTTTTTATCTATAGTAATACTTTCATCCCAATTACTTCTGCTATCTAACAAGTTAATATTAAAAGGAGTATCTTTTAAAATAGCGCATAACTCAATGCCAATATGCCCAGCTCCAAATAAAAATAATTCAGGTGATTTATTCATAGGTTCAATTATTAAGGATACTTTACCGCCACAGCATTGTTCAAAATCTGGACCTAAAGTGTAATCAAGTTCTTTAATTTTATTTTCTGAAATAGCTTTTATAGCTTCATCTATTACTAAAAATTCTAATTTTCCTCCGCCAATAGTTCCAAATAATTCTCCTTGATGAGTAACAATCATTTTAGAAGCTACCTTGCAAGGAGCAGATCCTAAAACTTTAGTAACAGTAACAAGTGCAACAGGTTGATTTTTCTTTTTAAAATCTTGTAATAATTCTATCCAATTATTCATAAATCTAAACTAAACCATAATCAGATAAAGGTAAATTGTAATATCTTTTTCCTGTAATTTGATAAATAGCATTTACAATGGCAGGAGCAATAACAGGAACCCCTGGTTCTCCAACTCCAGTTGGTCTTTCTGAACTTTCTACAATTTCAACATGAACATTCGGAGTATCATTAATTCTAACCATTTTATAATCATGATAATTATTTTGCTCAATGGCTCCATTTTTTGCGGTGATTTTTCCATAGAATGCCAATGACATTCCAAAAACTGCGGCTCCTTCTAATTGAGCTTTTATGGTGTTTCTATTAACAAATGTACCACAATCTATAGCAGTGTAAATATTATGAACTTTTAGTTTGTTATTAATTACTGAAACTTCTACAATAGAGGCTACGTATGTATAAAAACTATAATGTACAGCCAAACCATAAGCATGTCCTTCAGGAAGTTTTTTACCCCATTCGGCATTTTTAGCGGCTATTTTTAATACATTTTTAAGACGGGCTGTATTGTATTTTATAGGATCTTTAGTTTCTTCAATTCTATCTTTACCTATTAAATCTAGCCTAAATTCTAATGGATCTTTATTGGCAGCAATTGCTAATTCATCCGCAAAAACATTTTCAGAAAAACCATGTGGAATATTAATTACAGAACGCAGCCAACCAATTCTAACTTTAGCTGGAGCTTTTCCAACTTCAATTTTCATATTTTCAATTTCAAAAGGAACATTTGATGCGCTAGCAATTTCAAACCCCGCAGCATAATCAACTCCAGGTGAAAAAGTAGAAGCAATAGAAGGCATAGCAAAGCGATGTAGCCAACCTGTTACTTTACCATTTTTATCTAATGAAGCCTTTAAATATTGAGCACTTACTGTATGATAATAATCGTGTTTAATATCATCTTCACGTGTCCATACTACTTGCACAGGAGCATTTAATGCTTTAGACAGCATAACAGCTTCAACAATATAATCTGGCTTAGATTTTCGTCCAAAACCGCCACCTAAAAAAGTAACATTAATAGTAACTTTTTCTTCCTCTGTTTTTAAATAGTTCACCACTTCTTTTCTCGTAGTTTGTGGGGCTTGGGTAGGTGCCCAAACTTCACAAGAATCTCCTTGAACCCAAGCAACTGCATTTGGAACTTCCATTGGAGCGTGAGATAAGTGAGGTAATTGAAATGTACTTTCTATAATTTTATGGGCATTTTTAAATGCTTTGTTAATATTGCCAACATCTTTAGCAACTTTTCCTTGCTTATGAACGTTGGCGGTAATTTCATTCATATATTTTTCGGAATCATAATCACTATTATCCCCATAATTCCATTCAATTTTTAAAGCTTCTTTTCCTTTAAAAGCAGCCCAAGTATTAGATGCAACTACAGCAACTCCTCCTAACGCTCCAAAAGGTCTTTCAATTCTTGGGATTTCAATAACATCTTGTACGCCAGCTATCTTTAAAGCTTCTGTTTTGTCGAACGATTTTACACTTCCAAAAGTAACTGGACAACGTGCAATTGCAACAAATTTCATATTTGGCAAACGCTTATCTAATCCAAAAGTAGCTTTTCCTTGTACATAATCAGCAACATCAACACTTCTTAAACTTTTGCCAATGTATTTAAAATCTTCAGGAGATTTTAGTTTAACGTCTTTTGGAACCTCTAATGTTTTTGCAATTTCTACTAAATCACCATAACCAATTTTTTTTCCACTTGAATGAATTATAAAATGATTTTCTGCTGAACATTCACTTTCTGGAACTTGCCATTTTTTAGCAGCTGCAGTTATTAGCATAGCTTTTGCTGTAGCTCCCATTTGTCTCATAGTTTCGTATAAATAGCGAATACTTCTAGAACCATCGGTATTTTGATCGCCATATTTAGCATCACCAACAGCTTGTTGTACAGTAACTCTATTCCAATCTGCTTCCATTTCATCTGCAATAACAGAAGTTAAGGAAGTTCTAACACCATTACCCATTTCAGAACGTGAGGCAATTAAAATTAAACTACCATCCGAATTTAATTGGACAAATAAATTAGGATTGAAATTGGTTAGATTTTTATTTTTATCTTCTTTGTCAGAAAACAAATTAGTGTTACAGCCTAATATTAATCCTCCAGATGCAATACCAATAGTTTTAACAAAACTTCTACGACTTATATTTTTTATTATCCTCATGATTGTTGATTTTTAAGTTCAACAGTTCTGTGAATAGCATTTTTTATACGTTGGTAAGTTCCGCATCTGCAGATATTACCAATCATTTCTTCTTCAATATCTTTATCTGTTGGATTTTCGTTTTTATCTAATAATGCAGTTGCTGCAATTAATTGTCCTGGCTGACAAAACCCACATTGAGGAACATTTAATTCCATCCAAGATTTTTGTAGTAATTGTAAGTTTTTAGAATTTCCTTCTATGGTTAATATCTCTTTTCCAATTGCCGCCGAAACAGGAATTACACATGACTGAACAGGTGAATTGTCTAATAAAACTTTGCAAGAACCACATAGTCCTTCTCCACATCCATATTTTGTGCCTGTTAAGCCAATAATATCTCTAATTGCCCAAAGTAACGGCATATCAGGTTCAACATCAATGTTGTACTTTTTATTGTTAATAGTTAGTTTAATCATGATTGTTTTTATTTAAAACACCAATTTAAGAATTATTTTATAAATTTACAGTAATCATATTCTTGATTTTTTTATGTAGCCTTTAATTAGGCTCAATATAATTTTATGAAAAAGAATTTTAAATATCAATTTGATAACTCACTCGGCATTTTATTTAAATTTTATTATGGATTAATTACAATAGAAGATATAGAATCTTCTTGGGAGTATGCGTTTAAAAACAGTTTAATACCTAAAGATGTAAAAGGATTTATTTTAGATTATCGAAATTCTAATTTTAATATAAAAGTTGAAGAGTATAATAAGATAGCAGATTTTTATAAAAAACATTTAGAAGTTTTTGGAAATTTTAAAATAGCTATCCTTACTGAGGAACCTAGAGATATTGTTATTCCAGTTCTAGTTGAAACTAAAGATCAAGGTTATAGTTCTAGACCGTTTAGTACGCTTAATTCTGCAATAGACTGGGTATTAAGTTAAAAAATGGTTCACTTCAATTACTTCACCAATATTCATTTGGTTTAGTTTTATTTTTCCTATTCTAACTCTAATTAAACGTAATGTTGGAAAACCAACTGCAGCAGTCATTTTACGTACTTGTCTAAATTTTCCCTCCGTTAAAGTAATAGAAATCCAACTTGTAGGACCATGGCGCTCATCTCTAATTTTTTTTCTTCTTTCAGGAAGTTTAGCGGGTTCTTCTATTTTAGAAACTTTGCATTTTTTTGTAGTGTATTTTATTCCTTCAAAACCTATTTCTACCCCTTTTTTTAATTTTTCAATTGCTTCGAATGAAATTTGTCCATCTACTTGTGCGTAATATTCTTTTTCAACTTTAGCGCTTCGTATAAATTCACTGGTTTGTCCATCTGTAGTTAGTAATAATAAGCCTTCTGAATGTTCATCTAACCTTCCAATTGCCATAGTTTTTTCTGGAAAATCATACAATTCGCCTAACATTTTTTTATTTTTTCTTCGAGTTTGGTTATTTACAAACTGACTTAGATAACCATAAGGTTTAAATAAAATAAAGTGTTTGTGCTTAGTGTTTTCCATTTAAAATGTTATAAACAAGTTCTTTAGAAAGAGTTTGTCCATTTGCTTTTTTTCTAACGTCATCAAAGCTAAAAATAAAATCGCAACCATTTTTAAATTCACTGCAACCATAAGCTGATTTTCCTTTTAAAATAATTCCTTTTTTACATTTAGGACAAGTTAATTTATCTGGGGTTTTCTTCTCTGAAACTTTTTTCTCTTCTAATTTTAATTGAAAATTGTCATCGAATCTAAGTAATCCTTCAATATTACCATTATCTGTTTTAAACCCTTTTAAATTAACAGTACATCCTTTTTGTAATAAACGTATATATTGATTTTCGGAAATTTTTTTATTTAAAAAACTAAATGGAAGTTTAAAATTACATCCGTTTTTATAATTGCTGCAACCATATGCAGTTTTACCTTTTAAGAGAGCTCCTTTTTTGCATTTTGGACATTCTTCAGAGGAAATTTTATTCTTTTTTTTAAGGTTTGATTTTTCGGAAATTATTTTAGTAGAAGAATTTACTGAAGTAATATTTGCTCTAACTTTTTCTGAACGAACTTCATATACTAAATCATCCACCATTCTTTTCATGTTTTTTATAAAAGTTCCAGCGTTAAAAGTTCCTTGCTCAATTTCTTTAAGTTTTTTTTCCCATTGCCCAGTTAATTCCGCAGATTTTAATAATTCATTTTGAATGGTTTCTATTAATTGAATACCTGTTTGGGTTGGTAAAATTTGCTTTTTTTTACGCTCAATATATTTACGTTTAAACAATGTTTCAATAATATTTGCTCTTGTTGAAGGACGGCCAATTCCATTTTCTTTCATCAACTCACGTAAATCTTCATCATCTACTTGTTTGCCAGCAGTTTCCATAGCACGTAAAAGTGTAGCTTCTGAAAATTGATTTGGAGATTTGGTTTCTTTTTCTAAAAATGAAGGAAAATGAGGGCCTTTTTCCCCTTTTACAAAAGTTGGTAAAATATCAGTAGTTGTTTTACTGATTGAATTATTTGGAGAAGTGGTTTCAAAAACTACACGCCAACCTTTTTCTACAATCTCTTTTCCATTGGTTTTAAAAGTTACCTTATTTGCATCTCCAATTACGGTTGTGTTGGCAACTTTACAATCTTCATAAAAAACGGCAATAAAACGTTTAGTTATTATATCATATACTTGTTGTTGGTTGTATTGCAAATTAATTTGTATTCCTGTTGGTATAATAGCATGATGATCGGTTACTTTTTTGTCGTTAAAAACTTTGCTTGATTTTTTTATTTTCTTTGTTAATAGTGGCTGTGTTAATTTGCTGTAATTTGTTAAGTTTTTTAATATTCCAGCTACTTTTGGATATACATCATTAGGTAAAAAAGTGGTGTCAACTCTTGGATAGGTAACTACTTTTTGCTCATATAATTTTTGAACAATTTTTAGTGTTTCCTCAGCAGTAAAGCCAAATTTATTGTTACAATAAACTTGTAAGCCAGTTAAATCAAAAAGTTTAGGAGCATATTCTTTTCCAGCTTTTTTAGTTATAGAAACAATTTCAAAATCACTTTCCTTTACTTTATTTGCAAACAGTTCGCCATCTTCTTTTTTTAAAAAACGACCTTCTTCACAATTAAAAATGGTTTCTCTATATTCAGTTTGTAATTCCCAATAAGGTTGAGGTTTAAAATTTTCGATTTCTTTATATCTGTTTACTAGCATTGCTAAAGTTGGAGTTTGCACTCTTCCAACAGATAAAAGTTGTTTATAACCTCCGTGTTTTAAAGTATATAATCTGGTGGCATTCATTCCTAAAAGCCAATCTCCAATAGCTCTAGAAAAGCCCGCGTAATATAAATTATCGTAGTTTTTAGAAGGTTTTAAATTTTGAAATCCTTCTATTATAGCTTCTGTGGTTAAAGAAGAAATCCACAAACGTTTTACTTCTCCTTTATAATTTACTTGATTAATTACCCAACGCTGAATTAATTCTCCTTCTTGTCCTGCATCACCACAATTTATGACTACTTCAGCTTTATCGAATAAACTTTTTACAATATTAAATTGTTTTTGAATTCCTTGATTGTTAACCACTTTTGTTTCAAACTTTTCAGGAAGCATAGGTAAATTATTTAAATTCCAGCTTTTCCAATGCGGTTTGTAATCGTTAGGTTCTAATAAAGTACATAAATGCCCAAAAGTGTAAGTTACCGCATAACCATTTCCTTCAAAATAGCCATCATGTTTTGTGTTTGCGCCTAAAACTGAGGCTATTTCACGTGCAACACTAGGTTTTTCAGCAATACATACTTTCATTTAAATTTTTTTAATAGACTTTATAAATTGGAAGTTTTAGATACGCTGCTTCGTAATATGGAGAATTTTTATAAACAAAATCTAGTTGAGCTTTTGGATTTTTAGCAAAATCTACATCCGATTCAATTTTATTCTTCAAAGCTTCTTTTATAGATGGATTTTCTTTTAAAAATTGCGCTGCAATATCTTCAAAAACATAAGGAGAATATCCTTCTTTTCGTTGAAGAATGGTATCAAAATAATTCCAGTTGAAAAATGAATCCGTGGCAGATGCTTCTAAAGTTTCAAATAAATATCTTGCACCTGACTGATTTACAGGGATATAAATATCTCCTTTTGAAAATTTAACTTGTTGTTTAGTTTGAGTAACTTCAGTATTGTAATGCATATAATGTCCTTCAAAAACTTTTGAACTAGTTTTAAAATCCTTAATGTGTTGGTTTACAGCGTTTATAGAAGTATCTTTTTTAATAGAAATATATTTAATATGATTTTCTTTCAATCTATTTAAAACTCTCCACCAACCATTTTTTAAAATATAAGCTTTAGGAATGTTTATATATTTTGTTGGTTTAAACTGATTATAATAATCAATTGGTTTTGTATATGGTTTGGTTTCATCATAAAATAAACGTTTTCCTGTAGTTACTTTGCTTGGAACATAACTTCCTTCATATCCTTTAAATTGTAAAGTGGTGAAATTGTTTTTATCTAGTTGATATTGAATTGGGTAGGTTTTATTTTTTAAAATATTCTTCAATGCATTTTTACGAAGTTCTTTAATTCTTTTTCCATTTTGGATAGTGAATTCTATAACCGAATTCATTAAACTATATGTTTGTTCAACACGTACTTTATAAGGTTTTAGCATATGTGTTTCCACCATTAAACCTAGTGTGTTAAAAAGTGTTGTATAACCTGTTGAATATCTTGGAGAATCAAAAAATTGACTAAAACCACTTTCAGGAGTTTTTCCCCAGACGTTAACATAAGGAGTTATTAATATATTTTTTTTTAGTAATGAATTTTCAATAGCTGGTCTCATTTTTTGTTCAATAAAGTCGCCTAATTTATTTCCTAATTTATTATGCTGGGTAAATAAATGAGTAATACTATATTGATAATCAGCGCCATTACTTACGTGATTGTCCACAAAAACATCTGGATTTAAAGAAGTGAAAATATTAGCAAAGCTTCTAGCGTTTTTGGTGTCAGCTTTTATAAAATCTCTATTTAAATCAAAATTTCTGGCATTTCCCCTAAATCCATATTCTTTTGGACCATTTTGATTTGCTCTGGAATGGCTGTTTCTATTTAATGCTCCACCAACATTATAAATAGGAATTATAGCTAAAATAATTGAATTTAATTTTTTAGTTTGTTCCTTATTTTGAACTATATCGCGTAATAAAAGCATAGTAGCATCTATACCATCAGATTCACCAGGATGAATACCGTTGTTTATAAAAATGATGTTTTTGGAACTGTTTTTTAGTTGTTTTAAATCAAAATTTTTATCGGTATTAAAAAACACTAAATAAAGCGGATAACCACTATCTGTTTTTCCAATTTCTTGAATGTTAATTTGAGGATATGTTTTTGCAAGTTTTTTATAGAAATTTATCGTTTCAGAATAAGTTGCAGTTTCGGTTCCGTTTGATTTTTCAAATTTAGTAGTAAAATTTTCGGATGTTTTTGGTGAAGTTTTTGAGCATGAAATAGTAATTAATGTCAAAATAATAACCCAATATTTCATAAAATAATTAATTGCTGGTTACACTTTTAGGAACTAAACCTGAAATATCTCCGCCATTTCTAAGTACATCTCTAACAATACTTGAACTTATATACGAAGTTTCTGCTGAAGTTAATAAAAACACAGTTTCAACAGGAGCTAATTTTCGATTAGTTTGAGCTATTGCTTTTTCAAATTCAAAATCAGCAGGGTTTCGTAAACCTCTTAAAATAAAGTCGATATTTTTTTTATTACAATAATCTATCGTTAAACCTGTGTAAGTTTCCACTTTAATTTTTGGTTCATTGGCAAAAGTCTTTTTAATAAATTCCACTCGTTTTTTTACAGGAAACATATATTTTTTATCTGCATTTATACCAATAGCAATAATAATTTCATCAAATAAAGGTAATGCTCTATTAATAATATCAACGTGTCCTAAAGTTATTGGGTCAAATGATCCTGGAAATATAGCGCGTCTCATAATTAGTTATTTAAAGCCATCTCAATAGCGTTGTGAAAAAGATTTTGTAAAGTAATACCAGCAGCAGCTGCTTGCTGCGGAATTATACTTTCATTAGTTAAACCTGGAACGGTATTCATTTCTAAAAAATAAGGTTCGTTATTTACTAAAATATATTCAGATCGTGTAAAACCTGACATATTTAATATTTGATATACTTTTTTTGCAAGAATTTCTAATTTCTGATGCATTTCATCAGAAATACGTGCAGGTGTTATTTCATCGGATTCTCCTAAATATTTTGCTTCATAATCAAAAAAATCATTGTTGGTAACAATTTCTGTCATTGGCAAAACTTTAATTTCACCTTTGTAATTCAACACTCCAATGGTAACTTCTGTGCCATCTAAAAATTCTTCAATTAGTAATTCGGAATCTTCTTTAAATGCTTTTTCTATAGCAGGAATTAACTCTTCTTTTAATTTTACTTTAGAAATTCCGAAGCTTGAACCTGCATTGTTAGGTTTAACAAAACAAGGTAAACCGAGTGTTTTAATTATTTCATCTACATTAAAATTTTCTCCTTTATTTAAATATATTGATTTGGCTGTTTTAACACCATACTTTTTTAAAACACTTAAACAATCACGTTTATTAAAAGTAAGTGCCATTTGATAAAATGGAGCAGAAGTATGTTTTAAACCAAGTAATTTAAAATAAGCTAAAATGGTTCCATCTTCACCAGGATGACCGTGAATTGCGTTAAAAACACAATCAAAAGTTATTTTATTTTGGTTAATAATTACCGAAAAATCATCTTTATTAATTGGATATTCAAGGTCATTATCATCAACTAAAACCCATTTATTTTTTAAAATATGTATTTTGTAGGTGTTGTATATTTCTTTTGAAATTTGTTGATATACTACTTCACCACTTTTTAAAGAAATATTGGCTTCAGAAGAATATCCACCCATAATGATGGCAATATTTTTTTTCATTTACTGTTATTAACGTGTAATACAAACTTACATATTTAAAGTTTAAAATAATATCGTTTTTTTACTTTGTGAAAAAGTATACTAAACAAACTGCTTTTAAATGGTTTGTAACTTACTATTAATAAAGTATCTTTGTCCATTATCAAAATATACCTATGAATTTTATAAATTTTTTAAAATCTAAAGTTTTTTTTACACAACTTATTATTGCAGCAGTTGGGTTAATTATCGTTTTTTATGCTTTAGCAAAATGGTTAAATATATCTACACATCATAATCAAAAAATAGAAGTTCCAGATTTAAAGAAAATGAGTTTAGTAAAAGTTAAACAAGCACTAGATGAAGTTGATTTAAAAATGGTAGTACTTGATTCTGCTAGTTATAACCCTAATTACCCAATAAATTCTGTAATTGACCAATCTCCAGAAGCAGGTGATTTTGTAAAAGAAAATAGAAAAATTTATTTAACACTTAATCCATCTGGATATAAAAGTATTCCTATGCCTGATTTATATGGAAAAACAAAAAGACAAGCTACAGCACATTTATTAGCTTTAGGGTTTAAAGTTAGTAGTAATGAGATACGTGTTTCAGATATAGCCAAAGATGTAGTAAGAGGATTAAGATTTAATGGAAAAGAATTAAAGCCAGGAGAAAAAATTCCAAAAAATTCCGTAATTACGTTAAAACTAGGAGATGGTAAAGGCTCAGGAAGCTATAAACGAAATTTTGAATAAAAAATACCGATGAGTATAGAAGAGATTGAAAGGGAGGAGTTGTATGAGCATTTTAACTATGTTGCAAGTGAAGGACAAGAGCCTTTAAGAGTAGATAAATTTTTAATGAATTTTATTGAAAATGCTACTCGTAATAAAATTCAGCAAGCTGCAAAAGCAGGTAATATTTTAGTAAATGATCTGCCTGTAAAATCTAATTATAAAGTAAAACCTTATGATGTTGTTCGTGTTGTTTTAGCACATCCTCCACATGAAAATTTATTAGTTGCAGAAAATATTCCTTTAGATATTTTATTTGAAGATGAGCAAGTTTTGGTAGTTAATAAACCTGCAGGAATGGTAGTGCATCCAGGTCATGGAAATTATAGCGGTACATTAGTAAATGGTTTAATATATCATATAGAAAATTTACCAAATAATTCTAATGAACGTCCAGGATTAGTACACAGAATTGATAAAGATACCAGCGGACTTTTAGTGGTTGCTAAAACCGAATTTGCAATGGCACATTTATCCAAACAATTTTTTGACAGAACTACGGAAAGATTATATTATGCTTTAGTTTGGGGTAATATAGAAGAAGATGAAGGCACTATTGAAGGAAATATAGGAAGAAGTTTAAAAAACAGATTACAAATGTCCGTTTTTCCTAATGGAGAGTTTGGTAAACATGCAGTTACGCATTATAAAGTAGTGGAGCGTTTTAGTTATGTTACATTAGTGCAATGTAAATTAGAAACTGGTAGAACGCATCAAATTAGAGCACATTTTAAACATATTGGCCATACACTTTTTAACGATGAACGATACGGAGGAAATGAAATTTTAAAAGGAACTACATTTACCAAATACAAGCAATTTGTTGAAAACTGCTTTAAAGTTTTACCTCGTCAGGCATTACACGCTAAAACATTAGGATTTGAACATCCAACTACCAAAAAATTTATGCAATTTGATTCTGAAATACCTTTAGACATGCAACAATGTTTTGAAAAATGGAGGAGTTATACCATTAATCAAAAAGATTAAAAATGAAAGAATTTGATGTTGCAAACTGGAACAGAAAACCACAATTTGAGTTTTTTAAATCCTATGAAGATCCTTTTTTTAATGTAACTGCTAATTTAGAAGTTACTAATCTTTATAATTTTTGTAAAAAGCATAATTTGTCTTTTTCATTAGCTTGCATTTTTGTAGCCTTAAAAAGCATAAATGAAATTGACGAATTTAAATTAAGAATTCAAAACAATAAAGTATATAGTTTTGAAAAAGTGGATATTGGTTCTACAATTTTAAATGATGATAATACTTTTTCTTTCTGTTATTATAATTATAATCCTTCAATTTTCGAATTCGATAAAGCAGGTAAGCAAGTAATAGAAAATCATAAAAAAGGTATCGTTTTTGAACCAAAAGAAGAAATGCTTAACTTAGTACACTGTTCAACATTACCTTGGATATCCTTTACCGGATTTAAACATGCCAGAAAAGGAGATGAAGCAGAAAAAGGAATTCCAAAAATTATTTTCGGAAAATTATTTGAAGAAAACCAAATTAAAAAAATACCATTTTCAGTAGAAGCTAGCCATGCTTTAATGGATGGTTATCATGTTGCTTTATTATTTGATAAAATGCAACAGTTTATAAATGAATTACTATAAGTTTTAATTATTTTTGAATAATTGTAAAGTATTAAAACAGCTCTTTTTATTTACAAAATAGTTATACTTTTAAATCACTTTAAATCGCAACTTATGAAAATAGTAATTTCTCCGGCAAAATCGCTAGACTTTGAAACTCCGGCTCCATTAAAAAAATATACATCTGGAGTTTTTTTAAAAGAAGCAGAAAAATTAAACGAAGTTTTAAAAAAGAAATCGCCTAAAAAATTAAGCGAATTAATGAGTATTTCACCCAAACTTGGGGAGTTAAATTGGCAACGAAATCAAGATTGGCATCTGCCTTTTACATTAGAAAATGCAAAACAAGCTGTATATGCATTTAAAGGAGATGTTTATATTGGACTAGACGCTTATACATTACCAGAATCTAAAATTGATGAACTTCAACAAAAATTAAGAATACTTTCTGGTCAATATGGCATATTAAAACCTTTAGATTTAATGCAGGCTTATCGTTTGGAAATGGGAACAAAATTAAAGATTGGTAATAAAGAAAATTTATATCAATTTTGGGATAAAACCATTACAAATAATTTAAACTCAGAATTAGCAGATGATGAACTGTTTATTAATTTAGCTAGTAACGAATATTTTAAAGTTATACAACCAAAATCGCTGAAAGTTCCAGTAATTACACCAGTTTTTAAAGATTATAAAAACGGAAAATTAAAAATAATTAGCTTTTTTGCTAAAAAAGCAAGAGGATTAATGGTACGTTATATCATTGATAATTCTATTGAATCTATTGAAGGGTTAAAAGGTTTTAATACAGATGGTTACAGCTTTGATTCTAATTTATCAACAGAAAAAGAACTAATTTTTACTCGATAATTTTAATTTTTTTTAAATAGTATTGTTTTTTTATATATGTTTGTCACGTTATTTTTGATTAACGTTGAAAAATTTATATTTTTTCGATAGTAACTTTTTTATTAAGAAGTTTTTAGGTTACTATGTGGTATGGAATCACAACGAAAAATTAAGGCAAAAGACAACTTCTGTAAACTGCATTTCTAAAATTTACAATCAATTATTGGTTGTAGATAGTCGACACACACATTTAGTATTAAGAGTATAGGTATTAACACTTTATCTCAGGTTAATATCAGCCATATTTTAGGCTGCATTTAAATTTTAATGAATAAAATACTAATAATGAATACTAAATATATTGATTTAATAAATCAAACATTTGATTTCCCACAGGAAGAATTTACCATAGATAAAAATAAAAATTTACATTTCCATGAAATTGATACCATGCAATTGGTTGAAAAATTTGGAACACCTTTAAAATTCACCTATTTGCCAAAAATAAGTGAAAACATTCAAAATGCTAAAACATGGTTTAAGCATGCAATGAAAAAGCATAAATATAAAGGAAAATATAATTATTGCTATTGTACTAAAAGCTCTCATTTTAAGCATATTTTAAATGAAGCTTTAATAAATGATATCCATATTGAAACTTCATCAGCGTTTGATATTGATATTATTCAAAATTTAAAAAAAGAAGGAAAAATAACTGATAAAACCTATGTAATTTGTAATGGTTTTAAAAGAGATGCTTATATAAGTAAAATTCAAGATTTAATAAATAGTGGACATAAAAATTGCATTCCAATTATTGATAATTACGAAGAAATTGGTTTGCTTACAAAAGGCATTAAAAAAAAAATAAATATTGGAATTAGAATTGCATCAGAAGAAGAACCAAAGTTTGAATTTTATACCTCTAGATTAGGAATTGGTTACAAAAATATAGTTGATTTTTATAAACGAGATGTTGAAAACAATAAAAAATTGAAGCTAAAAATGCTGCATTTCTTTATAAATACTGGAATAAAAGATAATGCATATTATTGGAATGAGCTAAATAAGTGTTTAAAGGTGTATATCAATTTAAAACGAATTTGTCCTACTTTAGATAGTTTAAATATTGGAGGAGGATTCCCAATAAAAAACTCATTAGCATTTGATTACGATTATGAATATATGGTGGATGAAATAATAAATCAAATTAAAAGTGCTTGTGATGAAGCTAATGTACCAACTCCTCATATTTTTACTGAGTTTGGAAGCTATACAGTTGGAGAAAGTGGAGGAAGTATTTATAAAATTTTATATCAAAAAAAGCAAAATGATAGAGAGCGTTGGAATATGATAAACTCTTCGTTTATTACAACATTGCCAGATAGTTGGGCAATAAACAAACGATTTGTTTTATTACCTTTAAACCGATGGAATGATAATTATGAACGTGTTTTATTAGGAGGTTTAACTTGTGATAGTGATGATTATTATAATTCTGAACAACATATTAACGCTATTTATTTGCCAACTTATAAAGAAGAAAAACCATTATATATTGGCTTTTTTAACACAGGAGCTTATCAAGAATCACTTGGTGGATATGGTGGATTACAACACTGTTTAATTCCTCAACCAAAACACGTAATTATTTCAAAAAATAACGAAGGAAAATTAGAATATAAAGAATTTAAAGAACAACAAACCGCAAACGATTTTTTAAAAATATTAGGATATGAGCAATAAAACCTATGCTGGAATTCCAGAACAATATGCTAAAAGTGAAACTTCAAAAATAGTTTTAATTCCTGTACCTTATGATGGTACAAGCACTTGGCAAAAAGGAGCAAATAAAGGTCCTGAAGCATTTTTACATGCTTCAGAAAACATGGAAATTTATGATATAGAAACAGATTCTGAAGTATACAAAAATGGTATATTTTTAGCGGATTCTATAGAGGAAAATTCTTCTCCGGAAACTATGGTTGATGCCGTACATAAAACTGCAAAATCATACATAAATAAAAACAAGTTTGTAACACTTATAGGCGGTGAACATTCCGTTTCTATTGGCTCGATTAGAGCATTTAATGAATGTTTTAATAATTTAACAGTACTTCAAATTGATGCTCATGCCGATTTACGAAAAGAGTATGAAGGCTCTAATTGTAATCACGCTTGTGCAGTTTATGAAGCAAGTCAAAACACTAATTTAGTTCAGGTTGGAATACGCAGTATGGACAAAATTGAAAAAACAGTTATGGATTTAGATAAGGTGTTTTTTGCAAATGATATTTTGACAGACGATTATTGGATGGAAAACGCTATAGATTTAATGACCGACAATGTGTTTATTACTTTTGATTTAGATGCTTTAGATCCTTCAATTATGCCGTCAACAGGAACACCTGAACCAGGTGGACTTTTGTGGTATGAAACTTTAGATTTTTTGAAAAAAGTTTTTGAAGAAAAAAATGTTGTTGGTTTTGATATTATGGAATTATGCCCAAATGAAAAGGATAAATCTTCAGATTTTTTAGCTGCAAAATTATATTATAAAATGTTAAGCTATAAATTTAATAATCAGGATGATGAAGATGATTTTGATAATAATTCATTGTCAAAATCAATTAATAAAAAAAGCAAATTTGAAGAAGATGACTTTGAAGAATAATATATAATGATTCATAATGTTATTGCATATCATTTAGGTAAACGAATAAAATTAAAAAGTATTCGTAATAAATTTTCTTTTGAAATAGTAAAAAGAGAACACTCTTTTTTATTGTTTCAAATAGAGGAAAAATCATTTTTTTACCTAAAAGATTATGGTAGTATTGTTTTTATAAATACGAGTAAAGAATTAATAAAAACAATTATTGAACAAATTCTTGATGAGGTAATTTCAATAGACGATTTTCCTAATGAAAATTATCAATTAAAGGAAAACGTTGGAAATAAAATTCTTGTAGATTTTAACACAATTACAGTACCTAAATTTACATTAGATACTGCTCATATTGTGATGTTAAATTTAGGTCAATCGGTTGCGTTAGATAATTATTTTGATATGTCAATTGCATTGCTAGAAAATACAAGAGTTTATGCAAATGAATTAGAAAGTAGAGGATATATAAATCTAACAAGAAAAAAAGTTAGAAAATTTATTGGTAAAACAATGAACCTTAAAAATAGTATTGCTGAGAATCTGTTTATTTTTGAAACTTCTAATTTAGCATGGACAGATAGTAACTTAGCTATGCTTGACAATCAGATGCGAGAAGAATTAGAAATCGTAAACAGGCATCATGGATTACAACATAATTTAAGCGTAATAAGTGAAAATTTAGATTTTTTTAAAGACATTTTACAACACAGACATAGTAGTATATTAGAATGGATAATTATCATCTTAATTCTATTTGAAATTATACAAGTATTATTTGAATAAATATTAAAAAAATGAATAAACCAATATCAGAATTTATAGAAAAATATTATCTGCATTTTAATGCAGCTACTTTAGTGGATGCAGCTAAAGAGTACGATAATCAGTTAAATAAAGGTTCAAAAATGTTAGTCTCTTTGGCTGGAGCTATGAGTACAGCAGAAATAGGTAAAATATTTGCTGAAGTTATACGGCAAAATAAAGTGCATATAATTTCTTGTACAGGTGCAAATTTAGAAGAAGATATTATGAATTTGGTGGCGCATTCTCATTACAAAAGAGTGCCAAACTATAGAGATTTAACTCCTAAAGATGAATGGAATTTATTAGAAAAAGGGTTAAATAGAGTAACAGATACTTGTATTCCTGAAGAAGAAGCTTTTAGACGTTTACAAAAACATATTTTTAAAATTTGGAAAGATGCAGAAGAAAAAGGAGAACGTTTTTTTCCACATGAATTCATGTACAAGTTAGTTTTGTCAGGAGTATTAAAACCTTATTATGAAATTGATCCAAAAAATAGTTGGATGTTAGCAGCGGCTGAGGCAAACTTACCTATGGTAGTTCCAGGTTGGGAAGATAGTACAATGGGAAATATTTTCGCATCCTATGTAATGAAAGGGGAGTTAAAAGCAAGTACTATGAAAACAGGAATTGAATACATGAGCTTTCTAGCAGATTGGTATACTAAAAACTCAGAAAATGGCATAGGATTTTTTCAAGTAGGGGGAGGTATAGCAGGAGATTTTCCTATATGTGTTGTTCCAATGCTTTATCAAGATTTAGAAAGAACAGATACTCCATTTTGGAGCTACTTTTGTCAAATTTCAGATTCAACAACAAGTTATGGATCTTATTCAGGAGCAGTTCCTAATGAAAAAATTACTTGGGGGAAATTAGATATTGATACGCCAAAATACATTATTGAATCCGATGCAACCATTGTAGTACCATTAATATTTGCCTATTTATTAAAAATGTAAATTTTATATATGAAAAGAATAATTGTTGATTACAGTAAATTAACGAGTGATATATTAGATTTATTAGTCGAAAAATTCCCAACAGGATATAATTATAAAGATATAATTACATTTAAAAATGCTAAAGGTGAAACCATAAGAGCTGTTGAAGTTAGAACCGAAGATACCATTTATCTTGTTAAAATAAGTCTAAAATTAGAAGAAACTATGGATGAATATGATGCGGATGAAGATAATTTTGATGAAGCGTATGATGATGATTTTGAAGGAGTAGCAGAAGATATGGATGAGAGTTAATAAAGAACAGACATTATTAAAAATAAAAAACCCGCAAACTGCGGGTTTCTTTTTTTAGCAAGAAAAGTATTTAGTATTTAGATTCTTGTCCTAATTCTTTTACTAATAAATAATATACAATTGCTCTGTATTTATTTCGGTTAGATTTTCCCATTTTTTCAATTACTTTCTCAATAGCACTATCTAATTTTGGACTATCAGGCAAGCCTAATTTTTTCATTAAAAAGTTGTTTTTAACTGTTTCAAGTTCTTTAGGATCAGATCCAGATACTGTTTCAGCATCATTTTTATAGATTGATGGACCTAAACCTTTTGTTACTTTAGTTAATAAATCAGCATTAAAGCTGATTCCTAAATCTTTCATAGCACTTTCATATTGGGCTACTTTTTCATCGAATTTACTCATGAGTTGAATTTTTATTTTAACAATAGTATACTCAAATATATAAAATAAAATTAATCTTTTGTAGAAATATAATTCCTTCAATTTTGCCTTGCTAATAACCAGTTATTTAAAATGTAGAATTGCCATTTTTAACCAATATTTTAAAATTACTCAATGATTTTATGACAAATTGACATAAATAAAATAATGGCATAATCATTGTCTATTTTGTAATTGTTAAAAAAATAGAAACAGAAATTAAAAACATAAATTATGAGTAAAATTATAGGAATAGATTTAGGAACAACCAATTCTTGTGTTGCTGTAATGGAGGGTAACGATCCAGTGGTTATTCCTAATGCAGAAGGAAAAAGAACTACACCATCAATTGTTGCATTTATTGAAGGAGGAGAAAGAAAAGTAGGTGATCCTGCAAAACGTCAGGCAGTTACCAATCCTCTTAAAACCATTTCTTCAATTAAAAGGTTTATGGGGAATAAATTTTCTGAATGTAAAATGGAGGCAGATAGAATCCCATATAAAGTAGTAAAAGGAGATAATGATACGCCACGTGTAGATGTTGATGGAAGATTATATACTCCTCAAGAAATATCAGCAATGATTCTTCAAAAAATGAAAAAAACTGCTGAAGATTATTTAGGTACAGAAGTAACTGAAGCTGTAGTAACAGTGCCAGCTTACTTTAATGATTCTCAACGTCAAGCAACTAAAGAAGCAGGAGAAATTGCAGGTTTAAAAGTTAGTAGAATTATAAATGAACCTACTGCGGCAGCTTTAGCATATGGTTTAGATAAAAAAAGTGATGATGAAAAAATAGTAGTTTTTGATTTTGGTGGAGGTACACATGATGTATCTATATTAGAATTAGGAGATGGTGTTTTTGAAGTGTTAGCTACAGATGGTGATACTCACTTAGGAGGAGATGATGTAGATCAAAAAGTAATTGATTGGTTAGCAGATGAATTTAATAAAGAAGAAAGCATTGATTTAAGAAAAGATCCAATGGCTTTACAACGTTTAAAAGAAGCCGCTGAAAAAGCCAAAATTGAACTGTCATCATCTGCAAGTACAGAAATTAACTTGCCTTATATTACCGCTACAGCTTCAGGTCCAAAACACTTAGTTAGAACTTTATCAAAAGCAAAATTTGAAACTTTAATTGACGATTTAGTTCGTAGAACTATTGAACCTTGTAAAAAAGCATTAGAAAGTGCAGGTTTAACTACTTCTGATATTGATGATATTATTTTAGTAGGTGGTTCGACTCGTATTCCAGCAGTACAAGCTGCGGTAGAAAAATTCTTTGGTAAAGCTCCATCAAAAGGAGTAAATCCTGACGAAGTTGTTGCTGTAGGAGCTGCAATTCAAGGAGGAGTATTAACAGGAGATGTTAAAGATGTATTGTTATTAGATGTTACACCACTTTCTTTAGGAATTGAAACTATGGGTAATGTAATGACTAAATTGATTGAAGCCAATACAACCATTCCAACTAAAAAATCACAAGTGTTCTCAACAGCAGCAGATAATCAACCTTCCGTTGAAATTCATGTATTGCAAGGAGAAAGAGCAATGGCAGCAGATAATAAAACTATTGGTCGTTTTCATTTAGATGGGATTCCACCATCACCAAGAGGAGTGCCTCAAATTGAAGTAACTTTTGATATTGATGCAAACGGTATTATTCACGTTAAAGCTTCTGATAAAGCTACAGGTAAATCACAAGATATTCGTATTGAAGCATCTTCTGGATTAACTGAAGAAGAAATCAAAAAAATGAAAGCAGATGCAGATGCAAATGCTGAAGCAGATAAAAAAGCAAAAGAAACTGCAGAAAAAATTAATGGTGCAGATTCTATGATTTTTCAAACAGAAAAACAATTAAAAGAATTTGGTGATAAATTGTCAGCAGATAAAAAAACACCAATTGAAAATGCTTTAGCTGAATTGAAAAAAGCTTATGAATCTAAAGACCTTGCCCAAATTGATGCAGCAATGGAAAAGATAAATGAAGCATGGAAAGCTGCAAGTGAAGAAATGTACAAAGCAGAACAAGCAGGTCAACAACAAGCACAAGGAGCTCCAACAGGTGACGCAGGTAATGCAGAACCTAAAAATGAAGGAGATAATGTAGAAGATGTTGATTTTGAAGAAGTAAAAGAAGATTAAAACCTTTTTAATAGTAAAAAAAGAGGCTCAATTTTGAGCCTCTTTTTTGTTATAATTAATTTGTTATGCACGCATAATAATTAGTATATTTGAAAAAATAATTCGTAATGACTACCACAAAATTAACCGAACTTTTAAAGATAAAATATCCAATCATTCAGGCTCCAATGTTTTTAGTCTCTAATACTAAAATGGTTATTGAAGCTATGAAAAGTGGAATAGCAGGATGTATACCTGCGTTAAATTATAGAACGGATGAGGAGTTACGAGCAGCTCTTCAAGAGCTAAAAAATGCGAAAGTTGATGGAGGTTCATTTGGTTTTAATTTAATAGTTAACAAATCTAATGTTAAGTATAAACATCAATTAGATATTATTTGTTCTGAAGGAGCTGATTTTATTATTACTTCTTTAGGTAATCCTTCAGAAACGATAAAAAAGGCACATGAAAAAGGAATAAAAGTTTTTTGTGATGTAACGGACTTAAAATTTGCTCAAAAAGTGGAAAGTCTAGGAGCAGATGCAATTGTAGCGGTTAATAATCAAGCAGGTGGGCATAGAGGTAATATTGAACCAAAGGAATTAATTACTCAAATTGTTGAGAACTGTTCAATTCCAGTTATATCAGCTGGTGGAGTAGGATGTAAGTCCGATTTAGATAAAATGTTAGATTATGGAGCAGTTGGAGTTTCTGTTGGGAGTCCTTTCATTGCTTCTGAAGAAGCTAATGTAACACAGGAATATAAACAAGCTTGCGTAGATTATAATGCAAAATCTATTGTGGTTACTGAAAAGATTTCAGGAACGCCTTGTACAGTTATTAATACACCTTATGTAAAAAAAATTGGAACAAAACAGACTTGGATTGAAAATCTGTTAAATAAAAATAGAAAATTAAAAAAATGGGTGAAAATGATACGGTTTTCTATAGGGATGAAAGCTACACAAAATGCAGCTACAAAAGCTACCTATAAAACTGTTTGGGTTGCGGGGCCAAGTATTCAACACACTAAGGCAATTTTACCTGTACGTAAAATTATAGAAAACTTAATTAATTAAATTTTTAAATGCAGCTTCTAAGTTTTGAAATTTGAATTTAAAACCTGTATTCATTATTTTTTTTGAAGATACTCTACTTCCTTTTAATAAAATAATAGACATTTCACCAAAAATTAATTTAAATATAAAGGAAGGTATATTTGGCAACCAAATTTTTTTACCTAAAGAACTTGCTATTTTTTTGGTAAGCTGTTTGTTATTACAATAATCTGGAGCAACAGCATTATAAACACCTTTTAGTTCATTATTTTCAATTGCTTCTAAATACATATTACATAAATCATCAATATGTATCCAAGGGATGTATTGATTTCCGCTACCTAAAGCAGCTCCAAATCCAAATTTTATAGGTTTAAATATTTTTGGAAATGCACCACCTTCGTTTGAAAGTACAACTCCTGTTCTAAAAATAACAGTTCTTATATTTAAAGAATTAAATTGCAAGGATGCTTTTTCCCATAATTTGCAAATTTCACTTACAAAGTCATCTCCTGAAGTATCATTTTCTTCATAAATTTTTTCAGTAGTTGCTGCTCCATAATATCCAATTCCAGAAGCAGAAATAAAGCCTTTTAGATTTGGATTAATTTCTTTTACTTTTTTAAATAATAAATCTGTTGAATCAACTCTACTATTAATTAAAACTTTTTTTCTTGCCTTAGTCCATTTTTTATCAGCAATACCAGATCCCGCCAAGTGAATTATATAATCTGTTTCAATTATAGCTTGTTCATCAATATAATTATTATTAATATTCCAATAAAATGATGTTGGTTCTTCTTTTTTAGTTCTACTTAAAACTAATACTTTGTAGCCTTTTTTATTTAGTAGATTGGCTAAATGTTTTCCAATAAGACCAGTACCTCCAGTTATTAAAATATTTACCATAAAAAAACAGTTATTTTGTAATATTTAAATATACAAAATAACTGTTTTAAAGAATAAAACTATTAAATTTAATTGTGTGCAATTTGATTTGCCAATTTTAATGGGGCTACATTATTCATTCCTATTTTTAATGCTTCTTCATTTAAAGGAATTAAATGATGATATCTTTCTGGAAGTGATTTTTCAAGTCCAGCAAGTACATTTTCTAATTTAACAATTGGTTTAATTTTTAGAAATGCACCCATTACCACCATGTTAAATATCTTTTTATTTCCCATTTCAGCAGCCAATTTACTACCTTCAATTTGAAATATTTGAATATCGGTTCTTGTTGGATGATGTGTAATACCATTAGGATCATATATTAAAACTCCACCTGGTTTTACAGATTCTTCGAATTTATCCATTGACTGCTGATTTAAAATAATAGCAGTATCATAAACTTTTAAATAAGGAGAACTTATTCTTTCATCACTTAAAATAACAGTTACGTTAGCGGTTCCGCCACGCATTTCTGGTCCATAAGATGGCATCCAACTTACTTCTTGATCTTGCATTATGCCAGAATAGGCTAAAATTTTACCCATAGAAAGTACACCTTGTCCACCAAATCCAGCTATAATAATTTCTTCTGTCATAACTATATTATTTTAATTTACCATTTACTTTAATATCTCCTAAAGGATAATATGGAAACATATTATCTACCATCCACTCATTAGCGTCATTTGGTGTCATTTTCCAACCTGAATTACAGTTCGAAACTATTTCAACAAATGAAACTCCTTTTTTTAATTTCAAGTTTTCAAAAGCTTGGCGTATTGCTTTTTTAGCTTTACGCGCATGTTTGTGAGTATGAACAGATTGTCTTGTAACATAGTAGGTTCCGGGTAACTGAGCTACTAATTCAGTCATTTTTAAAGGAGATCCCATAGTTTGTATATCTCTACCAAAAGGAGATGTTGATGATTTCATTCCTTCTAAAGTGGTTGGAGCCATTTGTCCACCAGTCATTCCATAAATACCATTATTTACAAATATGATAACAATATTTTCACCTCTATTACAAGCATGAATAGTTTCAGCAGTTCCAATAGCTGCTAAATCTCCATCACCTTGATAAGTAAATACATATTTTTTAGGCCATGTTCTAGCAATTGCTGTTGCAACAGCAGGAGCACGTCCATGTGCTGCTTGAGTCATATCTATGTTCATGAAGTCATATGCTAAAACAGAACATCCAACAGGAGCAACACCAATAGTATCTTCTGTAATTCCCATTTCATCAATAACTTCCATAGTTAAATTATGGGCAGTTCCATGACCACACCCAGGGCAATAAGACAATGGTGTGTCGGTCATTAATTTTGTTTTACAAAATACTTGATTCTCGGGTTTTATGATGTCTAATACTTCCATTATTTATAATTTTTTGTTCTAAAGCTTCTAAAATTTCTTCAGGAGTATGAATAATTCCTCCTGTTCTACCAAAATGTTCTACTGGTATTTTAGACTCTACGGAGAGTCTAACATCTTCTACCATTTGACCAGAGTTTAATTCAACACTTAACATTCCTTTTACTTGGTCTGCTAATTCAAATAATTGTTTTTTAGGAAAAGGGAATAGAGTTATTGGGCGTAATAATCCAACTTTTATTCCTTTTTCTCTTGCTATCTCAACTGCTTTTTGTGCAATTCTGGCACTTGATCCATAGGCTACAATTAAATATTCAGCATCATCGCAATTAATTTTTTCAAAACGAAGATCTTCATTTTCCATTTGCTCATATTTTTTCATTAATCTATGAACTCTAGCTTCCATTTTCTCAGATTGTAGATCAAGCGAAGTTATAATATTTCTTTCTCTACCTTTGGTTCTACCAGTTGCAGCCCAACTTCCACATTCTTTAATTACTTCTTCGTCTGTTCTGCGTTGTTTTTGTGGTTTCAACTCTACTTTTTCCATCATTTGACCGATTAAGCCATCGGATAAAATAAGTACAGGTGCTTTATATTTAAATGCGATATCAAATGCATCTTCAACAAAATCTGACATTTCTTGAACGGATGATGGTGCAAGTACATATAATTTATAATCGCCATGACCACCACCTTTTACAGATTGAAAATAATCTGCTTGTGAAGGTTGAATTGTACCTAAACCTGGTCCACCACGAACTACATTAACTATTACAGCAGGCAATTCAGCTCCTGCTATGTAAGAAATTCCTTCTTGTTTTAATGAAATACCAGGGCTAGAAGAAGAAGTGAAAACTTTTTTTCCTGTACTAGCGGCTCCATAAACCATGTTTATTGCTGCAATTTCACTTTCTGCTTGTAAAACAACCATTCCTGTACGTTTTTCAGGTTGTTCATTCATTAAATATTCTATTAATTCTGTTTGTGGGGTAATTGGGTAACCAAAGTAAGCATCTGCACCTGCTCTAATAGCTGCTTCAGCTAAAGCTTCGTTTCCCTTCATTAATTTTAATTCTGACATGTTACTAAGTTTTAAATTATGCTGAAACTTTAACTCTATATACTGATATAGCTCTATCAGGGCAAACTATTGCACAGTTTGTACAACCAGTACAAGCTTCAGGGTTTTCCATATAGGCATAATGATATCCTTTACGGTTAACTTCTTTGGACATACTAATAACGTTGTCTTGACATACAGGCATACATACCTCACAGCCTTTACAAGTTTCAGTATCTACAACTATTGCTCCTTTTACTTTTGCCATTTTAATAATTTTAATAGTTATTACTACATTGTAATTTAATTATTTTCAAAGATACAGCGAAAACGTTATCGAAACTATGATATTTGTCAATACAAATGTGATATCCATTTTTTGAAATGTTTTAATATGCTTTTTTGTTTTGTTAATTAAATATATATTTTTATCTTTGACTGACTATTCAGTCATAAAACATATAATGTAGATGTCACCACGTACTGAGAAACAATTTGAAGAAATAAGACGCGTTAATGAAAAAATAATATTAGAAGCGGCTTTATCTCTTTTTGCTGAAAAAGGATATAATAGCACTTCTATGGATTCTATTGCTAAACAGGCAAAAGTTTCTAAAGGAAACTTGTATAATTATTTTAAAAATAAAGAGGCTTTATTAGAAAGTGTTTTGCAGAACGGAATTAATCAGTTTTCTGAACTTTATTATGAAAATCAACTTGAATTAGAATCTGAAGATGATTTTGAGCAATTTTTAAGGGCTAACTTCAAAATTTTAAAAGCAAATAAACAGTTTTGGAAACTATATTACAGCTTACTTACTCAAACTCAAATTCAACATTTATTTCAAAAATTATTTTCACCTTTTTTAGAACAATATATGAAAGTTTTTGAAGCTTATTTTTATAAGAAAGGTGATGAAAATCCAACTGCAACAGCTATGCTTTTAGGAAGTATTATTGATGGCGTTTCACTTTGTTTTATTGTTATGGAAGAAATTTATCCATTAGAAGATGTACAAAAAAAAATAATTGAAAAATTTAAATAAATATGTAATGAAACTAAAAACCCTTTTTATCATTTTATTAATTTTTGCAATCGGATCAGTAGAAATTAATGCTCAGGAAAATTTAACCGCGTCAGAAATTGTTCAAAAATCGGATGAATTAATTCGTGGAAAAACAAATACTTCTATAGTTAATATGGAGATAATTAGACCCACTTGGAAACGTACAATAGGAATAAAAAGTTGGGGAAGAGGACAAGATTATTCAATGGACTACATTACTTCGCCGGCACAAGACAAAGGTCAGGTTTTTTTGAAACTGAAAACAGAAATGTGGAATTACATTCCCGCAATTGGCAGAATGATTAAAATTCCGGCTTCAATGTTATCACAAGGTTGGATGGGTTCTGATTATACCAATGATGATATTTTAAAGCAAAGTTCAATTGTGGTAGATTACAATCATAAACTAATAGATGAAGAAACCGTAAATGGTTATAAAAGCTATAAAATTGAAATGACACCAAAAGAAGATGCTGCAGTGGTTTGGGGGAAAATAATTATGTGGATAATTGAAGATAACTTTATTCAAATTAAAACCGAGTTTTACGATGAAGACAATGATTTGGTTAAAAGTGAATTTGGGTATGATTTTAAAAATATGGGTGGAAGATTAATCCCTACCCGAATAGAAATTGTTCCAGCAAATGAAGAAGGTAAAAAAACAGTGCTGTACATAAAAGAAATGAAATTTAATATTGATTTGCCGGCAACGTTTTTTTCACAACAAAACATGAAACGTGTACACTAATTTTGTAAATCTTAAGAAATGCTTACAATTTTAAAATTAGCCTGGCGAAATATTTGGCGAAACAAACGTAGAACTGCAATAACTATTGCATCCATAATGTTTGCATTGTTTTTTGCAATTATTATGCGCGCTTTTCAAATTGGCTCGTATGTAAAAATGAAAGAAAATGCTGTTGAATCGTATTCCGGTTATTTTCAAATTCATAAAAAAGGATATTGGAGTGATAAAAAAATAGATGCTGTTTTTAATATGAATGAAGACAGTATAAAAAAATTAGCGAAAAACCCAAAAATAAAAGTGATAATTCCGAGATTAGAGTCTTTTTCATTAGCTTCTTCCGGAAGTGTTTCAAAAGGTGTTGCCGTGTTGGGAATTGATCCTGAAAAGGAAAATGAAATGACTAAAATTAAAAGCTATTTAAAAGAAGGAAGTTATATAAACGCAACCGATAATTCAATTTTGGTAGCGAGTGATTTAGCCAAGTTTTTAAATGTACAAGTAAACGATTCGTTGGTTTTATATTCCTCAGGTTATCATGGTTCTAGTGCTGCAGGATTATTTCATATAAAAGGAATTTTAAAATTGCCGATGCCCGAAATGAACAAAAGTACCTTGTACATGCCGCTGGCAGCAGCTCAAAAATTTTTTTCAACAGGAAACCAATATACAGGATTAATTTTTGATTTGTATGCCATTGATGATGCGCCAATTGTTGAACAAACTATTTCAAAACAGCTTAATTTGAATACCTATGAAATTATTGACTGGCAAATAATGAATAAAGATTTATTGCAAATGATAGCTTCAGACAATGCCGGCGGAATTATTATGATTGTAATTTTATATTTGGTAATTGCATTTGGAATTTTTGGAACTGTATTAATGATGACTACCGAACGCATCCGAGAATTTTCGGTAATGATAGCTATTGGTATGCAAAAAGCTAAATTGATATGGGTGGTAATTTGGGAATTAATACTCATTACTTTTTTAGCAGTTATAGCAGGAGTAATATTGAGTTTGCCAGTATTAATTTATTTTTATTACAATCCAATTCAATTTACTGGTGAAGCAGTTCAAGCAATGAAAAATTTTAATTTCGAGCCTGTAATGCCTGTCGCAATAAATACGCAATTATTTGTAAATCAAGCTATCGCAATTGCTATTATAAGCATGCTGGCTATGTTTTATCCGGTATTAAAAATAAAAATGTTAAAAGTTGTTGAAGGATTAAAATCGTAATTATATGTCTATGTTATTTAAAATTGCCTGGAGAAATATTTGGAGAAGTAAGCTCAGAAGTGTTGTGGTTATTTTTGCTATTGCATTTGGATTGGTAGGTGGTTTGGGTGCATCAGCATGGATGAATGGTATGGCCAAACAAAGAGTTAAAAATTCTTTTGATTATCAAATAGCGAATATTCAATTGCATAATCCGAATTTTGCACTGAATTTAGATGTTAAAAAAACAATTGATAGTGTCAATCAAAAAATAGCAGCTATAAAAAAGATGAATGGTATCAAGGCTGTTACAAAGCGGTTAAAAGTTTCTGGAATGGCTTCAACTGCAAATAAAAACTTAGGAGTTACTATTATTGGTGTAAATCCAAAAAGTGAAAGAGAAGTTTTTAGCCTGTATAAAACAATTGATTCTGTTTCAGGAAATTTCTTTGAAACTGAAACAAAAAATGGCATTGTTATTTCTAAGGCTCTAGCAAAAAAATTAAAGGTAAAACTACACTCTAAAATTGTACTTACATTTCAGGATTTTAATGGTGAATTAACAGGTGCTGCATACAAAATTATTGGTCTGTTTAAAACTAGTGATAGTAATTGGGATAAATCAAATGTATTTGTAAGAAATAATAATTTCAGAAAAGTTTTAGGAGTTCCAGCAAATGAATACCATGAAATTGATATTACGTTAAATGATTATAAACAAGCTCCTATCATTTCAAAGATAATTCAACAGAAATTTCCAAAAGTACTTAGTGAAGACTGGGCACAAATAGATCCGTATACAAGTCTTTTAAACAATGTTATGGGTGTTATGATGGGTGTTTTTATGATGATTATTTTAGCAGCTCTTGGTTTTGGTATTGTAAACACCATGTTAATGGTAATTTTAGAACGAACCAAAGAAATAGGTATGTTAATGGCTATAGGTTTAAATAAGAAAAAACTTTTTATAGTTATTATGTTAGAAACCATTTTTTTGTCGTTAGTAGGCGCCATTGTAGGCGAGCTTATAAGTATGTTGTTAATCAGGTATTTTGGTGTTGTTGGAATTGATTTATCATCTATGCAACAAGGGTTGGAATCTGTTGGTTACAGCGCTATTACTTATCCAACATTAGAGTTTATCCGCTATATACAAATTACAATAATGGTAATTATTACCGGAATTTTAGCTTCAATTTATCCGGCTTTAAAAGCATTAAAATTAAATCCGGCTGAAGCAATTAGAACAGTTTAATAAAAAATAAAAATAAAATGAGTGTTATAAAAATATCAAACCTAACAAAAATATATAACAAAACGCAAGTGCCAGTACATGCGGTTAATGGAATTAATTTAACCTTTGAAGAAGGTGAGTTTGTAGCAATTGTTGGGCCCTCAGGCTGTGGCAAAACAACATTTATGAATATGATTGGTGGTTTAGAAGAACCAACTTCAGGAAGTGTTGAAATTAACGAAACCAATATTTCAGCTTTAACTTCAAACCAGCGTATTAATTTTAGATTGCAAAATATTGGTTTTATTTTTCAATCTTATAATTTAATTCCTGTGCTTACTTCAAAAGAAAATGTGGCATTTATTATGCAACTTCAAAATAAGCCAAAAAACGAAATTGAAGAACGTACTACTCAATTATTGCAATCGGTAGGTTTAGGAAATAAAATTAATAGCAAACCAAATCAAATGTCGGGCGGGGAGCAACAACGTGTAGCGGTTGCAAGAGCGTTGGCTTCGAAACCAAAATTTGTGTTGGCAGATGAACCAACTGCTAACCTCGATTCTAAAGCAACTACACAATTGCTTGATATTATGAAAAAATTAAATGAGGAAGAAAATATGACATTTATTTTTACAACGCATGACCAGCGAGTTGTAGATAAAGCTCGCCGAATTATTACGCTTGAAGATGGGAAAGTTATTTCCGATCAAATTATCAGCTAATGTATTTGCAATTAAAACTTTTTAAAATGAAACAATTTTGGTTGAGTATTTTTTTGATTTTCAGCTGTTTAAGGGTTGTAAATGCACAAGAAAATTATTCTTTAAGTGGCTATGTAAAAGGGTTATCTTCCATACAGTTTTCAAATACTTCTAAGTCTTTTGTTGAAAATACAATCCACAATCGTTTTGATTTTAATTGGTACGCCACCAATAAAATAACAATTACTGCAGGGATGAGAAATAGATTTATTTTTGGAAGTTCCATAAATCAAATTCCTGATTACGCTCGTTATTTAGGTGAAGATTCGGGTTTTTTAAATTTAACAGATATTTGGCTTAATAAAAATGCCACAATCGGAATTTCACAACTCGACCGATTTTTTATGGATTATACTTCTGGAAAATTTGAAGTTGCAATTGGTAGACAACGCATAAATTGGGGACAAGCGTTTGTATGGAATCCGAATGATTTATTTAATACCTATTCCTATTTCGATTTTGATTATGAAGAAAAACCAGGAAGTGATGCTTTACGAATGCAATATTATTTGAATGAAACCAGTAAAATAGAATGGACAACTGCAATTGATAATGATAAAAAAGTTACTTCTGCATTATTGTATAAATGGAACACGCATGGTTATGATATTCAGGTTTTAACTGGTATTTATTCACAAACCGATTGGGTAGTTGGAGCAGGTTGGTCGGGAAGCATTGCCGGTGGAGGTTTTAATGGTGAATTAACTTACTTCCATCCAATTACAACTTCTATAAATAATGATAAGTTAACGGCAGTAATTCATTACGATTATACCTTTAAAAACTCTTTGAGTTTACAATTTGAAACGTTATACAATGGTTTTGGTAACAATTCAAGTAGTAGTTCTTTAGAATCGTTTTCTTTAATGAGTTTAAATGCTAAAAATTTATTCCCTGCTAAAACAGCTTTTTTTGGTAGTGCTTCTTATAATGTAAGTCCTTTGTTAACAGCAATGCTTTCCGGAATGGTTGGTAAAGGTGGTGATTTTTTATATGCTGGACCAACGCTTACATATTCACTTTCAAATAACAAAGAATTATCCGTTGTAGCTCAGTTGTATCAACTTAAAAAGGATGCTTTAACTATGCAATCTATTTTTGGCGGAGCAGTTTTTGCTCGCTTAAAATGGGCATTTTAATTTAATATAAAGATTTATATTTAGTTGGATTAGCTTCGTGCATTACGTTATAAATTGCTTCAAAAATAGTTTCATGGTTTGGTTTAGAAAAATAATCTCCATCAGTACCAAATGCAGTTCTATGATTTTTAGCCGTTAAAGTGGTAGGTTTACTATCTAAAAATTGATACGCATTTTGTTTTTCTAAAATTTCTTGCAATAAATAAGCGGATGCTCCACCTGGAACATCTTCATCAATAATTAATAATCGATTGGTTTTTTCAATACTTTTTACAACCTCATGTTTTAAATCGAATGGTAATAAACTTTGTACATCAATTAGTTCTATATCAATTTCAACTTGTTGTAATTTAGTAATAACTTCTTCTACTATTTTAAGTGTAGAACCGTAAGAAACTACTGTAATGTCGTTACCTTCTTTTAACACTTCTATTTCCCCAATAGGGGTTTTAAATTCCCCAAGATTATTAGGTAATTTTTCTTTTAATCGATATCCATTTAAATTTTCAACAATTAAAGCAGGTTCATCACATTCTAATAAAGTATTGTAAAATCCTGCAGCTTTTGTCATATTTCTAGGAACTAATATATTCATTCCTCTTAATAAATGTACAATTGCTCCCATTGGGGAACCTGAATGCCAAATACCTTCTAATCTATGTCCACGAGTTCTAACAATTAATGGGGCTTTTTGTTTACCAGCAGTTCTATAATGTAAGGTTGCTAAGTCATCACTCATTATTTGTATTGCGTACAATAAATAATCTAAATATTGAATTTCAGCAATTGGACGTAATCCACGTAATGCCATTCCAATACCTTGTCCAATAATTGTAGCTTCTCTAATACCTGTGTCTGCAACACGTAATTCTCCATATTTTTCTTGTAAACCAACTAAACCTTGGTTAACATCACCAATTTTACCGGTATCTTCCCCAAAAATTAGTAAGTTTTTATGATTGCTAAAAAGAGTGTCAAAATTTTCTTTTAAAACTAACCGGGCATCTACTAACTTTGCATTTTCATCATAAGTAGGATTTACTTTAGAGGAAGAATTTACTTTTTGTTCCGAATTACTGTATAGATGAGAATCAAATTTTGGTTGTTCAGATTTGGTATAATTAGCTATCCAATTTTGTAATTCTGTTTTTATATTAGAATTTTCATTTATCGTATAAATAAGAGCATTTTTTGCTGCTGAAATTATATCCTTTCTAGCTGGATCAATTTCGCTCATTAAATCTGTTCGTAATTTTAGAATAAATGTTTTGTTTTTGCTGGTATTTGCAATTTTTTCAAGTAATACTGCAACTTCTTTTCTTTTTTCTAAAATAGGATTTAAAAACGCATTCCAAGCATTTCTTTTTGCTTCTCTAACTTCTTTTTTTGCTTCTTTTTCTATTTCAATTATTTCGTCTTCAGAATTCACAATTTTTAAAGAGTTACCATTTTCGTCCTCTAAATTAAATTCTAAAACCCAATCTCTTAATTTTGAGTTACAATCGTTTTGTTTTTCATAGTTTAAACGATCTTTGTCTTTATATCTTTCGTGAGAACCAGAAGTTGAATGTCCTTGAGGTTGTGTTAAATGTTTAACGTGAATTAATACAGGAACATGTTCTTCTCTTGCAATTTTAGAAGCTTTGGCGTAAACATCAATTAATTTTGGATAATCAAAGCCGTCAACAACAAATATTTCATAACCTTTTTCATTTTCATTTCGTTGAAAACCTGCTAGAATTTTTGAAATACTTTCTTTTGTAGTTTGATATTTTGCAGGAACTGAAATACCATAATCATCATCCCAAACACTTATTACCATTGGAACTTGTAAAACTCCAGCGGCATTAAAAGTTTCAAAAAATAAACCTTCTGAAGTACTTGCATTTCCTATTGTTCCCCATGAAATTTCGTTCCCGTTATTTGAAAACAATGGGTTTTTAAGTCCGTCAACATTTCGATAAATTTTAGAAGCTTGTGCAATTCCTAGCATTCTAGGCATTTGTCCAGCGGTAGGTGAAATATCGCTACTAGAATTGTATTGCTCGGTTAAATTTTTAAACTGTCCGTGATTGTCTAAACTATGCGTAGCAAAATGACCTCCCATTTGTCTACCTCCAGACATTGGATCATCTTTAATACTTGGGTTAGCATATAAACCAGCAAAAAATTGTTCAGGAGAAAGTTCTCCAATTGCCATCATAAAAGTTTGATCTCGGTAATAACCCGATCTAAAATCACCTTTTTTAAAAGCTTTAGCCATTGCTAATTGTGGCACCTCTTTTCCATCGCCAAAAATACCAAACTTTGCTTTACCGGTTAAAACTTCTCGTCTTCCTAAAATACTACATTCTCTACTTATAACGGCTAATTTATAGTCATTTAAAACTTCTTTTTTAAATTGTTCAAAGGAAAGCTGTTTAGAATTAGTAGTAGAAATAGTCGACATATAATTTTGATTTTTTAGTTTTGCAAAGTTACAATTTTTATATCATTTTTAAAAATACGATAATCAAACTGAAATATTTCAATTTATATTGAATATAATTCAATAAACACATCTATAATTTGATAAATAGGAAATGAAAAATAAATAATTGTAAAAATTAGAAAAATCCTCTTCGTATAAAATTATAGATTTTTTTTGGTTGAATTTCTAAAACAAACCTAATTCTTGAACTATAACTTGGTTGACTAAGTTCCCATCCTAAATTGGAATGAAAAGGGAAATAAATTTCTAAAATATCTTGTATAAAATTTAAACGAATACCGTTTTCATGTGCAAAATATACTTTTGAATTTTTGTTTTTTACAAAACCAACATCGTTATAAACTTCAATCCATCTCCAAATTCCAATACTGGTGTTAAATGTTGATAACCATTCATTTGCATAAGGCACTTCTAATTTAGATTTGAATCCTCCTTCGTTTATAATAACCTGTTGGCTAAAAATTCCCGAAGTTTCGGATCTTCCTAAATAGTTGTATTGAAATAGATAATCTGTAGGTCTATCTAATGCAAAATTAAAATAAGTAGATTGTGTTTTATTAGACAAAAATACTCCTGCAAAAAATCTAAAATCGAATTGTCTGTTAGTGTCTGTTAGTTTTCGGTATCTAGCTGTTAACGAAACCTTACTAAATTTATTTGCTACCTGGATATCAGTGAACAATCTGATATCTTCAATAATTGCAGGTTTGGCATAACCATAACTAAGATTAAATACATTGTATTTATTAGTTTCTAACGGTAAAGTTTGCGTTGGAGATTTTTCTCTATCAATCATTGTAAAAGATGCCATTAGTGCATTGCTACTAACATCTCTTAAATTTTTACGTTTAAATTGTACTAAAACGTACGGGTTTAAACTGTTGTAAGTTAGGTTGTTATCATAATGATAGTTGCTTCCAAACAAACCTATAGCAAATTTGTTTACTTTTTTATTTTCGGGTAGATATTCATAAAGCATAGAATAATTCCCTGAAAAAGTCTTACTTTTTGTACTATATGAAGGAATAATTTTATAAGTGAAATTTTTCTTTAAAATAGTTTTATTAGAGATTGCTAAACCAATTATTGCACCATCATAATAATTAAATCGGAAAACAGGAGTGTAAAATAATTCGTTATAATATGGGTTTTCAATATCCTTTAAAAATTTAACTTGTAAAGGACGATTTAAAATGCTTTTATTAATGTTTTTCCAATTATTTTTAAAATTACTTTCAGGTAATAAGGATTCGTAATTTAAAGAAAGCCTGTTAAATCCATCTTTTGGAATAGTTATTTTAGTTATTGAATCAATATTTGTAAGCCATTTTCTGTATTTAATTTCCTTGTCTTTAATACCATATAATTCAATTGGAGCTGTAAAATTTCGTTTATTTTCAATCGTTACTTTTAAGGAATCGTTTTCTTGTTCAATTTTTTTAATAGTATAATCAATTTTTTTATTAGTATTTAAAAAATCGGTTTTAAACCATTTAATATCTTTATCCGTATTAATAAAATTAAAAAATAAATTGCTATTTGTTTTTTTGCTGACATAAGCTTTTGAAAAGTGTACAATAGCGCTATCAATTTTTTGATTTCCCAAATAATGATTTAGATATTGCAAACCAATACCAGCTTTATATTTATTGGTTATTTTTCGATTAAAGTTAGATAAAGAATCGGCTTGCATAGTTAATGCCTGATCTAAATTTTTACGTGCCGCAAATTGATGAACAAAATTGTATTTCTGATTAAAATCAATTTTAGCAATATTGAAATTTCTAATTCCCCATATTTTTGAAGCACTTCCAATAGCTTTAATTTCTGGATAATAATTTTCAACATATTTAATCATTAAATAGGTTTGTATGCCATCAGCTAACCAATTATCTTTTCTTCTATTAAATAAAAATGAGCGATTAATGTACTCTTCGGTAATTGCCTTAAACATTTTAATATCCCATTCAAAAGTATCACTAAAAGGGGCTATAAATGAAGGAAGCTGATTAAAACCGTAAATTGGATTTTTATCATAATTTACCTTATTAACAAACAATTTTTTATGTGGAAATTTCCCTAAATAACTTTTAATAAATTCTAATTCTCTATTTAATATTTCTGTTTTTACAGGAATTTTAAGTTTATCAGAATTTAAGTTAGAAACTACATTAACAGGTTTTGATTTGTAAGAAACAAAATCTTTTAAATCATCAATATTTATTTCAACATCTAATATGTTTTTTCCAGATAAATTATAAATATTCTCCTTGTTTTTTGTACTGTAACTACTAGTTAAATTGGTATGAATTTCAAATTTTTCAGGAACTGTAAATGTAATTTTATAGTTGGTGAAATTTTGATACAAATCATCCATGTTTAAATTGGAATAGGCTTGCCAAGTTTTATCAAAAATAGCAGGAGCTAAATACCAATATCGTAAATTATATTCGTCATCAGAAAATCCATATCCTGTATATTTTGAATAAGGTAATTTAACCGTGTATTTTGCAGTAATTAAAATAGAATCTTTTGGTTTTAAAGGTTTATCAAGTATTACTTTTAAAATATCAGGATTTTTATCTTTAATTTCCCAATTAGCTTCTTTGTTACTAACTAATAGTTGATGAATATTGGTGTTTCCTCTGTTTTTATCAGGTGCAAAATGAAAGGCTTTTTTATAATTTTCAACAAATCGTTCAGCTAAAGGAGTATTTTTATCTTTGTAAGCATTTGCCCAGTTATGAAAATAAACTTCATTAAAAGCAACCTTAGAATTATTATAAAAAACAGTTCTTTGAGTAATATCTATTTCATTAGTTTCTACATTTAATTTTGCATTAATATAAATGGAATTGTTTTGAGAAATAGATTTCTGAATACAAAAAACGTAAATAATTATAGTTGCTAAAATGTATTTTTTCAATTTAGGGGCTTTTAAAAATTTGGGCTAAATTTGTATTTGTTATAAAATGTATCAATAACTTCTAAAACTTCATCTTCTGAATCCACAATAGAAAACAGGTTTAAATCTTCTTTATTAATATTTCCTTGCTCAATTAGTGTGTTTTTAAGCCAATCAATTAAAGGAGTCCAAAAAGTTACACCTACTAAAACAATTGGAAATTTTCCAATTTTTTTCGTTTGAATTAAAGTGATTGCTTCAAAAAGTTCATCCATAGTACCAAATCCACCTGGCATAGCAACAAAGCCTTGAGAGTATTTAGTAAACATTACTTTGCGTACAAAAAAGTAATCAAAATCTAAAACTTTATCATCATCTATATAAGGGTTCTCATGTTGTTCATGTGGTAATTCAATATTCAATCCTACCGATGTTCCACCGCCACGTTTTGCACCTTTATTACCTGCTTCCATAATTCCAGGACCACCACCAGTTATAATTCCGTAACCGTGTTTGGTAAGTTTATAGGCAATATTTTCAGCTAATTTATAATACTTATGATCTGGCTTTGTACGTGCAGATCCGTAAATAGTAACGCAAGGTCCAATTTTACTCAAACGCTCAAATCCTTCTACAAATTCTGCCATAATTTTAAAAATCGCCCAAGAGTCATTAGTTTTTACTTCGTTCCAAGTTTTTTGTTTAAACTTTTCACGAATTTTGTTTTCTTCGTTTTTAGTCATTTTTATGATTTTTTTTTAAAGCGAATGGCTAAGTTAATTCTTTTTTTAAAAACTTAGCAGTGTAGCTTTTATTGTGTTTAACAATTTCTTCTGGCGTTCCTTGGCATACAATTGTACCGCCTTTTTTTCCTCCTTCCATACCAATATCAATAATATAATCGGCTAATTTTATTACGTCTAAATTATGCTCAATTACTAAAACGGTATTTCCTTTGTTAGTTAACTTATTTAGAACTTCCATAAGTACTCTTATATCTTCAAAATGAAGTCCAGTAGTAGGTTCATCTAAAATATAAAAAGTGTTTCCAGTATCTTTTTTTGATAATTCCGATGCTAATTTTATTCGTTGGGCTTCGCCTCCGGATAATGTTGTAGATTGCTGACCTAAAGTTATATATCCTAAGCCAACATCTTGTATGGTTTTTAATTTTCTATGTATTTTAGGTATATTTTCAAAAAATTGAACCGCAACATTAATGGTCATATTTAGAATATCAGAAATAGATTTTCCTTTATATCTAATTTCTAGAGTTTCTCTGTTAAATCGTTTTCCTTGACAAGTTTCACATTCTACATGAACATCCGGTAAAAAATTCATTTCAATAACTTTTACACCTGCACCTTGACAAGTTTCGCATCTTCCACCTTTAACATTAAAAGAAAATCTTCCTGGTTTATAACCTCTAATAGATGCTTCGCTTGTTTTAGCAAACAGGCTTCTAATTTCACCAAAAACACCTGTGTATGTTGCAGGGTTTGAACGTGGGGTTCTACCAATAGGAGACTGGTCAATAGCAATAACTTTATCCACATAATTTAACCCTTCAATATTTTTATAAGGCATTGGTTTTTTTACACCTCTGTAAATATGATGGTTTAAAATAGGGTATAAGGTTTCGTTAATTAATGTAGATTTTCCACTTCCAGAAACACCTGTAACACAAATCATTTTACCTAAAGGAAAACTAACGGTTACGTTTTTTAAATTATTTCCGGAAGCTTCATAAAGTGTAATTTGATTTCCATTACCATCTCTTCGATGTTTTGGAATTTCAATGGTTTTGGTTCCGTTTAAGTAATCAGCGGTTAAGGTTTTATGTTTTTTTAATTGTTGAAAATTTCCTTCGCTTACAATTTCTCCTCCGTGTAAACCAGCTCCTGGACCAATATCTAAAACAAAATCGGCATGTTCAATCATCTCCTTATCATGTTCCACTACAATTACAGAATTACCTATGTCGCGTAAATTTATTAAGGAATTAATTAATTTTTTATTATCTCGCTGATGTAAACCGATACTTGGTTCATCTAAAATATATAAAACTCCAACTAGTTGAGAACCAATTTGAGTTGCTAATCTAATGCGTTGTGCTTCACCACCGGATAAAGATTTAGAACTTCTATCGAGTGTTAAATAACCTAAACCTACATCTAATAAAAACTGAATTCTTGTCCTAATTTCTTTTAAAATTTCAGAAGCTATTTTGAGTTGTTTTTCTGAGAGTTTTTCTTCAATTTTTGAAAACCATTTTGCTAATTCCTGAATATCTAAATGAGCAAGATCGGAGATATTTTTATTGTTTATTTTAAAATATAAAGCTTCTTTTCTAAGTCTATTTCCGTGGCACGTTTCACAAGGAATTTCATCCATAAAATTATTAGCCCAACGTTTAATAGAACTACTTTCGCTATGTTTATATTGGTTTTCAATAAACTTAATAATACCTTCAAAATCTATTTCATAATTACGGGTAATTCCCAAGGTTTTTGATGCAATTTCAAATTTTTCATTTCCACCATTTAAAATGGTATCTAATGCTTCTTTTGGAATTTTAGAAATAGGATCGGTTAATTCAAAATTATAGCGTTCAGCAATTAATCGAAGCTGTTTAAAAATCCAACTATTTTTTTGTTCTCCTAGTGGAACTATTCCTCCATTTTTTATGGAAATACTATTGTCAGGAATTATTTTTTTTATGTTGACTTTATTGTTTTTTCCTAATCCGTTACAAGTTTTACAGGCTCCTTTTGGAGAATTAAATGAAAAAGTATTTGGCTCAGGATTTGGGTAAGAGATACCAGTATCAGGACACATTAAATCTCTGCTGAAATACCTTGGTGTTTCAGAGTTGTGTTCTATTAACATAAGTACGTTATCTCCTGTATATAAAGCTGTTGTGATTGTTTCTTCTAATCTTTTTTCAGAAGATTTGTTAACTAATAAACGATCAATAACAATTTCAATATCATGAGTTTTATATCGATCTAATCGCATTCCTCTTTCCAGCTCTTTTATTTCTCCATCAACTCTAACACGAATAAATCCTTGTTTACTAATTTGTTCAAACAGCTCACGATAATGCCCTTTTCTTGATTTTACAATGGGAGCTAAAATCACAATTTTTTTACCATCAAATTCAGTTAAAATTAAATTTTTTATTTGCTCATCGCTATAGCTAACCATTTTTTTATTGGTGTTATACGAATAAGCATCAGAAGCTCTAGCAAATAAGAGTCTTAAAAAATCATAAATTTCAGTAATAGTACCAACGGTAGAACGTGGACTTTTATTAGTAGTTTTTTGTTCAATTGAAATTACCGGAGAAAGTCCTTCAATTTTATCTACATCAGGTCGTTCTAATCCTCCTAAAAATTGCCTAGCGTAAGCTGAAAAAGTTTCAATATACCTTCGTTGACCTTCAGCATATATGGTGTCAAATGCTAATGAAGATTTTCCACTACCGCTTAAACCAGTTATTACTACTAATTTTTCTCTAGGAATTCGTACATCAATATTTTTCAAGTTGTGTACCCGTGCTCCAAAAACTTCTATATATTCTTCGTTAGTTGCCATTCAGTTTTTTGCAAAAACGCAAAGTTAAAAAAATGAAACCAAAATTTAGGCTAATGTTGATGTCTTATTTTGAAAATTAGTATATTGCGTTAAAAATTTACTCTTTTGAAATATATAGAATCATTACGTCATTTTTTTGAAAAACACGGTTTTGCTGTTTCTTCAAGATTAGCAGATAGGTTAGGAATGAATGTGTCTAATGTTCGATTATTTTTTATTTACATATCGTTTGTAACTTTAGGTTTTTCGTTTGGAATTTATTTAACGTTAGCTTTTTTATTACGATTAAAAGATATGATTTACACCAAACGAAGTTCTGTTTTTGATTTATAATTGATGAGACCAAAATCTAAATTTCATATATCGTTATTATTATTGTTTTTTGTTATTGCAATTGGTATAATTGGATATGTGTTTATAGAAAATGGATCGTTTATTGATTCGTTTTATATGACCATAATTACCATGTCAACAGTTGGTTTTGGTGAAATACATCAACTAACTCAAGCAGGTAAATTATTTACTATATTTTTAATAATTATTAGTTTAATAGTTTATGTATATGCTGTTACTTCGTTAACAGAATATATTGCAAATGAAAAAATATTTCAAAATTTAAAGTATAAAAGGGTGCAAAAAAAAATTAATAAACTAGAAAATCATTCTGTGGTTTGTGGTTATGGCAGAAATGGAAGACAAGCTGTAGCAAAATTAAAGCAATTTAATATGCCTGTAGTAGTAATTGAAAAAGATAAAGCTTTAATAGAAGAATTAGATCAAGATAATATTTTATTTATTGAAGGAGACGCTACAGAAGATGAAGCAATAGAAAAAGCATCTTTAAATACTGCAAAAAGTTTAATTACCGCTTTACCATCGGATGCAGATAATTTATTTGTAGTATTATCTGCTCGACAATTAAATAAAAATTTAACCATAATAAGTAGAGCATCTAGCGAAACTTCTTATAAGAAATTATTAATTGCAGGAGCAAGCAATATTATAATGCCAGATAAAATAGGAGGTATGCATATGGCATCATTAGTTGTAACTCCTAATTTAGTTGAGTTTGTGGATAGATTGAATATATCTAATGAATGCGAAACTAATTTAGAAGAGGTTTCAATTGATGATTTGCCAGAAGAATTTAAAAATAAAACAATTTTAGATTTAGATTTAAGAAAAAGAACAGGTTGTAATGTTATAGGCTTTAAAACAGATGGAGATAATTATGTGGTAAACCCAGAGGCAACTACAAAACTTGTTCCGCATTCAAGTTTAATTGTTCTTGGTAGACCTAATCAAATTCAAAAATTACGCGAAATTCTATAACAATTATAAAAAGTTGTTTTTGTTATTAGGTTTGTAACTTTATGATTAAAAATTTGCGGTATGCTCATTTTTTTACCATATTGCATCGATTTTTAAAAAACTACCTCGAACACTATGCAGAAAAAAATACTATCGCTACTAGCAATTTTACTTCCAATTGTAACATTTGCACAAGAACCAAGTACTTCAGAAAAAATAGATACCACATTTAGAGCTTATACCGAATGGTTTGTACATGGTATATTTTATGCTATTCCTTTTACAGATACCGTTAGAATTCCTTGGGTGTTATTTGTTTTAGTAGGAGGCGCAATATATTTTACATTAACGTTTAGATTTGCTCAAATAAGATTGTTAAAAACATCAATAAAGGTTGTTAAAGGAGATTATGATGATATTGATGAAAAAGGAGCTCAAGATGTACATCCTTCTGAAGATGATTTAACCATAGTGGATGGAGATTTACCAGAAACTATAAAAGTTGAAGGTCATCATGGAGAAGTTACTCACTTTCAAGCTTTAACTGCTGCATTATCTGCTACAGTTGGCTTAGGAAATATTGCAGGTGTTGCAGTAGCAATTTCAATTGGGGGTCCAGGAGCTACTTTTTGGATGATTTTAGCCGGGTTGTTAGGTATGGCTTCAAAATTTGCAGAATGTACATTAGGTGTGAAGTATAGAGATGTTGGCCCAGATGGAACAGTATATGGAGGGCCAATGTATTATCTTACCAAAGGATTAAAAGAAAAAGGATTAGGACGTTTAGGAAAAGTACTAGCTGTATTTTTTGCTGTAATGGTTATTGGAGGATCATTTGGAGGAGGAAATATGTTTCAAGCTAATCAAGCAGCAGCTCAATTTGTAGATTTATTTCAATTAACAAATGCTAATGCTGGTTTATACTTTGGTATAGTAATGGCCATTATTGTGGCTGTTGTTATTATTGGAGGAATAAAAAGAATAGCTTCTGTTACAGAAAAAATTGTACCATTTATGGCAGTTATTTATGTTGGAGCAGCATTAGTAATTATAGTATTAGATTTTAAATTAGTGCCAAAAGCTTTTAGTTTAATTTTTAACGGAGCTTTTTCACCAGCAGGGATAACAGGAGGTTTTATAGGAGTTTTAATTCAAGGTTTTAGAAGAGGAACTTTTTCTAATGAAGCAGGAGTTGGTTCTGCAGCAATAGCTCACTCTGCTGTTAAAACTAAATATCCAGCTAGTGAAGGTATTGTAGCTTTGTTAGAGCCGTTTATTGATACGGTAATTATATGTACAATGACAGCTTTAGTTTTAGTAATAACTAATATTAAAGGTGGTTATTTTGAATATGGAATTGAAATTAAAGAAGGTGTTGAATTAACTGCATCAGCATTTGATTCTGTAATTCCACACTTTTCAATTGTATTAACTATTGCAGTAATTTTATTTGCATTTTCTACAATGATTTCTTGGTCTTATTATGGAATGCAAGGTTGGAAATTTTTATTCGGAAAAGGAAAAGTAACCGATTTAATTTATAAAATTTTATTCTTATTATTTGTAATAATTGGAGCTTCAATAAGTTTAGGTGCTGTAATCGATTTTTCGGATGCTATGATTTTTGCAATGGTAGTTCCAAATATGATAGGTGTAATCATTTTATCTCCTAAAATTAAGGTAGAATTAAATAGATATTTAAAAGCAATAAAAGTTAAGTCCTAAAAGCTTTTAAGACATGAATTTTTTCAAATCCCACTTTAAGTACAATAAGTATCAAAAAAGTGGGATTTTTGTTTTAATTGGAATTATTGTTTCACTTCAATTAATAGTCTATTTTGTAAATTTTTCTCCAAATAAAATTTCTAGTAATTTATCGGCAAAAGAATTAAAGGCTTTTACTTTGCAAATGGACTCTTTGCAAAAGGTTAAGTTAAATTCTAAAAAGATATATCCTTTTAATCCAAACTATATTTCCGATTTCAAAGGATATCAATTAGGACTTTCAATTAAAGAAATTGATAAGTTATTAGCTTTTAGAAAGCAAGGAAAATTTGTAAATTCAACAAAAGAATTTCAGAATATTACTGGGGTTTCAGATAGTTTACTTAAAACGATTAGTCCTTATTTTAAATTTCCAAATTGGGTAATTAAAAAGAGAAATTCTAGTAAACTTAAAATTGTAAATTCAAAAAATATTGAAATAAAAGATATTAACACAGCAACAGTTTCCGATTTTAAAAAGGTGAATGGAATTGGAGAAAAGTTATCGGAGAGAATTGTAAAATATCGAAATAAATTACAAGGTTTCACTTTTAATAAACAACTTTATGAAGTATGGTATTTAGATAAAGAAGTTGCAGATAAAGTTTTACGGAGATTTCAAGTAAAAAAACTTCCAATAATATCAAAAATAGATGTTAATAATTCAACGGCTGGAGAGCTAGCCAAAAACGTGTATATTAATTACAATTTAGCTAAAAAAATAATTTCTTATAGAGATGAAGTTGCTGAAATTCAATCTATTGAGGAATTAAAAAAAATTGATGGTTTTCCGTTGGACAAATTTAATTTAATCGCCTTATATTTGGATGCTAATTAGCGTAAAATAATTTAATAAGCTACAATTAATTTACAATGATGTATTTTACTGAAGAACACGAAGCATTTAGACAAAGTTTCCGAGATTTTTTAAATAAAGAAGTAGTTCCACATATTGATAAGTGGGAAAAAACAGGCAATATAGAACGTTTTATCTGGAAAAGATTTGGTGAAATGGGTTATTTTGGTTTGAATTATCCTGAAAAATATGGTGGATTAGGATTAGATGTTTTTTATACTGTAATTTTTTTAGAAGAATTGCAAAAAGTAAATTCAGGAGGTTTTGCAGCGGCAATGTGGGCACACACTTATTTAGCAATGACACATTTAAACACCGAAGGATCTGAAAAAATAAAAAATGAATATTTAACGTCTAGTATTAATGGAGATAAAATAGGGTGTTTGTGTATTACAGAGCCTTATGGAGGTAGTGATGTTGCAGGAATGAAAACTACTGCAGTTAAAAAAGGAGATAATTATGTAATTAATGGCTCAAAAACGTTTATAACAAATGGATATTATTCAGATTATTTAATTGTTACAGCTAAAACAGATACCTCTTCTCGAACAAAAGGAATTAGTATCTTTATTTTAGATAGAGAAACTAAAGGTATTTCTGCAACTAAATTAGATAAATTAGGTTGGAGAGCTTCAGATACTGCTGAAATAGCTTTTGATAATGTTACTATTCCTGCAGAAAATTTATTAGGCGAAGAGGGTAAAGGGTTTGCATATTTAATGAGTCATTTTGCTTTAGAGCGATTAGTTATGGGGGTGAATGCACATGCTAGAGCAGAATACGCTTTAAATTATGCCATTCAATATATGTCTGAACGAAAAGCATTTGGAAAAACTTTAGATAGTTTCCAAGCATTACGTCATAAAGTAGCTGATATGGCAAGTGAAGTAGAAATGAGTAAAGAGTTTAATTACTCAATTGCTCAGAGAATGAAGGACGGACAATATATTGTTAAAGAAGCAAGTATGTCTAAATTACTTTCTACTAAAATAGCGGATAGAGTTATTAATGAATGTCTTCAGCTGTTAGGTGGTTACGGATATATGGAAGATTATCCGATGGCTAGATTGTTGCGAGATAGCAGACTAGGACAAATTGGAGGAGGAACTTCGGAAATTTTGCGAGAAATTATAGCTAAAATGGTTATTGACAAAAAAAGCTATAAGCCGGCTACATAAGTTTATAATTAAATATATATTAAAAACATCTTAAAATATTTTAAGATGTTTTTTTATGGAATTATAATTGATAATAAAGCGAGTTTTTAACACTAAAACGTTTTCGTAAAATTTGATACAATACACCCTCATTAAAAAGCATTATTTTAACAAAAAATTAATAATATAAATTATGAAACCCCTAAAAATTTATTTCCAAGTAGCACTTTTTAGTGCTCTTTTATTTGTAAGTTGTTCTAAAGAAAGTTTAGAAGAATTACCCCAATTACAAAACAATGTTAAATTAACAACTCAAACTTCTGCAAGAACTGGTTTAAAACCTATAGGCTCAGGAGTTATGATGCAAGCTTTTTACTGGGATGTTCCAGCTGGAGGAGTTTGGTGGAATACCATAAAAGGAAAAGTTCAGGCATGGAGCGATGCAGGTATAGATGCTATATGGTTGCCTCCAGCTTCTAAAGCTCAAAATGGAGCTTTTTCTATGGGATATGATCCTTATGATTATTTTGATCTTGGGCAATATAATCAAATGGGAAGTATAGAAACTCGATTTGGTTCTTCAGGAGAGTTACAAAGTTTAATAAACACTGCTCATACAGCAAAACTAAGTGTGATTGCTGACATTGTTATTAATCATAATAGTGGAGGAAATAGCGAAATTAATCCTTATACAGGTACTAGTACTTGGACAAATTTCACCCCTTTATCAGGAAAATTTAACAGAACATATAATGATTTTCATCCAAATGGAATTCATAATAATGATTCTGGTGCATTTGGAGGTTTTCCAGATTTATGTCATGATCAACCAAATGTGCAAAACTGGTTATGGAAAAGTTCTGAATCCGTAGCTAAATATTATAAAAATGTTATAGGTTTTGATGGTTGGCGTTTTGATTATGTAAAGGGATTTGCTCCTTGGGTTGTAAAAGATTGGGATACAGAAGTAGGTGGCTTTGCGGTTGGTGAATATTGGGATTCCAATGTAAATACTTTAGATTGGTGGACAAGTCAATCACAAGCTAGCGCATTTGATTTTGCTTGCTATTATAAAATGAATGATGCCTTTGATGGAAATGATTTAAATAAATTAAATGATGATATGCTTTGGAAACGCAATGCTAGTAAAGCAGTAACTTTTGTGGCTAACCATGATACTGATGAAATTTATAACGGAAAAATGTTAGCTTATGCATATATTTTAACTCATGAAGGTTATCCAACAATTTTTTACAGAGATTATGAAGAATGGCTAGATAAAAACAAATTAAATAATTTGATTTGGATTCATAATAATTTGGCAGGAGGCACAACAGATATTTTATATACGGATACTGATGAGTATGTTGCTCGAAGAAATGGCTATAATAACGCAGGGTTAGTAGTTTATATAAATAATTCAAATTATTGGCAAGAGCGCTGGGTCGAAACTAATTGGTCAAATACTACAATAAAGGATTATACAGGTAATTCTACATGGGAGCCAGTAACACAATCTGGTAAATGGGTAAAAATTCAGGCACCACCAAAAGGCTACTCAGTGTGGTCTCCAAAATAAAAAATAAAACAACTATTTTAAATTAAAAAATAATTGTATCTTTGCAGTCCAAAAATTAAAAAAAGAACGATTTGAAAGGAGGTGCTAAATTATGTTAATTATACCAGTAAAGGACGGAGAAAATATTGATAGAGCGTTAAAACGTTACAAAAGAAAATTTGACCGTACAAAAACAATGAAGAATTTACGAAATCGTAAACAATTCAATAAGCCTTCAGTAACAAAACGTGCTCAAAACATAAAAGCTCAATATGTTCAAAAATTAAGAACAGCAGAAGAGCAAGGTTAAAATTTAGCCAAAAACAGTTAAACCATTAGTATAAATAAATTACAATTTGTAATTTTGAGTATTAATGGTTTTTTTATGACTATAACTTATTTTCTAGATTACTTAAACTTAGAAAAAAAATATTCCAAACACACTATTATTGCGTACAAGAATGATTTGAATTCTTTTCAAGAATTTTGTAATGAAGAATATCAAAATCAAGAAATTAGTAGTGTCAATTATTCCCAAATAAGAAGATGGATTGTTAGTTTGGTAGAATTAGGAATTTCAAATAGAACCATTAACAGAAAAGTTTCTAGTTTAAAATCTTTTTATAAGTTTCTTCAAAAAACCAATCAAATTCAAGCTAATCCATTAATTAATCATCAACCTTTAAAAGTAGCTAAAACGGTACAAGTGCCTTTTTCGGAAAAGGAAATTTTAGAAATTTTAAAAACAAATGATGAAGATGATTTTGAATCTGTTAGAAATAAATTAATTGTTGAATTATTTTATGCCACAGGAATTAGAAGATCAGAACTGATTAATATAAAAATAACCGATATTAATTTTGATAATGAAACTGTTAAAGTTTTAGGTAAACGAAACAAGGAACGTTATATTCCGTTATTAAAAATAGTACAAAACAATATTCAAAAATATTTGAATTATCGTTTAAAAATCAACACAAAAGAACCATATTTATTTGTAACTTTAAAAGGTAAAAAAGTATACGATACACTTGTGTATCGGATAATAAATAATTATTTTAGTAAAGTGTCCACAAAAGTTAAAAAAAGTCCACATATTATTAGACATACTTTTGCAACACATTTATTAAATGAAGGAGCGGATTTAAATGCAGTAAAAGAATTACTTGGACATTCTAGTTTAGCATCCACTCAAATTTATACCCATAGTAGTTTGGGTAAATTAAAAGAAATATATAACCAGGCTCATCCAAGGAGTCAGAAAAACTAATTTATTATGAAAGTATATGTACAATCTGTTAATTTCAATGCGGACAAAGATTTGATTGATTTTGTTGAAAAAAAAGTAAATAGTTTAGAAAAATTCTATGATAAAATTGTGGATTCAGAAGTGTTTTTAAAAGTACAGCAAACAAGCGAAAAGGAAAATAAGAATGTTGAAATAAAAATTAATGTACCAGGCAATGATATTGTTGTAAAGAAACAAGGTAAAACCTTTGAAGAAGGTACCATGTTAGCTGTTGATTCTTTAAAGAGACAATTAGCTAAAAAAAAGGAAAAAATCAGAGTTAAATAAAATTATTAAAAATTACGTATAAAAGGTTTGTTTAAAAATAAAAACTTTAATACATTTGCAGTCCGTTAGAAATAGCGGGCTTCTTTTATGGAGTAAAATGCCGATGTAGCTCAGCTGGCTAGAGCAGCTGATTTGTAATCAGCAGGTCGTGGGTTCGAGTCCCTCTATCGGCTCAGGTCTTTGAAAAGAATGGTGAGATACTCAAGTGGCCAACGAGGGCAGACTGTAAATCTGCTGCGCAAGCTTCGGAGGTTCGAATCCTCCTCTCACCACATTAATAAGTTTAGATAATAAACTAATGATGAAAAAATATTGCGGGAGTAGCTCAGTTGGTAGAGCTTCAGCCTTCCAAGCTGACTGTCGCCGGTTCGAGCCCGGTCTCCCGCTCCATTTTTCAGGCCGGTGTAGCTCAGGGGTAGAGCGTTTCCTTGGTAAGGAAGAGGTCACGGGTTCAAATCCCGTCATTGGCTCATAAAAAAGAATTAAATTTAACACTATATATAACTAAGATTTAAAAATTAATAATCATGGCAAAAGAACATTTTGATAGATCCAAACCACATTTAAACATTGGTACAATTGGACACGTTGACCACGGTAAAACAACTTTAACAGCTGCTATTACTAAAGTATTAGCAGAAAAAGGTCTTTCTGAAATAAAAGACTTTGACCAAATTGATAATGCTCCAGAAGAAAAAGAAAGAGGTATTACAATTAACACGGCTCACGTAGAATACCAAACAGCAAATCGTCATTACGCACACGTTGACTGTCCAGGTCACGCGGATTACGTAAAAAACATGGTAACTGGTGCTGCTCAAATGGATGGTGCTATTATTGTAGTTGCTGCAACTGATGGCCCAATGCCTCAAACAAGAGAGCATATCTTATTAGGTCGTCAGGTAGGTATTCCTAGATTAGTTGTATTCATGAATAAAGTGGATATGGTTGATGATGAAGAATTATTAGAGCTTGTTGAAATGGAAATTAGAGATTTATTATCATTCTATGAATATGATGGTGATAATACTCCTGTTATTCAAGGTTCAGCTTTAGGAGCTTTAAATATGGAACCTAAATGGGTTGAAAAAGTAATGGAATTGATGGATGCTGTTGATACTTGGATTGAGTTACCTCAAAGAGATGTAGATAAAAATTTCTTAATGCCAATTGAAGATGTTTTCTCAATTACTGGTCGTGGTACTGTAGCAACAGGTCGTATTGAAACTGGTGTTGCAAACACAGGTGATGCAGTTGATATTATTGGTATGGGAGCTGAAAAATTAACATCAACTATTACTGGTGTTGAAATGTTCCGTAAAATATTAGATAGAGGAGAAGCAGGAGATAATGTAGGTTTATTATTAAGAGGTATAGCAAAAGAAGACATAAAAAGAGGAATGGTAATCTGTAAACCAGGTTCAGTAACTCCACATGCTAAATTTAAAGCAGAAGTTTATGTTCTTAAAAAAGAAGAAGGTGGTCGTCACACACCATTCCATAACAACTACCGTCCACAATTCTATGTTAGAACTACTGACGTAACAGGTACAATTAATTTACCTGATGGTGTTGAAATGGTAATGCCAGGTGATAACTTAACAATTACTGTTGAATTACATCAACCAATTGCATTAAACGTTGGTTTACGTTTTGCAATTCGTGAAGGTGGTAGAACAGTGGGAGCTGGTCAGGTAACAGAAATGTTAGACTAATTAGTATGCCTAAAATATAGTGAATATAAAGGTGCTCTTTATAGAGGAGCACCTTGTATTTACGGGTGTAGCTCAGTTGGTAGAGCACTGGTCTCCAAAACCAGGTGTCGGGAGTTCGAGCCTCTCCACCCGTGCAAATAAATAAAAATATGAACTTAGTTAAATATATTAAAGACTCATTTGTAGAGTTACGCAATAAAGTATCTTGGATTTCTTGGGAAGAAGCTCAAAAATCTACTGCAGTTGTTGCAATATTTACAATTTTGTTTGCTTTGGCAGTATTTCTTGTAGATAAAGTATTTCAAACAGGTTTAGGAGAATATTTTAAACTATTTTAATTAGTAATATAGATTATGACTGATTCTGTAAAAAAATGGTATGTGGTTAGAGCCATAGGCGGGCAAGAAAATAAAGTGAAAACTTATATTGAAAATGAAATTGCACGTTTAGGGATGACAGATTATGTTGATCGTGTTTTAGTACCAACAGAAAAAGTGATTCAAGTTCGTAATGGAAAAAAAATTCATAAAGAAAGAGTTTATTTTCCAGGATATGTAATGATTGAAGCTAATTTAAGTGGAGAATTACCTCACATAATTAAATCTATTACAGGTGTAATTGGTTTTTTAGGAGAAGTAAAAGGAGGAGATCCAGTTCCTATGAGAAGATCCGAAATTAATAGAATGTTAGGAAAAGTGGATGAATTATCTGTTCAAAATGAAAATGTTGCTATACCATATGTAGTAGGAGAAACAGTTAAAGTAATTGACGGACCATTTAACGGATTTGATGGAACTATTGAAAAAATAAATGAAGAAAAGCGTAAACTTGAAGTAATGGTTAAAATTTTCGGAAGAAAAACACCATTAGAGTTAAGTTATATGCAAGTAGATAAAATTTCATAATTGTTACAATAAATTTTGATATTGCAATTCGCTTCCAACAAAATGTAATATCTAATTAAACATTTAAAAATGGCAAAAGAAGTAAGTAAAGTTGTAAAATTACAAGTTCGTGGAGGTGCGGCAAATCCGTCACCACCAGTTGGACCTGCTTTAGGTGCTGCCGGAGTTAATATTATGGAGTTCTGTAAGCAATTTAATGCTAGAACTCAAGACAAACAAGGAAAAGTTTTACCAGTAGCAATTACTGTATATAAAGATAAATCTTTTGATTTTGTTGTAAAAACTCCACCAGCAGCGGTGCAAATTTTAGAAGCAGCTAAAGTAAAAAAAGGTTCACCAGAACCAAACAGAAGCAAAGTAGCTTCAGTTACTTGGGATCAATTAAGAACAATAGCTGAAGATAAAATGGTAGATTTAAATGCATTTACTATAGAATCTGCAATGCTTATGATGGCAGGTACGGCTCGTTCAATGGGTATTAATGTAAAAGGAACAGCTCCTGTAAAACAATAAAACAGTTATTAATATGGCAAAATTAACTAAAAAGCAAAAAGAAGCTCAAGCTAAGGTAGATAAAAATCAATCTTATAGCTTAAAAGATGCTTCAGCTTTAGTAAAAGAAATTACTAATGTAAATTTTGATGCATCTATTGATTTAGCTGTTAGATTGGGTGTTGACCCTCGAAAAGCCAATCAAATGGTTAGAGGTGTTGTTACATTACCACATGGTACAGGTAAAGATGTTAAAGTATTGGCATTAGTTACTCCAGACAAAGAAGCAGATGCAAAAGAAGCAGGTGCTGATTATGTAGGACTAGACGAGTATCTTCAAAAAATAAAAGATGGCTGGACAGATGTTGATGTGATTATTACTATGCCAAGTGTTATGGGTAAATTAGGTCCATTAGGTCGTATTTTAGGACCTAGAGGTTTAATGCCTAACCCAAAAACAGGTACTGTAACTATGGATGTAGCTAAAGCAGTAACAGAAGTAAAAGCTGGTAAAATAGATTTTAAAGTTGATAAAACAGGTATTGTACATGCAGCAATTGGAAAAGCATCATTTGATGCAGATAAAATTATGGATAATGCTGAAGAATTAATTCATACTTTAATTAAATTAAAACCAACTACAGCTAAAGGAACGTATATTAAAAGTATTTACTTATCAAGCACTATGAGTCCTGGAATAAGTATTGATGCTAAATCAGTTTAACCTAGTTAAATCTTATAATTATGACGAGAGAAGAAAAATCACAAGTAATAGAAGTTTTAACAACTCAGTTAACTGAAGGAAACATAATCTATTTAGCAGATATCTCAGGATTAAATGCACTAGATACATTTAATTTACGTAAAGCTTGTTTTAAAGCTAACGTAAAATTAGCAGTTGTTAAAAATACATTGCTTGAAAAAGCAATGGAAAAGTCAGATAAGGATTTTGGAGATTTACCAAGTATTTTAAAAGGTAATACTTCATTAATGTTATCAGAAACTGGTAATGCACCAGCAAAAGTAATTAAAGAATTTCGTAAAAAATCTGATAAGCCTTTATTAAAAGGAGCTTATGTTGAAGAAGCAATTTATGTTGGTGATGACCAATTAGAGACTTTAGTTAACATAAAATCTAAAGAAGAACTTATTGGAGACGTAATTTCCTTATTACAATCTCCTGCTAAAAATGTTATTTCAGCATTACAATCTGGAGGTAATAAATTATCTGGTATTATAAAAACATTATCAGAAAAATAAACAAAGAGCACTAATAAACTAAATAATAAAAATTAAACAAAGAGAAATGGCAGATTTAAAAGATTTCGCAGAACAACTTGTTAACTTAACAGTGAAAGAAGTAAATGAGTTGGCTAATATTTTAAAAGACGAATATGGTATTGAACCAGCTGCAGCTGCAGTAGCAGTAGCAGGTCCAGCAGCAGGAGGAGAAGCAGCAGCTGAAGAAAAATCAGAATTTGATGTGATTTTAAAAGCAGCAGGACAATCTAAATTAGCAGTTGTTAAATTAGTTAAAGAATTAACTGGTTTAGGATTAAAAGAAGCTAAAGGTATTGTTGATAGTGCACCCGCTCCAATTAAAGAGGGTATCTCTAAAGACGAAGCTGAAGGTTTAAAAGCGTCATTAGAAGAAGCTGGAGCTGAGGTTGAGCTTAAATAAGCTTAGCAGCTCAAAAACAAATACGGGTTTAGGTCTGAGTTAATAACTTAGACCTAGACCATTTTGCGTATATATTCGTTCTTATATTTTAATATTTTTTTAACCTAAAGTTATTGTCCATTGGCATCAAAAAAATTCACCGAAAGAATAAACTTCGCATCAGCTAATTTGGTTATGGAATATCCAGATTTTTTGGATATTCAAGTAAAATCGTTTCAAGATTTTTTCCAATTAAAAACCAAAGCAGATGAGAGAAGTACCGAAGGATTATATAAAACCTTCCTAGATAACTTCCCTATTACAGATACTCGTAACAATTTTGTGTTAGAGTTTTTGGACTACTTTGTAGATCCTCCAAGATATACTATTCAAGAATGTATTGAAAGAGGATTAACATATTGTGTTCCTTTAAAAGCTCGATTAAAATTATATTGTACCGATCCAGAACATGAAGATTTTGAAACTATTGTTCAGGATGTATATTTAGGTACAATCCCTTACATGACACATAGCGGTACATTTGTAATCAACGGCGCTGAGAGAGTTATTGTATCTCAGTTGCACAGATCGCCAGGGGTATTCTTCGGGCAATCATTCCACGCAAACGGAACCAAGTTGTACTCTGCTAGAGTTATTCCATTTAAAGGATCTTGGATAGAATTTGCAACAGATATCAATCAAGTAATGTATGCTTATATTGATAGAAAGAAAAAATTACCTGTAACCACTTTATTTAGAGCAATTGGTTACGAAAGAGATAAAGATATTCTTGAAATTTTTAATCTTGCTGAAGAAGTAAAAGTTTCAAAAAGTGGTATTAAAAAAGTTTTAGGTAGAAAATTAGCGGCTCGTGTATTAAAAACTTGGTTTGAAGACTTTGTAGATGAAGATACAGGAGAAGTTGTTTCCATTGAAAGGAACGAAATAATATTAGATAGAGATACTGTTTTAGAAAAAGAACATATTGATGAAATTGTAGAATCAGGTTCTAAAACTATCTTACTTCATAAAGAAGATAATCAAATAGCGGAATATTCAATTATTCACAATACGTTACAAAAAGATCCAACAAACTCTGAAAAAGAAGCTGTTGAACATATTTACAGACAATTGCGTAATGCTGAACCGCCAGATTTTGAAACTGCAAAAGGTATTATTGATAAATTATTCTTCTCAGAACAACGTTATAACTTAGGTGAGGTAGGACGTTATAGAATGAATAAAAAGTTAGAACTAAATGAAAGTATAGATCAAAAAGTTTTAACTAAGTTAGATATAATTACTATTATTAAAAACTTAATAAAATTAGTTAATTCTAAGGCTGAAGTTGATGATATTGACCACTTGTCAAATAGACGTGTAAGAACAGTAGGTGAACAAATGGCCAGCCAATTTGGTGTAGGTTTATCTCGTATGGCACGTACTATTCGTGAGCGAATGAATGTTAGAGATAATGAAGTATTTACGCCAATTGACTTAATTAATGCTAAAACATTATCTTCTGTTATAAACTCATTTTTTGGTACAAACCAATTATCTCAATTTATGGATCAAACTAATCCATTAGCTGAGATAACACACAAAAGAAGATTATCTGCATTAGGACCAGGAGGTTTATCACGTGAAAGAGCTGGTTTTGAGGTAAGGGATGTTCACTATACACATTATGGACGTTTATGTCCAATTGAAACTCCAGAGGGTCCAAACATTGGGTTAATTTCATCTTTAGCAGTTTATGCCAAAGTAAACAATTTAGGATTTATTGAAACACCATATAGAGAAGTTTTAGAAGGAAAAGTAAATCTAAATGAATTGCCAAAATATTTAAGTGCTGAAGAAGAAGAAGGAAAGAAATTTGCTCAATCTAATTTACCACTAGATACAGAAGGTAATTTTGTAAGTGATAGAGTTATTGCTCGTGAAGAAGCAGATTATCCAGTAGTTGAACCAAACGCGGTTAATTATATGGATGTTGCCCCAAACCAAATAGCATCTATCTCAGCATCTTTAATTCCATTCTTAGAACATGATGATGCAAACCGTGCTTTGATGGGATCAAATATGATGCGTCAGGCAGTTCCATTATTACAGCCAGAATCTCCAATTGTAGGTACTGGTTTAGAACGTAGAGTTGCAAAAGATTCTAGAATTTTAATTAATGCAGAAGGAGAAGGAGAAGTAGAATATGTAGATGCAAATATTATTACCATTAAATACGATAGAACTGATGAAGATCGTATGGTTAGTTTTGATGGAGATAGTAAAACTTACGATTTAATTAAGTTTAGAAAAACAAACCAAGGTACCTCAATCAACTTAAAACCAATTGTTCAAAAAGGGGATAGAGTTGAAGAAGGACAAGTACTTTGTGAAGGTTATGCAACACAAAAAGGAGAATTAGCACTTGGTAGAAATATGAAAGTTGCTTTTATGCCTTGGAAAGGGTATAACTTTGAGGATGCAATTGTAATTTCTGAAAAAGTAGTAAAAGAGGATATTTTTACTTCTATCCATATTGATGAATATTCAATGGATGTTAGAGATACAAAACTTGGTGCAGAAGAACTTACAAATGATATTCCAAATGTTTCAGAAGAAGCAACTAAAGATTTGGATGAAAATGGAATGATTAGAGTAGGTGCAGAAGTAAAACCTGGAGATATTTTAATAGGTAAAATTACACCAAAAGGAGAATCTGATCCAACACCTGAAGAAAAATTACTAAGAGCTATTTTTGGTGATAAAGCGGGTGATGTAAAAGATGCATCATTAAAAGCTTCTCCTTCTTTAAGAGGTGTAGTTATTGATAAAAAACTGTTTGAAAGAGCAGTAAAAGATAAAACTAAAAGAGCTCAAGATAAAGTAAATATTGCAAATTTAGAAAGTAAATTTACAGCTAAATTTGAAGAATTAAGATCTGCTTTAATTGAAAAATTATTTACTCTAGTAAGTGGAAAAACATCACAAGGCGTTTTAAATGATTTAGGAGAAGAAATTTTACAAAAAGGTAAAAAATTCACTCTTAAAATGTTAAATGCTGTACCTGATTACAACCATTTAACTAAAGGAACTTGGACAACAGATGATCATTTAAATGATTTAGTTTCGGAATTAATTCACAATTACAAAATTAAAGTGAATGATTTACAAGGTTCATTACGTCGAGAGAAATTCACTATCTCAGTTGGAGATGAATTGCCTTCAGGTATTTTAAAACTAGCCAAAATTTATATTGCTAAAAAGCGTAAATTAAAAGTTGGAGATAAAATGGCTGGACGACATGGTAACAAAGGTATTGTTGCTCGTATTGTTCGTCAAGAAGACATGCCTTTCTTAGAAGATGGAACACCAGTTGATATAGTTTTAAATCCACTTGGGGTACCTTCAAGGATGAATATTGGTCAAATTTATGAAACCGTTTTAGGTTGGGCTGGGCAAAAGCTTGGTAATAAATTTGCTACTCCAATTTTTGATGGTGCAACTATTGATGAAATTACTGATTTAACAGATAAAGCAGGAGTTCCACAATATGGACATACGTATTTATATGATGGAGGTACAGGTCAACGATTTGATCAAAAAGCAACAGTAGGTGTTATTTATATGATTAAATTAGGTCATATGATTGATGATAAAATGCACGCACGTTCAATAGGTCCTTATTCATTAATCACACAACAACCTTTAGGTGGTAAAGCACAAATGGGTGGTCAACGTTTAGGGGAAATGGAAGTTTGGGCATTAGAAGCATATGGAGCATCTGCAACCTTACGTGAAATGTTAACCGTAAAATCTGATGATGTTATTGGTAGAGCAAAAACGTATGAGGCTATTGTTAAAGGTGATGAAATGCCAGAACCTGGATTACCAGAATCGTTTAACGTATTAATGCATGAACTACAAGGTTTAGGATTAGACGTTAGATTAGAAGATTAATAACAATAAGTAAGGAGGCATGTGTCTCCTTACTTTACAATATATTTTTACAATTTTAAATTCGAATCCATCATTATGGCAAGAAAAAATGATAAATACACTGTAAAAAAATTCAATAACATTTCTATTGGTTTGGCTTCACCAGAATCTATTTTAGAGAAATCTAGAGGAGAAGTTCTTAAACCAGAAACCATAAATTATAGAACTCACAAACCAGAAAGAGATGGTTTATTTTGTGAACGAATTTTTGGCCCTATAAAAGACTATGAATGTGCTTGTGGTAAATACAAAAGAATCCGTTATAAAGGAATTGTATGTGACCGTTGTGGTGTTGAAGTAACAGAAAAAAAAGTTAGAAGAGATAGAGTAGGACATATAAATTTAGTGGTTCCTGTAGCTCATATTTGGTATTTTAAATCATTACCAAATAAAATGGGTTATTTATTAGGATTACCATCTAAAAAATTAGACATGATTATTTACTACGAACGTTACGTAGTAATACAACCTGCTGGTGCAACAAATGCAGAAGGAGAGCCATTACAAAAAATGGACTTCTTAACAGAAGAAGAATATTTAGATATTTTAGAATCTTTCCCAATTGAAAATCAATATTTAGATGATTCTGATCCTGAAAAATTTATTGCAAAAATGGGAGCAGAATGTTTAATTGATTTATTCAATCGTATAGATTTGGATCAATTATCTTATGAACTTCGTCATAAAGCAAATACCGAAACTTCTAAACAACGTAAAACAGAAGCTCTTAAAAGATTAAATGTAATTGAAGCTTTTAGAGATGCAAATAAAAATAGAGAAAATCGTCCTGAATGGATGATTATGAAAGTGATTCCTGTAATTCCACCAGAATTAAGACCATTAGTGCCTTTAGATGGTGGTAGATTTGCAACTTCTGATTTAAATGACTTATACCGTAGAGTAATTATTAGAAACAATCGTTTAAAACGATTAGTAGAAATAAAAGCCCCTGAAGTAATTTTACGTAATGAAAAACGTATGTTACAAGAATCTGTAGATTCATTATTTGATAACACGCGTAAATCATCAGCAGTAAAAACAGAATCTAACCGTCCTTTAAAATCATTATCTGATTCATTAAAAGGTAAACAAGGTCGTTTCCGTCAAAACTTATTAGGTAAACGTGTAGATTATTCAGCTCGTTCAGTAATTGTTGTTGGGCCAGAGCTAAGATTATATGAGTGTGGTATTCCAAAAGATATGGCTGCCGAATTATACAAACCTTTTGTAATTAGAAAATTAATTGAAAGAGGTATTGTAAAAACGGTTAAGTCAGCTAAAAAAATTATTGATAAAAAAGAACCAGTAGTTTGGGATATTTTAGAGAATGTTTTAAAAGGACATCCTGTATTATTAAACCGTGCTCCTACGTTACACCGTTTAGGTATTCAAGCTTTCCAACCAAAATTAATTGAAGGAAAAGCGTTACAATTACATCCATTAGCGTGTACTGCATTTAATGCCGATTTTGATGGTGACCAAATGGCAGTGCATTTACCATTAGGACCAGAAGCTATTTTAGAAGCTCAGTTGTTAATGTTAGGTTCACATAATATTTTGAATCCAGCAAATGGAGCTCCTATTACTGTACCTTCTCAAGATATGGTATTAGGACTATATTATATGACTAAAGAACGTAGTTCTACTCCTGAAAATAAGATTAAAGGAGAAGGCTTAACTTTCTATTCTCCTGAAGAAGTAAATATTGCTTTTAACGAACAAGCAGTTGAATTAAATGCAAAAATAAAAGTACGAACTAAGGATATTGATGAAAATGGAGAAATAGTAACTAAAATAATAGATACTACCGTTGGTAGAGTATTATTTAATGAAGTTGTTCCTATTCAAGCTGGTTATATAAATGAAGTACTTACCAAAAAATCGTTAAGAGATATTATTGGTAAAGTATTAAAAGTAACCGATGTTCCTACAACAGGTAAGTTCTTGGATGATATGAAATCTATGGGATATAATTTTGCCTTTAGAGGTGGATTATCTTTCAGTTTAGGTGATATTATTATTCCACCAGAAAAACAACAAATGATTGCAGACGCTAATAAACAAGTAGACAATATTATAGCAAACTATAATATGGGTATGCTTACAAATAAAGAGCGTTACAATCAGGTAATTGATATTTGGGGATCTACTAATAATAGATTGACCGAACTTTCAATGAAGCGTTTACGTGAAGACAAACAAGGATTTAACTCCGTTTATATGATGTTAGATTCTGGTGCGAGGGGTTCAAAAGAACAAATTCGTCAGTTAACAGGTATGCGTGGATTAATGGCAAAACCTAAAAAATCTACATCAAGTGGTGGAGAAATTATTGAAAATCCAATTTTATCAAACTTTAAAGAGGGATTATCAATTTTAGAATATTTTATTTCTACTCACGGTGCTCGTAAAGGTTTAGCGGATACAGCTTTAAAAACTGCAGATGCTGGTTATTTAACAAGACGTTTAGTAGATGTTTCTCAAGATGTAATTATTAATGAAGATGATTGTGGAACGCTTAGAGGTTTAACTGTTAAGCCTTTAATGAAAAACGATGAAATTGTTGAGTCATTAAGTGAAAGAATTGCAGGTCGTGTTTCATTACATGATGTTACCAATATGGAAACTGGAGAAATCATTGTTGCTTCTGGTGAAGAAATTAATGATGAAACAGCTAAACAAATAGAAGAATCAGGCGTTGATCAAGTTGAAGTTAGATCAGCATTAACTTGTGAGGCTAAAAAAGGAATTTGTGCTAAATGTTATGGACATAGTTTATCTAACAGAAAAATGGTTCAAATTGGTGAAGCTGTTGGTGTTGTTGCTGCACAATCTATTGGAGAGCCTGGTACACAGTTAACTTTACGTACATTCCACGTTGGTGGGGTTGCTGGTAATATTTCAGAAGATAATAGTTTAATTTCAAAATTTGCAGGTGTTGCAGTTATTGACGATTTACGAACTGTTAAAGGTCAGGATAGTGAAGGAAATGAAATTGATATTGTAATTTCTAGAACTACAGAAATTAAAATGACTGATGAAAAAACAGGAACTGTTTTAAGTGTTCATAATATTCCTTACGGATCTACAATTTTTGTTAAAGATGGACAAAAGCTTAAAAAGAATACAACAATATGTAAATGGGATCCATTTAACGGAGTTATTGTTTCAGAATTCGCTGGTACAATTCAGTTTGAAAACATAGATAAAGGAGTAAATTATCTTGCAGAAATTGATGAACAAACAGGTTTCCAGGAAAAAGTAATTATTGAATCTAAAAACAAAAAAGTTGTACCAACTTTATTAGTTAAAGATGATAATGATAATATTATTAGATCTTATAACTTACCAGTAGGCGCTCACTTAATTGTAGAAGATGGAGAAAAAATTGTTACTGGTAAAATAATTGTTAAAATTCCTAGAAAATCTGGTAAAGCCGGTGATATTACTGGAGGTTTACCTAGAGTAACAGAATTGTTTGAAGCTCGTAATCCTTCAAATCCAGCAGTTGTTTCTGCAATTGATGGTGTTGTTTCTTTTGGAAAAATTAAACGTGGTAACCGTGAAATTTTAGTAGAATCAAAACTTGGAGAAGTTAAAAAGTACTTGGTTAAATTATCTAACCAAATCTTAGTACAAGAAAATGACTTTATAAAAGCAGGTATGCCACTTTCAGAAGGTTCAATTACGCCAGATGATATTTTAAATATTGAAGGACCAAGTGCTGTACAAGAATACATTGTAAATGAAATTCAAGAAGTATACCGCTTACAAGGGGTAAAAATTAATGATAAACATTTTGAAGTTGTTGTACGTCAAATGATGCGTAAAGTTAGAATTATTGATTCTGGAGATACTTTATTCTTAGAAAATCAATTAGTTCATAAAAATGACTTTATTGAAGAAAATGATGAAATTTACGGAATGAAAGTAGTTGAAATTGCTGGTGATTCTGAAAATTTAAAAGAAGGTCAAATAGTTACTGCTCGTCAATTAAGAGATGAGAACTCTATATTACGTAGAGAAGATAAAAACTTAGTAGTAGCACGTGATGCTAAACCTGCAACTGCTGAACAAATTTTACAAGGAATTACAAGAGCTTCATTACAAACTAAATCATTTATATCTGCAGCATCATTCCAAGAAACAACTAAAGTATTAAACGAAGCTGCTGTTAGTGGTAAAGTAGATACTTTAGAAGGTTTAAAAGAAAATGTAATTGTTGGTAAACGAATTCCAGCAGGTACAGGAATGAGAATATATGATAATATGATTGTGGGTTCTAAAGAAGAAATGGATTCAAATTTATAAATTATGAGCGATCAAAAACCTAATAAAGAAGGACAAATAAATATTGAATTGGATAAGGATATAGCTGAAGGAACTTATTCTAATTTGGCAATTATTAACCATTCAATATCGGAATTCATAGTTGATTTTATAAGTGTTATGCCTGGGCAACCAAAGGCAAAGGTAAAATCGAGAATTATTTTAACGCCTCAGCATGCAAAAAGATTAGTTAAAGCTTTAGCAGAAAATGTTAGTAGGTTTGAAGAAGCTCATGGTGAAATTAAAGATTATGAACAGCCTCCAATTCCAATGAATTTTGGGCCAACAGGCGAAGCATAAAATAAAAAAAACCGAACAAAAATTGTTCGGTTTTTTTTATTTTAGAATTACTTCATTATAAGATTTTTTTAATTTTTTAATTACAAGTTCTATTTCATTTTCATCTAAATGTCCAAAACCAAAACGGATAGCGCAAGTATTTTTATCCTGATAAAGAATGGTATTTGGTAAAAATAAATCATTTTTTTCAGCTTCTTTAGCTAGTTTTAGTAACGATATTTTTGGTCGAAACTCTAGCCAAATGGCTAACCCACCAGAAGGAATTTTCCATTTCGCTATATCTAAAAAGTATTTAGTTAAAAGATTGCATAAAACATCACGTCTTTTTTTATAGATAACAATATTTTTTTTCGTAAGCCGGTAAATTTCACCTTCATTAATTAATTCTGAAAGCATTTGTTCCTGTATTAAATCACCTTGTTTATCAAGTAATTCTAAATAATTTTTCGCTTCCGATATCAGATTTTCAGGAGCCACTACAAACCCAGTTTGAAAACTTGGAAATAAGGATTGCCCAAATTTTCCTAAATAAATAACCATTCCGTTTGCATCTGCACTAGCCATAGGTAACATTGCTGAACCTTCAAACTGAAAATCGTAATCAAAATCATCTTCAATTATAGCAAATCCATACTCTTTAGCTAGTTGTAGTAGTTTTAGGCGGCGTTCTGCACTTAATGTGACTGCTGTTGGATAATCTCTATGGGCATATATATACACACATCTAATACTTTTTTTTACAAAATGTTTTTTTATGTACTCAATATCTAAACCTTCATTATCTACAGGGATTGTTTTTATACTTGCTCCTGTTTGTTGAAAAATCATGTTAGAAGCATAATTACTTAATTCTCCTACCAGTACAACGTCTTTTGGTTTTATTAAGAGTTGAGATACTACGTATAAACTCATTTCTGTACTACGTGTATTTATTAAGTTATTTGGACTAATATGAAAGCCTCTAGTTGCATTTAAGTAATTACATAGTTGAGTTTGAAATGAAGAGTTGAAAAAATCGGTTGATTTATTCCATTTATTTATTAACGTTTTTCGTTTCATAGTAGCACTATACCACCTTGTGAATTGATGCACTGGATGTAAACGTAAGTCAGGTCTACCATCGTTAATGGTATATTTAGCTTTTGTAAACTGAACTGTTGATGCTAAATGAAATGACTGATGAAAAGGAAATCCTGTAGTTTTAGCATAGGTATATGCTTCATTTATTTTTTGAGAAGTTGCTTTTATTTTTGCTGTTTTTTGTTCTGGTTCTATAATAAACGTGCCTTTATTTGGAATAATTTCAACCCAGCCTTGAGATGCTAACTCTTCGTAGATTGCAACAGCAGTATTTCTGTGAATTTTTAATAATTGACTCAAGACACGGGTTCCTGGTAGAATAGTACCTTTGGTTAAATAGCCACGTTGAATTGCATTTACAATTTGTCCAGATACTTGAAGATATAAAGGATGGGATTTAGATTTATCTAAATTAATGAGCTGTTTAAAAAGAGTATTAACCGGACTATCTATCATTTCAAAACTGGTCTATATTAATCGTCCGGAAAGTTACTATTTTTGCTGCGTTTTTAAATAACTATTTATGAAAATTTTAATTAAATTAATATACATTTTATTATTTACTTGTGCTTCGGTGTATGCACAAAAAGATACTATCAAATTAAAAGAAGTTAAAGTATTATCTAACAGAATAAGTTTACCATTTAGTAAAACATCACAAACTATAAAATTAATTTCAAAAGAAGAAATACATAATGCAGCTGTTACTAATTTGGCAGATTTATTACAACAAGTTGCAGGAATTGATATTAGAAGAAGAGGAGTTGATGGAATGCAATCGGATTTATATATTAGAGGTGGTAATTTTGATCAAACTTTAATTTTAATTGATGGTGTAAAAATGGATGATGTTCAAACTGGGCATCATAACATGAATGCTATTTTACCTTTAGAAGATATTGAAAGCATAGAAATAATAAAAGGTTCAGCCGCTCGTGTTTATGGTCAGAATGCTTTTACAGGAGCAATAAATATTATCACTAAAAGGATTAGAAATAATTCATTAAATTTAGGGGTGAATTATGGTTCTTATCAAAATAAAAAAGGATTAGCTGCCATAAGTCAAAAATTTGAAAAAGGTGATGTTTATGCATCTATTAGTTTTCAAAAATCAGATGGATATCGTTATAATACAGATTTTCAAAATGTAAATTCATTTTTAAAAACTTCCATTAATAATTATCAGTTAATTAGCACTTTTGTACAACGTAAATTTGGAGCCAATGGATTTTACGCTAGTCCAGAATTTACAGATCAATATGAAGAAACACAAACTAATTTAGTGGCTGTTTCTTCCAATTATAAAACTTCAATAATGCAAATTAAGCCAAGAATTTATTGGAGACGTAATCAAGATATGTACTTGTTTATAAGAAATAACCCTTCTTATTATCGTAATTTGCATATTTCTAATAAGTTAGGAGCAGAAACAAATGTGGTAATTAATTCTAAGTTAGGAAAAACAGGTATTGGATTTGATTTATCAAGAACTTTTTTAATTAGCAATAATTTAGGAAATCACAATAGAACTGTGCTTACAGGATTTTTTGAACATCGTTTTGAATTTAAAGACAAATTTGATGTAACACCAGGAATTGCGGTTAGTTATTATTCCGATTTTAAAACAAATGCTTTCCCTGGTTTGGCAATAGGTTATAGAATTTCTGATAGAGTTAAAATATATGGAAATATTGGTTATACTTACCGAGTTCCAACTTTTACAGATATGTTTTATGTTGGACCAACAACTCAAGGAAACCCTAATTTAAGACCAGAATCTGCTTTATCTGAAGAAGTTGGATTTAAATTCAACTCTAATAAATTCCACTTTACTTTAGCATTGTTTAATAGGAATTCTGATAATTTAATCGATTGGACTAAAGAGAATGAAACGGATAAATGGAAAACCCAAAATTTTAGTAAAGTCGTAACTCAAGGAGTTGAAACTACAGTTAACTATCAGTTTAAAATTAATAATTATAATCAAATATTTCAGTTAGGTTATAATTATATTAATGATGATATTAAAGATGTAAATGTACAATTTACACGTTATTCATTAAATAGCATAAAGCATCAGTTTAACACTAGCATTCAAACTGAATTTTTTAAAAATATTCATCAAAACTTATCTTTTAGATATGTTGAACGAACAGATGGAACTAGTTATAATGTAGTGGATGCTAAAATTTCAGCAAAACTTAAAAAAACTGAACTATCTTTAAACGCTAATAATATTTTTAATGCGGTTTACACGGAAACAAATTTAGTACCAATGCCTAAGGGAAATTTAATGATAGGTTTAAAATATAATATTTATTAAATAGTTGTAAAATTGTATATTTAACTTTTATATAATTATGGAAACGAAAATAACATCCTTTCAAGAATTTTACCCATTTTATTTATCTCAACACAAAAATAAAATTTGTAGGCTATTGCATGTTATTGGAACTACAGTGGTTTTGGCTTTAACTTTAACAAGCATATTGTATTTGAATCCAGCTTTATTAATTTTGGTACCAATTGCAGGATATGGATTTGCTTGGGTTGGACATTTCTTTTTTGAAAAGAATAAGCCAGCGACATTTAAATATCCTTTATGGAGTTTAAAATCTGATTTTAAAATGTATTTTGATATTTTATCTAATAAGTTATCATTAGATGCTTCTAAAGATAAAACTTTGTAATTATTCACTATTATTTTCGACGAAGTTTAAAATAAACTAAGTCAATTATGATAATGAGAATAACTTTGCTAACGCTTTTTCAATTTTTATTTATTGGAAAAGTTACTTCCCAAATTAATAATGAACATTTAAAAATAGGCGAAATTGCGCCTAAAATATCTGGAATCGATCAATTTGGAAATAAAATAAATTCAGATGAAATTTTAGAAAAAAATCAGATTTTATTAATTTTTTATAGAGGAAATTGGTGTCCGTATTGCAACAAACATTTAAAAAGTTTGGAGGAAAATCTACAAAATCTACAAGCAAAAAATATTAAAGTTTTGTTAGTAAGCCCAGAAAAGCAAGCTAAAATTAACGAAACATCGGTTAAATTTCATAATAGCTTTTCAATAATTTACGATTCAGATGATATAATAATGAACAATTATAAAGTGGCTTTTAATGTCACAAAAGAAAATGTTCCTAAATATTTTGAGTTTACTCTTAAAAAAGTAATGGAGTATAATGAAAAAGAAAATTTCGTACTTCCTGTTCCTGCAACTTACTTAATTGGAAAAGATAAAAAAATTAAATACGTGCAATACGATCCTGATTATAAAAATAGATCCAATATTGAAGAAATTTTAACACATCTAAATTAGACCTAATGTTAAAATTTATTAAAAACCGACAAGTTTTTACTTGAAATTTAACATAACTTTTAAAATTTCCCGAAATCAAGTTAATATTTTACTAAAAGCATAATATACAAGTAAATTGAATACTAATGTTTAGTACTTTTGGGGTGTTAGTAAAGTTTATTTAAATATAGAAAAGTTAGATAAGTAAATATTTTAAGTAAATTTGTTTGAATTAGAAAGCGGTAATTAATTACCGCTTTTGTTTTTTAGTTTAATATTTCTTCAATATCAATTATAGTATTTTTTATAAAAGATACGGTTTTATTTATTTCAGTACTAAGTATTATGTCATCTTCAACAAACGGGACTTCACTTCTATAAGCTTGTAAAAATGACTCTAAAAATGGGGAAGTTTTTAATGGTAGTCTAAAATAAAGTCCTTGTGATGCGTTTAACAATTCAATAGCTAAAATAGTTTCTAAATTATCTACTACTTTCATAGCTTTAGTAGCGCCATTTGCACCCATACTAACGTGATCCTCTTGACCATTACTGGATACGATAGAATCAATAGATGAAGGCGTAGCGTATTGTTTATTTTGACTGACAATACTTGCTGCCGTGTATTGAGGAATCATAAAACCACTATTTAATCCAGGGTTTTTTACTAAAAATGGAGGTAAATTGCGTAATCCGGAAACTAATTGAAATATTCTTCTTTCAGAAATACTTCCTAATTCTGCCATTGCAATACTTAAAAAATCAAAGGCTAAAGCTAAAGGTTGTCCATGAAAATTTCCTCCAGATATTATTTCATCAGCATCAACAAAAATATTTGGATTATCGGTAACCGCATTTATTTCAGTTAAAAATGTTTTTTTACAATAATTTAAAGCGTCTTTACTAGCTCCGTGAACCTGAGGAATACATCTAAAAGAATAAGGATCTTGAACATGTGCTTTAGGTTGGTTAATTAATTGGCTATCGGTTAAAAAACTTTTTATTTGTTGCGCTGTTTTTATTTGTCCGTTATGAGGACGAATAAAGTGAATTAATTCATTAAAGGGCTCTATTCTTCCATCAAAAGCTTCTAAAGATAAAGTCCCAATTAAATCAGCTAAATATGATAATTTAAAGGATTTTAAAATTAAATGAGTGCCATAAGCAGTCATAAATTGTGTTCCGTTTAACAATGCTAATCCTTCCTTAGATTGTAATTCTATTTTTTGCCAATTAAACTCTTTTAGAAGAGCTTCACCAGTAATAACTTTATCATTATAATATACTTCTCCTTTACCAATTAAAGGCAAAGCTAAATGAGCTAAAGGCGCTAAATCTCCCGAAGCACCTAATGATCCTTGCGTATATACAACAGGTAAAATATTATTATTGTAAAATTCAATTAAGCGTTCAACAGTTTTAAGTTGTACACCAGAATGGCCATAACTTAACGATTGAATTTTAAGAAATAACATGAGTTTAATAATGTTTTTAGGTACTTTATCTCCTGTTCCGCAAGCATGACTCATTACCAGATTTTCTTGTAATTTGGTTAAGTTAGTAGCGCTAATTTTTACATCACATAAAGATCCAAATCCAGTATTTATTCCATAAATAGGAGCAGAATCATGTTTTATTTTTTCATCTAAATAGGATCGGCATTTATTAATTTTAGCTATGGCTTCTTCTGAAAGTTTTAGCTTTTTTTCTGTTAATATTATATCATTTAAAATTTCGAAAGTAACTAAATTCGAATCTATATAATGTACATTTTTCATTTGTAGAATTTAAGAACCCAAAATTCCATAAACATATTAGAATATGCAAATTATTTGTTAAAGTAATGTTAACTTTATTTTATTCACGAATATAGATTATCTTTGAAAAAAAATATTAAAATTTATTTTATTTATGAGAAAAATCTGGATTTTAATTGCTGTGTTATCAATAATTTCTTGTAATAAAGAGGTTAAAAAAGATTTTACAGTAATTTCGGGTAAAGTTGTTAATAAACAAAGTGATAAAATTAGTCTAATAGACGGTTTTAGAGATTATTCTAAAACAATTCAGTTAAAAGATGATGGAAGTTTTTTAGATACTTTAAAAATTGAAGAAGGTCATTATTGGTTACGTGATGGAAATAATAATATTCCTCTTTACCTTGAAAAAGGAGAGAATCTTCAAATAAATTATGATTCAAATAATTTTGATGAAACGTATAAAATTGAAGGTGAAGGCTCTAAAATTTCTGATTATTTATTCCAAAAATCTAAAATTGAGCAGAAAATAAGAGCAAAAGGAACGAAAATTTATTTATTAGATGAAAATGATTATAAAGCTCTTTTTCAAAAAGAAAAAGATGAGCTTACAGATTTAATTTATAGTTTAAAAGATATTCCAGAATCGTTTACCGATAGTGAAATTAGAAATATAGAATATAAATATTATAATGCTATTAATCGTTATGAAGTTTATCATGCGCACTATGCAAAATTGCCAGATTTTAAAGTTTCAGAACATTTTTTAGACGATTTAGAAAATGTTATTTATACGGATGAAGGAGATTTTAAGTTTTCAAGAGCATACAGAATTTTGGTTACTAACTTTTATAGAGATCAAGCTTTGGTTGAAGCTAAAAAAGATTCAATAGATGAAGATTTAGCATTTTTAAAAGTAGCAAGTGATATTCCAAGTCAAATAATAAAAAATGATTTGTTATATAATGCTGCAAAATATGGAATAACTTACACCGAGGATATAGAAGGATACTATAAAATATTTATGGAAGCTTCTACCAATAAAAAACAAAAAGAAGAAATTACTAGAAGTTATGACAAGTTAAAAACTGTAGCTAAAGGCCAACCTTCACCAAAATTTAATAATTATGAAAATTTTAAAGGAGGTACAACTTCATTAGATGATTTAAAAGGAAAATATGTTTATATAGATGTTTGGGCAACATGGTGTGGGCCTTGTAAAGCCGAAATTCCATCATTAAAAAAAATAGAGGAAGAATATAAGCACAAAAACATTAATTTTGTGAGCATTTCTGTAGACAAGAAAAAAGATCATGATAAATGGTTAAAAATGGTGAAAGAAAAAGATTTAAAAGGTTATCAATTATTTGCAGATAATGATTGGAATTCAGAGTTTGTTAAAAACTATCTAATTTTAGGAATCCCTAGATTTATTTTAATTGATCCAGAAGGAAATATTGTTAACTCAAATGCACCAAGACCTTCAGATAATACCAAATTAGAAGATTTATTTAAAAGTTTAAAAATATAATAATTATAAAATGAGAAAATTTATTTGGCTTTTAGCCATAGTAACTATAGTGTCATGTAACAACAACACTAAAAACAAAGATTATGTAACTATTAAAGGTACCTTAAAAACACCTAATGTATCTAAATTAACTATTCAAGGAAAAGGGTTATTAAAAGAAATTAATGTAAATAAAGATGGAACTTTTTCCGATACTTTAAAAGTAACAAAAGGAATACATTTATTATCTGCTAATAATGAAAAAGAAACTATCTTTTTAGATAATGGTTATAATTTAAATTTAAATTTTAGAGGAGAAAAATTTTCAGATGGAGTAGATTACACTGGTGTTGGTGCAGAAACTAATAATTATTTAACTAAAAAGAAATCTTTTTATATGAGTGATTTAGGTAATCCAAGAACCTATTTTAAACTAGATAAAAATGATTTTGATGCCAAAATTGCTGAAGCTGAAGCTAAGTTAAAATCCTATAAAGAAACTGAAAAAAATGTAGATTCATTAATTCAAAAAATGGATGCCAGAAATGACCAAATGTTTTTTAATTATATAAATACAAATTACCAAAAAATGCATGAGAGCTTGGTTAATTTAGCTGAAGGAAAAGAATCTCCAGTATTTGATAATTATGAAAATTATGATGGATCTAAAACTTCTTTAAAAGATTTAAGAGGGAAATATGTTTATATAGATGTTTGGGCAACATGGTGTGCTCCTTGTAAAGCTGAAATACCATATTTAAAAGAGTTAGAAAAAGATTATCACAATAAAAACATACAGTTTGTAAGTATATCTGTTGATAAGGAAAATGCTCATGATACTTGGTTAAAAATGGTAAAAGAAAAAGAATTAAGAGGAATTCAATTATTTGCAAAAAATAATTTTGAATCAAAATTTATTCAAGAATATGGAATAAATTCTATACCAAGATTTATCTTAATTGATCCTAAAGGAAAAATTGTAGATGCAGATGCTCCAAGACCTTCTAGTAAAACCGTAAGAGATTTGTTAAATAACTTGAAATAAGTATCTTTTAGATAATAATAAAATAAAAACTCCTAATTATTTATAATTAGGAGTTTTTTTATTTAAAAATTTATTCTTTTTAATTCCCTTGTTCAGTATCTTCTGGAGTAGATGGTTTTTCAAATAGGTTTAGTAAAGCATCTGGTAAATATTCTAAAATAGAACTAGCAGTAAAGGATTCGTATCCAATATCTAAGCTACCAATATCGGCTGTTAAACCATGTAAGTAAACACCAAAAATTGCAGCTTGTAAAGGTGTATAATTTTGAGCTATTAATCCTGTTATTAATCCCGTTAATACATCCCCACTTCCTGCAGTTGCAAGTGCAGGATTTCCTGTAGAATTAAAATATGTCTCATTTTTAGTTACCACTGCCGTAATTGCATCTTTTAAAACTAAAATACAATTGTATTTTTTTGTAAAATCTTGCGCTTTAGTTAATTTTTCATAATCATTATCCCACTTTCCAATTAGCCGTTCTAATTCTTTAGGATGGGGAGTTAATACTGTATTTTTTGGTAAAAAATCTAATAGATTATTATCTTTTGCCAATAAATTAATGGCATCGGCATCTATTACTAAGGCAATTCTATTTTCTTTAATAAAACTTTCAAATCCTTTAGCTGTTTTTTCAGCAATTCCCATACCTGGACCAATACCAATAACAGTAGCTTTCGTTTTGAAATTAAAATAGGCGAGAAGGTCATCCGTATCTACTTCCGTCATTACCTCAGGAATGGCAGTTTGTAAAATTTGATAACCACATTTAGGAACATATGCAGTAACCAATCCGCTTCCTACTTTCAAAGCAGCTTTTGAGGCTAAAGTAATTGCGCCAATTTTACCAAAACTTCCACCTATTAATAGAGAATGTCCAAAACTACTTTTATGATCCCATTTTTTTCTAAATTTATAAATAGGAAGTATATCATCTTTAGTAATATAATTATAGGTTGGATGAATATTTTCTACAAAAGCTTCATCTAGTCCAATAGGTATAATTTCCCAAGATTCAAAAAAGTCTTTGTTTTCAGATAAGAAAAAGGCTTGTTTTGGATATTGAAAAGTAAGAATATGATTTGCTTTTAATACATTTTTATCATTTTCAACACTTTTATTACTGTACAAACCAGAAGGCAAATCAATAGCTAAAGTAAACGCATGTTTTTGGTTAAGGTATTGAATTAATTTTTTTGTAAATCCTTTAGGAGGTCTAGATAATCCGTTTCCAAATATTGCATCAATAACAAGATCACTTTCATTAATATCTGGGAATTCATTTTCAGTTGAAATAACTATAGGCCAGTCTCCAATATCTTTAACACGTTCATAATTAGTGAGAAAATTTTCGCTTCTATTATGACTGAAATTGACAATATAACTAGTTACATTATAATTATTTTCTATTAAATAACGAGTAATAACTAATCCATCTCCACCGTTATTTCCAATACCACAAAATACGTGAATTTTAACATCGTTAGGTTTTAAGTGTTGCTGTAACCATTGAAAGCAAAGTTTTGCAGCATGTTCCATTAATTCTATAGAGGAAATACCTTTTTTTGACAAAGTTGCTTTGTCTGCTTGTGCCATTTGTTTTGAAGATAGTATATACATAGCACTAAAATTAATAAAAAAAGGCTCAAAATGAGCCTAATTTTTTACTATTTATAAAATAATTAATCTTTAAATACTCCCATATTAGTGTATTTCTCCATACGATTTTTTACAAGCTCTTCAGTTGATAATTTTTTTAATTCATCGTATGCATTTACAATTGTTTTTTCTACTTCTTTAAAAGCAGTTTCTCTATCGTGATGAGCTCCTCCAAGAGGTTCACTTATAATAGCATCAATTAATTTTTGTTTTTTCATATCCTCAGCAGTTAATTTTAATGCTTCGGCAGCTTGTTCTTTATATTCCCAGCTTCTCCATAAAATAGAAGAACAAGATTCTGGAGAAATAACAGAATACCATGTGTTTTCCATCATATAAACTTTATCTCCAACACCAATTCCTAATGCACCACCGGAAGCTCCTTCACCAATAACCACTGTAATAATTGGAGTTTTTAATCGAGTCATTTCTAATATGTTTCTGGCAATAGCTTCTCCTTGACCACGTTCTTCTGCTTCTAAACCAGGATAAGCGCCAGGAGTGTCTAATAAAGTAACTACTGGAATTCCAAATTTTTCAGCCATTTTCATTAATCGAAGCGCTTTTCTATATCCTTCAGGGTTTGACATCCCAAAATTTCTATATTGACGTGTTTTAGTATTAAAACCTTTTTGCTGACCAATAAACATATAAGATTGATCTCCAATTTTACCTAAACCACCAACCATTGCTTTGTCATCTTTTACGGTTCTATCTCCGTGTAATTCCATAAAAGTATCGCCAGTCATAGCACAAATATAGTCTAAAGTATATGGGCGATTTGGATGTCTGGATAGTTGAACTCGTTGCCAAGCAGTTAGGTTTTTATAAATATCTTTTTTAGTTTTAATCAGTTTTTTTTCTATGTTTTTACAACTTTCAGATACATCAACATTACTTTCTTTTCCAATAAGTTCACATTTGTCTAATTGCTCTTCAAGTTCTTTAATTGGTAATTCAAAATCTAAATATTCCATATTTTTTAGTTTAGAAATGGCTACAAATATACTAACTTATCTTAATAAGGTAGTACAGGTTTTTTATTTTTTATTAAACCGTTAATTAGAACTGTTATCAAAATAATACCTGCGCCAATATAAAATTGAGGGCTCATTTTTTCTTCGTTTCCAAAAATTATTACGGCTAAAATTATTCCATAAACAGGCTCTAAATTTATAGTTAGCATAACGGTAAACGGTGTTAAATGTTCCATTATCTTAACTGAAACTATAAATGCGTATGCTGTACAAATACTGCTTAAAATTAATAAATAAATTAAATCTGAAGTTGTTAAAGAAAATTCTTCAAAAGTGAATCCAGATGTTGTTAAAACGTAAACAGTAATAAATAAAACGCCAAAAAACAATTGGTAAACCGACAATACTTCAGCTTTATGTTGTTTAATATATAATCCATTTAAAACGGTAAATAATGCGGATAAAAAGGAAGCAATTAATCCGTAAATAATACCTAATGTATATTGACTTTCTACATTAAATATAATGTACAATCCAAAAACCACCATTAAACCAAAAAATAACTCAATAGGATTAAGTCTTCTTCTAAAAAATAAGGGTTCAATTAAAGATGTAAAAAAAGCTCCGGTACTAAGAGAAACAAGTGCAACAGATACATTAGAAACTTTTATAGCAGAAAAGAAAAATATCCAGTGTAGCGCTATTATAATTCCGCTTATTAAAAATTTAAAAAGCGCTCTTTTTGAAACTAATAATGACTTTTTCTTAATTAAAAAATAAAGTAGCACAAACAGTACAGCAAACAGCATACGATACCAAACTAACGGAATTGCATTAAGATGGATAAGTGCTCCTAAAATGGCTGTAAATCCCCAAATAAAAACTAATAAATGAAGATGTAGATAATTTTTTAATTTAGTTTTTGGCATTTTTTAAGTATAAATAAAGAGCAATAGCTCCAAAAATTAAGTTTGGTAACCAAACCATAAATAACGGATTGGCATCTGCTCCAGCTCCAAGTACTTCTCCAATCTTTAAGAAAAAAACATACAAAAACATTAGAGAAATTCCTATAGCTAAGTTTACACCCATTCCTCCTCTTTTTTTTCTAGAAGATAGTGCTACTGCAATAAAAGTTAAAATATAGGATGCAATAGGTAAACTAGTTCGTTTATGTAATTCAACTTTATAAGTATTCAAATTACTTACTCCACGTTGTTTAGATTGTTTGATATATTCATTTAATTTAATTGAATTCATGTCTTTTGCCATATAGGCAACATTAATTAAATCTTTTGGAGTAAAACTAAAAACAGTATCTAATCTAGATCCAGAAACAATACTGTCTCTTTTTTTATAAATAAATCTTTTTTTGAAGTTGATTAATTTAAAAGTACTATCCTTTTTATTATAATGAATGTTATCAGAAGATAGTTTGTACTTTAAATTTATGCCATCGTATTTTTCATAAGAAAAGTTATAACCAATATTTCTATCTACTGTATAACTTTTAAAGAAAATATAATCATTAGGACCTAATTGTAAATTTATATTTGTTAAATAGTTGGCGTCTATTTTTTTTGTAGTTAAATAATCTTTGTTGAATTTATCAAAAATTTTATTGCTTTTTGGAACTACAAAGTGATTCATAACTAAAGCGAAAATAGTTATAATAGTTGCTCCAACAAAGTAAGGTTTTAAAAATCGGGTAAACGATATTTTAGCAGAATGTATTGCTATAATTTCAGTATTGCCAGCTAATTTTGATGTAAAGAAAATTACGGCAATAAATAGGGCCAAAGGCATAAAGGTATTTCCGTAGATTATGATAAAGCTTACGTAATAATCTTTTATAATTTCAGTAACTGTTAAATCGGCATTACGTAAAAATCTATCTATTTTTTCAGAAACGTCAATAGCAATAGCAATAGGTAATAGTAAAGCCATTACTAGTAAAAATGAACTTAAAAATTTCTTTAATATGTATTTATCGATTATTTTCAAAAGTTACACTTTTTACAATTGTTAAAATATTATAATCTTTTATTCATTTGCGTAACCATTTTATTTTTCCATTCCATAAAATCTCCGGCTAAGATATGTTTTCTTGCATTGCGAACCAACCATAAATAAAATCCTAAATTATGAATAGAGGCAATTTGTTTTCCTAACAATTCACGCGAAGCAAATAAATGCCTTAAATATGCTTTTGAATAAGTGGTATCTACATAAGTAATACCCATTTCATCAATAGGTGAAAAATCATCTTCCCATTTTTTATTTTTGATATTAATTGTTCCGTGAGTGGTAAATAACATACCATTTCTAGCATTTCGTGTTGGCATTACACAATCAAACATATCAACTCCTAAAGCAATATTTTCTAAAATATTTATTGGTGTTCCAACACCCATTAAATATCGCGGTTTATCTTTTGGTAAAATATCGGTAACTACATCGGTAATTTCGTACATTTTTTCTGCTGGTTCTCCTACAGATAATCCTCCAATTGCATTTCCTTCTGCACCAACGGAAGCAATAAATTCAGCAGATTGTTTTCTTAAATCTTTATAAGTACTTCCTTGAACTATAGGGAATAAAGCTTGAGAATAACCATACTTTTCTGGAATTTTTTCTAAATGAGAAACACATCTTCCTAACCATCTATGTGTTAAATGCATAGAACGTTTTGCATAATTATAATCGCAAGGATAAGGAGTGCATTCGTCAAAAGCCATAATAATGTCAGCTCCAATAGTTCGCTGAATTTCCATTACTTTTTCTGGGCTAAAAACGTGATACGAACCATCAATATGACTTTTAAACTTAACGCCTTCTTCGTTTATTTTTCTTCTTTCAGATAATGAATAAACTTGATAACCACCACTATCGGTTAAAATATTTCTATCCCAATTCATAAACTTATGTAATCCACCAGCTTTTTCTAAGATATTTGTGGTTGGACGTAAATATAAATGGTAAGTGTTTCCTAAAATTATATCAGGATTTATTTCGTTTTTTAATTCCGTTTGATGAACTCCTTTTACGGTTCCAACAGTTCCAACGGGCATAAATATTGGCGTTTCAATTTTTCCGTGATCTGTTGTTATAATTCCTGCTCTAGCTTTGCTTTGAGCATCTGTTTTTTTTAATTCAAAATGCATAGTCGGCAAAGATAATGAATAGGTTTTGTTTGAAACAAATAATTAAATGCTTATGTTCTTTTTTTTCGTTTAGAATTAAATTTTGAATTTCTTTTAAAACTAGATTTCTTTTTTCTAATATCTTTAGAAGCCTCTTCTGTTTTAGAAGAAGTAGCAATCATAGTATTTATTTGGTTTAGTTCTTCAGAAGATAATTCGCGCCATTGACCAACTTTTAACTTTCCTAAATTCACATTCATAATGCGTGTGCGTTTTAGCTTGGTAACATTGTAATTTAGATATTCGCACATTCTTCTAATTTGCCTGTTTAAACCTTGGGTTAATACAATTTTAAATGTGTTATTATTTATTTTTTCAACAGAACATTTTTTTGTAACCGTTCCTAAAATAGGAATTCCATTACTCATTTTATTGATAAAACTATCTGTAATTTGTTTGTCTACGGTTACAATATATTCTTTTTGATGATTATTACCAGCTCTTAAAATTTTATTTACAATATCACCATCATTTGTCAAAAAAATTAATCCTTCAGAAGGTTTATCTAATCTGCCAATGGGAAAAAGACGTTGTGGGTGATTTATGAAATCTATAATATTGTTTTTTTCTTTTGAATCGGTAGTGCAAACAATACCTATTGGTTTATTAAAAGCAATGTATAAAGTTTTGGGTTTGGTTTTTAAAAGTTCTCCATTAATTTTTACTTCATCTCCCTCAAATACACGATTACCTAATTGAGTTGGTTTTCCATTAATAGTTACCTGACCACTAATTATTAGTTTTTCTGCTTCTCTACGAGAGCAAATTCCAGTACTACTGATGTATTTATTTAAGTTTATAGAATTTTCGTTTGCGCTTTTCACCAATGTATTTTTGTTATTGCGAATTTACTAATTAATATTAATTAATTATTTAGTGGAAGCTAATTGCAATATTTCCTTTTTTATGACCACTATCTACATGATAATTAGCTTGAATAATTTGGTCTAAAGGATATGTCTTGTCAATTGGTACTGTAATTTTTTTAGTTTCTAGTAGTTTTTTTATTTGCGTGAGTTTTTCTAAATTATCTGAAGAAACACCTGTTACAATTTTACGCTTACCTAAGAACGATGTCCAAATGAGATTTAGATAATCCCCTAAACCAGCATTGTTTGAAACAAAGAGACCAGAATGGGTTAAAGAATTTTTACACTTTTTATATGAAATTTTACCAATAGAATCGTAAATGATTTCATACTTAACATCATTTTTAGTAAAATCTTCCGTTGTATAATCAATTACTTTATCTGCACCTAAAGACTTCACAAATTTAAAATTTTTACTACTGCAAACACCTGTTACATTTGCTCCATAATATTTGGCAATTTGTACCACAGCTGATCCCACTGCGCCAGATGCAGCATAAACCAGTATATTATCACCTTTTTTTAGGTTTGCTTTTTTTAAAAAGTGTAATGCTGTGCTAGCACCAAAAATTACTGAAGCCACCTCTTCGTATGTTATCTTTACTGGCATTGAAGTAATAGTGGCATCTTCTTTAATACAAATAAATTCTGCCCAAGCATTAAAAATGCTCATACCAGTACTTCCAAATATTTTATCCCCAATTTTAAATTTTGTGACCTTTGTACCTATGGCAACAATATCGCCTGAAAAAAACATCCCTAGTATTTGTTTCTTCGGTTTTATAATTCCATTAAAGAAACGAATTGCAAATGGATCAGCTTTTCTAAATCTTGTATCGCCAGTAGTTACTGTTGAAGCCTTTACTTTTATTAATACTTCATTTTCTTTGGGTGTTGGTTTTACAACCTCTTGAATTTTAAGTACTTCAGGTGCTCCATATTCTTTATAAACAACAGCTTTCATAATCTATATTTTTGAAAAGGTAAAACTATGATTAATGATTATAAGAGTCGTTCGCGTTTAAAAAACAGAACAAATTAGAAGAAGTATTACAAGATATTAATTTTTATCTACTGTTTTTTTATTTTATAAATTACCCCTTCAGATCCTTCAAAATCAAAATCTTTGTCATAAACAAGTCCAATTTTTTCAAGTACCCTAATGGAAGCTTTATTATCTTTCATTGCTCTACCAATAATTTCAGTCATTTTAAATTCATTTAGTCCAAAATCAAGACAGGCTTTTGCTGATTCCGTTGCATATCCTTTATTCCAATGTTTTTTGAAAAATCTATACCCAATATCATATTCATTTAGTTTTTCTGTGAATTTAAGTCCGCACCAACCTAAAAATTTTTCATTTTCTTTGTTGATTACCGCCCATCTTCCAATTCCATATTTTTTATACTGGTCATACTTTTCTAAGAATTTTTTAGATTCTTCAATACTTTTAAAAGCTTCTTCTCCAGTATATTTCATAACTTCTTCATCTAGGTTCAGTTGGTAAAATGATTTTGCATCATTTACATTCAATTCCCTCAAATAAAGTCTTTCTGTTTCAATTATTTTTTTCATTTTTATTAGTTAGTTTTTTTCTACCTTTTTTGCTAATGTTTAGAGGTGTAATTTTTTTAATATATTATTACTTATTAATTAGTTACTTTTTAATCTATCAATTTCCTTTTGGAATTTTTTTTCACTTCCAAAATTATATTTTTTGGAAATTTTGATAGCATAATTGTAAGTATCTATAGCGTTAGCTATATCTTTATTTTTCTCGTACAACTCAGCTAATGTAGTAATAAGGTTAATATCATAAGGATATACTTCTACACTTCTTTTAAAAACAGTTATTGCTCCAGATAAATTTTTCTTATAAATAGCAGCACCTAATTGATAGTAAGATTCTCCAGTTCTTTTTGCACTTTCTCCATATTTATTTATGATTTCTTTTTCTTTTTTTAAAAATTCAGCATCGCTGTAATTTGCTTTAAATTCATCGGTATATTTTAAATCTGCAAAAATAGTTTTTAAACCATAATAATTAGATAGTAATGGTGATGACATATGGCCTTCACCATCAAACTCTTTATGAGCAAAGCTGAGCTTTTGTGGTTTGTTTGCTTTAATAGCATCTATAAAGTTTGTTAGCTCTTTTCGCATACCAAATTCTTTTGATGATTCCTCTTTGCCAATTCCAAAAAACAATGTTTTTTCCAAATTAGGATTAGATTTAAAGAATGTTTTTGCCTTTTTAGTTAGCTCTTCATCATTCCACCATAAAGCAGGGCTCATAATAATAAAACCTTGAAATAGTTCAGGTTTTTCTATTAAGGTTGAAGCTGCAAATAAACCACCCAAAGAATGTCCTTCTAAAACTCTAAATGAGTTTGTTCTGTAATTTGATTCTACATAAGGAATTAATTCCTTCTCAATAAATGCTAAGAATTTTTTTCCACCTCCACTTCCAGGATGCTTTTTACTAGTAGTTAATGTAAAATCCCTCAATCTATTTGTGCTTTCAATACCAACAACAATCATTGGAGGTACATTACCTGTTCTTGTTAGCACTTCTAATGTTCCTATTACATGCCAGATATTTTGTAATCCATCCGTTAAGTATAATACAGGATAGCTAGATTTGGAAACGTCGTAACCTTTTGGTAAAGAAATTATTAAAGGACGTTCTTCATTTAAAATGGTAGATTTTATGTTCTTTTTAATTCCAAGGGTTAATTCACTAGTTGTTTTAAGTTTCTTTTTTGTTTTAGTATCTTTTTTGGATGAATCCGTTTGACATCCAAAAAATAAGGTGGAAATTAAGATTATAGTTAAAATTTTTTTATCCATATCTAATTGTTTTTGAATTTATATTTGATTAGTTATTTATTTTTCTGTGACCGCTCTTTTTCAAATTCTTCTGATCTTTTTATTTGTTCCTCAAGATTCCACTCAAAATTAAATCTTCTTTTTAAGAATGTTGCAATTGGCTCAAGTCCAATTTCAGCTCTTCTTTTATCAATATTAACAGGGTCGTAAACCGGCCAAACATTGAAAGTTTTGGTTTCTGGATAGTATTTCATTTGTCCTCCATAAATTTGTAAATCACCTCTTGATGTTGCAATTCTATCCTCTGCTCTAACCAAAAATCGAGCTTCTAATTTTTTATCTTTAACAGCTTGTTTCATCATTGGAAGATATTTTAACCGTATTTTATTGTCTGAATGTTGAATTACATTACATATCGTCCAATTACCATGTTCTCCTGCCATTTCTTTTGTTGGCCATCCAAAAGTGTCAAGAAGATTTCTTATCTTTTTTTCATTAATAATGTGGTTTTGTATGTAAATTTTCTGATATTTTTTGGTTTGCTCAGATTCTACTCCATATTTTTTAATTATAGTATCTCGCATTCGTACTGGATCTTGTTCTTTGTGCCAAATAGTATCCAGAAAAGCTATAAGATATTCTCTATCTTGTAACATCTTAAATTCTGATTGTTGTTTAGAACTTTTCTTTTTTTCTTGAGCACAAGCTGTTATTGTCAATCCAATTAATACTAAAAATAGATATAAATTTTTCATAAGTTTCATTTAGTCATTATTTAGGGATTTCATAAATTCATAACTTAAATCATTAATTAATGGACTTTTGTCGCTGTTAGTAGGAATACTATAGAGGGCTTTTTGACTGTGGTCAAAAGCACACAATAAACAGAAAATAAGAATGTATTGATATTTACGCATAGTTAATGATGAATGCCAATAGTATTTATACCGTGTTTTTTGTTGAATTTTTGAGTTCAAATATAATATTGTCGGAATTGTACTCATCTTTTTTATCCTTAATAAATTCAAACTTATTTTTTTCGAGCAATCTAATTGAGCTTATATTGTTTTTATGCGTAAAAGCTTCAATTTTATCTAATTTTAAGAGGTTAAATCCAAAATTTATAACATTTTTTAAAGCTTCATTCATTATCCCTTTTTGTTGAAATTTAGGATTCAAATCATAACCAACTTCAGCGGTTTTTTTATCTTTGGAAAAGTTCCACAAACAAATTGTTCCTATAATTTGAGGATTATCTTTTAAGGTTATGCCCCAAGAAATAGATTTATTTTTTTCGATTGCTGCAGTTATTTCTTTAATAAATTTAAGTGCATCATTTTTATTTTTAGTTCTTTTATTTTCAGGTCTTTCAATAAATTTATTAACCGTTTTGTTAGAACGTAAGAATAAAATAACGTCACTATCTGACTCCTTAATTTTCCTCAAATAAAGTCTTTCTGTTTTTAATATTGGAAAAGGTTCAAATTTCATTTTCTTTTTTCTTTTTTCCATTAATTTTTTGACCCCCTAAATTTAAAATAAAGGATTTAATTTTGCCATTATTATTTGCTATAAACTCAATTTGAGCATCAACATCTTTAAGAAAAAATTTAGTTTGTGATTCAGGGAAAATCTGAACCTTAGGATAGTTTGTGGCGTCAGCCATTAGCTTTCCATTTTCTAAAGTAACTTTGATTCTAAATTCCGGATTAGCCTCGTAAATTCCAATAAATTTTTTCAATATTTCTGAACTTAGTTGTATTTCGTTGTGCAACGGAATAGGTTTATCCGTTTTTATTCCCGTAGTTTTATTAATCCGATTAGAGAAGCTAGCCTCAATTTTATTTCCTTTTTCTTGAAATTGAATTTTAGATAAACTATTTTCAAAGAAAAAAGTATTTCCCTTTAAAGGATATAACCTTTTTTTACTACTTCCTGTCCTTTGACTGTACAAATTATTATTATGTAAAGTAATAATTCTAGTTGAGTTATCTTCAAAATCATATACACCAACTAAATTTTTAAGATACTCATTGTCAACTGATATTACATCTTGCTCACTTGGATATGGTTTTTTTATGGCAAGTGCAGCCATTTTAGTTGAAACCAGTCCTGGATCATTACAATCGCAATTCGAAAAAACTGCAACAAAAACATCTTCATTTGGAAGATAGATAGAGTTTGTAACATAACCAAAGATACCGCCACTATGTTCAATAGTAGGGCTTCCATTAATATCATTTAAAGCCCACCCATAACCATAATTTATTTTTTTACCGTTGTTTAATTTATAATTTGTAAAAGCTAATTCTATTGATTTCTTTTTTACTAATTTATTAGAACGAATTGCCCTGTTCCAAATAAAAAGATCTTCAACCGTTGACATTAAAGAACCGGCAGAGTAAGGTTGTGTTAAGCTTAGGTATTCGGTATTGACATATTCTCCTCGTTTTTGGTATCCATAAGCTCTATTTTTTATTATTTTTGAATGACTTCCATAGATAGAGTGGTGCATTCCAAGTGGCTCAAAAATATTAGATTTGATAAATTGTTCATAGGTTTGCCCTGATACCTTTTCAATTATGTAGCCAAGAATAAAATAAGCTGAGTTATTATATTTCCATTTTTCACCTGGATCAAAATCCATGGGCTCATTTTTGAAAAAATCAATAAGTTCTTTTGGTTTAAAGTCTTTTCTCCAAACAGAAAACCAGCTCTTCATTGATGTATAACTTTTTATTCCAGAGGTGTGAGTTAACAAATGATGGATACTAATATGATATCCGTGAGTAGGGTAATTGGGAAGGAATTTTGTTATATCATCGTCTAAATTCAGTTTTCCTTGCTCCATTAACATTAAAATAGAAACTGCGGTAAACTGTTTAGTTATTGAACCTATTTCATACACCATATCGGGCTCTGTTTTAGTATCTAACTCCAAATTTGCCTTACCAAAGGCTTTTTGATAGATGATTTTACCTTTTATCGCTACTAATGCCGTTGCACCAGGTCCGTTTGATGGGTATTGCTCATTGAGCATTTCATCAAATCGTTTTTCAAGTTTTTGAGCATGAATTATAGTTGAACATCCAAAAAGAAGAATAAATAAGTATACTATTTTTTTTATGTAATTCATTATATTGTTTTTATGATAAATGGCTAAACTATAAAGTTTAAATTGCCAAAAGGGATAAAATAGACAAACAACCAATTTTTATTTGGATTCTACAATTTCAAATGGATATACTATTTTTTAGAATTAATTTTTTTCAAATAAAGCCTTTCTGTTTTTAATATTGGAAAAGGTTTAAATTCCATTTTTTAATGTTTTTATTCTCTTCGCAAAGTAGTCACTACCACTTATTTCATATGCTTTTGTAACATATTTTAGAGCATTTTTAGTATCTTTTTGAGAAATATAATAATCTGCCATTGAATCATATACATTAGGACTTTTAGGATAATATTTAATTCCAAATTCAAAAAACATCTTTGCTTTTTCTAATTGTCCCATATCCATACTCATATATCCAGACATATTTATAAGTTCTTCTGGATATGGTGGGACATCATATCTAAAATGATTTTTAAGCTTATTTGCTCTGTATTTAACGATACTGTACAACTCTTCTTTTGGAGTATCTGGCGAGTTGAATTTATCTGTTTTTTCCATCTGAAACCATTTAAAGGTTGCGATTAAACCACTTCTTATGGAAGGCAAGGCAATAGTGCCATGAATATCTTTAGGATAAAATTCCCAATTAAAATACAAACCATTTTCTTTGTTGTGTTTTACAATATTTGAGAAAGAAATATTTGAACGTGCAAACAAGGTATAGTCGGTTGTGTCTTTCATTACATTGTTAATAGTTATGTCAGGATTTTGCATATGTAATTGTCCACTTAAAGACATATATAATGATTTTCCTTTGAAACTATTTTCAGCTAAAATTTCTTTAGCTTGTTTTAATAATTTTTGATTGTCCCAATCTAAACTTGGATCAATAGCCAAATAATTTGCAAATAATTGCGGATGATTAATAAGCGTATAAATTGTAAACAAACCACCGAATGAATGTCCTATTAATGTTCTGTAATTAGTTACAGGATATTTTTTTTCAACGTAAGGAATCAGTTCGTCTTCAATAAATTTGTAGAAATTAGCAGCCTGTCCGTTTTCTTCAGTAAAAGGCATTCCATATTTGGTTTTTATTTTAGTAGGTGTTAAATCTCTAGTTCTATTTTTACTGTTGGAAATTCCAATAAGAATCATTTCAGGTGTATAGCCACCGCTGTAAAAACTTTGCACATTACTAACTGTAGGAAGCAGTATCTCTCCATCTAAAATATATGCAACAGGATACTTTTTATCACTGTTTGGTTTATAACTGTCAGGAAATTGAACAAATATTTTTCTGTTTTCATTAAGATTTTTAGAATAAAGGCTGTCTATAGCCCCTAATTTATACAAATATTTCGGTTTAGTTTGTGAGTAAGTAAATTTAACTGTTACAAGTAAAATAATCACTAGAATAATTTTTTTCATATAATAGGTAAGATTAGTTATTAATTAGTTTTAGTAGTTCAGATGTTCTTATTTGTGTTTAGTTTTTGTCACTAATCTATTAATAAAAAAACAAAGGAAATTATATAGAAGTAGAAAATTGTTCTAGTTTCTAAATTGGAACTTAATAATTTTTTATTAAGATACTTTAAACCTTCATAAATTGTAATTAATGGAAAGGATCTATGATTTTCCTTGGTTTGTATTAACTATATAAATTCTTTGCTTGTTTTAGTATGTATTTTCAATATTAAGTTCCTCAATTACAAATTCCTGAAGAATTTTTAGTTCTTTTTGATAATTAATATTTTCTTCATCTTTTTTCTTTAATTCAGACAAAACTTCAAAAACAAAATTATCTGCCCCATATTCATTCCAGTCTTTTTGTAAATTATTGTTTCTATGGTTTCCAAATTTGAGTTCCATTTTGTGTCTATTCCATTTAGAAACCATATCAATACTATTATCAATGAGCACTTTATTATTACTTATGTTTTTTATTTGGAATACGCCCATCGGAGTCTTCATTTGTTTGTATGCTTGTTTAAGCTCTTTTTTTGTTTTCATACTAGATAAATCCTAATTGTTTCATTACTGTTACCCCATCAAAAACTTGCGTATGCCCATTAATCAAATTGTCTTTGAAATGATATATGGTAAATCCATTTGTTTTAATAGCTTTTTTAGTAGGCGGATATTCTCCAATCATACCAAGGTTTGTTTCAGATAAAATCCAAGTTATTGCCACATGGTTTTCATCCGCAATGGCAGAAGTAATTTCAAAATTCATGTCTGGAAATGAGTTAAATGAGAATTTTAAACGCTTTTTAAATTCCGAATTTGATAATGTTTTTCCTTCCCAAGGGGCAGCAGTGTCAAGATGAATAGTATATTCTTGATGAATATATTTTTCAATTTTGTCAATTTTTTTTTGTTCCAAATTTTTTCCATAAATTCCCTAAGGAAAGCTTCTTTATTCATTGATATTCTTTTTAAGGAGTTATTTTAACTTAAAGCGAATAAAAATAGGTTTAAATTAAAAATTAAAAGTTCTGATTTTTTTATCCGAACTAAATTTATAACATAGATTTTAAATAGGTATTTGGGCTAACTCCTTGAATTTTTTTAAAAAATGTATTAAAAGAAGTTTTAGAATTAAAACCACTATCATATGCTACTGCAAGAATTGTTAGATTTTTAGATTCAGGAAGTGTTATACGTTTTTTGAATTCATTAATTCTGTAAGTATTTATATATTCCGAAAAATTTTTATTAAATCCTTCATTAAGTAATTGAGATGTGTAATTAGAAGGAAGTTCTAAGTAAGAAGCTATATCGTTTAGGGTTATATCTGGATTTAAATAAGGTTTGTAATCCTGCATAATTTTTTCTAATTGACTTGTATATTTTTCAACCTCATTTTTTGTTAATAATGATTTTTTATATTTTCTTTTAATATTATAAGTACTATTGTCTTTTATAGCTTTAAGCATAATCTCTTTAAAAGGCTTCTCATTTCTAATTAATTTTACTATTGGTTCGGTATTTAATAACAAAATTAATGGTAAATGATTATTAAAAGCTTCTTCAATAAGATTTATAGCCTTATCAGAATTTTTTAATAATACGTTAATTAGAATTAAAAAATTAAAAGCCTTATCCTTAGCTTCTGATTCTAGAAAATTTTCTAATTCTTGAATTCCTTTTTTTACTTCTTTTTGATTTCCTAAAACAGCATGAGCCATTGTTATACCACCTAATTTTGTAAGGTCGTATTGAGAAGATTCACTTAGGTTTTGAAAGTATTCTAAAGCTTCGGCAGCTCTATTAGATAATAGTAAACATTCTCCTATATATAAAGGAGAAAATGGTAAATCAGGACTAAGTTTTAATGATTTGTATAAATATTTTAGTGCATTATTAAAGTCTTCTTGTAGGTAATATAAAAAACCTTTATAATGATGGTTCATACCAGAAAATGGATCAAGCTCAAGAGCTTTGTCAATATAATTTTGGGCAGCATCTAATTTGCCTTGTACGGTTAATAAATTTGAAATAGTCAAATAAATTTCATCTGAAGGTTGTATTTCTAAAGCGTTGCTTGCATGTTTAAAAGCTTTTTCTAAATTCCAATTTTGCCAACATTCTATCCAGCTTAAGTTTAATTGTGATTTTGCTGAATTTGGATTTAGTTTTAATGCTTTTTGCAAATAAGGTTGAGCTTTCATAAAACCTTCTATAGCAGGAATTAACCCCATTGTCCCTAAATACGTATACCCTTGATTTATATCAAGATAGGGATTTATAAAATTAGGCTGTTCATTTATTACTTCTTGGAATGTTTCTATTGCAATTGTAGTGTTTTTTAAGCCTAACTTCATTAAGTAAAACCTACCTTTTAAATATTTTTTGTAGGTAGAAACTTTAATATTAGGGGTAAATACCAAATGTTTATCAATATTTAGGTGTCCTATATGTTCACGCAATTTTTCTGCAATAAACAAGCTTATTTCATCTTGAACTTCAAATATATCTTCAAGGTCCCTGTCAAAAGTTTTTGACCAGAAATGATAATCATTTTGAGTATCGATCAACTGTGTTGTAACACGCATTTTGCTTTTAGAAAATCTAACGCTCCCCTCTAAAATAATACCTACACCTAAAGATTTTCCAATCTCTTTTGATGTTACCTTTTTGTCTTTAAAATAGAATGATGATGTTCTCGAAGTAACAGATAACTCCTTAATTTTAGCTAAGGCATTTATAATTTCTTCAGTAAGTCCATCGCTAAAGTATTCATTGTCAGTGCTGTTGCTCATGTTTACAAAAGGTAATACAGCTATGGATTTTAAGTTTGTTTGCACTTATATTTATATTTGCTTGAGCTTAAAAATATAAAATATATTTTAATTTACATGTTTTACTTTTTTTGAATAAATTAAAAAACCCACAAACTTAGTGTTTATGGGTTTTTAGTGAGATTTGATGTTTTCTCAGCGGAGAAAGAGGGATTCGAACCCCCGGAGGTGTGACCCTCAACGGTTTTCAAGACCGCCGCATTCGACCACTCTGCCATTTCTCCCTTAGCGAGGGCAAATATAAAACCCTTTTTTGTTTTGCTCAAATTTTTGAAGTGTTTTTTTGAAAAAAATAATAAGTAATTTTAATTTACATTTGTTATTTAATTTTTTACAATGAATTTAGTGTTTGAAATAATTTTGCTAGTAGGCGTTGGTTTTTTTGCAGGTATTATAAATACTATGGCAGGAGGAGGATCTCTTTTAACGTTACCAATTCTTATTTTTCTAGGATTGCCTCCAAATATTGCTAATGGAACTAATAGAGTAGCTATTGTTGTGCAAAATATATTTACAACAGCAGGGTTTAAAAGTAAAGGAGTAAAAACCTTTCCTTTTAGTATTTATGTTGGGTTGTCAGCTTTAGCAGGCTCTATAATTGGAGCACAAATAGCGGTAAATATAAAAGGAGAAGTATTTAATAAAATATTATCTGTGGTAATGCTATTAGTTGTTGCGTATATGGTTTTTAGTTCAACTAAAAATAATGAAAGTATAATAGAAAGAATATCAGGTAAGCACCTTTGGTTAAGTGTCTTTTTATTTTTCTTTGTAGGTATTTATGGAGGGTTTATTCAGGCTGGTGTTGGATTTATAATGTTGTTTATTTTATCTTCAGTTAATAATATTTCATTAGTAAAAAGCAATGCTATTAAAGTTTTTGTAGTATTAATTTACACTATTTCTGCAGTTTATGTGTTTGCAATAAATGATAAAATAAATTGGCAAATAGGTCTGGAATTAGCGATAGGAAATGCTATTGGAGGTTGGTTTGCAAGTAGATTATCTGTTAAAAAAGGTGACGGCTTTGTAAAAAAGTTCTTAATTGTAGCAGTGGTTGTTTTGGCAATTAAACTTTGGTTTTACTAACCAAATTCTTTTACATTTGTGAAATAAATTATAATTATGGCTAATACCTTTGGGAAAATATTTACGTTAACAACTTTTGGAGAATCTCATGGAGAAGCTATTGGAGGTATTATTGATGGTTGTCCTTCGGGGGTAGAATTAAATTTAGAAGCCATTCAGAATGAATTGAATAGACGAAAACCAGGACAATCTAAAATTGTAACTCAGCGTAAAGAACCTGATGAAGTGCAATTTTTATCTGGTATTTTTGAAGGGAAAACAACTGGAGCTTCTATAGGATTTATCATTGAAAATGTGCACCAACGTTCAAATGATTATTCTCATATAAAAGATACTTATCGACCTTCACATGCGGATTATACTTACGACAAAAAGTATGGAAATAGAGATTATCGAGGAGGAGGAAGAACTTCTGCTCGTGAAACTGCAAATTGGGTAGTTGGTGGAGCTGTAGCTAAACAAGTTATTTCATCTATAAAAATAAATGCATTTACCTCTTCTGTTGGTGATATTTTTATGGAAAAAGCTTATCAAGATGTTGATTTTAGTAAAATTGAAAGTAATATAGTTCGTTGTCCAGACAATGCTTCTGCAGAAAAAATGATAGCGCGAATTAATGAAATAAAAAAGCAAGGAGATACCATTGGAGGAACTATAACTTGTGTTATTCAAAATGTGCCGGTTGGATTAGGAGAACCTATTTTTGATAAATTACATGCGCAATTAGGGAAGGCAATGCTTTCTATAAACGCTGTAAAAGGGTTCGAATACGGAAGTGGTTTTTGTGGAGCAAAAATGAAAGGTAGTGAGCATAACGATATATTTAATGAAGATGGAACTACTAAAACAAATTTATCTGGAGGTATTCAAGGAGGAATAAGTAACGGAATGGATATTTATTTTAGAGTTGCTTTTAAACCTGTAGCAACTATAATGCAAAAACAACAAACCATTGATAATAAAGGAAATATTGTTGAAATGCAAGGGAAAGGACGTCATGATCCTTGCGTAGTGCCTAGGGCAGTACCTATTGTTGAAGCATTAACAGCAATGGTTTTAGCAGATTTTATGTTGTTAAATAACTAAAAATAAATTTTTTAAACAGTTTTTACATATAAAATAAAAGGAAAAGTATTGGAATAATAATACCTAGCAACATATATATTCCACCTCTTCCTATAATACCTTTTTTGCCTTTTGTAATAAAAAAAGAAGTTATTACAAATAGTATTAATGCTCCTGCAAAAATATCTGAAAACCAAGTCCAAATTCTATTTGGATTGTAATGTAAATAGTTGGTTTCAAATATTAATGGGCGTTTTTTTAAATACTCAGCAGTTCCTTTTCCATTTAAAATATTTACGGCTATTGATGAGCCACCTTTTAAAAATATTTTCAACGTACTATTATTTGGATAATAATGACTTTTATAGTTTTTTCTGGAATCAATTTTATCTAGTAAAAGTAAAATATTATCTTTTGTATAGTTACCTTTTTCTAAGTTTAAGGTTGTTGTAAAATTCCTTAATTCTACTGAATAATTAGGATTCCAATCACTCATATGATTTAGTGCAATTCCTGAAATCGCATAAATTAAGGTAGTACCAATAAAAAAGAAACCAACATCTCTATGGAGTATTCTACTCCATTTTCTTAATGTTTTTAAAGAAAAACTCAATTATTCTACTTTTGAATATGAAACATATTTAAGCGAATAGTTTGAAATATAATCAACATTATTTGCTTTCATTTGATCTCTATATTGTTGTATATGCTCTTTTTTTGCTTCAAATTGTTCTTTATTTGTCATTCCTTCAGAATGACTTTTAATGTTATCTTCTTCCATTTTTAAACAATAAGCTTCATCAATACGTTCTTCTAAAACAACACCAGTTAACATAATTTCACTCCCTTTTAAAGTTTCATCAAACCGTTCTTCAGAAGTTACATGAACATCACCTTCATCTGTTACTAAAAGTATTTTTTTACCTCCATGTTTACAAACATGATCAACAATACCTTTAACTTGAATTTCTTTATTTACAAAATCACCAGCTTTAGCATTAAATTCACCAATAACTATTTGAGGTGTTTCTTGAGTAGCAGTTGCTTTTATTTCAGTAGTTTTTTTAGTTTCTGTTTTACAAGAAATTACTATTATGAAAACTGTAAGTAGAAATAGGATTCTTTTCATCACTTTTTAGATTAATTATTAATATAATTTACTAAAATAAAAGTGATTTTTAATAAAAGTGATGATTTATATCAGTAATGGATTTTTTATTTTGAACTTAGAAAATTAAATATTAGGTAAATCGCCATTCCCTTTAGTTGGGAGATAACTATAACCCATTAAATATTCATCTACTTTACGTGCAGCTTCTCTTCCTTCTGAAATAGCCCAAACTATTAAAGATTGTCCTCTGCGCATGTCTCCAGCAGTAAAAATATGAGGTATGTTAGTTTGATATTCTGTAGCCTTATAGTTGCTTTTATTGTCTAACTCTATACCTAGTTGTTTACTTAAGGTTACTTCTGGTCCAGAAAATCCTAAAGCTAGTAGCACTAATTCGCAAGGCCAAATTTTCTCAGTTCCTTTAATCTCTTTTAATTTTGGGGCTTTACCTTTATTTAATTCCCATGCGACATTTACAGTTTTTAAAGCTTTTAAAATTCCATTTTCATCAGCAATGAACTCTTTAGTGGATATTAACCAATTTCTGTCGCAACCTTCTTGATGAGAAGTAGTAGTTTTTAATTTTAAAGGCCAAAATGGCCAAGGAGTTTTTTCGCTTCTTTCAATAGGAGGTTTAGGCATTATTTCAAAATTTGTAACGGTTTTGGCTCCTTGTCGATTAGCCGTACCAATACAGTCAGAACCAGTATCTCCACCACCAATAACGATAACATTTTTGTTAGTAGCTAAAATATCTTCTTCATTGAATTTTATTTCAGAATCTCTTCTGTTTTGCTGTTTTAAAAAGGTCATAGCTTGTACAACACCTTTGCTGTTCAGTCCTTCAATAGGTAAACTTCTACGTTGTGTTGCACCGCCACAAAGTACAATTGCATCAAATTTATTTAGCTTTTCTGTAGGGTAGTTTACACCTATATTTGTGTTAGTGTAAAACTTAATTCCTTCTTCTTTTAAAAGGGAAATTCTTCTATCAATAATTTTTTTCTCTAATTTGAAGTTTGGAATACCATAACGTAATAATCCTCCAATAGCATCGTCACGTTCAAAAACCGAAACTAAATGTCCAGCTCTATTTAATTGTTGTGCAGCAGCTAATCCTGCAGGCCCTGAGCCAATAATTGCTGTTTTTTTATTGGTTCTAATTTTGGGTGGTTGAGGTGTAATCCATCCTTTTTCAAATCCTTTTTCAACAATATATTTTTCTAATTGTTCAATGGTAATAGGCGGTTTTATAATTCCTAATACGCAAGCTTGTTCACAAGGAGCGGGGCATAATCTTCCTGTAAATTCTGGAAAATTATTAGTAGAATGTAAAATTTCTAAAGCCTTTTTCCATTTTCCCTTATGAACCATATCATTAAAATCAGGAATTAAATTTCCTAGCGGACATCCACTATGGCAAAAAGGGATTCCACAATCCATACATCGAGAACCTTGTTGCTCAATTTCAGAAGTTTTTAATGGTAAATTAAACTCATTATAATTTTTTACTCTTTCTTCTACAGAAATAGACGCTTCATTTTTTCTTTCAAATTCTTTAAATCCTGTAATTTTTCCCATAATTAAGCAGTTGTTTTTTTAGTTATTAACTCAGGATTATTTTTTCTTTGTAATGCTTTTTTATAATCTGTTGGCATCACTTTTATAAAATGGGTTAGTTTAGATTCCCAGTGATCTAAAATGCTGTACGCTAACTCACTATTTGTATATTTAAAATGATTTTTAATTAGTTGTTTCAAGTTTTCTTCATCATTAGTAGAAATAGTATCAAATTCTACCATTTCCATATTGCATAAACCATTTCTAAATTTATTTTTATCATCAAAAACATAAGCAATTCCACCACTCATACCAGCAGCAAAATTTCTACCAGTTTTTCCCAGAATGACAGCAATACCTCCAGTCATGTATTCGCAGGCATGATCTCCAACGCCTTCAACCACTGCTTTTGCTCCAGAATTACGAACACAAAAACGTTCTCCAGCAATACCGTTGATATAAGCTTCGCCATTTGTAGCTCCATAAAGCGTAACATTACCAACAATAATGTTTTCTTCAGGAGTAAATGTAGCTTCGTCAGGGGTTTTAATAATTAATTTTGCACCAGATAACCCTTTACCTAAATAGTCATTTGTATTTCCGTCAACTTGTAAGGTTAAGCCTTTAGTGGCAAAAGCGCCAAAACTTTGTCCGGCAGAACCTTTAAATTTTATTTTAAGAGTATCTTCAGGTAAGCCATTTTCTCCGTAAATTTTAGATAATTCATTACTTAATATCGCTCCAACACTTCTATCGGTATTTTTTATAGGAAAATGATACTCCATTTTTTCTTTTCGATAAATAGCTGGATGAGCCATTCTGATTATTTCAAAATCCAAAGCGTTTTCTAATCCGTGATCTTGTGTTTCTGTATTATATAAAGGTTTGGTGGTTTTAGGTTGATGTAAAATGGAATCAAGATTAAGCCCTTGAGCTTTGTAATGTTCAATTGCTTTATTAGTATTTAATTTTTGAACCTGACCAATCATTTCATTAATAGTTCTAAATCCTAGCTTAGCCATTATTTCTCTTAACTCTTTAGCTATGAAATACATAAAATTAATTACATGTTCAGGCGTTCCTTTGAAGTTTTTTCGCAATTCAGGATCTTGTGTTGCAATACCAACTGGGCAAGTATTTAGATGACATTTACGCATCATAATACAACCTGAAGCAACTAATGGTGCAGTAGCAAAACCAAATTCTTCGGCGCCTAATAAACAAGCAATAGCAACATCTCGTCCAGTTTTTAACTGTCCGTCACATTCTAAAACTATTCTATTTCTTAAATTATTTAAAACTAAGGTTTGTTGTGCTTCAGCAATACCTAATTCCCATGGTAAACCGGTATGTTTTAATGAAGTTAATGGTGCTGCACCTGTTCCTCCATCATAACCAGAAATTAAAATTACATCTGCTTTAGCTTTTGCAACTCCGGCAGCAATAGTTCCAACACCAACTTTTGAAACTAATTTTACATTAATTTTTGCTTCTCTATTTGCATTTTTTAAATCGAATATTAGTTGAGCTAAATCTTCAATTGAATAAATATCGTGATGTGGAGGAGGAGAAATCAACCCGACATAAGGTGTAGAATTTCTGCATTCAGCAATCCAAGGAAATACTTTTTCTCCTGGAAGATGCCCACCTTCACCAGGTTTAGCACCTTGCGCCATTTTAATTTGAATTTCTTTAGCGTTAGTTAAATAATTAGTTGAAACACCAAATCTACCAGAAGCAACTTGTTTAATAGCGCTGTTTCTGCTATCTCCATTTGTGTCTTTTCTGAAACGATCTTTATTTTCACCGCCTTCACCTGAATTACTTTTACCTCCAATTCGGTTCATGGCAATGGCTAAGTTTTCATGAGCTTCCTGACTTATAGAGCCGTATGACATTGCTCCAGTTTTAAATCGTTTTACAATTTCAGTCCAAGGTTCAACTTCTTCAATTGGAATAGGATCTAAATTGTTAAATTCAAATAAACCACGAAGTGTCATTAAATTTTTACTTTGCTCGTTAATTGCTTTTGCATAAACTTCATAGCTTTCGTAACTATTTGTTCTAACGGCTTGTTGTAATTTGGCTACAGTTGTTGGGTTGAACATGTGTTGTTCACCATTTCTTCTCCACCTATAATCGCCTCCTATTTTTAAACTTTGGTTACCTGCAATTTCTTTAGAAGGAAAAGCATTTCTGTGACGTAAAAAAACTTCTTTTTCAATTTCGTATAATCCAATTCCTTCAATTCTTGATGGCGTATTTGGAAAATATTCTTCGGTGAATTTGCTACTTAAACCTAAAATTTCAAAAATTTGTGATGCTCTATAAGAATGCAAAGTTGAAATTCCAATTTTATTCATAATTTTTAAAACTCCTTTAGCAATCGCTTTATTGAAATTTTCAATAGCATCTGTTTCAGAAATTCCTGTAATTACTTTTTCTTTTATTTTTTCATGAATTATCTCATTAATCATATATGGATTTATGGCGCTTGCTCCATAACCAAAAAGTGTTGCAAAATGATGAGGTTCACGTGGTTCGGCAGATTCAATTATAATACCAAAACTAGAACGTTTACCTAGTTTACCTAATTGATTTCCTATATAAGAACAAGCTAAAAGCATTGGTATTGGACCTTTACTTTTATCTACATTTCTGTCGGATAAAATAATAATATTACAACCTTCAGAAACCGCTTTATAAGTCTGTTTTACTAAATTTTTTAGGGCAGATTCAATACCGTTTAAACCTTTTTCAATATTGTATAATGTTGAAATTGAAATAGATTTAAAGTTAGGATGGTTAATGTTTTTTAATTTATCAATATCTGCATTTGAAATAACAGGATTTTGAATTTTTAGTTTTTTGCATTGTTCTTCTGATACATCGAAAATGTTTTTATCTCCACCAATAGCTAAACTAAAATCAGTTATAATTTCTTCGCGAATTCCATCTAATGGAGGATTTGTAACTTGTGCAAATAATTGTTTGAAATAATTATATAACAATTGTGGTTGATTAGATAATACAGCCAATGGTGTGTCATTTCCCATAGAACCAATTACTTCTTTACCTTTAATTGCCATAGGTAAAATTATATTATTTATCTCTTCAGAAGTATACCCAAATATTTTTTGTCGTAATAATAAATCTATTTCTTCCTGAGGTATTTTATTTCCAGTATAAGGAATATCACTTAATGGTAATAAATTTTTATTTAACCATTTTCTATAAGGTTTTTGGTTAACTATTTTTTGTTTTATTTCTTCGTCATTCACAATTCTGCCTTCATTCATATCTACCAAAAACATTTTGCCAGGTTCTAAACGACCGTGATTTAAAACATTTTCAGGTTTAATATCTAAAACACCAGTTTCAGAAGACATAATTAGATTTCCATTTTTAGTTACGGTATATCTTGATGGACGTAAACCATTACGATCTAATAAAGCGCCAATATAATTACCGTCTGTAAATGGAATAGAGGCAGGCCCATCCCAAGGTTCCATTATGCAGGAGTTAAATTCGTAAAAAGCTTTCTTAGAATCGTTCATCGAAGTATCTTTTTCCCATGCTTCGGGTACCATCATCATCATCACTTCAGGCAAAGAGCGTCCTGTCATTAATAATAATTCTACTACCATATCCATAATTGCAGAATCGGATTTTCCTTCTATAATAATTGGAAATAATTTTTTAATATCTTCTCCAAAAATGGAGCTATTCATAAGCTCTTCACGTGCTTTCATTCGATTAACATTGCCGCGAAGTGTATTTATTTCTCCGTTATGACACATAAATCGAAACGGCTGAGCTAAATCCCACGAAGGAAATGTGTTGGTTGAAAACCGCTGATGTACTAAGGCTAACCTAGTAACAACATCTGGATTTAATAAATCGGTATAATAATTTCGGATGTCTTCAGGAATTAATAATCCTTTGTAAATAATTGTAGTAGTAGATAAACTAGCAATGTAAAATTTTTTTCTATCGGATAATTTTGATTTTTCAATTTGGTGTTCTGCTATTTTTCTAGCTGCAAAAAGTTTTGCGTTAAACAAGTTAACTTCTAAATTTTGTTTGTTTTTACTAACAAAAACTTGTTCAATTATTGGTTCATTTTTAGAAGCTATATATCCAAGATGTGCTTTATTAACAGGAACTTTTCGCCAACCTAAAATAGCTAAACCTTGATTTTTAATTTCTGTTTCTAATATGTTTTTACAAAAATTAAGTTGGTTTTTAACTTGAGGTAAAAACACCATTCCAACAGCATATTCTCTAGGGTTCGGTAGCTCAAAAGAAGTGTTTTTAACAAAAAAATCATGTGGAATATCTATTAAAATTCCTGCACCATCGCCTGTTTTACCATCTGAACTTACGGCACCTCTATGTTCAAGTTTTATAAGAATTTCTAAGGCATCGTGAATAATTTTATTAGATTTTTCCCCTTTTAGATTGCAAATAAACCCTGCTCCGCAATTATCTCGTTCAAATTCTGGTAAATATAATCCTTGTGCAATCATATGATTTATTAGTTGTAGTATATTTACAAAAATACTTAAATATTAATAAAAAAATTAAAGAAATTACGAAAACGTTGTAATTATGGTAATAAAAATGATTAATAAGTAATAATAATTAAATCTATTAATTTTAGCGTTTTTTTTATGAAATACATAATAAATATCCTTTAAAAATTATTTTGTTTTATTGATAAAAGTTCAGAAAGATCAATTAAATTCTAATTATTCCCTGAAATTTTAATATAAACTGCTAAATTAGTATATTTATGCAAAATTAATATATATGAAAATTGAATCCTGTCCTAATTGCGCTTCTAATCAGTATGTTAAGAGTGGAATTGTTAAAGAAAGACAACGTTATAAGTGCAAGAAATGTGGGTATTATTTTACGGTAAATAAAGTAGGAAAACATATAGATTCCTATTATGTTAATAAATCTTTACAGTTGTATTTAGAGGGTTTGAGTTATCGAGAAATTGAAAGAATTTTAGGAATATCGCATGTAAGTATTATTAATTGGGTAAAAAAGTATAATATAAAAAGACCCTATAGTTTTGAGTATCATTCTACATATAAAATATTAAATAGTCAGGAATTAGCTAAGTATTTTTCAGATAACAATAATTTAATTGGAGCTGGTGTTATTGTTACGGAACTAGGCGACAAATTTATGTTAATTAGATGGGAGAGATTTAAAGAATAGCTATACTAATTACCAATTATATATATAGAATTTCTTATTAAACACATTTATTTTCATCTTGTTAAGGTTAAACGTTTTTAACACAAAGTATTAACTAACTTAACTTTAACTATTTATGAAAAAAAGATTTCTAATGCTGTCTTGTATACTTTTTTTAGTATCATTTCAGTTAGCAATTGCTCAAGGTTCTCCAGATTACAGCGGCGGATTAAAAGTCAAATTCAACGATGACGGCTCTAAATATTTAAGGCTCATTTCTTGGGCTCAAGTGCAAGGTACATATAATGATAATGTATCGGATAATACTAGCAGACTCAATTTTAATTTGAGAAGAGCTCGTATTTTAATGTTTGCTCAAATCAATGAAAAGTTTATGATTTTAACTCATTTTGGGTTAAACAGTTTAAATAGCTCAACATTAAGTCCTGTTGGAAAAGGGGATGGTGCTCAATTATTTTTTCATGATGTTTGGGTACAGTATAACCTTAGTAAAAACTTATCTGTAGGAGGTGGGTTACATTATTTTAATGGTATTTCAAGGTTAAACAACCAGAGTACTTTAAACATGCTGACTTTAGATAATAACAGACAATCTTGGGCAACAATTGGGTTGTCAGACCAATTTGCTCGACATATAGGTGTGTTTGCAAAAGGTAAATTTGGTAAATTACAGTATAGAGTAGCAATTAACGATGCAATAACAAATGGTTTGGATACAAGAAGTCCAGAAGCGGGAGGTCCTGCAGTTTATGGAGGCAAGCGTATTTTGGGATCTAGAGATGCAGGTAAAGCTTATGCTGGTTATTTTGATTTTCAATTTTTAGATCAAGAATCTAATTTTTTGCCGTTTAAAGTTGGTTCTTATTTAGGAGGGAAAAAAGTATTTAATGTAGGCGCAGGATTTTTTCTACATCCTAGCGGTTCCGTTTTAATGGATTTACAAGGTAATTTACAAGCTCAAGATGTAAGTATTTTTGCTATTGACGCTTTTTATGATACTCCTCTTGGAGATGATGGTAGCGCTTTAACTGCTTATGTTACTTACCAATCTAATGATTATGGAAAAAACTATTTATACAGTGCTTATGGTACGGGAAGCATGGTTTATGGACATGCTGGTTATGTAATTGCAGGAGATAAAACGAAAACAAGATATCAACCATATATTTCTTATGCAACTAATTCATACGATGCTACTAATGATAATAGAAATGTTTTCGGAATTGGTACAAATATTTATATGAGTGGCCATAATTCTAAAATAACGGTAGAATATAAAAAAGAAAAATTTGGTAGTACTGATAACGGAACTTTTACCGTACAAGCTATGATTTATCTATAATTTAAATTAAAAATATACATTATGTCAAACAAAAACATGAAAGCATATTGGAAAGAAAATCTTGGTTATTTAGCAATATTGTTAAGTATATGGTTTTTAGTTTCTTATGTGTTCGGAATTTTACTAGTAAACCAATTGAATACCATAAAAATAGGTGGATTTAAACTTGGTTTTTGGTTTGCACAACAAGGGTCAATGTATGTGTTTGTTATTTTAATATTCGTCTATGTTAAATTGATGAATAGGTTAGATAAAAAATATGGAGTTGACGAATAATTAACTAATTAAAAAAATTATATCATGGGAATATTAACATGGACATGGATACTTGTTGGAATATCATTTGCAATATATATAGGAATTGCAATTTGGGCTAGAGCAGGATCTTCTAAAGAATTTTATGTAGCAGGAGGTGGAGTTCCTCCAATTATGAATGGTATGGCTACAGCAGCAGACTGGATGTCGGCAGCATCATTTATTTCACTTGCAGGAATTGTATCCTTTACTGGATATGATGGATCAGTTTACCTTATGGGTTGGACCGGAGGTTATGTTTTATTAGCATTACTTTTAGCACCATATTTAAGAAAGTTTGGAAAATTTACAGTGCCAGATTTTATTGGGGATAGATATTATTCCAATACAGCAAGAGTTGTTGCGGTAATAGCAGCATTAATTGTGTCATTTACTTACGTTGCAGGTCAAATGCGTGGTGTGGGAATTGTGTTTTCACGTTATTTAGAAGTTGATATAAATACTGGAGTATACATTGGTATGGCAATTGTTTTGTTTTATGCAGTTCTTGGAGGAATGAAAGGAATTACCTATACACAAGTTGCTCAATACTGTGTATTAATATTTGCTTTTATGGTACCAGCAATATTTATATCTATTCAAATGACAGGTAATCCAATACCGCAATTAGGCTTTGGAAGTGCTGGACATGATGGTGTATATTTATTAGATAAATTAGATGGATTGCAAAGAGAACTTGGTTTTTCTGAATACACATCAGGTACTAAATCGATGATTGATGTATTTGCTATTACAACAGCTTTAATGGTAGGTACCGCTGGGTTACCACATGTAATTGTTAGATTTTTTACAGTTCCAAAAGTTAAAGATGCACGTGTTTCTGCAGGTTGGGCATTGTTATTTATCGCAATACTTTATACAACAGTTCCAGCAGTAGCTGTTTTTGCGAGAACTAATTTAATTGAAACAGTTAGTAATACAAAATATAGTGAATTACCTCAATGGTTTAATAACTGGGAGAAAACAGGATTATTAAAATTTGATGATAAAAATGGCGATGGTGTAGTGCAATATGTTGCAAATAAAAAGAAAAACGAATTAAAAATAGATAGAGATATTATGGTATTAGCTAATCCAGAGATAGCTAAATTACCTAATTGGGTAGTAGCATTAGTTGGAGCTGGAGGTTTAGCCGCAGCATTATCAACAGCTGCAGGACTATTATTAGTTATTGCTTCGTCTATCTCTCATGATTTATTTAAGAAAATAATAAAACCAGACATTTCTGAAAAAGGTGAATTAGTTGCAGCTCGTTTAAGTGCGTTTGTAGCAGTTTGTGTTGCTGGGTATTTTGGAATTAATCCACCCGGGTTTGTCGCCGCAGTAGTTGCTCTTGCTTTTGGATTAGCTGCTGCATCATTTTTCCCTGCAATTTTATTAGGAATTTTTGATAAAAGGATGAATAAAGAAGGAGCAGTTTCCGGTATGATAGTAGGTTTAACCTTAATGTTTTATTATATGGCAAAATACAAACTTGGTTGGATTGGAGAATTACCTCCTTCTAGCGAGTGGTGGTTTGGAATATCGCCTGAAGGTTTTGGAACTGTTGCAATGATAGTCAACTTTGTAGTTTCAATAGTAGTTTCAAGGTTAACTACGGCACCTCCACAAAAAGTTCAGGAAATAGTAGAACACATCAGAATTCCATCTGGAGCTGGTGAAGCAAATGGACATTAGTAAATAGCTTGCAAATAAAAGCAGCACTAGACTTAAACTATTAGTGCTGTTTTTATTATATTTAAAATTCAAATTTTAAATTGTGAAAAAACGACACCAACAAAAATTAATTGTATTATCAATATTATTATTGTGTTTATTTAATATACCTATTATTCTTATTTTTAATAATACTTTAGAAATTTTAGGTTTCCCATTAATTTATTTTTACATTTTTTTTATTTGGATGTTAACTATAGTAATCTCATATATTATTTTAAAGAAGTATTATGAGTAGCTTTTTAGTAATATTTATTATTATAGTTTATTTGTCCGCTATTTTTTATGTAGCATATTGGGCAGAAAAAAACTCAAAAAGTAAATGGGTTAACAATCCCTACGTTTATGCATTATCATTAGCTGTATATTGTACAGCTTGGACTTATTATGGAAGTGTTGGGTTAGCAGCGACTTCAGGTTTAAAGTTTTTAACTATTTATTTAGGTCCAGTTATTATTATTCCTAGCTGGATAATTTTAATGAGAAAAATTATTAAAATTTCAAAAGGAAATAAAATTTCTTCATTAGCCGATTTTATTTCGCTTCGATATGGCAATGATCGTTTTTTAGGAGCCTTAGTAACTTTGGTATGTGTTTTAGCAATTGTTCCTTACATTTCGTTACAATTAAAAGCAATTTCAGAAACTTTTAATGTAATAACAAATCATAAAATTACATCTAATTATATAATTTTTGATACTACTTTTTATATAGCAATTTTATTAGCAATTTTTGCTGCATTTTTTGGAACACAACATACAGATGCAACTGAACGTCATAAAGGTATAATAACGGCAGTTGCATTAGAATCAATTATTAAATTGGTTTTCTTTTTAGTAATAGGGGTTTATGTTACATTTTATTTGTTTAATGGGCCTACAGATATTTACAATCAAGCTTCAATATTGCCGAATTTTAAAGTTCAACATACAATTGGAGGTTTAGAAGGAGGGTTTAACTGGTTCTTTTTAAGTTTATTGTCTATGATAGCAATAATGTTATTACCTAGACAATTTCAGGTAACTGTTGTTGAAAATGAAAGAGAAAAATATTTAAGTAAAGTAACCTGGCTATTTCCTTTATATCTTCTATTATTTAACATTTTTGTAATTTTTATAGCTTGGGGAGGAAATGTATTTTTTAAAGGTCAACAAGTTGATGCAGATTTATTTACATTAATGTTACCACTAATTAATGGCCATGAAATTTTAGCTCTATTAGTTTTTTTAGGAGGATTTTCTGCAGCTATATCAATGGTGGTTATTTCTACGCTTTCTTTATCAACAATGTTAAGTAATAATTTAATTATTCCATATGGATTTTTAAATAAGTTTAGTAGAGGAGAGTCCAAAAAAAATACAGTATCTATTAAAATAATTAGAAGAATATCTATATTTTCATTAATAATATTGGCATATTTTTTCTATAAAAGTTTTACTTTAGATAGAACATTAGTTTCTATCGGATTAATTTCCTTTGTTTTAATTGCTCAATTAGCACCATCATTTTTTGGAGGTTTATTTTGGAGAAGAGGATCAGCTAGAGGTGCTAAATATGGTTTAATTGTAGGTGTTATTATTACTGTTTATACTTTAGTAATTCCTTTTACTATTGATTCACAACTTATTTCGTCATCATTTATAAATGAGGGATTATTTGGAATTGGTATATTAAAACCAGATCAGCTTTTTGGAATTCAATTTTTAGAACCAGTTCCACATGCGTTTTTTTGGAGTTTATTTTTTAACATTTTTACCTATACTATTTATTCAGTTTCTATTGTTGGAAATTATAGAGAACGAAATTTTGCAGAAATGTTTGTAGATAGTAGTAAATATGCGTTGTTACATGAAGATGCTTACATATGGAAAGGAAAAGCATACGTAAAAGATATAAGAAAAGTACTAACTCGATTTTTAGGTGAACGTAGAACTGAAAGGGCTTTGAACTTGTTTTATATGAAGTATAACATCAATAAAAATACCCAGCTTGCAGATGCTAGATTGGTGAACTTTTCTGAAAAATTATTAACAGGAAGTATTGGTAGTGCTTCTTCTAGAATATTAATTTCTTCTGTAGTAAAAGAAGAAGAAATTAGTTTACCTGAAGTATTAAAAATTTTAGATGAAACTCAAAAAGCAAAAGAATCTAATAAGGAACTAAAAGAAAAAGATAAACAAAAAGATGAATTTTTAGATGCTGTAGCACACGAATTAAAAACTCCAATAACCTCAATAAGAGCACTTTCTGAAATTTTATTAGACAATAAAGATATAGAGTTTGAAACAAAAACAAAGTTTTTAAATAGTATTGTTGGAGAAAGTGATAGAGTTAGTAGACTTATAAACAATATTTTAGATTTAGAAAAATTAGCTACTGGAAAAGAAAAATTAGAGCTGAATAATAACTTTATTAAAAACACAATTTTTAAATCTATTGATTCTGTTGCACAGTTGGCAGTAAAAAAAGATATAAAAATAAATTATGAAGGTTTAAATGATGCAGAACTATTTTATGATGAAGATAGAATACAGCAAGTATTAATTAATATGTTATCAAATGCCATTAAATTTTCTCAGGAGAAAAATGGAGTAGTTTCAGTATTTACTTATGTAAATAAAAAAACTGTTGAAGTATCTGTAGAAGATAATGGAAAAGGTATTGGAGAAGATGAATTAGCATTAATTTTTGATAAATTTTATCAATCCAAAAACCAAAACATTTTAAAACCAAAGGGAAGCGGTTTAGGGCTAGCAATTAGTAAACAAATAATAGAAAGCCATAATGGTAAAATTTGGGCACAAAATATAAAACCTCATGGCGCAAGAATTACATTTACACTACCTATAAATTTAAATTAATATGCAAAAAATATTAATAGTTGATGATGAACCTAACATTGTAATGTCGTTAGAATATGTATTTTCAAAAGAAAATTTTGAAGTATATATAGCTCGTGATGGATCAGAAGCTATAGAAATAGCAAAACTTAAAATACCAGATATCATTTTATTAGATATAATGATGCCTAATGTTGATGGATATCAAGTATTAAAGTTTTTAAAAGAAAATGATAATTTAAAAAATATTAAAGTCATTTTTCTTTCGGCAAAAAATAAACTTTCAGATATAGAACTTGGATTGAAATTAGGAGCTGATAAATATATATCAAAACCATTTTCAACAAAAAAATTAGTAAAAGAAGTTAAATCATTATTAAAATAAAATAATTATGAGTTACCAAAAACATTATAATCAGAGTATTAATAATCCAGAAGAATTTTGGAGAAATCAGGCTAACGAATTAAAATGGTATAAAAAACCAACCACTATTTTATCTAAAGATGAAAATGGTTTTGATCAATGGTTTGCAGATGGAAAATTAAATATCTGTTATTTAGCCGTAGATAAACATGTGGAAGATGGTTATGGCGAAAAAACAGCTATTATTTATGATTCTCCTGTAACACAACAAAGAGTTGAATATACATACAATGATGTTAAGCGTCAAGTTGAAAGACTTGCAGGTGGACTTAGAAATTTAGGCGTTAAAAAAGGAGATACTGTAATTATTTATATGCCAATGATTCCACATGCAGCATTTAGTATGCTGGCTTGTGCCCGTATTGGAGCAATTCATTCGGTTGTTTTTGGTGGTTTTGCACCACATGAATTAGCTATTAGGATAGATGATTGTAAGCCAAAAGCTATTATTACAGCAACTTCAGGAATGGAAGTAGATAGATTAATAGCCTATAAACCTCTTGTAGATGAAGCTATTTCAAAGGCAACTCATAAACCAGATAAAGTAATTGTATATAAGCGTAATTTAGGAGCTGTTAATCCTAAAACAGACAGATATATTAGCTATAAAAAATTGGTTAAAAATTCTGAACCAGTGGATTGTGTTGAAATGAATTCTACCGATCCTTTGTATATTTTATACACCTCAGGAACTACAGGAAAACCTAAAGGTATTTTACGAGATACAGGTGGTTATGCTACTGCTTTAAAATATTCAATGAAATATATTTATGGAGTTGAAGAAGGAGATACTTACTGGGCGGCATCAGATGTTGGTTGGGTAGTTGGGCATAGTTATATTGTTTATGGACCATTATTAAATAGAAATACTACTATTGTTTTTGAAGGAAAACCAATAAAAACTCCTGATGCTAGTACTTTTTGGAGAATTATTAGTGAAAATAATGTAAAAGTTATGTTTACTGCTCCAACAGCTATTAGAGCAATTAAGAAGGAAGATCCTGATGGAGAATTAATGGCAATGTACGATTTAAGTTGTCTAAAATATCAATTTTTAGCAGGTGAACGTTGCGATGCAGCTACTTTGCAGTGGTTACAAGAAAAATTAAATATTCCTATAATTGATCATTGGTGGCAAACAGAATCAGGTTGGCCAATGTTGTCAAATATGATGGGAGTTGAAGAATTAGAAGTTAAACCAGGTTCAGCAGCAAAGCCTGTTGGAGGTTATGATATTCAAATATTAAATACTGAAGGAAAACAATTAGGTCCAAATGAAGAAGGTTTAGTTGCAGTTAAATTACCTATGCCACCAGGAACTTTAGTAAACATTTGGGGAAATACAGAACGATTTATTGAAGGTTACTTAAAGAAATTCCCAGGATATTATTTTTCTGGAGATGGAGGTTATATTGATGATGATGGTTATGTATTTATTACAGGTCGTGTGGATGATGTAATTAATGTAGCCGGTCATAGATTGTCAACTTCAGAAATGGAAGAAGTTGTTTCTTCAAATCCTTCTGTAGCAGAATGTGCGGTTTTTGGAATTGAAAACCAGTTAAAAGGACAAGTCCCATTGGCTTTAGTTGTTTTAAAATCAGGAGATTATGTATCTAGTTTTGAGTTAGAATATAATATTGTACAAGAAGTTAGAAAACAAATTGGTCCGGTAGCTTCATTAAAAAAAGTACTAATTGTTAATAGGTTACCTAAAACTCGTTCTGGAAAAATTTTACGAAAATTATTAAGAAATATTGCAGATGGAGTAGAATATACAATTCCATCAACAATAGACGATCCAGAAATTATTAATGAAATTACACATGAGTTTAAACTTCATAAAATAGGAATATTTGAACATGCTACTGAAGAAGAAAAAGAAACTTTAGAAGACCTAAAAATAGATTCATTTATAAAATACTATAAATCGTATCAATATAGCGTTAATGATCCTGAAGGTTTTTGGAGCCAAATTGCAGATACATTTACTTGGCGTAAAAAATGGGATAAAGTGGTTGAATATGATTGGGAAACTCCAAAATTTGAATGGTTTAAAGGTGCAAAATTAAATATAACTGAAAACTGTTTAGATCGTCATTTAGATAAAAGAGGAGATGATTTAGCTATTATTTGGGAACCAAATAATCCTACAGAAAAAAATAGAACGTTAACCTATAAAGAGTTGCATGCTGAGGTTTGTAGGTTTGCTAATGTTTTAAAAAACAATGGAGTAGAAAAAGGAGATAGAGTTTGTGTGTATATGCCAATGGTGCCTGAATTAGCAATTGCTCTTTTAGCTTGTGCTCGTATTGGTGCTGTCCATTCTGTTGTCTTTGCAGGATTTTCTTCAGTTGCTTTATCCACAAGAATTAATGATGCAAAATGTAATGTTTTATTAACTTCAGATGGTGTTTTTAGAGGAAGTAAAGCAGTAGATTTAAAAAAGATTGCAGACGAAGCTCTAGAAACTTGTCCAACCATAAAAACTTCCATAGTGCTAAACAGAATTAATTCTGATGTAACTATGAAAGCAGGTCGTGATGTTTGGTGGCATGAAGAATTAGCAAAAGTGGATGCCATGTGTCCTGCCGAAGAAATGGATGCAGAAGATATGTTGTTTATATTATATACTTCCGGTTCAACAGGTAAACCTAAAGGTATGGTTCATACTTGTGCAGGTTATATGGTACACACCGCATATAGTTTTAAAAATGTTTTTCAATACACTCATGGAGATGTTTATTTTTGTACTGCAGATATTGGTTGGATTACAGGTCACTCTTATATTGTTTATGGACCTTTAGCTGCAGGAGCAACTACATTAATGTTTGAAGGTGTTCCTTCTTATCCAGATTATGGTCGTTTTTGGCAAATTGTTGAAAAATATAAAGTTAATCAATTCTATACTGCACCAACAGCAATTAGAGCTTTAGCAGCACAACCAAATGAGCTGATTGAAAAACATGATTTAAGTTCTATTAAAGTTTTAGGAACTGTAGGAGAACCAATTAATGAAGAGGCCTGGCACTGGTATGATGAGAAAATTGGAAAACAAAAATCTCCAATTGTAGATACTTGGTGGCAAACAGAAACAGGAGGAATAATGATTTCTCCATTAGGAGGAGTTACACCAACAAAACCAACTTTTGCTACTCGTCCTTTGCCTGGTATTCAACCATGTTTAATTAAAGATGATGGCGAGGAAGCAAATACTAACCCTGCCGAAGGTAAATTATGTATAAAATATCCTTGGCCTTCCATAGCTAGAACTATTTATGGAGATCATAAAAGGTACAAAGAAACTTATTTTACAGCTTTCCCTGGCAAATATTTTACAGGAGATGGTTCATTTAGAGATTTAGAAGGAAACTACAGAATAACAGGTAGAGTAGATGATGTTGTTATAGTTTCTGGTCATAATTTAGGAACTGCTCCAATTGAAAATGTTATTAATGAACATAGTAACGTTGTTGAATCTGCGATAGTTGGTTTTCCTCATGATATAAAAGGAAATGCTTTATATGCTTATGTTATTGTTTACGAAAAACCAGAAAATGATGACTTTTTACGTCATGAAATAAATGAATTAATTGCACGTACCATTGGTCCAATAGCTAAATTAGATAAAATTCAATTCGTTCCTGGATTACCAAAAACACGTTCAGGTAAAATAATGCGTAGAATTTTAAGAAAAATAGCTGAAAATGAAACTTCTAACTTAGGTGATATTTCAACATTATTAAATCCTGATGTGGTTGAAGCAATTATGAAGGGATCACTGGTTAAATAATTTTATTTCTAATTAAAATATAAAATGTTCTCTAAGTTTAGGGAGCATTTTTTATAAAAAACTATTTTTATAGTTGTACAACTATAAAAATAGTTAGTATATTTGCACATTATTAAATATAAAATATGAAAAATATATTTTTACTTGTTGTTGTGTTACTAATTCATACAGTTTATTCCCAAAATAAGGTACAAACAGATCCAATTTTTATTGTAAATGGAGAGATTGTTACTAAAGAGAAAGTAGAAGAATATGCTCAAAAAGGGTATATAAAGAAAATGCTAAATGGTGTAAATGAAGAAAAATATTTAGAATTAAAGAAAAAATTTAACGATAAAATTACGGCAAAGGAATTTATAATTCTAATTGAACTTTATTCTAAACTTGAAATGAGTAATAAAAAAGCTCAGAATTTACCTGTTGTGCATGGCAAAAGTGAAAAAATTAAGAATGAGTATTTTGTAAAAATAGGAAGTAAATCTATTGATTTTAATGTAAAAATGATTGATGGTACTTTGGTTAATCTATATGAATTAAGAGGGAAAGTTGTTTTATTAAATTTTTGGGCTACTTGGTGTGCTCCCTGCATTAGAGAGTTTTACGAAATTCCTTCAAAAATTTTAGTGCCTTTTAAAAATCAAAATTTTGTTTTTCTTCCAATTGCAATAGGTCAAGATCAACAAATTGTAAAAAATAAAATGGTTTATTTAAAAAAACGTGGAATTGAGTTTAATGTAGGTTTTGATCATTCAAAAATAATATGGAATAAATACGCTAATGGATCTATACCTAAGAATATAATTGTAGATAAAAATGGTGTAATAAGATATTTATCTACAGGAAATGATGGTAAAAGTGTAGATAAATTAGTAGAAGAAATCGAAAAATTAGTTACTGAATGAATTATTAATTAATAAAAATATGAAAATTTGAAGTGGTAAACATTTTAGATTAAAAAACAGAACTAATATTGTTTGTAAAATTCATTATTTTATAAAAGTCCATTTTTTTCATTAGCCCTAAACAAATCAGAATAATGAATCGTTCGTTCTGTTTTAAGTTTTGCAATAATTTTTAAGAATAAAAGTGCGGTTATAAAAGCATCTCCTGAAGAAGTATGCCTGTCATGTTTAGGAATATTAAATTCATCACATAAAATATCTAAGTTAAAATGATTGTCTTTTTTACCTTTTATTTTTTTGTATAGAATCCCTGTATCTATAGTTTTATTTTTAAGTTTTGGCAGCTTCATCCTTTTTAATGCAGCGTTAATCATTTCAATGTCAAAAGCTGTATGATGAGCTATTAATACTGAATTTTCTATATAGTTTACAAAATTTTTAATAGCTTCTTTTTCAGTTTGTTTAATCAGGTTTCCTTCTTTTAATATGCCATGAATTTCTACAGATTCAATTTTAAATTCTTCTTGTTTTAAGTATATTTCAAAACTTTCAGAAACATTAATGCTATTGTTAAAAATGCGAATAGCTCCAATAGACAAAATTCTATCTGAAGAAATATTTAAACCTGTAGTTTCGGTATCAAAAACCACAAAACGAGTTGATTCTATTGTATTTGGTTGTTTTTGTTTAAACTTTTTTACGTAAGCTTTCCAAAAATCTGGATAATGTTTGTATGTAAACCATGAAAAAATCACATCATTTGAGCTAAGTTATATCGAATATTTAAAAGTTCTTGTATGTCTTTTATAGGTTTAAAGCATCCTTTTAATTTTAATTTTTCAGATTTGGTTAAAGTATTTAATTCAATATACCTTCCAGAGTTGTTGTTTTTTAAACCTTGTTCCGTTCTATAATGCAGCAAAATTTTGAAAGCATCAGCACATGAAAGATATAAATTTTTGTTTTGTGGCTCAACCTTTGCTAATTTTTTAAACCGAGAAATTGTATTGTTTTTATCTTTTATATTATGTGATAGAATGATTAAACGAGCAGCATCAATTAGAGGCATTAATGCTCTACTTTTTAAATCGAATTGATCTTTATGTTTTCCATCGTGTTCTACTAAAAATTGTCTAAAAAAACCAAGTGGAGTAGGATTCCTTAACGCATTTCTTCCTAAAAAATTTAAGAATATTTCATAAGAATTAATAGAGTTAAAGATACTTTTGGACATTTTGGTGACTAATTCTTTATCGCCATAGACTAAATTATAATCAAAAAATATGGTACACATCATTACGGCATCATCGGTAGGTTTGGTAATCCAAGTGTTAAATTGTTTTTTCCATTCGGTAAGTGATAAACACCATTTAGGATTACTTGCCATCATTTCTGCCGGACAAAACTCAAAACCAACCATATTTAATTTTTCAGTAACTTTTTTAGATAATTTTAAAAAATAATTTTTTGTTTTTAAGTAATCGGCTTTTGAAACATCTTCAAAAACTAAAGCATTATCTTGATCGGTAATTAAAAGTTGTTCTTTTCTACCTTGACTTCCGAGTGCTAACCAACTATATTTTACCGGAGGTTTATTATCCATTTCATCTAAAGATAATTCAATAGCTTTTATGGTTATAGCATCTGTAATTTCTGAAATAATTTTTGAAATAAATGTGATTGGTATGTTTTGTTCAATGTATCCTTTAAGTAAATCAGAAGTTTTTTCTCTAATATATTTTAAAGTTTGTACATTTTTAGCGCGTTTTAACTCTTTAATTAAAACCGAAGGATTATTTCCATGTAGTACAACAATATCGTGTTCTGATAAAATTCCAACAAGTTCAGAATTAGTTTTACCATTTTTGGTAATACATAAATGGGTGATTTTGTGTTTTATCATTGCAATTTGTGCTTCTGCAATGGTGATTTTTTGAGGAAAAGTAATTACAGGTGAGGTCATAATTTCTGTAACTTTTTGTTCAATAGATACTAATCCTGTAGCTATTTTTAAGCGTAAATCTTTATCGGTAATTATACCAATTGGATTTTTATCTTCAACAATTAATATAGAACCAACTCTTTTTGAACTCATTATTTGAGCGGCTTCTTTAATAGTAGCATCTTTTAAGCAGGTAACAGGGTTTTTACTAAACTGAGCAGTTTGAACTTCAGTGAAAGTACTATTTTTATTTATGGCGTCTATATTTGCAAATAATTGTCCGTTGTTTGTTTTTGCGTAAGGAGTTTTAATATTGGTTGAAAAACTTGCAATAATATATTTATTTGCTTTTTCGTTGGTTTTTATTATTTCTTTTAAAAGTTCTACAGATATAGCGTATAAAATAGATTCTTCATTTGCTTTAGCACTCATTAAATAATGGTCGTTTTGTATTAACGGGCGCAAACCAAAAATATCTCCTTCGTCACAAATATCTACTAAAATTTGATCAGTATCCATAGTTCTGTACAAACCAATTGCTCCATCTTTAACAATGTAAAAATTTTTGTGAGGAAGTTCATCTTGTTTAAAAACAAAGGAATTATTTTCTATATAAGTTACTTTTACATTGGAAGAAATTTTGAATAATTGTTCCTTTTCTAAAATATCAAAAGGAGGGAAGTTTTTTAAAAAATCAAAAATTCGTTCAGCAATAGTGTTTTTCATAACTATAAATACAATGATTGGCTTTAAAGTTACTAATTTATAGCAACATTTAAGTGCTTATAAAAATTGTATAATTTGTTATGTTTAATTTATGAGAAGATAGATTAGATATTAGTATAAAAATAAAGCCACTAAAATTAATTTTTAGTGGCTTTATCCTTTAAATCCCAATCTTTTCGGAATCTAATTAATTCATTATCAATAGATTCTTTTGATTTTTTTATTAATTCTTCAGGATCATCTCCATAAATAGGAGGTAAATAACTTATTTTAATTTCCGTTCTCCATTTACCAAAGCAACGAATAAAATGAGGTAAAAAAGTATCGTCACCAATCCAAGCATCACTTAAAAGTTTATAATCAATAGCAATTGGTATTACAGGAACATTAAGTTGAGCAGCTAATTTAAAAGCTCCAGGTTTAAATGCTATGGTTGTTGGCTCTATGTGAGTTGTACCTTCAGGAGTGTTTAAAATAGAAAAACCATTTTTAAGAATAGATTGAGCTTTTTGTAAAGTGTCTTTTCTACTTGATTTATCTTCTCTTTTAACAAAAATAACTCCGGTAGTTTTACAAACATCTCCAACTAAAGGCCATGATGCAAGTTCTATTTTTGCAATTGGGTACGCTAAAATATGTTGCAAAATAACTATAGAATCAAAATATGTTCTATGATTAGAGATTATTAAACCTGATTGTGTTGGTACTTTACCGTATGTTATTATTTTACTTCCTAATAAAACTATTAAATTTCTAATGATAAATCTTCTATAAAGGATCCCTCGTTTTAATTTCTTTACCTCCGATGAAATAAATAAATTGGTAAATAATAACCATCCAAAAATGGTGGAAGTCATTATAGCAAATAATAAAAGTCTAGTTATACCTAATAGATATTTTACTATTTTCATTAATCAAAATAACTAAAAGATTCGTTTCCTTTAATTTGTATTAACGTTTCGTAAATTAGTTTAATAACATTTTCAACGTCATTTTTATCAACCATTTCAACTGTGGTATGCATATAGCGTAGTGCTAATGAAATTAATGCAGAAGGAACTCCTCCATTACTATAAGCAAAAGCATCAGTATCTGTACCTGTTGAACGAGATGATGCCATACGTTGAAAAGGTATTTTTTTAGTTACCGCAGTTTCTACAATTAATTCTCTTAATTTATTTTGTACTGCTGGAGCATAGCTTATAACTGGCCCGTCACCCGATTTAGTCTCACCTTCTTTCTTTTTATCAATCATAGGTGTTGTAGTATCATGGCAAACGTCTGTTACAATTGCTAAATTTGGTTTAATAGTTTGAGTAATCATTTCTGCACCACGCAAACCAATTTCTTCTTGAACAGAATTAGTAATGTACAATCCAAAAGGTAGTTTAACTTTGTTTTCTTTTAATAAACGAGCAACTTCAGCAATCATAAATCCACCCATTCTATTATCTAAAGCTCTGCAAACAAAATTACTTTTGTTTAGGATAAAGAATTCATCAGGATATGTAATAACACAACCTACATGTATACCTAATTTTTCAACTTCTTCTTTAGATTTACATCCTGCATCAATAAAAATATTTTCTAATTTAGGAGTTTCTTCTTTTCCTTTTAAACGTGTATGAATAGCTGGCCAGCCAAAAACACCTTTTACAATTCCTTTTTTTGTATGAATATTTACCACTTTTGATGGTGCAATTTGATGGTCACTTCCGCCATTTCTAATTACATAAATAATACCTTCAGGAGTAATGTAATTTACATACCATGAAATTTCATCCGCATGACCTTCAATTACCACTTTAAATTTAGCATCAGGATTAATAACTCCAACAGCTGTTCCGTAGCTATCTGTAATAAAAGTATCTACATAAGGTTTTAAATAATTCATCCAAATTTTTTGACCTTCTTTTTCGTGTCCAGTTGGGGCAGCGTTATTTAAGTATTTCTCTAAAAAATCTATTGACTTTTTATTAAGTATGGTTTTAGTTTTGCTCATGTCATTTTAAATTTGTGTCAAAAATACGGATGTTTTATTCATTACAAAAATATTTATTTGGGTGTTTCCTTTTAGGTTATGCTATTTGTTTTGTGTTTTTTTTTAGAAAACAAAAAAAGAATATTGTTACAAGTTATACATCTTTATTATATAGTATAATTTATGTTACTAAAAATTAAAATATGTGTAACTTTGTTACCTTATATATAAGTATAAAAATTGATATTAAAGTATAAATATATTTTAACCTTTTTGGTGATTTTAACAAGTAGTTTTGGTTTTTCGCAAGAAGAAACTAAAACAGACTCTATACCATTAAGTGAAAAATACATTGTATTTAAAGGTGATACTTTATTAATAAAATTAAACGAAGTACAATTACTTAAAAAACTAAAATTTAAAACAGATTACGAAAGACGCTATTATTTTTGGTTTAGAAAAAAAGTAATAAAAGCATATCCTTATGCTAAATTGGGCGCAGAACGTCTTGCCGTTTTAAATGAAAGATTATCAAAAATAAAATCTAAAAGACAAAAAAAGAAATATACAAAACTCATCCAAAAATATATGGAAGGGGAGTTTACCAACCAATTAAAAAAATTAACAAGAACAGAAGGACGTATACTTATTAAATTAATATATAGACAAACAGGGGAAACTGCATTCCAATTAGTGAAAAATTTACGAAGTGGTTGGAAAGCTTTTTGGTATAATACCACAGCAAAACTTTTTAAACTATCTTTAAAATCTATTTACGATCCTGCAAATAATAAAGAAGATTATTTAATTGAAGACATTTTACAAAGAGCTTTTATTGATGGAGTATTAGAAGAACAACCATCAAAATTAAATTTCAATTATCTTGACTTAAGTGAAAAAAAGATTATTTCACCAAAATCAGCTGTAAAAAAGAACTAATTTTATTAATTACCATATTGTGTAATTCAAATAAATAGACTAAATTAGTCTCCCCAAATTTCGGGAATTTACCCTAGATGATTTTTTTATGTAAACTAACTGTTTAAAAAACAGAAGATTATTCCTTTTTTCAAAAAAGTAATAAAAAAAAGGTTTAAAAAAGTTGTAGGGAATAGAAAAAGAGTATTACATTTGCCACCGCTAATAAGGAGACGGTTTAGCGATACGATCAGGAACATAGATAGGGTAAAAAAACTTCA
>NZ_JAWVXC010000005.1:0-233966 GCF_033723435.1 Lutibacter sp. | reverse complement strand
TTCGTTACCATTTACATATACTTTGTAAGGAGCTGTTCCTTGTTCTATTTCAACAGTAGCTCTATTCGCTTTTACACTAGATTTCCCTGAAACTGTGGTTCCTGCTATTACTTCTACTACAAAACATTGCTCGTAATTCTCCGTAGGGACAGTCACACATACGTTATAAACATCTGGTGCTAAATTTTCAAATAGATAATTATTTGTGAAATTTTGAGTATCTGTAAAACTTGTATTAGTGCCATTTATAGTAACTACATAGTTTTGGGTTGATTGTGCTGTGATATTAATTTGGCCATTGTTTTTATCTGGACACGTTTCACTGGTTACTTGCACATTGAAATTATCGGTTGGTAATGAATAACCGCTCGGAACTCCACAAATTTGAATAGACCAATTATCAATTGTACCAACATCAGCAGCACCAGAATCTACTACTTTTAAAGTCCAATTACCTGATGACATTTCATTATTAAAACTTGATAAATTCCCCTGTGGTTTATATGTTCCTGTAAAAGGAGCTATACCTAAATTAATATCATTTGTGCCATCATCATCAAAAGTTGTATTTGTATAATTTTCTCCACTTCCTCCATTTCCAGAAGATAGTATAATAACAGTCCCTTGCGGACTTGTTAAAGTAAATGCTAAATCAGCATCATATGTGTGTGTTATATTTACAGTTACATTAACATCTGTAATTAATTTATTTTGAGGGAAATTAATTATAGAACTTACCCCTGTAGCACTATTATCTGGAATATTTAATGGAGTATCTGATGAAGTATTTATATCACAGGTTTCATTTGCTGTAGTAAAATTAAAAACAGTTGAAAAAGGGCTTTGAACGCAAATATTATTAGCTCTAACTCTCCAATAATACGTAGTATTAATATTAAGTGTTTGAGGAGTAAATGTATTAATATTAACCGTTGCTGACTCCACTATATTCGTAAAAGCACTATCTGTGGCAATTTCAATATCATAATTAATTGCGTTTACATTACTATTCCAATTTAAAGTATAGGGTTTTAAAACTCCCACTTCATTATTTGTTGGTGAACTTAAAGCTGGAGCCGCTAAATTAGAAGTATAGACATTTAAATTCACTGATGTATTTTTAGTAACAGAAGTAGATGTCCCTGTAACTGCAATTTGTGAGTTTCCTAAATTAGCATCTGTAATTCCAGAAACTGTCATTTGAACATTTGTGCCATCAGTTGTTGCTGTAGTTGGATTAAAAGTAACTGTAGTTCCTGCAGGGTTACCTGTTGCAGAAAAAGTAGTAGTTTCATTAAACCCATTAAAAGTATTATACGTGAAATTGTAAACTGCATTATTTGGCGAACAAACAGAATTAGATGTAGAACTAAAATTCATTATAAATTCTGAAGCTTGAATAGAAATATCCGAGGCATTCATTGCATAAAATACGTTATTAGCACTTTCTACTATAATTCTTCCCTTTGTAGTTGTAACATTTGGGACTACAACAGTATTAGTACCATTATTAGAAATATTTGAAGCCAAAGTAATTGGATATGTGTAACCTCCATCTGTTGACAATAAAATATTCACAAATGAACAACTAACAGGCGAAATATCAGTATTTGCCACATCCCAAGTTATAGTCTGAGATGTACCTGCAGACCAGGTTTCGTTGGTCGCTTGTGAAGTAACTTTAAATGGCCCCGAATTTACGTCAAATGTTAATGTGCTCTCTTGACTTGCAGTTTGTCCACCGCTTAGATTATTATCTCTAACATTTACCCCAAAGTTCATCGTTCTACTAACTGCAGGAATAACTTCCCATGTGTTTGATAGGGCTCCAGAGATAACTGTATTTTGGTCTGGAAAATATCTTTTAGGTGAAGTACTGGGTCCAACAGATTTAAAATCTGGTCCGCTTACATCTGTCGAAGCTAATGGGTAGTTAGTAATACCACTTGCATCTAATTGTTCCCAAGTATAAGTTAAACTATCTCCATCAGGGTCTGTAGCATTTGCTGTTAAAACAAAAGGGGTTAAAATCGGTACTGAGTAATTTGATAATGCATTAACTACAGGTACACTATTACCAGTAGCAGTAACATTAGCACAAGTACTATTTCCGACTGAAATATTTGCCCACATTTCTCTAATACTAATTAAATGGAAGTAATCGTCACTATTCGTTTGAATATTTTGAGGGGCACAAATTCCTGCATATGCCATAATAGTAGAACCACTACCTGGTTCAACCGCTGTAGCATCATTTCTGTTAGGAGGGGCACAATTACCCGCATCTCCATTAAATGTATGATGAGCTCCGTATTGATGACCCATTTCATGTGCTACAAAATCAATATCATAAGCATCTCCTATCGGATTGCTTGTTCCCGTAACTCCCTTAGCTTTATCAATTGTACAAGGTGTATTTAATTGTGCTAACCCCCCTCCTCCAGTAGAAAATGTATGCCCAATATCATAATTAGAAGAGCCAATATAGATATCAATAATAGATTGACTTTCATCAATTAATTTTGAACTATCATCATTAGTAAAAGGGTCCGTTGTTCCATCTAAATAAATAATATCTGTTTCGTTAGCTACTAAAACCATGGTTAATGCAACATCTCTTTCAAAAATACCATTAACCCTAGTCATTGTTGTATTAATTGCAGATAAAACTGCGGCTTTTTTTTCTGCATCAGTGGCATTTACACTTATCCCTTGATTATTTAATTGATATTGTGAATATTCTCCTGTAGTCGCAACTGCCAACCTAAATGTTCTTAAATTTCCATCATTTGCATTACTAGTTTTTGCACTATAACTACTTTTTAAAGTTGTTGTAACTTTGGAAGTATTAAACTCATCAAATCTACACTCAAAAGGAGCTATTTTTGGTAAACTTTTTTTATTATAAACAATGTAATTATCCTTATTTGAAGTGTATGGATCAATATAAATAGTTCCTCCAGATTTTTTAAAAATCATACCATGAAAACCATCATTTGAAATACTAAATCGAATAGTCTTCCCCTTGTTTGTAATACTTTTCCCTACATAAGATCTAATATTTGGATATTTTTTTTGTAACGCTGGCGACAAAATAGAGGCTTCAAAAACTTGATATTTTTCTAAAGTTCCATCTTCATTTGGAAAGCTTAAAATTTTATTAGATACTTTAGCTTTAGTGTTTCTTTTTGCAACATTTCCTAATAAATTTTTAACTCTATTTATATCTAATTGATAAGTTTTAAATTTTTTAGGAATTGTTTTCCTGTAAACCATTTTTTGTCCTTTTTCACTATTAAAGGAAGCTTTAGTCCAAATATTGGTTTTATTCTGTCCGTTTCCATTAAAAACAATTGCTATTAAAAACAGGGTTAAGAAAATGGTTTTTTTACAAAAAGTTGTCATAAGCCTTTTATTTTGGAGTATTTAGGATGTAACAAATATAATTTTAAAAATTTGATATTCCCAAAGTAAACAAATTATGTTTTAATTAAATACAGTATTTTTGTTTTTTATTTCAAATTTATTTTAGTTGAAAATACTTACAAATTTATCATCATTTAACGAAACAGCTCCTTCATATGTTACTATTGGTACATTTGACGGGGTTCATATTGGGCATCAAAAAGTGTTAAAAAAGCTAGTTAAAAGTGCAAAAAAAAATAATGCAACACCTATTTTACTTACTTTTTTCCCTCACCCTAGAATGGTTCTGCAAAAAGAAATTGGCATTAAATTAATTAACACTATTGATGAGCGAATTCAGTTATTAGAAAAAACCGGAATTGAAACTTTAGTCGTTTACCCTTTTGATGAAGATTTTGCTAACCAAACAGCCTTAAATTTTGTAAGAAATTTTTTAGTTGCTAAATTAAATATTGCCAAATTATTTATTGGATATGACCATAGATTCGGAAAAAATAGAGAAGGTGATTTTGAGCATTTAAAGGAATATGGTTATACCTATAATTTTAGCGTAAAAGAAATTTCAAAATTAGATATAAATAATATTGGGGTTAGCTCTACCAAAATTAGAAAAGCTATTGAAAATGGAGAAATCACCAAGGCTAATCAATATTTAGGTTACCATTTTATGCTTACTGGGAAAGTAGTAGAAGGTAAAAATTTAGGAGAAAAAATTGGGTTTCCAACTGCAAATTTATTTATTAAGGAAACCTATAAACTTATACCTAAAACTGGTGCTTATATCGTAAAATCAACCATAGATAATGAAGTTATTTATGGCATGATGAACATTGGTTTTAGACCTACACTAAAAGGAAAACATCAAACTATTGAAATTCACTTTTTTAATTTCAAAAAAGATTTATATACTAAAACTATTCAAATTGAAGTTTTAAAGTTTTTACGTGATGAACAAAAATTTGAATCCATTCAAAATTTGAAAAAACAGTTACAAACCGACAAGCAAAATTCATTAAAATATATTCGTGGCACTTTTATTGATTAATTCTTTAAAAATAACTATATGAAAATATTTCTATCGCTTATTATACTATTTTTTGCATCATGCAATGCTAATAAAAACTTAAGTTTTGTTGTTAAAAACCCAATTCAAGTAAATGCAAAAAATTGTGCGCCAAACGGCAAATGTGAATTAAGTCTAACGCCAAATAAGAGCCTTGTTTTTAACAAAGATAAATTTGGGAATTTATATCCTGAAATTTCTAAAGGAGAAAACACTTTATTAACGTACACTTTTAAGCGTAATCCAATAAAAAACACACAAGACAGTAATTACACTGAAATTATTTACGCAACTTTACCTAAAAACATAAAAGAAATTTCATTAGCAAACAGTGAACTAAAACAAGTAAATTTACACTTTGCTCGTTTGTGTTTTTGTAAAGGAGAAACTGGCTATTATCCTATAGGAAATGGAACTTTTAAGTTAACCAAAACAAGTAAAGATTCCATAAAAATAACGTGTGAATTTAAAGTTAAAAATATTCCACAAGTAGTTTCTTCTTTTGAAGAAACTGTTTCCTTAAAATCAAATTAGCAACAAGTCCATTTTTTCTAGTTAGGTTTAATTGCAATTTCTTAAATTTGCCCTTAATTTAAGGAGATAATAATGTTACAAGTAGCTTTTATTAGAGAAAATAAGGAAACCGTTTTAAGCGGATTAGCTAAACGAAATTTTAAAAATGCTGAAGAAATTGTTAATCAAACTATTTTAGCAGATGAACAACGAAGAGCAACTCAAGCTGAGTTGGATGCAGTTTTAGCCGAATCCAATAAATTATCAAAAGATATTGGTATTTTATTTAAAAACGGTGAACGAGAAAAAGCCGAAATTTTAAAGCTTAAAACTGCACAGTTAAAAGATACTTCTAAAGAGTTATCTGATAAACTTCAAGAAAAAACAACAGAATTACAAAATCTATTGTATTTAATTCCTAACATTCCTAATGAAATTGTTCCCGCAGGAAATTCAGAGGAAGATAATGAAACTGTTTTTGAAGAAGGAGAAATTCCAACTTTATCCGAAGGCGCTTTACCTCATTGGGAACTTGCTAAAAAATATGATATTATAGATTTTGAGCTAGGTAATAAAATAACTGGTGCCGGTTTTCCTGTATATAAAGGTAAAGGTGCTAGATTACAACGTGCCTTAATCAATTATTTTTTAGACAAAAACAGTAAAGCTGGTTATCAAGAAGTGCAAGTACCTCATTTAGTAAATGAAGCTTCTGGTTTTGGAACTGGGCAATTACCTGATAAAGAAGGTCAAATGTACCATGATGCACAAGACAATTTGTATTTAATACCAACTGCCGAAGTACCTGTTACTAATATTTTTAGAGATGTAATTTTAAAAGAAAGTGATTTTCCTATCTGTAAAACAGCTTATACGCCTTGTTTTAGACGTGAAGCTGGATCATACGGAGCGCATGTTAGAGGTTTAAACCGATTGCATCAATTTGATAAAGTTGAGATTGTTCGCATTGAGCATCCAAAAAATTCTTACGAAGCCTTAGATGCAATGTTAGCTCATGTAAAAGATATTTTAAACGAATTAAAATTACCTTATCGTATTTTACGATTATGTGGTGGAGATATAGGTTTTACTTCTGCTTTAACTTATGATTTTGAAGTGTTTTCAACAGCTCAAAACCGTTGGTTAGAAATTAGTTCCGTTTCAAATTTTGAAACCTTTCAGGCTAATCGTCTTAAACTTCGATTTAAAAATGCGGATGGTAAAACAGAATTAGCACACACATTAAACGGAAGTTCGTTAGCGTTGCCACGTGTTCTAGCTGGTTTATTAGAAAATTACCAAACACCTGAAGGAATTAAAATTCCAGAAGTGTTAGTTCCTTATTGTGGATTTGATATAATCAATTAGCTTGAACAGCTACCATTAAGTTTTTATAATAATTCATTTCAATTAAAGCATCAACATAGGCGTTTAATTGACCGTTATTCATAAAATTTAGCGATTTGTTTTTAGCCTTTTCGTATAATTTGGTTAGTTCTTTCATAATTAATGTTTTTTGACTTATTTTAATTAAGACAATTTTCGTGCCAAAAGGTTACAGCATAATTTTCTAAATTGGCCTATTTTATAAAAAATTTAACACTCGTTTACCTATCTTTGAAATTGAAATAATGATTTTATGCGAAAATTTATATTCTTATTGCTATGTTTTTTTTCTTTGCATTTTTACGCGCAAGAAAACATGCTTGCCTATCAATATTTTAGAAATGGCGAATATGAAAAAGCAGCTGTTTTATATAAATCACTTCACGAAAAAAACGCGTATAATACCAGTTATTTAACTTATTTAATTGATTGCTATTTACAACTTGAAAAATTTGAAGAAGTAAAAAACACTATTAATCAGCAATTAAAATCCTATCCAAATCAAGAGTATTTGTACGTAGATTTAGGTTATAGTTATCAATTACAACATCAACAAGAAAAAGCAGAACTAAATTACAAAAAGGCATTAAAAGCATTAGAAGAATTTCCAAATTTAGGGTTTATTATTGGAAGATCTTTTAGCGATAATAATTTACTCGATTATGCTTTAAAAGCATACAAAAAGGTAATGCGATTAAACAAAAATGCTAATTTCAATTTCCAAATTGCTGCTATTTATGGAGAAAAAGGAGATATTGAATCTATGTTTTCCACCTATTTAAATTTAATTGATTTAAATGAGAATTATGTGCCAACCGTTAAAAGTTATATTGGTAAATTTATAACTGACGATAGTGAAAACAAGTATAACATTTTATTTAAAAACCTAATTTTAAAACGATTACAAAACAACCCTAAAAATAGCTGGAATCAACTTTTAAGCTGGTTATATATTCAACAAAAAGATTATGACAAAGCATTTATTCAAGAAAAAGCATTGTTTAAACGAAATTCATCTAACCTAAATAATCTACAAACCTTAGGAAAAATAAGTTTTGAAAATAAAGATTATGCCAATGCAACTAAGTGTTTTAATTATATATTAGAAAACACTCATGATGTTCCCACTACATTAAATGCTAAACTATATTTACTTGAAATATCGCTTAAAACTAAACTTCCAAATGATAAAATTGAAACTCAATTTCAAAATTTATTTTCAGAATTTGGTGTTAATTCCGAAACCGTAAATATTCAAGTTTTCTATGCCCATTTTTTAGCCTTTAATAAAAACCAGCCTAATAAAGCAATAATCGTTTTAAAAAAGGCATTAAACTTGGCAAACAATAAATTTCAAAAAGGATCTATAAAAATTAAATTGGCAGATGTTTTAGTTTTTACTAACAAATTTAATACTGCCTTAATTTATTACACACAAGTTCAACAAGATTTAAAAAATCATCCTATTGCTCAACAAGCTCGATTTAAAATTGCACAAACCTCTTATTTTAAAGGCGATTTTAAATGGGCACAAACCCAATTAAAAGTTTTAAAAAATGCTACTTCACAATTAATTGCTAATGATGCCTTAGCTTTAAATTTATTAATTACAGATAACGCCGTAAAAGATAGCTTACATTTAGCCTTAAAAACCTATGCAAAAGCCGATTTATTAGCTTATCAAAATCAAAATTTTAAAGCAATTGATACACTTCAAACTATTTTAAATAAATATGAAGGGCATCCTATAGAAGATGAGGCTTTGTTTAAACAAGCTGATTTATTTATAAAAACAAATCAATTTAAAAAGGCTGAGAGTAATTATTTACAAATTATCAACTTAAATAAAGAAGATATTTTGGTCGATGATGCAATATATAATTTAGCCGAACTTTATGAAAACCAATTAAATCTTCCAAACCAAGCAAAAGAATATTATAAAAAAATTATCTTTGAATATCCTTCCAGTATTTTTTTAGTTGATGCACGTAAAAAATATCGAAAATTAAGAGGAGACACTATAAATTAACACTTATGTTTATATACAACGTTACCGTAAATATTGATGAATCCAAACAAAAGGAATGGCTTAATTGGATGAAAGAAACTCATATTCCAGCTATGTTAGCAACAGGAAAGTTTAGCCAAGCTAAAATGAGTAGAGTGCTAATTAATGAAGATATGGGAGGTGTAACTTATGCAATTCAATATACCACCGATAGTTATGAAACTTTAGAAAAATATTACAAAGAAGATGCGCCTAAATTACGAGAAGAAAGTTTAAAATTATTTAAAGATAAATTCGTTGCCTTTAGAACAGAACTTAAAGTAATTAGCAATCAGTTTAGTGTAAGCTCTAAAAATTAAATATGACGGTTAGAGCAAAAAAACATTTAGGCCAACATTTTTTAAAAGATGAAGAAATTGCAAAAAAAATTGCAGATTCTTTAACCGAAAAAAATTACGAAAATGTATTAGAAATTGGTCCAGGAATGGGTGTTTTAACCAAATACTTACTTCAAAAAAAATTCAAAACTAGCGTAATTGAAATCGATTCTGAGTCGGTAGAATATTTAAAAGCAAATTATTTAAATCTTGCCAATAATATTATTTCAAAAGATTTTTTAAAAATTAATTTATCTGATTATTTCCAAGAAAATCAAGTCGCAATTATTGGTAATTTTCCTTATAATATTTCAACTCAAATAGTATTTAAAACGCTAGAAAATAAGCAACAAATTCCTGAATTTTCTGGCATGTTTCAAAAAGAAGTAGCGCAAAGAATTGCTTCAAAACCTGGCAGCAAAGTTTACGGTATATTATCGGTTTTAGCTCAAGCATTTTATACTGTTGAATACCTATTTACCGTTCCCCCTGATGTTTTTAATCCGCCTCCAAAAGTAGATTCTGGCGTAATTCGTTTAATTCGAAAAGAAAATTATACTTTACCTGTTAACGAAAAATTATTTTATAAAATAGTTAAACTTGGGTTTAACCAAAGAAGAAAAACACTTCGTAATAGTTTAAAATCCTTGAATTTATCTGATAAATTAAAACAAGACGCTATCTTTGCAAAACGCCCTGAACAATTATCTGTTGAACAGTTTATTGAATTAACCGCTAAAATTGAGCAAGATGGCATTTGAAATTAACTCCCATTTTTTAAACGATTTTAAAGAATTAATTGATGCAAATAATAGTAAAGAAGTCAAAAATTTACTAGAAGAATTGCATTATGCTGATGTTGCTGAAATTGTAGATGAACTAGATTTTAATAGAGCCCTTTTTGTTTTAAATCTTTTAGATAGCGAAACTACTGCTGATATTTTAACAGAGTTAGATGATGATACTCGTGAGCGCGTTTTAAGCAGTTTATCCTCTAAAGAAATTGCCGAAAATATTGAAGAGCTAGAAACAGATGATGCTGCGGATATAATTAATGAACTTTCAGAAGAACAAAAAAAAGAAGTAATTAGCCATATAGAAGACGTTGAACACGCCAAAGATATTGTTGATTTACTACGTTATAAAGAAAACTCCGCTGGGGGTTTAATGGCTAAAGAATTTATTGAAGTTAATGAAAATTGGACCAATTTACGTTGCGTTAAAGAAATGCGTAAACAGGCACAGGAATTAGAAAAAGTTCACACCATTTACGTTGTTGACGATGACAATAAATTAATAGGTATTTTATCACTAAAAAACTTACTTACAACACCTGCAAAAACACCAATAAAAGAAATTTATGATGACAAAGTGGTTGCTGTAAAAGTAGATGACAGAGGTGAAGACATAGCGCAAATTATGCAAAAATACGATTTAGTTGTACTCCCCGTAATAGATGATTTAGGCGTTTTAGTTGGACAAATTACTATTGATGATGTTGTAGATTTTATTACAGAGGAAGCTGAAAAAGATTACCAAATGGCAGCTGGTATTTCTGAAGACGTTGATTCTGATGATAGCGTTTTAAAATTAACCCGAGCTCGTTTACCTTGGCTATTAATTGGTATGGTTAGCGGAACATTTGCAGCTAGCATAATTACAGATTTTCAAACTGTTATGAAAACTGCGCCAGCTTTAATTATTTTTATTCCTCTTATTAATTCTTCTGCAGGTAATGTTGGAGTACAATCATCTGCAATTGTAGTACAAAGTATTGCCAATAAATCTTTTAAAGGTAAATTATTAACACACATTGTTAAACAACTACTAATAGGGTTATTAAATGGTTTAGTAATGTCTTTAATTGTTTTTGGATTAAGTCAGTTTTTCTTTCATACTAATTTAACCATATCTATTACTATTGCTATAGCTTTAGTGACTGTTATTATTAATGCTGCAGTTATTGGAACTGTAGTCCCAATTGTATTAAATAAACTCAAAATTGATCCTGCTATTGCAACTGGGCCATTTGTAACTACAAGTAATGATATTTTTGGGATTTTAATTTACTTTATGGTTGCTAAATTTATGCTTGGATTCTAATTTTTTTAACCAAATCCCAAAGTACCACACCAACACTCACAGAAATATTTAACGAGTGTTTAGTTCCAAATTGTGGAATTTCTATGCAATTGTCGGATGCAGAAACTACCTCTTGTTGCACTCCTTTTACTTCATTTCCAAAAACAACTGCGTATTTTTTGTTTTTTTCAATTTCAAAATTTTGCAACATCGTGCTATTTTCTGCTTGTTCAATAGAAGAAACAAATATTCCTTCTTTTTGCAATTTTTTAACTAAACTTAATGCGTTTTCAACATATTCCCAATCTACAGTTTCTGTAGCTCCTAAAGCTGTTTTATGAATTTCTTTGTGAGGCGGTTTCGCAGTAATTCCGCATAAATAAATTTTTTCAATTAAAAATGCATCACTAGTTCTAAAAACCGAGCCAATATTATTTAAACTTCTAATATTATCTAATATAACTATTAATGGAGTTTTCTTTATTTCTTTAAATTCAGCGACATTTAATCTCCCAAGTTCACTATTTTTTAATTTTCTCATAAATTCGTTTATCTTTAAAACGGAATAATTAACTTCGCAAAACTAACTTAATTTCCTAAAAAATTGGCAGCAAAAACCAAGAAAGTAACTCCTTTAATGAAACAATACAATGCTATTAAGGTAAAATATCCTGATGCAATGTTATTATTTAGAGTAGGTGATTTTTATGAAACATTTGGTGAAGATGCCAAAAAAGCTGCAAAAATTTTAGGAATCATTTTAACAAAACGTGGCGCAGGAAGTGAAACAGAAACAGCTTTAGCTGGATTTCCACACCACTCCATAAACACTTATCTTCCAAAGTTAGTTAAGGCAGGAATGCGGGTTGCAATTTGTGATCAATTAGAAGATCCCAAAATGACCAAAACTATTGTAAAACGTGGAGTTACTGAATTAGTAACGCCAGGTGTAGCTTTAAATAACGAAGTTTTATCGGCTAAAACTAATAATTTTTTAGCTGCTATTCATTTTGGAAAAAAATTAATCGGAATTTCATTTTTAGACGTTTCTACTGGCGAGTTTTTAACTGCTCAAGGAAATAGCGAGTATATTGATAAACTACTCCAAAATTTTGCTCCAAATGAAATTTTAATCCAAAAACAGTATAAATCTAAATTTGCTCAATTATTTGGAGAGGATTTTTATACTTTTTATTTAGAAGATTGGGTATTTCAATCGGATTATGCTACGGAAACTTTAACCAATCATTTTAAAGTAAAAACTCTAAAAGGCTTTGGAATTGAAGATTTACAGGAAGGAATCATTTCATCTGGCGCAATATTATTTTATCTATTTGAAACACAACACAATAAATTAGAACACATTAATACTATTAAACGTATTTATGAAGATAAATATGTTTGGATGGATAAATTTACTATTAGAAATTTAGAATTATACCATTCAAATTCTGCTAATGCAGTTACTCTTTTAGATGTTATTGACAACACCATTTCGCCGATGGGAGGACGATTATTAAAACGTTGGTTGGCATTACCCTTAAAAGATATTCATCAAATTAATAAGCGTTTAGATATTGTAAAGTATTTTATTAATAATGATGATTTTTTTGAATTAACTACTTATCAAATAAAACAAATAAGCGATTTAGAAAGGCTAGTTTCAAAAGTGGCAACAGGAAAAGTAAATCCACGAGAAGTTGTTTTATTAAAAGATTCATTAAATGCAATTATTCCAATAAAAGAAGCTGCTGAAAAAAGCGATAATAAAGCTTTAAAAATTATTGGAGAACAAATTCAAAACTGTAAAACTTTACGAGAAAAAATTAGTGTTACATTAAACGAAGATGCGCCTGTAAATATTAATAAAGGTAATGTTATTTCAAGTGGCGTTTCCAAAGCATTAGATGAATTACGTGCAATTTCAACTTCTGGAAAAGATTATTTAGATGAAATGTTGGTTCGCGAAACAGAAAGTTCAGGCATTCCATCTTTGAAAATAGCTTTTAATAATGTGTTTGGTTATTATATTGAAGTTAGAAACACACATAAAGACAAAGTCCCTGAACAATGGATTCGAAAACAAACTTTAGTTAATGCTGAACGCTATATAACGGAAGAATTAAAAGAATACGAATCTAAAATTTTAGGAGCCGAAGAAAAAATAAGTGAGCTTGAGCAACAACTTTTTTTAGAACTTATTAATGATTTAATGGATTATATTCGTCCAATACAATTAAATGCGCATTTAATTTCACAATTAGATTGTTTGGCTTCATTTGCACAATTAGCAAAGAAAAACAATTATGTCTGTCCTCATTTAGATGAAACTACTGATTTAGAAATAAAAAATGGGCGACATCCCGTAATTGAAAAACAACTACCTATTGGCGAAGAATATATAGCTAATGATTTGGTTTTAAACAGAAATCAACAGCAAATAATAATGATTACTGGACCTAATATGAGTGGTAAATCTGCAATTTTGCGACAAACAGCACTCATTGTTTTATTAGCTCAAATGGGAAGTTATGTGCCTGCTCAAAATGCTAGAATTGGTATAGTTGACAAAATTTTTACACGTGTTGGTGCAAGTGATAATATTTCTATGGGCGAATCTACATTTATGGTAGAAATGAATGAAACTGCTAGTATTTTAAATAATATTTCTGAAAGAAGTTTAGTTTTATTAGACGAAATTGGAAGGGGAACAAGCACATATGATGGTATTTCAATAGCTTGGGCAATTGCCGAATATCTACATGAACATCCAACTAAAGCAAAAACATTATTTGCAACACATTATCATGAATTAAATGATATGGCTGTAACTTTTAATCGAATTAAAAATTTCAATGTTTCCGTAAAAGAATTAAAAAACAAAGTTATTTTTTTACGAAAATTAGTTCCAGGTGGTAGCGAACACAGTTTTGGTATTTACGTTGCAAAAATAGCAGGAATGCCAACAGCAGTTGTACATAGAGCTAGTAAAATGTTAAAACAATTAGAAAAAAATCATACAAGTCAAGAAGTTAAAGAAACACTTAAGCAAGCAACAGAAAAAGATGTACAATTAAGCTTTTTTAAATTAGATGATCCGTTGTTAGAAGATATTAAAGAAGAAATTTTAGCTACTAATATTGATACGCTTACTCCAATTGAAGCTCTCATGAAATTGAACGAAATTAAACGAATGCTAATTAAAAAATAGTTTTTTGTTTATGATTTTTATTATTAACAAAATCTTCAATTTTCTTTAATTTTAATTAAGTAACTTTGTGCTTTAAATAATATTGAATTATGTTTTTATTTATTAGCGCACCTGAAATTATGGTAGTATTACTTATTGTAGTAATGCTTTTTGGTGCAGATAAACTTCCTGAAATTGCTCGTGGTTTAGGCAAAGGAATGCGTCAAATTAAAGATGCAACAAATGACATTAAAAGGGAAATTAAAAATACTGCGGATAAAAATGATATTAATGTAGATATGGCAGTTGATATTAAAAAAGAAATTAATAAAGTAAAAGACAACTTTGATAATTTTACCAAACCTGTTACTAAAATCAAAGACGAAATAGAAGATTCTATAGGTTCTATAAAAAGAAAAAATCCTTAATAATTACTTTACTCTGCATATTGTTAAACCATCTCGAATAGGTAACATAACAGTTTCAACTCTATTATCTTCAGCAATTTTTTTATTATAAGCAACTATAGATTTAGTGTCTTTATCTTTTGAGTCTAATTCTTCAACAACTTTACCACTCCATAAAACATTATCTGAAATTATAATTCCACCAGAATTCATTTTTTGGATAACCAAATTAAAATAAGTAGCATAATTTGTTTTATCTGCATCAATAAATACCAAATCAAAAGTGTTGTTTAACGTTGGTATAACCTCAGTTGCATTTCCAATAATTTGGTGAATATTATTTTTGTAACTAGATTTTTGAAAATATTTTTTTGCAAAATCTTCTAATTCCTCATTCTTATCTATCGTAAATAATTCGCCATCTTTAATTAAACCTTCCGCCAAACACAAAGCTGAATATCCTGTATAAGTACCTATTTCTAATATATATTTTGGACGAATTAATTTAGATAGAAGAGACAATACTCTACCTTGATATGCTCCACTTAGCATTCGAGGATTTAATATTTTTTGCCAAGTTTCCTTATTTAATTCCTGTAATAGTTTGGGTTCTGTTTCAGTGTGGTTAGAAATATAATTATCTATAATTTCTGGTAAAAAGCGCATTATCTTTAAAAGTATAAAAGGTTATAAATGAGTTTCTAATTCTTTTTCCATTACGTTTTTTTCGTCTTCGTTTAAGCAATTACAAGTTTCATTTATTTTATGCTCATGACTGTGAATACATTTTGTAATAATTTTGTTTTGTTTTGAATATAACCGACAATTTTTACACATAAATAAATGAATATTTAATTTAATTTTTTCCCATAAAGTAGCTTCTCCATATTGGGTTTTATCACAAATTGTTGTTGCTTCATCGCAAGTTATTTTCATGCCCATTTTTTTTAAATTTTAAACCAATTATCTTCCATACATCTTCTTAGTTGGGTTCTAGCACGGTGTATAATTACCCAAAGATTTGACGCTGTTATATCTAATTCCTTACATATTTCTTCCGTTTCAAAATGTTGTAATGTTTTCATTTTAAATACCGAAGCGTATTTTTCTGGTAACTTATCTATACATTCATTTAATGCATGATTTAATTCTTCATTTTCAATAGATTTTTCGGCTTCATTATCCCAGTTAGTTGGAACTCGTTCTTCAATCCATTCTCCTTCTCTTTCTCCATCTGTATAAAAATTCATTTTAACTTCAGCCTTTCCTTTTGTTGAATTAATTTTTCTATAATAATCAATAATTTTTCTTTTTAAAATAGAAATTAACCAAGTACGTTCGCTTGCTAGTCCTTTAAAGTTATCTTTTGCTTTAAGTCCAGCAAAAAAAGTTTCTTGCACTAAATCTTTGGCCAAATCATGATTATTAATTCGGCTAATAGTATAGTTGAAAAGATAATCTGCATGAAGTTGCACCCATTTATTTGGGTTTAGAATATTCTTTTTTGTTGGTTCCATTTACTTTATTTGACTAATTGTAAATGTATAAAATTATTAATTAGCGTATTCATTAATCAGCTCAAATAAAGCTTTTTTATTAATTGGCTTAGTTAAATAATTATCAAAACCTTCTTTTAAAGCATCTACTTTATCAGATTCCATAGCAAATGCTGAAAGTGCTATTATTGGTATTGATTTTAATGATTTAATAATTTTCATGGCTTCAATTCCATCCATTTTAGGCATTTTAATATCCATTAAAACTAAATCTATTTTATCTTCTTTTTTGAATAGTTCAATGGCCATTTTTCCATCATAAGCTTCTATAATAGTATAATTGGTTTTTGAGAATAATTCATTTATGTACATTCTGTTATATTCTTCATCTTCCGCTACTAATATAGTGAGTTTTTGATTTTGGTTTGGAACCATATTTTTTACTTTTTCAATTACTGTAGATACGTTTGGCATTTTTTTAATATATGGGATTGTGAAATAAACGGTTGTTCCTTTTTTTGAAGACTCTAACCAAATATCGCCATTAAATAATTCAACAAATTTTTTCGAGATTGCTAATCCCAATCCTGTTCCTATAATTTGTTTATTTTTTGGCATATCAGCTTGAGTAAATCGCTGAAATATTTTATCAATTAATTCTTCTTTAATTCCTATTCCTGTATCTTTCACATAAAATTCAACCATATTATTTTTAATATGACAGCCAAATTCTATACTTCCTTCATTGGTGAATTTTATAGCATTAGAAATTAAGTTAGTTAATATTTGATTTAATTTGTTTTTATCTGTTTCAACAACACTTTTTAAATTATCAATTTCTTTATTATAAATTAAAGCTAAGTTTTGCTCCTCAACAATTGGTTTATAGAATGTATACAAATCATCTAGCAAGTGGTTTAAATTTACATTTTCATAATTCAGTTTAACCATTCCTGCTTCAATTTTAGAAATATCTAAAATATCATTTACAATGGATAGTAATCGTTTACTACTATTTATAATAACTTTAGCGTATTTTTTTCTATTAACTTCTTTTAAGTTTGGATCTAATAAAAATTCAGAAAATCCAATTATTCCATTCATTGGTGTTCTGATTTCATGACTCATATTTGCTAAAAAAGAAGATTTTAGTTTGTCCGATTCCTGAGCTTTTAAAAGAGCTTGCTTTAATTCGTCATCCTTTTTTTTACGCTGAATAGTTGTACTTATTTGGTCTGCGACAAATTCTAATAAGTTTACATCGCTTAAATTATATTCATCTTTATTATTATAACTTTGTACAACAATTGCTCCTATAGCGTCATCTTTAATAATTAAAGGAACACCTAACCAACATTCTGCAGAAGAGCCAATTAAACTTACTTCTCCTTTTTTTATTAATTGTTGATGCTCATCATTGGTTAATAATAATGGTTTTTTAGTTTTTATTACATAGCCTGTAAGCGAATTTTCTGCTGGGAAATCTTCAACCTCTTCTTTTTCATCTATAAAAATAGGTGTAGAAATTATACCTGTTTTTTTATTGCATAAAGCTATATAAAAATTATTGGTGTTAATAATTAACTCTAACTGCTTTTTAATAAAAAAACTAAATTGTTTAAAATCATTTATGGTTAATGCTGCTTTTGAAATGTTATATAAAACATCTTCTAAAGTATCTTGTTTAACGCGGTCTGTAATATCTTTTACAACAGCGTGAATTGAAATAGAGTTAGAAAATTCTTCTATTTTAGTTAAGGTTACTTCAGCCGGAAAAACTCTTCCTTTTGCATTTTTATGGTACCAAATAAATCTATGAAATCCTTTTTCTATTGCAATATTTATCACTTTGTTTGCTTCATCAAAAGATAATTTTCCGTTTGGTTGTTTTTCTGGCGAAATTTCCGAAGGATGTATTTTTAACAAATCATCTTTAGTTTCAAAACCAAAAAGTTTAATTGCGGCTTCATTCGCTTCAATAAAAATCCCGTTATTTAACACAAAAACAGGATCAATTGATTTTTGAAATATTTCTCTATACTTTTTCTCGGATTTTTCAATTTGCTTTTTATAATCAATTTTCTCAGTAATATCCTCTACTAAAGATGCCATACCGGTTATATTTCCGTTAACATCCTTTAAAGTAACATTATACCAATCACAGCTTATAATTGAACCATTTTTGGTTTTATTTATATTTGTGTATTTAAAGCCACCTTTTTGAGCTAACAATTGTTTTTTAACTTCTGATATTTCTTCAATAATATCTTCTGTCAGTATTAATTCATTAGCACTTTTTCCTATTGCCTCTTCTTTAGTATAACCAAAAATTCTTTCAGCGGACTTATTCCAGTCTAAAACTTTCATGTCTAAATCCCACATAATAGAGGCTAGTGGAGTATGATTAAAGGTTTCTTTTAAACGTTGATTACTTTCAAAAAGTTGATCTTCAATAATTTTTTGCTCCGTTATGTTTTCTACAATACCCTGAATATGAGTAATTTCTTCTTGTTCATTATGTATTAAATCAATATTTGCTTTTAACCATTTTATATTACCTTGTCTAGTAATAATTCTAAATGGATTGGTTTTAAATTCTCTTTTTGATGTGCTTTTAGTTAATTTAAAAACCTCAGACCTTATATAAGGTAAATCATCCGGGTGAATTACTTCGTGCAATTTAATCGCTCCACTTAAAAATTCTTTATAAGAATATCCAAATAATTTTTTAGAATTTTCGGAAACAAAGACGACAGGAAAATCATATTTGTTTTCAGTTAAAAAAGCAACTGATGAGCTTTTATTTATAATATTATAGGCTTCTTTAATTTTATTTTCAGCCTTCTTTTTTTCTGTAATTTCTTCAAAGAACATAGAAACACCATCTTTATAAGGTATTATTCTATTATCAAACCATTTGTTCCAAGGTTCAAAGTAGTTTTCAAAATGAATAGTAGTATTGGTTTCTATTGCTTTATGAAAAGAATCGTAAAACACATCTCCTTCTTTTTCAGGAAATTCAACCCAAATGTTTTTTCCTAATAACTCAGAAGAGTTTTTTCCTAATAATATTTCTGCTTTTTTATTTACATATAAATAGTTGGAGTTTTTATCTAAAATTACAAATCCATCATTAATACTAGAAATAGTGTTTGACAATAAATTTTTAGTGCTATTTAAATTTCTCTCAGCAAGAATATTTTCAGTAATGTTTTGAAAAATTCCAATAATTTTTATAACTCTATTTCCTTCGCAAATTACATTCCTAGTTTCTTGGAGGTATATTAATTCTCCTTTGCTAGTAATTAATCGGTACGAAAAATTTTGATGTGGATTTTTTAATAAATAACTTATTTCAAAATTATCTACTAGTTTTTTATCTTCTTCATGAACAAATGATAAATAAAACTCTAAATCTAACTTACGTTTACTTTTTTGAATACCTAGTAGTTGATAGGCTTCTGATGACCAGTAAAGTTCATTGGTTGCATAAATATAACTCCAACTTCCAATTTTTGCTATTTTTTGAGCTTCTTTATACCTATTTTCACTCTCAATTAGTTTTTTTCTATCCCGAACTCTTTCAGTAATATTTTCAACTGTTACAAAAACTTTTTCTAAAGTTTCTTCATAACCATCTTGTACTTTAAAATTAATTAAAATATCTATTTCATCTCCTTCAAAAGTTTTATTTACGGTTTCAAGTTTTGAAGTTTTTTCACCTAACAATATATCTAACACCAATTTTATAAAACCTGTGTAAGATTTTTTGGTGAACATTTTTTGTAAATTACCTAATAAATCCTCTTTATTTTTAGCCTTGTAAAGCTTTACTGCTGCATTATTAACTTCCTTAATTATGTGTAATGAATTTATTTTATGAATTACATCTGGAGTATTTAATAAAAAAGATTTAACATCTACTTTTTGTTCTTCGGCTTTGGTTATAATGTATTGTTTAATCTGCGAAAAATCCTGCACAAAAATGGCTATTGGTATATGCTCAAAAAAAGAGTAATCTTCTTTTGGAGAATTTACTGAGGTTTCGTTAAACAAATTTGATTTTAAATTATCATTAACCATGGCCATATTATAAGATTCGACCTAAAATATTTTTTTTAATATGTGCAATATATATTTTTTGCATTCTATAACATAATAAAATTACGCTTTTTTTTAATAAACGGCGCGTTTTTAGCAATAAAAATACAAATTACAATATTTTAAAGAAATTGAAAATTACGCTTTTTTGTAAAAAATTCTAAATTCTGAACCCTGATTTAATTTACTTTTTACTCTCAAAACTCCTGAATGTTTTTCAACAATCATTTTAGCAATAGTTAACCCTAAACCAATACATTTATTTTTTTCGTTATCATAAGTATTTACCACAAAAAAAGGTTCAAATATATGAGGTAAATTATCTTCTGAAATACCAATTCCTTCATCTAAACAAGCAATTTCAATTTTATCATTATTTTCATTTATAGCAATAGTAATAGTAGTGTTTTCAAAGGAATAACGAATCGCATTATCTAAAACATTATATAACGCTACCCCCATTTCTGAAGTATCTATATTTAAAAATAATTCTTTTTTATTGTATTTTTTTAGGATAGTTATGTTTTTATTATCTGCTTTTTCAGCTAGCTTAGTAACTATATTATCCATCAATTCAATAAGGTTTACCTTTTCTAAATTGAGTACAAATTCTGAAGATTTTACTTGGGTGTATTTTGAAATAGACGTTAAAAAATTTATTGAAAATTTAGCGGAGTTTTTTATCGCGCCTAAGTATTTAGTTAGTTTTTCTGGAGTATAATCTTCCAAATCTTCTAACATCATTTCAGAAAAAGAAGAAATTACCCCAATTGGATTTTTTAAATTATGAGTAAGTTTTCCTAATACTTTTTTGTTTTCTTTACTAGCAGATATTAGTTGATTATTTTTTTGTTTTAATTTCAAACTTAATTCAACTATTTTTTCTTCTAAATTTTGAATGTATTCTTCGGATTCTTTATCAATTGGGCTCAAGGCTTAACTTTTTTATGTAAATTTAGTCGAATTATTACACATTTTCAAAATATTGTATTACTGATTTTTGATTACTTTTGCTTTTTACTATAAAACATTAAAATAATGACCTCCTCAAAAAACGATTATAAAAGAATTACTACTAATAGTTTAGTGGAAATGAAACAAAATGGCGAAAAAATTGCCATGCTTACTGCCTATGATTTCACTATGGCAAAAATTTTAGACAATGCAGGTATTGACGTTATTTTAGTAGGAGATTCAGCATCTAATGTAATGGCTGGGCATGAAACAACTTTACCTATTACATTGGATCAAATGATTTATCATGCTAGTTCCGTAATTAGAGCTATTAATCGTAGTTTGGTGGTTGTAGATTTACCTTTTGGAAGTTACCAAGGCAACTCTAAAAGTGCTTTAGATTCTGCTATTAGAATTATGAAAGAAGCTGGCGCACATTCTGTAAAATTAGAAGGAGGAAGTGAAATACGAGAATCTATTTCAAGAATACTAACTGCTGGTATTCCTGTAATGGGACATTTAGGTTTAACACCACAATCTATTTATAAATTTGGAACTTATACCGTTAGAGCCAAAGAAACTGAAGAAGCGGAAAAACTGAAAGAAGACGCAAAATTATTAGAAGAATTAGGGTGTTTTGCATTGGTTTTAGAAAAAGTTCCAGCTAAACTTGCAAAAGAAGTTGCAGAAAGCCTTTCTATTCCTGTAATTGGCATTGGAGCAGGAAATGGTGTTGATGGACAAGTACTTGTTATGCATGATATGTTAGGAATGACTCACGAATTTAGTCCTCGTTTTTTAAGACGATACGCTAATTTATATTCAGAAATGACCTCAGCTTTTAAAAATTACATAACCGATGTTAAAAGCGAAGATTTTCCAAACGAAAATGAACAATATTAAATAAATGAAAGTTTTACTTGCCGATAAAAATCATCCTTTATTAAAAACTCAATTAGAAAAATTAGGTTGCATTTGTGAGGAAGATTACGCTTCAACCAAAATTCAGATTGAAGAGAAAATTCAGCATTACCAAGGAATTGTAATTCGAAGCAGATTTAATATCGATAAACAATTTATAGATAAAGCTATTCATTTAAAATTTATTGCTAGAGTTGGCGCAGGACTTGAAAGTATTGATGTAGAATACGCTAAACAAAAAGGAATTGAACTTATCTCTGCTCCTGAAGGCAATAGAAATGCTGTTGGAGAACATGCTTTAGGAATGATTTTATCACTTTTTAATAATTTAAAAAAAGCTGATTTAGAAATTAGAAATGGTAAATGGCTACGAGAGGAAAATCGTGGTTTAGAATTAGAAGGCAAAACTGTAGGAATTATTGGCTATGGAAATATGGGGAAATCCTTTGCTAAAAAATTAAAAGGTTTTGATGTAAATGTAATTTGTTACGATATTTTAGATAATGTAGGTGATGAAAACTGTAAACAAGTAACTTTAAAGGAATTACAAGAAAAAACAGATGTGTTAAGTTTACATACCCCTTTTAACAAATTATCTCACAAAATGGTAAACACCAAGTTTATCAATAATTTTAAAAAACCACTCTACTTAATTAATACTGCCAGAGGTTCAGCAGTTGTAACAGATGATTTAGTAAAAGCTATAAAAGTTAATAAGATTTTAGGAGCTTGTTTAGACGTTTTAGAATATGAAAAATTATCTTTTGAAAATTTATTTGAAAATAAATCTTTACCAGAAGCCTTTAGTTATTTAATTAATTCGAATAAAACATTATTATCACCTCATATTGCAGGTTGGACAGTAGAATCAAAGATTAAATTAGCACAAACTATTGTAGATAAAGTTGAAGAAATGTTTTTCACAAAAAGCGATAGTAAATCAAAACCTGAGTTCCAAAAAGTTACTGGAATAGGTGGGTTATTTTTTAAAACCGAAAATCCTGATATATTAAAAAAATGGTACAAAAAACACCTTGGATTTAATACGGATGATTGGGGTTGTACTTTTTGGTGGAATGATTCCAACGGAAAAAAAGCAAGCACACAATGGAGTCCTTTTAAAAGTGATACTAACTATTTTTCTCCTTCACAAAAAGAGTTCATGTTTAATTATAGAGTAGATAATTTAGAAAAACTACTTCTGCAACTTAAAAAAGAAGGCATATCTAATATTGGTAACATTGAAGAATATGATTATGGAAAGTTTGCTTGGATTTTAGATCCTGATGGGAATAAAATTGAACTTTGGCAACCAATTGATACTGCTTTTATCAATTAATTTTTTACTTTTAAACTTTCAAAAAACTTAAACTATGGATATTGTAGACGAAAACGGTAATGTAGTCCCTAACCAACAACAAGAAAGCAAAAGAGTTCTTGCGGGTGTATTAGCTATTCTAATTGGATCTCTAGGAGTTCACAAATTTATTCTTGGCTATACAAAAGAAGGTATCATTCAATTAATTCTTACTTTTATAAGTTGTGGTGTTTTATCTATAATACCTCTTATTGAAGGCATTATTTATTTAACAAAATCTGATGCAGAATTTATAGAAATGTACCAAAAAAACGAAAAACATTGGTTTTAATTTAGCCTTTTGAAGTAGGAGTTTCATCTACTCCATTTTCATTATTTCCTACTGCTTCACTGTTGCTTTCTAATTGAGCTTGAAACTCTTCCATTACTGGTTTTACAGTACTTTCTGGTATATCTGAAATTCTAATATACATTAAACCATCAATAGCATTATTAAATTTTGGATCTACGTTAAATGCTACCAACCTTGCGTTTTGTTTAACATACTTTTTAATTAAAACTGGTATTCGCAAAGCTCCAGGCTCAATTTCATCTATAATTTTATCAAACTTATTTAAATCGGCTTGTGTAGAATCAAAAACAAAATCTTTATCTGCGTCTTTTAACTTTACTTTATATTCTTGTTTTGGGTGAATATATTGAGCAATGTATGGATCATAATAATGAGATTTCATAAACTGAATCATCAGTGATTTAGAAAAATTAGAAAACTGATTGCTTATACTAACTCCACCAATTAAATATTTATACTCTGGATGACGCAATGTTATATGAACAATACCTTTCCACAATAAAAATAAAGGCATTGGTTTTTGTTGGTATTCCTTAATTATAAAAGCTCTTCCCATTTCAATAGAGTTTTCCATCATAGAATATAATTCAGGCTCAAACTTAAATAAGGTTTGAACATAAAACCCTTCAATACCATATTTTTCAAAAATCCCTTTCCCAAACCCCATTCGGTAAGCTCCAACTAATTTTTTACTGCTATCATCCCATAAAAATAAATGGTGATAATAACCATCAAAAACATCTAAATCTATAGATTCATTTGTGCCTTCGCCAACTTCTCTAAAAGTTATTTCACGTAATCGACCAATTTCAAATTTAATATTTGGTATTTTTTCACTTGCGGCAAAAAACACTTCGTAATTTTTACTCTTCAGTAAACATCCTCCATTACCTCTTAAATCTTCAACTTCTTTAATTATTTTGTCTATATTTTTTTGACAAACTACTTCTTTTGGCTCTCTGTGTTTTTTTGAAATTTTTAATGAATTTGCTACAATATTTTTAACTTCTTTTTCAAAAGGATTTGCCAACATATAAGTTTTTCTACGAATAAAATCGCAAAAATCAACTGTATTTTTATATTCTTCTTGATCTTTAACTAAAATTGGTTTGCCAATTCGAACCTTAATAATTCGTTCTTTTTGAGAAAGTAATTCTGATGGTAATTTTGCAGTGCGCAGTTTATTGTTAAGTTTGGATAAAAAATAAAACAAACGACTGTTTTTTGCATGAAAATAAATTGGAATTATTGGAACTTTGGCTTTTTGAATCAATTTAATTGCTCCTTCTTCCCAAGGTTTATCTACAATTAATTTACCATCTTTATAGGTTGAAACTTCTCCTGCTGGAAATATTCCCAAAGGAAATCCTTGATCTAAATGTGCAAAAGCACTTTTTAATCCTGCTAAACTAGATTTAGTATCTTTTCTATCTTCAAATGGATTAACTGGTAATACAAAAGGTTTTATTGGCTCAATTTTATGTAGTAAAAAATTAGCAATTATTTTATAATCTGGTCTTTTTTCAATAAGTAATTTTAGTAATAAAATACCATCAATACCTCCTAAAGGATGATTTGAAACCGTTATAAAAGCTCCCGTTTTAGGAATTCGTTTTAAATCTTCTTCTGGAATTTCAAATTTAATTTGTAAATCATTTAATAAGGCCTCAAAAAATTCAAGATCTTCTAAATGTTTATGCTTATTATAAATTTTATTAATAGTAGAAATTTTGAGTACTTTTAGTAAAAGCCAACCTAAAAAGGTTCCTAAAAATCCATACTTATCAAGGCTTGTTGCTTTTGCAACTTCTTTAGCTGTTACTAAACTCATTTATTATAAATTAACCGTAAATACAAAAATACACAAATTTATTTCATAATAAATTGAACGGTTCCTTTTGTTGCCTGTTTTAAAAGTAAAGTTCCTTTTTTATCTATAAACTCAATTGCTTTTTCATTTGCATGCCTTACAGTGTATAATGCTACATTATTAGTGTAGTTTACTTTATATTTTAAATTTATTTCTTTTAAGAAATTATTAAACATATTGTATTTATCTTCTATACAAACAGAGAAACTTATTGCGGAATTTTGAATTAAATTAACCTTTAACTTAAATTGATGCAATTTTTTAAAAATATCGCTTAAATTTTCTTCTACCATAAACGAAAAATCTTTTGCAGATATGGCTATTAAAATTTGATTTTGCTTTAAAATATAACAAGCAATTTTAGGTTCTAAGTCAACTCCTTTAGAAACTGTTGTTCCTTTATTTTCTAATTCATAAAAAGATCTAACATATAAAGGAATATTTTTATTTTCTAATGGTTTTAAAGTTTTTGGATGAATTACGGATGCTCCATAAAAAGCCATTTCAATAGCTTCATTATACGAAATACGCTTTAACAGTTGCGTATTTTCAAAAAAGCGTGGATCTGCATTTAAAACGCCAGGTACATCTTTCCAAATAGTTACACTTTTAGCTTCTAAACAAAAGGCAAAAATAGCTGCGGTAAAATCAGAACCTTCACGACCAAGCGTTGTAGTTTTTTGCTCTTTATTTGAACCTAAAAATCCTTGAGTAATTATTAATTTATCTGATTTTAATTGCTGAATATTTTGTTGTGTTTTCTCCCAATTTACTTTTGCATCTCTATAAAAAGCATCTGTTTTTATATAATCCCTAACATCAACCCAATTATTTTTAATATTAATTTCATTTAAATAAGCGCTTACTATTTTAGTAGATAAAAGTTCTCCAAAACCTACAATTTGATCGTAAATTAAATTATAATTTTTAGATTTATTTTGAATAAGAAATGTTCCAAGTTGCCCAAATAAAATTTCAATTTCTGTAAAAATAGAATGATCTTTCTTTTCAAACAATTCATTAGTTATTTGAAAATGAAAGTTTCTAACTTCATCAATGTTTTTAGAAATAGATGCTGATTTTTTAAAATACGAGTTTACAATTTTTTCAAATGCATTAGTCATTTTACCCATTGCCGAAATTATAACTATCGTATTTTTAAAACCTTCATGTTTTAATACGCTTGCAACGTTTTTTACACTTTTAGCATCTTTTACAGAAGCGCCACCAAACTTGAAAACTTTCATTTATTATTTTAAATATTTTGCTATTCCTTCTCTTGTCATTTGTGCTGTATCCCAATCTCTTAATACTGTTGCCCCAGATTTTTCGTAAAAATCAATAGCTGGTGTATTCCAATCTAAAACTACCCATTCTACACGTCGTACATTTTTTTCATAGGCATACTCTAATACTTTTTTATACAAGGCCGTTCCAATATTTAAACCTCTCATATCTTTAGACACTATCAAATCTTCTAAATGAATTGTTGGCCCTTTCCAAGTAGAATATCTTGGGTAAAATAATGCCATTCCAACAATTTTATTATCCATTTCTGCAACGTAAGTTTTAAACAATGGTTTGTTTCCAAAACCATCTTTTTCTAAATCTTCTAACAAAACCTCTACAGCATCTGGTTCTTTTTCAAAAACCGCTAATTCTTTAATTAGTTTTAATACCGATGGCATATCTTCTATTTCTCCTTTTCTAATTATAAAACTCATTTCTATATTATTTATTAATCCTTATCCGCTAAAATAAAAAATCTTTAACCAAAACTAACTTTTAATCAAGTCTCTTTTAAAATTTATTTTACCGATATTTGCAAAAACAAACAACACCGCACTATGAAAAATAATCATCTTACCTTAGGGGAGTTTATTATTGAAAACCAAAAACATTACAAATCTACTACTGGAGAATTTACACGTTTAATTAGCTCTATAAAATTAGCAGCAAAAGTGGTTAATTATAAGGTTAATAAAGCAGGTTTAGTTGATATTTTAGGTGACGCTGGAGATACAAATATTCAAGGAGAACATCAACAAAAGTTAGATGTTTACGCCAACAATGTTTTTATGGAAACTCTTATTAACCGTGAAATTGTTTGTGGAATTGCTAGTGAAGAAGAAGATGAATTTGTAACTATTAAAGGGAAACATGAAACTAACGAAAATAAATATGTAGTTTTAATGGATCCGTTAGATGGTTCCTCAAATATTGATGTAAATGTTTCGGTTGGAACTATTTTTTCAATTTATAGAAGAGTAACTCCAATTGGTACTCCTGTAGATAAAATGGATTTTTTACAACGAGGAAATCAGCAAGTTGCAGCTGGCTATGTAGTTTATGGAACCTCAACTATGTTAGTTTTAACCTCTGGAAATGGAGTAAACGGATTTACCTTAAATCCAGCAATTGGTTCGTTTTATCTATCACATCCAAATATGAAATTTCCTGAAAATGGAAAAATTTATTCTATAAACGAAGGAAATTATGTGCATTTCCCTCAAGGAGTTAAAGATTATTTAAAATACTGCCAAGAGGAAAAAGAAGATAGACCTTATACGTCTCGTTATATTGGTTCCTTAGTGTCTGATTTTCATAGAAATATGATAAAAGGAGGTATTTATTTATATCCAACAAGCACTAAAAATCCAAAGGGAAAACTACGATTATTATACGAATGCAACCCAATGGCATTTTTAGCCGAACAAGCTAATGGCAAAGCAAGTGATGGTTATAAACGAATTTTAGACATTAAACCTAGCGAATTACACCAACGAGTTCCATTTTTTTGCGGAAGTAAAAATATGGTGTCTAAAGCAGAAGAATTTATGGCAAAATACCCTAAAGATGCCAATTACTAAATTTTTAACTTAATTTTAGCAAATCTAATTTTAAGTCCTAAGCCATTGCAATATATAGAAAAATAGTACTTTAATTGCTTTACTATAATTGAAATCAATTCTACCATAAGAAGATTTGATTTTCAGGTTTGATACTTTAATTTTGGTTGTGTACCTTTGGGTATAAACTAAAAAATAAACTTAAAAACATAAAATTATGGCTTTCGAAATACCAAAATTACCGTATGCTTACAACGCTTTAGAACCACATATTGATGCAAGAACGATGGAAATCCATAGCACAAAACACCATGTTGGTTATACTAACAATTTAAATAAAGCTATAGCTGGAACTGATTTAGATTCAAAATCAATTGAAGATATTTTAACTAATTTAGATTTATCCAATACTGCTGTTAGAAATAATGGTGGTGGTTATTACAACCATCATTTATTTTGGAATGTAATGAATCCTGAAGATAAAGGATACTTATCTGGAGATTTAAAAGATGCTATTGTTGCAGAATTTGGGTCAGTAGAAGCTTTTAAAGATGCTTTTGCAAAAGCAGCAGCTACTAGATTTGGTTCAGGTTGGGCTTGGCTTTGTGTTCATAAAGGAGGAAAACTTGAAATTTGCTCTACTCCTAACCAAGATAGTCCATTAATGCCTGGCGTAGCTTGTGGTGGATTTCCAATTTTAGGAATTGATGTTTGGGAACATGCCTATTATTTAAAATTCCAAAACAGAAGACCAGAATATATTGATGCTTTTTTCCATGTAATTAACTGGAATTATGTTGAAAAACTTTACGCAGAAAACAAATAAAATTTCTACATACTTACTACTATTAAAATCAAAAAAAGAAACCCGCAAAATTGCGGGTTTTTTTATTATTAAATTTGTCTAATTAATAGGCTCTTTTATTATTCCCTTCGTAAAAATTAATAAAAGCATCATTTACCACTCTATTACCTCCTGGCGTTGGATAATCTCCTGTAAAATACCAATCTCCTAAATGATCTGGAATTGCTTTATGTAAATTTTCAACTGTTTGATAAACTATTTCTACTTCTGCATTTATAGTTGAAGTTTTTAGCATTTCTGCAATTTTATCCGATATTTGCTCATTACTAAATGGTTCGTAAACTTTAGTTACTGCATTTTTAATTTCGTTATCTTCTAATAATTGCTGTTGTTTACAATCTTTGTAAACTTCGTCAAGAATATGATTTTGATTGGTTTGTTTCAATAATTCTAAAGCTGCTCTAAACGCAATAAAATCACCTAATTTTGCCATATCAATTCCATAACAATCTGGATATCGAATTTGCGGAGCTGAAGAAACTACTACTATTTTTTTTGGATGTAACCTATCTAAAATTTTGATAATACTTTTCTTTAAAGTTGTCCCTCTAACAATACTATCGTCAATTATCACCAAATTATCTGTTGATTTAACAATACCATAAGTTACATCATATACATGCCCAACTAAATCGTCTCTACTATTATCATCTGCAATAAAGGTTCTCAATTTTGCATCTTTAATTGCCAGCTTTTCAAACCGAGGGCTTTCTGCCAAAATTTCGGTTACTTTTTCGGCAGATAAACTGCGCTTGCCATTTAAAATAATGTCTGTTTTTTGAACACTCAAATAATCTATAGCTGCTTCACGCATACCATAATAGGAAGTTTCAGCTGTATTTGGTATGTATGAAAATACCGTATTTTTAATATCGTTATCAATTTTTTTAAGAATTTGTGGAAACACAAATTTCCCTAAATTTTTTCGTTCTTGATAAATATCTGCATCACTACCTCTTGAAAAATAAATACGTTCAAATGAACAAGATTTTTTTGGTAAAGTTTCTTTTATTTTATTAGTTGAAATTGTTCCATTTTTTTTAATTAATAAAGCGTTTCCTGGCTTTATTTCTTTAATTTTTTTAATAGGAACATTAAAAACTGTTTGAATTACTGGTCGTTCTGAAGCCACAACTACTACTTCATCATCACTATAATAAAATGCTGGTCTAATTCCCGCTGGATCTCTTAATACAAATGCATCGCCGTGTCCTAATAATCCAGCCATTGCATAACCTCCGTCCCAGTTTTTAGCGGATTTTTTAAGAATTTTTTTTAAATTTAATCGTTCTTCAATTATAGGAGAAGCTTCTTTTTTAGAATATCCTTCTTTTTTTAATTGTTGGTATAATTTTGCAGTTTCATCATCAATAAAATGGCCTATTTTTTCCATAACAGTAACCGTATCCGTCATTTCTTTTGGATGCTGACCTATTTCAACTAAATCATTAAATAATCTTTTTGAATTGGTCATATTAAAATTACCTGCAACAATTAAACTTTTATGCATCCAGTTACTTTGGCGCAAAAACGGGTGCACGCTTTCGATACTATTACTTCCAAAAGTTCCGTACCTTACATGACCTAAATATAAATTACCTATATATGGAGCATTTTCTAATTGCCACTCCAAATCCTCTTTTTTATCTGGAAATACAGCATTTAAGTCATTTAATCGTTTATTGATTTTTGCAAAAACATCTTGAATTGGCTGATTTGCATTAGATCTAACACGACTTATATAACGTGTTCCAGGCTGAACATTAAATTTAATGCTTGCTAAACCTGCGCCATCTTGACCTCGATTGTGTTGTTTTTCCATTAATAAGTACATTTTATTTAATCCATAAAATGCCGAGCCATACTTATCTTTGTAAAATTGCAACGGTTTTAATAATCTAACCATTGCTATACCACATTCATGTTTAATTGCGTCGCTCATATTTTAATAATTAGTAGTAAAATTATATAAAAAATTCCGCACAAAGGCGGAATATATTTTTTAACTTAATTCAATATCAAATTGTGTTAATAATTTAAATTGTAATAATCGCTTTTGAATTTCATCGTGAGTTAATGTTTCCATACGCTCTGTCCCAAATTTTTCTACACAAAATGATGCTAAATTTGAACCTGCTATTACTGCTCGTTTCATATTTTCAAAAGAAATATCTCCAGTTCTAGAAATATGTCCAATAAATCCTCCTGCAAAGGTATCTCCTGCTCCTGTTGGATCAAAAACATCTTCTAAAGGTAAAGCTGGAGCAAAAAACACATTTCCATCATTAAATAATAATGCGCCATGCTCTCCTTTTTTAATAACCACAAATTTTGGTCCCATTTCATGAATTTTTTGAGCAGCTTTAACTAATGAATATTCTCCCGAAAGTTGACGAGCTTCCTCATCATTTATAGTAATTACATCAATTTTTGCAATTACTTCCATTAATTCATCCCAAGTATTATCCATCCAAAAATTCATAGTATCCAATACTACTAACTTTGGACGATTAGGAATTTGTTTAATTACTTCCATTTGTACAGAAGGATGAAGATTACCCAACATTAAAAAATCTGTATCTTTAAAATTTTCTGGTACAACTGGATTAAAATCTGCTAACACATTTAAATCTGTTGCAAGTGTATCTCTTGAATTTAAATCATTTTTATATTTACCACTCCAAAAAAATGTTTTTCCATTTTCTATAATCTCAACACCATCTGTATTAATTTTTCTTTCATTTAATTTGGATAAATATGCTTTCGGAAAATCGCCTCCTACAACAGATACAATACCTGATTCTGCCCCAAATTGTGAAGCTGAAAGAGAAATATAGGTTGCTGCTCCTCCTAAAATTTTATCGGTTTTACCAAACGGAGTTTCAATAGCATCAAAAGCAACCGTGCCAACAATTAATAATTTACTCATAATTTTTACTAAATATCTACTTCTTTAAAAAATATATAATATCGCTTATATTTTTTTTAAAGAGTAGATGTGATTATTTTTGCAAAAATAAGTTTAAAAAATGACTATCAAAGAAATACAAGAAGAAATTATAGATGAGTTTTCAATGTTTGAAGATTGGATGGAACGTTATGAGTATATTATAGAAATTGGCAAATCCATTCCGTTAATTGATGAAGCAGAAAAAAAAGACGAAAATTTAATAACAGGTTGCCAGTCAAAAGTTTGGTTACATTCTAAAATAGAAGGAGATACATTGACTTTTTCTGCAGATAGCGATGCTATTTTAACTAAAGGAATTGTTGCCTTATTATTACGCGTTTTCAACCACCAAACTCCAAAAGAAATTTTAGAAGCAGATACTAATTTTATTGATAAAATTGGTTTAAAAGAGCACCTATCTCCCACACGTGCCAACGGTTTGGTTTCTATGATAAAGCAAATAAAATTATACGCATTGGCATTTCAATCAAAATTAAGCTAATAATTGTATATTTGCACTTATTTAGAATGAATATAAAGAAAGATTTTTGAAATGAATAGTGATCGCGTTCAAGATTTGGGAGATAAAATAGTAGAAGTTTTAAAATCTATTTACGACCCAGAAATACCTGTAGATATTTTTGAATTAGGCTTAATTTACGATGTATTTGTAAGCGAAAATAATGATGTTAAAATATTAATGACTTTAACTTCACCTAATTGCCCTGTTGCAGAAACTTTACCAGTTGAAGTGGAAGAAAAAGTAAAAGTAATTGAGGAAGTGAAAAATTGTGAAGTAGAAATTACTTTTGACCCTATTTGGACTCAAGATATGATGAGTGAAGAAGCAAAATTAGAACTTGGTTTTCTATAATTTTTAAGCTAAATGGCTGATGATATAATAAATAGAGTTGCAAATAGTAGTTTAAAAACTATTGATTTAGAAGATTTTTATCCTTTGGAAAAACGCACAGTTATTGATATTAAACCATGGTTATTTAACGAATTTATTTTAAAGGAAAAAGATTTCAGAAATTCTTTAAAAAACCATAACTGGGTACAGTATAAAAATCAATACATTGCTTTAACCTGCTCTACTAATGCTATTATTCCTTCTTGGGCTTATATGCTTATTGCCACTTATTTGACTCCTTTTGCAAAAAAAACAATTGTTGGTAATTTACAAGAACTAGAAAATGCTATTTTTCAAGATATTTTAAATAATTTCGATTATAAAGCTTATCAAAATTTACCTGTAATTATAAAAGGATGTGCAAACAAACCCATCCCTGAAACAGCTTATATACAACTTATTAAAAATCTGCAACCTATTGCAAAATCTATAATGTTTGGCGAAGCATGTTCTTCGGTTCCTCTTTTTAAAGCTGCTAAATAAAAAGTAACTTTTTAAACATTAATTAATCTAATATTTATATTTTCGCAAACTTTAAATTAAAAAAATATGAAAAAATTAATTCTAACAGCACTTATATTAACTAGCGCAATTACATTTGCTCAAGAACAAAAAGAAAGTCCAAAAGAAGGTTGGACAACAAAAGGGAACATTACATTTTTATTTAATCAATCGGCATTTTCTAACTGGGTTACTGGAGGTGAAAATAATATTGCAGGAAATTTAGGCGTTAATTATGATTTTAATTATGCTAAAGGAAATTTAACTTGGGATAATAAAATTATTGCCTCTTATGGTTTAACTAAAAGTAAAAACAGCGCTTTTGAAAAGAAAACCGATGATCGTTTTCAATTTAACTCTTTAGTTGGTAAAAAAGCAAAAGGATATTGGTTTTATTCAGCTTTTTTAAATTTTCAAACGCAGTTTAGTAAAGGTTACATTTATGGAACCGATACAAACGGAACTGAAATTAGAACAGAATATACTAGCTTTTTATCTCCAGCAAATTTATCTTTTGGTCCTGGAATGTTGTGGAAAAAAAGCAATAATTTAAAATTTAATTTAGCTCCTGCAACAGTTAAATTAGTATTAGTTGACAAAGCATTTACTTTACCTAATAATGCTTATTTTGGAGTTGATGAAGGAAAAAGTTCTAGAACTGAATTTGGGTTTAATGCCTCTGGATATGCTAAATTCAATTTAATGGAAAATGTTTCTATGGAAAATATTTTAAATTTATATAGTAACTATTTAGAAGATCCACAAAATGTAGATATAAATTATACCATGAATATTGTAATGAGTATTAATAAATATTTATCTACCAATTTAACTTTTCAAACCGTTTATGATGATAATGCTTTTCAAGGATTTCAAGTTAGAGAAGTTTTTGGCTTAGGAATAAACTACGGATTCTAAAATTTATATAACATCCTTAAAAAAAGACGCTTAAAGCGTCTTTTTTTATTTCAAAATTGAGAATTATTTAGTTATTTTAGCAACTAAACATTCTCACAAATGTCATTACTTTTATTTTTTGCTGCCATATCCATTTTTTTTTCCTTTCTATGTTCAATTCTTGAAGCAGTGCTTTTAAGTATTACACCTACTTTTGTAAATATAAAAAAACAAGAAGGTAAAAAGTTTGCTTATACATTAGAAGCGTTAAAAAAAGATGTTGATAAACCATTAATTGCAATTTTAACTTTAAATACTATAGCGCATACCGTTGGAGCTATTTTGGTTGGTGTTGAGGCGGATAAATTACCTTATGAAGTAAATATTTTAGGCGTAAATATGGTGGGAATTATTTCTGCTATTATGACTTTTTTAATATTAGTTGTTTCAGAAATTATACCAAAAACAATTGGAGCAACTTATTGGAAAAAGCTAGCTAATTTTACCTCAAAGGCTTTGGTAGTTTTAATTTTTCCATTAAAGTGGACTGGAATTTTATGGTTGCTTCAACTTACCACAAAACTTATTGGAGGAAAAGGAATTCATGGATCTATATTAAGCAGAGAAGATTTTCATGCAATGACAGACATTGCACATAAAGAAGGTGTTTTTGAAGAAAGTGAAAGTGCAATTATAAAAAATTTACTTACGTTTAAAGAAGTGTTAGCAAAAGATATTATGACGCCTCGAACTGTAATGATTATAGCTTCCGAAAACGATAGTATTCAATCTTTTTTTGAAAAACATCCTAAGTTACGTTTTTCTAGAATTCCAATTTATAATAAAAATGCTGATAATATTACAGGTTTTGTTTTAAAGGGAGAAGTTTTAGAAGAAATTATTAATGGTAATGGAGAAGAAAAACTTTTAAAATTAAAAAGAGAAATTTTGGTTACAAACCGTAATTTACCAATTCCTAATTTATTTGAAAGGTTTATTTCTGAGCGAGAACATATTGCTTTGGTAGTAGATGAATATGGATCTACAAGTGGTTTAGTAACTATGGAAGATGTTATTGAAACTTTATTAGGATTAGAAATTATGGACGAAAGTGATGCTATAGCCGATTTACAATATTTAGCCCGCAAAAATTGGGAAAAAAGAGCAAAAAAAATAGGACTTATTTATGAAAAGAAAACTGATACAGAAGAAAATAATTAATTTTCTTCTGTATATTCTTCATATAAAAAATCGTTATACGGAAAACGTGTGATGTGTATTTTTTTTACTTCTTCAAAAACTTTTTTTCTAAATTCATCTAAATTTTCTTTGTTCAAAGCTGAAATGAATAAGCAATTATTTTCATCTAATTTATTCATCCAAGTTTTTTTCCAATCCTCTAAAGTAAAATGTTCTTTAGTTTTTTCGGTTACCAAATCATCTTCATCAATAGTTTGATGTTTATATGCATCAATTTTATTAAAAACCATTATGGTTGGTTTGTTTTTGCTTTTAATTTCATCTAAAATTTTATTTACTGAAGCAATATGATCTTCAAAATTTGGATGAGATATATCAACTACATGTAGTAATAAATCAGCTTCTCTAACCTCATCTAAAGTAGATTTAAAAGATTCTACTAATTGCGTTGGTAATTTTCTGATAAAACCTACTGTGTCCGTCAACAAAAAAGGAATGTTTTTTATAACTACTTTTCTAACAGTAGTATCTAAAGTTGCAAATAATTTATTTTCGGCAAAAACATCACTTTTACTTACCACATTCATTAAAGTTGATTTTCCAACATTGGTGTAACCAACTAAAGCAACACGAACCATTTTACCTCGGTTTTTACGTTGCACCGCCATTTGTTTATCAATAACTTTTAATTTCTTTTTAAGCAATGTGATTTTTTCTCGGATAATTCGTCGGTCGGTTTCAATTTCAGTTTCCCCAGGTCCTCTTAATCCAATACCTCCTTTTTGACGTTCTAAATGTGTCCATAATCTAGTTAATCGTGGTAATAAATATTGGCATTGCGCTAATTCAACTTGAGTACGAGCATAACTTGTTTGTGCCCTGCTTGCAAAAATGTCTAAAATTAAATTTGTTCTGTCTAAAACTTTACAGTTTAATACTTTTTCAATATTTCGTAATTGACTTGCCGAAAGTTCATCATCAAAAATAGCAGTTTCTATATGATGTTCATCCATATAGGTTTTTACCTCCTCTAGTTTTCCCGCTCCAATAAATGTTTTTGGATTTGGAAATTCTAATTTTTGAGTAAATCGTTTTACCGCAATCCCACCAGCTGTAAGTGTTAAAAACTCTAACTCATCTAAATATTCTTTAGATTGTTCTTCATTTTGGTTTTGGGTAATAATACCTATTAAAACCGTTTCTTCAGAGTTTACTTTTTTTGGTTCTATCATACTACAAAAGTACAAATAAGTTTACTGGTTTTTAAGCTATATTTTTATATGGAATTGAAAAGTAAAAGGTGGTTCCTTTATTTGGTTCGGAAGTTAGCCAAATTTTGCCTTCTAAAAGGGTTACTAAACCTTTACAAATACTTAGTCCCAATCCATTTCCTTCTTTAAAATATTTTTCACCAATTTGAGAAAATCGTTTAAATATTATAGCAATTTTTTCTTTAGGTATACCAATTCCTGTATCTTTTACATAAAATTGAAGATACGGTTGATTTGGATCTTTCTGAATAGTATAACCTACTTCTATAAAACCATTATCGGTAAATTTTATGGCATTATTTATTAAGTTATTAATAATTTGTACTAATCTATCTTCATCTGTATTTGTAAAAATTTCTGTTAAAGGTTCTGGTAAATTAAGCTTTAATATAATATTTTTCTTTTTTAAATTAGGATTAGTTTCTTTTTGAATTTTTACAACCTCTTTTAATGTAGAATTAATATCCACTTTGCTATATATTAATTTTACTTGATTAGATTCTAACTTTGAAATATCAACAATATCATTAATAGTTCTTAAAAGACGATACCCTGAAACAATGATTACATCAGCAAATTTTAATCTCTTTTCTATTTCAAGATTTGGGTCTTTTAAAAATTCTGAAAAACCTATTATGGAATTCATTGGAGTTCTAATTTCATGACTCATATTCATTAAAAAGGATGATTTTAATCTTTCGCTTTCTTCTGCTCGTTCTTTTTCAATAGCCAATAAATTATATGCTTTTTTTCTTTTATTTATTTGTTTATTTAAAATAATTACTAAGGAAATAAAAAACAAGCTGAAAACTGAAAGAACATAAATTAAAGTCCTTTGGTTTTTTACTTTAATTTCTCCTATTTTTTTGTTTTCAGTTAATAAATTAATCTTTTTTTCTTGGTTTTCAACCTTACTTAAAACATCTAATTTTGTTAATAATTCTACATTTTTTTTACTATAAACACTATCGGTATATTGTTTGTATATTATTTGATTTTTATACGCTTTTTTAAAATTTCCTAGATTTGCATAAGCTTCGCTTAAATATTTATGCGCGTCAAACTCAACATTAACCCATGCTTCTTTTTTGGAATATTCAAGGCTTTTATTAGCATTTAAAATAACCTCTTTATATTTTTTCTGTTTTAAATTTAGTTTAGCAATATTTGCATAAATTAATGGGTAAAGTGATTTATATTCTATTTGATCACTTAATTTAAGTGATTTATCTAGATATATTATTGCTTTATTGTACTTTTTTGAGTCTGTATAACTCTCTCCTATATTAACGTAATTAATAGCTAAACTTTCTTTATCTTTTAACTCTTTACATAATTTTAATGATTTAAAATAATATGTTAATCCTTCTTGTATATTTCCCTGATCTGAAATTGTATTACCTAGGTTAATGTATGAAGAATTAAGTCCTTCTTTATCTTTTAATAAAATATAAATGTCATAAGCTTTTTTATAAAAATCATACGCTTTAGTGTATTTTTTTTGTTCGTAATAAATATTTCCAAAACCAGTATAAACATCTGCAATTCCTAAGCTGTCATTTAATTTTTTATAAATTTTTATTGATTTTTTATAATATTTAACAGAATTTTCTAAAGAGTTTATATAGGCAAAGCTATATCCAATATAATTATAACACTTTGCTATTCCATATTGATCATTAATTGATTTATAAATATCAATAGCTTTTAAATAATATTCTAGAGATTCTTTATATCGTTCTTTATCATCTAAATAATAACCAATATTAAGTAAACTACGTGCTTCAAACTTTTTGTTTTTTATTTTTTTGGATAAGCTTAGTGCTTGCTTATAATATACATAAGAAGTATCCGGACGCGTATAGTAATAATAATCACCTGCTTTATTTAATAGTTTTATTTTTAGCGTATCGCTTTTTGAATTTTTTAATTTAATTAATAAACTATCTTTATAACTTTGGCTATAAGTACCATTTATAAAAAGTAAAAAATAAAATAAATAAATAAATTTAATTGTTTGGGGTTTGGGGTTACTCATATAAAAAAATTAAATTTTCGGGTAAATTTAACTTTTTTATTAAAACTACTAAAACCAATTATAAGATAATAATCAGCTAATTTTAAAACGCTTACTTTAGCTTTTTTTATTCTTTAAACTATATTTAACTTATATGTTTTCGTATTTTAAATCCTCAGGAAAAAACAAACAAGCTTATACAGTAGCTTTTTACAATCTAGAAAATTTATTTGACACTAAAAATAACCCAAATACATTTGATGATGACTTTACACCAAAAGGAGTAAAAAATTGGAATTATAAACGATATAAACGAAAAATTAAAAAATTAGGAAATGTTATTTCTAAACTAGGCGTTGAAAAATCCTATTTTTCTCCTGCAATTGTTGGTGTTGCTGAAGTAGAAAACAATACTGTTTTAAATGATTTGGTAAATTCTAAAAAATTAAAAAAAGAACAATATGGATATATTCATTATGAATCTCCTGATGAAAGAGGAATTGATGTTGCATTATTGTATAAGAAAGAATTGTTTGAGTTGATTAATTCAGAAACATTTCCTTTGTATTTAGAAGATGAAAATGGAGGCATAGATTACACACGAGATATTTTATTGGTAAAAGGAAAGCTTAATGGTGAGCTAATTTTTACAATTATAAATCACTGGCCTTCAAGAAGAAGCGGTGAAAACAATGGCGAAAGTAAGCGAATTCAAGCTGCAAATTTAGCAACAACTATTGTTAAAAAAATAAAAGCTGAATACGAAAATCCAAAAATTATTATTATGGGAGATTTTAATGATGACCCCAATAATAAAAGTGTAAAGAACCACTTGGTAAATGCAAGTTTTTACAATCCTATGGAAAGTATTTTAGATAAAGGAAACGGAACATTAAAGCACCGAGGTAAATGGCACTTATTTGACCAAATAATATTCTCTAAAAATTTTATTGAAATTGAAGAAGAAAAACATTCTTTTAAATATGCTGAAGTGTTTGATAATTATTTTTTAAAAGAATGGCATGGAAAATATAAAGGAGTTCCGTTTAGAACTTATATAGGTAAACGCTACCAAGGTGGTTTTAGCGATCATTTCCCTGTTTATGTTTACTTAAAAAAGAATTAAAAAAGCTCAAGAATATTCTTGAGCTTTTTTTAATTACTATTTAGAAATATAATCAACCAGTTCTAATTTTTAATGGCATTTTATATATTTTATTGTGCTCTCCTGGGTTTTCAAATTTTTTATAATTCAAATTTTTACGGATATAGTTTACAACATCTTTATGTTTACAACCAGCACATAAAACAACTAGTTCACCTTCTGTACTAAATGTGAAAGTAAGTACAACATTAATTTCCTTTTCAATAGTGAAATCAGGGGTTTTCAATAATTTAACTATTTGGTTTCTAAGTTCTTTATTCACTTCTATAGGTTCATTTTCATTAGAAGCAAATAAGCTTGCTGAGCTTATCATTAAAGCTAAAGCCAATAAAATTAATTTTTTCATAATACTAAGTTTTAATTAAACATTTATTTGTTATCTCAAATTTATTAGTAAAACTTACACAACCTTTTAATTTTAAGCCGCTTAACAAATGTTTAACCGTAAAAATAGAATTGTAGTTAATTAAAAAAAATTAAATCTTAGCTTTATTAAATTTAACATATTGTAAATCAATAATTTAAATTTTTAAAAGCATGTGTTTTGTTTAAGTTTAAACTATTTTTATTAACTTAAATTATGTTAAAACATGTTTTTTAGCTACTTATCTTCCAAGTATTTGTAACAAATATTGCATCTGATTTATGTTAATTTTAAGAAAAAAACTAAAACTAAAAAAGTAAATTTGTAAGCAATTATTTCAAACCAATAAATTAAAAATTATGCAAAAAATTATAAGTAGTATTTTATTTTCATTACTATTTTTGAGCGCTTTTGCTCAAGATGTAATGACACCTGAAACTTTAATTCAATTAAATAGAGTTGGAGGAATAGGACTAACTAAAGATGGTAGCAATGTAATTTATCGAGTTTCAAAATATAATATTGAAACTAATAAAACCAAACGAACTTACTATCAAATTCCTGTAGATGGAGGTCAATCTCAAGAAATTTCAGATTATAAATCTTTAGTAGCTAACAAAGCTATTTCACCTGATGGAAATTTTAAAATTACCACTTCAGATGTAAAATTAGAAAAAATTACTGGACAAGATTACTATCCTAAATTAAAAGGATCTGACGTAAAAATTATTACTTCTTTAAACTATCGCCATTGGGATACTTGGGAAGATGGCGCTTTTAGCCACGTGATGTACACTTCAACTAAAAATAATAGTGAGCCAATTGACATAATGAAGGGAGAACCTTTTGATTGCCCTCAAAAACCTTTTGGTGGTTCTGAGGATTATGTTTGGAGTCCTGATAGCCAACATATTTTATACGTTACTAAAAAATTAAGCGGAACAAAATATGCCGTTAGTACAAATACAGATATTTATGACTATAATTTAGCAACAAAAACTACTTCTAATTTAACCGAAAATAATAAAGGTTACGATACAAATCCTGCTTTTTCAACAAAAGGTCAATTAGCTTGGCTTCAAATGAAAAGAGATGGTTATGAATCTGATAAAAATGATATTGTAGTTAAAATAGATGATAAAACTATAAACTTAACTGCTAATTGGGATGGAACAGTTAGTAGTTTTAAATGGGGAAACAAAGGAAATAAAATATATTTTATTGCACCTATTGCTGGAACTGTACAATTATTTGAACTAAAAGTTCCTACTTCAAGTAAAAAAATAGAATTACCAAAACAAATAACAAACGGGCAATTTGATGTTAGCAGTATAGTTGGGCAAACTAAAAACACCATGGTAGTTAGCCGAAGAGATATGAACCATGCTACCGAATTATATACCGTAAACTTAAAAGATGGTAAAATGTCGCAACTAACCCATGCAAATGACGCCGTTTACAATAGCATAAAACTAAGTAAAGTAGTTAAACGCATGGTTAAAACTACGGATGGTAAAGAAATGTTATCTTGGGTTATTTACCCACCAAATTTTGATGCTTCTAAAAAATATCCAACTTTATTATATTGCCAAGGTGGTCCACAAGCTGAAGTAAGTCAGTTTTATTCTTACAGATGGAATTTTCAATTAATGGCTGCTAACGGATATATTGTTATTGCTCCAAACCGAAGAGGTTTACCTGGTTTTGGTGTAAAATGGAATGAAGAAATTAGTAAAGATTATGGAGGACAAAATATGCAAGATTATTTATCTGCCATTGATGATATTTCTAAAGAATCTTATGTAGACACTTCACGTTTAGGAGCAGTTGGCGCTAGTTATGGTGGTTATTCTATTTACTATTTAGCAGGAATTCACCAAGGAAGATTTAAAACATTTATTGCCCATGATGGAATTTTTGATTGGAGAAGTATGTATGGTACTACCGAAGAATTATTTTTTGTGAATTGGGATTTAGGTGGTGCTTATTGGGATAAAAACAATGCAGCTGCTCAAAAATCTTACCATGACTTTAATCCAGCTGAAAAAGTTGGTAATTGGGACACTCCAATTATGATTATTCAAGGAGGAATTGATTATAGAGTTCCTGTTGGACAAGGATTAGCGGCATTTCAAGCAGCTCAATTAAAAGGAATTAAAAGTAAATTACTGTATTTTCCAAAGGAAAACCATTGGGTTTTAAACAATGAAAATAGCTTAATTTGGGAACGCGAATTTTACAAATGGTTAAAGGAAACTTTGTAAATTAAAATATTATAAAATAAAAAAGGCGGAATAAATATTCCGCTTTTTTATTTATCGAACTCTTGGGTTAAAATCCGTAGGTGCGTTTTGAGGTGTATTTGGATTAGTAATATTTGTATTATTTGCATCTGAATAAATAGTCCATTCACTTGCTGTAAAAACAGGATTTGGCTCATTAACGGTTACGTTTCTAACTGCTCTTCCATCTAAATATTCCCAATTTGTTCCTGTTCCATCTTCTCCAATTACTCCAAAAATATCCTCTACTGCTCCTGTATTATCTATTAATTCATACGAATCATCTCCATTTCCAGAAATGTATGTAGATTCTATATTTGGCGTATCACTAAACATTGCTGCATAACCTGTATTTGCAATAATTATAAAATCTCCAGCTGCAATTATATTTCCTGACAAATCAATTGGAGAGCTTGAAACTGTAGTTGAACCATTTACATATTTATTTAACTTCCATCCTGTTAAATTAATATCTGTAGTTCCTGCATTATACAATTCAACAAAACGAGAGGAAACATCATTATTAGGATCGGCAACTTCCGTAATTAATATTTTTGGAATAATTACTGGGCAAACTTCATATGGATTCGTGAATTGAACATCATCTGTATTTCTAATTTCTAAATTACTTCTTAAAACTCCAGTTATTTTTCCATGGCCTTCTGGAAATTGCTCATTAGCAAAGGTAGCATTACCATTAGTAAACACGCTTAATTTATTAGTTTCTCCACAAGTTTCTAGGGTTCTAACAGCGTCATTTTGTCCTGAATAATAAGTGTATGCTTTGCCTAATTCATTACTCACAAGCTGTACATCATCAACAGTAACTAGCGTATTTTGATAAGTTGGATTAAAAATATCACTTATTAATATAGTAGTGGGAACAATAGTTTCGTTTTCATTAGTATTAAAAACAAAATTTACTTCATCTCCTGCAGTTATTTTAGTAATAGAATTTGTTTTTGGATAGCCAATTGCCAAAGCTCCATTTACAATATCCATATATAATTTATCTAATTTTACAATTACTTTATCTCCAACTTTGTATTGCTGAAAAATTGTATTATTATCTAAAAGTATTTGAATACCTGCAGTTGGATTTTCAATGTTATCTTGAATAATTAAAGTATCTTCAAAATTACCATTTTCATCACTTGAAATTACATATCCTTCAGTAACATAATTATTATCAACTCCAAATTCAACGGTACTACCTTGGTATAAATTATTAACTTCTGATAAGGTAATAGTTGGTGTTAATGTTGCTGTATAATTACATCTTGCATCTGTTAGTTGTACATCATCCGTATCCCTCAAATACAATTGATAATCCTCATAATAGTTACTAAAAATAGCAACCACACTTCCTTTTCCTTCTGGAATTAATTGATTTTTAAAATTAGAGAAACCGCTATTTCTAACTATTACTTCTCCTTGAAGATTACAATTAGTATCCAAACTTTGTAATACTCTGTTTACAGTTTCTGTATTGTCTGGATTTGCATAGCTTTGCCCAACTTCATCTTCTCTAAACTGCACATTATCTAGTTCAACTAGCATTTCTAACATACTATCGTTTAAATCGGAAATTGCTACTTTTTTAGGGATAATAGTTGCTACTTCACAAGAACGAAAAATATGTTTACTTACTTCAAAAGCCGAAATTCTACCTAACTCTGTTCCTACAGCTTGTCCTATTTGAATACTTCCAAAACTGTAACCAACAGCCAAACCGTTTAATTTTACATAAATTTTACGCCCAACATTATATTTGGTGTACAAATCCGATTCGTCAATAGAAATTTTTATAGCCGCAGTAGGATTTTCAGGTTTATCTTGAATAGATATGGATTTGTAAATGTTTCCTGATTTATCACTAGAAACTACATAACCTTCAATAATTACATCAGTATCAATAACTGTAGCACCACCAAAAGTATACATATCTTTTACTTGTGGTATGGTAGTGTTTGCAGTTAAACTTGGTTCATTACATTCCACTGTTGGAGTTGAAAAATTATCATCTTTAACACAGCCTAAAAACAAACTGAATAGCATTAAAAATAATAGGAATTTATAAGGTTTGTTGTTAATATTCATAGCTTTTATTTTAAAATCTTAAGTACACATTTAAATAGTAGGATGTTTTGTTTCCATACCAGTATTTTGGTCCAAAAATGGGTTTAGCTAATTGTTTATCTTGTTTTAATTGAGGATAATTAGCGTTACGTGATTGTTCAAATCCACCTGTTTTAAAAACTTCACCCAACACATTATTTACACCCATAAAAAAACCTACATAATTATTTTTAATTCTCCATGATTTTCCTCCAACTAAATTCACTAAAAATGCATCGTTAAATTTTTCTTGTTTTAATAAAGCATTCACTTGATCTTGAGTAACAGCAACACCTGTCTTATCATCTATAAAAGGTACGCCATCAACATCTGTATAAAAGTTATTGGTTCTTAATAATGGTGAAATATCTAAATAGTTATTTGCCATATAATTTGCATTGACTTGAAACCACCAGAATGCTGGATCACGATATTCAAACCCTAAAGAATAAGCCCTTTGAGGAGTTCCAGAAACACGATAATTTTTTAAATAAGCAGTTCCAAAATCACTATTTTCATTAGTAAAACTTTCCGATTGAATATACAAATGAGGGTTATTATCATATGTAAACTGACCTAAAGAACCTGCAGCAATTAATTTAATAGTTGAAGTAACTTGATATTCTGCGCTCAACTCTAAACCTATATTTTTTTTAGATACTCCCGTAATAATTTCATTTACAAAATCCGCTTGATCGCCTCGTAATCCTTCCGCAAAAAAGAATGAAGTTTCAATAGCGTCACTGAATTTAGTGTAAAAACCTGTTAATCTAGCTTGAATTCCTGGAGCTCTAAAAATATAACTAACATCTCCAGAAACTATTTTTTCGCTAGTTAAATTCGGAGTAATATCGTTATTAACTCTAGAATTTGAAAAAGTAGTTCTAATAGTTGGGGCATTAGATAATAATCCTGTATTTATATTAACCAAATTTCTTCCATTAATTTTATAAGTAAAACCTCCTTTTACACTAAAATCTGAAAAAGATTGTTTTTCGCTTTTTCCAAAAGAATTGGTAGCATAAGTTCCGTTTTTATACAATCCATCACGCTGATAATTAGTATTTTTAAAACTTAAAGATGCAAAATAATCTACCTTTCTTTTAGTAACTTGTATTTGTGCAAAAGCACTTGCAACCGATGCATTTATAGTATAATTATACTGAAATTTATCATTGGTAAATACAATTCTATTTGGATTATTTAAATCGTTTTGTTGAGCTTCACCTTCTGCATATTGATCTATATCTTCAAAACCAGTTCCTCCTAATAAATCTAACATTTTGGCATAATTAGATGAATTTAAATTTTTATAAGAAATTCTTCCGTTAAAAATGCTGTTTTTAGAAATTGAAGATGTAATATTTGACTGGAATGAAAATTGTTTATCATCTACTCGGTCATCGTATAAATAATAGCTAGAATTTCCTGTATTTGTATTTACTTGGTACAAATTACTCCAGTTAATTTGCCCATCATTTAAAAAATTTTGTTCTGCTAAATATGCATTTGCGTAATCTAAATTATCTTGATATTGTAAATAGCTGCTTGGTAAATATCTCCAATATGTAGGATCTGGATTTGGCGCATTAAAATATCCTAAACGGCTATTCCCAATATGTCCAAATTGATATCCTAAAGTGGTGGTTATTTTAGTTTTATCCGTTTGATAATAATGAGTTAACATTATAATTGGCTCCACTATTTCTTTAATTCTTGAATTTCGTTTATCTCCTTCTTGATATCCCCAATAAGCATTGTATTTATAACCTTTTAAATTATATACTTCTTGTGTGTTTGGGGAAGATTTTCCTCTTCTGTTTGAACTTAAAATAGCTGTTATATTTAAACTATGGTGTTTATTGAATTTTTTTTCAGCAGCTATAAAAGCAGAATAAGCATTATACGATGTTCCATTTAAATAGCCTTCATCTGCAATTCGCCTAGAAGCGGAAACCACCATAGCCCATTTTTTATTGCTTAAACCTGTTGCGTAGGTTGCCATTGCTCTGCCTGTGTAGCTTTTATTTGTTGAGGCAAATGACACTTTTCCTCCTTCTCGATATTCGGAAGCTCTTGTTGTAAAATTTGTAGTTCCTAAAATATTTCCAAAGGCATTATCAGATGCTGCTAATCCATTGGTAAATTCTTGATTTCTAAACACATCATTTAAACCTCCCCAGTCACTCCATTGTGGTCTTCCATCGTATAATTTATTCATTTCTAATCCGTTTATTAAAATAGATCCATAACTAGAATCATATCCTCTAACTTTAAACCAAGCTTGGCTAAAATTAAAGGCTGCTGCTTTTAAATAAGCGTCTTTTGAAGATTGGAATAATCCAGAAATATAATCGGAATTTCTATTTCCGTCATCTGTTAAGGAAATTAAATTAGCATTTTGGTCATCTAAAACCATTGGCTCTAAATAAATTGTTCCCAGATTAATTGTTTGGTTATCTATAATTTCAACTGGTATTTTTTGAATTTGATATCCGCTTAAATTAACTTCAACAATAATATTTCCTGTTGAAACATTTTTCAATTTAAAACTACCATTTGCATCAGAAATAGTTTGAATAATTGTGTTTTGTACACTAATATTTACGCCTTCTAAAGCCTTTTCAGAGTTTCTTTCAAAAATAGTTCCTTCAATTATCGTGTTTGTTTGTGCAGATATTTTAACAAACACAAAAATGCACAGCAAAGCTGTGGCAAGTACTTTTTTCATTAGCAATTATTTTAATCAAATAAACAACATTTAATTGAAAACAAAAAGTGTTATCTTAAATTATTTTAGCTCATCTTTTGTTGTTAAATTTGTATTGTTAAATAAATTTCCATGAAAAAAACTATAGTAATACTTATAACATTTTTAATTTTTTTGCAAGCTAATTTTGCACAAAAAAAATATCAAATTCGGACAATTGCATTTTATAATTTGGAAAATTTATTTGATACCATAAATGATCCAACTAAAAACGATGAAGCAAGTCCTATAATGGAAATTAAAGAAAATAGAACTGCTATTTATGCTAAAAAAGTTAACAACATGGCTAAAGTTCTTTCTGAAATTGGCACTAAAGAAAATTCTGCTAGCCCTGTAATAATTGGTATAGCTGAAGTTGAAAACCAACAAGTTATTGAAGATTTATTAAAAACTCCTTATTTAAAAAACAAAAATTATGGTATCATTCATTTTGATTCTCCCGATTTAAGAGGAATTGATGTAGCCATGTTGTATCAAAAAAGTCATTTCACTCCAACAGATCAAGAAACTTTTGAGCTTAAACTTTGGGAAGCTGATGGAAAACGAATTTATACGAGAGATCAATTATTAGTTACAGGTTATTTAGATGGAGAATTGATACATTTTATTGTAAATCATTGGCCATCAAGAAGAGGTGGAGAGAAAAAAAGTAGTGTTAAACGAGAAAAAGCAGCATATTTAAATACTCAAATTATTGCAAAAGTCAGAAAAACGGATCCAAATGCTAAAATTATAATTATGGGTGATTTAAATGATGATCCAACCAATAAAAGTTTAAAAACCGTTTTAAAAACCAAAGCAAAAAAGAAAAATGTACACAAAGGAGATATATACAACCCAATGGAAGATTTATTTAGAAGAGGAAATAATACTTTGGTTTACCGAGATAATTTAAATTTATTTGATCAAATTATGTTTACTTCTCCACTACTAAATTCTAAAAACAACTCTAGTGACAGTGGTTTTAAGTTTTACAAAGCTGGAGTTTTTAAACCTCAATATTTAACTACACAAACCGGGAAATACAAAGGTTATCCTTATAGAAGTTGGGGTTATGGCTATTTTACAGGTGGTTACAGTGATCATTATCCATCTTATATTTACTTGATAAGAGATTACAAAAATTAATCTTTTTGAATATCTTTTAAAACAAATTGCAAACTTGTATAACCATTCCAATGGTTTTCATCAATACAAAAAGCGATTTTAAAAGTATTTTTTTGTTGAATTAATGGTAATTTATTCCCTAAGTTAAATCCAATAGCGTTATAGGTTTTTTGATTAACTCCTTCAATGATATTTAATTTCAAATGTGTTTTATCTTCGCCAACTACTTTGCCAAAACCATTATCACGAAGCCCAGTTGCCATAAAAACTGGTTTCATATTTTGAGGACCAAATGGAGCCAGTTGTTTTATAATTCGATAAAATTTTGGAGTGATTTCCGATAAACTAATTTCAGTATCAATACTTATTTCAGGTGTGCGTGATTCTTCGGAAATTGTATTTTTTACAACTTCTTCAAACTTAGCTTTAAAATCAGCATAATTTTCTTCTTTTAAAGTTAATCCTGCCGCATATTTATGTCCACCGAATTGTTCTATAAATTCAACGCATTGTTCTAACGCATTGTATACATCAAATCCTTTTACACTTCGTGCAGATGCAGCTAATTCATCACCGCTTTTAGTAAAAACCAATGTTGGGCGATAAAACGTTTCAATTAATCGTGAAGCAACAATACCAATAACGCCTTTATGCCAATTTTCATCATAAACAACAGAGGTGTAATTGTTTTCTTCTTTATTAGTTTCTATCTGCTGCAATGCTTCAATAGTAATAGATTTATCTAGCTGTTTCCTATCGATATTATATTGTTCTATTGATCCGGCAAAATCAACTGCAGTTTCAAAATCTAGTTCCGTTAAAAGTTCCACTGCATAGTTACCATGTTTAATTCTTCCAGCTGCATTAATTCTAGGAGCAATTATAAAAACCAAATCTGTTATAGTTAGTTCCTTTTTTTTAACTTGATGAATCATGGCTTTTATGCCATTTCTTGGACTTTGGTTTATTACTTGTAATCCAAAATAAGCTAAAATTCTGTTTTCACCAGTAATAGGAACAATATCTGCACCAATTGCAATTGCAACTAAATCCAAATATTCCACTAAATCATTTATAGTTTGATTTTGATTACTTGCCAAAGCTTGAATTAATTTGAAGCCAATACCACAACCACATAGCTCTTTATACGGATATTCACAATCTGTACGTTTAGGATCTAAAACAGCTACTGCTTTTGGAATTTCATTTCCAGGTCTATGATGATCACAAATAATAAAATCAATTCCTTTTTTGGTTGCGTAAGCTACTTTATCCAAAGCTTTAATTCCGCAATCTAGAGCTATAATTAGGGTAAAATCATTGTCTTCGGCAAAATCAATTCCTTTAAATGAAATGCCATAACCTTCCTTATATCTATCTGGAATATACGTTGCTACATTAGAATATAAGGTTTTTAAATACGAAGAAACTAAAGAAACAGAAGTTGTGCCATCCACATCATAATCGCCATAAATTAGAATATTTTCCCCATTATTTATAGCTCGTTCTATTCGTTGTACTGCTAAATCCATATCTTTCATAGCAAATGGATTATGCAAATTAGCTAAGTTTGGACGAAAAAAATCTTTAGCTTCATCGTAAGTTTCAATCCCACGTTGAACTAATAAATTTGCTAACGTAGTATTAACTTGTAAAGCCTTACTTAATTTATTAACTGTTTGAGGATTTGAAACTGGTTTTAATTTCCATTGCATAGCATTGCTTTTTCCTCAAAAGTAAGTAAATTATTTTATTGATTTATATAAACTATTTCGTGAGAAATATCAGAAAATTGACGGAACATTTCAAAAACGCCGCAATATCTTTCTACAGATAAATTTACAGATTTTTCAATTTTGTCCTTTTTAAAATCACTTCCAAAAAACTGATAAGTAACATGCACTTTATCATAATATTTTGGGTGCTCATCCGTCAAATTAGCTTCCACTAAAACTTTAAATCCATCAACTTCAGCTCTCATTTTTTTTAGTAAAGACGTAACATCCATAGCTGTACAACCAGCTAAAGAAGTAAGCATCATTTTCTTTGGACGCAACCCTTTTCCTTGTCCACCAACAGCTTCATCTGCATCAATTAATACACTTCCTTCATCCGTAACCGACTCAAAAAGCATTTGACCTTTCCAACTAACTTCTATTTTATTTGTCATATTTAATTTTTATTTTAAAGAGGTAAATTTAAAAGAATTATCATTCATATATAGTAACAAACTTTACAATTTTAAAATAAAAATTACACATCAAAAAAAAGAAAATAATAAAAAAATATAAGTAATTTAATTGTTTTGTACTTTTGAAGAGTTTTTAGAGGATTTCCTATTACCATGAAATATAGCCTATTACTTGTTTCTTTTTTTAATTTTTTATTATTTGCAATATATAGTTATTCTCAAACAACTACTTCCCCAACTATCACAGCAACAGGTAATCAAAATTATTGTCCACTTTCTGATACTAATATAGTTACAGATTTTGATATTACGCCTGGTAGCGAACAAATAAACACTGTTTATATTCAAATCTCAGAAAATTATAGCAATGGAGAGGACACTTTACTTTTAACAAACGTAGCTTCACATCCTAATATTTCTGCTTCTTGGAGTTCTTCTGAAGGAAAATTAAAATTGGAAGTCATAAATTCTACAACCACAACTTATAATGATTTAATAGCTGCTGTTAAAGATGTTATTTTCAACAGTACTAACGCAACTATTTCAGGAGAAAAGCAATTTTCTTTCACTTTAGATGAATCTAATTATTTACCTTCAACTGGTCATTATTATGAATATGTTTCTGATATTGGAATTACATGGACAAGTGCTAAAGCAGCTGCAGCATCTAAAACACACTATGGTTTGAAAGGTTATTTAGCCACAATTACTTCTGCAGATGAAGCTCAACTTACAGGAAAGCAAACTACTGGAACTGGTTGGATTGGTGGAAGTGATGCTGAAAATGAAGGAACATGGAAATGGATGACTGGTCCTGAAGCTGGAAAAACTTTTTGGTTTGGTGCTAGTAATGGATCTACAACTGGTACCGATATTCCTTTTGCTAATTGGAATACTGGAGAACCTAATAATTTAGGAGATGAAGATTATGCCCATATTACTGCTCCAAATGTTGGAATAATAGGTTCTTGGAATGATTTAAAAAATACTGGAGATTCTGGTGGAGATTACCAACCCAAAGGATATATTGTTGAATATGGTGGAATGCCTGGAGACCCAACTTTAAACATTTCGGCAAGTACAAAAATTACAGTCTCATCTATTATATCAACAACAGATGCTGAAAATTGTGGTGCGGGTTCAGTAACATTAAAAGCTTCAGCTTCAGAAGGCGATGTTATTTGGTTTGACTCTCCAACAAATGCATCTTCAATTTTTATGGGAACTAGTTTTAACACACCTGTTTTAACAGCTACTACAACATATTATGTGTTAGCATCAGTAAATGGATGTACAGAAGGTGAGCGTAAACCAATTGTTGCAACTATACATAATATTCCTACCATAACTTCAACAACAAATGATACCATTTGTGATGCAGGTATTGCAACTTTAAAAGCAACTGCTTCTGAAGGAATAATATCTTGGTATAATTCACTTACTAGCACTGAATCTATTTCAACGGGAAGCATATTTGAAACGCCTTTTATTTCTGAAAGTACAACTTATTATGTAGATGCTTTATCAAATGGATGTTCTTCTCCAAATAGAACACCTGTAAAAGCAACTGTACAATACACTAAAACTCCAATAAATTTAAATCTTTCCTTAAATGATTTTGAAATTATAGATAATTCAAATAATAATTCTATCACTATAAAAAATATAAGTAATTTTGGAAATGGAAATTACACGTTTTCTATAGATAACATTGAAGGTCCTTATCAAGAATATAACACTTTTGAAAATTTATTACCCGGTTTTCACACGATTTATATACTTGATAATACTATGTGTGGATATGATCAAATAGAAATTCCTATTTTAGGTTTTCCAAAACATTTTACACCAAATAATGATGGTGTTAATGATACTTGGCAACTTCAAGGTTTCTCAACTGATTTTTATCCTGTGTCTAAAATATTTATTTTTAATAGATTTGGGAAATTATTGAAAGAACTAGATCCATCTGATAATAAAGGTTGGGACGGAATTTTTAATGGAAAAAGATTACCTTCTTCAGATTATTGGTTTACCGTAAAGTTAACCAATTCTATAGGAGTAATAAAAAATTATAGTGGACATTTTAGTTTATTAAGGCAATAACTATCAACAAAAAAACAAATGCTGAAATTAAAACAAGTACTACGAAAATTTAATAAAATACCTTTTTTGTTGAGTTTTATAGCTGTAATTGGTATAATCATGGATTATGGCGTGCTTCAATCTGAAAATTTTCAACAAAATTTATTTTGGCTTTATCTAATAACTATTAGCATTGGAATTTTAGCAAATATTTTCCGTTTTTTTAAACAAAAATATATTCAAAAAATAGAAGCCTTACTTTTTGATATAGTTTTTTCAATTATTCTTTTAGTACTGTTATTTCACCATTTAAACCTTTTTGATATCGATTTTTTAAATGACAGAATTTGGCTACAATTTGGAACTTTTATTGTGTTTATTCGTGAAATATCTTTAATTGATTTTAACTTATTAAAAGAGAAACTTAATCCTGCACAACTATTTGTACTTAGCTTTTTTATGATAATTATGATTGGTGCTATTTTACTGATGCTCCCAAAATCTACTCATAACGGAATTACATTTGTAAATGCTTTATTTACCTCAACAAGTGCGGTTTGTGTAACAGGTTTAGTTGTTGTAGATACTGGAACTTATTTTACACACTTTGGGCAAATAGTTTTAATATTTTTAATGCAATTAGGTGGTTTAGGAATAATGACTTTTGCTAGCTTTTTTAGCTACTTTTTTAAAGGAGTTTCTTCTTATAAAAATCAGCTAATGTTAAGCGATATGACAAATTCTGAGAAAATTGCTGAAGTATTTAGTGTTATAAAAAAAATTATAGTGATTACATTTTCAATTGAAGCAATTGGCGCTATTTTAATTTTTAGAAGTTTAAGTACTACCTTAATTCCAAATTTAAACGATCGTATCTTTTTTTCAATTTTTCATGCCGTTTCAGGATTTTGTAATGCTGGATTTTCAACATTAAGCAATAATTTATACGAAGTTGGATATCGATTTAATTATCCACTACATATTGTAATAGCTTTTCTAATTATTTTAGGAGGAATAGGTTTCCCTATTATTTTCAACTTCTTTAAATATCTGCACCATTTAGTTAAAAATAGAATTAAAATTTTTGAAGATAAACAAAGTGCAATTCATATGCCTTGGGTAATAAACATTAACACCAAATTGGTTGTTATTACAACAGCTCTTTTAATAGTTTTTGGCTCATTGTTTTTCTATATATTAGAATATAATCATTCTTTAGCTAATCAAAGTGTTTTTGGTAAAATTGTAGGAGCCTTTTTTGGAGCAGTAACTCCAAGAACAGCAGGATTTAACACAATAAATATGGCATCATTACAAGCGCCAACTATTTTACTAATTATATTTTTAATGTGGGTAGGTGCTTCGCCTGCTTCAACTGGTGGCGGTATAAAAACTAGTACTTTTGCTATTGCAACTTTAAATATTTTTAGCATAGCCAAACGTAAAAATAAAACTGAAATTTTTCATAGAGAAATAGCTGAAATCTCTATAAAAAGAGCTTTTTCTGTAATTTCATTATCTTTAATTGTAATTGGATTTGCTGTTTTTTTTATAACTATTTTTGATGGAGATAAAGATATGATGTCCATTGTTTTTGAATGCTTTTCAGCATTTAGTACAGTAGGATTAAGCTTAGGTATTACTAGTACACTTTCTGATACTAGTAAAATTATATTAGTAATAACCATGTTTATTGGTAGAGTTGGTATGTTAACCTTACTAATTTCTTTTTTAAAGAAAATAGCACACACAAAATACTCGCATCCAACGGAAGAAATTTTAATAAACTAATTTCAAAAAAATGAAATATATAATAATTGGACTTGGAAATTTTGGAACATCTTTAGCAGAAAGACTTACTAGAACGGGTAACGAAGTTATAGGTGTGGATAACAAAATGACTAAGGTAGAAGCCTTAAAAGAAAATATTACACACACAGTCTGCTTAGATTGTACCGATCCACAAGCCGTAACGTATTTACCATTAAAAGATACCGATGTAGTTATTATTTGTATTGGTGAAAATGAAGGAGTTAATATTATGGCAACTGCACTAATGAAACGATTAAATGTTAAACGATTAATTGGTAGAGCTGTTTCGCCTTTACACGAAGGTGTATTGGAAGCAATGGGCATTGAAGAGTTTGTGCATCCTGAAGATGAAACTGCTGAAAGATGGGCGAAAAAATTAAACCTTAAAGGTGTTATTGATTCCTTTGAAGTAGAAGGAAATTATAGTATTATTGAAGCAACTGTTCCTAAAAAATACGAAGGAAAAACTTTATTAGAACTCGATTTTGGTAAAAATTTCAACGTAGTTGTTTTAACTACAATTACCATAACAAAACAAAAAAACTTAGTAGGAATATCTCGAAAAGTTAGAAAAGCACAAGGTGTAGCAACCTCTAAAACGGTTTTAAATGCAGGAGATATTATTGTGCTTTATGGAGATGTTAAAAACATAGAAAAATTGTTAAAAGAAGATTAACTTTATCCAATAAATTTAAAACTTTAAATAAATCATTTTATGAAAAAACTACTAATACTACTTTTTTTTACTTTATCAACTTTTTTACATGCTCAAGAAAATTCTACAAGAGGGTATAAAGTTAAAGTTGGAGAACAAGCTCCTAAATTAGAATTTTCTTTAATGGATGGCACCAAAATAACCAATGAATCCTTAAAAGGAAAAGTTGCGATATTACAATTTACAGCTTCGTGGTGTAGCGTTTGTAGAAAAGAAATGCCTCATTTAGAAAAAGAAGTTTGGCAACGTTTTAAAAATGATGATTTTATTTTAATTGGAATGGATTTAAAAGAAAATTCAGAAAAAGTAAATCGTTTTATTAGCCAAATGAAAGTCAGCTATCCTTTTGCAATAGACACTGACGGAAGTCTTTTTGATAAGTTTACCCTGCCAAATTCTGGAGTCACCCGTAATATTGTTATAGATAAAAATGGAAAAATAATTTTTCTTTCACGTTTATATGAGAAAAAAGAATTCAACGAAATGATTAAAACCATAGCTCTTGAATTAAAGAAAAGTTAATATAAATATAAAAGGCAACCAATTGGTTGCCTTTTTTGTTAGCTAATCTTCATAAGACCTTCTATTAGGTTGGTTATTAAACAAAACCCCACCTACTTCTTCAAACTCTTTTTCTAATGCCGGAAGTTTTACTTCAAATAATTTATTTAAAGTTACTTCTTCATTTTTAAAATCCTTTTCCGCAAGTTTAAACTGTTCTTTTTGAGTACCTGTAATATCAACTTGTGCAGAACTTGTTGTATATAAAGCAAATCTTATTCTACTTAAAACACTGTTTTTAGCACCTAATCCACCAATAATTACTTTTGAAATTTTATCAATTTCTTTTTGTAAATCATCCATTTTATTAACTAATACATTTGCTTCAACTGGTGTTTTTGCAAGTGTTTTTCTGATGCTTTCAATTCTAGTATTCATATCTTTAATTTTACCTCTAGCTGAAGCTACTTTTGCATTTAAACCTACAACATCCTTTTGAAAATTAAAATTAGTTACATAATTTGGTGTTCCAAGTGCATTTGGAAGTGAAATTACTTTAAAAGGTTTTCCTTCAATAATTCGTGTAAAATTCCCATCAATTTTTTTATCTATTGCCAATTTATAATTTCCTGGAGGAACTTTAGCTCCACTACGAGTTAAATATGATAAATTCCAACTAATACTATTATATCCACTTTTAAGAGGTGAGTTTAGTTTTCTCATAATATTACCAGAAGCATCATAAATTGTAAAGACCAATAAAGGTTTAGATTCTTTACTTTCTGCTAATAATTCTTCTTCTGTAGGATAAATAAATTTACCCAATATTTCAGCTGCTTTTTGAGCTTTAACTCTTTTTTGTTTTAAAGTTTCGTGCCCAGTTTTAATGTAATATTCAAATTTAGCAGAAGGATTTGGGTTTGGTGTTCTAAAATGAACATCGCCTTGATAATTTAAATTACTAGAAGGAAAATATAAAAGTGCATCTTTAATATCAAAAACATGAGCTTCTTTATTATTTATTTCTTCGCTTAATTCTCGTAATGCAGAATAGTTATCTAACACATAAAATCCACGACCAAAAGTTGCTATCACCAAATCATTTTCACGTTTTTGAATCGTTAAATCTTTAACTTGAATTGGCGGAATTCCATTTTTTAACTGAACCCATTTTTTGCCACCATCTATAGTTGTCCAAACTCCCCATTCAGTTCCAATAAACAAAATATTAGGATTTTTAAAATCTTCTTGAATAGCATACACTGTCCCTTTTGGTAAATTTGAAGCTATTGAAGTCCAAGTTTTACCTTTATCAGTACTTTTTATTAAATATGGTGTAAAATCACTATTGTTTTTTCTTCCATCAAAACATGCGTAAACTGTGCTTTCATCGTGTTGAGATGGTAAAATATAATTTACAAAAGTCATTTCTGGAACTCCAGTAAATTTATCATATTTAGTCCAGTTTTCACCATCATTTTCTGTTACCCAAATTAATCCATCATCCGTACCCACATATAGCATTCCTTGTTTTAAAGGTGATTCAGCTAATGCGAAAATATTTCCGAATTTAGAGGTTGATAAATTTTTTGCTACGGCTTCAGGTCCCCACATTTTGCCCATCATTGGTAAACTATTCTGATCTATTTGTCTTGTTAAATCACCACTTATTTTTTTCCAGGTTCCACCCATATCCGTACTTTTAAACACATAATTACCTGCTATATAAAGAGTTTTTGAATTATATGAACTTAATAAATATGGCGTATTCCAATTCCAACGATATTCTTCTTCAATTGTAGGTTGAGGTTGTATAAAAACACTATTCCCTGTGGATTCATCATGTCTTTTAATACCACAATATTGTGATTCATGATATGAAATATTTGGATTATTTGGATCGGGAATAGATAAGTAACCATCTCCCCCAATAGTGTAAGTCCAATCGGCATTAACTAAAAAACGTCTATGTGTTTTAGATGGTCCAAACCAAGAGCCATTATCTTGTGCTCCTCCGTACATATTATAAAAAGGATAATCATTATCCACTCTAACATGATAATATTGTGTTATTGGAAGATTACTCATAAACTGCCAAGTTTTTGCGCCATCATAAGTTTCATATAATCCACCGTCGCACCCAACTAAATAGTGATTTGTATCATTTGGATTAATCCAAATTGCATGATTATCAACATGCTTATTATTACCTTCAATATTTTCCCATGTTTTTCCTCCGTCTTTTGAACGACCTGCACGCGTATCCATCAAAAATACTACATTAGGATTTACAGGATCTGCATATAGTTCATTATAATATTGCGGGCTTGTAGTTCCTTTATCACTTCTTTTTTCCCAACTTTCTCCTAAATCACTTGACCTGTAAAATCCACTTTTATTTTCAGGTAATTCAATTACTGCATATATAATATCAGGATTCGCAGGAGATAGTGCAAGTCCAATTCTACCAACATCTCCCTTTGGTAAACCTTTGGTGAGTTTTGTCCAATTTTTTCCTGCATCAACTGATTTATAAATTGCAGATTCTGGACCTCCATTAATTTTAGAATATACCCTTCTTTCTCTTTGATGTGAAGCTGCATATAAAATGTCAGGGTTTCTAGGATCCATTTCCATATCTGATACTCCAGTATAAGCACCAATTTCAAGAACTCGCTTCCAAGATTTTCCTCCGTCTGTAGTTTTATAAAGCCCTCGTTCTCCTCCTGGTCCCCAAGCTTGTCCTTGTGAAGCAACATAAACAACGTTGCTGTTTCTAGGGTCAATCATTATTTTACCAATTTGCGAACTTGTTTTTAAGCCCATATTAGTAAACGTTTTTCCACCATCTGTAGTTTTATAAACTCCATTTCCGTAAGCTAAATTACGTTGGCTATTATTTTCTCCTGTACCAACCCAAACAACATTTGAATTATTTGGGTCCATAGCTAAACAACCTATGGAGTATACGGATTGTTTATCAAAAATTGGTTTAAAGGTTGTTCCATGATTGGTTGTTTTCCATAAACCTCCTGAAGCTACTCCAACATAATATTCAGAGTTATTATTAGGATTTACTGCTAAATCAGAAATGCGACCAGAATAAGCTGCTGGTCCTACACTCCTAAAACTTAACATTTTCAACATGTTATCTGTTAGCTCATACTTTTTAGAGTCTTTCAATTTATTTTTTTTTCGTTGTGCAAAAGTTTGTGTTGATGATATTAGAAATACTACTGAAAGAATTAAAACAATCACCCAATTGCTGTTTTTCATTTTATGCATGACGCTATTATTTTTAATGATTAAAGCTTTATAAAAATAAGTAAAATTAATTACACTAATGTTACAAATAAAGAGCTTGTAAATATGTGTATCTTTGCAAAAATTTTTGTTCTAAACAACTTTTATGCAATTTAAAGACCTTCACTTAAATAAACCTATTTTAAAAGCTATTTCGGAAAGCAAGTACGAACTAGCAACTCCTGTACAAGAAAAAACAATTCCATTTGTATTAGATAAAAAAGATTTAATTGCTACAGCTCAAACAGGAACTGGTAAAACAGCTGCTTTTGCTTTACCCATTTTACAACTGTTATTTGATAAGCAAGACTCTGGAAAAAAAGTAAAAAAAATAAAGGCTCTTGTTATAAGCCCTACGCGTGAATTGGCTATTCAAATTGAAGAAAGTTTTAAAACTTATGGAAAATATACGAATTTAAAAAGTACTGTTTTATTTGGTGGAACTTCTATTGAGCCGCAAAAAGAAATATTAAAAAAAGGAGTTGATATTTTAATTGCCACACCTGGAAGATTACTTGATTTACACAAACAAGATTGTGTAAACCTTGATTATATTGAAACTTTAGTGTTAGATGAAGCAGATTTAATGTTAGATATGGGCTTTATAAATGATGTTAAAAAAATTGAACGTTTATGTAAAAAAGAAAAGCAAGTGCTTTTATTTTCTGCAACCATGCCTTCAAAAGTTGTGGAACTAGCAAATACTATTTTAAAAAATCCTGTTACTGTTGATGTAACTCCAAAATCTTCTGCTGCTGAAAGTGTCAATCAATCCTTGTATTACGTTCCAAAAACTAAAAAAATGGAATTATGCTTATACCTGCTAAGAAACAATGTAAAAGGTGATATCCTTATTTTTAGACGTACTAAATTTGGAGTTAAAAAATTAGAAAAAATGCTTCGTAAAAATGGATACAAAGCAGATAGTATTCACGGAGACAAAACACAAAGTGCTAGAGAAGAGGCTTTAAATAAATTTAAGAACAAACAAGTAAGCATTTTAATTGCTACGGATGTTGCTTCGCGTGGAATTGATATTGATAATTTAGATGCTGTTATTAATTTTGATATTCCAAATGTTCCTGAAACCTATGTTCATAGAATTGGAAGAACTGGACGAGCTGGAAATGAAGGAAATTCTTATTCTTTTTGTGCTGCGGATGAAAAAACCTATATCCTAACTATTGAAAAATTAATTGGAAAATCCATTCCTGTTGAAACTGAACATCCTTTTTTGCTTGACCCAAATGCAAAACCAGAAGTTTATATAAAACGAGGAAGTAATACTAAAAAAGGGCGAAAATCTGCTGCTTCTAAAAAAAATAAAAAACGTTGGTATTAATTATAAAACGTTAATTCCATTCTTTCTGTTCTTTTTCATTTAAAAAAGTCCAAGCAACAATACGTGTAATTTTATTTCCTTGCTGCATTGGAATTGTTTTAATCTCTGTTGCGCCAAGTTTTTCCAAAGAATCATACATTCCTTTTACGTTTTCCTTTTTTGAAATTAAACTAGTAAACCAAAAACACTGTTTTTTAAACATGGAACTTTCATATAAATAAGTATGAACAAATGCTTTTTCACCTCCTTTATACCATAATTCTTGCTGTTTTCCACTAAAATTTCTTAAAGATGCTTTATCAATAATTTTCAGTCCTTTTCGTTTTCTTTCATTAGCTAACATAGCTTCTTCTTCTGACTTATAAAACGGCGGATTACACATGGTTGCTGTGTATTTATCCGATTTATTTATAATTCCTTTAAAAATATTTTCTGAATCTAGTTGCTGTTTTAGTTCAATAAATTGCGTTAATTTATTCTTTTTTAAAATTTTACCAGCACTTTTTAAGGAATTTTCATCGGTGTCTGTTCCAACAAATTTCCAATCATAAATGGCATTTCCAAGAATTGGATAAATACAACTTGCTCCTGTTCCAATATCTAAAATTTTAACCTTATTAGTTAATCCAGAAAATTTCAATAAATCATTTAAATGATGAATATAATCAGCTCTACCAGGAATAGCTGGACATAAATTTGATTCAGGAAAATCCCAAAAAGAAAGCTTATAATATGTAAACAACAAAGCTGTATTCATTGATTTTACAGCTTTTGCATTTGAAAAATCAATGGTTTCTGTTCCAAATTTATTAATAAATACAAATTCTTTTAACGCTGGATAAACTCTAATTAACGCCTTAAAATTATAACCATTTCGGTGTATATTTTTAGGATGAAGTTTATCTTTTAATTGATTTTTAATTGCCATAATTATGTAAAGTGTAAAAGTACTATTTTCTAATTTTAATAAAAATTTAATATTTTACAAAATGAATGTTCATTCATTTTGTAAAATTATATTGTATATTTGCATCAAAATAAAGTTTATGGCTATTCGACAAAAATGTGATAAAAAAAGAACTTCTTTATTAAATGCTACGCTGCATTTAGTAAATAACAATGGATTTCATGATACACCTATGTCGAAAATAGCAAAAATGGCTGAAGTTTCTCCTGCAACTATTTATATCTATTTTGAAAACAAACAAGATTTAATAAACCAGTTGTATTTAGAAGTTAAAGCAGCATTTAGCAAACATGCATTTTTAAATTTTAATGAAAATTTACCTGTAAAAAAAGGATTTAAAAACATTTGGTATCAAATTGCTGATTTTAAATTAACATACATAGAAGAAGCCAATTTTTTATCGCAATGCGACAACACTCCTATGGTGGATGAAGCTAGTAGATTAGAAGGATTAAAACATTTACAACCATTATTATCTTTATGGGAAAGAGGACAAAAAGAAGGAAGTATTAAAAACGTTTCTCCATATATTTTGTACGCTTTTACCATTTATCCTTTGGCTTTTTTAACACAAACCAAACATAAAAAAGAATGTAAGTTTAATAAAATTAAGCTTGATAATGCATTTCAAATTGCTTGGGACAGTATAAAAGTTTACAACAAAAAAGAATAAACATTCATTTTATAAAAATTAAATTAAAGAATACTTAATAACTAAAAATAGAAATTAAAATTATGGAATTATTAGATAAATTAAACTGGAGGTACGCTGCAAAAGCAATGAATAAAAAAGAAGTACCTCAAGAAAAAGTGGATAGAATTATTGAGGCAGCACGATTGGCTCCAACATCAAGTGGTTTACAACCTTTTGAAATTTTGGTGATAAAAAATCCTCAAATAAAGGAAGAAATTAAGGCTATTGCTTGGAATCAATCGGTTATTACAGATTGTTCTCACTTATTAGTTTTTGCAGCTTGGGACACATATACCGAAGACAGAATTAATAAAATGTTCGACTTAACTAATGAAATTCGTGGATTTAAAAATGAAGGATGGGAAAATTACCGTCAAAAATTACTTGGCCTTTATCCAAAACAAGATCCTGAAATAAACTTTAATCATGCAGCAAAACAAGCCTATATTGCTTTTAGTGCTTCTATTATTGCGGCAGCATATGAAGAAGTTGACGCTACGCCAATTGAAGGATTTGATCCTGCAGCTTTAGATGAAATATTAAATCTTAGAGAAAAAGGATTAAGAAGTGCTGTTATGCTTCCTTTAGGTTATAGAGATACTGAAAAAGATTGGTTAGTTAATTTAAAAAAAGTGAGAAAAAGCTCTGAAGATTTAGTAACAATAATTGAATAAAAACACCTATTATGAATAATTTTGAATATAAAAATCCGACAAAGATTTTATTTGGTAAAAATCAAATAGAAAATCTTACTAATGAAATTCCAAAAAATGCAAAAATTTTAATGCTTTATGGAGGAGGTAGTATTAAAAAAAATGGAATTTATGAACAAGTTAAAAAAGCCATTTCAAATTTCGAAGTTATTGAATTTGGAGGCATTCCAGCAAATCCTGAATATGCAGTTTTAATGGATGCTTTAAAAGTTATTAAAGAAGAAAATATTACTTTTTTACTAGCTGTAGGTGGAGGCTCTGTTATTGACGGAACAAAATTTTTATCCGCTGCTGCTTTATTTGAAGGTGAAACTCCTTGGGATATTTTATCTAAAAACATTCGTTCTTTAAAAGGGTTACCATTTGGAACCGTATTAACATTACCTGCTACTGGTTCTGAAATGAACTCTGGAGCCGTTATAACACGTGCAGAAACAAAAGAAAAATTGGCTATGGGAGGACCTGGATTATTCCCAGTATTTTCAGTTTTAGATCCTGAAGTGGTAAAATCAATTCCACAACGCCAAATTGCTAACGGGTTGGCAGATGCTTTTACTCATGTTTTAGAACAATATATGACCTATCCTGTAAATGCAAAATTACAAGATCGATTTGCTGAAAGCATTTTACAAACTTTAATTGAAGTTGCCCCTGCTATTTTAAAAGATACTTCAGATTATAATGCTGCGGCAAACTTTATGTGGAGTTGTACTATGGCTTTAAATGGATTAATTCAACAAGGAGTTCCTTCAGATTGGGCAATTCATATGATTGGTCATGAATTAACCGCATTGTATGGAATTGATCATGCTCGAACTTTAGCTATTATAGCCAGAAGTCATTACACCTTAAATTTTGAAGATAAAAAGGAAAAATTAGCGCAATATGCAGAACGAGTTTGGAATGTTACTGAAGGAACTAAAGAAGAAAAAGCAAAAGCTGGAATTGAAAAAACAACAGCATTTTTCCAATCTTTAGGAATTAAAACTAACTTATCTGATTATACTGAAAGTTATGAAGGAACTGCACAACAAATTTCAAAACGTTTTGAAGAGCGTGGATGGAAAGGTTTAGGAGAACACGGAAAAGTAACCCCTAGCGACGTTGAAAAAATTGTAGAAATGAGTTATTAAATTAAAAAAGAATAAAAAAGCCGAAAAAAATTCTTCGGCTTTTTTATTCTTTTTTAAATCAACTTTAAAACGGTTCTTCCTTTTAATTTTCCTGCTAACATTAAACTTAATTTTTCATTTAATTCATCTAAAGAAATAGTAGTCGCATTTGCTTCTAAATTATTTAATTTCCAAGCATCGGCTAATTTATTCCAAACCTGCTCCCTATATTGCATTGGATAATTTTGAGAATCAATTCCTATTAACGAAATTCCTCTTAAAATAAATGGAAAAACAGTTAACTCTAATTTTATTGAAGCTGCATTTCCACAAGCAGTAACAACACCTAACGGATTTGTAGATTTTATAATATTTTCTAAAATTACACCTCCAACAGTATCAATCCCTCCTGCAAATAATGGCTTTAATAACGGTCTATTTTGAAGTGCTTCAAAATCTTTACGTAAAATAACTTCATCAGCGCCTAAATCTAATAAATATTGTTTTTCAGTTTCTTTTCCTGTAATTGCGGCAACTTTATAACCTAATTTATTTAAGATCATTATAGTTACTGATCCTACGCCTCCGGTAGCTCCCGAAACAACAATTGTTCCGTCTGCTGGCTTTACCGTTTCAACCAATCTTAAAACTGACATACCTGCTGTTAAACCGGCTGTTCCAATAATCATAGCTTCTTTCATTGAAAGACCTTCTGGTAGTTTTACTACCCAATTTTCAGGAACTTTTGCATATTCGGCAAAACCTCCATCGGTATTCATCCCCAAATCATAGCTAGTTACAATAATAGATTCATCAATATTAAATTTATCAGAAGTAGTTGAAACTATGGTTCCAACTGCATCAATTCCTGGTGTATGTGGATAATTTCTAGTAACACCTTTGTTTCCACTCGCTGATAAAGCATCTTTATAGTTTAATGAACTATAGTGAACTTTAACTAAAATTTCGCCTTGCTCTAATTCCATAAAAGGCATTTCTTTAATTGCAGAACTAAATTTTCCATTTTCTTCTTCAACTCTAAAAGCCTTGAAACTCAATTTATCATTCATCATTTTAACTTTCTTTTTGTTAATTTAGCTACAAATTTCGACTAATAAAACAATGTATACAAGAGCTTACAAATCATTCACTTACGAACATTTTGTGCTGTTTTGTATAAATTAAAGGTTTAATACGTAAAAAAAATGAAAAAAAGTTATTGTCCAATAGATACTTTTATAAATGTGTTTAAAGGAAAACGCAAAAGCACTATTATTTTACACCTTTCGCAAGGAAATAAAAGGTACAACGAACTGGTGAAGTTGATACCCGATATTAGTGAACGTATGATGACCAAACAATTGAAAGAATTGGAAGCAGATAATTTAATAAACAGAAAAATATTTCCTGAAGTTCCTCCAAGAGTTGAATATAGCTTAACCGATTTAGGTAAAGAAATTCATCCTTTTTTAAAAGGAATGTTTAAAGGCGGAATTATTTTTGAAAAAATGATTGATACAGAAAAGAAATAATTTATTTTGAATTCTTTCCTCCAACTATAATTACAAATTCTCCTTTTGGAACTTTTGCTGTAAAATATTCAATCAATTCCTTAACTGTTCCTCGTTTAGTTTCTTCGTATAATTTGGTTAATTCTCTAGAAACTGAAATTAAGTGATCTTCCCCAAAATATGCTGCAAAATTGGTAAGTGTTTTTAATAATTTATGTGGCGATTCGTAAAAAATCATGGTTCTAGTTTCTTCTGCTAAAAATTTTAATCGTGTTTGTCTTCCTTTTTTTACAGGTAAAAATCCTTCAAACACAAATTTATCGTTAGGTAAACCACTATTTACCAATGCAGGAACAAAAGCTGTTGCTCCAGGCAAACACTCAATTTCTACATCATTTTCAACACAAGCTCTGCTTAATAAAAAACCGGGGTCCGAAATAGCAGGAGTTCCAGCATCAGTAATTAAAGCAACCGATTCGCCATTTTTTATTCGTTGCACAATAGTTGTAACCATTTTATGCTCATTATGCATATGATGGCTTTGCATATGTGTAGCTATTTCAAAATGCTTCAATAATTTACCGCTTGTACGAGTATCTTCCGCTAAAATTAAATCCACTTCTTTTAAAACCCTAATGGCTCTAAGCGTAATATCTTCTAAATTTCCAATAGGTGTAGGCACTAAATATAATTTTGCATCCAAGGTTTTAAATTTTAATTCTCCAAAGTTACAAAGATTTTTCGCCAATTAAATTGATACAAACACATATTTAATTTACTATATTTAAGATATTTATGTGTAATTTTGAGTTTTATTTAAGGTCATAAAGGTTCATTTTCAAAAAAAAAGCTTTAAATCTTTATGCTTTACTTGAAATCACTAAATTTGCACTTTCTTTTTAATAAAATATTCAAGATGTATAGAACACATTCTAACGGGGAATTACGTTTAGAAAACCTTGGCGAGCAAGTAATTTTAGCTGGTTGGGTTCAAAAAATTAGGGATAAAGGATTTATGATTTGGGTAGATTTACGAGATAGATACGGAATTACTCAGCTTATTTTTGATGAAGAACGTACTTCAAAAACCATTATAGATCAGGCAAAATCTTTAGGAAGAGAATTTGTAATTCAAATTAAAGGGGAAGTAATAGAACGTGTTTCAAAAAACAAAAACATTCCTACTGGTGAGGTTGAAATTTTAGTAAAAGAGCTAGAAATTTTAAATAAATCTGCAGTTCCTCCATTTACTATTGAAGATGAAACTGATGGTGGTGATGAATTAAGAATGAAATATAGGTATTTAGATATTAGACGAAACCCAGTAAAAAACAACTTGATTTTTAGACATAAAGTTGCCATGGAAGTTCGAAAATATCTTTCTGATGAAGGTTTTATTGAAGTAGAAACCCCCGTTTTAATTAAATCTACTCCTGAAGGTGCAAGAGATTTTGTTGTACCAAGCAGAATGAATGAAGGACAGTTTTATGCTTTACCTCAATCGCCTCAAACTTTTAAACAATTGTTAATGGTTGGCGGAATGGATAAGTATTTTCAAATTGTAAAATGCTTTAGAGATGAAGATTTAAGAGCCGATAGACAGCCTGAGTTTACACAAATTGATTGTGAAATGGCTTTTGTAAAACAAGAAGATATTATAAATGCATTTGAAGGCTTAACAAAACATTTATTAAAAGAAGTTAAAGGAGTTACAATAGATAAATTCCCTCGAATGTCTTATAACGAAGCTATGAAACGCTACGGAAATGACAAACCAGATATTAGATTTGGAATGGAGTTTGGAGAATTAAACGAAGTAGCAAAACATAAAGATTTTAGCGTTTTTAATAATGCTGAATTGGTAGTTGGTATTGCAATACCTAACGGAAATACTTATAGTAGAAAAGAAATTGACAAATTAATTGAATGGGTTAAACGTCCACAAGTTGGCGCATTAGGAATGGTGTACGTTCGTTGTAATGATGATGGTACTTTTAAATCATCTGTAGATAAATTTTTTGATCAAAATGATTTATCTAATTGGGCTAAAGCTACAAACGCAAAACCTGGAGACTTAATTTGCGTTTTATCAGGTGTTACAAATAAAGTAAGAGCTCAATTAAGTGCTTTACGAATGGAAATGGCAGAACGTTTAGGCTTAAGAAATCCAGAAGAATTTGCTCCGCTTTGGGTAACTGATTTTCCATTATTAGAATGGGATGAAGAAACAGAACGTTACCACGCAATGCATCACCCTTTTACTTCACCAAAAATTGAAGACATAGAATTACTTGACTCCGATCCTGGAAAAGTAAGAGCTAATGCTTATGATTTAGTGCTAAATGGGAACGAAATTGGAGGAGGTTCAATTCGTATTCATGATAAAAAAATGCAGGCTTTAATGTTTAAACACTTAGGATTTACTCCTGAAAAAGCCGCAGAACAATTCGGATTTTTAATGAACGCTTTTGAATATGGCGCTCCGCCACATGGTGGTATTGCTTTTGGATTAGATAGACTAGTTGCTATTTTAGGTGGACAAGAAACAATTCGCGATTTTATTGCTTTCCCTAAAAACAACAAAGGACGTGATGTTATGATTGACGCTCCTTCTGCAATTGATGAAGAACAATTAAAAGAGTTAAATTTGAAAATAAATTTGTAACAACATAAACTATGAAGGTTAAAGTCCATAAAAAACTGAATGAATTAGCAGCTACCGCAATTTGTGGAAATGATATAAGCTCATCTGTTTTATATGTGTCTGCCTTAGCAATTGCATTTGCCGGCCAATACGCTTGGATAACACTTTTAATAGTTTCATTTGTTTTATTTTTATTTAGAAAAATATATGGCGAAGTTGTAGGTGCTTTACCTTTAAATGGTGGTGCTTATAATGCTTTGTTAAATACAACTAGCAAAGGAATGGCTTCTTTTGCTGCAGCTTTAACCTTGTTGTCTTATATGGCAACTGCAGTAATTTCAGCCAATGAAGCAATTCATTATTTACATCATTTAATTCCTGCATTACCTATAATTATTGGAACAATTGTTTTACTAGGTATTTTTGCCGCATTAACCATTGGAGGAATAACTGAATCTGCTAAAGTGGCAATTGGAATATTTTTATTTCATTTAGCTTCTTTGGCAATTTTAAGTGGGTTTATTATTTATTATTTCTCCTATTCTGGGATAGAAACATTCTTTAATAATTGGCATTTACCAGCTTCAGAAGGCGGAATTACTAATGCAATATTTTTTGGGTTTGCAGCTTCAATGTTAGGAGTTTCAGGGTTTGAAAGTTCTGCAAATTTTGTAGAAGAACAACAAAAAGGTGTTTTTCCTAAAACCTTGCGCAATATGTGGGCAGTAGTTAGTATTATTAACCCATTAATGGCAATTTTTGCTCTAACTATTTTTTCAGTTTCTATGTTACAAAGTGATGCTTACCAAAACACATTATTGGTAGAAATGGCATCTCATGTTGGTGGAAAATGGGTTGCTATCCTAATTTCAGTTGATGCATTTTTAGTGCTTAGTGGAGCAGTTTTGACAAGTTTTGTTGGAGTTTCTGGATTGCTTGAGCGTATGACTTTGGATAGAATTATGCCTCAATTTTTCTTAAAAAAGAATAGTAGAGGAAGTTCTTTTCGAATTATTATAATGTTTTTCTTGCTTTCAGTTTCCGTGTTATTAATTACCAACGGAAATGTTAAATTATTAGCAGGAGTTTATACCATTTCATTTTTATCGGTGATGGTTTTATTTGGTATTGGAAATATTTTATTAAAAGTTAAACGAAATAAATTACCTCGTCCAGAAAAAGCTTCATGGTTTGCTGTTCTCATAGCAATATTGGCTGTAACTATTGCTTTAATAGGAAATTTAGTAATGAAACCTAAAGGAGGATTGCCAAGTAATTTAATTATTTTTCTAGATTATTTTATCCCAACAATTTTGTTCATTATTATTATGCTGAACAGAACTGTTTTATTGAACTTTTTATTAAATGCAATGCATACTATTTTTGATCCTGTCAGAAATTTTGTTTTAAAAACCGATAAAAAAATCCTTCAAACTATAGACAAAATAAACGATCAAGAATTTGTGTTTTTTACAAAAGGAGATAAATTATCTACTCTAAATAAAGTAATGTTGTACATTTTAAAAAATGAACACACTAAAAAAATTAAAATTGTTATTGCTTTAGAAAAAGGGCAAACTGCTCCTCCAAATTTATCTCAAGAAATTGACTTTTTAGATAGAGAATATCCCGAAATAGCTATTGAATTTTTAGTAATAGAAGGAAAGTTTAGCCCAAAATTAATTAAAGAACTATCACAAAAATGGAACATTCCAATCAACTTTATGTTTATTGGATCACCAAGTGATAAATTTCCATATAAAATAGCTGAATTAGGTGGCGTTAGATTAATTATATAATGAAAAGAGTACAATCAAAATCATTTTTTATCAAGTTTTTAAAATGGAGATATGCACATATTTCCAATAAACAATTTATTACTATTGCAAGTGCTATTATAGGTTTTATGGCTGGTTTAGGTGCGGTAGTATTAAAAAACTTTACTCACTTTATCCAAGGTTTGCTTGAAGGTAAATTTATAAAGGATATTCATCAAGCATTTTATTTTATTTTCCCAATTATTGGATTATTATTTGTAATAGTTTTTATAAAATATATAGTTAAGAAAAAAATTGGGCACGGAATTCCTTCTACTTTATATGCTATTTCAAAACAAAAAGGAATTATGCCTAGCCATCAAATGTGGGCTTCTATCTTTACAGCTCCTTTAACGGTTGGTTTTGGTGGTTCTGTTGGATTAGAGGGACCAACAGTTGCTACTGGTGCAGCTTTGGGTTCTAACTTTGCTAGAATGTTTCATTTAAATCAAACTACTAGAACTTTATTAATTGGTGCTGCTGCTGCAGGCGCAATGTCTTCAATTTTTAAAGCGCCTATTGCAGCAATAGTTTTTGCAGTTGAAATTTTTAGCTTAGAGCTAACTTTAGCTTCAATGATACCATTATTATTAGCCTCTATTACAGCTATATTAACTTCTTATTTCTTTTTAGGAGATGATGTATTACTGCACTTTCAATTACAAGAAAAATTTCTGTTAAATGATGTATTTTTCTATGTTTTATTAGGTGTTTTTACTGCTGGAATTTCTGTTTATTTCAGCAAAATGTATTTCTACATAAGTGACTATTTTAAAAGATTTAAAAATCCATATAAACGATTATTAATTGGCGGATTATTAATTGGAATTATTGTCTTTTTTGTACCTCCTTTATTTGGTGAAGGATATGAAACTATAAATAATATTTTAAAAGGTAATGTAGGAAATGTTATAATGAACAATATTTTTAATATTAAAATTGGAAATATTTGGACTATTATTGCGCTTTTAGTTGGGCTTGTTATTTTTAAAGTAGTTGCAATGTCTCTTACATTTAGTGCAGGCGGTATTGGAGGTGTTTTTGCACCAACTTTATTTACTGGAAGTATTACTGGTTTTGTATTTGCAATGGTAATTAATTACAGTAATATTTTACAGCATCACCTTTCACTTACAAATTTTGCTATGGTAGGTATGGCCGGATTAATGGCTGGTGTTTTACAAGCTCCTTTAACTGCAATATTTTTAATTGCAGAAATTACTGGAGGCTATGAACTTTTTGTGCCTTTAATGATTGTTGCTTCTATTTCTTTTTTAATTTCTAAACAATTTACTCCACATAATATTTATGCAGAAGAATTGGCTAAAAAAGGAGAATTAATAACCCATAATAAAGATAAAAATGTACTAATGATGCTAAACATAAAAAAAGTTATTGAAACTGATTTTATTACAATTCATCCAAAAATGTTTTTAGGAGAAATAGTGCATAGTGCAATTAAAAATTCTCACAGAAATCATTTTCCTGTTGTAGGAGAAGATGGTGATTTTTTAGGGGTAATTAGGTTAGATGATATTAGAAGCATAATGTTTAACACTGTTTTGTATAACAAAGTTAAAGTGGAAGATTTAGCACATGGAGAACCTGCAATAATTAATATGGATGAAGATAGTATGGAGGATGTAATGAGTAAATTTAAAACTACAAGTGCTTGGAATTTACCTGTTATAAAAAATGGAAAATATTTTGGATATATCTCCCGTTCGAGATTAATGACTGCATATCGAAGAAAATTAATTGAAGTTACAGCATCCTAGTTTTTATTTACAAAAGCTTTTACTTTATCTGAAAAGTCCGTAAAAACACCATCTATATTTGCTTTGAATAGAACTGTATTAAGTAGTTCATCAAAAGATTTAAAATCTCCTAGCTCATCTGCTCTAAATGTATATGCATGAACTTTTAAATTAAGCGCATGAGCTTTAGTTACTAAATTAGAAATCTGCCAATTACCATTTTTATTTTTCCCTTTTATAATTTGTTTATACCAAGGTCCTATTCCATCAGCGTATTTTGATATTTCTTCTAATTTAGCTTCATCCTTCTTAAATTCCATAAGCTGAACTAAAAATAATTGACTATTGAGTTTATTTCTAATTCTTTTTAATTCATTACCATCAAAACACTGTAAAATACAATTATCGTTTTTGGTTTTATACCCATAATTTTTTAAAACTTTTAATACTATTTTAGAAATATCTTTTCCTTCCTTTAAATGAAAGGATGGTTCTTTAATTTCAGGATAAATTCCAATGTTTTTTCCTGTACTTTTATTTAAGCCTTGAATTAACTCTATTTCTTGTTGTAATGTATGTAATTTAAAAATAGATTTACGTAGTGGAAACCTGTTGGGATAGATTGCTTTATTGGTTTTTGGATTAAATCTTTCCAAAGCATTTAGTTGCTTTAGCTCATCCAAAGTAAAATCAATAACATAATAACGCCCATCTACTCTTTTTTTGTTAGGAAATTTCGTTGCAACATCTGTAACTGACTCTAAATGAATATCATGAATTACTATTGGAATATTGTCTTTACTTAATACAATATCTTGTTCAATATAATCAGGATTCATTGCATAAGCCATTGCTTTAGCTTCCATAGTATGTTCTGGCAGATATCCAGATGCTCCTCTATGAGCAATAACTATTTTTTTATTTGTTAATACTGCTTTTTTTGAAATGTTATTTGTACAACTTACAATACTTAACACTAAAATTACTATTAATTTTTTCATAATTAAATTTAGATTCAATTCAAATATATTAGTTTTTGTAGTTTTGTACTTTAACTAAATATTATATATGAAAAAACTTTTGTTTATCCTTTTTATAATAATTCTTAGCATTTTAGGTTATGGATTTTATCTAAAAAATACTGGAGGCAATAATGCAGAATTAATTATTGGGGTTGGAGTTGTATTAATTGCTTTTGTTTTAATGCCTTTATTTATTTATCACAGATATAAGGACAAAGATTTAAAAAGTTTTCAGTTTAAAAACTTTAGAGAGGAACTTGAAAAGTTCCATGAAAAAGAAGGAAAAGATATCTAATTTAAATTTCGCTTTTCAATAAAAAATTGTTTCAACAATAAGCTACATTCTTCTTGCAAAATTCCACTAACTACTTTAGTTTTTGGATGCAATTTTATACTTGTAGCACTAAATCCTCGTGTTAAATCTGACGCTCCGTAAACAATTTTACCAAGTTGCGCCCAATAACTTGCTCCTGCACACATTTGGCAAGGTTCTAAAGTTACATATAACGTACAATTTGCTAAATATTTTCCACCTAAATAATCTGAAGCAGCTGTAAAAGCTTGCATTTCTGCGTGAGCTGTTACATCATTTAAGGTTTCCACTAAATTATGAGCTCTTGCAATTATTTGGTTATTCATAACAATAATAGCGCCAACTGGGACTTCGTTTTTACTAAGAGCTATTTTTGCTTCTTGCAACGCTCGCTTCATAAAATATTCATCATTGTATGGTACTATCATTTTTCAAAAGTAAAATTTTTTATTACATCCACCATTAAAATATTGTAGTTTTGCTTTTGTGAAAACAAATTTATTAAGTCATATTAACAATCCTAAAGATTTAAGGAAATTTCCTAAAAATCAATTAACAAACGTTGCCAAAGAACTTCGAAAATTTATTATTGATATTGTATCTGTAAAAGAAGGTCATTTAGGCGCTAGTTTAGGAGTAGTTGAATTAACCATTGCGCTACATTATGTGTTTAATACTCCTGATGACTTATTAATTTGGGATGTTGGTCATCAAGCTTACGGGCATAAAATTTTAACTGAAAGAAGAGATATTTTTGAAACCAACAGACAATTAGGCGGAATCTCAGGTTTTCCAAAACGTAATGAAAGTAAATATGATGCTTTTGGAACAGGTCATTCTTCTACATCTATTTCTGCTGCTTTAGGAATGGCAATTGCTTCAAAAATAAACGGAGATTTTAAAAGACAACACATTGCCGTTATTGGAGATGCTTCAATAGCTAGCGGAATGGCTTTTGAAGGCTTAAATCATGCTGGTGTTACTAATGCCAATATTTTAATTATTCTTAATGATAATAGTATGGGAATTGACCCAAGTGTGGGGGCATTAAAAAATTATTTTACCAATGTTAAAGCAGGTAAAAAAGTTAGAAAAAACAATATAATAGAAGCATTAAATTTTAATTATTCAGGACCTATTGACGGGCATAATTTAGAAAGTTTAGTAACTGAATTGGAACGATTAAAAAACGTTCAGGGACCCAAATTTTTACACATTATAACTACCAAAGGAAAAGGATTACAAAAAGCTGAAGAAAATCAGGTAAAATACCATGCTCCTGGAAAATTCAATAAAAATACTGGAGAACTAATCACTCCTGAACAAACACCTCAACCTCCAAAATATCAAGATGTATTTGGAGAAACTATTGTTGAGCTAGCAAAGAAAAACAAAAAAATAGTTGGAATTACACCTGCAATGCCAACTGGTAGTTCATTAAAATTAATGCTTGATGAAATTCCTGACAGAGCTTTTGATGTAGGAATTGCAGAACAACATGCTGTAACTTTAGCTGCTGGAATGGCAACACAAGGACTAATTCCTTTTTGTACTATTTATTCCACTTTTTTACAAAGAGCTTATGATCAAGTTATTCATGATGTTGCCCTACAAAACTTACCTGTAATTTTTTGTATTGACAGAGCGGGTTTGGTTGGAGAAGATGGTGCAACTCACCATGGTGCTTTTGATATTGCTTATTTACGGTGCATTCCCAATTTGGTAATTTTCGCTCCAATGAATGAAATTGAATTACGAAACATATTATATACTGCTCAGTTAGGATTAAATTTCCCAATTGCAATTAGATACCCTCGAGGAAAAGCAACGGTAATAGATTGGAAAAAACCTTTTAATAAAATATCTTTTTTTAAAGGAGAATGTATTTCTGAAGGAAACGAAATTGCCGTTTTAAGTATTGGAAGTATTGGAAATAAAGTAATACAAATTCAAAAAAAACTACCAAAAAACAAAGTTGCACATTACAATATGCGATTTGTAAAACCTTTAGATGAAGTTTTATTACATACCATTTTTAAAAAGTTTAAGACTATTATTACTATTGAAGATGGCGTAATAACTGGAGGGTTTGGAAGTGCAATTTTAGAATTTGCCTCTACAAATAATTACCACAAAACCACAATTAAACGATTAGGAATACCAGATAAATTTATAGAACATGGTAAAACTTCCGATTTATTTACATCTATTAAGTTATCCGAAAACGATATCTTAAAATTTTTAAATTCCATTTAATTTCTTTAAAATAATTATGTTTCTTTGTGGTTAATTTTTTTTAAATACCCTCAAAAAATGAAATTAAAATTAATAGTAGTATTTTTCCTGTTCTTTATTTCTAATAATTATGCTTTTAGAGCAAAAGATACAATATCAGTTCATGAAGACTCAATATCAAATTGGGAAAAGTTAAATAACATACAATTACTTTTTACTCAAAACTCATTTGTAAATTGGAATGCTGGTGGAAATAATTCTATGTCAGGAATTTTAAAAACTAAATTTGTAAGAAACTTTAAAAACAATTATACTTCTTGGTTTAATGAAATTAAAGCAAACTATGGATTAAATAAAGAAGATTCTAGAGAACTTCGTAAAACAGATGATTTAATAGAACTAAACTCCACTTTTGGTTATAAAACTCAAGTAGAATCTAACTGGTATTATTCTGCTAAATTTAATTTTAGAACTCAATTTTCTAACGGATATAAATATCCTGATACCGATAAACCTATTTCTAAATTTTTTGCCCCTGCATATATGTTTATAGGAATTGGAACGGAATATTCTTCAAAAAATCGTTCCTTAAAAATATATATTTCACCTATAACTAATAAAACTACTTTTGTCCTCGACCAAACATTAGCCAACGAAGGTGCTTTTGGTGTAAAACCAGCTATTTATAATGATTCTAATGTTCTTTTAACTAAAGGAGAAAATACAAAAATGGAATTTGGAACTTTATTAACTGGTGAGTGGAATACGAATGTTATGGAAAATATAAAAATGGCAAATCGTTTAAACTTATATTCCGATTATTTACATAATTACGGCAATATAGATGTAAACTGGGAACTTAATTTTGATTTAACCATAAATAAATATATAAGTGCAAACATTGGTACACATCTACTTTTTGATGATGATGTTAAACGAAAAGAAGATGTTAATAATGATGGTACCTTAGATCTCTTGGGAGCTAGGATTCAATTAAAACAATTATTAGGGATAGGTTTTAACTATCTTTTTTAAACAAAAAAAAGGGAAAATACCTCTTTTTTCTATTCTTCAAAATATAATATCTTATTTTATTATAATTTTTTTACTTCCTTGCATATTGTCAGAACTTATTTTTAAAATATAAACTCCGGAAGATAAATTATTTGCGTTAATTTGTTTTAACCCTAAAGAGTTAAAATCTAAATTCGTTTTATAAACTCTTTGTCCGCTAATATTATATAATTCCACTTTCGTTTTTCCAATATATGATTTAGATTGCACAAAGAAATTTCCTTCAGAAACTGTTGGAAATACTGAAATTCCTGTTTTATTAAAAAATTCATCATCGACAGCTAAATTAGTTTCTATACTAAACGTAATTTGTTGTGATGGTAAAAATCCACTTGTGGCATTAGTCACATCTACTTTAAAAAAGTCAGAAACCGATACACTACTTGTATTCTTAAATGATATTTTTCCATTATTAATATCATCTTGGGTAAAAGTATCTCCTAAATTAAGTGGTCCAAATGGAATTCCTCTGTTATCTAATTTATAAAGATCTCCATATTGAGGTATTTCAGTAATCATAAATTGCTGATCCAAAGCAGTTGAACCAGCACTAGTTGCCTCAACATCTGCTTGAGCAATAGTATAAGTACTGCTTACTCCAACATGCATCAAATTACTTGTTAAGGTAGAATTAGTTATAGATTGCTCCTCACAAGTCTCTAGGTCCCAGCTATTAATCGTTCCTGTATCTCCATTATAATAATCTACTACTTTTAACGTCCAATTACCATTTGAATTTTTACCATTTAATTTAGATAATGGATTTACTGGTTGTATAGTTCCTACTACTGGTTGAGTTCCACAAGTAATAGTTGAACCCGTATCATCAAATGTAACTGAAATATTATTTTCCCCTGCACATGCTCTATCAAATAGAACAACTTCTGTATTATCTGGAGCAATTAATGATATTACCAAATCTTGAATATAAGTATGCGAAATATCAACAGTTACATTGACATCGCTAATAGTAATATTATTTGTTAAATTTATTACAGAGGTTGCTGCTGCTCCTGGGCTATTTGTACCTAAACCATCAGGAATAGCTACTGCTATGTTATTAGATGTTGCAGTACAATTATTTAATGGTAATGTATGAAAATTTTGAGTTGAAGAATAACTTCCTGTGGCACAAAAATTTGTTCCTCTAACTCTCCAGTAATACACTGTTGCTAAATTAAAGTTAGTTTTGCTAGTATAAGAATTTGTAGAACTGCTTCCTGATTCAACAATTGTATTAAATCCTGCATCTGTAGCAATATCAATATCATACGATGTTACTCTAGGTATTGCGTTCCAACCAAAAACAACTCCACTAAGAGGTATATTTGATGCATTATTAGCAGGTAAAGAAGTAACTACATTAGCAATTGTTAATTCATCAACGCTTAAAATTAAGTCTTTTGATATTACTTTACCTCCTCCTGTACCAGTAATTTTTAATGTGTAATCTCCCGCTGTAACAACGTTTAAATTACTTATAGTTAATGTAATTGAACTAGTTGTACTTATATTATTAGCACTAAAAGATGAAGTTGCTCCTGCTGGAAGACCTGAAATTGAAAAAGCTGTTGATGAATTGTAACCTCCAAGAGTTGTAAAATTAATGTTATACACAACATCATCCGGTTTACATTCATTAACAACGCTATTTATTGGAGTAATTGTAAAAGTAGGATCTGTAGCATTTGTAAATTGACCCGTGAAAGTACCTCTACCAAAAGTTGTTGCTAAAATACTATTATCTGCGGTTCTTAAATCTAAATCTACCACTTTAACATCCCTCATTCCATTATTTGAACTTACCCAAACAGGACTATCTTCATTAAAGCTTTTAGTAGACCAAATTCCTAATTCTGTCCCTAAAATCACCTCATTTGGAGCTAAAGGATTTTGTAAAACACATTTTACAGGCATATCTGGTAGATTTCCTTCCTTATTTTTCCAAGTAACTCCTCCATTTGAAGTATACCAAACGCTAGTAACTCCATAGTTGTGAAAAGTAACTATAATTTCATCTTCTGAAGCTCCATATTCAATTGCTGAAATACTTCCAACAAATGAACTTCCTGATATGTTTTCCCATACGATATTTTCTGCCGTACCATTTGCATTGGTTAATTTTAGTAGCTTTCCACTATCAGTTCCAACTAATAAAGTTGTGCTGGTTGTTGTATATGGAGAAACCTTAAATGCTGTTGGTGAGCCATCTAATAAAGTATTACTCAACTGGGTTTTAGTGGCGCTACTACCTCCTAAAACATACCTATTAATTTGTTTTGTTCCTGTAGATCCATTAGAATACATAATATTTAAATTATGATCTAAACCAGCTTGTGAAATAAAATCGCCTTCAAAACTATTAGAATCAATATTATAACCTACATAAGTTCTATTTGGGTCGGGATCTAAGGTTAACGGTAAACTAAGATACTCATGATTACTGTATATATAAGAAACTATCATATAATTACCATCTTTATCAATAGTACTATATGCACCATCACCACCATTAACTAAGGCACTTGAATTTACTCCAGCCGATGCTCCATTTATAAATTGAGATCCATTATCTTGAGCTCCAGCAACAATTAATTCATTAGATGTGCTTTGCCCGTAGCCTCCATAATAAAATTGAGTTACATTGTAATTAGTGTTCATTTCTGTAAAAACATCTGAGGTTGCCGCAGTAGATAAACTAGAGGCGTAAAAAACTCCACCGTCACAACCAACTACTGCTTCATTATTTGCTCCAGGTCTAAATGTAAAAGCATGTTGATCTGCATGTACATAGGAACAATTTAAAGTATTTAAATTTGCATTGTTTGACCATTTAGAAATTTGTTTCCATTTAGATGCTAAATTTGTACTAGTTCCACTCGTGCTCCTAAATAAATCAATTCCTCCAACATAAATTATATCATCATTAGTTGGATCAACTTCAATTACTAAATCGTAAAAATCTTGTCCACGAGTAAAATCATCTGCTGAAATATCACTATCTGCATCACTTGGTTTGGCTAATTCAGTTACTGTTGAAAAACTATCTGTTGTAACATAAATATGAGGTTTGTCACTATTTGAAATTAAATTATTAAATGCATCGTATTCTGGCTTATTCTGTGTTAATGCATACATTTTATTTGCATTTGTAGAAGAAACCGCTAATTCAACCCTATTTGAATAAGCTAATGGTGAACTGGGAGCTTCTGTCCAAGTTATTCCATCAATTGAGCTAAAAATTCTTCCTCCGCCTCCGCCTCCAATCCCTGGCGTTTCAATGGTTCCCATCCAAAGTTTATTGTCTGAAGAAATTTCAAAATCATTAGGAATATAATAATAAGTGTTACCACTAAAGGTAAACTGCATATTTGTAGACTCGATTCTACTCCAATTTGTTCCTCCATCAGTTGATTTATACAATCCAGAATTTTGTAATCCTAACCAATCTGAAGGGTTTGAAGCATCACCATAAGCATGCGCTCCTACACCTATAAAAATCTCCGTAGCACCTGCATTATCCCAAGCAACAATGTTGTTTATATAATAAATTCCTGCTAAAAATGTATTTGAGGAAGAATAATTAAATGAAGCTCCTCCTGCTAATTGTACAGGAATATTAACCCAATTAGCTCCTCCATCGGTAGTTTTATAAACTCCATTACCAACTGCTGCTCCAAATGTATATTGTTCACCTGTACCAATATACCAAGTATTTGAATCATTAGGATCAACTGTTATGCATGAAATATTCATATTACTTGGAACACCAGAAACTAAAGTCCAAGCTGAACTTGCATTTGTAATATCTTGATTTACCCATAATCCTCCACTAACTCCACCTGCATAAACTCTTTTATTTGTTGCATCATTTGGGTCAAATAAAACTACTCGTGTTCTTCCTCCTACATTATTTGGGCCTCTTTCAACCCAATCATTTCCAACTGCACCATCTCCAGGAACTTTACTTGCATAGGATTTATTATGAAGTTTATTTTGTAACTCTAAAACTTTATTTGGCTCTGGCTTTCCTGTTGCAGGGTTCATAGTTAGCTCCCATTCTCTTTCATAATATTTGTTAGGAGGAATACCTAAAGATATACGTTGCTCTTCTGTTAATTGCAACGTTTTTTTAAAAGGACTATTTAATAAGTATTGTTTATACTTTTCAGCTAAACTAACATTATTTGACAACTCTGTTTTTTGTTTTGAAGTAAATAATGTTGTTCTACTAATTTTAAATCCAATAAATATTATAAATAAACCTAAAAAAAAATATAGTATATTTTTTTTCATAATATAGGTTTTGGGTATTTATTAATGTTATTTTTTTACTTTATGATATAATTGTAAGGCAAATCCATCCGATAAACTTGCTACAAAATTACATACAGTTAAAATTCTATCATACAATGATTTATCTTTACTTGTAAGGCATGGTGATAAAGATATAATTAATTTATCATAGTTAGACTCTTTACCTTCAAATTGGTTATTAATTGCAGTTAAAAAAACATCTAATAGTTTATAGATAACACTATAACCAACTATTTCTTTTTCAATTACTTGACTACTCCTATAAATTTTTTCTACACTGATTTTTATGATATCATTAATTTGTGCTTCGTACTTACATTTATCTAACAAAGCAAATGGGTAGTCTCCATTTAAAATACTTGTTTCATTTTCTAGAAATATTTTTGATGCTTCATTTATTAACGTTCCAATTGCTAAAGCTCGTAAATAACTTAATCTATCTTTTTTATTAGGTAGATTATAATATTTTTCAGTGTTAATGGTGTCTTTTACTAATTTAATTAAATACTCTAAAGCAAAATCTTCATCAATTAATCCTAAATTAATACCATCCTCAAAATCAATTATAGTATAACAAATATCATCAGCAGCTTCTACTAAATAGGCAAGTGGATGTCTTTTATATGCAATTTCATCATTATTTCTTGATTCCATTAAACCTAATTCTTTAGCTAATTCGTTAAAAAAAGGTAAATCGGATTGAAAAACTCCAAATTTTTTATCTGCAATTTCATTGGTGGGCTTTTTAGGAAGAGATTCTTTAGGATATTTAATAAAACTTCCCAAAGTTGCGTAAGACAAGCGTAATCCGCCATTAACACCATTTTTACTTTCTGTTAAAATTTTAAAACCGTTAGCATTTCCTTCAAAATCAATTAAATCTTGCCATTGTTTTTTGGTGAGTTCACTTTTATATTTTTGTCCATTCCCATTTTTAAAATATTCTCCTATTGCTTTTTCTCCACTATGTCCAAAAGGTGGGTTTCCAATATCATGAGCTAATGCTGCACTAGCTACAATTGCCCCAAAATCATTCATTTTATATCCTTTTTCTACTAAAATTGGATATTTTTTAAGCAATTGTTCCCCTACTATTCGTCCTAATGAGCGCGCCACAACACTAACTTCAAGGCTATGTGTTAACCTTGTATGCACAAAATCAGTTTTAGATAATGGCACTACTTGAGTTTTATCTTGTAAACTTCTAAAAGAATCCGAAAAAATAATTCTGTCGTAATCTACCTCAAACCCCAAACGAGTTTCATCTTGATCTATACGGTTCCTATTCTCTTTATCTCCAAAACGTTTTAATGAAAGTAATTGTTCCCAATTCATACTATAATTTATTTGCTGCAATATACTTATTTATTTAAAGTTTTTAAATTGAGAAATTACCCTTTAGAATATTTAAATGTTAATTTTAATTTAACTATTACTTAACATTAATACATTTTATTTGCATCAATTAATTTACACTTAAAATGAAATTAAAATTATTAGTGTTTTTTGTATTTATATCAGCCTCTTTTTATGGGCAATCTTTTAAAGAAGAAGATTCTTTTTTCTCTGATATTCATAAAAAAGGTGAAGTTAAAGGTAAAGTAATAGCTTCTGACGCTAATAATGACCCTTTAATATTTGCAAATATTACTGTTAAAGAATTAAATTTAACAACTACTTCAGATACTAATGGAAATTTCTCTTTTAAATTAGAGCCTGGTAATTATACACTTTTATTCGATTTTATTGGTTATAAATCCAAAAAATTAAATGTAGTAATAACCTCTAATAACACAACTGTTTGTAATGGAACCTTGAATGCTTTAACTATGAATTCAGACATAGTTATGAGTAGTGTAGAAAAGCAACATTAGTTTATATTCTTCCTTTTATTACAGCCTTACAAATTAAATTTTTATTTAAATAAATCATTGATTATTAATAATTTACATGCTGTTACCATATTGTTAATATTAATTTATTGTTTTAACAATTTGATAATATTAGAAAAGGTACACTTAACTTTTAGATAAAATTTCATCGTTTCATTCCATCTATTTTTGTCGAAAATAAATTTAACAATAAATTTTAAAAAAATGAAAAAACTGTTTATTCTATTATTTGTAGCAAATGCTATTTTAACTTCTTGTTCAAATAATAATGATAGCCCAATAATTGATACAACACCAGCTGGTGCTTCTGAAGAAAATGTATCAGGTTTAGTTACTACAAACACAACTTGGACAAACGACAAAATCTGGGTTTTAAATGGTAAAGTGGTTGTTGATGACGGCGTTACTTTAACTATTGAACCAGGGACTATTATTAAAGGTAAAGAAGGTTCAGGATCTTTAGCATCTGCATTAATAATTGCAAGAGGAGGAAAAATAAATGCTGTTGGAACAGCTGATAGCCCTATTATTTTTACATCAATTAATGATAATATTGAAATAGGACAAAAAGAAGGTACAAATTTAACTGTAGCAGACAACTCTTTATGGGGTGGAGTTCTTATTTTAGGAAAAGCTAAAGGTTCATTTAGTGGTGACGTTTCAGAATTTCAAATAGAAGGAATTCCTGCAAGTGATTCTTTTGGATTATATGGTGGTAACGATGATACTGATAATTCAGGTGATTTTGAATACGTTTCAATTCGTCACGGTGGTGCAGAAATAGGAGCTGGTAATGAAATTAACGGTTTAACTTTAGGTGCTGTTGGTAGTGGAACTACTATTAAAAATATTGAAATTGTTGGTAACTTAGACGATGGAATCGAGTTTTTTGGTGGAACTGTAAGTCCTTCTAACATTATTGTTTGGGGTCAAGGTGATGACGGTTTAGATATAGACCAAGCTTATTCTGGAACTATTAGCAATTCAATGGTTATTTTAGGAGACACTTCAGATAGTGCTTTAGAAATTGATGGAGGTGAAGGTAGCTACCAAGCACAATTTACTTTAAACAATATTACTTTAAGAGGAAATCAAAATGCTCCAGGCGGAAAATATTGCGATTTAAGAAGTGATGCTCAAGGTACATTAAACAATATTTACGCTTATGATTTTCAAACAACTTCGTATGTTAGATTAAAACAGGATAATGTTGCTGATAATTATGTAAATAATTTAATTACATTTTCAAACTGGGAAATTGCTTTACCTACTGGTGTTGCTATAACTGATATTTTCCAAGATCATTCAACTTCACAAGTTGCTGCAAGTATCGCTACTGATGCAACTAACTGGACTACAGCAGTAACTGCTGGTAGCGAAACTGTTGGAGCTGATACATCTGTATTTACTTGGACATATGCATATGCACATAACGCTTATTAGTAGTAAAATTCAAATAATTACATTATTAATTGCTTGCCTTTTTCAAGGCAAGCAATTTGTATATTAAAATTATAAATATTTAAAATGCAAAAAAAGTACAAATTATTAGCAATCGGTTTATTCATTAGCTTATTTGGTTGGTCACAAACAGGTAAGTTAACCGGAAAAGTTATTGATGGTGATTCTAACGAAACTTTAGCTTTTGCCAATATTCTAGCTAAAGGAACAACAAAAGGAATTACTTCAGATTTTGAAGGTAATTATGAATTAAAATTAGCACCTGGAACTTATACTATTTCTTTTTCATTTTTAGGTTATGAAACTAAAGATATAACTGGGGTTATAATAAAAGAAGGTGAAAATACAAATTTAGATGTTATTTTAAATCCGGCTGGTATTAGCTTTGACACTGTGGTTATTACCGCAAAAAAAGCGCGTAATACAGAAACAGCTATTTTAAATGTGCAAAAAAAATCTGTTAACTTAATGGATGGTATTTCTGCACAAACCTTTCAAAAATTATCCGTTAGCAATGTTGCTTCTGCAGTAAAAAATGTTCCTGGAGTTTCTGTTCAAGGTTCTAAATATGTTTATGTAAGAGGATTGGGAGATAGATATACTAAATCTATTTTAAATGGTGTTGATATTCCTGGGTTAGATCCTGATAGAAATACTGTTCAGTTAGATATTTTTCCAACGTATATTATTGATAACGTTCAAATATTAAAATCATCAACAGCTGATTATCCTGCAGATTTTACTGGAGGAATGGTAAACATTATCACTAAAGATTTACCTAATAAAAAAACATCTAGTTTAAGCATAGGAGGAAGTTATAATCCTGACATGCATTTTAATAAAAACTATTTAAAATATAAAGGTTCAAGTACTGACTTTTTAGGATTTGACAACGGCTCAAGAGATTTACCTATTTCTAGAAGTCAAGTAATTCCTGGTGCTTTTTCAAAAAACCCTGCATTAACAGCTATTACTAAAAGATTCGATCCTAACTTAAAAGCTCAAAAAGCGACTAGTGGAATGGATTTTAGTATGGCGTACACAACTGGAAATCAATATGACGTTGGTGAAAGTAACAAGCTAGGATATTTAGTATCTGTTTCTTATAAAAATAAAACTACTTTTTATAAAAATTACGAACGTGGATTTTACAGAAAATTTGCAGATAAATCGGTAAATGAGCTTGATTTTTCAGAAAATCAAATTGGTGATTTAGGTAAAAATGAAGTCTTAGTTAGTGGTTTAGCTGGATTAACTTTTAAAACTGAAAAAAGCAAATACCGTTTGAATTTAATCCACATACAAAATGGGGAATCAACTGCTGGTTATTTTAAACAAGTTAAAAACTTTTCGGATGCAGTAACTATTTTTAAAGACAATTTGCAATATACTCAACGTTCTATTTCAAATGCGCTTTTGTCTGGTAAACACTCCAATGACGATGCATCATTTATTATAGATTGGAAACTATCGCCAACTTATTCATTTATTCAAGATAAAGATGCTCGTGTTACGCCTTTTCAATTTGATGAGGCAACAAGTACTTACTCTATAAGACCTAGTTCTGCTGGAAGTCCAAGAAGAATTTGGAGAACACTTGAAGAAATTAATGCGGTTTCAAAAGTAGATTTCACTTTAAAGCACCAATTATTTGATAAAGATGCTAAGTTTTTATTTGGTACAAGCTATACTTACAAACATCGTAATTTTAGTATTGATGATTACTTTTTATTATTAAGAGGTTCTGCTGGAGAAGCCTTTAATGGAAATGCAGATTTATTACTTACAGATGCAAATATTTATGATGCAAATACTGGTAATGGAACTTATGTTAAAGGTAATTATGAGCCTTCAAACACTTATGAATCTTATAATAATAATTTTGCTGGTTACTTATCAGAATCATTTACGCTATTTGAAAAGTTAAAAGCTATTATAGGCGTTAGAGTTGAAAAATTTGAACAATATTATACTGGTCAAAATAATAGCGGTTCTATTATATATAATAATGTAAAAACTATTGATAAGTTTGATTTATTCCCTTCAAGTAATTTTATCTATAGTTTAAATGATGACACTAATTTACGCGTTTCGTATGCTAGAACAGTTGCTCGTCCATCATTTAAAGAAGCTTCTATTACTCAAATTTTTGATCCTATTACCAATTTAACTTTTAATGGTAATATAGATTTACAACCTTCTTATATTAACAATTTTGATATTAGATTTGAAAAATTTGGAGATAAAGCTCAACTAGTTGCGTTATCTGCTTTTTATAAAAACTTTAAAGATCCTATTGAATTGGCTTTCTTTAGTGCTTCTGCTCCAGATAATTTACAGCCTAGAAATATTGGTTCTGCAAATGTTTATGGTGCTGAAATTGATATTAGAAAAAACTTAAGCTTCTTAGGCGAAAAATTAGAGAATTTTAATATTAATTTTAACGCATCACTTATAAAATCTCGTCAAGAAATGGATAAAAGTCCTAATGGAGAATACGAGTCTAAATTGTTAAACTTAAGAGATGGTGAAACATTATCAGATAAAAGAGATTTACAAGGTCAATCTCCTTACCTTATTAATACTGGTTTAAGTTACCACAATGAAGATAAAGGTGTACAAGCTGGTTTGTTTTATAATGTGCAAGGAAAATCGTTAGAAGTAGTTGGTATTGGAGCAATTCCAGATGTGTACACAATGCCTTTTAATAGTTTAAATTTTACATTTAGCAAAGCTTTTGGAGAGGATCAAAAATCGAGCATAAATATTAAAATTGATAATATTTTAAATAATGATAGAGAAAGTCATTATCAATCTTATAAAGCTCACGATCAAATTTTCTCAAAAATGCATATTGGCCAAGCATTTTCAGTTGGCTACAGCGTGAAGTTTTAATATTCTGTATATTTAAATATAAAAAAATCAGACTATAAATAGTCTGATTTTTTTTTGTTAAATAAAGTTTGATTTAAAATTTACTTTAGTTTACTACTAAAGCTTTCTCTTCTACACCAATTAACTTATTATCTTTATAGGTAACAAAATTAATTTTGTCGTCTTTAAAATAAGTCCAAACACCTACTTTTTTACCTTTATCATAATAAGCTATTATGGTTTTATTTCCTTCAGTATCGTAACTAACCCACATACCTTGCAATTGATTTTTATCGTTAAAAAATCCTTCACTTTGAATTGCATTAGAGTTATCTGCAAAATAATATGTTGCCTTTATTAAGTTATTACTTACTTTTTTATACTCAACATGTTGTTGTCCTTGGGAAAAAGCTGTTACACAAAATAACAAAATCACTAATTTTACTATAGCCTTCATAATTCATTTATTTTTAGTTAATTTTCAATTATAAACCAAATATATGTAATTTACCTTTTATAAACCATTTCTTAACATTAAATTTACATTAAGTTTTTAAAAAACTGATTTTCATCATAATATGGTTATTTATTTTAGAAGAAATGATACTATGTTTTTGTATAAATTAACTTATTGGTTTTAAATATTAGAAATTATCTTTTTTCTCATTCTAAAATAAAAAGGTTGAAATACGCTTATTAATTTTTAAATTTTAATAAAACACCAAAAAATTAAGCGCTATTTTAAAAAATTATTTCACAAAATAGTATTCTATAATCTTGATTATCAATAAAGTTTAAAATATGATTTAGTGTCTAAAATATTCAATAAAGCATTATGTGTTTTATGACTAAATTTATTATAAATTTGTGTAAACAATAATATAAATAGTATTGTTTATTGGTTTTAAATCATCGTTTAATGTTAATTTAAATTTTCGTGATTATTATTTACAATGTTTATTAATATCCTTAAAAATATCACTTTATATTTAATGCTGATATTTAACAATAATAATAATGGGATAATTTCAATAAACTCGCCTTTAAATAATAACAATTTAATAATATTGGTTTAGACTCAACTTAATACATTTGAACAAAATTTTAGATTAAAATTATGGATAATATATATTTATTAATGGTTGTTGCTTTAGCTGTTTTGGCTATTACCGACTTAATTGTTGGTGTAAGTAATGATGCCGTTAATTTTTTAAATTCTGCTATAGGATCAAAAGTGGTTTCCTTCAAAACTATTGTTCTTGTAGCAAGTGTTGGTATTGTATTTGGAGCGCTTTTTTCAAGTGGAATGATGGAGGTTGCCAGAAAAGGTATTTTTAATCCTGGAATGTTCATGTTTAGTGATATTATGATCATTTTTATGGCCGTAATGATTACCGATATATTATTACTAGATTTTTTTAACTCCTTAGGAATGCCTACTTCAACCACGGTATCAATTGTGTTTGAACTTTTAGGCGCCGCTGTAGCAATTTCATTAATAAAAATAGCCTCAAGTACTGGCGATTATTCTTCCATAGTTAAATATATAAACACTACTAAAGCTGCTCAAATTATTTTTGGAATTTTATTTTCAGTTGTTGTAGCATTTACAGTTGGTGCTGTTGTACAATTTTTATCTAGATTACTATTATCTTTTCATTATGAAAAAAAACCAACTTGGGTAAGTTCTGTATTTGGTGGTATGGCACTAACTTCAATTATTTATTTTATCCTTTTAAAAGGAATAAGAGGAAGTAATTTTGCTAATGAGAAATTAAATTTTTTAAATGGATCAACCTTAAATACCTTTTTAGATAACCACTCTATATCTATAATATTTGTAAATTTTCTTTTATGGTCACTTTTATCCTATACGGCTATAAAATTCTTTAAAATTAATATTTATAAAATTATTATTATTGTTGGTACATTTGGTTTAGCCTTAGCTTTTGCAGGAAATGATTTAGTGAATTTTATTGGTGTTCCAATTGCGGCTTGGCAATCGTTCGAAGCTTGGTCTAATGCAGCTGTTCATGTTCCAGCAGATCAATTTTCAATGAGCATTTTAAGCGCCAAAGTAGCTACACCTAATATTTTACTATTAATTGCTGGTTTAGTTATGGTGCTAACTTTATGGTTTTCTAAAAAAGCCAAAGATGTGGTTGCTACCTCAGTTAATTTAGCGCATCAAGGCGATACTGCCGAAAAGTTTCAACCAACCTTTTTATCTAGAATACTTGTTAGGGGAACTATTTTAATAGGAAAGTACACAAATGCTATTGTTCCAACAATCATTAAAAATAAAATTGACAAACAGTTTGAAAAACCAGTAATTAAATTAGCTGCAAATAAAACACATGAACTACCAGCTTTTGATTTAGTTCGTGCCTCAGTAAACTTAGTAATAGCAAGTATATTAATTTCTATTGCTACATCATACAAACTACCTCTTTCAACTACTTACGTTACTTTTATGGTTGCTATGGGTAGTTCATTAACAGATAGAGCTTGGGGTAGCGAAAGTGCTGTTTATAGAGTTTCAGGTGTGTTAAATGTTATTGGCGGATGGTTTTTTACTGCAATTAGTGCTTTTATTGCTTCTGGTACTATTGCTTATCTAATTAACTTAGGTGGTTCAACTATGATTGCCGTTTTATTATTTGTTGCATTTTTAATTTTACTACGCAATTCTATATCCTTCTTAAAAAGATCTAAATTAGCTAAAGATGAAGATTTCTTAAACAAAACAGAGAGTAAATCCTTAAAAGGAGTTATTGAAGAAAGCGCAGATAATATATCTAAAGTACTAAAAAGAGTTAGTAAAATTAATACAAGTACTATTCAAGGTCTTATTAATCAAGATTTAACATTATTAAAGAAATCCAAAACTTCTGTTGCAAAATTAGAAGCTGAAATTGAAGATTTACAAAATAACATTTTCTATTTTATTAAAAATTTAGATGAATCTTCTGTTAGTGCAAGTACTTTTTATATAAACGTTATTGGAGATTTGCAAGATATTGCTCAGTCAGTTTCTTTTATTTCAAAAGCTAGTCACAAACATGTGCATAATAATCATAAAAGTTTAAAGAAAAATCAAATTGCTGAATTACAAGATTTAGATTCTAAATTAAGTGATTTACTATCTAAAATTAAAGTTATTTTCGATTCGAGAACTTTTAATGAAATACCATCATTAATGAATGAAAAACAAGTTTTATTAGATGATGTTGCTGCTTCAGCTCAAAAGCAAGTAGAACGTACTAGAACAACGGAATCTAGTCCAAAAAACACAACGCTATATTTCAGTATTTTATTAGAAACTGAGGATTTAATAAAAGCTACTATGAATTTAATTGAACAATATACAGCACACAAAACAACTAAATAATAAATACTTATTTAGATAAAAAAGCCCTATTTGAAATTCAAATAGGGCTTTTTATTTAGTTTAACTTCAAATTTATGAACCACACATTAAACAATCATCTGGATTATCTTTAGATTTTAAAATCAACTCCTTTAATTCTTCAGGAGTTAAGGGTTTATCTTCTTCCTTTTTACTTTTTGAAACTGTAAACTGAATTGCATTAACCGCACTTTTTGTACGCAAATAATACATTCCTGTTTTTAATCCAGATTTCCAAGCGTAAAAATGCATAGAAGTTAATTTAGAATAGTTTGCATCTTGCATAAATAAGTTTAACGATTGAGATTGATCTACAAAATAACCTCGTTGTCTCGACATATCAATAATATCTTTCATACTCATTTCCCAAACTGTTTTATACAACTCTTTCAATTCCTGAGGAATTACATCAATATGCTGAATAGAACCATTTGCACGCATAATTTCTTCTTTCATTTCATTATTCCATAAACCTAGTTCTACTAAATCTTCTAACAAATGCTTATTTACTACAATAAATTCGCCACTTAAAACTCTTCTGGTATAAATATTTGATGTATAAGGTTCAAAAGCTTCATTATTTCCTAATATTTGAGAAGTTGAAGCAGTTGGCATTGGCGCAACTAATAATGAATTTCTTACGCCATTGGTCATTACTTTTTTACGTAAAGCTTTCCAATTCCATCTTCCACTTAAATCATCTTCTGAAACTCCCCACATATTAAACTGAAACTCTCCTTTAGACATTGGTGAACCCTTAAAACTTGAATATGGTTCTTTTAATTTAGCCATTTCCATAGATGAAGTTACTGCTGCAAAATATATGGTTTCAAAAATTTCTTGATTTAATTTTTTAGCCTCATCACTTGTAAAAGGTAATCGCAACATAATAAAAGCATCCGCTAAACCTTGAATTCCCAAACCTATTGGCCTATGACGAACATTTGAATTTTCAGCCTCTTTAACAGGATAATAATTACGATCAATTACAGTATCTAAATTTTTAGTGATTTTTTTAGTGACTTTAAAAAGTTTTTTATGGTTAAAAAATTTAACACCGTCTTTATCCTCTTCTACAAACATTGGAATTGCAATAGATGCTAAGTTACATACAGCAACCTCATCTTTTGCAGTGTATTCCATAATTTCGGTACATAAATTTGAAGAGCGGATAGTTCCTAAATTCTTTTGATTAGATTTTCTATTTGCTGCATCTTTATACAACATATACGGATTACCTGTTTCAATTTGAGCTTCTAAAATTTTCTCCCAAAGATCACGAGCTTTAATAGTTTTTCTTCCTTTTCCTACTTTTTCATATCCTGTATATAGTTTTTCAAACTCATCACCATAAGTATCAAATAAATGCGGACATTCATTTGGACACATTAATGTCCAATTACCATCTTCTTCTACTCGTTTCATAAACAAATCTGGAATCCACATTGCATAAAACAAATCACGTGCACGCATTTCTTCTTTTCCTGTGTTTTTACGTAAATCTAAAAAGTCGAAAACATCCGCATGCCAAGGCTCCATATAAATAGCAAAAGATCCTTTACGTTTTCCTCCTCCTTGATCTACATAACGAGCCGTATCATTATACACTTTTAACATTGGTACAATTCCGTTTGAAGTACCATTTGTACCTCTAATATAAGAACCGGTTGCACGAACATTATGAATAGATAAACCAATACCTCCAGCCGATTGTGAAATTTTAGCGGTTTGCTTTAAAGTATCGTATATTCCATCAATACTATCATCTTGAATTTGTAATAAAAAACAAGAAGACATTTGCGGTTTTGGCGTTCCTGAATTAAATAATGTTGGCGTTGCGTGTGTAAATATTTTTTTAGACATTAATTCATACGTTTCAATTGCTTCATCAATATCTTCTAAATGAATACCTATAGCAACACGCATTAACATATGCTGAGGACGCTCTACAATTTGTCCGTTTATTTTTAATAAATAAGAACGTTCTAAAGTTTTAAACCCAAAATAATCATAGTTAAAATCGCGATTATAAATTATAGTTGAATCTAATTTAGCTGCGTTTTCCATGATAATTTTATACGTATCATCTGCTAAAAGAGGTCCTTTTTTACCTGTGCGAGGATTTACATAATTATATAAATCCGTCATTACTTCAGAAAATGTTTTTTTAGTGTTTTTATGCAAATTAGAAACTGCTATACGAGCTGCAAGCTTAGCGTAATCTGGATGTTGAACCGTCATTGTAGCTGCAATTTCAGCCGCTAGATTATCTAATTCAGAAGTGGAAACTCCATCGTATAAACCTTCAATAACTCTCATGGCAACCTTTACAGGGTCTACCAGTTTATTTAATCCGTAACACATTTTACGAACTCTAGCTGTGATTTTATCAAACATCACAGGCTCTTTTTTCCCATCTCTTTTAAGTACAAACATAGGTTACACGTATTTTTTTAATTAGTTAATATTATAATAGCTTAGTTGTAGCTATTACTTTTTATAATTTAAATTCAATCAGGAAATCGAATTTTATTAAATTTTTGGTTATTTAAGTAAATTAGAAGTCTGCATCAAAGCTAATACTCCCTGTTCCGCCACTTTTAACACCTGCTTTTTGATATTCTGAAACTCTTTTTTCAAAGAAATTTGTTTTTCCTTCTAATGAAATCATTTCCATAAAATCAAACGGATTTGTTGCATTATATACTTTTTCACAACCGTATTCTACTAACAATCTATCCGTTACAAATTCTAAATATTGAGTCATTAATTTAGCATTCATACCAATTAAACTTACTGGTAAGGATTCCGTAATAAACTTACGTTCTATATCTAGTGCATTTACTAAAATTTCAGTAATTCTATTTTTAGGAACTTTATTTACAATATGGTTTTGGTGTAAGTGTACGGCAAAATCGGCATGTAATCCTTCATCGCGATTTATTAATTCATTTGAAAATGTTAAACCTGGTAATAATCCTCTTTTTTTCATCCAAAAAATAGAGCAAAAACTACCTGAAAAAAAGATACCTTCTACTGCAGAAAAAGCAATTAATCGCTCTGCAAAGCTGTCGCTTTCCACCCATTTTAAGGCCCAATCTGCTTTCTCTTTAATTGCTGGAAAAATTTCAATGGCTCTAAAAAGTTCATCTTTTTCTTTTTCGTTTTTAATATAAGTATCAATTAATAAAGAGTAAACTTCTGAGTGAATATTTTCCATCATTAATTGAAATCCGTAAAAGAATTTTGCTTCGGTATATTGCACTTCACTTACAAAATTTTCAGCCAAATTTTCATTTACAATACCATCTGAAGCGGCAAAAAATGCTAAAATATGTTTAATAAAATAACGTTCATCATCCGTAAGTTTTGTTTCCCAATCAATTACATCTTGATTTAAATCTATTTCTTCAGCGGTCCAAATACTTGCTTCTTGTTTTTTATACCATTCCCAAATATCTTGATGCTGAATAGGGAAGATTACGAATCTGTTTTTATTTGGTTGTAAAATAGGTTCAATAAATGACATTTATTATTTTTTAAAGGTTTAGTTAATTTTGCGATTATTTTGGCTGAATCGAGAAAAACAAATATTAGAAAAAAATACTCTAAAAAAAAGCGCACTTATTCACATTTATAAGTAAGTTTTTAACATTTTGTCATTTTATAGTATAAATTATCAATTTTATAATATATTGATTAACAGTATTTTATATTCAACAAATAATGCTTAAGCCTTAATTCTATTGAGTTTATTTTTGTGGCTTAAAAAACAAAAAGAGCACAAATTTTGTGCTCTTTTTTAATAAGGAACTAATTGCAAATTGAAATTAAATTATAAATAATGGTTTAGAGCGTTCCTTATTATTTAATCTAGTTAGTAAAATTGATTTGTGGGGAAACTAGATTTCGTTATTATTTTTTAAAACTTTTATTTTATTTCTTTAAGCGTGTATAAATTTGTAAAACCAAATGGTTCTGGAGCTTCTTTTTTCTCTATTATTTTGGCAAAAACTCCTGGCTTTTCATTTACAATCCAATATTTTATTTTATTATCATCCTCTCCATAACCTTCAACTACTGTACATTCAAAAATTCCAATAGGCGTTTTTACACTTTCTTTTCCAACCACTTTATAAATAGTTAAATTATCTTTTGGAAAGAAATTAAAATCATATTCGTAATCCTGTAAATTATTCATAAAAATAGGATCTTCGGTCATATCAATATAATCGTTTTGAAAATAGGAGAACCTTCTAACATCAATAGTTTGAGCTTCTTTATTGTAGTTTATTTTTTCGCTTTCAACCCAAGCATCTGGATCTTGTTCATCCGAAAAATTTGTTACATTGTAAACCACTTCTTTATAGTTTTTTAAGTAATTAACAATAGCATCAATTTTCCAAGGTAATTTCTCTTCTTCTTCATAATTAAAACTACCATCGGCATCTAACATGGATTCTTTTTCGTATAAAAGAATTGGCTTTTTTATGGTAATTTTTTTAATATTAGATTCAAAAGCTTTTGCATCAATTTTTTTGAAGCTCAAAATATCTCCGTCTTTATTATATTCTAAAATACTATCATTTAGTTTTAAAATTTTTGCGTCACCATTAAAATCTTTATCTAAACTGCTTTTCATTATAATTTTATGCTGTTTTTTTTGATATTTCCAAGTGCCAGCATCCATAGATTTTGAAGTTGCACTTCTGGCGGCTTTAAGATTTCCTTTCTCTGCAAAAATGAAAACAGCTTTTAAACCAGTTTCAGTATTTCCTTTATGAATAACTTGATAAAGTTGCCAGTTACCAACTATTTTAGACTCTTGTGCTTGCGCTGCAAAAGCAATTAGTAACATTAGAATTATTGTTATTTTTTTCATGATTTTATATTTTATTTTTAAGATTAATTAAATGTTATTCTTCTAGTGGTTTAAATTCTATTTTTAAAGTTGCTTGACCGGTTAAGAATATTTCCAAGGCTTCACTGTTTTTAAATTTTTCTATTTCATCACTGGTAAAATGGTATCGTTTAAAAGCCAAAGGATACCTATTTAAAGAATTTCCTCTTGTAGCGTTCCAAACTTTATCTTCTCTAGTGCCTACATCTACTTGCATCCAAAGATCTCCACTAGCATCATACATTCCATTAAGGTCAAAGTTTACATCTAAATAAATGGGGCCGTTGTTATCTTGCGAAATATTGCAAGAGTTCAATGCATCTTCACCAAGACTAACTCTAAATTTAACCATACCTTTAGTTTTATCATGTACTAAAGATTTAACCGAAATTATTTCAGGTGTTGCCGTTTCACTTTCGGGCCAACCATATAAGGTTTGCTTTCCAATACCAGGAATTATTGTTGTGTACGGTATTTTTAAAGGTTCTCCATCGGTTCCTGTTGGTTTTTCCATAGCCCCACTATTTTTATAAGCCATCACATCAAAAAACTGAGGAGTTTCATCTTCTTCAGGAAACTTTATAGTTGCTGCTCTCCACACCAATTTAACATCAGCAAAATTTGGTGCGTTATAATGAAGAAAAATATCATATTTTGAATTCTTTTTAACTAATATTTCACCTACTCTTAAATTTGGTTTTTTAGTTAAACCGGCTTGAGTTTCTGGAGCTCCTTTGGTAACTACATTATACACACCTGTTGGGACTTTAGAAAACTTAAACTTTCCATCTTCGCCGGACTTTGTTTCTTTTTCAGGCAAGCCTGAATCAGTACAAACTGGTTGTAGCTTCACTTTCTGATTTTTAACAGGTTTATGCGTTTCTTTATCTATTAAAGTTCCTGTTATTTCTCCTTCAAAAATTTCTAAATCATATTCTAAATCTTCAGGATTCCCAAAAGGGTCATAAACAATATGTTGCTCTAAAACCTGAAAGGAACCATCTAGCCAAGTAAACTGAACTTGGTAATCGCCAAGAAAAAGTTCATCAGAAAATTCAAATTCACCACCATTAACATCTGCAAACTTTTTAAATCTTGAATTTCCTGGACCTAAACGATACATTCCAATTTTACCGCAAACTTTATAATTATCATCTCTATTTATTTTCCCTTTTAAGCTTTGTGGTTTAACTTTATGATAATAATATGTTGAACTGGCATGAAAATATACCGAAACAACTTCTTTTTCCCCTGTTTTGAAGTTTGTTAAAGTTCCTTGTTTTGAAGTTTGTTTTGATAAATGAAGCCCCCAAGGTTCTGAAGTTATTTCTGGAGGCCAACCTACTGGTTTACCATTTTTAATATCGTTAAATGTAACGTTTCTATAGGGATCATAACCACAATGTCCTGCCCAAGATTTATCATCTGGCGTAGTTATTCTTTTTAAGGGCGTATTAAGGTTGAATTTAAATTGCCTACGAGCTAAATTAGTTAATTCGGTATTTAAAAAATCTTCTAATGTTTTAATAGCCCCAATAACTTGAATTTCTTGACCCGATTGATTTTTAATAATTATAGTAACGCCTCCGCTCCAAGCTACCAAATGTTTATCTGTTGGGCTTCTAAACATTTCATCAAAAAAACTATGTGGTATTTCAAATTCTAAAGCGCTTTCTTCATTTTGAGCAAATATTGTACTTACAAAAAACAATAATAATATATAGGTATATTTCTTTATAAATTTAATTTCTTGCATACGGTTTTAATTTTAAGTGTTTTGTTCTACTTGCTTTAATAAGATATATTCCAATATTGTTTTGAGGAATTATTTTTGAATTTTTATACTTAAAATCGTGTTCTGTTTCTAAAACATTTTTATAGGTGATATTATCCATATTTACGAGTGTGCTATCTTTAATTTTAAAAGCGTTTCTAGTATCAAACACAATTCCATTATTATTATACAGCTGATATTTTATATGTAAAATATTATTTTTATCAATAGCTAAAATTTGAAGTTTTCCTACATTTAGTTTTGTTGTTACAAAAAGTAAAATGTCATTCTTTTGAATATGAAATCCTTTTATATTATCTGCCTGAAATAGTAAATCTTGGCGAGCATCTAATAATTCTGTAATTTTATTTCCGTTTAAAGATTTGTATAACTTTTCTCTTTTTAACCAAATTGGATTGAATAACTTTTCCTTTATTTTAAATGAAGTATCTATTTCTACTGCAATTTTGGTTCTTTCCGGGTATAATCGTTCTCCTTTTTTAGTGGTAGCAAAATCTTCATTTTTTAATATCAACCCTTTCCAAGCGTATAAATCTTGAAACTTATCTATTTTATAATAATTAGTTACTTTTCCAAGTATATTTTTAGTTCCAGATTTTTCCGCTCCCATATATTGAGTTTCAATCCAAGAATTTTTTATTTGATAATACTGAAAATTTTCTTTGCATTTTATTCTTAAACGATATGGATCGTCATTTACTTTATTTTCTTTAATATTGAAATAATAACGATGTTCATCAAGCCACAAACGTTCTGCAATTTTTATTTTTTTTGGAAGCGGTTTACCTCCAAATTTTGAAACTTGATAGGTTTCTTCAAAAGCAACATCACCAAATTCATCCCAATAATAAATTACTTGTTCGACTATATAAGGAATTCGTTCACTAAAACTTGTTTCAACTCCATTTTCATATTTAAAAACAGAACGTGTTGAATACCTCAACTTATTATACACTATTTTACCCGATTGTATTTTATAGGGTTTAAAATCTTGTGCTTGAATTGAAACTGCTATTACAAGAAAACAATATTGAATAATCTTTCTCATTATTTTATTGGATGAAAGGTTTTAATTATTTAGTTTAATTTCCAATTCCCATTTTTGTCATTTTTTGAATCATATCATAAGTCTGATGTAATTCTTCATCACTCATATTTTTCATTTCAGGATCATTTTTAATTGCCATTTTTTTCCATTCTCCAAAACTTAGTTTACTAATTTTATGCATACTGTTTTTCAATTCATTTTTATCTTTATCTGAAATCATAGAATCTGTTGAGTTATTCATTATTTTTTGAATAGGAAAATCTGGTAATTTAAAGTTACTATCCGCAACAGAAACATTAAATTTTATACTGGTAGCTTCGGTTAATGTTTTAATTCCTAAAACTTTCATCTCCATTTTTAGCATAACACCTTTGTAAATCCATTGTTTTCCACCTAATAGTTCCCAAACTTCGCAGTTATAACCTTTATAAGTTTCATTACCTATTTTTTCCCCTCCCATAGCTTCAAGCATGTTTTTACTTTCATCAGCTGCATTTGTTTTAGATTGTTTCATCAAATCCATCATTGGATTATTTTTTAATTGTATTGTTTTATTTTTAAAATCAACCAAATAAATTTTACCATTATCTATTTTACTAATTTCATGTTTTGAAGTAGTTTCCGTTTTTTCTTTACCGAAAAACTTCATATGAGAGATTTGTGTAGATTGGTTATCTTTTAATTCTATTGCTCCCCAATTTTTAAAATATAAACTTTCAGTACCACTACCTGTTATTTTACTTCCAATAACTTTACCCGATATTGTTGTTGTGTATTTTACAACTCCTGATTTTACATTATATCGCTTTAATGTATTTTGACTGTTTCCATTGCAGCTAATTAATAGCACAAATAAGGAAAGTAATATGCTTATTCTTTTCATTTTTAATTATTTTATATTTAAAATTTTACAAATTCTACTCTACGATTATTTGCTTTTCCTTCTGGAGTGTTATTGCTATCTAGCGGCTTACTTTCTCCAAATCCTTTTGATTTTAATCTAGACGCATCTATTCCCATACTATTTAATTTTTGCATTACTGTTTTGGCTCTTGCTTCAGATAAGGTTTGGTTATGTGCTTCGTCTCCATCACTATCGGTATGCCCTTCTACACTAAAATTAAGAGATTGGTCCTTTTGCATTAACTCATAAATTTTATTGATTGGTCCCATACTTTCAGGTTTTAGCGTAGCTTTATTTACATCGAATTTAATTCCGTTTACAATAATTTTTCCATCGGTAAGTACACGATCATAATATTTTACACCACCTTTAGCAATACGAATGTTTTTTATATATTTTTCTGGGTTATTTTCTGCTCTTATTGTTAAACCTGTTGGATTCCTTTCAAAATGTGGGATGTTAATTAGTCTTGTTTCATTCATATATGCTTTTAATTTTCCTTTTGTAAAAGCAACTGAAATATGACGCCATTTTCCTTCGTGGTTTGTATTCCAATTTAAGGATTCTGTACCTGGATATCTTTTATTTGAAGAACCCATTTCTAAACCATTTACATAAATTTCTATATCACCTGTTACGCTACTTTGATTTTTATTATCATAAAAACTCAACCAATAACGGTATGGATTTTCTTCTTTAAAATAAACATCAAACTCTATGGTAAATATTTCAGGTAAATAGTCTTTATTAGAGTTTTTTAAATAAGGAACTATACTTCCTCCTTGTAAAAACATAATTACATTTTCTCCGTCTACGTTAGCAATTTCTGCATTTCCTTTAGCTAAATCCCAACGACTTGGAAACTCTCCGTTTTCTTCATCAACACTTGGCGAATCTTCAAAAATTACGGTATCTCCAGGCACAAAATCAAACTTACTCCATACTACAGTAGGTTTATTAATGGTTTTATTAGTTTCGTTTGCATTAGTTGAATTAGCTTTTTGTTTAACATCTTGATTTGTATTGTTAACTTCTTTTTTATTTTTTTTACCTTTACCATCTAACCCTTCTTCAGCTTTGTCAAATTTTTTATCAATGCTTTTATCTAATCTTTTTTCTGATCTTTTTTCTGCTTCTTTATTAATTTTTTCTTTTGCATGTTTAGCTAATTTTTTAAAAAATTGCGCATCTATATTTTGAGGTATAAAAAAGAATACACTAAATATTATTAGTAGTTTAAAAAGAATAGGCGTTTTAAAATTAAATGGCTGTTTTTTCATGATTTTTTATTTTTAAAATTTAGCTTTTATTGTGTTCTAATTTTGAGGCTAAATTATGTTCAAAAACAAAAAATTACTTCATAAAAAAGTATGATTCTATTCACCCAAAAAGGTGATTTATAAAATAAAAAGTATTGATAATTAGGTGTTGATAAAAATAATGATGTTTTTAAGTGCTAAACATCTGTTATTTTTTTAATAGCTTGAATTCTATTTTTTACATCTAACTTAATGTAGATATTTTTAATATGTGTTTTTACTGTATTTTTAGATACGAACATTTTTTCAGCAATTTCATCATTTGAAAAACCTTTTGAAATAAAATTAAACACTTCTGTTTCTCTTTTAGAAAGTCCAAATTCATTAAATTTTTCTGTTAAATCTTCATTTTTAATTGCTGTATTGTTATTTGCCGTGTCTTTTAACTCCTTAATTTGATGGATATAATTTTGTAATTCTGAGTTTTTATTTTCCAATTCTAAATCAGAATTTTTTCTATATAAAAAAAGTAAAACAGACAAGGTTACAATAACCAAAATGCTAGATACAGAAATGTAAATAATTCTTTTAAAATTAGTTTTTGCCTTGTTTTGATTTACTTCATTATCCTTGGCTAATTCTTTTATTTTTTTATCTTTTTTAGCCGTTTCATACTCAATTTGAGTGCTTATAATGTTTTTTTGAGAAGCTTCATTTACAATACTATCTTTAAACGAAGATGCTGTTTTATAAGCATTTAATGCTTTTTTATAGTCATTAACTTTAGTGTAATAATCTACCAAAGTATTGTAACCTAATGCAATGTTTTCTTTTGATTTTATAGATTTTGCATTTTTTAAACCTAAAGTTATGTTATCAAAAGATTCATGATATTTGCCTGTATATAACTGGTTTTTACCAATATTTATTAAAGTATTGCTTAAATATCTAATATTATTTTCTTTTGTAAATAGAGGTATTGCTTTTTTGTAATAATCCGTAGATTTTTTATAGTCTTCTTTTTTCTGAAAAAGCAATCCTAATAAATTATATCTAATGGCTTCACTTCTTTTATGTTTATACTTTTTAGTTAAATTTAATGCTTTATTTATGTAATAATATGCTGAATCAAATTCTTTTTTATATAAAAAGACTTCTCCTAAATTTGATAAACTGTATTCTTGCCCTCTAATGTTTTTAGATTTAAAATCTAATGCATAAACTCTTTTAAAATAATATAAGGCTTTATCATATTCTTCCGTGTCAATAAATACATTTCCAATTCCGCTAAGCGCAATAGTTATACTTCTATTATGTTTAAATTTTTCAGATAGTTTTAGCGCTTGAAAATAATATTCGAAGGACTCTTTTTCTAGATTAAGTTTATGATAAGTAACGCCTAAATTATTTAAACACTTAATTTTAAGAAGTGTATCTGTAGTTTTATTTAAATAGTTTAATGCTCTTTTATGAAAGGTTACTGAATTGGTATAATCAAATTGTTTTCTTGCGTAATATCCTTTTCTATCATAACATTCTGCCAATCCATCTAAATAATAAATTTTTTCAGAAATTTTTAAAGCTTCATTAATTATATCGTTATTAATCTGTTTTTCTTTAGCTGTTTTTTTATACAAATTAATTAAATCTCTAACTTTATTAATATTGTTAGGCTTTGCTTTTAAAGCTACAAACAAGCTATCATTTTCTTTGTTTTTTGAATGGAATTCTTGACTAAAAATACTAATTGAAAATAATAAAAATAGTATGGAAACAAAGGAGTTTTTTTTATTCATAGCTTTATGGTTAATCTTTGCTAAAGTTAAAAAACAAAGACAGTACTTTAATAAAAAGTGGGTAACAATTGATACATATAACGTTTTGTTAACCTATTTATAATTTTCTGCTACTTTTTCAAGTTCAGAATACCAATCTTCACCAAATTTTCTAATAAGTGCTTTCTTAACAAATTTATAAACTGGCACTTGCAATTCTTTCCCTAAAGTACAAGCATCGTCACAAATTGGCCAATGATGGTAATTTACTGCCGAAAACTCGCTATATTCCATAATACGAATTGGGTACAAATGACATGAAATTGGTTTCTTCCATTTAATTTTTCCGGCATTATATGCTTCTTCTATACCACATTTGGCTATTTTATTATCATCAAATATTACAAATGCACAATCTTTTTCATCAATTAAAGGAGTTTCATATTCTCCTTCATTGGTAATAAAAAGCCCTTGATCTTCTATTGCTTTTATTCCTTCGGGTCTTAAAAATGGTTTTACTTTTGGATAAATATCCAACAATATTTGAAGTTCTTCCTCTTCTAGCGGAGCTCCTGCTTCTCCATCAATACAACACTTTCCTTTACACGCTGATAAATTACAGACAAAATCCTTTTCTATAATATCTTCTGAAACTATGGTTTTTCCTAATTGAAACATGCTGCAAAAATAAACTATTTTTTTACATTAAATTTGTATTAGTTTAGTATTGAATTATATACTTTTGCCAATCGTTTTTAAATTCATTGTAATGAATATAGATTTTAAAGAAATTTTTAGTGCAACCATGGTTTTGTTTGCTGTAATTGATATTGTAGGAAATATTCCTATTATAATTGAATTACGTAAAAAAGTAGGGCATATACAATCTGAAAAAGCATCCTTAATTGCCGGTTTAATATTAATTTCATTTTTGTTTTTAGGAAAAAGTATTTTAAATATAATTGGCATTGATATACATTCATTTGCTGTTGCTGGTTCTTTTATTTTATTTTTTTTAGCATTAGAAATGATTTTAGGTATTTCATTATATAAAGAAGAAGAAACAAATGCAATAACAGCCTCGGTTTTTCCGTTAGCATTTCCGTTAATTGCAGGCCCAGGAAGTTTAACTTCAATTTTATCATTACGAGCAGAATATAGTGCAATAAATATTGTTATTGCAATTATTATAAACATTATTATAATGTATATTGTACTTAAAACATCCTCAAAAATTGAAAAAATGATTGGCCAAAATGGAATAAAAATTATTCAAAAAATATTTGGTGTTGTATTACTAGCAATAGCAGTAAAACTATTTACATCTAACATTCAAGGATTATTTCACTAACTATAATATAAAAACATTATGAACAATTTTAATACATTAATTATAGGTGGAAGCGCAGCCGGATTATCTTCCGCTCTTATTTTAGGATCAGCTTTAAAAAAGCCTTTTGCAACCGATAAAAAGGTTGGAATAATTACACACCAAAAAAGTTCTGCGTTAAAAACTGCGGAATTAAATAATGTTTTGGGTTTTAAAAAAGGAACTAAAGGCGAAGATGTTTTAAAATTTGGTTTAAATCAACTTTCAGAAAATTACCCTGAAATAGTTCAAATAGATAAAGAAAAAGTAATTAAAATAGAAGGTGATTATCCAAATTTTAATGTAATTACTAATAAAAACTCGTATCAAACTAAAAATATTATAGTTGCCGTTGGCCCGTCTAATTTATTTAATATTGAAGGTTTAAATATATTTGTTCAGCCTCATATTAGTTTACCTCCTCAAAAGGAAAAAATAATGCTAAAAAACACCAATCATATTGTTACTAAAGGAATTTATGTTGCTGGGGTTTTAGCTGGTTGGAGAAGTCAGTTTGCTATTGCTGCTGGAAGTGGAGCTCAACTAGCCACAGATATTTTAACGGAATGGAATGATGATAAACATACTATGATTCATGACTCAATTTCATAATTATACCTAAAATTTGGTTTTATTTCTTCTATTAAACAGTGATGTTTTGAGGAGAAATAAAGCCAATTTATTCTATTTTTACTCCGTTTTTATAAACTTCTTTTTTTATTAGTTTTCCTTTTTTAGAGTAATTTTCAAAAACACCATCTCTTACATCATTTTTAAAATATCCTTTTTTTAATAGTTGACCTTTTTCATTATATTTTTCAACAGAACCTTCTAATTTATTGTTTTTATAATTAGAAATTAAAGAAGGTTTTCCATTTTTAAAATATATCTCAAATCTACCATTCTTTATACCATCTACATAACTTCCTCTTTTCATTAGTTTTCCATCTTCAAAATATATTTCCGATATTCCATCTTCCTTACCATTCTTATACGTTGTTTTTCCTCTTACTTGTCCATTTTTATAATACTCCTTAAATGGACCATCTATTTTGCCTTTTTTATAGGTAAATTTTTCAAACAATTTACCATTTTCGTAATATTGTTCAAATACGCCTTCTCTAAAACCATCTTTGTATGTTACTATATCTTTTAACTGACCACTATTATAAAATGATTTTATGGTTCCTATAGGAGAACCATTTTTCCATATAAACTTAAAATGTAAACTACCATCTTTGTAATATTCTTCTGAAATTCCATCTGGTGAAATCTCTTTCCAAGTATATCTAGAATGTAATTGTCCATTATCATAGTAACTTTCAAAAAGCCCATTTTGTTTGCCATTTTTAAAAGTTGTTTTGATTTTTAATTGACCATTACTAAAATACTCTTCTGAAAGGCCTTCTTTTGAGCCGTCTTTGACATTAAACCTAACTTTTAATTTTTTATTTGGATGATTATGATAAATTACACCAGTATATTTTTCTCCATTAAAGTAATAAATAAACTGCCCGTCTGTTTTTTTGATTTCAACATTAGAGAAAAGCACCTTGTTTTGGGAGTTTAATAAATTAACTGTTAAAAGTCCAATTAATATAATAAGAATTGAATTTTTCATAATTTCAAATTTTAAAATAATTCAATTTTTGAAACTATATAAAGTTAATTATCTTTTTTTACTTAAAATAATTTTGTGGTTATAAATTAAGAATAGTATATGTAAAACTTTAATATGAGTTTTTATTATTCCACCGTAACTGATTTTGCTAAATTCCTTGGTTGATCTACATTACAGCCTCTCATAACTGCAATATGGTACGATAATAATTGCAAAGGAATAGTTGTCAATAAAGGATATAACGATTCTGATGCCTGAGGGATTTCTATAACATGATCTGCAATTTCTTTAACTATAGTATCTCCTTTTGTTACAATGGCAATAATTTTTCCTTTTCTTGATTTAATTTCTTGAATATTACTAACTATTTTATCATAATGCCCCTTATTAGTCGCTATAACTACAACTGGCATGGATTCATCAATTAAAGCAATTGGTCCATGTTTCATTTCAGCAGCAGGGTATCCTTCTGCATGTATATAAGATATTTCTTTTAATTTTAGAGCCCCTTCTAAAGCTACTGGAAAGTTATAACCTCTTCCTAAATATAGAAAATTAGTTGCGTTTTTATAAATAGATGCAATTTCTTTTATTTTAGAATCAATTTTAAGTAAATGCTCAATTTTAGATGGTATTAAACCCATTTCATGCAAATACTTTTGATAAGTAGAATTTGATAATTCCCCTCTTAAATTTCCAAGTTTTAATGCCATTAGGGATAAAAGAGTAATTTGAGTAGTAAATGCTTTTGTAGAAGCAACTCCTATTTCAGGACCCGCATGTGTATACGCTCCTGAATTAGTTTCTCTGGCAATTGAAGAGCCAACAACATTACAAATTCCAAAAACAAATGCTCCTTTTTCTTTTGCAAGTTTAATAGCAGCCAAAGTATCTGCGGTTTCACCAGATTGTGAAATTGCTATTACAACATCCTTTTTGTTAATTACAGGATTTCTATATCTAAATTCTGAAGCATATTCTACTTCTACTGGAATTCTGGCTAAATCTTCAAATAAATATTCGCCAACCAAACCAGCATGCCATGAAGTTCCACAGGCAACAATAATAATACGATTTGCATTTAAAAATTTAGCAATATTATTATCTACACTACCCATTTTAATTAAACCTCTATCTGCAAGTAATCTCCCTCTATAAGTATCTAAAATAGCATTAGGTTGTTCATGAATTTCTTTCAACATAAAATGATCATATCCTCCTTTTTCAATTTGATCTAAATTAAGTTGTAATTCATTAATATTTGGTTCTACAAAAGAGTCATCTTTTATTTTTCTAACTCTTAAATCTTTTCCTAATTTAATAATTGCCAATTCTTCATCTTCTAAATAAATGGCATCTTTAGTATATTCAATAAATGGTGAAGCATCTGAAGCTACAAAAAACTCTTTATTATCTTCTCCAACTCCAATAGCAATAGGGCTTCCTAGCCTAGCTACAATTATTTCATCCGATTTAGTTCTATCATAAACAGCAATAGCATAGGCACCGATTACATTTTTTAACGCAAGTTGAACGGCTTTACCTAATTTGCAATTATTTTGTGCTTTAACTTCTTCAATTAAATTAATTAATATCTCCGTATCTGTTTCACTTTCAAATGTATAACCTCTTTTTACAAGTTCTTTTTTAAGGGAATTATAATTTTCAATTATTCCATTATGTACAATTACTAAATTACCTGAATTTGAAATATGAGGATGCGAATTTTCATCATTTGGTATTCCATGAGTTGCCCAACGAGTATGTCCTAAAGCTAAATTACCTTCTATATTTTGTGTCTCTGCAATTTTTTTTAAATCAGATACCTTGCCTTTAGTTTTATATAAATTTAACTTATTATCATTAGTTAAAACAACACCTGCACTATCATATCCCCTATATTCTAATCTTTGTAATCCTTTTATTACAACTGGATATGCTTGTCTAAAGCCTAAATAACCAACTATTCCGCACATAACATTAATTATTTATTTCTGAGTATGAAATTTCAAGTCTAGCTCTTTTATCCTGAAAACTTGGGTCGTTTCCATATAAAACTACTCCTTTAGGATTCCAACTATAATCTTTAACTTTGGTGTCTAAATAATTGACTGGAAGATCCGTTGAATTATACACTTTTAATCCTAATTTAACAGGTGATGGGTCTGTTGATTTTAAAAATTCAGAGATATAATCTGTTATTTTAAATACATATCTATACGGATTTCCATCGGCATCTAATTCTAATGTCCCTCCAAGACTAGTTATACCTTCAGACATCATATCTCTTATCTGTTCATTGTCATCATAATTATATAAAAATAATTGATATGGAGCAATATTACTTGATGCATTTTGATCTACATATAAATATAAACTAGCATCGGTTACCAACCAATTCTTAGCTTTTATAGCTGCTATATCTTCAGAACCTAAAATATCTATGGTAGCCATAGAACCTGCAGCTCCTTGAATGTACAACCTATCCGTTCCGCTTTGTTTTGATGTTGTATAATCTCTATCAAAATAATTAGACTTAACAGTTCCAAAAGTAAAAACATGTGCATGTTTAACCCTAACTCCTTGTTCTCCCTTTACTCCATTACCATTCAAATCTTCAACCTCCGTTTCATTTTCATCATCAGAATAATAGATAGTCATACTTGCTTTTGTTAAATCCAAAGAAACAATATGAGAATTAGGATTAGCTAATTCATCTGCTTCTATATACAAGCCTCTAAATGTATGCTGAAAATCATCTACCGATTCAAATTCTGAAGTTCCTGCTGTATCTACAAATAATTGTTTGATTTGGTTTTCGTCTAAAGGAATATTAATACTTGGTGTTACCGTTGTTTGTTTTAAAGTATCAATATCAAAAACAGTTACTCCATCAGGCATATAACGTTTTATGTAAGAAACCGTATCGTTTGGATTTATTTTAAAATTTCCTGAATATAATGCTGTACTCTCTTTATCAAACACTTTATCTGAATAGTAAACTTGAGCTTTTGAAGGATCATTAGGATCTAAAGAGTTTAAAAAAGTTTTTAATTCATAAATACTTAATTTAAATTCATTATCTGTATTTCCTATGACCGAATCAATGGAAAACTGAGGTTTCCCATCTGAATAATTGTCAATTTTTGTTGCTTGATAAGGTATTGATACTAAAACAGAATCTATTTTTGTGTTTGATCCATAAGTGTAAAACTCACCTATTGTTGGAGGTGTTAATTGAGTAATAATAGAAGCTTTCAATTTCCCGAATTCAGAGTCGTTATAAACCCCTAATAAAAATTGTTGTGCACTAGATTTTGTAGGTACTTTTTCAATATTTTCATTAGTTGTTACAACTTCCGTTGTTATACTATTTGAATTAAAATTATTATTATTTACCAAATTAACTCCAATATTATCTATTGGTTTTTCACAAGAAATTATTGCTAAAAATACAAAAGTGCTTAAACTTATATATTTTATTACGTTTACAACTTTAGTTGTCATATATATATTTTTGATTTTTGAGGTTAATTATAAAACTTCATTTAAATAAAACTCTGTGTAAGCATCTCCTAATTCTTCCGCAGAAACATGTTCTAATACAGGTTTATCAATGGTTTTTAAAAATTCTTTTAGATTATCCGATAAATTATCACTTCCTTTAATTATCGCATCTGAGTTTTCAATAGCTATTTTTAACAAATTTGTATAATTTGGATTTGTAGAAATAGATTCAACTTTATGTTCACTAATATTGTCAAATTTAATTTTATTATGGAACTCTTTATTTAACTCTCCTTCAAAACCATTATTGTATAAAGATGTTACAATTTTACTGTCTACAAACAAAGCATCGTCTTTGTAATATTCTTTGACGTATAAAGGTATCAAGGAAGCCATCCATCCATGTACATGAATAATATCTGGAGCCCAATTTAATTTTTTTACTGTTTCAACAACGCCTTTAGCGAAAAAAATAGCCCTTTCATCATTATCATTAAACAAATTATTATCTTCATCTGAAAATAAGGCTTTTCGTTTAAAATAATCTTCATTATCAATAAAGTAAACTTGCATTCTTTCTTTAGGTATAGAAGCTACTTTAATTATTAACGGCATATCCATATCATTAATAACCAAATTCATACCTGACAATCTGATAACTTCATGAAGTTGGTGTCTTCTTTCATTAATTAAACCATATCTTGGCATAAAAATTCGAGTTTGTCCACCTTTTCCATGAACCACTTTAGCAGTTTCAAATGAGGTGATTGACAATTCGTTTTCAGGTAGATACGGTACTACTTCGGAAGATACAACCAATACTCTTTTATCTTTCATAATTTGTTCCTAAACTTTAAAGAATATGCAAAATTACGAAATTTTATGTACATTTTCGCCTGAAAAACGTAAGTTTGCACGCTTTTAACGTTTATTAACAAATAAGCCATGATTGTTTATTCTGAAATAACAGCTATTAAAAAGAAAATTAAATCTTTAAAAAAGGATTTATCTATTGGTCTTGTGCCAACTATGGGGGCGTTACATCAAGGTCATTTATCACTTATTAAGCAAGCTGTTTTAGAAAATGATGTGGTTGTAGTAAGTGTTTTTGTAAACCCAACTCAATTTGATAAAAAAGAAGATTTGGATAATTATCCAAACACTTTAGAGAACGATTTATCTCTTTTAGAATCAGTTAATTGCGATATTGTTTTCACTCCAAATCCTAAAGAAATATATGGAAATAATATAATCTCTGAAAATTTTGACTTTGATGGATTAGAATTTCAAATGGAAGGTAAATTTAGAAAAGGTCATTTTAATGGAGTTGGCACAATTGTAAAACGTCTTTTTGAAATTATTACACCAACCAACGCATATTTTGGTGAAAAAGATTTTCAACAACTTCAAATAATAAAAAAATTAGTTGAAAAGTTTAATCTTCAAGTAAATATAATTCCTTGTGAAATATTTAGAGAATCTGACGGATTAGCAATGAGTTCAAGGAATGTTCGCCTTACTGAAAAACACAGATTAGCAGCTCCTTTTATCTATAAAACCTTACTAAATGCCAAAGAATTATTTGGCACGAAAAATGTAGAAGAAGTTATAAAATGGGTTGAAAATGAATTTAAAAATCATCCTCTTTTAGAGTTAGAATATTTTGAAATTGCAGATGAAAAAACGCTAAACCCTATAAAAAAAGTAATATCTGGTCAAAAATATAGAGCATTTATTGCCGTTTTTGCAGGTGAAATTCGACTTATTGATAATATAAGTTTATAAATACAAATAGATTAACACAAAATTATTAATTTTGCAAAATGCGAATAGAAGTAGTAAAATCGAAAATTCATAGAGTTAAAGTTACCGGTGCTGATTTACAATACATTGGAAGCGTAACTATTGATGAAGATCTTATGGATGCTGCTAATATAATTCAAGGAGAAAAAGTTCAAATAGTTAACATTAACAATGGTGAACGTCTTGAAACATATGCAATTCCTGGTCCTCGAAAAAGTGGAGAAATAACACTAAATGGCCCTGCCGCACGTAAAGTAGCTAAAGGAGATATTGTTATTATTATTTCTTATGGAATATTAGATTTTGAAGAAGCTAAAACTTTTAAACCTTCTTTAATATTTCCAAATGAAGTAGATAATTCTCTTACTTAATTAAAATTGAATAAAAATCTTAAAAAAACAAGTTTTATAATACTTCCAATAGCTTTGGGAGTATTTTTAATTTGGTATTCTTTTTCTCACTTTAAACCTGGTGATTTTGAATCTATAAAAAATTCATTTAGAACAGCAAATTATTGGTGGGTTTTACTATCCGTTGTTTTTGGAATTTTAAGTCACTTATCTCGTGCTTATCGTTGGCAGTTTTTATTAGAGCCTTTAGGTTATAAACCAAAATTTGCAAACAGCGTTATGACTGTTTTAATTGGTTATTTATTAAACTTATTGGTTCCACGATCAGGAGAATTTGCTCGTGCTGCAAGTATAAAAAAATATGATAATATTCCTTTTGAAAAAGCTTTTGGAACTATTGTAGCTGAACGTATTGCTGATGTAATAATGTTAGGAATTATTATGGGAATAGCTTTTATTTTACAAACCCAATTGTTGGTTAGCTATTTATTCCCTGAAAACAGTAAAAATGGTTATATTGTTAAGTTTATACTTTTAATAATTTTACCAATCATCGGCTATTTCACCTACAGGATTTTAAAAAAATCAAAAAATAGATTTATTTTAAAAACTATCAAGTTTTTTAAAGGCTTATTAGATGGCATTAAAAGCATAAAAAAAATGAAAAAGAAAGGTCCTTTTATTTTTCATACCGTTTTTATCTGGCTAATGTATGTACTTATGTTTTATGCTGTAACTTTTGCTTTACCCGAAACAACTAATTTACCTTTTGCAGCTATTATTGTTGGTTTTGTTGTTGGTGGTTTAAGTATGGCTTTAACTAATGGAGGTTTAGGTTCGTACCCTGTTTTTGTAGCTAGCGCATTAATTCTATATCATATAGATAATAATCCAGCCAGAGCTTTTGGGTGGATTATGTGGACTGCCCAAACTTTAATGGTAGTTGTATTTGGTGGATTATCTTTTATATTTATTCCTATATATAATAAATACATTAAATAACAGGTTTTTCTTTTTATATTTACTTCTTATTAAAATAAAATGAGCAAAACAAAAACTTCCTTTTTTTGTCAGAATTGTGGAGCGCAATACGCAAAATGGTTAGGTCAATGTACTTCTTGCCACCAATGGAATACCATTGTTGAAGAAGTTATTCAAAAAGAAGAAAAACGAAACTGGAAACAAAACACCTCTTCAAAAAAAGCAAATAAAGCATTAAAAATTAATGAAATTTCATTAAAAAAAGAAGATAGAATTGCTGTTAATAACAAAGAATTGAACCGAGTTCTTGGTGGCGGTTTAGTTAAAGGTTCTATGGTTTTATTAGGTGGTGAACCTGGTATTGGAAAATCTACTTTACTACTACAAATAGCTTTAACCATTCCTAAAAATATTTTATATGTTTCGGGGGAAGAAAGCCAATCTCAAATTAAAATGAGAGCGGAAAGACTTAAAATAATAAATACAAATTGCTTAATTTTAACCGAAACCAATACACAACAAATTTTTAGAACAATTGAAGAAACTAATCCCGAAGTTGTAGTTATTGATTCTATTCAAACATTATACACAAACACTATTGATGCTTCTCCGGGATCTATTTCTCAAATCAGAGAAACAACTGCTGAGCTTATTAAGTTTGCTAAGGAAACTTCAACTCCTGTTTTATTAATTGGTCATATTACTAAAGATGGAAATATTGCAGGACCAAAAATTTTAGAACATATGGTAGATGTGGTTTTACAATTTGAAGGAGATAGAAATCATACTTATCGAATATTACGAGCTCAAAAAAACCGATTTGGATCAACTGCTGAAATTGGAATTTATGAAATGAGAAGTGAAGGACTTAGAGAAGTGGCCAATCCTTCTGAAATTTTAATTTCTCAAAAAGATGACAATTTAAGTGGAACCGCAATTGCAGCAACTTTGGAAGGAATACGACCTTTTATGATTGAAGTTCAAGCATTAGTCAGCACTGCGGTTTATGGTACTCCTCAACGCTCCGCAACTGGTTACGACACAAAACGATTAAATATGTTGTTAGCCGTTTTAGAAAAACGTGCTGGCTTTAGATTAGGCGCTAAAGATGTGTTTTTAAATATTGCAGGAGGTATAAAAGTAGATGATCCTGCAATTGATTTAGCAGTAGTTATGTCTATTTTATCTTCTAATGAAGATGAAGCCATTCCGCAAGATTATTGTTTTGCAGCAGAAATTGGCTTATCTGGAGAAGTTAGACCAATTAACAGAGTTGAACAGCGCATTTTAGAAGCCGAAAAATTAGGGTTTCATAAAATTTTCATTTCAAAATTCAATAAAATAAGCCAACAAAATTTTACTATTAAGGTGGTTAAAGTAAGCAAAGTAGAAACTATTTTTGCAAACTTATTTGCATAAAAAAAGCCGAGTTTAAACTCGGCTTTTAATTAAATTATAATTTTTTAACGTTTGTTAACTTCCATAATGTACTTTTCTAAAGCCATTGTCATAGAAGGCGTTTCAGGAGTTGGTGCTTGGATATTACATTTTAATCCAGCGTCAGTAGCCGCTTTAACTGTAGAATTACCAAACACCGCAATTCTAGTATTATTTTGTTTAAAATTTGGAAAGTTTTTAAATAATGAATCTATACCTGAAGGGCTAAAGAAAACTAAAATATCATAAAATACATTTTCTAAATCAGATAAATCACTAACAACTGTTTTATAAAAAATTCCTCTATCCCAATTAATACCTGCATTATTTAATTCTTCAGGTATATTTTCTTTTAATTTATCCGACGTTGGGAATAAAAATTTTTCGTCTTTATATTTTTTAATAATTTTAACCAACTCTGGGAACGTTCTATTGCCAACGTAAATTTTACGTTTACGATAAACCACATATTTTTGTAAATAATATGCCACTGCTTCTGATTGACAAAAATATTTCATTTCATCAGGAACTGTAAACCTCATTTCTTCTGCAATTCTAAAAAAATGGTCTACTGCATTTCGACTATTTAAAATAATAGCAGTGTAATTATTTAAATCGATTTTTTGCGCTCTAACTTCTTTTGCTTCTACCCCTTCAACATGGATAAAAGGAACAAAGTCAATTTTTACTTTTTGTTTTTCTGATAATTCTTGATATGGAGAATTCTCCGTTTTGGGTACTGGTTGAGAAACCAATATAGTTTTCACTTTCATACGCATTAATTTAATCCTTAAATAGTCAATTTTAAAATTAATATTAAAGGGGCTATTTCAAGTGTGCAAATGTACAAAATAAAATAAAACAAGTTATTTAAAATAACCTTTTTGTTATTCACAAGTAATAAAACATACCTAAAAATCAACATTATAACAAAAAACACAAGAGTTATTTTAATCATTGTAAGCTGAAAATATTTTGCATAAGAACTCAATAATAGCAATGGTAAAATCCATAATATTATATTACTTAAATAATTAGATTTTTCAAAAGACAGCTTTAAAAAAAGTTCTTTTAATTGAAATAAATTAGCTAAAAAAAAGCCTATTAAATACCTTAAAATAAAATAAACAGCTATTATTCCGAGAATAAATAGGTATAAATTAAGGCTCGAAACTTCTTTTTTTATGCTAAAATGTGTAAAAATAAGATAAAAAAGTAACGAAATAGTTAAAATTTGAACAGCAAATAGTAGTGATGAAAAAACAGCAAAAAACTTACCTTTATCTTTATTAAGATATGTTTGAACGTAGCTTTTAGTTAGCAACATTCTATTTGTTCTATATAGTCTTTTACCAAAAAAAAAGTTTACAACAACTAAAACCAATAAAATAACTATAAAAACCAAGGCAATCCAGTTATTATTTAAACGCACTATTTCTTCGGCAGTAAACATATTTTGCTATTATTATTAACACAAAATTAGTAATATTTTATATTATATTTGCTGCATAAAATTGATATATGTCAAATGCGCTTGTCATAATTCCAACTTTTAACGAAAAAGAAAATATTGAAGCTATTATTAACGCGGTATTTTCCCAAAATAAACAATTTGATATTTTAATAGTAGATGATAATTCTCCTGATAGAACATCAAAAATTGTTTTAAAATTAAAAGAAAAATATTCCAATTTATTTTTGGAAATTAGAAAAGATAAAAAAGGTCTTGGAACTGCTTATATTCATGGTTTTAAATGGGCATTAAAAAATAATTACGATTATATTATTGAAATGGATGCCGATTTTTCGCACAACCCAAAAGATTTAATTAAATTGTACAATGCTTGCGCTGTAGATGGTGCAGATTTTGCTATTGGATCAAGATATTTAAATAATAAAATAAATGTAGTTAATTGGGATTTTAAGCGTTTATTTTTATCCTATTTTGCCTCAAAATATGTACGTTTAATTACGAAAATACCTATTTTTGATACAACCGCAGGATTTGTATGTTATAAAAGAAAAGTACTTGAAAAAATTGATTTAAACCAAATCAATTTTGTTGGATATGCTTTTCAAATTGAAATGAAATTTAAAGCTTGGAAACACCATTTTAAACATAAAGAAGTTTCCATAGTTTTTTCCGACAGAGAAAAAGGAACTTCAAAAATGAGCGGTTCTATTATTTCAGAAGCCGTATTTGGAGTATTAAAAATGAAGTTACACGGGTTGCCAAATCAACCTAAAAAATAATTATGAGTTTAACTCTTATAAAAAACGCACAAATAGTTAACGAAGGAACTATTTGTGAAGGTGACATTTTAATTGATGGAAATTATATTGTAGATATAGATACTTCTATTAGCTCAAAATCGTCTGAAACCTTGGTAATTGACGCTGAAGGCAAATTTTTACTACCTGGAATTATTGATGATCAGGTTCATTTTAGAGAGCCAGGTTTAACACATAAAGCAACCATTGAAAGTGAAAGTAAAGCCGCAGTTGCTGGTGGAATTACTTCGTATATTGAAATGCCTAATACTAAACCGCAGGCAGTTACTCAAAAAATATTAGAAGAAAAGTTTGAAATAGCTTCTAAAACATCTTACGCAAACTATTCATTTATGTTTGGCGGTACTAATGACAATTTGGAAGAACTTCTTAAAACAAATCCAAAAAATGTTGCGGGTATTAAATTATTTTTAGGAGCTTCAACCGGAAATATGTTAGTGGATAATGAAGCAGTACTAGAAAAAATATTTTCTTCTACTAAAATGCTAATTGCTGTACATTGTGAAGACGAAACTACTATTAAAAATAATTTAGCAAAATATTTAGAAGAATATGGCGAAGATATTCCAATAGAAATGCATCCTAAAATAAGAAGTGAAGAAGCATGTTATTTATCTTCTTCAAAAGCTATTGAATTAGCTAAAAAAACAGGAGCTCGTTTACATGTTTTTCATTTATCAACTGCTAAAGAAACAAATCTTTTCACCAATAAAATTCCTTTAGAGAAAAAACAAATAACCGCTGAAGTTTGCGTACATCATTTAACATTTAACGATGAAGATTATGCTACCAAAGGCACTTTTATAAAGTGGAATCCGGCAATTAAAACTGAAAAAGATAGAGAAGGACTTTGGAAAGCTTTATTAGATGATAGAATTGATGTAATAGCTACAGATCATGCTCCACATACTATTTCTGAAAAACAACAAGTTTACACAAAAGCACCAAGTGGAGGACCTTTGGTTCAGCATGCGCTTCCTGTTATGCTAAAAGCTTACCGAAATGGCAAAATTAGCATAGAAAAAATAGTTGAAAAAATGTGTCATAATCCTGCAAAACTATTTAAAATTGAAAAACGAGGTTTTATCAAAAAAGGATATTATGCAGATTTAATTTTAGTAGATATTTCAAAACCTTGGACAGTAACTAAAGATAATATTTTATATAAATGCGGTTGGTCTCCTTTTGAGGGAGCAACTTTTTATTCAAAAATTACCCATACTTTTGTTAATGGTAATCTAATTTATCATAATGGTCTTTTCCCACATGATAGCAAAGGAATGCGTTTGGTGTTTAATAGATAAATGAAAAAAATAATTTACATAGCTGTTTTAAGTGTGCTAGTAATTTCTTGTACTAGCAATACCATTTTAAAAAAACCAAAGGATTTAATTCCAAAAGATGAAATGGTAAACATAATAACAGACATGTTAATAGCGAGCAGCGCACAACAAATTAAAAACAAGGAACTTATGCGCAATGTTAACTATTTTCCGTTAATTTTTGAAAAATATCATATAGATAGTACTCGTTTTAAAAGCAGTAATTTTTATTATACTTCACAAATTGATGAATATGATGTAATTTTAAAAGAGGTTAAAGAACGTTTATCTGCTCAAAAAAAAATAGTGGACTCTATAAGAAAAGTTGAGGATTCTATAAGTAGAGCAAAAAAAATTAAACCTTCAGTAAAAAAAGTTAACTCTACTGAACCTAAACGAAAAATTAAATTAGATTCTATAAAGAAAACTATAGGCTCTAAACCTAAGATTAGAGATTAAAAAAAATTTATTCCTCCTTTTTCAAATTATTTTTATAAAGCTCACAAATAGATTTTATAGCATCTGATATTTTTTCGAATTTAAAATCTGACTCCTTTATAATTTTATCGGAAGAATAATAACTCTTGGTATGCAAACTTTGTGCAGATTTTTTAGTAACTATTGGTTTACTGTTGGTTATAACTGATCTGATTTTATCTACTCTCCACAAAACAGCACTCATAAATTTAGTAATTTTAATTTTTGGTTTCTTTTTTCCAAATGCCATCGCTATTTCTGAAAAAACAGTTTTAAAACTAAGATTTTCTGCTACCAAAACAAATTGGTCATTTTTAATAGAACTATCCATTAAATTTATCATACTTCTTACAACATCGTTAACGGTTACAAAACCAGTTATCCCTTCGCTATAAAAATTAAATCCTTTATTTATTTTAGAAAACAATTCTCCTGTTCCCAAATTCCAAAAACCCGCACCCAAAATTACTCCTGGATTTATTATAATAACTTCAACTCCCTCTTGTGAAGCTCTCCAAACTTCCATTTCTCCACCATGTTTGGTTATTGCATAATCACTTTTATTTTTGTTAGAAACCCATTCGCAGCATTCATTAATTATATCTGAATTTACAGATTTATCTAGTGTTGCTATGGAGCTCACAAAACAAAGTTTACTCACTTTATTATCAATACAAAAGTTAACTATATTAGTAGTTCCCTCAATATTAATTCTATACATCTTTTCATAATCTCTAGGGTCAAAAGAAATTAATGCAGCACAATGATAAACTTTAGTTATATTTTCAAAAGCATTTTTTAATTCTAAAATATCTGTAATATCTGCTTTAACCCATTCAATCTTATTAAAAAGTTCTTCAGAATTAATAGAATAATAGCTAAAAACATTTTTAACAGCATTTAAATTGCTGTTTTCTCTATAAATAGCTCTAATTCTATCCGTATTTAATGCTAGTTTATATAGTAAATGTGAACCAACTAGACCTGTTCCCCCTGTAACTAAAATCATAAAACGAAAATATAAAAAACTACGGTTTAAAAATAAATTACTACCAACTAAAATTTTATATTTGCTTAAAATTAAATATTTAAGAATGAATTTTGTAGAAGAACTCCGTTGGAGAGGCATGTTACACGATATAATGCCTGAAACTGAAAAACATTTGTTACAACATAAAACTACAGGTTATATTGGCTTTGATCCAACTGCCGATTCCTTACATATTGGAAGTTTAGTTCCTATTATTTTATTAATGCATTTCCAAAAAGCAGGACACAATCCAATTGCTTTAGTAGGTGGAGCAACAGGTATGGTTGGTGACCCTTCAGGAAAAAGTGCAGAACGTAATTTGTTAGATGAAGCAACTTTAAATAAAAATGTTGCAGGTGTTAAAGCACAATTAGCACGATTTTTAAATTTTGATGAATCTACTAGTGAAAATCCAGCGGAATTAGTAAATAATTACGATTGGATGAAGGAAATTTCGTTAATTGAATTTGTACGAGATATAGGTAAACACCTTACCGTAAACTATATGATGGCAAAAGATTCTGTAAAAAAACGATTAGGATCTGATTCTCAAGCAGGAATGAGTTTTACAGAATTTACCTATCAATTATTTCAAGGATACGACTTTTATCATTTATATAAAGAAAAAAACTGCTTACTTCAAATGGGTGGTTCTGATCAATGGGGAAATATAACTACTGGAACAGAATTAATAAGAAGAAAAGCCCAAGGAAAAGCTTATGCACTTACTTGTAAACTAATTACAAAAGCTGATGGCTCTAAATTTGGAAAAACTGCTGGAGGAAATATTTGGTTAGATGCAAACAGAACTTCACCTTATAAATTTTACCAATATTGGTTAAATTCTTCTGATGAAGATGCCGAAAAATATATTAAAATATTTACTTTTTTAGATAAAGAAACTATTGAAAAATTAATAGCAGAACATAACGAAGCACCACATTTACGTATTCTTCAAAAGAAAATTGGAGAAGAAGTTACTATAATGACACACGGAAAAGAAGCTTATGAAAATGCTATAAAAGCATCTAATATTTTGTTTGGAAAATCTACTGCCGACGATTTAAAATCGTTAGATGAACAAACCTTTTTAGATGTTTTTGATGGAGTTCCTCAAGCGGAAATTAGTAAACAACTAATAGAAAACGGTTTAGATATTGTTGCTGCTTTTGCAGATACTGGTTTTTTAAAATCAAACGGGGAAGTAAGACGAGCTTTAAAAGAGAATTCAATTTCTGTAAATAAAGAAAAAGTAAAAGATGGTTTTGTAATTAAAACGTCTGATTTAATTGCAAATAAATACGTGTTATTACAACGTGGTAAAAAAACTTATTTTTTATTAAAAGTTATTTAATAAAATAAACTTATAAAAATTAAACATCTTTTGAGTTTAAAAATTCAGAAGATGTTTTTTTATAATTAAGATTCTGAAACTTTAATAACTCGTTCAACAGTATCTAATTTTGAAAGAGTTAAACGTACAATTCTATCTTTTTTAGCCATTAAATCATGTGCTGTATTTGCTTCTAACCAAATTAAATCGCCTTTAATTAATTTTTCAATTTTACCATTTACTCCAAAATCAATAGCACCATCAAAAATTTCAACAGTTATTGGAAATGACGTTTTATGAGCTTTCATAAATTGTTCCTTTTTAAAAACAATTCTAATTTCTTTAGTAGTTTCGGTTTCAAATAAAACAGTAATAGCAGGTTTATCTGTTTTGTGTACTAGGTTATCTAACAAAGAAGATTTTTGCATAAAAAATTTGGTTAATATTATTATAACTAAACTTTAAATATACTCAATACTTTTTTATATTTTAGCATCAAACATTTTAAAAAAGATTATGGCAGACGACAAAGAAAAAGCAGCAAAATTAAAAGCATTACAACTTACTTTAGATAAGTTAGACAAATCTTACGGAAAAGGAACGGTAATGAAAATGGGAGATGTAGCTATAGATGATGTAGAAGCAATTTCTACAGGCTCATTAGGATTAGATTTAGCATTAGGAGTTGGTGGTTATCCAAGAGGTAGAGTTATTGAAATTTACGGACCAGAATCTTCAGGTAAAACAACTTTAACTTTGCATGCAATTGCTGAAACACAAAAAGCAGGAGGTATTGCAGCATTTATTGATGCTGAACATGCATTTGATCGTTTTTATGCTGAAAATTTAGGTGTTGATATTGATAATTTAATTATTTCGCAACCTGATTACGGGGAACAAGCGTTAGAAATTGCAGACAATTTAATTAGTTCTGGAGCAATTGATATTGTGGTTATTGATTCTGTTGCTGCGCTAACTCCAAAAAGTGAAATTGAAGGAGAAATGGGAGATTCAAAAATGGGTTTACATGCTCGTTTAATGTCGCAAGCACTACGTAAATTAACAGGAACTATTCATAAAACTAATTGTACTGTAATATTCATCAATCAATTAAGAGAAAAAATTGGTGTTATGTTTGGCAATCCTGAAACTACAACTGGAGGAAATGCACTTAAATTTTATGCATCGGTTAGATTGGATATTAGAAGAAGAACACAAATTAAAGATGGCGATAGGGTTGTTGGTAACAGTACCAAAGTAAAAGTGGTAAAAAATAAAGTAGCTCCTCCTTTTCAAGTTGCTGAATTTGATATTATGTATGGAGAAGGTATTTCTAAAACAGGAGAAATATTAGATTTAGGCGTTGATTTTGGAATTGTTAAAAAAAGCGGTTCATGGTTTAGTTATGGCGAAACCAAATTAGGTCAAGGTCGTGATGCTGTTAAAGCTTTAATAAAAGACAATCCTGAATTAGCTGAAGAATTAGAAACTAAAATTAAAGAAGCTATTAACAGTAAAAAGTAAAAAATAGAAAATAAGAACATTTCATAAAAGGAAGTAGATTAAAATTTACTTCCTTTTATTATTAGCATAATTCTTATTTTTAAAAATGACATATATTTGATTTAAAATAATTTAAAATGGAAAAATTAATTATCGGTAGCGAAGAATGGTGTGAGTTGCCAGATTTAGGTATTCACGCAATAAAAGTTCGTGTAGATTCAGGGGCTCAAACATCATCTATTCATGCAGTTAATATTTCAACATTTAAAAAAAATGGTGAAAAATGGGTTCGTTATGAAGTTTTTCCTTTACAAGATAACAGAAGAGTTTCCATACATTGTGAATCTAAAATTATAAACACTAAATACATTAAAAGTTCTACTGGAGTTAGTGAAAAAAGGTATGTAATTAAAACTACACTTAAAATAGGAGAACATAATTGGGATATTAAGATTTCGTTAGCAAATAGGGATTCTATGGGATATCGCATGTTATTAGGACGAGAAGCGATGAAAGACCGAATGATTATTGATCCATCACAAAAAGAGTGTATCTTAAAGTTTTCTTCAGAACAAATTAATAAATTTTATAGAGTAGACAAAACAATAGAAAGCGGTCTAAAAATAGGTTTATTAGCTAGTAATCCTGAACTATATAGTAATAAAAGAATAATAGAAGCAGGTGAACAAAGAGGGCATAAAATGTATTTTTTAAATGCACAACAATGTTATATGAAAATGGATGCTAATACTCCAGAAATTCATTATAGAGGAGGAAAAATTATTAATGATTTAGACGCAATTATACCAAGAATTAAACCAAGCATGACTTTTTATGGCTGTGCATTAATTCGTCAATTTGATTCAATTGGAGCATATATTTTTAACAAAGCCGAAGCAATTTCACAATCAAGAGATAAACTATATTCATCACAACTATTTTCAAAAAACGGAATAAACATTCCAATTACAGGTTTTGCAAATTCACCTATTGAAACCAAAGATTTAATTGAAATGGTTAATGGAGCTCCACTTATTATTAAATTATTAGAAAGTACACAAGGTAAAGGAGTGGTTTTAGCCGAAACAAATAAAGCTGCCGAAAGTGTTATAAACGCTTTCAAAAGTTTAAAAACAAATATATTAGTACAAGAATTTATTAAAGAAGCTGGAGGTAAAGACATTCGCTGTTTTGTAATTGATGGAAAAGTTGTTGCTTCTATTGAACGTGTTGCTTTAAAAGGCGAATTTAGAGCTAACATTCATCAAGGAGGAACCGCAAATGTTATTAAAATTACTACCGAAGAAAAAAAATTAGCAATAAAAGCTGCTAAAGTGTTAAATTTAGAAGTAGCAGGTGTTGATATTATTAGATCAAATAAAGGTCCATTATTGTTAGAAGTTAATTCTTCTCCTGGCTTAGAAGGAATTGAAAAAGCAACAGGAAAAGATATTGCAAGTATGATGATTTTTGCCATTGAAAAGAAACTAAAACTTAAAAAATAATAAATGTTAGAAATCCTAAATGTTTCTTTTGGATATTCGTCTACAGAAGTTATTAGTAATATTAGCTTTACAGCTAACAAAGGAAATTATATTGCTATTGTTGGCGAAAGTGGTTGCGGAAAAAGCACGCTATTAGAAATTATTTATGGTTTACTATCTATTGAAAAAGGTTCTGTTTATTGGAATAGAAAAAAATTGTTAGGACCTGATTTTAGATTAATTCCAGGAGAACCGTTTATGAAATATCTTCCTCAAGATTTTGATTTGATGCCATACATAACTGTGGAAGAAAACGTAGGTAAAAATATATCTAGTTTAGCTCCGAATAAAAAAAAGCGCATAAACGAATTATTGAAGGTTGTGGATATGTCTGAGTTTTTAAAAACTAAAGTTAAAAACCTAAGTGGCGGTCAAAAACAACGCGTGGCTATAGCAAAAGTATTGGCAAAAGAACCTGAAGTTTTATTATTGGATGAGCCATTTAGTCATATTGATAATTTCAGAAAAAATAAACTTAGAAGAAGTCTTTTTAAATATTTAAAATCAAAACAAATTTTGTGTATTGTTGCTACGCATGACACAACCGATGCACTTTCTTTTGCTGATGAAATTATAGTTTTAAGAAATGGAAAATTAATTGCAAAAGGAATTCCAGAAGTATTATATAACCATCCTAAATCCGCATATATTGCTTCTTTTTTTAATGAAATTAATACTGTTCCGTTATTTGAAATTGAAGAAAATACTACTTCTAAAAAGAAAACATTATTATATCCAAATCAATTAAAAACTACTTCAAAAAAAGGTATTAAAGCAACCATAATTTCTTCTTATTTTAAAGGTGAATATTATCTTATTGAAGCTAAATTAAAGAAAACAATAGTGTTTTTTGAACACTTCAAAAAATTAGAAATTAACCAACAGGTTTTTTTAAAAGTAGTTGAACCTAATTAATTTATTTTTATTGGTAGAGAAATAAAAACACTTGTACCTTTATTTTCCTCACTTTCAATCCAAATAGATCCTTTATTTATAGTTAAAAATTCTTTACAAAGTTTTAATCCTAATCCTGTCCCTTTTTCATCCTTGGTTCCTAAAGTAGAAACTGTAGATTCTATTTCAAAAATCTTTAATTGAGCCTCTTTATTTATACCTACTCCATTATCTACTACTGCTAAAGTACACGTGTTATTACTTTTATTAATTTCAACTAAAATAATTTCAATTTTTCCTCCTTCATAAGTGTATTTTATGGCATTTGATATAAGATTTCTAATTACAGTATCTATCATTTCATAATCTGCATAAACAAAAATATCATTTTCAAAATTACAGGTTAAATTTAGGTTTTTAAATTTAACTTGAGAACTAAAAAGACGCATGTTGTTTAGTACTATTTCATGAATATTCAGTTGTGATGGTTTATAAACTATTAATCCAGAACTAGCGTTAGCCCACTTAAGTAAGTTATCTAATAAGTTAAATGTGTTTTTACTATTTTGATAAAGAACATTGGTTAGTTTTTCTCTTTTTTCAGTTGTAATATTATTCAACCAAAGAAGCTCTCCAATTTGTTGAAGTCCTCCTAAAGGACCCCTTAAATCGTGTGCAATAATTGAAAAAAACTTGTCTTTACTTTTATTTAATTCAGATAGTTTTATATTGTCTATTTCTATAGTTTCATTATCTTTTTCTTTTAAAATAAAAAGTAATAATAGAGGAATAATTAAATTAAGAATTAAGAAAAAAACTAAAGGAATAATTAGCATATAATTTGTTGAATGCATGTTAACATTAACATTTAAAATTGCCCCAAAAGCACGCATTACAAGTAATATAGAAACTAATGGCAATATGTAACCTGTTATACGTTGTATTTTGGTTTTGCCTTTTTCTGTTAGAAGTATATATGCAGCAAAAGCATACATAATTGCAACACTTAATGATCTAATACTAATTCGTTCACTTACAGGAGAAGTACTAAAAAAAGATAAAACAACAGAGAAAAATAGTGGAATTAAAATAAATCGTTTGAAATGTTTTGAATCAAATTTTCGCTCTATAAAAGAGATACAATAAATTTCATAAAACATAATAAATAAGTTTATTGTTGTATTAATAATAATACCTAAAGGTTTTGGCACACCGTCTCTTAAAGAAAGTATAATTAAGAAAATAATACCTAATACTCTCGACAGTATGAAAATATTAATAATGGGACTTTTTACTTTATATAACTTAATGTAAGTAACAAATAAAGCAATAATAAAAATATTTGCTATTGCCGAAAAAACAAAGAGAGTTTTTACATCTATATCTACCATTAAGTTTAAAGTTTTAAAAAAGAGTTATTTGTTTATTTAAAAATATTGAGATAACAAAAAAAGTTATAAACCAGTACTTCCAAAACCTCCTGAGCCTCTTTCTGTTTCACTCAAAATTTCTACTTCTTCCCAGTTAGCGCGTTCATGTTTTGCAATTACTAATTGAGCTATTCGTTCCCCATCATTTATTATAAAATCATTATTAGATAAGTTCACTAAAATAACACCTATTTCACCTCTATAATCTGCGTCTACCGTGCCAGGAGAATTTAAAACTGTAATTCCTTTTTTAGCTGCAAGCCCACTTCTTGGACGTACTTGCGCTTCGGTTCCTACAGGCAAAGCAATAAACAAACCCGTTTTAACAATTGCTCTTTCTAAAGGTTTTAAAGTAATTGATTCAGTAATATTTGCTCGCAAATCCATTCCTGCAGATGCAATAGTTTCATAACTTGGTAATTCGTGTTTTGATTTGTTAATGATTTGTATTTTCATAATTAGTGTATTTTATAAAGCCATGAAATTATTTTTAAAAATTCGTTTTTCCATGTAGCTTCATTATGTTTTCCGTTTGGATTTATGCCTATTTTTAAATTATTTACCGGAAAACCAGTTGCAATTAATAAGTTTTTCATGTTTTTAGTGTCTGAATCCATAGATTCTCCTTCTTTACCTCCAACGTATAAATATAATTTTATCTTAGAAGTATTTCCAAATTTCTTAGTAAAATCAATAACTTTATTTGAAAACCAAAAAGATGTAGAAAGCGCACCAATTTTACCAAAAATATTCGAATATTTTAGTCCTCCATAATACGAAATTAAACCTCCTAATGAGCTGCCAATTAATGCTGTTTGTTTTGCTTGTTTTTTAGTCCGATAATTAGCGTCAATATAAGGTTTTAAAGTGTGCACAATAAAATCTATATAAATTTCTCCTTTACCACCTCCATATTTTTTATTTTTCCAAGGTGTATATTCATTAATTCTTTCGTTTCCTCCATTTTCTATTCCAACCACAATAAAGCCTTTTCCTGTTTTTTCAAACAATTTATTTAAAGTTTCATCAACTTGCCATTCTCCTATATATGAAGTTGCATTATCAAATAAATTTTGAGCATCATGCATATAAATTACTGGAAATTTTTTAGATGTTTTAGTATAATTTGGCGGTAAATACACCCAAATTTTATGAGAAATATTATTTAAGTTTTGTATTACAAACTCCTTTTTTAAAATGGAAACATTTTTTGCTGCTGTGGATTTCTTTTCAATTGAATTTTGAGCTGTTACTACTGAAACAGAAAAGCAAATTATTGTAAAAAAACTAATTATTTTTTTCATAAAACTATCGTTTAATAATTGCTAATATTTCCTTTTTTTCATTCCAAAAAATTAAAATCCCAAAAGCCAAAACAAGTCCTGCAGAAATTAAATAATTTTCTCTAAAATACTGGAATGAAACAAATGAAATAATGATAGAAGCTACTAAATAACTTCCAGATTTTTTTAAATTATATGGAACTTTATAATGTTTTTTTCCAATAAAATAAGAAAGAATCGTCATACTTCCATAAGCAAATAAAGTTGCCCAAGCAGAAGCCATAAACCCAATAATTGGTATTAAAGTTACATTAGCTACAATAGTAATTATTGCTCCAATTATAGAAAATAACATGGCATAACGTGTTTTATCGGTTAACTTATACCAAATTGCTAAATTGTGATAAACTCCTAATAATAAATTTGCTAACAAAACAATTGGTACAATGCCAATAGCTTCCCAATATGCCTTATTTATAAATAATTGTTTTAAAACATCAATAAAAACTACAATACTAACAAATACCAAAGCGCCAATTATTATAAAATAATTTAAAATTTTAGCATACGTTTCTTTTGCGTTTTTTTGATCAGAATGATTAAAAAAGAACGGCTCAGCTCCTAAGCGAAATGCCATAATGTATAAATTCATAAAAATAGCTAGCTTATAACAAGCAGCATAAATTCCCATAGCATTTTTATCTATTAATTTTCCGATTAAAATTTTATCTAAATTTTCATTAATTACATACGCAATTCCCGCTATTGCAATTGGCCAAGAATACGAAAGCATTTTTTTTAATAAAGCAACATTAAAAGTCCATTTAAATTTCAACAAATAAGGAACTAATAGTAGCAACGAAATAGCGCTTCCTATTAAATTAGCAATAAAAATAAAGTTTACAATTTTTGTACTATTAAAGGCTGAAACTAAAAATTTTGGAACATGCTTTCCTTCATTAATATATTCCGGAATAAATTTTAGGAAAATTAAATTTATTACAACAATTACAAAAACGTTTAAAAGCTTAATGGTTGTGTACCTTATAGGTCTGTTTGTAGCTCTCAAATATGCAAAAGGAATAACTGCTAAAGTATCTATCGTTAAAATTCCTATTAATAATTTAAACTGAATAGGATTATGTTCAAAATCAAAAATATTTATAAAAAAATCAGTAAACGAAATAGCTATTATTATAAAAATAAATGCGGAAAATGCCACACTTAAAAAAGCCGTAGAAAGTAAAGAATCTTTATTTTTTTCCGATTTATAAAACCTAAAAAAAGCTGTTTCAAAGCCAAAAGTTAATAAAATAGCAAATAAAGCCGCCCAAATATAAAAGTTAGTGTTTTCAGCATAATTATTAGTTGGTAAAGCATCTGTTTGAACTTTTACTAATAAAAAGTTTATTACCCTAGGTAAAACAGCTGCAATTCCGTAGATAATGGTGTCTTTAAAAAATCTTTTAAGTGCGCTCAATTAGAAATAAGTATTAGTAAAATATACCGTATAAATGTACAAAAGTAATCATTTGATTTCCTATTAAAATTCAAGCTAATTTAAAAATCATTTAATTTAGATTTTATACTTTTGAATTCTAAAATTTCATAGAATGAATAAATTACCTAAGGTTGCTGTTTTTGGAGGTGGAAGTTGGGCTACCGCAATTGTAAAAATGTTATGCGAAAACTTAGATCAGGTTGGATGGTATATGCGTAATAAAGCTACAATTAGTTATATAAAAAAAGAACACCATAATCCAAATTACCTAAGTTCTGCCGAATTTGATGTTTCAAAACTAAAAATGACCAACAACATAAATCAAATGGTTAAATATGCAGATGTTTTAATTTTCGTTATTCCATCTGCATTTTTAAAATCGGAATTAGATAAAATAACCGTTGATTTTTCTAATAAAATTATATTTTCAGCAATTAAAGGAATTGTTCCTGAATCAGGATTAATTGTTGGCGAACATTTTAATCAACTGCTAAATATCCCTATTGAAAACATTGGTGTAATTTCTGGTCCTTGCCACGCAGAAGAAGTTGCTATGGAACGTTTATCCTATTTAACTATTTCTTGTAGAGATGAAGAAAAAGCAATAATGTTAAGCAATTACTTATCAAGCGATTATATTAAAACTAAAATTTCTGATGATATTATAGGAATTGAATATGCGGCAATGTTAAAAAATATTTATGCAATTGCCGCTGGTATAGCACACGGATTAGGTTATGGAGATAACTTCCAATCGGTTTTAATGTCTAATTCTATTAGAGAAATGAAACGATTTATCAAAAAAATACATAAAATGAAACGAAATATTAATAACTCTGCTTATTTAGGCGATTTATTAGTTACAGGATATTCCATTTTTAGTAGAAACCGTATGTTTGGAAATATGATTGGTAAAGGGTATACCGTAAAAAGTGCTATGATGGAAATGAGTATGATTGCAGAAGGCTATTACGCTTCAAAAAGCGCCTATTTAATAAACGAAAAAAATAAAGCTAAAACTCCAATTATTGATGCTGTTTATGCTGTGCTTTACAAACAAAAAAATCCTAAAAAAATATTCTCAAAATTAACAGAACTATTAGACTAACAACAACTTACATCAAATAATTTTAAAAAAATTAGCTGTTTTTTTTTATAAAAATATGATTTAAATCGAAATAAGTTTATATTTGCTTTTTAACATATTTATTTAACAATGAAAAAAGGAACAGTAAAATTTTTCAACGAAACTAAAGGATTTGGTTTTATTACAGAAGAGAATTCAGGCACAGATTACTTTGTACACATCTCTGGTTTAATTGACGAAATTAAACAAGGTGATGATGTTGAATTTGAACTAAAAGAAGGTAAAAAAGGTTTAAACGCAGTAAATGTAAAAGTAATTTAATATTTATTACATAAATTTTTTTAAAGTACAAGCCAGCCTAATTAGGCTGGTTTTTCTTTTATATTGCTATTGATTTATATCATACTTGTAACTTAAATAGTTTTGTAAATTTGTTACTTACTAATATTTAAGTATTTAATTATGAGTGATAAAATTGGAATTTTGTACTGCTCTATAGATGGGCAAACTCATAAAATATGTAATTTTATTAAAGATAAATTACAACAAAACAATCAAAATGTAGATTTATTTTCAATAGACGATTTTAATTCAAAAATTTCTAATTACAAAACTTTTGTTGTTGCTTCAAGTATACGATATGGTATTCATAATGAAAAAATAATCAACTTTATTAAAGCGCATAAAAAAGAATTAGATGCAACTAAAACTGCATTTATTTCTGTTAATTTAGTTGCAAGAAAACCAGAAAAAAACACTCCGGAAACTAATCCATATGTAGTTAAATTTTTTAAAACTATAAACTGGAAACCAACTATTGTTGAAGTTTTTGCTGGAATGTTAGATTACCAACGATATAAATTTTTTGATAGAATTATGATTCAATTTATTATGTGGATGACCAAAGGGCCTACCGACAAAAACACAAAAATTGAATATACTAATTGGGAAAAAGTAGCTCAATTTTCTGAAAAACTTTCTAAGTTATAATTAGCTTGTTTAGTATGTTTTTAGATAATAAATTAAAAAATTAAACAATTGCTATTTTCTTTCAATAATTACTTAAATAAACAAAATATAAATTTTTCTGGCCTTCATTTTTTTAATAAAAACAAGTTTTATTCAAAAAAAATAAGTAAATTTAAAATCTAACTAATTGAAATTTAGGTTAAAAGCTATGACAAACAACCTATCCAATGCTGTAGAAAACTCAACTACACCAAAATCAAACACAAATAACAATCTTCATTTTAACTATTTATTTGATGTTGCTGGAGATGCTATTTTGTTAGCAGATATAGAAACTGGACAAATATTAGAGTGTAATAAAGTAGCTTGTAAAAATTTAGGATATACAAAAAAAGAACTATTAAAATTAAAAGTAAGTGATTTAGATACTACAGATTTCGATTTAAAAAAAGAACAAAAAAGATGGCAAAATATTAGGCCTGAAAAACCAGTTACTATTGAAAAATATCATAAACGTAAAGATGGAAGTTCTTTTCCTGTTGAAATTAAAATTTCTACAATAGAAGCTAATGGTAAAAAAATGGCTTTAGGCATTGCTAGAAATATAACCGAGCAAAAAAAAATTAAAGAACAGATTGCAGAAAGCGAAGAGAAATATAAAGCTTTATATGAAAAAGCTCCCTTAGCTTATCAATCACTTAATAAAGATGGTATTATTATAGATGTTAATCCTGCTTGGTTAAAAACCTTAGGATATAAAAAAGCAGAAGTAATTAACAAATATTTTGGGGATTTTTTAACCAAAAAATCTCACGAAAAATTCAAATCTCTTTTCCCTGTTTTTAAAGAAACAGGACATATTCATAGTGAACAATATACTATGATTAAAAAGGACAAAACAAAAATTCAGGTTTTATATGAAGGTTGCATTAGCAAAAATGCTGATGGAGAATTTAAACAATCTTATTGTACATTTAAAGATATTACTGAAGAAACTCTTGTTAGAAAAGAATTAATTAAAGCCAAAGAAAAAGCAGAAGAAAGTAGTAGATTAAAGTCTGAGTTTTTGCATAATATGTCTCATGAAATTAGAACTCCTATGAACGGAATTTTAGGATTCTCAGAATTATTAGGAAGCCCAAATTTACCTGCCGAAAAACAAAAACATTATATTACGATAATTCAGAATAGCGGAAAATTATTACTTCGAATTATAGATGATATTTTAGAAATTTCAAGATTAGGAACAAAACAAGTTAAAGTAATTAACGAACCCGTTTGTTTAAACAATTTACTTGTAGAATTATTTTCAATATTTGATAACAAAGCCAAAGAAAATAGAACGCCATTATATTTAAAAAATTCTCTTTCAGATAAAGAAAGTATAATTGAAACCGATATAACTAAATTGCATAAAATTATTTGCAACTTATTAGAAAATGCCATAAAATACACCAATGAAGGATATATTGAACTTGGTTATTATTTAGAAAATGATAACCTTAAAATATATGTAAAAGATACAGGAATAGGAATTTTATCAAGCAAATTAAAAATTATTTTCGGACGTTTTACACAAGCAAACGATCATCCACTAAGTAGTAATGCCTCTGGTTTAGGATTAGGACTTTCAATTGCTAAAGAAAATGCCGAATTATTAGGTGGTACTTTAGAAGTAATTTCTAAAGTTATGAAAGGCTCTGAGTTTATTTTAACTTTACCATATGAACCTATTTCTAAAAAAATAAAAAAGGAAATTACTACAAATTTAAAAAGAAAGAAATGTAAAGTGTTAATTGCAGAAGACGAAGAAGTTAATGTATTATATCTTGAAACAATAATTCACGCCTTTGCAGATTGCACAATTATACATGCTAAAAATGGAAAAGAAGCCGTGGATATAATTAAGCAAGATAAAACTATTAATATAATTTTAATGGATTTAAAAATGCCTGTAATGAACGGTTTTGAAGCAACTAAAGAAATTAAAAAAATACGACCGAACGCTATTATTATTGCACAAACTGCATATTCTACAAACAACGAAAAGGAAAAAGCATTAGAATATGGTTGTTCCGAATTTATTTCGAAACCTATAGATAAAGAAAAAATAAAAACCGTATTAAAAAAATATATAAAATAACTTACTTTATAAGAATACCTCGTTTATTTAACATAGGAATTTGACGTAAATTACCTTCTTTAATGATTCCTTTTTTAAAAACATATTTTTTATCAAACATTTTATTTCCTTCAAAAAAAGTAACATTAAAAAAATTAGTAAGTTTTAAAACTTCGTTTTGTAGTAATTCAATTTTAGCGAAAGAGTTAGCCGGTAATTTCTCAATTTTATGTCTTAAAACTGCGGTTTCAATTCCTTTAGTTTCGTCATAACCTTTAGAAACAATTAAAATCATTTCAATAGGTATTTCTTTAGCATTAATTATATATGTATTCCAATCATCACATTTAAATTCTTCATTATATTCTTTAACTGCCGCAATAAAAACGTTAGAAACTTCAGGTATTTTAATATCTTTTTTCATTTTTTATTTCCACTCATTTTTAAGAATAGCAAATATTAAATCATCCGCCCATTCTCCATTTATAAGTAAACTTTCTCTAAAATGTGCTTCTTTTCTAAAGCCTAATCGCTCAAAAAGCTCTATGGATTTATTGTTTTCAGGATCAATGGATGCAGTTATTCTATGCTTATTTAATTTATTAAACAAAAAATCAATTGTTCCTTTTAAAGCTTCTGTTGCAAATCCTTTTCCTTGCTGATTTTTATCTAATGTAATTCCTATTTCGACTTGTTTTTTATCTGTATCTAAAAAATGAACACCAATATCTCCAACTAATTCATTAGAATTTCTTTCAATTATAACAAATTGAAACCAAGAATCTACAATATCAATTTCAGTGGAAGTTTTTTTTATAAATTCATAAGCATCTTCCAATTCCTTTGGAATCCATCCTTGAAATTTATTTGTAACAGCATCAGACCTGTATTTAAATAATTCAACTGCGTCTTTATTGTCAATTGGTCTTAAACGTAACCTAAGCGTCTCTATAATTACTTTTTCCATCGTTAAATTTTATTTGCAATAAACAATATTAATTCTTTGCAGTTAATCTTAATAAAAAAAGTTACTTAAAGTTTCCTAGAAAGTCGTATTTACAAAACAGATTTAAATTGCTCTAAAAAGCGAATATCGTTTTCATAAAACATTCTAATATCTGGAATTTGATATAATAACATTGCAATACGTTCAATTCCCATTCCAAATGCATATCCAGAATATTTTTCTGGATCAATATTTGCGTTTTTAAGCACGTTTGGGTCAACCATTCCGCATCCCATAATTTCCAACCAGCCTGTACCTTTAGTAATTTTGTAATCTACTTCAGTTTCTAATCCCCAATAAATATCAACTTCTGCACTTGGCTCCGTAAATGGGAAATAAGATGGACGCAATCTAATTTTAGATTTGCCAAACATTTCTTTTGTAAAATACAACAGCGTTTGTTTTAAATCAGCAAAGGAAACATCCGTATCAATATATAACCCTTCTACTTGATGAAAAATACAATGTGAACGCGCCGAAATATCTTCATTTCTAAATACTCTACCTGGTGAAATGGTTCTAATTGGCGGTTTATTGTTTTCCATGTATCTAACCTGAACCGAAGAAGTGTGCGTTCTTAATAAAATATCTGGATTTTTTTCAATAAAAAAAGTATCCTGCATATCACGCGCAGGGTGGTATTCTGGTAAATTTAGCGCTGTAAAATTATGCCAATCGTCTTCAATTTCAGGACCTTCAGAAACATTAAAACCAACTCTAGAAAATACATCAATTATTTTATTCCTTACAATAGAAATTGGATGTCTAGCTCCTAATTCAATTGGCTCTTCAGGTTTTGTTAAATCTCCATAAACTCCTTTTAATTCTTTAGTGTTTTCTAAAGATTCTTTAAGCTCTGTTACTTTTTCTTGAGCCCTATTTTTTAATGTGTTTAAAAATTGCCCAAATTCTTTTCTATCTTCAGGTGCAACATTTTTAAATGCAGCAAATAAATCATTTAAAATTCCTTTTTTTCCTAAAAACTTAATTCTAAAAGCTTCTATTTCTTCAGAAGTTTTTGCATTAAATTCTGAAATTTCAGCAAGAAACTCTTTAACTTTATCTATCATCTTCCATAAAAATTAGATTGCAAATTTAAACAATTTTATTGGGTTTTTAACTTTTCTGAATGGGGTTTAAAAAGGGTATTAAAATTTAATATTTACAAATTTAACGAAAACGTTTTCGTTAAATTAAAAAAAATATCAATTCGAAACTTATTTCCTTTATTTTCATCATATTATTAATTATATTTGAGTAATAATTTAACAAATATTTAAAATATCTTATCTTTAATTATGAAATCTAAAATAGATGAGTTCATGAATTTGGTGAAAAAAAGTAACCCAAATGAGCCAGAATTTTTACAAGCCGTACAAGAAGTTGCGGAGGCCGTTATCCCTTTTATTGAAAAAAATCCTCAGTATAAAGGTAAAAAACTACTTGAAAGAATGGTTGAGCCTGAAAGAACAATAATTTTTAGAGTTCCATGGGTTAATGATAAAGGAGATACTGTTGTAAATAGAGGTTTTAGAATAGAATTTAATTCAGCAATTGGCCCATATAAAGGAGGTTTGCGTTTTCATCCTTCTGTTAATTTAAGTATTTTAAAATTTTTAGGTTTTGAACAAACATTTAAAAATTCACTAACTACACTTCCAATGGGAGGTGCTAAAGGAGGTTCAGATTTTGATCCTAAAGGAAAATCGGATGCAGAAGTAATGCGTTTTTGCCAATCTTTTATGTCAGAACTTTATAGACATATTGGCCCAAATACAGATGTTCCCGCAGGAGATATTGGAGTTGGCGGAAGAGAAATAGGTTTTTTATATGGGCAATATAAGCGTTTAAGAAATGAGTTTACTGGAGTTTTAACTGGTAAAGGAATGTCTTTTGGAGGATCTTTAATAAGACCAGAAGCTACTGGTTATGGAACTGTATATTTTGCAAAAAACATGTTAGCTACGCAAAGTAAATTATTTAAAGGAAAAACAGTAGTTATTTCAGGTTCAGGTAATGTTGCGCAATATGCTTGTGAAAAAGCTTCACAATTAGGCGGTAAAGTTGTTACGCTTTCTGATTCATCAGGATATATTTATGATAAGGCAGGTATTTATGCAGATAAATTAGCATACGTATTTAAATTAAAAAATGTTAAACGTGGTAGAATTAGCGAATATGTAAAAAAATATCCTTCAGCTCAATTCTTTAAAAATGAAAAACCTTGGGGAGTAAAATGCGATATCGCTTTGCCATGTGCAACTCAAAATGAATTAGACGAAGCTGCTGCTAAAACATTAGTTGCAAATGGAGTTATTTGTGTTTCAGAAGGGGCAAATATGCCTACTACACCAGAAGCAATAAATGTTTTTCAATCAAATAAAATTTTATATTCTCCTGGAAAAGCTTCTAATGCAGGTGGTGTTTCTGTTTCTGGGTTAGAAATGAGCCAAAATTCTATGCGTTATAACTGGACCACTAAAGAGGTAGATACCAAACTACATGGAATTATGTTTAATATTCATCAAGCCTGTGTAAAATACGGTAAAGATTCCAATGGATATATTGATTATGTTAAAGGAGCAAATATTGCTGGATTTGTAAAAGTAGCCGACGCAATGTTAGCACAAGGAGTTGTTTAATCTCAAAAAAAAGAATTAAAAATGCTGCTAATTAGCAGCATTTTTTTTGGTTAGTAGTACAAAAAGCGTTTAAATTAGGGAAAAAATTAAAAATAGGGAAATACTTATTATGGATAGCGAAAAAAATAACCGATTGCCAGATTTAAAAACCTATAAATTTGAAGATGTAGCCTTTAATCAATTGATGCAAAATCGTATTAATAACATATTAATTGTATGTTCTAATTACGATTATTATATGTTAGAAGAAGATGGTAGAATTGATGAGCGGATTTTTAATGAGTATACTGCCTTAAATTTACGTTATCCACCTAGTTTTACACATGCAAATTCAGCAAGAAGAGCTATTAAAATGCTTGAAGCCAATAAAATTGATTTAGTTATTACTTGGCTAGATATTGGAAATTACAAAGCTTTTGAAACCTCTAAACAAATAAAAGATGCTTTTCCAGATGTGCCTATTGCGGCTTTAAGTTTGTATTCTTCAGAATTACGTAAAAAATTAAAAAGCGGAAATACAGGTATTATTGATTATGTTTTTCATTGGAACGGAAATGTGGATATTTTTTTGGCAATTATAAAACTAACTGAGGATAGAATGAATGCAGAAAATGATATTAATAAAATTGGTGTAAAAGCCATTTTATTAGTAGAAGATTCTTTAAAATTTTATTCCCGGTATTTGCCAATTATTTATAAAATTTTAATGAAACAAACTCGCTCTTTTATGTCCGAAGGATTAAATGAACATAGAAGAATGATGCTTATGCGAGGTCGTCCTAAAATTTTACTAGCAACAAATTACGAAGATGGAATAAATTTATTTCAAACCTATCAGCAAAATTTATTAGGCGTAATTTCTGATGTAAATTATTTTAAAGGAGGCAAAAGAAATCCAAAAGCTGGGTTTGCATTCTTAAAATATGTTAGAAGTGTAGAACGTTATTTTCCTTTTTTAATTCAGTCTTCAAACATAGAAAATCAAAAAAAAGCGCTGGAACTTAAAGGTAAATTTTTACATAAATATTCAAGCACTTTAGGAACCGATATTAAAAAATACATTACTAAATATTTTTCATTTGGTGATTTTGAATTTTGGGACCCAGAGCAAGAAAAAGTACTTGTAAAAGTTAAAGATTTAAATAGTTTTCAAAAAGCATTATCTATTGTTTCGCTTGAATCTATAAAATATCATGCCAAAAGAAGTGAGTACTCTAAATGGCTAAAATCCAGAGCTTTATTTTCTTTAGCAAATTTATTTAGCAATGTAGAATATGATGATTTTGATCATCCTGAAGAAATAAGAGATTTTTTAATTAAAGCCATAAAAGTATATCGAATTTACCAATCACGAGGAGTAATTGCAAATTTTGATAAAGATAAATATGATGAATATTTAGGATTTGCAAGAATTGGAGAAGGCGCATTAGGAGGTAAAGGTCGCGGTTTAGCTTTTGTAGATTCCTTTTTAAAACGCCACAAATTATTTAATAAATATAAAGATGTATTTATTTCCATTCCTAGAACTGTTGTTTTAAGTACTGAAGTTTTTGATGAATTTATTGAGCAACACGATTTAATAAATTTTGTGGTAAAATGTAATAGCGATGAAGAAATATTAAATGAATTTATTTCAAAGCCTTTACCAAAATGGGTAGAAGATGATATAGCTGCATTTTTAAATATTATTAAAAGACCTATTGCCGTTCGTTCATCAAGCGTATTAGAAGATTCTCATTATCAACCTTTTGCTGGAGTTTTTGCAACTTATATGATTCCACATTCGGGTAAGAAAAAAATGCTTAAAATGGCAAGTAATGCTGTTAAATCGGTTATTGCATCTTCATTTTTCCAAAATAGCAAATCTTATTTGGAAGCAACTTCACACAGTATTGAAGAAGATAAAATGGCGGTTATTTTACAAGAATTAACAGGTAAAGAATATGAAGATGTTTATTATCCTAACATTTCAGGTGTGGCTCGTTCTATTAATTTCTATCCAATTGGAAATGAAAAACCTCACGAAGGAATTGCTAATATAGCTTTAGGTTTGGGTGAAATTATTGTAGGAGGAGGACAAACTTTAAGATTTTCGCCATATCATCCTAAAAAAGTTTTACAATTATCCTCTCCAGGATCATCTCAAAGAGATACACAAAAATATTTTTACGGGCTCGATTTAAATCCAGATAGCTATAAGGTTTCTACAAGTGAGGCTATTAATAAAAAGAAAATTAGTATTAGAGCTGCAAAAAATCATAATTCCTTAAAATTTGTAGCATCAACGTATGACCTTCAAAATAATATAATTAAACCTGGAACTTTACACGATGGAATTCGTGTAATTACTTTTGATAATGTACTAAAATATGGAACATTTCCTTTAGCTGAAATTTTACAAGAATTATTAAGAATAGGACAGCGAGAAATGCGAAATCCTATTGAAATAGAATTTGCAATAAATTTAGATGTTCCAAAAGGTCAACCTAGAATTTTTAGCTTTTTACAAATAAGACCTATTGTAGAAAGTATTGAAACTAAAAGTGAACTTCCAAAAGATTTTGATGAAAAAGACACTATTATTTATTCAAAATCGGCTTTAGGAAATGGAACTTACGACCATATTCAAGATTTTGTTTATGTAAAACCTGAAACTTTTAATTCTGCAAACACAAGAGAAATAGCTAAAGCCGTTGAAAAAATAAATAAAGATTTTTTGAAAAAAGATAAACAATATATTTTAGTTGGTCCCGGACGTTGGGGTTCTAGTGATCCTTGGTTAGGAATTCCGGTTATTTGGCCTCAAATTTCTGCTGCAAAAATAATTGTAGAAGCAGGATTGCATGATTTTAGAATTGACCCAAGTCAAGGAACTCACTTCTTTCAAAATTTAACATCATTTAGAGTTGGCTATTTTACTATAAATCCATTTTTAAATGACGGTTTTTTTGACATAGATTATTTAAACAATCAAAAAGCTGTATATGAAGATGAGTATTTACGGCATATAGAATTTAAAACTCCCTTAACTGTAATTATTGAAGGAAAAAATAATAAGGCTGCCATTTATAAAGAAAATTTTGACTGGAAAAAAGCCAGTAATAATAGTGAAGATTTAATAGACGATTTACCCCCAGATGGGTTTATGTAACAATAATATCAATATGATAAAAATCAGCACATTATTATGATAATAATGGATTTTTTATACTTAAATTTGTAGACAATTTAATTTAAATTAATAACAAACCTAATTTAATTATTTAAAATCACAATAAAAATGAATGTTAATACTATAATTAACAACTTGGAGGCAAAGCATCCGGGTGAAAAAGAATACTTACAAGCAGTACATGAGGTTTTAGAATCTATTGAAACTATTTACAATGAAAATCCTCAATATGAAGCTGCAAAAATAATTGAACGTTTAGTTGAACCTGATCGTATCTTAACCTTTAGAGTTTCTTGGACTGATGACGAAGGTCAAGTACATGTAAACTTAGGTTACAGAGTTCATTTTAACAATGCTATTGGTCCATATAAAGGTGGGCTTAGATTACACCCTAGTGTAAATTTAAGCATTTTGAAATTCTTAGGATTTGAACAAACTTTCAAAAATGCACTTACTACTCTACCAATGGGAGGTGCAAAAGGTGGATCTGATTTTAATCCTAAAGGGAAATCGGATGCTGAAATTATGCGATTCTGTCAAGCTTTTATGTTAGAGTTATGGAGAGTTATTGGCCCTAATACTGATGTTCCTGCAGGAGATATAGGAACTGGTGGTAGAGAAATTGGTTATTTATACGGAATGTATAAAAAATTACAAATGGAAAACACTGGTGTTTTAACTGGTAAAGGTTTAAATTGGGGTGGTAGTTTAATTAGACCAGAAGCTACTGGTTTTGGAGCTACTTACTTTGCTAAAGAAATGTTAGCAGTTAATAATGATACTTTTAAAGGAAAAACAGTTACTGTTTCTGGCTTTGGAAATGTTGCTTGGGGTGTTGCTTTAAAAGTAACCGAACTTGGCGGTAAAGTAGTTACTATTTCTGGCCCTGATGGATATATTTATGATGAAAAAGGATTAGATGCTGAAAAAATTGATTATTTATTAGAATTACGCGCTTCTAATAATGACATCGTTTCTCCTTATGCTGATGAATTCCCTGAAGCTAAATTTATTCCAGGTAAAAAACCTTGGGAAGTAAAATGTGATATTGCTATGCCAAGTGCAATTCAAAATGAATTAAATGGTGAAGATGCTAAAAAATTAATTGCTAATGGTGTACAATATGCTGCTGAAGTTTCTAATATGGGATGTACCCCTGAAGCTATAGAAGAGTTCCAAAAAGCTGGAATTCCTTTTGCGCCAGGTAAAGCGGTTAATGCTGGTGGTGTTGCAGTTTCAGGACTTGAAATGTCTCAAAATGCAATGAAATTAAATTGGACTACCGAAGAAGTAGATGCTAAATTACATCACATTATGTCTTCAATCCATGAAGCTTGTATTAAATATGGTACTCAAAGTGATGGTTACATCAACTATGTAAATGGAGCAAATATTGCTGGATTTATTAAAGTTGCTGATGCTATGCTAGATCAAGGTATTATATAATTTTACAATTCAATAAATAAAAAAGCTCACCAAATTGGTGGGCTTTTTTTATGGAGTATTATCTTCAATTTTGTAGTTTTAAAAAGTGAAGGAAATAATAACCTACCGAAAAATAATCCATATTGATATGGATGCCTTTTTTGCCTCTGTTGAGCAATTAGATAATCCTGAATTAATAGGAAAACCAGTTGCTGTTGGCGGAGGCAGTGAAAGAGGTGTTGTTGCTGCAGCAAGTTATGAAGCTCGAAAATTTGGAGTTAAGTCTGCTATGAGCGGAGCGATGGCCAAAAGAAATTGTCCTAATTTAATATTTGTAAAACCACGTTTTAGCAGATATAAAGATATTTCTAATAAAATTAGAGCTATATTTTATGAATATACCGATTTAGTAGAACCACTTTCCTTAGATGAAGCTTATTTAGATGTAACCGTAAATAAAAAAGGAAATCCTTCAGCTAGTTTAATTGCTAAAGAAATAAGAAACAGAATTTTTAATGAACTACACTTAAAAGCTTCCGCAGGAATTTCAATAAATAAATTTATAGCCAAAGTTGCTTCAGATATAAATAAACCTAACGGTCAAAAAACAATTCCTCCTGAAGAAGTTGTTACTTTTTTAGAAGAATTGCCAATTGAAAAATTTTTTGGAATTGGAAAAGTAACCGCTTCAAAAATGTATAATTTAGGCATTTTTAACGGAAAAGATTTAAAAGAAAAAAATATTGAATTTTTAGCAAAACATTTTAATAAAGCTGGTTTACATTACTACAATATAGTTAGAGGTGTTCAACAAAGTGAAGTTAAACCTAATAGAATTAGAAAATCGGTTGCTGCAGAGCATACGTTTACTAAAAATTTAACTTCTGAAGTTTTTATGCTTGAACGATTAGAGAATATTTCCGAAGAACTAGAACAACGTTTAATTAATTCAAAAGTTTCGGGAAAAACCATTACTTTAAAAATAAAATATAGCGATTTTAAAACACAAACACGTAGCAAAACATTACCTTACTTTGTTAAAGATAAAGCAATTATACTTGATACTGTAAAAGAGTTACTTTTTCAAGAAAAGGTAAAAAATTCTGTTCGTTTGTTAGGTATTTCAGTAACTAATTTAAATACATTATCTAAAAAAATTGAAAAACAAATAAACGTACAATTGAAATTTGAATTTTAAAATTCCTCTTTTATATACTTTACATTTCGTTCTTTTAAATAATTTAAAATATATTCAAAAACACCTTTTTTACTTCCTATTAATTCTGGTGGAAACACACCTTTTTCTTTAAATAATCCATCTAAAAACATATTGGCTGCTGCTGTTGCTGTGTAACCTGTTGTTCTTGCCATTGATGAGGTTTTAGTTTTAGGACAAAATTCATCGTGTAAATGGTAAACAATAGTTTTTGAGTTGTTATTTATATCGATTCCTTTTAAACTAATTTTCATTACAGTTAATTCTTCTTCTGTTTCTCCTAATTTCCACTCGTTAAATAATATTTTTGAAGTAAACTCTAATGGAGATATTTTATTACCATTAATTTTAATAGGATTCGTATCAAAAAAACCACTTTGTTTTAAAACTTGAACATATTCCACATGTCCAGGATATCGTAATGTCTTTTCTTTCATGTTTTTAATATGTGACATGGTAAAAATTAGCGAACGTAACCCGTCAGAATTAAAAGATTCTAACGTTCCAACACTTTTAAAATCTACTAATTCAACATCTGACAAAGCATCCTTAATAATTACATTTCCATTTTCAACATATCTAGCTGGTCTAGTATATTCTTCAATTACATCTACTGGAGAAAAAGGAGCTTTATAATTAAAAGGCCACTTTTTAACTTTAGGCAAACCACCAACCAAACATTCAAAATCAGTTATTTTTAATTTTTCATTGTAATGACCTAAAATAATATTTCCCATACCTGGCGCAACTCCGCAATCTACAATAGCAGTTACATTATTTTTTTTTGCTAATTCGTCTAATTCAAGAGAATTTTCTGGAAAAAAGGAAATATCTACTACGTTTTTCTTGGCTTCAAGAATATTTTTTAAAGTTTGAAAACCCAAAAAACCTGGAACAGCACAAATTACTAAATCAAAAGGTTGAAGTTTTATTTCAAGTTCAATTTTATTAGTTACATCTATTTGAAGTGTTTGCAACTTATTGCATTTATTTACAGCTATTTCAAGAGCTTTTTGACTAAAATCAGCTAATGTTATGTTATGTTTTTTTGTTAAATCAATGGCCATTGTTGAGCCAACCATACCGGCTCCTAATACTATTATATTGCTCATAATTGTGTGAGATTTTAAAATGAAAAAAGAAAATAATTGTGATTTGAAAGTTGTAACTCTCTTTTAAAAATAAGGCGAAACTATAAGCCTGGAATTAATATCCAAGGCATTTCGGAAAGTTGTATTATTTGATAATTTACCAAACTTAAATTTAATTTAAACGATGGAAAGATATCTATTTTTTTTATGGCAACCTATTGTTTGCAAATATTTAATACGCTAAGTACATTATATGATTTGGATTAGAATGTGTTTCAGAAATTTGAAAATTATATTTTCCAACTATTTTAAATCCTGTTTTGTTATAAAATTTAATTGCCCTTTCATTTTTTATCCAAACAGCCAACCAAATACCTTTTTGATTGTTTTTTTTAGATAGTTCAACATTAAAATCGAATAGTTTTTTACCTAAATTTTTACCATAAAAATCTTTCAACAAATAAAACCTATCTAATTTGGTAACATTTTTATATTCAATATTAGTATTTGGAGAATTCAGTTCAATTTTAGAATATCCAACTGCTTTATTTTTATAATAAATTATATGGTATTTGATATTTAAATTTTCTAATTCTTTTGATATATTTTCCTTGCTATACGTTTTAAAAACAAACGTTTCAATATCCTCTTTTGAAGCACTTTTGCCGTGTGATTCCCAAAACGATTTTTTACCAATTTCAGCTATTAATTCACAGTGCTCAATTTCACCTTTAATAATCTTTATCATTTTAAATTCTTGATGTTTTTAACCTGCTATAAACATACAATTTTATTTCTTTTACTCAAGTAATTGAAATATATGCACTATCATTTATTAACAACAATCTTGACAGATTATATATATTTTGTGTTTATTTGCAAAAAAAATTAATATTATGTATTAAAACGGTAATTATTAGCGTTATAACTTATAATTTTTAACCCTTTTTCATGAAAAACATACTTAAAAGCCTTTTGATCTTTAGTTTATTTATTGCGTGTAGTAAAGGTGACGATACTTTTAATTCAGGTTCAACTTCTATTGCAGATTATCCTTATTTACAGCAAGTAGGATATTCAGCTAATGATATTTTATCAAACAATACATTTTCTACTATTTATATTGAAGTAATGTATGTTAATGGTTTTGCTCCAACAGATAATACACTTAATAATTTTAAAAATTTTATTGAGCAAAGAACTTATAAAACAAATGTTATTGTGGAGAAAAAAGAAATAACTCCCCCAGTACAAACCACCTATTCAATAGATGATATACGAACAATTGAAGATGATAATAGAACTCATTTTTCAGCTAATAATCAAATAGCACTTTCCGCCATCTTTATAAATGGAGCCTCTGCAAATAACACCTCTGATTCGTATGTATTAGGAACCGCATACAGAAATACTTCATTTGTTATTTTCGAAGAATCTGTACAATCATTTTCAGATAGCCAATTTGAACCAAGTAGAGAAGTTTTAGAATCAACGGTAGTTTTACATGAATTTGGTCATTTATTAGGATTAGTAAATGTTGGAACAACTATGGTTACTGATCATCAAGACACCGCAAATGGAGCTCATTGTACAGATCAAAATTGCTTAATGTATTATAAAGCTGAAAATGGTAGTAGTATTGGTAATATGGTTTCAGGTGGACAAATACCACAATTAGATTCGTTTTGTTTAGAAGATTTAAAAGCAAATGGAGGAAGATAAAAATATATATTAATAGAGAAAAATTTATAATAACTAAAAGAACAGTACTTTAAAAACTGTAACAATTCCAGTTGTTAAAATAAGTAATAGCACAATTTTTTTAAACTTTTGTTCTGAAATTTTATTTAATATTTTTTTTCCAATAAAAGTTCCTAAAATACTAGCCACTAACAATAAAGGTATTAAATACAAGTCATGTTTGTGCAAATAACCGTTCATGTAATAAACAAAACCTCTACTAAAATCTATTCCAAAATCTATAATAGCAGAAGTCGCAATAAAAATTTCAATTTTCAAATTAAATGCTGCTAGAGTCATTCCTCTAATAGCTCCTCCCGTACCAATAACACCTGCAATTAAGCCCGAAAATATTCCACCTAAAATTGAATTTTTAGCAGTAGGTTTTATGGTTAAATCTTTAAAAATAAGTAACAATAAACTAGTGGTGATTAAAAAAAATCCTAAAAAAACCTCAAGCCAATTTGATTGAATAAATTTACTTATATAAGAACCAATAATTACAAAAATAATAGCTGGAATACCAATATATAAAATTAATTTTTTATCGAAACCTTTTCTGAAAAATGCAATTTTTGTAAGATTACTTGACAGATGAAATATTGCAGTAATACCCAATACAGAATGAAAATCTAAAAAAAAACTTGCAATTGGAATAAAAAACAATGAGGAACCAAACCCTCCTACAGTACCAATTATTTCAGCTATTAACGCTAAAAAAATAAATAATAACAAGTAATCCAAAATCCGTAAATTTTCTAATAAAACCTTTTTAAAAATACGGCTTTATTTTAAAGACTACTAATTGTACATAGATTATTTATAAATGGTATTTATAATTTTTCCCTTGCCAACTATTTTTTTCGATAAGTTTTTTATCAATTTTAGCAACAATTTCAAAATTTTTTAAATTCCCCCATTTTGGTGCAATTAATAAATCTTTTGGAGCCTCACTAACAAACCGTTCAATAATAATATCTGGGCTTAAATAACTTATAAATTCAGTAATAAAATCAATATAATTTTCAGAAGTAAATAAGTTAAAATTTTCAGGGTTCCTTTTGTATTGCACAGCCATTACCGAATTTTTTACTATTTGTAAATGGTGTAGTTTTAAAGTATCAATTGGTAGTTTAGAAATTTCCTTTGCATGTTGCAATAATACCTTTTTAGTTTCTCTAGGTAAACCAATTATTAAATGAGCTCCTAAATGAAAACCTTTATTTTTACAACGTTCAAATGCTTTTTTGGTGTCTTCAAAAGTGTGACATCTATTTACATTTAATAAAGTTTTTTCTGAAGTACTTTCAACACCAAACTCTAAAGAAATAAAATACTTTTTTGAAAGAAATGATAGATACTCAATTATTTCATCTGAAATACAATCTGGTCTTGTACCAATAACTAGACCAACAATTTTAGGAACGCGTAAAGCTTCTTCATACATTTTTTTTAACGATTCAATATCAGAATACGTATTGGTATATGCTTGAAAATAAGCCAAATATTTATTGTTTTTCTTTTTTTTAGAAAAAAAGTCAATACCTTGTTCTAGTTGCTGTTTTATACTTTTTTCAGGTTCACAATAATCTGGATTAAACGTATTATTATTACAATACGTACAACCTCCATAACCTTTTAAACCATCTCTATTTGGACAAGAAAACCCAATATTTAAAGCTATTTTTTGTACTCTTTCACCAAACTTTAGTTTAATAAAAGAAGAATAATCTAAATATCGTTTTCCTGTAAATTGCATTTATAAAAATTGTATGACAAAATTATTAAAAGAATATAGATTGAGTTACTTTTACCTATAAATTATGAAGCGTTTTCTAGAAATAAAAAAGAGTTTATTGGAGGCTTGTTTGCTTTTTGTAAATAAAAAACAGCAAACCATTTCTTCTATTATAACTTCTAACAAAAAAGCATTGCTTTCAGAAACAAAAAGTTCTGCTGGTGATAAACACGAAACAGGTAGAGCAATGATTCAACTTGAAATGGAAAAAGCTGGAGCACAATTAGCTGAAATAAATGAAATGAACGCTGTTTTAAAAAAAATTGATGTTAAAAAAACTTCTAAAATAGTTTGCTTGGGAAGCTTAATTTTAACCAACAAAGCAAATTATTATTTAGCAATTAGCGTTGGAAAAATCACTATAAATTTAGTGGATTACTATGCAGTTTCCACAAATTCACCAATTGGGAAGCAATTATTAGGTAAAAAAATTGGAGATATCATACCTTTTAATGATGCTGAAATATTGGAAATAAATTGAATTTTAATAAAAATTGGGCTTGTTGAAATTTTAATTAAAGGTTTCGACAAGCCCAATTTGACAAAAAGTTTTTTTAATATTATCCTTTTACTTTTGTTTTACTAGGTAAATCTTTATATCCCATATTATATAAAGTGAATCCAAAAATATCTGCGTATTGTTCAATAGTTTTGGATACAGGAGTACCGGCTCCATGACCTGCATTAGTTTCAATTCGAATTAAAATAGGTGCATTACCACCTTGTTTTGCTTGTAATTGAGCAGCAAATTTAAAAGAATGTGCAGGAACAACACGATCATCATGATCACCAGTTGTTATTAATGTTGCTGGGTAATGAACTCCTTTTTTTACATTTTGAACTGGAGAATACCCTTTTAAATATTCAAACATTTCTTTAGAATCATCTGAAGTTCCATAATCATAAGCCCAACCTGCTCCGGCTGTAAATTTATGATAACGTAACATGTCCATAACACCAACAGCAGGTAAAGCAACTTTCATTAAATCTGGTCGTTGCGTCATAGTTGCGCCAACTAATAAACCTCCGTTTGAAGCACCTCTAATTGCTAAATATTTTGATGAAGTATAATTGTTTTTAATTAAATATTCGGCTGCAGCAATAAAATCATCAAACACATTTTGTTTCTTCATTTTAATACCTGCATTATGCCATTTTTCGCCATATTCACCTCCACCACGTAAATTTGGTACAGCATAAACACCACCTTGTTCCATCCAAACAGCATTTACAATACTAAAACTTGGAGTTATGCTAATATTAAATCCTCCATAACCGTATAAAATAGTTGGGTTTTTACCGTTTAATACAGTACCTTTTTTATAGGAAATTATCATTGGAATTTTAGTTCCATCTTTTGAATTATAAAAAACTTGATGCGATTCAAAATCATCAGAATTAAAATCGATAGCAGGTTTTTTGTATAAAGAAGTCTTTCCTGTTTCTGTATTTAAATCGTAAATAGAGCTAGGAGTAATATAATTTGAGAACGAATAATAAATAATTTTTTGATCTTTTTTGCCTCTAAAACCAGAAGCAGTTCCTATACCAGGTAATTTAATATCTCTAATAAGTTTACCATTATAATCGTATTGTTTTACTTTAGAAATAGCATCAACCATATATTTTGCAAAAATGTAGCCATTTCCTGTAGAAGGAGTTAGTACATTACTTGTTTCTGGAATTACATCTACCCAATTTTTTGGTTCAGGATTAGATGCGTTAACCTTTATTACTCGTTTATTTGGAGCATTTAAATTGGTAACTAAAAATAAAATATCTCCTTTACTATCTAGCAATGAAGTTGTTGATTCGAAATTAGAAACTATAGGTATTATTTCACTATTCTTATTGGTTAAATCCTTAATATATAATTCATTACCTGATGTTGAAATTGATGCGCTTATTAATAAATAATGGCCATCTTCTGTAACATTTCCACCAACATATCTTCTTTTTTGATCTTTCCCAAATATTATTTGATCTTCTTTTTGAGAAGTTCCTAGTTTATGATAAAATAAGTGATGTTGGTCTGTTTTAGCGGAAAGCTCGCTTCCTTTAGGTTTTTCATAACTAGAATAAAAGAACCCTTCATTGTTTTTCCAAGAAATTCCACTAAATTTTACATCAACAATAGTATCTTCTTTAATTTTTTTGGATTCGGCATCCATTACAATAATTTTACGCCAATCGGAACCTCCTTCAGAAATAGAATAAGCAACTGTTTCTCCATTTTTAGAAAAAGAAACATTCCCTAACGAAGTAGTTCCATCTTTTGAAAAAGTATTTGGATCTAAAAATACTTCAGGTGTTTCTTCTCCTTTTTGTCTGTAAAGAACATATTGATTTTGTAGTCCATTATTTTTATAAAAATAGGTGTAATTACCTTCTTTAAATGGAGCTCCAATTTTTTCGTAATTCCATAATTTTTCTAACCTTTTTTTTAATTCTTCTCTGTAAGGAATTTTGGCTAAATAATTATAAGTAAATTCATTTTCTTTTTCTACCCAATTGCCAGTTTCAGTAGAAGTATCATCCTCTAACCATCTATATGGATCTTTAACTTTTGTTCCAAAATAATCAGTAACAGTATCAACTTTTTTTGTGGCTGGATAGTTCAAACTAATTTCGTTTTTATTTGATTCAGAATTTTTACAAGAAATTAATAAAATTCCAAAAAGAGCGATTAATATAATATTTTTCATGATTATTGTTTTATAATACCTAACAAATTTAACTAAAAAGAGTGTAGATAAATGTATGTTTTTTTTTAAATTGCTTGATAATTAATGGGTGTAACCAAAGTTACGCAAACTTTGTAAGTTTTTATGTCACTTTGCAGACTAATAAAGTGCATAAAAGTATTTTATGAATTTAAAAAAAGTAGAAAATGACTGAATATTTAACTAAAGAAACTTTTTTAGAAAAAGTTTTTAATTACGAAAAAAATAAAGAGTGGAAGTTTGAAGGTGAATTACCATGTGTTATTGATTTTTATGCTGATTGGTGTGGTCCTTGTAAAATGGTTGCCCCAGTTTTAGAAGAATTAAGCAACGAATATGAAGGTAAATTAAACATCTATAAAGTTGATACTGAAGCTCAACAAGAATTAGCTGGTGCATTTGGAATTAGAAGTATTCCTTCTATATTATTTTGTCCTAAAGATGGAGAACCTCAAATGGCTCAAGGTGCATTACCTAAACATCAATTGGAACAAATTTTTAAAGACGTTTTAAAAATAGCTTAATGGTTTAAACCCCAAAATCCTGAAGACAAAAGCCGCATAATATGCGGCTTTTATTTTTTCATTAATTTTAATTATACTAACTCGTTTTCAATCAAATATTCTGCAATTTGAATGGTATTGGTTGCTGCACCTTTTCTAAGATTATCGGATACAATCCACATATTTAACGTATTTGGTTGCGATTCGTCTCTACGGATACGCCCAACAAAAACTTCATCTTTATTATGTGCGTAAATTGGCATTGGATACGTATTAGTATCTAAATTATCCTGAACAACAACACCGGAAGTTTCACTTAACAATTTACGAACTTCATTTAACTCAAAATCATTTTCAAATTGAACATTTACCGCCTCAGAATGTCCACCAGCTGTTGGAATACGAACTGCAGTTGCAGTTACTGAAAATGATTCATCATTTAATATTTTTTTTGGTTCTTTCACTAATTTCATTTCTTCTTTAGTGTATCCATTTTCTAAAAAAACATCGCAGTGTGGAATTGCATTTCGGTTAATTGGATAATGATAAGCCATTTCTCCTTTAATTCCTTTGGCTTCATTTTCTAGTTGTTGTACTGCCTTTACTCCAGTTCCTGAAACAGATTGATAGGTTGAAATTACCACTCGTTTCATTTTATATTTTTTGTGTAAAGGAGCTAATGCCATAACTAATTGAATAGTTGAACAATTAGGGTTTGCAATAATTTTATCTTCTTTTGTTAACACATAACCATTTATTTCAGGAACGACTAATTTTTTAGAAGAATCCATTCTCCAAGCAGAAGAATTATCTACAACTGTAGTTCCAACTTCGGCAAACTTTGGTGCCCACAATTCTGAAGTAGTTCCTCCAGCTGAGAATAAGGCAATATCTGGGCGCGCATTAACGGCGTCTTGTAATCCAATAACCGTATATGTTTTTTCTTTATATGTTAATTGTTTACCAACTGATTTTTCTGAAGCAACCAAAAGTAGTTCATCAATTGGAAAATTTCGTTCCTCTAAAACCTGTAACATTACATTTCCTACCATTCCGGTAGCGCCAACAACAGCAACTTTCATATAAAAGAATTTAAATATTAATTAAATGCAAATCTTATAAAAAATTGTAAGAAAAATGTAGTAAATAAGCATTAATTAACAAATAAATATACTTTTGTTAAATAGGTATGTTTGTTTTATTTAAAATTAGCTTTTAATTTAATTCGTTAGGTATAATTTTTGATGCTGTATTTAAAAATTAATTATGAGAAAACTTCTATTAGTTGCCCTCTTTTCGCTTTGCTCTTTTATTTCATTTTCTCAATATATTGAAGGAAAAGTTTTAGATGCCATAACTAATAAACCAATTCAAGGAGTTCACGTTTTTATGAAAGGTATAAATAGAGGAACTTTAACCAATGTAAAAGGAAATTATTATTTAAAATTTCCTGCTAGAATTGTAAAATCTGATGTTATTCAGTTTTCTCATATAGCATATAAAACCAAAGAAATTCCTTTTACTTCAAATAAAAAAAATTATTTAGTTTATCTATTTGAAGATGTAAATAAACTTAATGAAATTAAAATTTCAAAAAAAAGAAACTTAAAATCTAGTATATCTTTTAAAAAACTTTCTCCAATGAAAGTAGGATTGCATAATTTTGGATCTTTTTTAAATAATGGCAAAATTTATGTACTTGGAGGTGATGTTTCTTTTTATGAAGACGGTTTACGAAAAATAATGGATGAATCTCCTGATATGAGTTTTAATGAATTATTAGCAAAAGGAATACGAAATTCAAACTACTTCAGAGGCTATTCAAATAAATTTTTAATTTATGACATTAAAAGTGATACTTGGACAAAATCAAAATTAAAACTAAGAAAAAGAGCTTATAACAATTCAAATTTTTATAATAATAAAATATATGTTTTAGGAGGTAAAAATTTAGCAAGACATGGGCGTTATTTTAATGAATACTTAGATGATAAAATTGAAGTAATAGATTTAGAAAAAGAAACCGTAACTATTGATAACACAAATCCACATCAAGCAGTAAATTTTGCTTCTTTCACCTATAAGGATAATATTATAATTGTTGGCGGATCAATTAAATTAAAAAGGAATGGCGTTAAAGAATTTTCAAATAAAGTTCATTTATACAATATAAAAACAGGTTTATGGTACAATTTGGCAACTATGCCTGTAGCTAAAGAAGTTAACGGAGTTTTAATTGATAATACCATTTATTTAATAGGAGGTTTTAACAATAAACCATCAAGTTCTATGGAAACTTACAATATTAAAACTGGTAAATGGAAAAAAGAAGGCCAACTATTTAAAGGAATGGAAAGACCTGCAATAGCCCATAACGAAGAATTCATTTATATATATGACGATGGTAAAATTTATACCTACAATATAAAAACAAAAGAACTAAATGAATATTATATTAATTTGAATGAGAAATCAGCACATCTTTATTACTACAATAACAAATTGTATATTTTAGGTGGTTTTAAGTATACCAATTATTCTAAAGTACGTTCCGATGATCTTTTTAGCATTGACTTAAATGAATTTAACTTAACAAAAGTCATAAAATCAAAAACATTCTAAAATTCTTATTTAATTAAAGCAACTTTAACAAAGAATTCAATAATTTAAAAACATGATTATACCATTGAATTCCTATTAGTTATAAGAAATTATGTAGTTTTGCAAAAAATTAAAAAGAATGACTACTACTGGAAAAATAGAATTAATGGCTCCTGCCGGAAATTTTGAATCGTTACAAGCTGCATTAGATAACGGAGCTGATTCAGTTTATTTTGGTGTGGAACAATTAAATATGCGAGCTAGAGCATCTATAAATTTTACTATAGATGATTTACAGGAAATATCCAATAGATGTAAGGCTAAAAATGTTAGAACATATCTTACCTTAAATACTATAATTTACGATCACGATTTAACTATTGTTAAAACATTACTTCAAAAGGCAAAAGAAGCGGATATTACAGCAGTTATTGCGATGGATCAAGCAGTTATTGCTTCTGCAAAAGCTATTGGAATGGAAATACATATTTCTACTCAAATTAATATTACCAATATTGAAACGGTAAAATTTTATGCCATGTTTGCAGATACTATGGTTTTAAGTAGAGAATTAAGTTTACGTCAGGTTAAAAAAATCACTGAACAAATTGTAAAAGAAAATGTTTGTGGACCTTCAGGAAACTTAGTAGAAATTGAAATTTTTGGTCACGGAGCTTTATGTATGGCAGTTTCCGGAAAATGTTACATGAGTTTGCATAATCATAATTCATCAGCAAATAGAGGAGCTTGTAAACAAAATTGTAGAAAAAAATACACCGTTATAGATCAAGAAACTGGTGTTGAAATGGAACTGGATAACGAGTACATTATGTCGCCAAAAGATTTATGTACTATTGATTTTTTAGATCAAATTGTAGATGCTGGTGTAAAAGTTTTAAAAATTGAAGGAAGAGGTAGAGCTCCTGAATATGTTGCAAGAGTAATTAAAAGTTATAGAGATGCTATTGATAGTGTTGAAAACGGAACTTATAGTAAAGAAAAAGTAATTTCTTGGATGCAAGAACTAGAAAAAGTTTACAATCGTGGTTTTTGGAGTGGTTATTATTTAGGTCAAAAGCTAGGAGAATGGAGTAAAGGTTCTGGAAGTCATGCTACTCAAAAGAAAGTATATTTAGGAAAAGGAATGCATTATTTTCCTAAATCTAACATTGGCGAATTTAAAATTGAAGCCTACGATATAACTATTGGAGATACTATTTTAATTACAGGTCCAACAACCGGAGCTAAAGAAATGGAAGTAAGTGAAATGTTTGTAAATGATACAAAAGGAGAAAAAGCTCAAAAAGGAGATTCCGTAACTATTCCTTTAACATTTAGAATAAGGCCTTCTGACAAATTATATAAAATAGTTGAAAATAAAGTAGAAGCTTAAATGGTAATTATAACATTACAAAGAGCCAAATGTATTGGCTGTAATTATTGTGTAGAATTAGCTCCTTCTCAATTTCAAATGTCAAAAAAAGATGGAAAATCCGTTTTGCTTCATTCTAAAGAAAAAAAAGGTTTTTTTACAATTAAATCACCCGATGAAACAATTTTTGAGAATAGCCTAAAAGCTAAAGAAGCTTGTCCGGTTAAAATTATTGATGTAAAACAAGTGTAAAACCATATTTGAACGTTTTATAATTCTTAATTTTAATCCTATCTTTACAAATTAGTGAGCACTGAAAGTATCTTTCAGTTTAATAACACCAAATAAATATAAATAAATATGAGCTGTAATAATTGCTCTTCAACTATAAATAGTGTCCCAAAAGGATGTAAAAGTAACGGAAATTGTTCAACAGGAGGCTGTGAGAAATTAGCCGTTTTTGACTGGTTGGCAAACATGGCTTTACCAACAGGACAAAAACCTATGGATGTGTTTGAAGTACGTTTTAAAAACGGAAGAAAACATTTTTATCGAAATGTAGATAACTTAAAAATTACTATGGGCGATATTGTTGCCGTTGAAAGTAATCCCGGTCATGATATTGGCATTGTCTCTCTTGCTGGTGAATTAGTTAAAATACAACTTAAAAAAAAGGGCGTTAATTTAGAAAGCGAAGAAATAAAAAAAATATATAGGATTGCCACCCAAAAAGATATTGATATTTGGACCGCTGCACGAGAAAAAGAGTACAATACACAATACCGAGGAAGAGAAATAATAAGTAGATTAGGATTAAAAATGAAACTATCTGATGTTGAGTATCAGGGAGATGGAAATAAAGCTACTTTTTATTATACTGCGGATGAACGTGTAGATTTTAGGCAATTAATTAGAGATTTAGCAAGTGCTTTTAGCATACGTGTTGAAATGAAACAAGTAGGTTTGCGTCAGGAAGCTGCTAGGCTTGGAGGTGTTGGATCCTGTGGGAGAGAATTATGCTGTTCTACTTGGCTAACTGATTTACGAAAAGTAAATACCGCAGCGGCACGTTACCAACAATTATCTTTAAATCCTCAAAAATTAGCAGGACAATGTGGTAAATTAAAATGCTGTTTAAATTACGAGTTAGACACCTATTTAGATGCTCTTAAAGACTTCCCAAAACAAGATGTAGAACTAAAAACAGAAAAAGGAGTTGCTGTTTTTATTAAAATGGATATTTTTAAAAATTTGATTTGGTACACCTACAAAAATGACCGTAGTAAATGGTACAAATTAACTGTAGAGCAAACCAAAGAAATTATTGAACAAAACAAAAAAAATAAAACAGTAGCCTCTTTAGAAGATTTTGAAAATGAATTAATCGTAGAAAAAGTTAACACTTTTGAAAATGTAGTTGGTCAAGATAGTTTAACAAGATTTGATACTCCAAAAAGAAAAAAAAGAAAGAAGAAAAAACCTTCCAAAAATAATGCAGTAGCAACTAAAAATACTGTTTCTAGAGAAAATAAACCAAACATTAAAAGAAATTCTAAACGAAAACCACCAAGAAGAAAACCTAATAATGAAAAAAATGCTTAAGCAATTTAAAATTTATATAGTATTTTCCTTAGTGCTATTATCATGTAATTCAAAAACAGAATTTAGCGAATATAAAAGTCTACCAAACGAAACATGGTTTTTAAATAATAAAATTGTCTTTAATGTAGATAACACAGATACTATTTTTAATAAAAATGTGTTTCTTAATATAAGAAATACCAATAACTATCCATTTAGTTCATTGTTTTTAATTGCTAAAATTGAAACACCAGCTAAAAAGCAGATTATTGACACTTTAGAATATAAAATGGCAGACAATTTTGGAAATTGGTTAGGCTCTGGAATTTCTAATTTAAAAGAAAACAAGTTGATTTATAAACAAAATTATCATTTTTCAAAAAAAGGAAATTATACGTTTACCATTCAACAAGCAACACGTGGAAATAACGATATTGAAGGAAGTATGCCTTTAAAAGGTATTTCGGATGTTGGTTTAAGTATTGAAAAAATGAAAAAATGAAAAAAAAGAAAGTAACTACTAATCCATTTTCCACCTATATTAAATGGTTTTGGATACTAATTTTAGGAGGAACAGGTTCTATTATACTAATATTTTTATTAGCATCTTGGGGTGTTTTTGGCCCATTACCAACTTTTGAAGAATTAGAAAATCCTGAAAAAAACTTAGCTACTGAAGTAATTTCTCTTGACGGACAAACTTTAGGTAAATACGCATATGAAAATAGAACTCCTGTAAAATATAAAGACTTACCTCAAAACTTAGTTAATGCTTTAGTTGCAACTGAAGATGAACGTTTTTATGAACATTCAGGAATTGATTTTAAATCCAGTATTAGAGCAGTTGTAAAAATGGGCAGTGAAGGTGGTGGAAGTACTATTACACAACAATTAGCAAAACTTTTATTTCATGGAGAAGGCTCAAAAAACGTAGCAGAACGTATTTTACAAAAAATAAAAGAATATGTAATTGCTGTAGAATTAGAACGAGAATATACCAAGCAAGAAATTATAACCATGTACTTAAATAAGTACGATTTTTTAAACCAAGCAGTAGGTATTCGATCTGCATCTCGTATTTATTTTGGAAAAGAGCCTAAAGAACTAACCATTCCAGAATCTGCAATGCTAGTTGGAATGCTAAAAAATGCTTCGTTATTTAACCCTTTAAGAGAATCCAGAAAAAAATTAGTTAAAAAACGTAGAAATGTGGTGTTACACCAAATGGCTAAAAATGATTTCATAACGGAAAAACAAAAAGATTCACTTCAAAAAACAGACTTAGGATTAAACGTTAATAGAGAAGGTCATAGTGATGGTCATGCTACTTATTTTAGAGAATATTTGCGTGATTTTATGAAAAATTGGATTAAAAATAATCCAAAACCTGATGGAACTTTTTACAATTTACATCGTGATGGACTTAAAATTTATGTAACCATAGATTCTCGTATGCAAACCTATGCAGAAGAAGCTATGAAAGAACATATGGCAAATTTGCAACGAGTCTTTTTTAAAGAACAAAAACACAATAAAACAGCTCCTTTTTATGATTTAGACAAACATCAAATTGCCAACACCATGCTTCAAGCTATGAAACGATCTAATCGTTGGCATCGCATGAAAAAACAAGGAAAATCCGAAAAAGAAATACTAGCTTCATTTAATGAAAAAGTAAAAATGAGTGTATTTTCTTGGAAAGGAGATAAAGATACTATTATGACTCCAAAGGATTCTATCCGCTATTATAAGTATTTTTTAAGAGCGGGCTTATTATCTATTGAACCACAAACAGGTTATATAAAAGCTTGGGTTGGAGGTATTAATTATAAACATTTTCAATTTGATGCTGTAAAACAACAAAAACGTCAAGTTGGTTCTACTTTTAAACCGTTTGTTTATGCATCGGCAATCAATCAATTAAAATTATCACCTTGTTATAAATTACCAAATACTTTATACACTATTCCTAAAGAAAAATATGGAATGCCAGAAGATTGGACTCCAAAAAATGCAAGTGATGAATATGGCGGAGAACTAACTCTTAAAGATGCTTTAGCAAATTCTGTAAATGTGATAACTGCAAAATTAATTGATATGGTTAACCCAAAAACCGTAGTTAATTTAGCTAAAAGTGCAGGTATTACAAGTAAAATTCCTGAAGTTCCTGCTATAGCTTTAGGAACTGTAGATTTATCGCTATATGAAATGGTTGGAGCTTATACCACGTTTGCGAATAAAGGTTTACGAATTGCTCCAATGATGTTAGTTAAAATTGAAGATAAAAATGGAACCGTTTTAGAACGGTTTATTCCAAAATCAAAAGAGGTTTTAAGTGAAGAATCTGCATATGTAGTTATAAAATTACTGGAAGGTGTTACCGAATCGGGCTCAGGTGTTCGTCTACGAAGCAAATGGGGTAAATATCCTGATAATGTTTCTACAGGCTATCCATATGAATTTACCAATCCAATAGCTGGTAAAACAGGAACCACACAAAACCAATCGGATGGTTGGTTTATGGGAATGGTGCCGAATTTAGCTACTGGAGTTTGGGTTGGAGGTGAAGATCGTTCTATACATTTTGCAGGAATAGATAAAGGTCAAGGAGCAACCATGGCTTTACCTATTTGGGCTTTGTATTATAAAAAGTTGTATGCGGATAAAGATTTACATGTTAGTCAGGATGACTTTAAAAAACCAGAAAAATTAACCATTCAAGTAGATTGTGATAAAAACACAGATAAAGATAATCCTGACGAAAAAAGTGTTGATGATAATCCTGAATTTTAATTATTTATGAATTTTAAACCTGATTGGAATCCAACCAAAGAAATTATTAAAAACAGCAACATTTTTAAAATGATGCAAAAATTTGGGTTTGATAACTATCCAAATTTTTGGAAATGGTCTATTTCGCATAAAGAAACTTTTTGGAAAGAAACCCTTCAAAATTTAAATATTCATTTAAATAAAAATTATACTTCCATTTTAGATATCTCAAAAGGAGTTGAAAATGCAGAATGGCTTAAAAATGCAAAATTAAATATTGTAGATTCATGTTTTCAGAATGAAAATAATGCTACTGCTATTGTTTTTCAAAAAGAAGGAGGAGAGATTGAAAAAATTTCTCAAAAAGAGCTTTTAAATTTAACCAATAAAATAGCTAACAGTTTATTAAAATTAGGTTTAAAAAAAGGAGATAAAATAGCAATTTATATGCCAATGACTGTGGAAGCAGTTGCTATTTATTTAGCAGGAATAAAAGCCAGAATGCCTATAGTTACTATTGCAGATAGTTTTACTCCAAACGAGATTGCTATCCGATTAAAAATAACAGAACCAAAGATTGTTTTTACACAAGACGTAATTTCTAGAGCTGGTAAAAAACTTCCATTATTTAAAAAAGTAGTTGAAGCTAATGCGCCACAAGCCATAATTTTAAAAATTTCAGAAGAAACAATTGAAACTAGAGAAAACGATGTTTATTGGAGTGATTTTTTAACTGAAAATAAAGAGTTTGAATCGGTTGTTCAAAATCCTGAAGATATTATAACCATATTATTTTCATCAGGAACTACAGGAGAACCAAAAGCAATTCCGTGGACACACACCACTCCAATAAAAAGCGCTAGTGATGGCTACTATCACCATGATATTCAAGCAAATAATGTAGTTTGCTGGCCAACAAATTTAGGCTGGATGATGGGGCCTTGGTTAGTTTTTGCCACACTTATAAATAAAGCAACTATCGCTTTATATTATGGAGCTCCTATGGGAGAAGAGTTTGGAGAATTTGTACAAAACGCCAAGGTTACTATGTTAGGTGTTATTCCAAGTTTTGTAAAATATTGGAAAAGCAGTAAATGCATGGAAAAATATAATTGGAATACTATTAAATGTTTTAGTTCTACTGGAGAAGTATCCAATCCTGAAGAAATGAAATACTTAATGCAGTTAGCTAATAATAAACCTGTTATAGAATATTGTGGAGGAACCGAAATTGGTGGTGGTTATGTTACAAGTTCTATAGTTCAGCCAAATTTTGCTAGTACATTTTCAACACAAGCATTAGGTGGAAATTTTGTTTTATTAGATGAAAATCATCAACAATCAACAAAAGGTGAAGTATTTATAATTCCTCCTGTTATGGGATTATCAACTAAACTTTTAAATCGAAATCATTTTAAAGTGTATTATGAAAATACACCTGATTTTGGAGGAAAAGTGTTAAGACGTCATGGAGATCAAATGGAAGAATTACCAAATGGGTATTTCCAAGCTCAAGGACGAGTTGATGATGCTATGAATTTAGGCGGAATAAAAGTTAGTTCTACACAAATTGAAGCGGTAATTAACAAATTACCTTTTGTAAAAGAATCCGCCGCAATTGCCGCATCTCCAAAAGGAGGAGGTCCAAGTTTTTTAGTAGTTTATTATGTGGAAAACAAAAGCGATTTTTCAAATGAGGAAAGATTTAATAAAGCTAAAAATAAAATTAGAAAAGAATTAAATCCTCTTTTTAAATTAGTGGATTTAATTAAAATAGATATATTGCCTAGAACAGCATCCAATAAAGTGATGCGTAGAAAATTAAGAAATTTATACGAACAAAACTAAGTACAATTTGTGAAAATAATATCCTACAACGTAAACGGAATTAGAGCAGCCTTAAAAAAAGGATTTATAGAATGGTTAACCTCAGCAAACCCAGATATTATTTGCTTACAGGAAACAAAAGCACATAAAGAACAATTAGATATAGACGTGTTTGAAAAAGCAGGATATATTTATAATTATTGGTTTTCCGCTCAAAAAAAAGGGTATAGTAGTGTTGCTATTTTATCAAAGCACAAACCCAATCATGTGGAATACGGAACAGGAATTGAATCCATGGATTTTGAAGGAAGAAACCTTCGAATAGATTTTGATAATTTTTCTTTAATGAGTTTATATTTACCTTCTGGAACAAATGATGCCAGACTAGATTTTAAATTAAATTACATGGCTGAATTTCAAGAATATGTAAATGAGTTAAAAAACAATATTCCAAATTTAATTATATGTGGCGATTATAATATTTGTCATACCGAAATTGATATTCATAACCCTGTTCAAAATAAAAACACTTCAGGTTTTTTACCTGTAGAAAGAGAGTGGTTAGGTAAATTTATTGATAGTGGGTTTATAGACTCTTTTAGGTATTTGAATAAAGAGCCTCATAATTATACTTGGTGGAGCTATCGAGCAAATGCAAGAAATAATAATAAAGGATGGCGAATAGATTATCATATGGTTAGTGAACCAATGAAAGACAGAATTAAAAGAGCCTATATTTTGCCTGAAGCAAAACATTCTGACCATTGTCCAATTGTTGTTGAAATAGATTAAGTGATAATAGTTACCTCTTGAAAAGGTAACTTTGTAGAAATTTGAAATGATTAAAATGAAACAACTAGTATATATTCTTTTATTATGTTTTTTTTATAACGGTTTTTCCCAAGAGAAAAAAGACACGATTAAGCTTCAAAAAATTGAAGATTTAAAACAAATATCTTCAAAAAACGACACTATTTTTAAGCAACCAAAAGATTCATTAACTTTTACAAAAGATACTATTGCTGATAAAATAGATAGTTTATGGTTACACCATTTAGTAAATTCACCATTAAATGACACCATTAAATATGTATTAACTGGCGATAAAATGGTGGTTTCTGATTTAGTTGAATTACCTACAGACACTTTAAAAAAACGTCTAAAAATTTTAGATGCAAAGTCTCCCTTTCATATTGAGTATAATCCGCAACTAGAATCTATAATTAAAACCTATTTAAAACGTAGAAAAGCAACTTTTTCAAAATTATTAGAAAGAGCACGTTATTATTTTCCTTTATTTGAAGAAAAATTAAGTAAATATGATATTCCTCTTGAGGTAAAATATTTGGCAATTGTAGAATCGGCTTTAAAACCAAGAGCTCGTTCAAGGGTAGGCGCTGCAGGGTTATGGCAATTTATGTATCAAACTGGTAAACAATATAACTTAAATGTTAGTTCGTATGTTGATGAGCGTTACGATCCTTATAGAGCTACAGAAGCAGCCTGTAAATATCTAAAAGATTTACATCAAATTTTTGGAGATTGGGATTTAGCTTTAGCAGCATATAATTCAGGACCAGGAAATGTTTCCAAAGCTATTAGAAGATCTGGCGGAAGTACTAATTATTGGAATATCCGTCACAATTTACCTATGGAAACTGCAGGTTACTTACCTGCTTTTTATGCCACTTTATATATTTTTGAATATGCTAATGAACATCATATTGAAGCTAAAAAAACTGCTTTAGCCAAGTTTGAAACAGATACTGTTCAAGTAAAACGATTATTAACTTTTGCTCAAATTAGTCAAACAGTTGGTGTTGATATTAAAATACTTCAATTTTTAAATCCAGAATACAAATTAGATATAATTCCATACGTAAAGGGTAAAAATTACACGTTAACGCTACCTATTAAATATATTGGAAAATTTGTAAGTAACGAACGTCAAATATATACGTTAGCTAAACTTGATGACGCCAAAAGAGAAAAACCTTTACCTAAATACTTTGAAATGAATCAACGTATTAGATACAGAGTTAGAAGTGGAGATTTTTTAGGTAAAATAGCAAATAGATATGGTGTTTCTGTAAGAAGTATAAAAAAATGGAATCGTTTAAAAAGTACTCGATTAAGAATAGGGCAACGGTTAACTATTTATCCTAAAAGATTACCCGGAGTTTCAAGATCTAAAATCACAAAAAAACACACCAAAAAATCAACACCAAAAGGTAAGTATCAAATTTATACCGTTAAAAATGGAGATTCATTATGGTTAATCGCTAAAAAGTTTTCTAATGTTTCTGTTCAAAATATTAAAGATTGGAACAATATTTGGAGTGTTAAAAGTTTAAAACCAGGAACTAAGTTAAAAATATATAATCTTTAGAAAAAAAATGAAAAAATTAGCAGTATTATTTACCATTTTTACACTTTTAATTTCCTGTAGTACAGGGAATAATAAAATTGTTCTTCAAGAATCAAATGGAAGAATGAACCACCTTCTTATTGTAATGAAAAATAGTGAGTGGAAAGGAAATGTAGGAGATGCAATTAGAAAAATACTAACAGAACCTGTAGTTGGATTACCTCAACCTGAACCTTTATTTGATATTACACAAGTTCCTGAAGATAATTTTGGGTCGATGTTTAAAGCTGTTAGAAACGTTTTAAAACTTGGAATCGCAGATAGAAATTCATTTAACATAGCTACCAATGTATATGCTGATCCACAAAAAATTATAACTGTTACAGGAAAAACAAAAGCAGATTTAATAGCTGAAATTAAAAAAAACAGCAAATCTATTATTAGTACTTTTAAAAAAGCAGATATTCATTTAGTACAAAATAAGATTATTAAAAAATATTATAATATTGCTAATATTGCTACATTTAAAAAACATGGTTACAGTTTAAAGATCCCTAAATCATATAATAAAGTAGAAGATAATGGAGATTTTATTTGGTATAGATATCATTTAGCAGGTGGAAATAGTATGGAGTTAATTTCTTACACTTATCCTATTAAATCTGATAATGATATAAATGGAAATAATGTAGTGGAAAAAAGAGATAGTATTGGTAAAAAATATATTCCTGGAGCTATTAAAAATTCATATATGATTACTGAAGCTGCTTATACACCACATATGTTTCAAACAAAACTAGCAGGTTTACCTGCTATTGAAACAAGAGGTAAATGGGAAGTTAAAGGTGTTTATATGGCTGGTCCTTTTTTAAATTATTCGGTAATTGACAAAAAAAATAATAGAGTAATTGTAGTTGAAGGCTTTACTTTTGCACCATCTATAAATAAACGTGATTATATGTTTGAGTTAGAAGCTATTTTAAAAACGCTAAAAATTAATTAAACTCTAACAACTACATACCCTCTTGTTGTTTTTCTGTGGTAAACACCATTCCACTTATAATATCTATGTCCTTTAATATAAACGACTTTATGTATTCGTGGCAACCTTTTAACAACAATAATATTATTTGGCGTTGCCCTTACTGTAGTTACACAAGATGTTAAAGTAAATGAAAAAAATAATGTTATTAAAAATACTATTGCGGTTCTCATAACTTAATCCTTTAAGATTTGTTATAAGACTAAGTAAAATTAAAATGGTTTAATTATCCTTTTTCGCCCAACTGTCTCGTAAAGGAACCGTCCTGTTGAAAACTAAACGATTTTCCGTAGAATCTTTATCTACACAAAAATATCCTAAACGTTGAAATTGAAATCTATCTAATACTTTAGCTGTTTTTAAACTTGGCTCAACATAAGCATTAATTATTTGCAATGAATTTGGATTTATAAACTCTTTAAAATCTACATCTTTATGTCCGTCAGGAGCTTCATCAGTAAATAATCTGTCGTATAATCGAACTTCTGCTTTTACTGCATGTTTAATGGAAACCCAATGCAAAGTTCCCTTTACTTTACGTTTACTAGCTTCTGAACCGCTTCCACTTCTACTATCTTCATCATATGTACAATGAATTTCAGTAACTTCTCCATTTTCATCTTTTATGCAGCTTTCCGCTTTTATAATGTATGCATTTTTTAATCTGACTTCTTTTCCTAATTTTAAACGGAAGAATTTTTTATTAGCTTCTTCTCTAAAATCTTCTTTTTCAATATATAATTCCCTGCTAAAAGGAACTTCTCTGAAACCAGCATTTTCATCTTCTTGATTATTTTCTGCTTGTAACCACTCTTCTTTTCCTTCTGGATAATTGGTAATAACTACTTTTACAGGATTTAAAACGGCCATTACTCTCGGCGCAGTTTTGTTTAAATCATCTTTAATACAATGTTCTAATAAAGCAACATCTGTTACGTTTTCACGTTTTGAAATACCCGCAGTATCACTAAAAGTTCGTATAGATTCTGGAGTATAGCCTCTTCTTCTTAAGCCTGAAATTGTTGGCATTCGTGGATCATCCCAACCTGATACAATTTTTTCTTCTACTAATTGTAATAATTTACGTTTGCTCATTACAGTGTAACTCAAATTACGACGTGCAAATTCTCGTTGTTTTGGACGTAATTTTTTTGAATCGTACACTTGATCAACATACCAATCGTACAAATCTCTATGACTTTTAAATTCTAAAGTACAGATAGAATGAGATACTTGCTCTATATAATCCGATTCGCCATGAGTCCAATCATACATTGGGTAAATGCACCAATCATTCCCAGTTCTGTGATGTTCTTTTTTAAGAATTCTATACATAATTGGGTCGCGCATATGCATATTGGTATGTTTCATATCAATTTTAGCTCGCAACACATGAGAACCTTCTTCAAACTCGCCATTTTTCATTCTTAAAAACAGTGCTAGATTTTCTTCAATAGATCTATTTCTGTTTGGACTATCCGTTCCTGGTTCAGTTGGTGTCCCTTTTTGAATAGCCATTTCTTGAGAAGTTTGGTTATCAACATAAGCTTTACCTTCTTTAATTAACTCTATCGTCCAATCAAATAATTGTTGAAAATAATTTGAAGAATATAATTCTTTATCCCATTTAAAGCCTAGCCATTCAATATCATGTTTAATAGAATCTACATACTCTTGTTCTTCTTTTGCCGGATTTGTATCATCAAATCGTAAATTTACAGGTGCATTGTATTTTAAACCTAATCCAAAGTTTAAACAAATAGAAGCTGCATGACCAATATGTAAATATCCATTTGGTTCTGGCGGAAATCTAAACCTTAGTTTATCTTTTGGCAAGCCATTAGCTAAATCTTCTTCAATAATTTGCTCGATAAAATTTAGCGATTTTTTTTCTTCACTCATAATACAAATCTTAAAGTCACAAAATTATCGATTTTTTTCGTCAATACAACTACAAAAAAAGAGCCTTATCACTATATTTGACAAAAATAAAGTTTATGAATACAAAACCATTAAGTTACACTTGCCCAAAATGCGGAAATAAAACCTATAAAATTGGGCAAATGCGTGCAACTGGGGGATTTTTATCTAAAATATTTGATGTACAAACTGAAAAATATACTTCAATAACTTGTAGTAATTGTACTTATACAGAATTTTACAAGGCATCTACAAAAGCATTAAGTAATATTTTCGACTTTTTCACCAACTAAATGGGTACTATAAAAATTAAAAATATTCGAATTTACGCCTATCATGGTTGTTTAATTGAAGAAGGTAAAATTGGCTCTGATTACAGAGTAGATTTAAGTGTGAAAGCTGATTTAACAAAATCTGCCATAACAGATGATTTAGGCGATACGGTAGATTATGTTCATTTAAATAAAATTGTAAAAACAGAAATGGCTATTCGATCCAAATTATTAGAGGAAGTAGCAAAAAGAGTTTTAGATAAAATTTTTGAAGAAATACCTATAGTTAAAAAAGCAACTGTTGCTATTTCAAAACTAAATCCACCTATTGGGGGTAATGTTGCCATGGTTACCATAGAAATGAGTAAAGAAAGAAAAGCTTAAAAAATACTTGGTAACTTATTAAAAATAGTTAATTTTGCAATCCAATAATGGCGTCGTGGCCGAGTGGCTAGGCAGAGGTCTGCAAAACCTTGTACAGCGGTTCGAATCCGCTCGACGCCTCTTCAAAACCTAAGCAAATGCTTAGGTTTTTTGTTTTCTTTAACATATTATTACTTATAAAATGATGTATATTTGTAATAATATAGACTTTATATGAAAATATACCCTATTGAAACAGGAAATTTTAAGCTAGATGGTGGTGCAATGTTTGGAGTTGTACCCAAAGTTTTATGGCAAAAAACCAATCCTGCAGACAACAACAATTTAATTGATATGAGCATGCGTTGTATGCTTATTGAAGATGGTAATCGACTTATTTTAATTGATACAGGAGTTGGGAACAAACAGTCCGATAAATTTTTTAGCTACTATTATTTATTTGGCGATTTTTCGTTAGACACCTCTTTAGCTAAATATGGATTTCATAGAGATGATATTACCGATGTATTTTTAACGCATTTGCATTTTGATCATTGTGGTGGAAGTATTCAATGGAATAAAAATAAAACTGGATACGAGCCTGCGTTTAAAAATGCTAAATTTTGGAGTAATAAAAACCATTGGAAATGGGCTACAGAACCTAATCCAAGAGAAAAAGCTTCGTTTTTAAAAGAAAATATAAATCCTATGGAATCTAGCGGACAGTTAAATTTTATAGATGTCCCTGTTGGAAATTTTGCAACAAAAACAGAACTAGGATTTGATATTCTTTTTGCTGATGGACATACGGATAAACAAATGATTCCGCATATTCAATACCAAGATAAAACCATAGTTTTTGCAGCAGATTTATTACCTACTGCCGGACATATACCTTTACCATATGTAATGGGTTACGATACACGTCCGTTATTAACTATGGATGAAAAAGCTGCATTTTTAAACAAAGCTGCAGATAATAACTATTATTTATTTTTAGAACACGATGCTGTAAATGAATTGTGTACCGTAAAACATACCGAAAAAGGTGTGAGATTAAATCAAACTTATAAATTCAATCAAATATTTAATTAAAATAGATCCAAAATGAGAATATTTAAACCCATGTACGTAGCAGTTGTAGCAACATTAACACTTGCAAGTTGCGCTTCTGTAAAAAATTTAGCAGTTCCTACCATGGATACCGCTGTTAATGCAACCGCAAAAAAAGGTGTTGTTAGTGAAAAACAATTTGATAATTGGGCTCATGCCGATTTAGTTACAGATTCTATTCCTGGAATGAGTGTAACTAAAGCATACAAATTTTTAGAAGGAAAAAAATCACAAACCGTACTTGTTGCAGTTATAGATTCAGGAATTGATATTAACCATGAAGATTTAAAAGATGAAGTTTGGACAAATCCAAATGAAATAGCTGGTAACGGAATTGACGATGATAAAAACGGTTATATTGATGATATTCATGGATGGAATTTTTTAGGCGGCAATGGCGTTTCAGCTCCAGAGCAACTAGAAATTACAAGATTATACGCTAAAATTAAACCTCTATTTGAAGGAAAAACAGAAGCAGATATTACCGAAAGTGAAAAACCAGCTTATGAAAAGTATTTAAAATACAAAAAAGCTTATGAAGCTTCTTCTGAAAGACATTTTAAAACAATGGCTCGTTTAAAACAAATTGGTGAAAATATTGCTGCTGTAAAAAAATTCTTAGGAAAAGATAATTTCACTATAGAAGATTTACAAGCAATTAAAACCGATGATAAAAAATTACAAGCTCAAGTAGGTGATGTTTTAGGATTATATAGCAGAGGTTTAGATGAAAAAGCATATTTAGAATTTTATGCCACACAAAAAGCAAATAAAAACTGGGATTTAAACTTTAATGGAAGAAAAATAGTAGGAGATAATCCTGAAGATATTAACGATACAAACTATGGTAATGGTAATGTTATAGGTTCAACGAAAACAGAATCTCACGGAACTCATGTTTCAGGAATTATTTTAGCAACACGTAATAACGGTATTGGATTAAATGGCGTTGCTAATAATGCTAAACTAATGGTAGTTAGGGCAGTTCCAGACGGAGATGAAAGAGATAAAGATGTAGCATTAGCTATTAGATATGCTGTAGATAACGGAGCAAAAGTTATTAATATGAGTTTTGGAAAAAGTTGGTCTCCAAATCGTAATTGGGTTTTTGATGCTATAAAATATGCAGCAAAACATGATGTATTATTAGTTCACGCTGCTGGAAATGATAATAAAGATATTGATGTTAAAAATAACTGGCCAAACGATTCTGAAGATCATATCAATGAAATTTCAGATAACATGATTACTGTTGGTGCAATGAGCATTAATTATGATGAAAATTTACCAGCAACTTTCTCTAACTACGGACAAAAAAATGTAGATGTATTTGCTCCTGGAGTTCAAATTTATTCTACCGTTCCTGAAAATAAATATGCAAAATACAGCGGAACATCAATGGCTTCTCCAGAAGTTGCAGGTGTAGCTACTTTAATTAGAGAATACTATCCTCAATTATCCGCAAGCCAAGTAAAACATATCCTTATGAATTCTGCTACAAAAGTAAATATGGAGGTTCTCCAACCAGCTAACAGAGGTAGTGATCCAAAAATGGTTAACTTCTCTTCACTTTCTGTTACAGGTGGTGTAGTAAATGCATACAACGCTTTAGTTTTAGCTGACAAAATGGTTAACAAAAAATAAAAACTTATAATTTTCTGTTAAAAAACGCACTCCTAGGAGTGCGTTTTTTTCTTTTAAAGAAGTTATATCTATATTGCAACTCTGACAAAATAAATATCCCATGAAAAAACTATTTACTTTTTTATTTTTAAGCGCTGTTTTTTTAGCAACCGCTCAAAATAACACTTCTTATTGGCAACAACATGTTAATTATACTATGGATGTTGATATGAATGTGGAAAATTACCAATACACAGGAACTCAAAAATTAGTGTATACCAACAATTCTCCAAATGAATTACATCAAGTGTTTTATCATTTATTTTACAATGCATTTCAACCAGGAAGCGAAATGGATATTAGATTACAAAATATAGCCGATCCTGATCCAAGAATGGTAACCAATGTTGGCACTAAAGAAAATCCAAAATACGAAAGTAGAATAGCTAAATTAAAACCAAGTGAAATAGGATATTTAAAAGTTATTACCTTAAAACAAAACGGAAAACCTGTAAAATTTAAAACTGTTGGAACTGTTTTACAAGTAGTTTTAAACGAACCTATAAAACCAGGAGAAAAAACAACTTTTGATATGACTTTTAAAGGACAAGTACCCGTTCATATTAGAAGAGCAGGTAGAAATAATAACGATGGCGTTGCACTTTCTATGGGACAATGGTATCCAAAATTAGCAGAATACGATTACCAAGGTTGGCATGCTGATCCGTATATTGCTCGTGAGTTTTTTGGAGTTTGGGGCAATTATGATGTTACGCTTCATATTGATAAAAAATATACTATTGGAGGTACAGGTAATCTACAAAACCCTCAAGAAGTTGGACACGGTTATCAAGATGAAAATCTAAAATTAAAAGTTCCTAAAGGGAAAAAATTAGCTTGGCATTTTAAAGCTATAAATGTACACGATTATACTTGGGCTGCTGATCCAAACTATCAACATGATGTAGTTAAAACAAACACAGGAACTACGCTTCATTTTTTATATAAAAACGATAAAAAATTTGCTAAAGCTTGGAAAGAAATACAGCCATATACGGTTAAAGCATTAAACTATTACAATAAAAACATAGGTAAATATCCATACAAACAATACTCTGTAATTCAAGGTGGAGATGGTGGAATGGAATATCCAATGTGTACTTTAATTACAGGAGGAGAAACTTTAAATAGTATTTTAGGAACCATGTTTCACGAATTTGGTCATGAGTGGTTTCAATTTATGTTAGCAACAAATGAAAGTGAACATTCATGGATGGATGAAGGATTTACTACTTATATTTCTACCCTAGCTTCTAATGAAATTACTAAAGGAATTAAAGATGAATTTTCACCAAAAAACTATAGAGGCTATTTTTATGTAGTAAAAAATGGATTAGATGAACCGCTAACTACGCACGCTGACCGATTTAATACCAATGTCATGTTTAGCGTAGGAAGCTATACAAAAGGAAGCATGTTGTTGGCTCAATTAAATTATATTATTGGTAAAGAAAATTTAAAAAATACAATAAAAAAATACTTTGCAGATTTTCATCTAAAACACCCAACTCCAAATGATTTTATTAGAACAGCCGAAAAAGTTTCTGGATTGCAATTAGGTTGGTATTTAAATGAATGGATAGAAACTACGCATACTATTGATTATGCAATTACCAATGTAGAAAATAAGACCATAACTTTATCTAGAATAGGGAAAATGCCTATGCCTGTTGATGTTACGGTTACTTATACAGATGGAAGTTCTGAAAATTTTACTATTCCGCTTAGAATGATGTATGGACATAAACCTACTAATAATACTATTTTAAAAGATTGGGCCTGGGCTATTCCAACCTATACTTTTGAAGTTTCTAAAAATATTAAATCTGTAGTAATTGATAAATCACAAATTATGGCAGATGTTAATCGAAATAATAATGTATTTCCAAATGAATAATAATATTTAACGAGTCTTGTTTAAAAATAAAATGCGTGTTTTTTTAAATAAATGGTAAGTTTTTTTAAATAAATGGATATTTTATTTGTTTTTCTAAAAAATAGATTGTAGTTTTATATCAAAATTTAGAATTTTATATTCTATAGTTAAGAATTATCAACCCCAAATTCTTATATTATGAGAACAATATCTATTTCAGAATTTACAAGTACGGACGCTGTTCTTAGTTTTGCTGAAAAAAATTACAAAACTTACGTGCAGCATTATCGCTCAAGAAACTTGGAGCCAATGCCTTTAAAAGAGTTTTTAAAAAATTACATTAGTTAATTAAAATTTAAGGTAATTCATTTCCTAATGATGCCACATAAATTTTTAACCATTGCTCTGCATTCATTTTTAAGTCTAAAGCGTTAACCGCATTCTGTAAACGATTAATTTTATGAGTTCCAACTATTGGAATTATATTAGAAGGATGGCTAAGTAACCAGCTATAAATTACTATATCTAAACTTTTTACGTAGAGTTCATCTGCAACTTCCTGTAACGCTAAAAATATTCTATTTCCTTTTGTAGTATTTGGCTGAAGTAAATTTCCTCCTGCTAAAGGAGACCATGCTAAAGGTTTTATATTATTCGTTAAAAAATAATCAATATTTTCATTAATAAAATGTTCTAAATTATATGGTGAAATTTCAACTTGGTTAGTTACTAAAGGCTCTTCAACAAATTTATTTAGCATTTCAAATTGAGTTTTATTAAAATTAGAAACTCCAAAATGCAATACTTTTCCTTGCTTTTTTAGATAAGAAAATGCTTCGGCAACTTCCGCTGGATTAAAATATGGAGATGGCCTGTGCAACAATAACAAATCAATATAATCAGTATTAAAATTTTTAAGTGAATTTTCTACCGATTCTACAATATGTTTAAAGCTATAATCGTACGATTTTAATTTTCTTTCCGGATATTTTTTAGAAAGCAGTTTAATTCCACATTTTGTAATTATTTCAATTTTATTACGTAATCCTTTTTTTAGTTTTAACGCATCTCCAAATAATTGTTCGCAAGTATAATCTCCATAAATATCGGCATGATCAAAAGTAGTAATTCCAAGATCAATTGTTTGCTGAGTTAAATCTAACAATTCATTATTAGTTAATTTCCAATCTGCCAAACGCCAATGACCTTGAATTATGTTAGAAACTTCAAAATTATTATTAAGTTTTACTTTATTTATTGCCATAATTTAAATTAAATTTTAAAAAATAGATGTTTCTGTTTCTGTAGTAAATAGTTCTAAAAATTTAAGTCCTTTTTTAGAGTTTCCTTTTTCATTTAACTCAGGACTCCAAACTACAATGCTATAATTATTTGGGTAAATAGCAACTATACCTCCACCAACACCACTTTTACCTGGTAAACCAACTTTAAACGAAAAATCACCTGCTTCGTCATAAAACCCACAAAGCTGCATTATTGCATTAACACGTTTTGCCTTGCTTGTACTTAATACTCGTTCATTAGTAAAAATATTAACACCGTAATTAGCTAAAAATAAAAACGTTTCGGAAAGCTCTTTACAAGTCATTTCAATAGAACATAAATAAAAATAAAAATCCATTACTTCATTAACATCATTTTTAATATTTCCAAAGGATTTCATTAAGTTAATTAATGCTGCATTTCTAAAACTTGTAGATTTTTCTGATTCAGCAATACGAGCCGAATAATTAATACTCTTGTTATTTGAAAGGCTTTTAACAAATGCCAAAAATTCTTTTTTTGGATTTTTAAGATGACTTATTAAAACATCAGAAATTACTAATGCTCCTGAATTTATTAACGGATTTCGTGGAATTCCATTATTATTTTCTAGTTGTACAAAAGAATTAAACGGCGTTTCGGAAGGTTCAACTCCTACTCTATTCCAAAGATTTTCACCTTCCATTTTATAAGCTAAAACTAATGCTAAAACTTTTGAAATACTTTGTATTGAAAATTTTTCATTAGCATCGCCAAACTCAAAATGTTCTTGGTTTAAATTTGTTAAATGAACACCAAATTTATTAGGATTCACTTTACATAACTCAGGAATATAATCTGCAATTTTTCCTGGGGAAACGGTAGTTTCAACTTCTGAAGCAATTTCAGAAAATAACGTATTATAATTTATTTTGGCATTCATTTTTTATTAAAATGTATTATTAATTAGTTGGTAAACTAAATACCAAAATTACTTTATTTATAGTTAAGTATTTAAAATTATTTATTGAAAAATGAAGTTACTTTATCAAAAACTAAATTAAAGTTTTCGTTTACCAAATTTTGGTCAGCTACCTTTAACGGAAATGGATTTTCGTGTGTATAATTGTAATTAAAATCCATTAAATCTACTTTTATATTAATATTTCTAAAAGCGCCTTGAAGTGTATTCATAACTTCAAAAGGAGGAATTACAAAATCCTTTTGTAAAGCTATGGCATAAATTTGATGTTCTACTTTTTTAAACAAATCTTCTCTAAACTTTCGCTTTTTTTGATATTCAAGCATTGCATTAAAAACTTCTCCTTCAATATGATCTTCTTCTATATAATGATGTAATAATTTATCTTTTTCTAAAAACTTATTAAAATGCTCGGCCAAATACGCATATAAAGCAATATTAGCTTCGCTATCTAATATAAATTTTGAAACTGGTGAAATTCTATTTACTACTGCTCCACTGCAAAATAAACAAAGTTTAGAGTTAGTAAAATAATTTTTGTAGTTAGAAAGTTTTAAAATTTCGGCTAGTAAACCACCAATAGAATACGCAAAAATATTAAAGCTAAAATCTTTGTCTATTAACGGATGTTTATTGCTTTTACAATTTTCAATAAACTGAATTACATCATAATAGGTTTGTAAACCAGACCAAATCATTCGTTGTGGCATTGCGTGTAATCGCATACTAATAGCAACATTTGATAACGATGAGTTTACAACATTTGGGAACCTTAGTTTTCGCTGTTCACTTAGCTCAAACATCTTTCTTTTTTCACTCCAACTTAAAGGTGCTCGATCCATGTGAAATGCTATAGGAAAAAATACAATAGCACTATTGGTTTTTTCGCAAATAGCTTTACCCCAAGGAAGATATTTTTCCCAATTTTTTTCGTTTAATCCATGAAAAAGAAAAGTAACTTTTTTTATTTTTTCAGTACCCGATGGTTTTAAAATATAATAACTAAACTGTTGATTTTCTTTAACAAACACATCTTTAATATGTACTCCAGATTCGATAGTTCCTATATCATTAAAATAAGAAATGGTATCTTCAAAAGTTAATTGGTGTTTTTCGCAAAAATAACTTTTGTTACCTGATAATAAGTTATGAGAGTTTGAAGTAAAAGGAAGTTTATGAATTTCAATTTCATCAATTTTAATTTTATTTTGATTAGATGCTAAACCTTCTTTTAACTTGATATAGCAATTTTGATAATCCATAATTCAAGAATTATTTATGATTTTATTAAAAACTTTATAACGAATTTAAAAAATAACTATTCTTCTACATTTTCTATAACGTGATTAAAAAGTTGATTTTCTTTTGGAATAAATCCTTTTAAAATTAAAACCATTCCAAAAATCATTAATAAAATTCCCATTGTACGCTTTATTTTATAAGCAACATATGGAGTTAGCTTCTTTTTAAGCTGTTTTGCTAATAAAATTTTACCAACATCAGTAACTAAATAACTAACTATAATTAATCCAAAATAATCAAATATTTTATTAGGATTCATTTGTAAATTAGTTCCAATAACTACAATCATACCAAGCCAAAAAGCCAAAACTCCAACATTAATAAAGTTTAATAAAAATCCTTTTAAAAATAATTTTAAATAATTGGATTTAACAGGTAAATTAATGGTTTTATCATCTGCTAATTTTTTTTGCCTTTTATCTAAATAGGTTATGAGACCATAAACCACCAGAATAAATCCTCCAATAAAAAATAATCGAGGATCATCTTTTATTTGCTCTAATAAACTTCTACTTCCAAAATAAGCTATAAGAATAAAGGTGACATCACCTAAAATTACTCCTAAATCAAAAACAAAAGCGGCTCTAAAACCTTTAATTATACTTGTTTGTATAAGCATAAAAAAAACAGGACCAATCATAAAAGCTAAGAAAAAGCCAATAAGTAAAGCGTCTTTTATTTCGTAGAATGTCATAACTATTTAAAAAGTGAAAATAATGTTTATTTGTTAAACATTATCATAATCTACTGTTATTTTTTTACTAGTTGGATGCGCTTGACAAGTTAAAACAATGCCATCCTTAATTTCAGAATCTGTTAAAATAGTATTCTTTTCCATAACTGCACTTCCTTCGGTTATTTTCGCCATACAACTACTACAGATTCCTCCCTGGCAAGAATACGGAGCGTCAATTCCTTCTTTTAAAGCAGCTGTTAAAATGGTGTTTTTGGTTTCCATGGTAAAAGTAGTTTCTTCATCATCTACCAAAACGGTTATTTCGCAACTACCTTCAAAACTTTTTAAAGGTTTAGTATTTGTGGAACTTGGAGTTATAAATAATTCAAAATGAATATTATTTTCATCTAAACCATTTTCTAACAAAATTTCTTTAGAGTTTTCAATCATAGTTTCTGGTCCACATAAATAAGCTGCATCAAAAACCTGATCTTTGAATCTATTTTTTAAAGCATAATTTAAATTTCCTTTATCAATTCTTCCAAACAAAGCATTTGGAACTCCTTCTCTACTAAACACGTATTGTATAAAAAATTGATTGGAATATTGATTTTGTAATTGCTCTATTTCGTTTTTAAAAATAGTATCTGCTTGTGTTTTATTACCGTAAATAAGTGTAAATGTACTATTTGGTTCTTCAGTTAGCACGGCTTTAATCATAGCCATTATTGGTGTAATTCCACTACCAGCAGCAATACCTAAATAATTATTACTATTATTTTTTGAGGTTTCAACTAAAAATTTTCCTTCAGGTTTAGTCACTTCTAATGCGTCACCTTCTTTTAAATTAGTGCAAGCAAATACAGAAAAAAGCCCGTTATCCACTGCTTTAATTGCAATTCTTAATTGGTTACTAGTTGGAGAAGAGCAAATAGAATAAGCTCGTCTAACTTCTTCGCCATTAATTTCTGTTTTAACTGTAACATATTGACCTGCAATAAATTTAAATTCTTCTTTTAAATTGGAAGGAATTTCAAATAAAACTGATACTGCTTTTTCCGTTTCCTTTTTTATTTCTTTAATCGTAAGCTTATGAAATTTTGACATTGTTATATTTTTAAAGTGCAAAAATAAACAAACTAGTTTTGAAAATTAATATAATTCGTGCTATTACTTGTAACAAAATCAATTAAATTTATACCCATAAATTGCTAATTACCCTTAATCAAACCAAAAATGATACAAAAATTTTTAAGTTTAGAATGGAAACAGTTTTTTAGAGCATCTTATTTTCAAAAAGGAATTGCTATAAAAATTATTTTAGTATTCGCCGTTCTATATTTTGGTAGTGCTGCTTTATTTTTAGGAACAGGCTTGTTCTTTATATTAAAAAAAGCAATACCAGAGTCCGATCCTATAGTTATTGTAAACAACTTTATTGTTTTTTGGTTTTTGTTTGATTTGGTGTTGCGATTTTTTATGCAACAATTGCCTGTAATGAATATTAAACCTTTAATGACTGTACCAATTAAAAAAAAGAGCATAATTCATTATTTATTAGGTAAAACAACTATTTCGTTTTTCAACTTTTTACCAATGTTTTTATTTTTACCTTTTAGTATTGTGCTACTAGTTAAAAATTATCCTCCTTCACATGTAATTCCTTGGTTTTTAGCGATACTTTTTTTAACCTATTCTGTAAATTTTATTAATTTTTTAGTAAATAAAATTGATGCTGTTTTTTATGGATTACTTTCTGTGTTAATTGTATTTATTGCTTTAGAATTTTTTAACATCTTTCAAATTTCAAAACCAATTGGTTTAGCGTTTAATGCTTTATACAATCATCCAATTTTAGTTATTGTTCCTGCTTTGTTATTAGTTGGATTATATTATTGGAATTTTAATTATATAAAAAGTGATTTTTATGTAGATGGAAAAGTTTCAAAAAAAGTTAAAGAAGCTAAAACTACAGATTTGTCGTGGATGAATAGATTTGGAAGTGTTGCTCCATTTTTAAAAAACGATGTAAAACTAATTTGGAGAAATGCACGACCAAGACAAGTAATGTTAATGTCCTTTCTATTTTTGTTTTACGGACTAATATTTTATACGCAACCAGCCTATCAAAAAATGCCTGCCTTTTTAGCATTTGCTTCTATGTTTGTAACAGGTGGTTTTTTATTGTCTTTTGGTCAATTAGTTCCTTCTTGGGATAGCGAATATTACAAGTTGTTAATGAGTCAAAACATTCCGTATAAAAAATATTTAGAATCTAAATGGTATTTAATGGTTGTTGCGGTTGCAATTTCCTTTATTTTAAGTACTCCATATTTATATTTTGGATGGAAAATTTTTGGAATGATTGCTGCCGGAGCACTTTTTAATATTGGCTTAAATTCTTTTATAACTCTATTTGGAGGCGCTTTAAACAGAGTGCCAATTGAGTTAAATGTAAAGGCAAAAGCATTTAGTAATACTAACGGATTTAATCCAACTCAAATGTTAATTGCATTACCAAAATTAGCTTTGCCAATGTTGTTATTTTATATTCCTTATAAATTCTTCAATTTTAATGCAGGACTTTTAGTGCTTGGTTTAAGCGGTGTTTTAGGAATTGTTTTTAAAAACTTCTTTTTAAATAAAATTGAAAGTATTTATCAAAAAGGAAAATATAAAACTATAGCAGCATACAACGAAAAAAAATAAGTCACTTAAAAAAATAGCAAAAAATGATAACCGTAAATAATTTATCTAAAAAATATAATAAAGTTCAAGTTTTAAATATTGAAAATTTAACAATTCCTAAAGGACAGGCCTTTGGATTAGTTGGTAATAACGGCGCAGGAAAAACTACTTTCTTTAATTTACTGCTCGATTTAATAAGTCCAACTACTGGATTTATTACAAACAAAACTATACAAGTAAACAAAAGTGAAGATTGGAAACCTTATACTTCTGCATTTATAGATGAAAGTTTTTTAATTGGCTATTTAACTCCCGAAGAATATTTTTATTTTATTGGGGAATTACGAGGATTAAATAAAGCGGATATTAATTCTTTTTTACAACAGTTTAAAGAAATTTTTAACGATGAAATTTTAGGGAAGAAAAAGTATTTAAGAGATTTATCTAAAGGAAATCAAAAAAAAGCAGGAATAGTTTCTGCGCTAATTGGCAATCCTGAGGTAATTATTTTAGATGAGCCTTTCGCAAATTTAGATCCAACCACACAAATTCGACTCAAAAAACTACTTAAAAATTTAACACAAAACAGTAATTCAACCGTACTAATTTCTAGTCACGATTTAGGTCATGTAACTGAAGTTTGCGACCGAATTGTAGTGTTAGATAAAGGAGATGTAGTTAAAGATATTGAAACCTCAACAGAAACTTTAAAAGAATTAGAAGCCTATTTTTCAGTTTAAACACGTAAAAAACACTTAATTTTGTATTTTTACATTCCTTTTACAATAAATAATGTAATTAATAAGTTAAAGGGCTAAACAATTTGTATTGAAAATCAGCTTTAAAATACCTGTATCACTTCTTATAATTTTAGTTGTTGTGAGTTGTTCAACTAAAAAAGATGCTTTTTTAAACCGAACCTATCATTCTGTTGCAACAAAATACAATGTATTGTACAATGGTAAAGTTGCCTTGCAAAAAGGACTAACAGAATTAAACCAAAATTACAAAGATGATTATTGGAAAATTCTACCAATTGAACCATTAAAAGTAGATGAATTAGCTTTGCCAGGAATACAACAAGATGCTGATACTTCGCCTAAAGAATTTGATAAAGCAGAAGAAAAAGCAGTAAAAGCTGTGCAAAAACATTCCATGTTAATTGCAAGAAGAGAGCGTAATAATCAAATAGATGATGCGTATTTATTATTAGGAAAAGCTCGTTATTACTCGAAACGATTTGTGCCTGCTTTAGAAGCTTTTAATTTTGTATTGTTAAATTACCCAAATGCTAATTTAATTAACGAAACCAAAATTTGGCAAGCAAAAACTCTAGTTAGATTACAAAATCCTGAACAAGCAATAGACAACTTAAAAATGTTATTTAAGTATAAAGATTTAAAAGATAACATTAAAGAAGAAGCTCATACCGCAATAGCAATGGCCTATGTTGCAACAGATAGTTTAAAACAAGAAATATTTCATTTAAATAAGGCTGTTGAAATTGCAGAAAACAAAGAACAAACAGCACGTAATTTATTTGTATTAGGACAATTATATCAACAAAAAAAGGAAATAGATTCTTCTAATATTGCATTTCAAAAATTACTTGATTTAAAAAAAGCGCCATATAAATACAAAATACATGCTGCAATAGAAAAAGCAAAAAACGCTAGAACTAACGAAGAAAAAACAGTTGCTATTGCTAATTTAAAAAAACGTATTAAAGACAGAGACAATCGCCCGTATTTAGATGCATTATATTATCAACTTGGAGATTTACAACTTGCAAGTAATGATTCTATTGCTACTTCTAGCTTTAAAAATTCCTTAGCAAATAGCAAAACTCCAAATTTTCAAAAAGAATTGGCGTACCAAGCTTTAGGTACCATTTATTTCAATAAAGCAAACTATGTAACAGCAGGAGCTTATTATGACAGCATTTTAGCAATTACAAAAAATACAAATACTAAACGAATTAGAAGTATAAAGCGTAAGCGAAATAATTTAAATGAAGTTCTGTCGTATGAAAGCATCACAAAAAATACGGACAGTATTTTAAATGTTGTTGCTATGAGCAAACAAGAACAAGCTGATTATTATACTAATTATATTGATGAATTAAAAAAAGCTGAAGAACAGCAACAACAAAAGTTAAATACCGGTAATGCGCTTTTTGCAAGTGGCGGTGATTCCAATAATAATGGTAATAATAATTCTGGAAAATGGTACTTTTACAATCCTCAAACTGTTGGATTTGGATCTCAAGAATTTAAAAAAATATGGGGAAACAGACCTTTAGAAGATAATTGGAGATTAAGTGATAAAACTCAAATTAACCTTAATAACACAAAAGCATCAAATACTAAAGATCAAAATGTTGTAAAATCATCTGAAAAATATGATTTGAACTTTTATTTAAATCAAATTCCTTCTTCTAAAAAACAAATTGACAGTATAAAAGTTGTAAGAAATGATGCTTATTATAAATTAGGATTAATTTATAAAGAACAATTTCATGAATATAATTTAGCGGTAAATAAATTAGAAAAATTACTCACTTTTAATCCTTCAAAAGATTTAGAATTACCTGCAAAGTTTCATTTATATAAAATATATGAAAAATTAAAAAATAGTAAAGCAGATACCTATAAAAATAATATTGTAACTAATTTTCCTGATTCAAAATATGCCAAATTGATTATCAACCCAAAATTGGTATTGAAGGAAAACGATGAAAATTCCCCTGAAAAAATTTACGAAAAATTATACTATCAATATAAAGATGAAGATTATGAAGCTGTAATTAAAAAAGCAGATTCTTCCATAAGTTTATACGAAGGAAAAGCAATTGTTCCTAAATTTGAATTGTTAAAAGCATATGCTATTGGTAAAAAAGATGGTTTACAAGCTTTTAAGGAAGCATTAAATTTTGTTGCTATGAATTATCCAAACACAAACGAAGGTAAAAAAGCCTTGGCAATGGTAAAAAAACTAAAAGCAAAATTATAGCAAACCCTAATAAAAATTTAAAGATGTTTTCAGAAAAAAAAGAAAAACAAACCCAAGTATCCGAACGAAACGTAATCAGTAAAAACACTTCTATTAAAGGTGATATTATTTCGGAAGGTGATTTTAGAGTAGAAGGTAATGTTGAAGGAACTATTCAAACTGCTGGACGAGTAATTATAGGTAGTTCAGGAAGCGTTAAAGGTAAAGTTACTTGTAATAATGCCGATATTGACGGAAAATTTTCAGGAGAATTATTAGTAAATAATTTACTTACTCTAAAAGCCACAGCACAAATTTCTGGTGATGTAGTTATTAGCAAATTATCTGTAGAACCTGGTGCAGAATTTAATGCTACTTGTGTAATGAAAGGTTCTATTAAGGAATTAAAAAATGAAAAAGCAACTAAAGAAAAAACCGCTTAATAAGTATTTACAATTAACTGGCATTGTTTTTCAAATGGGTATTACCATTTATGCCGGAGCTTATTTTGGTAAAAAATTAGATGCACATTTTAATCCTTCAAAAAAAACATTTACACTAATAGGTACGCTATTAGCATTACTGATAGCACTCTATATGGTTTTAAATCAAGTAAAAAAAATAAATGAAACTAAAGATTAATTCCATTACTGGTTTTAGTTTGCTACTACTAATAATAAACTTAGTTGTATTTGCACTTCACATAACTATTTTAAAAGAACTAAACCAACCTCTATTTAATAATAAAATTATACTAGCCTATTTAGTGAATTTTATATTGGCAATAGGAATATTCTCTATCCTTTATATTTTAAAAAACACTTTTGAAAGCATTTTAGGGTTTATATTTTTAGGTGGTAGCTTTTTAAAATTTGCGGTATTTTTTTTATTGTTTTATCCTTCATATAAAGACGATGGTGTAATAACTTCCTATGAAACTTTTTCATTTTTAACACCATACTTTTTATGTTTAATCCTTGAAATTTTAGCTTTAGTTAAACTAATGAATAACAATGATTAACACTAATTATTAGCTTAAAATAATACTTTATAAATACTGCTAAAAAATATTTTTTAGTTTCTAATTTAAAAACATATATTTGCAAAATATTTATAGGCACACTAGTAAAAAAGTGATATGTATAAAAGAAACTTGGTAAAAACCCTTACTTTACTACTTTTAGTAGTTACATTTTCCGTAAATGCACAGCATGAATCTTCTGAAAACTCTCATGAAGAACAAGCATCTTCTGAAAAAGATTATAAAACTGAAATAAAAGAAGAAATAAGACATCACGTTAAAGATTCTTATTATTTTGATTTTAATTCAAATTCTGAAACTGAAGAGTATAATGGTTTTTCTTTACCCGTTATTTTGTTCGATGGAGGATTAAAAGTTTTTATGTCTTCTAAATTTCATCATGGTAAAGAAATTGCAGAAGTAGGAGGGAATTACTACAAGCTATACCATAACAAAATTTACAAAACTAATGCGGATGGTAAGTTAACTTATGATGAGCATCACCATCCAACCAATATAAAACCATTAGATTTTTCTATTACAAAAAGCGTTTTTAGTATTTTAGTGGTTTCTATAATTGTATTCTTAATATTTTTAAGTTTAGCTAAATCCTATGCTAAAAACGGATCTATTCCTAAAGGAATTGGGCGCTTTTTTGAGCCTATTGTAATTTATATTCGTGATGAAATTGCTATACCAAGTATAGGACATAAACACTATAAAAAGTACATGAATTTTTTACTTACAGTGTTCTTTTTTATATGGTTTTCAAACTTAATCGGTATTACTCCTTTTGGAATGAATATTACAGGTAATTTAGCTGTAACTGCTGCTTTAGCTTTTTTAACATTTTTAATTACCCAGTTTACTTCCAAACCAAATTATTGGAAACATATATTTTGGATGCCAGGAGTTCCAGTTCCAATGAAAATAATTTTAGCACCAATTGAATTATTAGGTGTATTTATAAAGCCCTTTGCCTTAATGATGCGTTTGTATGCAAACATTTTTGCAGGGCATATAGTTATATATAGTATTTTAGGTTTATTATTTGTATTTAAAAGCTATATAGGAGGAGGTTTAAGTTTCGGATTAGCATTAGTAATTTCTATATTAGAATTACTAGTTGCAATATTACAAGCATATATATTCACTATGTTATCTGCATTGTACTTTGGATTTGCTTCTGAAGAACATGAATTAGAACATAATGAATAATTTAAAAATGAATGTTTAATTAATTAATATATATATTATGGGACAAATTCCAGTAATGGTAGGCGCAGGTTTAATTGTAATAGGAGCAGGTATTGGTATTGGTAGAATCGGTGGTTCTGCAATGGATGCAATCGCTCGTCAACCTGAAGCTTTTGGAAAAATTCAAACCGCAATGTTAATTGCAGCAGCCCTAGTTGAAGGATTAGCGTTTGCAGCATTATTTGCAGTTTAATTTTTAAAAAACAAAAAGCTGTAACGGTTGGTTATAGCTTTTGTTTAATTTTTAAAACAACTATATTAAATTATGGAAAAATTAATTAACGACTTTTCTTACGGATTGTTTTTTTGGCAAACCTTATTGTTCATAGTATTATTATTTTTACTAAGAAAATATGCTTGGAAACCAATCTTAAATGCAATTAATGAACGAGAAGAAGGTATTAAAAATGCCTTAGATGAAGCTGAAAATGCACGTAAAGAAATGCAAAATCTTACTGCAGATAACGAACGAATTTTAAAAGAAGCACGTATGCAACGCGATAGCCTTTTAAAAGAAGCGAGAGAAATGAAAGAAAGTATGATTTCTGAAGCTAAAAACGAAGCGCAACAACAAGCACAAAAAGTAATTGACCAAGCTAAAACAAGTATTGAAGCTGAAAAACAAGCTGCTATTGTAGATATAAAAAATCAGGTAGCTGAACTATCTATTGATATTGCAGAAAAAGTAGTTAAAGGCGAATTAGCAGATAAAAACAAACAAGTAAAACTTGTTGAAGAAATGTTAAAAGAAATAACGATACGTTAATTTATAACAAATGAGTGGAACTAAAGCAGCTTTAAGATACGCAAAAGCAATTTTAAATTTTGCAGTTGAACAACACAAAGAAGATGATATTAATAACGATATGTTATTAATTGTAAACACTTTAGAAGAAAGTAAAGAATTACAATTAATGCTTAAAAATCCTATTTTAAAAACCAATTTAAAAAAGGAAACTATAAAAACTATATTTTCTTCAAATGTATCTCCTTTAACTATAAGTTCAATCAATCTTTTAATAGACAATAATCGATTGGATATTTTAAATGAAGTTGCGGAAAAATACACTATTATTTATGACGAACTTAAAGGTAAAGAAATTGCAAAAATAACCACTGCAATTCCTTTAAACTCAGAACTAAACAATCAAGTTTTAGATAAAGTAAAAGAAATTACAGGTAAAAAAGCTAGTATTGAAAATATCATTAACCCAGATATATTAGGCGGATTTATACTTCGAATTGGCGATATTCAATACGATGCAAGTATTGCAAACAAATTACAAAGTTTAAAAAGACAATTTGAAAATTAATATTATTTCAAATTTATATAAAGAATAAAGGTTTAAAAAAGATAAAAAATGGCATCAATAAAACCAGCTGAAGTTTCAGCGATTTTAAAGCAACAATTAGCAGGATTTGATTCTTCCGCATCGTTAGATGAAGTTGGAACTGTTTTACAAGTAGGTGACGGTATTGTTCGCGCTTATGGATTAGCTAATGTAGAATATGGCGAATTGGTAGAATTTGAAGGTGGATTAGAAGGTATTGTACTAAACTTAGAAGAAGACAATGTAGGTATTGTACTTTTAGGACACTCAAAAAATGTTAAAGAAGGATCTATTGTAAAAAGAACTAAAAGAATTGCTTCACTTAAAATTGGAGAAGGAATTGTTGGACGTGTAGTAGATACTTTAGGAAATCCAATTGATGGTAAAGGTCCTATTTCTGGAGAAACTGTTGAAATGCCATTAGAAAGAAAAGCTCCAGGTGTAATTTATAGAGAACCTGTAACTGAACCACTACAAACAGGTATTAAAGCAATTGACGCTATGATTCCTGTTGGAAGAGGGCAAAGAGAGCTTATTATTGGTGACCGTCAAACAGGTAAATCTACTGTTGCAATTGACACCATAATTAACCAAAAAGAATTTTACGATGCTGGTGAACCAGTATATTGTATATATGTAGCAATCGGACAAAAAGGTTCAACCGTTGCCGCTATTGCTAATTTATTAGAAGAAAAAGGAGCTTTAGCATATACTACAATTGTAGCTGCAAACGCTTCAGATCCTGCTCCAATGCAAGTTTATGCTCCATTTGCAGGAGCTGCAATTGGAGAATATTTTAGAGATACAGGTCGTCCTGCATTAATTGTTTATGATGATTTATCTAAACAAGCAATAGCTTATCGTGAAATATCTTTATTATTACGTCGTCCACCAGGACGTGAAGCTTACCCAGGGGATGTATTCTATTTACACTCACGTTTATTAGAACGTTCAGCAAAAGTTATTAATGATGATACTATTGCAGCACAAATGAACGATGTTCCTGCAGTTTTAAAAGGAAAAGTAAAAGGTGGAGGTTCATTAACTGCTTTACCAATTATTGAAACTCAAGCAGGGGATGTTTCGGCATATATTCCTACAAACGTAATTTCTATTACTGACGGGCAAATTTTCTTAGAGTCTGATTTATTCAACTCTGGTGTACGTCCAGCTATTAACGTAGGTATTTCTGTATCTCGTGTAGGTGGTAATGCCCAAATTAAATCTATGAAAAAAGTAGCTGGAACTTTAAAATTAGACCAAGCTCAATATAGAGAATTAGAAGCTTTTGCAAAATTTGGTTCTGATTTAGATGCTGCTACAATGAATGTAATTGAAAAAGGAAAACGAAACGTAGAGATTTTAAAACAAAATCAAGCTGATCCATTTACAGTAGAAGATCAAATAGCTATTATTTATGCAGGTTCAAAAAACTTGTTGAAAAATGTTCCTGTAGAAAAAGTTAAAGAATTCGAAAAAGATTATATTGAATACCTTAATGCTAAACACAGAGATGCATTAAATACATTAAAATCAGGGAAATTAACAGACGGAGTAATAGACGTTTTAACTAGTGCCGCTAATGAAGTTTCGGCAAAATATGCATAACCTAATGTTTATTTAAAAGGATTCCTTATTTACGGAATAACAGATAATAAAGAATGGCAAACTTAAAAGAAATACGAAACAGAATTACCTCTATTGGTTCAACTATGCAAATTACCAGTGCCATGAAAATGGTATCGGCGGCAAAGTTGAAAAAAGCTCAAGATGCAATTACTAAAATGAAGCCATATGCTAATAAGTTAACTGAACTTTTACAAGGTTTAAGTGCTTCATTAGATAGTGAAACAGGAGGTGTTTTTTCGGAACAACGAGAAATTTCCAAAGTATTATTAGTGGTTATAACTTCAAACAGGGGATTATGTGGTGGTTTTAATTCAAACATTGTTAAAGAAGTAGAACTTTTAATTGAAAGTGACTATAAAACTAAACAAGTTGATATTTTATCTATTGGTAAAAAAGCGAATGACCTTCTTAAAAAAACACATACTATTATAGATAATAAAAGTGATGTTTTTGATGAATTAACTTTTGAAAATGTTGCTAATATTGCTGAAAATATTATGCAATTATATGCAGAAGGTAGTTATGATAAAATACAATTAGCATATAATCAGTTTAAAAATGCAGCTACTCAAATTCCAACAATAGAAGATTATTTACCTATTAAACCTGAAGCTGGAAGTGAGACTAAATCTAATTTAGATTTTATTTTTGAACCATCAAAAGCTGAAATAGTTTTAGAATTAATACCTAAATCTTTAAAAACTCAACTTTATAAAGCAATTAGAGATTCATTTGCTGCGGAACATGGAGCTCGTATGACTGCAATGCATAAAGCTACTGATAACGCAACTGAATTACGCGATGATTTATTATTAATGTATAATAAAGCTCGTCAGGCTGCTATTACTAATGAAATTTTAGAAATTGTTGGAGGTGCAGAAGCATTAAATAATTAAACAAAATAAATTTTCTATAAATTAAAAGTCTATCATTTTATGATAGACTTTTTGTATTTTGGTACATGCTTTGCTGTTATTATATCTAATAAATAATCTTTACCATGAAAATCATTAAATTTATATTCATTTTAACAATCACATCAACTTTATTTTTTTGTTGTGGAGCAACCAAAGATAAAACCATGTATGCACTTCAAAAAAAACCTCCTTTTAAAGTTATAAATGCAGAAGTTTCAGATTGGGTTGGAGGCCAACCTGGAGTTAGAGGATTAAAAGTTTCCATAAGTATTGATAATAAAAACATTAAATTAGATAGTCTTTATTTTCGAAATCAAAAAACCGCATTAGAATTACTGGTTAATTCAAATCCATCCACATATATAGGCATATTTGTTACTTCTAAAGGTATAAATGATTATATAATAGATAAAGATAGCACTAAAGAGTTTGGAAATTCTCCAAAATCAACATCAAAAAATATTCCTTTTAAAATAAATGATAACGAAGCGGTAGTAAGTTATAAAAACCAAACTAAAAGATATTATTACAAAATAAGTAAAATAAAAAAAATTAACTAAATACCTTATTATCTGTATTTTACACAATTAAAAATTACTCAATATTTTTTTGGCACGGAAATTGAAATTTCAATACTGTAACCAAAAATAAATGAGTATGAAATCTTTAAAATTACTTTTTATAATAACAGTAACCAGCATAGCAGTTTCCTCATGTAGTATTGTTGTTGATGATATTAATAATCCAAATTATATTTCTCTTGAAGAAGTAGTATCTAACTACGATTTATGGTATATAAATTATAATAAAACTACAGGACAAGGTGATGTGCCATTTTTATCTAAAGCATTTACTATTTCTTTCTTAAACGGAAAATTATACGCAAACAATAATTTAGTTGGCATTGGTTCCACTGGTAATGGTTATGGTATTCAAATTGGAAATTATAATACTTATAATGGAAGTCTTGAAGTAAATCATACAATTGACGGCTATTTTAATTTTGACGTGATACAGATTTCTAACAATCAAATAAAATTAGTAGATAATTTTGATAATGTGACATATTATTTAGAAGGTTATCAAAAATATAACTTTGATTATAATCAAATATTTTATGATAATATAGAGTACTTTTTACAAGAGTACGACGCTTGGGAAAAAACATATGTAAGTGATAACGGTACCGTAAATGCGTTTGATAATGAAAACTTTTTACAATTTACGCCTGAAAATATTACCACCTTTTATTCCTCACAAGATGATGTTGGCACAAATATTGATAATTTATTGTGGGATTATGTAGGTAATTATTCTGTTGCAGATGTACAAGGATATGATAATTTAAAAATTTTAACATTAGATTATGATTTGGGAGATACTGAAGAGTTTGAATTAACCGTTATAAATGATGAAACGATAAGTTTATACCACATTAATTCTGGAACAACTTATGAATTCACTGGCAGAGGTTACATTCAGTATTTAAAATCTGATAAAACTAAAAAAGAAGTAAGTAACACTGGCAGAAAGAGAACTAAAATAAAAAGAGAAACGAAAATAAGAAGATATTTAAAATAAAGTTTGGTTAGTTGATTTTTGGTTGGTTATTTTAATAACCAATTGATGAAAACCGCTCCTTAAAAGGAGCGGTTTTTTTGTATCTTTATTGTCAAAATAATAAATAAAAAACCATGAAAACAAAAACAGCTTTTATAACCGGAGCAACTTCAGGAATAGGGAAAGCAACTGCTATAATTTTTGCAAAAAATAACATAAATTTAGTAATATGCGGACGTAGAAAAGAGAAATTAGAAGCTCTAAAAAACGAATTAAGCAAACACACAAAAGTAACTTCTTTACAATTTGATGTACGTAATAAAAATGAAGTATTTGATGCCGTAAAATCACTTCCTAAAGAGTTTCAACAAATTGATATTTTAATAAATAATGCCGGTAATGCACATGGATTAAGCACTATTCAAGATGGAAATTTAGATGATTGGGATGCTATGATTGATGGTAATGTTAAAGGTTTATTATATGTAACAAAAGCCATTCTTCCAACCATGGTAGCTAAAAATGATGGTTTTATTATAAATATTGGCTCTATAGCAGGAAAAGAAGTATATCCGAACGGTAATGTATATTGTGCATCAAAGTTTGCTGTAAACGCTTTAAATAAAGCCATGCGTATAGATTTAAACAAACATAATATTAGATCTTGCGCTATTCATCCTGGCGCTGTAGAAACCGAATTTTCTGAAGTTCGTTTTAAAGGAGATAAAGAACGTGCTAAATCTGTTTATTCTGGATATAAAGCACTACAACCAGAAGATATTGCAGATATTATTTATTTTGTAGTAAGCAGGCCATACCATGTAAATATTGAAGATTTAATTGTATACCCAACAGCTCAAGCTAGCGCTACTATTTTAAATAAAGAATAAACATGATTAACAAACGGCTTTTAATAAAAAATTTATTAGCTCAATCTGATGAAAATAGTTTTTATGATAAAAAACAAAAAATTTCATTAAACTCTAAAGAAGGAAAAGCTAAATTTTTAAAGCATGTTTGTGCATTATCTAATTCAAACCCAGAAAATAATTCATTTTTAGTTATAGGTATTGAAGATGAAACTAATAAAATAGTAGGAGTTGATTTTTTTGATGATAGTAAAATTCAAAATTTAATTAACTCCTATTTTCAAAATCCTCCAAAAATTATTTATGAAAATGTAGCATTTCCCAAATTACCTAAATATAAGGTTGTTGGATTAGTTACTATTTTTCCCAATAACGAAGTTACTTCTTTGAAAAAATCAATCTGGAAATATGTTAAAGGGTTAGTTTTTTATAGGAGAGGAAGTAATTCTATGTCCACTTTAGGAAAATATGTTTTAAAAAGTACGAATAAAAATATAGTAGCATCTATTGAAAAAAACGCTAGCAATAATATTCAATTAACGCTTGATGGTGTTTTTCAGTTTTTTAATAAACATAGTAAAGAATATAACCCAAAATACAAGGTTTTTAACGAACAGTTTGTGCTTTGTTGGGCTGGAAAACGAAAAAAAGTTGGTGATAAATTATTTTATTCGCGTGTTGATATTGAACTAATTAATGAACAAGTACGATTATTTTATTCCGCACTTGATGAAGTTAAAATTCAAATAAATAAAAGAACCTTTATAATTACAGAGTATATTTTTTTACAGTTAAAAGATATTTTTGATTATTATCCGCTTGAAAAAAAAGTTATTAATTTTAAAGAAAATGGAAAGTTAGATATTGTAAGTGAGTTATTATTTAATCCTCCTCAATTTGATAAAGTTGAACTACTTCATCTTTTTAACAGTTGTAATACTTTATTAAGCAAATTAAAGAAAAAGCTATCCTTATCAAAAATTGAGCAAATTGAATTAAAGGATTTACCTACTAATTATTTATTATGTGTTTTAAATGATATTCCAAATGCTTATAAAAAATTAAATGAATTAGGTCCTTATTTAAGAGAAATGAAAGATAAATCAGCATATATAAAATATAAAGAAGCTCAAAGAGTACTTCGAAAAATTAAATACCAATAAAAAAACCGCTTTAAAAAAGCGGCTTTTTTATTAAAAGATTTACAAACTACAAATCGAATTTTATACCTTGAGCTAAAGGTAATTCAGTTGTATAATTTATAGTATTTGTTTGTCTTCTCATATATACTTTCCAAGCATCAGAACCAGACTCTCTTCCTCCTCCGGTTTCTTTTTCTCCTCCAAAAGCTCCTCCAATTTCCGCACCAGAAGTTCCAATATTTACATTTGCAATACCACAATCTGAACCAGCTTGTGATAAGAATTTTTCGGCTTCACGCAAATTATTTGTCATAATAGCAGAAGAAAGACCTTGCACAACACCATTTTGAATTTCAATAGCATTTTCAACATCTCCGGAATATTTAATTAAATACAATACAGGAGCAAAAGTTTCATTTTGAACAATTTCAAAACTATTTTTAGCTTCTGCAATAGCAGGTTTAACATAACAGCCGCTTTCAAATCCTTCACCTTCTAAAACTCCTCCTTCAACTACTAATTTTCCACCTTCTTCCACTACTTTATTTAAAGCATTTTGATATAATTTAACAGCATCTTTATCAATTAATGGTCCAACGTGATTATTTTCATCTAAAGGATTCCCTATTTTTAATTGTTTATACGCATCTACTATGGCGTTTTTTACTTTATCATAAATTGATTCATGAATAATTAATCTACGAGTAGAAGTACAACGCTGACCCGCAGTTCCAACAGCTCCAAATACTGCTCCAATTACGGTCATTTTAATATCTGCATCAGGGGTAACAATAATTGCATTGTTTCCTCCTAATTCTAATAAACTTCTTCCTAGTCTTTCAGCAACTGTTTTGGCAACAATTTTTCCCATTCTAATTGAACCTGTTGCAGAAATTAAAGGAATACGTTTATCTGTTGTCATATATTCACCAACTTGATAATTTCCATTTACAATATTTGAAATTCCTTCTGGTAAGTTATTTTCCTTTAAAACGGAAGAAATTATATTTTGACAAGCTATGCTACAAAGTGGTGCTTTTTCTGAAGCTTTCCAAACGCAAACATCACCAGCAATCCAAGCTAAAGCTGTATTCCAACTCCAAACAGCAACAGGAAAGTTAAATGCAGATATAATTCCTACAATTCCTAATGGATGATATTGGTCGTACATTCTATGACCTGGACGTTCTGAATGTAAAGTAGAACCTTGTAATTGTCGAGACAAACCAACAGCAAAATCACAGATATCAATCATTTCCTGAACTTCCCCTAAACCTTCTTGTAAAGATTTTCCCATTTCATAGGAAACTAATTCTCCTAAAGGTTGTTTTAATTCTCTAAGTTTAAGTCCAAATTGACGAACAATTTCTCCTCGTTGAGGAGCTGGAACTAATCGCCAGGTTTTAAAAGCTGCTTTTGCAGTAGTTATTACTTTTTCAAAATCTTCTTTTGTAGTTGTGGTTACTTTCCCAATTAAGTTTCCATCTACAGGCGAAATAGAATCAATTATTTCCCCATTTCCAAAAAAAATATTTCCAGTTGAAGTTCCTTGATTTAAATGTTTAACACCTAATAAATCAAGTGATTTTTGTATTGTTTTATCTATTGTTGTTTCCATAATAGGATTTATTATACGTTTGTTTGTGATGTTGCAAAATTACAAATAATAATAGGTTTTAAAAAGAAAAGCCGTTTCTAAATAGAAACGGCTTTCTTCATTCAATATTTGGTAACCAACCAAATAATAAACCAACTAAAACTTATAATTTATCCCTGTGTAAACTCCTAAATAATAAGGCAATAAACTGCCAGAGTTTTTTGAAAAGGTATTTGTTTGAACCTTAAACATTGGTGAAACGTTTAAGTATAAATTTTTACGAATTAAATAATCAATATCTACTCCAAAGTTACCACTAAAGTTTATAGATCTAAGGTTATTAGAAGCTCCTAAGCTTTGGGTATAATCTGAAGTTTCTACAAATATTTCATCTCTATTTAATAATAATGTACTAAATCCACCAACTAAATTAACTCCAAATTTTCCATTAGTAACATTATATTTAACTTCTACTGGAATTTCAACATAACCAAAAACTTGGTTTAAACTTCCGGTAGTATTTAACTCATCTTTAGAACTTTTGGTACTTTTTCCTAAGTTAGGACTGCTTGAAATGTTTGATAATCCAACAGCAGAAACACCTGGAGTAATAAATACATTGTTTGTTGTAATACCTAAATTTATTAGGTTAACTCCTGATTGTAGTGTGAATTTTTTATTTAATTGATAAGCAACTTTAACTCCATAAGAGTAAGAAGAATTTCCAGAAGAAGGATTATTTTTAAATTGACTATCAATTCCTGAACCTTCTCCAAAAGAACTCATGTAAATAGGTGCAAAAATAGTTGCTACTGTAAATTTACTATTATCTATATCGCTTTTAGTAATTTTATTTTTAGATTTTTTAGGTAAAGGGAAATTTTTAGTATCTGGTAAATATTTTGGAAGTGATTTTGTAGTAGTTGTATTATCCGCAATACTTGTATTTTCATCTACTTTAATAATGTTATCTATAGGTTTTTCAATATTGTTTTGTTGTTTTTCTTTAAGGTTAATAACCTTTTTTGCAACAACTTTTTGTTTGTTAGTTGACTCAAAAGGTTTTAAAGTGTCTGTTATATTTTTAACGGTAGCTTTAGCAGAAAGAGGTAATTTAAATAAGTTCTCTGTAAAATTATTAGTAGGGACTAAATAAATAGCACCAATACTTATAAAAAGAAGTATTAATGCAGCAATACTAGCAAATTTAGCCCAAATTGGAATTCTTCTTTTTTGTGGTAAAACTGTTAAATTATTTTCAATACCACTCCAAACCTTATTTGGTGGGGAAACCTCATAATCTTTCAGTTTTTCCTGAAATAATCTATCAATGTTTTTAAAATCGCTCACTACTATTATTTACTTAAATAGATTGTTGTCCTTCTTGGTACTCTTCAATTTTCTGTTTTAAAATGCCTCTTGCTCTAGCTAAATTTGATTTTGATGTACCTTCAGCTATACGCAACATTTCAGAAATTTCTCTATGTGAATAACCATCTAATACATAAAGGTTAAAAACCAATCGGTATCTTTCTGGTAATTCATTAATGAGATTCAACAAAAAATCCAAAGAAAATTCATCTTCTTCAACATCAACAACTACTTCATCAGGAATCTCATCCGTTATAATATTTAACACATTTTTTTTTCGATACTTAATTAAAATTGTGTTAATCATAACACGTTTAAGCCAGCCTTCAAATGAACCTTTAAAACTAAACTGATCAATTTTGTTAAATATGGTTATAAAGCCATCCTGAAAATTGTCCTCAGCTTCGTGCCTATTTTTCGAATATTTAAGGCATATAGAGAATAACTTACCACCAAAAAGTTGATAAATCTCTTTTTGTGCCCTTCTATCGTTTTTTGCACACTGTTTTATCAGTTTGTTTAACCCCAAACTTCGTGTTATTTAAATATAAGATTCCTAAAAATATAATAGGTTGCGTAAATTTACATTACTTTTGTGGTGATTTCCAAATTTTATGACAAAAAAAAACATTTTTAACATAAGTAATCGTGTTGATTTTGAGAAAGTTAGTATTGATATATTTAATTTTCAAGCAACTCATAATTTGGTTTATAGTTCATTTTTGAGTTATTTAAACGTTGATATAAATTCTGTAAAAAATATATATCAAATTCCTTTTTTACCAATCCAATTTTTTAAATCTCATAAAATTATTTCTTCACAAAAAGAAGTAGAACAAACTTTTTTAAGTAGCGGAACTACTGGAATGCAACAAAGTAAGCATTACGTTACTGATGTTAATTTATATGAACAAAGTTTTAAAAAAGGTTTTCATTCTTTTTATGGAAATATAGAAGATTATACCATTTTAGCTTTATTACCATCCTATTTAGAACGAAAAGGTTCTTCATTAATTTTTATGGTTGATAATTTAATAAAGGGTTCTAAAAAAACAGAAAGTGGATTTTATCTTCATAATTTAAAGGAATTAGCAGATAAACTAAAATTGTTAGATAAAGCAAACCGAAAAGTTTTATTAATTGGTGTTACCTATGCTTTATTAGATTTAATTGAATTAGATAAATTTGATTTAAAAAATACAATAGTAATGGAAACTGGCGGAATGAAAGGTAGACGTAAAGAAATGATTAGAGAAGAGTTACATCAAGTATTATGCAATGGATTTGGAGTTAAGTTAATTCATTCGGAATATGGAATGACGGAGTTATTAAGTCAAGCATATTCAAAAGGAAACGGAATTTTTGAATGTCCACCTTGGATGAAAATTTTAATTAGAGATACTGAAGATCCTTTTACTTTTTTACCAAACGAAAAATCAGGAGGAATAAATGTGATTGATTTAGCTAACGTTAATTCATGTTCCTTTATTGCTACACAAGATTTAGGAAAAACATATCAAAATAATACTTTTGAAGTTTTAGGACGGTTCGATAATTCAGATATTAGAGGTTGTAATTTAATGGTGTTTTAAATACTAAAACTTAACTTATTTTAATAAGTTTTTAATTTTTGCATGCTGTAAAAGTATAATAGTTTTAGCATCTTGTATTTCTCCGGAATACATCATTTTTAAAGCTTTATCAAAAGTAATTTCTAAAACTTCTATTTCTTCAGTTTCATTTTCTAAACCACCTCCTTCTGAAATTTTCATTGTTTCATTTACTTCCGCAGTAAAATAATGTATTTTCTCGGTAACTGCACCAGGTGTAGAATAAATTTCAAAAACTTTCTTAGGATTTAAAACTTGATATCCGGTTTCTTCTTCTGCTTCATTTTTTATGCAAGTTATGGCATCGTTTTTATCTAATAATCCAGCACAAACTTCAATCATCATTCCATTTTCGTTTCCATTTAAAAAACTAGGCATTCTAAATTGTTTAGTTAAAATTACAGTATTTTTTATAGGATTATATAATAAAATTGCTGCTCCATCACCTCTGTTATAACTTTCTCTATTTTGATTTTGCCAAGTTCCATTTTTGGTTTTGTAATCAAAGTTTACTTTATCTAAAACATAAAAATTATTTGATAAATTTTTAATGCTCTTTATTTTAACTTTTTTGTTAGACATATAATTAATCTTTAATCATTGCTATATGAGGAATATTATCTTCTAAATACTCTTCACTAACTTGTTTAAAATCATGAGTTTCGTAAAATTTTTTTAAATAGGTTTGCGCAGAAATTTTAATAACTGTTGTTTTAAAATTAGTTTCAATAGCTTTAATGGATGCTTTTAAAATTTGATGACCATAACCATATTTTCTTTCTTGTTGTTTAACTACAACTCTACCAATACTAGCTTCAGAAAAATAATCTCCTGATTTAAAAATACGAGTATATGCTATTATTTTATCATTTTTTAATCCTATAATATGTAATGCTTTTTTATCTTTTGAATCTATATCTTGATATACGCAATTTTGTTCCACAATAAAAACTTCGGCACGTAATTGTAAAATATCGTAAAGTTCGTTTATAGATAAATCAGTAAATGATTTAGTTATTATTTTTAACATTTGTTAATCTTGTTTTATTAATTCCTTTAAATCATCTCTTTTAAATTCTGGTTGAAAATTACAATGATTAATTTGAAATTTTTCCAAAAGTGTGTTTTCTATGTTCTCACAAATTACATCAAACTCTGATAGTTTTATATTTTTATTAAACTCAATATGGGCTTCTAAATGACAATCGTAATCATTTAATTGCCAAATATGTACGTGATGAATATTTTTAATTTCGTCCATTTTTAGTACTTCATTAGCTACATCATCAATAACAATATGTTTTGGAGCAAATAACATTAATATTTTAGTTGAGGATATTAAAATATCCCAGCTTAAATAAATTAAATAGATTGAAATTAGTAAGGTTAGTAAAGCATCTACCCAATAAATTTGATAATATTTCATTAATAATCCTCCAAATAAAACCGCTACAGAAGTTAACATATCCGATAATAAATGTACATAAGCTGATTTCATATTCAAATTATGTTTTGCATCGTTTTTAAGTAATAAAACACTAAAACCATTTGCTACAATACCTAAAATAGCTAACCAAATAACTAAATTACTATCAATAGTTTTGGGTGTTGAAAAACGTTTAAAAGCTTCTATTCCTAAAAAAACAGCAATTACAATTAAAGATGCAGCATTTATAAATGCTGCAATTATTTCTGCTCTTTTATAACCAAATGTGTATTGTTTAGTTTGCTTTTTTGTGTGTGTAAGTAAATTTGCTACATAACTAATTACCAATGATATTACATCGGAAAAATTATGAACTGCATCGGAAATTAAAGCTAAACTTCCTGAAATAAATCCACCAATAACTTGTGCTGTAGTAATTACAATATTGAGTAATATAGATAATAATAAATTTTTACCAGATAATGTGTTATGAGAATGATTATGACTCATATTTAGAATTATAAATAATTAGTTTAACAACATTTAGTTGGTATTTTATCTACTCTTGTTTGATGACGTCCTCCTTCAAATTTTGTATTTAAAAAAATATCCACAAAACCTAAAGCTTGTTGTAAAGAAACAAAACGAGCTGGAATGCTTAAAATATTAGCGTTATTATGTTGTCTGGCAAGACTTACTAATTCATTATTCCAACAAAGTGCAGCTCTAATACCTTGATGTTTATTTGCTGTCATTTGAGCTCCATTACCACTTCCACATAAAATAATACCTAAATCAGCTTTATTACTTTCAACTGCATCTGCAACTAAATGAATAGTATCTGGATAATCCATACTTTCATTAGTATCCGTTCCAAAATTTAATACCTCAAATCCTTTATCTTTTAAAACTTTTAGAATTTCAAATTTATATTCAGTACCAGCGTGATCATTACCAATTGCTATTTTCATAAATTAAGTTTATAATTATAGCTACAAAAATACAAATTCGCAGTTATTAACTACTAAAATATAACATGTTAATAGTTATTTATAATTTATTGATTTACAGTAACTTTAAAATATAATAGAATTGTGGATAAATTTTAGTTAATTACTGAAAACTATTTTTGGATAATTCAACTTAAAAAATCATATATAAAATAAAGTAATACAACAGCTATTTTTTTATAGTTTTTAAGTAATAAGTTTTCAACCATTTTTTAAATGGTTTTTAACAATTTTAATAGTAGTATTTATTAAAAGTTTAGATAATTTATTACTATAAACATTTTGTTAATAAGTAGTATAATAGTATTGATGAATAATACTTTATGTTTTAAAATATTGTTGAAATCTATTAATAAGTGTATTAAAAAAATATTTACTAAACTTTTTATTGTACATATTAACAAACTATAATAACAAAAAATATTTTTTAAAATTTTTAAATTCTTTTATATTATAATTATATATGTTGAAAACTATTAAAGAAAGAAAAATACAGTTATAATTTAGTAACTAAATTTATTAATGTTGGAGTAGTAGAAACAGTTTCTACTTTTTCCTCAGAAGAAAATGTAGAATTAATACTTCTAATTGTGAAATAGATTCCTATTCCAAAAATGATTAAAAAAAGGATAATTATTTTATATAACCGTTTCATTTTTTGTGCTCTATACTAATAAAGACGAAAAACTTTAACAGTTGTTACAATTTTATTAAGAAAAATTTAACATTTATAAATTAAGGTATTATAAATTGTAGTGCTTTTGGTAGTATTTTTACTTCAAAATCACCAGTTCCAATAATTTCACCATCTGCTTGAATAAGTGTTTTATTAGTATCTAACACTCGTACAAAAGCTTTTGATGATGTGTATGATTTTACAAAATTTAAATCTGTAACTTTTCCGTTAAATAATTTAGTAATATGTTTTAAAATAGTTACTAAATTAATTTTATCTAAATACGTGATATCAAATTTACCATCACTTGATGAAATGTAATTAGTAAGCTGCATACCGCCACCAGAATATTTACAAATACCAATTAAAAATAATAAACTAGATTGTTTAATTATTTTGTTATTAAATTTAATTTCAAGTAAACTTCGTTTATAATTAACTATACTAAATAATGTACTAACTAAATAAGCTATAAAACCTAAATGTTTAAATTTATGTACATAATTTACAACATGAGCATCAAAACCTATTCCGGCTAGATTGTTAAAATAAACTACTTTATTTTTATTAGCTAAAGTAATTTTACCTATATCTTGTAAAAAAATGTTTTCTTTTTTTATAATTTCAATTGCTTTTTTGTAGTTTTTTGAAATTCCATAGGTTTTAATCCAATCGTTTCCAGTTCCAACGGGAATTATACCAATTTTTATAACTTTAATATTTATAGTATCACTATGATGAAAAATACCATTAACTATATGATGTAAACTACCATCACCACCAACACAAATAAACTTAGTAATACCATGTTTAATAGCATTTTCAATTAATTTTATAGAATGTTTTTCGTATTCTGTAAAAGCATAAGTAAATTTAAACTCTTGTTTTTTTAGTTCATTATAAATAGATTGCCATTTCCTTTTTGCTTTACCATTTCCAGAAACTGGATTAACAATAACAAACCACTCATTAAGCTCCATTAATTATATTTTAAATAAGGTATTAATTTATTATAACTTTTAAATAACACATTCAAAGGTAAATATTTGTACTTTTGAAATTACATAAAATGAAATAAATGTCGAAGAGAAATAAAATTTATAAAAAAAAAGGTAATGTAATAAAAGATTTAACTAGAAAAATACTAAAACTATTAAATCAAGATACTTCAAAAACTTACAATTACCGTCAAATTGCTGCTAAATTAGATATTACGGATGCACCTGGTAGAAATCAAATCATTCAAAAATTAGAAGCTTTAAAACTAGAACAAAAAGTAGAAGAAATAGATCGAGGAAAATTTAAAATAATTCCTATTTCAAAATATTATATAGGAACTATTGATGCTACCACTAATGGAAATGCTTATTTTATATCTGAAGAATTAGAACATGATGTTTACATTCCAGCACGAAATTTAAATAGAGCATTAAATAAAGATACCGTTAAAATTTACCTCTATAAACGTAAACCAAATAGTAGAGAAGAAGGAGATGTTGTTGAAATTGTTAAACGTTTTAAAACTGAATTTGTAGGAGTTTTACAACTTAATAAAAATTTTGGGTTTGTAATTCCAGACGATTCTAAAATGTATGCTGATATTTTTATTCCAAAAAATAAACTTAAAAATGCAGAACATGGTGTAAAAGTTTTAGCAAAAATATCCGATTGGCCAGCAAATTCTAAAAACCCATTTGGAGTAATAAAAGAAGTTTTAGGATTACCAGGAGATCATAATACCGAAATTCATTCTATTTTATTAGAATACGGTTTACCTTATATATTTCCAGAAGAAGTTGAAGCTTATGCAGCTAAAATTCCTTTAGAAATTTCTGAAAACGAAATTAAAAAACGTAGAGATTTACGTGATGTTACTACATTTACTATTGATCCAACGGATGCCAAAGATTTTGATGATGCTTTATCTTTTAAAGTTTTAGAAGATAACCTTTATGAAATAGGAATTCATATTGCAGATGTTTCTCATTATGTGCAAGAAAATACTATTTTAGAAGAAGAAGCTTATAAAAGAGCAACTTCAGTTTATTTGGTAGACAGAGTAGTACCAATGCTTCCCGAAGTTTTATCTAACGGAGTTTGTTCTTTACGTCCAAATGAAGAAAAGCTAACTTTTTCAGCAATATTTAAAATTAATTCAAAAGCACAAATTGTAGATCAATGGTTTGGTAAAACTGTAATTTATTCGGATAAGCGATTTTCTTATAACGAAGCTCAAGAAATTATTGAAACCAAAACCAATGTAATTTCTTCTGAAAATTCATTAACAAATAAATCTTATAAAGTTGAGGCTAAAATAGTTGATGCAATTTTAACTTTAGATACTTTAGCCAAAAAAATTCGTAAAAAAAGAATGCAACAAGGCGCAATTGCTTTTGATAAAGTTGAAGTTAAATTTAACTTAGATGAAAATGCAGAGCCAACAGGAGTATTTTTTAAAGAATCTAAAGATGCTAATAAATTAATTGAAGAATTTATGTTATTAGCTAATAAAAAAGTTGCGGAATATGTTGGTAAAAGTAAAGGTGTTCCAACTAAAAATACTTTTATTTATAGAGTTCATGACGAACCAAATTTAGATAAGTTAGCAGCTTTACAAACCATAATTAACAAGTTTGGTTACACCAATAAAATTGATACAAAAGATAAAAAAACTACTTCTTCTAGTTTAAATAAATTATTAATGGATGTACATGGAAAAGGGGAAGCTAATATGGTGGAAACTTTAGTAGTTCGTTCTATGAGTAAAGCGGAATATACAACTCAAAATATTGGTCATTACGGATTAGCATTTGATTATTATTCGCATTTTACTTCTCCAATTAGAAGATACCCTGATGTAATGACACATCGTTTGTTACAACATTATTTAGAAGGTGGAAAATCCCCAAAAGCTACTTCATACGAAGAAAAGTGTAGACATTCTTCTGAAATGGAATATTTAGCAACAAAAGCAGAACGAGATTCTATCAAGTATATGCAAGTTAAATATATGGAAAGTCACAAAAATCAAGAATTTGAAGGAGTTATTTCAGGAGTTACTGAATGGGGAATTTATGTTGAAATTATTGAAAATAAATGTGAAGGAATGTGTAGAATTCGTCAAATTAAAGATGACTACTATATTTATGATGAAAAACAATATGCTTTAGTTGGGCAATCTACCAAAAACCTTTACCAGCTAGGAGATCATGTACTTATAAAAGTTAAAAATACCGATTTAGAGCGTAAACATTTAGATTTTACTTTAATAGAAAAATTAAAAAATATTTAACTAAAAAGGTACAATTATTGTTTAGCTTAGTAGTTATATAACAAATTAATTAAAATATATTATGAAAAAACTAGCACTTTTACTTATTCTAGTTGGTTCTATAGCCTTTGCACAAAAACCAATTACTAAAAATTTAGGTGATTTTAATACTATAAAAGTATTTAATGGATTAACCGTAAAATTACATAAAGCTAAAAAACCAACTATTGTAATTACAGGCTCTAAAGCAGATGATGTTTCTGTAAAAAACTCTAATGGAATTTTAAAAATTAAACTTAAATTTCCAGATAGTTTTACTGCTGAAGATGTTGTTGTTACTATTAATTATTCTAAAAACATAGAAGTTATTGATGCTAATGAAGGAGCTACTATAACATCGGATGAAGCAATTAATCAACAACAATTAGAAGTTAAAGTACAAGAAGGAGCTAAAATAAAAGTTCCAGTAGAAGTAAAATATTTAACTGTAAAAGCTGTTTCTGGAGGATCTATTAAATTACAAGGAACAACCCAAAATCAAGATATTGAAGCTACTACAGGTGGTATTTATAAAGCATATAATTTAGAGAGCAAACAAACTACTGCTGTTGCAGCTTCTGGAGCTATTGTAGAAGTTAATACTTCAGAAGTTTTAGATGCTAAAGTTCGTTTTGGAGGAACTATTTTTTATAAAGGAACTCCTGAAGTTTTAAAGACTAAAAAAATTATTGGAGGAACTATAAAAGATAAAAATTAATTTTAGTTTTGAATTTATTACTATCTTTGCTACTCAAAAATAATAAATAATGAATGCACTTTATATTTTTTTAGGAATAGTTGGACCTTGGCAATGGATAATTATAGGTTTAGCTATATTATTATTGTTTGGTGGTAAAAAATTACCAGAACTTATGAAAGGTTTAGGTAGCGGTATAAAAGAGTTTAAGAAAGCCACACAAGATGAAGAAGATGAAGTAAAAAAAGATGAAAAAATTGATAAAGAATAAATTTAAAAACTCTTTATAAAAAAACCTGAAAATTTAATTTTCAGGTTTTTTTATGTTTCACATTTATGTTTATCTATTCTTTATTATCTCCTTTTGAAGATTTTTTAGATTCATGAGATGATTCGTTTATTTTATTTGCAGCTACCAAACTTGTAACCATATCATTAAGCATTTGACTTGCTGCATTTGGATTATTAGGTAATAAAATTAAGTTAGATTTTGTATCGGAACCTATACTTTGTAACGTATCATAATGTTGCGTAATTACAATTAATGCAGAAGCTTCTTGGCTATTAATTCCCGCTCTGTTTAAAACATCAACACTTTCTTCTAAACCACGAGCTATTTCTCTTCGTTGATCTGCAATACCTTTACCTTGTAAACGTTTGCTTTCTGCTTCTGCCTTTGCTCTTTCAACAATTAAAATACGTTGTGCATCCCCTTCGTGTTGAGCAGCAACTTTTTCACGTTCTGCAGCGTTAATTCTGTTCATAGCTATTTTAACTTTTTCATCAGGATCAATATCCGTAACCAAAGCTTTAATAATATCGTAACCATAATTAAGCATAGCTTCTTTTAAATCGCGTTGAATAGCTAATGCAATTTCTTCTTTCTTTTCAAAAACATCATCTAATATCATTTTAGGAACTTCTGCACGTACAACATCAAAAATAAAGGCTGTAATTTGTTCATGTGGACTTTGAAGTTTGTAAAAAGCATCATATACATGATTTTGTTGTACAAGAAATTGTACTGAAATTTTAAGATGTACAAAAACATCATCTTTAGTTTTAGTTTCTACAATTACATCTAACTGTTGTACCCTTAAACTAACACGTCCAGAAATTTTATCAAAAAACGGAATTTTAAGTCGTAAACCAGGACCTTTTGAACTTTGAAATTTACCAAAACGTTCAATTATTGCAATGGTTTGTTGTTTAACAGTAAATAATCCTGAGCCAATAATTACAAGTACAAGAAAAATAATAACATATGTTCCAATCATTTTATTTTATTTTAAGATTTATGAATTAGTTAAAGATACGATGATTTTGTTAGTAATCAACGGATTGTAATTATAGGTAGTTAAGTTTATTACTTTGTTACATAAATGTAGTTAAAAACAGTATATTTACTCTTTTAGAATAAAAAATATAATTGATTAGATGAATAAAATTTTTAAAAATCCACGTGATTCTGAAGTTATTTTAACGGAATTAATGTTACCTTCTCATTCAAATTTTAGCGGTAAAATTCATGGAGGATTTATTTTGTCGTTAATGGATAAAGCAGCATTTTCTTCGGCTTCAAAATTTTCGGGTCACTACTGTGTAACAGCATCCGTAAATAGAGTTGATTTTTTAAATGCGATTGAAGTAGGAGAGTTGGTTACCTTGAGAGCTAAAGTAAACTACGTAGGACATTCATCCATGGTTGTTGGTATTAGAGTAGAATCTCAAAATATTAGAACAGGTATTATAAAGCATTGCAATTCATCGTATTTTTCAATGGTTGCTAAAGATGATGAAGGAAATGGAGTACAAGTTCCTGGTTTAATAATTTCAAATTTTGATGATTTGAGACGTTTTTTACGTTCTATTAAACATATTAAAATGAGGAATGAACGCAAATTAGAGTTTAGCAGAAATACATTTGAACCAGAAAAATATAAAGATACTTTAAAAGATTTTAACGTAAAATTACAGCTATAAAAAAAGAGCAATTTGCTCTTTTTTTGTTTTATAAAGTGTTTATAGCTTTTTTAATTCTTGCTATAGTTTCTGGTTTACCTATCATTTCGGCAATATCAAATAAATGAGGTCCTTTTAATGCGCCAACTAAACTTAATCTAAATGGTTGCATTACTTTACCAAAACCAATTTCTTTAGATGTTATCCATTCTTTAATATTGTTTTCAATAGTTTCAGAATTAAAGTCAGAAATTTCTTCTATAACATTTATTAATTCTTTCATTAAATCTGGAGTAGATTCTTTCCATTGTTTTTTTACTGCTTTTGCGTCATATTCAATTGGTGCAACAAAAAAGAAATCGCTTAAACTCCAAAAATCTTGTACAAAAGTTGCGCGTTCTTTAATTAAAGAAACTACTTTTTCAATATAATTTGTATTAGAATTAATTCCTTTTTCAATTAAAATAGGTTCAAATAAAGTAGCTAATTCTTTATTAGTTTTTTTCTGAAGATAATTTTGATTAAACCATTTTGTTTTATCAGGATTAAATTTTGCACCACTTTTACTCACACGATCTAAACTAAAAGCTTCACATAATTCGTTTAAGCTAAAAATTTCTTGTTCAGTTCCAGGATTCCATCCTAATAAAGCTAACATATTTATAAAGGCATCGGCAAAATAACCATCTTCTCTATAACCTCTTGAAACTTCGTTAGTTTCCGTATTTGTATATGCTAAAGGAAAAACTGGAAAACCTAGTTTATCTCCATCACGCTTGCTTAACTTTCCTTTTCCAACAGGTTTTAAAATTAATGGTAGATGCGCAAATTCAGGAGCTTCCCAATCAAAAGCTTTATATAAAGCAATATGAAGTGGAAGGGAGGGCAACCATTCTTCACCTCGAATTACATGGCTTATTTCCATTAAATGATCATCAACAATATTTGCTAAATGATATGTTGGCATTCCATCACTTTTAAATAAAATTTTATCATCTAAAAGTTCTGTTTTAAAGGAAACATGACCACGAATTAAATCAGAAGTTGAGATTAAATTATGTTCACCTTCATTTATAGTGTCAAGCATTTTAAAACGAATTACATATTTATCTCCATTTGCAATACGTTTTTCAACTTCTTCTTTAGACAAAGAAATTGAATTAGTAAGTTTTGCTCTGTTATGCCAGTTATAAATAAAAGTTTTACCTTTTTCTTCATGATCTTTACGGTGAAAATCTAATTCTTCAGCGGTATCAAATGCGTAATATGCTTTTCCTTTGTTTACTAATTCAGTAGCATACTTTTGATAAATATCTTTACGTTCAGATTGACGATATGGTCCAAACTTTTCATTTTTATTTGGTCCTTCATCAAATGGTATATTACACCAATTTAAAGCATCAATAATATATTTTTCAGCATTTTCTACATAACGAGTTTGGTCTGTATCTTCAATACGTAAAATAAAAGTGCCGTTATTTTTTTTGGCGAATAAATAATTATAAAGTGCAGTTCTAACACCTCCAATATGTAAAGGTCCTGTTGGACTAGGAGCAAATCGTACTCTTACATTTTTCATTTAAAATATGTTTTGAATTGCAAAGATAATTTATCAAGATAAATAACGGAGTTTTATTACAAAAAAAAGGTTGCCAGAAAGCAACCTTAAAATCAGCCCAACGAACGATTTTAGTTATCCTTTGCTAATCTCAAAGGATTTTCTAAGTGAGGAATCTTCTTCATAATGACAGTATATCACACATGATTTGATATTATATTTTTATTTAAGTTTATTTCAGAATTTGAACTTGAAATAATTTTATTTAGCATATAAAAATTTAAGCATACTGCAATTATTATTATTAGGCCAATTATATGCACTTTGTATTTTACTAAAAACGACTTTAAATGCATAACTTTATATACTTTATAATTATACAACAAATCTACTTTTACTTTTTGAGTTTTGCTTTCCTAATAATCCCTATTTTTTTAGGGGGAATACCCCCTTTTTTTTATTTATACTAATTCGGATAAATGATTAACTTTATCCTTTGTTAATTATTTAAAATATATTCATGAAAAAAATTACACCTCAACAAGCAAAAGATCTTAATCAAAATTATGTAAATACTCGTGCCAAGGCTGTTGATATAGCAATTGGTAAAAAAGATTCTATTTCTAGCTGGTTTTCTTTAGATGATTTAAAAGCTTATATTTCTTATGTAGAAAGTGAAGGAAAAGCAAAAGGAATTACCGTAGATGGTTTACGTGTTTATTTTGGAGCTTATTCTAAAAATGATAAAAACCCTACTAAAAATAATTATTCCACAGTTTTTTTTGTACCAACCCAATCTAAAAAAAGTGATTCATTAGAAGATGGAGAATTAGGAGTAGTTCAAAGTTCAGATATTGTTACCATTGACCCAATGAATGAAGGAACAACAGGAAATCCACCTTCAGCTACATATCCTCAATAGTTTAAAAAATGCCAATTTATACCTATCCACTAATTTATGGAATAAGCATTTTAGTTGGAGTATTAAACTATAAAAAGCTTTCACAAAATAAATACCTGAAATATTTTATTTATTTTTTAATTTATACCTTTTTCTCTGAAATTGTAGGCGCATACTTAGGAAGATATTTAGTTGTGCCTAATAATATTATTTACAATACATGGCCTATTGTTAATTTTCTATTTTTTTCTTTCTTCTTTTTAAGTAGAATAGCAAGTAAAAAGAAACGATTGTTTATTAAAATACTGGTATTTATTTTTATTACTGTTACTTTAATTAATGTAATATTTTTTGGTCATTATGTAAAGCATTTACTTTTAAATAACGCTATTTTCTCTAAGTTTTTAGTAGTAATTTTAACCATAACATATTTTATGGAATTACTTGAAAGTGATGAAGTATTAAGCATTAAAAATTCGTTGTTTTTTTGGATAGCTTTAGGAGAGTTTTTATATAATTTGGGATTTTTACCCGCTTTTGCATTATTTAAGTTTATTACAGTTTTTGGAATGTTTCAGTACATAACTTTTATTTTAAATATTATCATGCATTCGTGTTATATTACTGGGTTTATTATTAGTAAAGGGGAAAATAATAGTTAGTTATGGAGCCAACAGAAATTCAACTTTTAGTATTTGTATCTACTATTATTGTATTATTTTTAGCAGTAGTATTAATGTTTTTCTTCTTTTATTTTCAACAAAAAAAATCGTCTTATTTAATTAAACAAAGAGAAATTCAACAACGCTTTGAAGAAGAAATTACAAAATCTAAAATGGAAATTCAGGAACAAGCATTACAAAATATTAGCTGGGAAATTCATGATAATGTAGGTCAGTTATTATCTGTTGCAAAAATGCAATTAAACATTGCACAAATAAATTTACCAGAAAAAGAAAAAAATCAAATTAATGAAACAGGAGAAATTATTGGAAAAAGTTTGCAGGAATTAAGAGGATTAGCAAAATCTTTAAATCCAGAAACGATTAAAAATAAAGGTTTAATTGAAGCTATTTCTATGGAAATTAGTCGCTTTAATCGTTTAAATTTTATAAATGCTGAATTAATAATATCTAACGATCCATTTAATTTAAGTAATGAAAAAGAAATTATATTATTTAGAATATTACAGGAGTTTTGTAATAATACGTTGAAATATTCAAAAGCTGAAAAGCTAAAAATTGAATTAATATTTGGAACAAATCAATTAGAAATTTATGCAGAAGATAATGGTATTGGTTTTGATGTAAACGATAAATCTAAACAAAATGGTATTGGTTTAACAAACATTAAAAGCAGAGCTAATTTAATTGGAGCAAAAATTGATTTAAAATCTTCAGAAAATAATGGAACTAAGTTATATATTAGTTGTCCGAAAGAAAAATAACCATGAACCCTATTGATATAATTATTGTTGACGATCACTTACTTTTTTCACAAGCGCTTAATGGTTTAGTTTCAAATTTTAAGGAATTTAATGTATTAACCGTTTTAATTAACGGGAAAGAGTTGGTAAATTATTTATCTCAAAAAAATCAAAAACCTCAAATTGTTTTAATGGATATTCAAATGCCAGTAATGAATGGTATTGAAACCACAAAATGGTTAAAAGATAATCATCCAGAAATTAAAGTTTTAGCTTTATCCATGGAGTGTGATGAACCAACAATTTTAGCAATGTTACGCGCAGGAGCAAAAGGATATTTATTAAAAGATATTCATCCAGATATTTTACAACATGCTTTAAATGAAGTTCATTCAAAAGGGTTTTATTACACTGAAATTGTAACTAATAGTTTATTAAACACTATTGATAATCCTAACGCTAAAGAAACGTTTCTTAAAGAAAGAGAATTAGAATTTTTAAAATTAGCTTGTACCGAGAATACATATAAACAAATTGCGGATATTATGTGTTTAAGTCCTAAAACCATTGAAAATTACAGAGAAGCTTTGTTTGATAAACTTAATGTAAAAACTAGAATTGGTCTTGTGTTATACGCAATTAAAGAAAAAATAGTAATACTGTAATGTATTTTCCTTATTTTTAGCCGTTATAAGGGTGAAAAAGTACGGAATTGAATGATTATAACCACATAAAAGAAAAACTTCAAAAGTTTATTAAAAAGTTCTATATAAATGAACTTATTAAAGGACTGTTATTGTTCTTTTCTATTGGATTATTATATTTTATATTCACCTTATTTCTCGAATATTTTTTATGGCTAAAACCAGTTTATAGAACCATATTATTTTGGCTCTTTATTTTGGTTGAATTAGGGTTATTAATCAACTATATTCTAATTCCTATTTTTAAAATATATGGTTTTAAAAGTGGAATTTCAGAAGAACAAGCCTCAAAAATAATAGGAGATTACTTTCCTGATGTTAGTGATAAATTGCTTAATATGTTGCAATTAAGTAATTTAAATCAACATTCTGAACTTATTGAAGCTAGTATTGAACAGCGCTCTAAAGAATTACAATTAATTCCATTTAAAAGAGCAATTAATTTTTCAACAAATAAAAAATACCTGAAATATGCACTTTTACCAATAATAATTATTGGCCTAGTTTATTTTACAGGAAATACTTCTTCCTTTAATAAAAGCTTTAAAAGAGTTGTGCATTATAAAACAGCATATAAACAACCTGCACCTTTTCAATTTCAGATATTAAACAAATCGTTAGCGGTTGTAGAAGGAAGTCCGTTAAAGATTGATTTAAAAATTATTGGAAATTCTATTCCTAATGAAGTTACCATTTCTTTTTTAAATCAAAATTATTATCTAATTAATAAAGGATTTGGAAGGTTTGAATATACTTTTTCAAAAATTAATAATCCTATAAATTTTTATTTTGAAGCTAATGGATTTACCTCTAAAACATATAAAATAAATAGTTTAGATAAGCCGAGTATAATTGATATGAAAATGGTGGTAAGCTATCCAAGTTATACCAATAAAAAAAATGAAGTAATTTCTAATACAGGTAATGCTATTGTTCCTGAAGGAACTAAAATTTCTTGGCAAATAAACACTCAAAAAACAGATACAGTTAGCTTTTTTGAAAACGATAAAAAATTCAGTTTTAACCAAAATTCAACAGATTATTTTAGTTTTAATAAGCAAATTATGTCCGATTTATCTTATAAAATTGCTGTTTCAAACCAGCAATTAACTAATTATGAATCCTTAAATTATGCTATTCAAGTTATAAAGGATGAGTTTCCAAAAATTTCTGTGGAATCGGATATAGATTCTATTAGCAGAGGACCTGTCCAATTTGCTGGTCAAGTAAGTGATGATTATAGTGTTACAAAGCTACATTTGGTTTATTATACTTCAGATAAACCTAATCTTCTTCATAAAACATCCATAAATGTTTCCAAAAGCGGTATTTCAGATTTTTATTATGTATTTCCAACAAATGAAAATTTAGTAGTGGGTAAAAATTATAATATATATTTTGAAGTGTTTGATAATGATGCAGTTAATGGAAGTAAAAAAACAAAAAGTAAACTTTTTTCTTATTATGTAAAAACCGAAAACGAAGTAAATAAAGAAGTTATTGAAGAACAAAAAAATAATATTCAAAGTTTATCCAATACTTTAGAAAATAATAAGAAAACAGCTAACGAAATGGGTAAACTAAAACAAGAAATTGAAAATAAACCTAATATAAATTGGGAAGACACTAAATTATTACAACAATTTTTGAATAGGCAAAACAATTATTTAAATCAATTTTTAAAACAAACTAATGCCATTGATAAAAATTTAAAAGAGGAAATAACCACAAAAAGTAATAAGGAGAAAAAAGAAGATTTACAAAAAAGAATTGAAGAAGCTAAACAATTAATAAAACAAGAAAAAACACTTAATGAATTAAATAAATGGACTAAAAAATTACAAAAAGAAGATTTATTGAAAAAGTTAGAGACGTTAGCTCAAAAAAGTAAACGGAATAAACAAAGCTTAGAGCGTTTATTAGAATTAACAAAACGGTTTTATGTAGAGCAAAAAGCAAATCAAATTAGCGAAAAATTAAAGCAATTATCTGAGGAACAAAATAAACTTTCTTCTGAAAAATTAAATGATAGTAGTGTAATAAAGCAACAAAAAATTGGAAAAGATTTTAATAAAATAGTGGAGGATTTAAAAGATTTACACCAACAAAATAATCAATTAAATCGTCCAATGCGGCTTACTGAGTATAAAGAAAAAGCTTCTGAAATTAATAAAAACACTAAAAATGCTGAAAATCAATTAAAGAATAAAGACTCTAAGGCTACCAAAACCCAAAAGTCAGCTGCAAAAAAAATGAAGGAATTATCTGATAAAATGCAAACTTCCATGGATGCAATGGAAACGGAGCAAATTGATGAAAATATTGATGACCTTCGAAAAATTGTAGACAATTTATTGGAGTTTTCATTTATGCAAGAAAACTTGTACAAAGCATCTTCAGTTATTGATAATAAACATCCTGATTATCCAAAAAATTTAAAAAAACAGCAAACATTAAAAGAATATTTTGAACATATTGATGATAGCTTATATGTGCTTTCTTTACGAATGGTAAAAATGTCAAGTACTATTCAAAAAGAAGTTTCCAACACGCATTTTTATTTAAATCAATCGTTAAGTGATTTTTCTGATAACCTTTTTGATTCTGGAATTTCCGATCAACGTTTTGTTATTACTTCTGTTAATAATTTGGCAAATTTATTAAGTGATTTGTTAGAAGGTTTAATGAATGCTTCACCAAGTTTTCGTAAAGGAAAATCTGGTTCTCCTGAATTTAGTTTGCCAGACATTATTAAAAAGCAGGGAGATTTAATTAAAAAATTGGATGGCAATAAAGATGGAAAGAAGAAAGGCGAAAATGGAACTAAATCCAAAAATGGTAAAAACGGACAACAAAATGAACTGGGGAATTCCGAGCTCTATGAGATATATAAACAACAGGCTTTTTTAAGGGAAATGTTGTCACAATTGATAAATAATAATAAATCTAAATCTGGCAATGGAAATAATGCTTCTAAAAAAATGGAAGAGCTAGAGCAAGAGATGCTACGTAATGGAGTTACCAAAAATGCAATTCAAAAAATGAAAGATATTAAACAAGAATTATTAAAATTTGAAAATGCATTAAAGGAGCAGGGTGAAGATTCAAAAAGAAATTCTAAGACAGGTAATCAAAATTTGTTACAACGAAATGTTAAAAATTTAAATTTTAAAAAGGAGTATTTTAATAATAATGAAATTTTAAATAGACAATCCTTACCTTTGCGCACAATTTATAAGAAAAAAGTAAACGAATACTTTAAAACACATAATTAAACCGATGATTATTTTTAATTACGAAACCGATTTTAAATTAGTAAATGAAGATAAAATACGTAATTGGATTTCATTATGTATTGCAGATTATGGTTTTAAAGAAGGTGAAATAAATTACATATTTTGTGATGATGAATATTTATTAAAATTAAATAAAGAGTTTTTACAGCACGACACTTTAACCGATATAATTAGTTTTGATTATACTGTTGGTAAAGAAATAGGAGGAGATATTTTTATTTCTGTTGAACGTGTTGAAGAAAACGCTAAAATGTATTCACAAAATACTGATAATGAGCTCAATAGAGTTATTATTCATGGAATTTTACATTATTTTGGTTTTAAAGATAAAACACTAAATGATGCTAATAACATGAGAGATCAAGAAGCTATTTGTTTGCAAAAATTAATCTAAATTGTTCCACGTGGAACTTTATTTTTAAAATATGTTTAGTACAGTATATGATGTAATTGTTGTTGGTGGTGGACACGCAGGTGCTGAAGCAGCAGCAGCAAGTGCTAATTTAGGCGCTAAAACGCTTTTAATTACAATGAATCTTCAAAATATTGCTCAAATGAGTTGTAATCCTGCAATGGGAGGAATTGCAAAAGGGCAAATAGTTCGTGAAATTGATGCTTTGGGTGGTTATAGTGCAATTGTAACGGATAAAACGGCTATTCAATTTAAAATGCTTAATAAATCTAAAGGACCTGCAATGTGGAGTCCTCGTGCTCAAAGTGATAGAATGCGTTTTTCTGAAACCTGGAGAAATATGTTAGAACAAACTGATAATTTGGATTTTTATCAAGAAATGGTAACCGGATTGTTGTTTGAGGATGATATAATTATTGGTGTTAAAACTGCTTTAGGAATAGAAATAAAATCTAAAACGGTTATTATAACTGCTGGTACTTTTTTAAATGGATTAATTCATATTGGTAATAAAACTTTTGGTGGCGGTAGAGCAGGTGAAAGTGCTGCAACTGGAATTACAGAAGATCTAGTTAAAAAAGGTTTTGAATCTGGCAGAATGAAAACAGGAACTCCTCCTCGTGTAGATTCTCGTTCATTAGATTTTTCTAAAATGATTGAGCAGCCTGGTGATGTAAACCCTGAAAAATTTTCTTATTTAAAAACAACTACAGCTTTAAAAGAACAGCGTTCTTGTTATATGAGTTATACATCTTTAGATGTTCATAATTTATTAAGAGAAGGGTTTGATAGATCACCTATGTTTAATGGTAGAATCAAAAGTGTTGGCCCAAGATATTGTCCTTCTATTGAAGATAAGATTGATAGATTTGCTTCGAAAGAAAGACATCAAATTTTTGTAGAGCCAGAAGGTTGGAATACAATAGAAATTTATGTTAATGGTTTCTCTACTTCTTTACCAGAAGATGTTCAAGATAAAGCTTTAAGAAAAGTTGCGGGATTTGAAAATGTTAAGTTTTTAAGATATGGTTATGCTATAGAATACGATTATTTTCCTCCTACACAATTAACTAAAACTTTAGAAACTAAGTTAATTACTAATCTTTATTTCGCTGGTCAAATTAATGGAACTACTGGTTATGAAGAAGCAGCAGCTCAAGGTTTAATTGCTGGAATTAATGCAGCTTTAAAAGTTCAAAATAAAGCTCCATTTGTGTTGAAAAGAAATGAAGCTTATATAGGTGTTTTAATTGATGATTTAATTATTAAAGGAACGGAAGAGCCTTATAGAATGTTTACATCTAGAGCAGAATATAGAACTTTGTTGAGGCAAGATAATGCGGATTTACGTTTAACTCCAATGGCTTATAAATTAGGATTGGCATCTAAAGAGCGTATGGATAGGGTTGTTGAAAAACAAGAAAAAACAGATTTATTTGTAAAGTTTTTAAAAGAAACAAGTGTTAAGCCTGAAGAGATAAATCCAATTTTAGAAGCTAATAATTCTGCCAGGATTAGTCAATCTATGAAGTTGTTTAAAATTGCTGCACGACCACAATTAAATTTTAACGATATTCAAAAAATTAATAGTGTTGCTTCATTTATAACTGAAAATAATTTGGATAATGAAGTAATTGAGCAAACGGAAATTCATGTTAAATATGCTGGGTATATTGAAAAAGAAAAGAATCAAGCAGACAAATTAAATCGATTAGAAAATGTGCCTATTCCAGCTAATTTTAATTATGAAAAAGTGAAATCACTTTCTATTGAAGCAAGACAAAAATTAACTAAAATTCAACCGGAAACTATTTCACAAGCGAGTAGAATTAGTGGAGTTTCACCGAGTGATGTTTCTGTTTTATTAGTTTATATGGGGAGATAAAATTAAAAGTGTTCCACGTGAAACATTCTACTAAATTTATTTAATTGAAAACAAACAAAAACAAATATTTATCTTGTAAAGATTACTTAGTAACTAATCAACAATTCGATTTACTTTATAATGAAGAGTTGGATATGTTAGAAACTTACCCTGTACCTAGTTTAGACAAATTACCTTCTTATTATAAAAGTGAAGATTATATTTCTCACACCGATTCTTCAAAAACTTTATTTGATAAAGTATATCAATTTGTAAAAAGAATAAATATAAACAACAAATTAAAATTAATAAACTCGCTAGAAAAAGAAGAAAATAAAATTTTAGATATTGGATGTGGAACAGGTGATTTTTTAAACGCTTGTAAAAAAAATAACTATAAAGTTTTTGGTGTAGAGCCAAATGAAAAAGCAAATAGTATTGCGAGTGAAAAAATAGGAGAGGATGTTTTTAAAAACTTAGACGATATTATTGAAACGCAATTTGATGTAATCACTTTGTGGCATGTATTAGAGCATGTTCCAAATTTGCAAGAATATATATCTAAAATTAAAAATTTGCTAAAGCCAAATGGAATTTTAATTATTGCAGTTCCAAATTTTAATAGTTTTGATGCAAATTATTTTAAACAATTTTGGGCAGCTTTTGATGTTCCCAGACATTTATGGCATTTTTCTAAAAAAGCAATAACTTCCATTTTTTTAAAACATCAAATTAATTTAGTAAAAATTATTCCAATGAAATTTGATGCTTATTATGTTTCTATTTTAAGTGATAAAAATAAAAACAAAAAAAGCAATTTTATAAAGGCAATTTGTATTGGATGGTGGTCTAATTTTAAAGCTAAACGATCCAAAGAGTATTCTTCTTTAATATATGTATTAAAAAACAGCTAAAAACAATTCTAAAGCTTTTTAAACTTGTTTTATGGTTACATATACGCAATTAGTTTCCAATAAGTTTTTATTAGTTTAAATAGCTTTAAAATAAACCGATTTCAATAATTTATTCTTATTAATAAATAATATTTAATAAATTTTATCGATACTTTAAAATTCCAGTCTATTCCTTATAAATTGTTTTTATCTTCGCAGCGATTTTAACTCCTAAAAAATAATTTAAAAATGAAAAAAATAATATTAATAGTTTTTGCTATAATGTTGGTTTCATGTAATCAAACTAAAATTGGTTATGTTAATGTTGAAAATTTAATGAAAGATTATAAAGCAACAGAAGTTTTACAAACCAAGTTAAAAAGTAAGCAAGAAAAAGTTTCTAAACAATTAGATAGCTTACAAGCACCTTTTAAAGCCAAAGTGCAAAATTATTATCAAAAGGCAAAAAGTATGTCTGCTAGTACAAGAGCTAAAGTAGAAAAGGAGTTACAACAAGAACAACAAATGTTGCAATATAACCAGCAACAAGCAGCTCAAAAATTACAAAAAGAAAACCAAGATGAAAGTGAAAAAATTACCAAACGAGTAGATAGTTTGGTAGCTGTTTTTGCTAAAGCTAATGGATATCAATTAATTTTAGGTACTTCAGGAAATGGAACGGTTATGTATGGAGATACAACTTTAGACGTTACAGATAAAGTATTAGATATTTTAAATAAAGATTTTGATAAAAAATAATATAAAACACTAATAATCAATAAATTAAAACCTTCTATTTTTAGAAGGTTTTCTTTTTAAATAAAGAATTTAAACTTCTTTTTTATGAAGAAGTCGCGTTAATTTTATAGATAAATCTAATAAAATAACTTTAGCATTTCCGTTTCGTTCAATATGAAAAATGGCTTCATTTAGTTCATTTGAAATTTTTAAAATATTAGCACTGTGAATAAATGGAGCAAATTTTTCTAATTTAAATCCAGAATTTTTTGGGTTAAGAAAAACCAAATCGGATGCTCCGTAATTTAAAAGCATTGCTTGTCTGAAAAATTGAATGCAATATTGCAAAAATTGTTTTTGAGTTTCACGTCCTGTTTTTGCAATAACATCGCTCCAATCAATTAATAATTTAATTACAGAAACATCTCCTTTTGCTTTAAAAGCGGCTCTAACCCATGTTATAAACCAAGTTTCAAATTGTTCATCGGCAGTGTCATTATGTAATAGGTGAAGTGCTTTGTTGTAATTTCCATTTACTTGAATAGCAATTTGTTTTGCGATAGAAATATCGGTTCCTTCATTTTTAACTAATCCATTTTCAATATCAATTTCGGATAAAGCAGGAAAGTGTAAAATTTGGCATCTAGATTTTATAGTAGCAATTAGTTGTTCTTCTTTTTCAGCAACCAATAAAAAAACTGTTTTTTCAGGAGGTTCTTCTAGTAATTTTAATAATTTATTAGCGGCTGCATTATTCATTTTTTCAGCCATCCAAATAATCATCACTTTAAATCCTCCTTCATACGCTTTTAGTTTAAGTGCTTTAACAATTTCATCGGCTTCATCAACTCCAATCTGTCCTTGTTTATTTTCTACACCTAATACTTGTAACCATTCAAATAAATTTCCATAAGGATTAGTAGCAATAAAATTTCGCCATTCATTAATAAATAAATTACTTACAGGATGTTTTTTAATGCTATTAGTTGTAGTAACTGGAAAAGCAAAATGTAAATCAGGATGCGTTAATTTTGAACATTTTAAATTACAAGATTCTTTATCATTACTAGTGCTACATAAAATATATTGTGCATAAGCAATTGCCATTGGTAAAACACCACATCCTTCATTACCAATAAATAATTGCGCGTGAGAAATTCTACCATTTTTGATAGATTTTACCAAGTGATTTTTCAAATAATCTTGTCCTAATACTTCCGAAAATTCCATTAAAGCGAATGTAAAAAAAAATTGACACATAGCATTTTATTTATACTTTTTTCTAATGAAATCGCTTTCGTAGAAAATTGTAAGCGCTTTATTAAATTGAATTATATTTGTACTACTAATACATAGTAAAATGAAAACAATACAAAACATAAACTTTGAAGGAAAAAAAGCTTTAATTCGAGTTGATTTTAATGTTCCGCTAGATGAAAATTTTAACATTACCGATGCTACAAGAATTCAAGCTGCAAAACCAACTATAGATAAAATATTAAAAGATGGAGGTGCAGTAGTTTTAATGTCACATTTAGGACGCCCAAAAGGAGTTGAGGAAAAATATTCATTAAAACATATTGTAAAAAAAGTTTCTGAAGTTTTTGGTGTTGACGTAAAATTTGCTTCAAATTGTATTGGAGATGAAACTGAAAAAGCAGTTTCTGAACTTAAAATGGGAGAAGTACTTTTACTAGAAAATTTACGCTTTCATCCTGAAGAAAAAGCAGGAGATATTGCTTTTGCAAAACAACTTTCTAAGTTAGGAGATGTGTATGTAAATGATGCTTTTGGTACGGCGCACAGAGCACATGCTTCTACTACAATTGTTGCACAATTTTTTCCAGAAAATAAATGTTTTGGAAATCTATTAGCAAAAGAAATTGAAAGTATAAAAAAAGTATTGGAAGAAGGACAAAAACCAGTATTAGCAATTTTAGGAGGCGCAAAAGTTTCCTCAAAAATTACCGTAATTGAAAATATATTAGATAAAGTAAATCATTTAATTATTGGAGGAGGAATGAGTTTTACTTTTATTAAAGCTCAGGGAGGAAAAATAGGCGATTCAATTTGTGAAGATGATAAACAGGATTTGGCTTTAGATATTTTAAAGCAAGCTAAGGAAAAAGGTGTTCAAGTGCATATTCCTGTAGATGTAATTGCAGCAGATGCTTTTAGTAATAATGCTAATACGCAAATATGCGATATAAATAAAATCCCAAATGGTTGGCAAGGTTTAGATGCTGGTCCAAAATCAAGAGAAATGTTTGATAAAATTGTAAATGAATCTAAAACAATTCTTTGGAATGGTCCTTTAGGTGTTTTTGAGCTTGAAAATTTTGCTAAAGGAACTATTGCTTTAGGAAATTCTATTGCTGAAGCAACTAAAAATGGAGCATTTTCTTTAGTTGGTGGAGGAGATTCTGTTGCTGCAGTTAAACAATTTGGTTTCGAAAATAAAGTAAGTTATGTTTCTACAGGAGGAGGAGCAATGTTAGAAAGTTTAGAAGGAAAAACTTTACCAGGTATTGAAGCTATTTTAAAATAAAAAATAAATTAACTACATTTTAAAACGCTTTTGAATTTTCAAAAGCGTTTTTGTTTTATAAAATTAGTACTTTTAGCCACTTAAAAATCAAAAAAATGAAATATACTACTATACAAAACACCAACATAAAGGTTAGTAAAATTTGTTTAGGAACCATGACTTTTGGCGAACAAAACACTGAAAATGAGGCTCATGAACAATTAAATTATGCCGTAGAAAACGGAATTAATTTTATTGATACTGCAGAAATGTATTCTGTTCCTGGCAGAAAAGAAACTCAAGGAAGTACGGAAAGATTTATTGGTACATGGTTACAACATCAAAAAAGAGAAAACCTAATTGTAGCATCTAAAATTGCTGGTCCAAATCCTAATATAGGTTATATAAGAGATAATATGGGTTTTTCAAATGAAGCTATTGATGATGCACTTACAAAAAGTTTAAATCGTTTAAAAACAGATTATTTAGATTTATATCAGTTGCATTGGCCAGAGCGTAATGCTAATTTTTTTGGAAAACGAAATTACAAACACGATTTTGATGAAAAATGGGAAGATAATTTTAAAGAAGTTATTGAAAAACTAAATTCATTAGTAAAAGAAGGAAAAATTAGACATTACGGTGTTTCAAATGAAACTCCTTGGGGTTTAATGCGTCATTTAAATGAAAGTTCTAAACACAATTTAACACGTTGCAAAACAATTCAAAATCCATATTCATTATTAAATAGAACCTTTGAAGTTGGATTATCTGAAATAGCAATGAGAGAAAAAGTGGGATTATTAGCTTATTCTCCAATGGCTTTTGGAAGATTGTCAGGGAAATTTTTAAATGGCAAAATGCCCGAAAATTCTCGTATAAATTTATTTCCTCAATTTTCAAGATATAATAGCGACCAATCTATTTTTTTAACTGAAAAATATGCAGAATTAGCAAAAGAATTGAATATTAGTTTAGCACAGTTATCTCTTGCTTTTGTTAATCAGCAACCTTTTGTAACTTCAAATATAATAGGAGCAACTTCTATGGAACAATTAAAAGAAAATATTGGAAGTATTCAGATAGAACTTTCAGAGGAAACTCTTGAGGAAATGGATAGAATTCAAGAGCTGCAACCAAACCCAGCACCATAAATAAAAAAAGCCTCAATTTAATATTAAATTGAGGCTTTAACTTTATAAATAATGGATTAGGATTATTAATATCCTAATTTTTTGCGTACTCTTTTTAAAACATTATTTGCAACAACACGAGCTTTTTCAGCACCAATTGCCAATGCTTTATCAATTTCTTCTTTATTTTCCATAAAATAATTATAACGAGCTCTTTCTTCAGAAAACTTTTCGATTAAAAGTTCATAAAAAGCCTGTTTAGCATGGCCATAACCATAATTTCCAGCTAAATAATTTGCTCTCATTTCTTTAACTTGATCTTCAGAAGCAATTAATTTATATAAAGCAAATAAATTACAAGTGTCTGGATTTTTAGGTTCTTCTAACGGAGTAGAATCCGTTTTAATTTTCATAATTTGTTTGCGTAACTGTTTATCAGGCAAAAATAAATTAATAATATTTCCTTGAGATTTGCTCATTTTTCCACCGTCAGTTCCAGGAACATACATGGTGTTTTTTTGTAATTTTGCTTCTGGCGGAACCAAAGTTTCTCCCATTTGATGGTTAAATCTATTAGCTACATCGCGAGATATTTCTAAGTGTTGTAATTGATCTTTTCCAACAGGAACAATTTCAGCGTCGTACAATAAAATATCTGCGGCCATTAACATTGGGTAAGCAAATAAACCTGCATTTACATCCTCTAATCTATCCGATTTATCTTTAAAACTATGCGCTAAAGTCAATCGTTGAAAAGGATAAAAACAACTTAAATACCAAGAAAGTTCGGTAACTTCAGGAATATCACTTTGTCTGTAAAAAACAGTTTTATTTACATTTAAGCCAAAAGCAAGCCAAGTAGCAGCAACGCTATAAGTGTTCTCACGTAATTCATTTCCATTTTTAATTTGTGTAAGCGAATGCATATCTGCAATAAATAAAAATGATTCTTCATTTGAAGAATTAGACATTTTAATTGCAGGAATAATTGCACCTAATAAGTTTCCTAAATGTGGAGTTCCTGTACTTTGAACCCCGGTTAAAATTCTTGACATTTACTATAAAATTTGATAGCAAAAATACATATTTCAAAAAGAAATACAGAATAATTTTAAATTACTACTTTTGATGCTTATGAAAATGTTTAAATACCTTTTTTATATTGTTTGGCGATGTTGGTTTTATGCCTGGGTCTTATTAAGCATAGTACCAATATTTCCTGTTTTAATAGTAGTTACATCTACAGAAAGTTTATATCCAGCTTTTTTTAAAATTGCTAGAGCTTGGGGAAAAACCATTCTTTTTGTTATGGGATTTAAAGTAGTTTTTGTACAAAAACAAAGTATAGAAAAAGATAAAAGTTACATGTTTTGCCCAAATCATACTTCTATGATTGATATTATGGTAATGCTTTCAGTTACAAACAAACCGTTTGTTTTTGTTGGCAAAAAAGAATTAGCCAGAATTCCAATATTTGGTTTTTTTTACAAGCGAACTTGTATTTTGGTAGATAGAAATAATTCTAAAAGTCGTAAAGCTGTTTTTGATGAAGCTAGAAGACGATTAAGTGATGGATTAAGCGTATGCATTTTTCCAGAAGGATTAGTGCCAAGTGACGAAAGTATTATTTTAAGTGAATTTAAAAATGGTGCATTTAGATTAGCAATTGAGCATCAAATACCAATTGTTCCATTAACTTTTTACGATTGTAAAAAACGATTTTCTTATACTTTTTTTAGCGGAAAGCCAGGAAAATTAAGAGTGAAAATCCACAATTTTATAAACACAGAAGGACTCACTTTAAAAAACATTAACCCTATAAAAAAGCAAACTTTTGATATTCTTTATAAAGAATTAAAAAATGATTTAAAACAACAAGAAATAAGTAATTAATTAAAGCTTTTTTCGTTCTTTAAAAATGGAAGAAAAGAATATTACATATTACGAACCAAAAGAAGAAAAATTCAATGTAATATCTCATGCAATTGGTTTGGTTTTAAGTGTTATTGCTTTGGTTTTATTAGTGGTTTTTGCTAGTTTAGAAGGAACTGCCAAACACGTTGTTAGTTTTAGTATATACGGAGCTAGTTTAATTGTTTTATATTCAGCTTCTACTTTTTACCATTATTCACAAAATCCTAAGTTTAGAAAAAAATTAAACATTTTTGATCACGCAGCAATTTATGTTTTAATTGCAGGAACTTATACGCCTTTTACCATGCTTGTACTTAAAGGTTGGGTTGGTTGGACAATTTTAGGTGTTTCTTGGGGTTTAGCTCTTATTGGAATTATTTTAAAGCTTTTTTTTACTGGTAGATATGATAAAATCTCAACATTTGCCTATGTATTAATGGGTTGGTTAATAATATTTGCTATTAAACCATTAATAGATAATTTTCCTATTCAAGGATTAATATGGTTATTAGCAGGTGGAGTTTTTTACACTATAGGAGCTATTTTATACAGTATAAAAAAATTAAAATTTAACCATGCTATTTTTCATGTTTTTGTACTATTAGGAAGCTTCTGTCATTTTATTGCTGTGTTCTTTTATGTGCTTCCAATTAAAGTTTAAAAATATTTGAAATTTTATGAAAAAAAAGTATAGCTTTGAAAATGAAAAACAAAAGTTGTATCTTGCAATTTAATTAACCTAATGTCTACCCTATAAGTATGCTACAAATATTACTAGTTGACGATGAGAAGGATGCTTTAGAAGCCCTTGAATGGAAATTAAACAACTATATTGAAAATGTGAATGTTACTACCTGTAACTCTCCACTAAAAGCTGTAGAATTAATTAATAATACTAAACCTGATGTTGTTTTTTTAGATATTCAAATGCCTGAAATGGATGGTTTTTCTTTAATTGAAGCTCTTGAATTTAGAGATTTTAATTTAATATTTACCACAGCTCATGATGAGTTTGCACTAAAAGCAATTAAAGTATCTGCAATTGACTATTTATTAAAACCAGTTGATAAAGATGAGTTATTAGCTGCGATGAAAAAAATTAAAAAATCCGAAAAAAATAACTTACTTGAAAACAAATTACAATTACTACTAAATAATTTAAATGATAATAACGATAAAATAAATATTTCAGCCGATGGGAAAGTATATTTATTGGAAAAAGAGGACGTTATTATGTTAAAATCGGATAAAAGTTATACCACAATATTTTTAAAATCAGAACAACAAATTGTAGTTTCAAAAACTTTAAAAGAAGTAGAAAAGAAATTTCAATTTCCAGAATTTTTTAGAGTGCATAATTCCTATTTAATCAATTTAAATCATGTAAAAGAATATTTAAAAGGATTAGGAGGAGAGCTTATTATGACAAATGGATTAACAGCAAGTATTAGTAGAAATAGAAAAACAGAGTTATTTAATAAATTATATTTGGATTAAGAATGTTTTTAGATTTCCATTCTGAAATATTTTCTTGGATTAGAGGTGGATTATTTATTTTATTCATCTATCACTTTTTGATTTATGTTCAAAATCGGAGTAAATTGTATTTATTTTACAGTTTATATATAGCCGCTTTAACTATTTACTTAACACAAGATATATTTCCAGAAAAATGGAATACTTTACATCAATATCTTAATTTTCCTATTCAATTTTTAGCTTATGCTGCTTATGTAGCATTTGCCAGAATTTTATTAGATACTAGAAATTTTATAGTAAAATGGGATGGTTTTTTTGCATTAATAATCAAAATATTAATAGCTTTAGTTCCTGTTTTTATAGGCATTCAACTATTTTTTGGATATAAATTTCAAGAAAACCTCTTTTTAGTTATAGCTCTCTCATTTACAGTTTTTGCATTATTAGCATATTATGTAGTTATTACAAAAATAAAAGATAAATTTTCTCTCTATTTTGTTATAGGATCATTAATTTATCTTGTTTTTGCACATATTAGTTTTGCCGAAATGTATTTAGGTAAAGAAACCTTTTTGAAACATGGTTTTCAACCTATGTCATTTGTGTATTTTGGAGCGATATTGCAAAGTATTATTTTTTCAGTAATAATTGGTTTTATTATAAAAAGAATAGAACAGAAAAGTAAAAATGCAGAAGTTAAATTAGCTAATAAATTAAAAGAAATAGAAGAACTTAAAATGACCGCTTTGCAAAGCCAAATGAATCCACATTTTTTGTTTAACTCTTTAAATTCAATTAACAACTTTGTACTAAAAAATGAAGTAGAAAAAGCTTCTGATTATATAACTAAATTTTCTCGTTTAATTAGAGCTATTTTAAACAGCTCTTCAAGCCCAACATCAACTCTTTCAGATGAATTAGGTATTTTGGCTTTATACGTTAAATTAGAGCAAATGAGGGTTACAGGAGGTTTTGATTATGTAGTTAACATCGATAAAAAACTACATTTAGAAAGCATTAAAGTTCCACCGCTATTTTTGCAACCTTTTATTGAAAATGCAATTTGGCATGGCATAATGAAAAAAGAAGGAGACAAAATAATTGAACTTACCGTTAAAGAAGATGATAGTAATGTTTTGTGTATAATTACAGATAATGGTGTTGGAATTAATTCGGTAAAACAGTCTAATAAAATGGACAAAAAACGTAAATTTTATGGAGCAAAAGCAACCGAAAATAGAATAAAGATTCTTTATAAAAATGAAAATGTAAAAATTATAACTTCTGATATATCTAATGGCGAAAAAACAGGAACAGAGGTTAAAATAAGCTTTCCATTAGTATATTAACAATTCCGTTTATTAAGTAAATACTTCCGTTTATATACAAATTCTATTGATTAATAAATTAAAACAAAAACAAAAGATAATTTTGTCTACTTTTAAATAGAATTTTTCCAAACAATAATGTCAATTTTAAAATTTTCAGTTCCGTCAGATGCTAAAATCTGTAATGATATTAAGCGCAAAAAAAATGATTTAAATTTTGTTGGTAATGCTAGCTTTTATCAAAATTTAAAAGAAACTCTTTATATAAGAAAATTAAAACTTCATAAAGATAATATGGAACGAAAAGTAATCTATAAAAAAGATGGGACAGATTGGCTTTTTGGCAACATAGAATTAGTTAATACTTAACGTTTTACGCCTCTTAAAAACCATTTATTGTTTAAATAGTACCATTTATATATTTTTTAATTGATTTTATTTATTTAGTAAAATAAAGATAAGATTCTGCCTTATATTTGTCTTGTATTAATGTCAAGAGGGGTTTTGACACAATACAATAAAACATTAAATAAGTCTTTGGGGTTGATTTATTTATTCCTCGAACATTGTAAGAACGTATTACAATGTTTGAGGTTTTTTTTTGATAAAACTTTTATAATTCTAATACTTTCTTCATTCCAATTTTAATAAATATCTTTGAATAAGATATGAAAAAAATTATCCAAATATTAATATTGCTTTTTGTTATAAGTATAGATGCTCAGCAAGATTATTCTTCTAATTGGGAAGATTTCTATTCATATAATAATGTAAAGGATTTTGTAATTAAAAATCAAACTATTTATGCTATAGCAGATAATGCAGTTTTTAATTATGATATTACTTCAGGAGAAATTTCAAAAATATCATCTGTAAATGGTTTATCAGGTGAAACTATTACCAGTATTTATTATAATAAAATTTTAGATAAAATAGTTATAGGTTATCAAACAGGATTAATTGAGATAATTGATAGCCAAAATCAAGTTACTGTCGCTAAAGACATTGTTAATTTTAATTACTCGGGGAATAAAGCAATAAATAATATTACAGAGTTTAATAATAAATTGTATTTATCTACTTCATTTGCTATTGTAGTATATGATTTAGAAAGTCTACAATTTGGAGACACTTACTTTATTGGAAATCAATCTTCTGAATTAAAAATTAATCAAATTAAAGTATTTCAAGATACCTTATACGCGGCTACTGAAAACGGAATATTTACTGCAGATGTTAACAACCCTAATTTAATTGATTTTAATAATTGGACACAAAATTTTACAGGTGATTTTACAGATATTACAGTTTTTAATAATCAAATTTTTACATCAAGAAATAATAATTTATATAAAATTGAAAATAATAATTTAATATTAGTTAAAACCTATTCATCAGATATTGAAACGTTAAAAGCATCTTTAAATCATTTAACTATTACCACTTTAAAAAGTGTTTACATTAATGATATTTCTGATACAGAAGTTGCAATGTATACTCCAAATTCAACAAGCACCTATAATTATAATTTAAATACCGCTTTTTTTGATGATACTAATCTGTATTTAGGAACTAAAGAGTTTGGAATTTTAAAAAGTAATTTAAATACTATTTCAGCTTTTGAAGAAATTCATCCTGAAGGTCCAAACTCAAATTCACCATTTTCTATAACAGTAAATAACAATAATTTATGGGTGGTTTATGGAGGATATGATTCTGCTTACACACCACTTGTAAAACAGCTTGGATTTAGCCATTTTAATGGAACTAATTGGATTAATAAACTCTATAATTCTACTTTTGGTGTAAAAGATTTAGTTAACGCAACTGTAGATCCCAACAATAATAATAAAGTTTATTTTAGCTCTTGGGGAGGAGGTATGTTAGTTGTTGAAAATGATACTATTACAACACATTGGAATAACTTAAATAGTGGATTAGAAAAGTTAGATTATGCTCCAGATCCTAATTATGTTAGCATAAGAATAAACGGGGCAAGTTTTGATAATCAAGGGAATTTATGGATTGCAAATGCTTGGGTCGATAATCGAATTAAAAAATATAGTTCAAATGGAACTTGGTCAAGTTTTGATATGAGTTCTGTAATAACAAATGAAGCTTTTGGGTTGAACGAACTAATTATAGATAAAAGAAATTCTATTTGGATTGGTTCAAGAAGAAATGGAGTGCTTGTTTTTAACGAAAATGGAAATAAAAAAATAGCGCTTACTTCAGAACCTACTAAAGGTTCTTTGCCAGATTTAAATGCAAGAACAGTCCAGGCTGATGCAAGCAATAGAATTTGGATAGGAACTAAAAAAGGTTTAGTTGTACTTTATAATGGAGCATCTATATTTAATGAAACCACTTATGATGCACAACCAATTATAATTTTAGACGATGGAATTCCGAAGAAATTATTAGGAGATCAACCTATAAATAGCATCGCTATTGATGGTGCTGATAATAAATGGTTTGGCACTGAAATTAGCGGAGCAACACAAACAAATCCAGATGGAAGTATTATTTTACATAATTTCAATAAAGATAATTCACCATTACCGTCAAACACAATTTTAAAAATAGCGGTAGATAAAAACTCTGGAAAAGTTTATTTTGCTACAGATAAAGGTATTGTAGCTTTTAACAGTAAAGTTTCTGTTTATGGAGATACTATGCCTGAAGTTTATGCTTATCCAAATCCATCTACAAAAAACAATGAATTTATTACTATTGATGGAAGAAATGGCGTACATATACCAAACAATACCAATGTAAAAATTTTAGATGCTGCAGGTAATTTAGTTTATGAAACTAATGTAAAAGAAGGACAAGAATTATTTGGCGGAAAAGTAGTTTGGAATAAGACCAATTTAGCAGGTAAAAAAGTCGCTTCAGGTGTTTATATAGTGCTATTGTTTAATGCCGATAATCAAGAAAATGCAATTACCAAAATTGCAATTATCAATTAAATATGATTGAAACTACTAAAGCAATTGTAATAAATACAATTAAGTATGGCGATACCAGTTTAATTGCAACTTGTTATACTGAAAAATACGGAAAAAAAACATACATGCTTAAAGGAGTATTAAAAGCTAAAAAGGCTAAAATAAAAGCTGCGTATTTTCAACCTTTAACGCAATTAAATTTAACCGCAAATCATAATAATAAAGGCAATTTAAATAGTTTAAGAGACGCGGAAGTTTTAAATTTTTACAACTCGGTTTATACCGATTTAAAAAAGCAAAGCATTGCCTTATTTTTAGCTGAAATTTTATATTATTCTATTCAGGAAGAAGAACATAATGCAGATTTATTTCAATATTTAGAAACTTCTTTTTTATGGTTAGATGTACATGATAAAGTTTCCAATTTTCATTTATTATTTTTATTAAATTTAACCAAGTTTTTAGGGTTTTATCCTGAGCTAAATCATGTGGAATATCCTTATTTTGATTTAGTTGAAGGAAGTTTTACTACCAAAAAACATTCGCAAGTTATTTTAGGTGAAAATTTAGTGCAATTTAAAAAGCTTTTAGGCATAAATTTTGATGTGTTATCTCAAATTAATTTCAGTTCAACTAACAGACAAACTATACTAAATATGCTAATTAAATATTTCGAACTTCATTTAAGTGGATTTAAAAAACCAAAATCATTACCAATTTTAAAATCTGTATTTAATTAAATATGAGGGTATTAATATTATCATTTGTTCTAATTTTTAGTATAACTGTAAAAGCACAAAAAGTAAAAGTATTAGAGTTTGGTACTAATTTTCCTCTAGAAAATGTAGCAATTTATAATGACGATAATTCGAAAATGGTTTATACCAACAAAAAAGGAATTGCAGATTTATCAAAGTTTGCTTCAACGGATGTAATATCTTTTAATCATTTATCATACATTGAATATGATGTTTTAAAAAAAGATTTAAATGCTTTAAAATACAAGGTACATCTTCATAAAAAATCGGAACAATTAGATGAAATTATTTTATCAGCTTCAAAAGGAAAAGAAGAAAGAAGAAGAATTGCTGAACAAATTGATGTTATTAGAAAAGAGAATATTGTTAAAATAGCACCTCAAACCTCAGCAGATTTATTAGCAAACTTGCCAGGAATTAGAGTTCAAAAATCACAATTTGGAGGAGGAAGCCCTGTACTAAGGGGTATGGAAGCTAATAGAGTTTTATTAGTGATTGATGGCGTTAGGATGAATAACGCGATATACAGAACAGGTCATTTACAAAATTCAATTACTGTTTCTCCAAATATTTTGGATAGAGTTGAGGTTATTTTTGGACCATCATCTGTAATTTATGGATCTGATGCTTTAGGCGGGGTTGTTCATTATTTTACTAAAACGCCAAAAGTTAATGATAAAAATCAAGTAAATTCTTCTATTTATAATCGGTTTAGCACTATAAATAATGAATTTACAACTTCTGGAAATATTGAATTGCGTTTTAAAAAATGGGCATCATTTACCAATGTTTCTTATAGTAAGTTTGGAGATTTAAAAATGGGGAAATCCCGAAATCATGGGTATAAGGATTGGGGAAAAGTGTTTGAGTATTCTAACAACACAAACACGTATTACAACCCAAATCCGGTTATTAACCCAAATCCAAATATTCAAAAAAACACGGGTTATAATCAAACCGATGTATTGCAAAAATTGGTATTTCCTTTATCAAAAAAGGATGATTTAATTTTTAATTTTCAATATGCAACATCTTCTAATATTAATAGAGTTGATAAGTTAAATGAATATAGCGATGGAACATTAAAGTATGCAGAGTGGTATTACGGACCCCAAAATAGATTGTTGCTTTCATCACAATTAAAAATTAATCCTGAAAAAAAATGGATAGAAAATGGTAGTATTACTGCCGCTTATCAAAATATTAAAGAATCTAGAGTTCAGCGTAAATTTTCTAGTTTAGATCGCTCTTATAGAAAAGAAAATGTAGATGTTTTCAGTTTAAATGGTGATTTTTTTGTCCCATTAACTAAAGAAAGTAATCGTATTTTATCTTATGGGGTTGAGTTTGTTTACAATAAAGTAAATTCGAATGCTTTTGGTAAAACATTAGATGTTTTAGGTAATGAAATAATTGGATTTAGTGATGATTTTACTGTACAATCAAGATATCCTGATGGAGGAAGTAGTTATACAACTTTAGCTTCTTATGTAAATTATAGACAAGATATTAATGAAAAATCAACTTTAAATACAGGAATTCGTTATAGTGCAAATTTTTTAAAAGCAAAATGGATTGATGAAACTTTTATGACGTTGCCTAAAACTCAAATATCTTTAAATAATTCAGCCTTAACAGCTACAATTGGTTATGCTTATAAACCGTCAAAAGATTGGCAAATTAACAGTGTAATTTCATCAGGATTTAGATCTCCAAACTTGGATGATGTTGGAAAAATTAGAGAAAAAAGTGGAAATGTAACCGTGCCAAATATTACATTAAAACCTGAGTATGCTTATAATTTTGAGATAAACGCTTTAAAATATTTTAATAATAAAAAATTTAATATGGGTGTAAGTATGTACTACACATTATTAAATAATTACATAACTCGAGATTATTTTAAAATTAATAATTCAAGCACAATAATTTATGATGGCGAAGAAGGAAATGTAGTTGCAAATGTAAATAAAGGGAATGCTTATATATTAGGAGGAACTTATAGTTTTACAGGAAAAATTAATGAATATTTAATTTCAAGAGCTTCTTTAACTTACACAAAAGGTAAAGCTTATGATACTCATGAACCACTTTCTTCTATTCCTCCATTATTTGGTGCTTTTGAAATAGGATATCAAAAAAATAAATTTCAAGCGACAATAAATTGGAAATTTAATGCTCAAAAAAAATTAAAAGATTATAACATAACTGAAGGGAAAGATAATATTGAGCAAACTCCGTTTAATACAGAAACAAACTCTTATGAAGGAACTCCAAGTTGGAGTATTCTTAATATAAATACCAATTATCAATTTAATAATAGTATAACTGCGTTCTTTAAAATAGATAATATTTTTGATATTCATTATAAAGAATTTGCATCTTCAATAAGTAATCCAGGACGAAATTTTACCTTTTCAATACTTATAAAAAAATAACTTTATATCTGAAAACTAGGCAATTAATTTAATTTTTTGTAATTTAGTAAGTCATAACCCTAAATCCAACCAAAGTAATGCTTCTAAATACAAACATCAATTATTTTGTAACGTTATTTAAGTTTTAAATAAATTTTATATTTGTAACTAAATGTTATTACAGCAACTAAAGACTTGTTCTTATATTTTAGTTGAGAAAATAACCCCATTATCTTATGAAAAAGTTTACATTTAAAAAGTTTTCTAAAATAGAAGTTTTTTTAAGCTACTCAATAAATTTAAAAAATTATTCCCTAAAATTGGGAAATTATTTCTCAAGAATAACATTATTTTTTCTACTAACCTTAGCAGTTACTCAATTGTCTTTTTCGCAAACCTCAGGTGATTATAGGTCAACAGGAACAGGGGATTGGGAAGTGCTAAGTACTTGGGAAACTTATAATGGAACTTCATGGGTTTTAGCTACATCTTACCCAGGACAAAATACAGGTACTTACATGGTAACTATTCAAGCTGGCCATACAGTTGCAGTAAACACCAATTTTGTAAGTGCCAATATGGGGGAAGTAGAAGTATATGGAGTCCTAAATTTGATAGGAGGTTCAACTCCAAGAACCGTAACCCTAAACACGCAATTACTTACTATTGCTAATGGAGGAGAATTAAGATTTAATACACAAAAAGTAGACTTGTATTTACCTACAAATGCAGTGTTAGAGATACAAGATGGAGGCCAAATAACTGGAGCATGTTCTAACAATACTGAAATTTATATTGGAGGAGATCTTATAGCTGTTTGTAATGGAGGTGGAGGTAAAGTAGCTACTTTTGGTGAAATTGTTGCAAGTGGAGGGACTTTAAATGCGAATATCGATAATCCGCTTAATAATTCTGTGTATTGCCTTAATACTACTATAGATTTGATAGGATCATATAGTGGATCAGTTATTTCAGGAGAAACAGTATCCTATTCTGGGTTTATAACAAATCCAAGCGGAACAACTACTTCTTATATAAATACTACATCAATTCCTTCATATACTTTAAACCAAATTGGAGAATATCTTTTTTCATATACAGTTACAGGTACATTTTCATCAGGTAATTCTATTTCAAATACTGAAACAAGCACAATCACAGTTAGCCCAACAGCTGTTGGTGGCTCAATATCTTCTAGTCAATCAATTTGTAGTGGAACTTTACCAGCAGATTTAACATTATCAGGTCAAACAGGTACAATTCAATGGCAATCATCAACAGATAATATTAACTTTATTAATATATCAGGAGCTGATACTTCAACTTTAAGTGGAGCTCAAATGGGTGCGCTTACTACAACAAAATATTATCGAGCATTTATAACAAGCGGAGCATGTACAGCTAATTCAAATACAGTAACAGTAAGTGTTAGCTCCCCTTTAATTACAACGGGAGTATCAATTTGCCAAGGAGATAATTCTACTTCATTAAGTTCCTCTTCTTGTTCAGCTGAGGCCGTTAACTCAGTTTCAAAATATGCTGGATTAGGTTCTAATAGTGGAAGTGGAGATCCTTGGAATGCCACTGGAAATATTTATTCAGATAATGGATCTGATGCTAGTTTTATAGGAAGAGGAGACTCTCAAAATCTTGATGCAACTAATTTTGGTTTTGCAGTTCCTTATAATGCAACGATTGACGGTATAGAGGTTAATATTAATCGTTATTCAATTAATAATTCAGGGGCAGGAACTAGTGATGTTATAGTTCAACTTATTAAGGCAGGGGCAGCTGTAGGAGATAATAAAGCAATAACAGGTACTAGCTGGTCTACAAATACAAGCACATTAGTTAGCTATGGCAGTAGTAATGATATTTGGAATACATCATTAAATCCTTCTGATATTAATGATTCTAATTTTGGAGTTACTTTAAAGGTAAATAATGATAAACAAACTAACGATGCTTATGTAGATTATATACAAATAACTGTTTATTATACTGTTTCAGGGGTAAGTTGGTATACTACTTCTACAGGAGGTACAGCTATTGGCTATGGATTATCTTTTGACCCTGTGGGTGTTTTAAATTCAGGGTTAGCAGATACTAATACTCCAGGTACTTATACTTATTATGCAGAATGTTCGTCAAGTTCTTGTTCAAGAACAGCTACAAATTTTGTAATTAATGAAATTCCAACTATTACAGGAACAACACCAGAAAATAGAGTTGGTCCTGGTACGGTTACATTAGGAGCTACGGCTTCGCTAGGGGCTATCAATTGGTACGATGTGCCAACAGGAGGAACATCATTAGGTACAGGAACTAATTTTACTACACCAAGTATTTCTACAACAACAACATATTATGTAGAAGCAACAAACAGTACATGTGTTTCTTCAAGAACAGCAGTTGTGGCTACTGTTTATGAACCAGATATTAATATAACAGGTAATGGAACAACAATTAATAGTGGAGATATCACACCACTAATAGCGGATTATACAGATTTTGGATCAATAAATTTAGGAACATCAGTTACCAAAACATTTACTATTCAGAATTTAGGTAGTTCAACATTAAACCTTACAGGAACACCAATTGTTTCAGGTACAGGAAGCTCATCTTTTTCTATTACTCAACCATCCGCTAATAGTATAGCTAGTGGCGGTGCCGATTTAACATTTAGCGTTACTTTTAATCCAACAGTTATTGGTTCTGCGCAATTTGATATTTCAATTTCAAATAATGATTTAACAGGGGGAGAAAATCCATATACATTTAGGATTGTTGCTGATGCACAACAAAACTTTTTTGATAGTGATGGAGATGGTATTTTTGATAATGTTGATATAGACGACGATAACGATGGTATTACAGATTCTGATGAAGAATTAAATTGTAGGAAATCATCCGTAGCAGGAATCGCAAATTATAAATATTTAAACGAAACGTTTGGTACTTTGTCACCAGGTTCTAGAACAACAATTAATACAACATACAACGCAACTACTTCATATTGTTATGAACCTGGAACAGGTAGCGGATCTTCTTGTGGAACGAGTTGGATTCTTGATGATGGGGAATATGTTGTAGTATCCAAAATTACTGGAACAACAGTTAGTGACCCAGATAATATTCATGGAAACCTAGCTTGGACAAATGTACTTGATCATACTTCTGGAGATGGAGATTCAGGAGGAATGGCAGTTTTTAATGCAGCATGGGATCCAGGTGTATTTTATGAAACTACAATAACTGGCGTTTTACCAAATGTTCCTATTTCTTATAGCTTTTGGGTTTTAAATATAATGGCACAATCTACGTATTCTGGTTCAATTTTACCAAACGTAACGGTACAATTTTTAGACACATCAGGTACTATTATTTCCAGTATTAATACTGGGCAATTTGGTAGGTGTTCTACAGATGTTACAGATAATTCATGTAGCGAAAATGTTTGGCTAAATTTTAGTAGTAACGATATTAATATAGGGAATAGAAACGAATTTATAGTTAGGTTTATAAATAATGCTCCTGGAGGATCTGGTAACGACCTTGCCTTAGACGATATAGTAATTTCTCAGACTTTATGTGATACGGATAGTGATGGTGTTGCAGACACTTTCGATTTAGATAGTGATAATGATGGTATACCAGATGTAGTAGAAAGCGGAAATTTAGATAAAATTATTGGATATGATGGCTCAGGAAAAATTAATCTTGGGTTTCCAGATACCAATGGTAATGGCATGAATGACGCCTCAGATACATCCTCTCCAATAGATAGTGATGGTGATGGCGTACCAAATTATATAGATTTAGATAGTGATAATGATGGTATTTTTGACGTGGATGAATCCGGAGTAGTTAGCACAAGTGCTCCAGCAGGCACTCAAAATGGAGATGGGGATATTAATGGCGATGGTGTTGGGGATGGACCAGACAATGATAAGACCAGAGAAACAGACATTAGTTCTAACGGAAGAAGCCCTATTGTGATATCTGATGATTTATTCACTGATGGTATATTAGACAAGTATGATTATTTTGATGGCAGTACATTTGCAGGTTCTTATGGTAATGTTAGCCAAGGTACGGGACCTTTATATGTAAAAGATACGGATAATGATGGTATTCCAGATTATATAGACGTTACCTCTAATGGAACAACATTTGATATTGCAGGCACGTTGTATTCTAATACAAATCAAACCCTTGCAGGATTACCTGTTTTAGATGCA
>NZ_JAWVXC010000004.1:0-290347 GCF_033723435.1 Lutibacter sp. | reverse complement strand
CGAAGTATTAGATACCAATTCTTCTGTATTTTCTGTAGATGTAAAACACGGAGATTTACTAGAGGTAGCCACATCAAAATCGTGTGAAGGCGTTTATTCTAAATCTATAACCTTATTAAATGATTTTATAGTATATCCAAATCCAAGTACTGGAGTATTTGAAATTTCAACACCAATTGCAGAGAAACAAGTATTAATTTCTATTTACAATATACAATCTCAATTAATATCTCAAAAGAGTTATCCTGTAAGTTATGGTAAAGTAAACTTAGATATAAGTAATCAACCAACAGGAATTTATATAACAAAAGTACATTTAGATAAACCAGTTACCTTAAAAATTATAAAACAATAAGGTATAATAGTTTATTATTTATATTTAGTAGCTCATTTTGATAAATGAGCTACTTTTTTGTTTACTATTTTATAGGTTCGGTTTAGAATATGAAGGTTGCGCACTGTTGTTTTATTTCTTTATTTTCTCGATAATCAATTTTTCTATTTCCTCTAACTCTCCTAAAGGTACTGAATGGAGTATCTTTGTTAAATTAACAGCTTTGTCAGACTTTTTTATATTGTTTATAGGATGGTCTTTATCAACTTGATTGTCTTGATCGGGTTTCCACTCATAAAAATCGTTTGGTGTACATCTCAAAATAATACATAATCGTTCAATTTCTCTGAGATTTAATCTCGATACCTTGTTATTCTTAATTTTTGTTGCAAAGTTATCAGAAAATCCAGCTTTTCTTAAATAAGTGAAAGGACGTTCTATCCCTCTGGCTTTGAAAATCCTGTCAAAATTGTAAGTTATCATCTAATTTAAATCCGTTTATTATTAATATACCGTACAATTTACAATATTATACGTGCTTATTCAATTTTTAGTCGTTTACTTTATGTAATTAACAGCTAATTGAAGGTTTTTATACGTGTATATTGTAAATTTACCTTTTCTTGTTGCTTATTTACACGTTCCTATTCTATTTTTAGCCTTTTATATAGCTTAATTAACAACTCATCATACGTATTCATTCGTTCTTATTATACTTTTTATCGTGTTTAGCAAAATACTTTTAACTATTATCTTTTATTTTTTTGGTAATAGTGTTCAACATGATATTATTTAAGTTTTAAAATTAGTTATAAAAAAACCTCCCAATTGGGAGGTTTTTTTATATGATATATTTAGATGTTTAGTTATTTAAAACCCAAACTCCATTTTCTTTAATAACACTCATTGTTTTCTCATTAAGACCATTGTCATAAAGTAAGTAAGTGAAAATATATTTTTGTCCATCAGCTGCAGTTGGATTGATATGATCAGCTAAAACACCTAAAGCGTATAAAATTTGATCTTCACTCCAGTTGTAATCAAAATCACCATATTTGGCAAGGTTTGTAAGGCTAACATTATCAAAATCTGCATTACCTGTTAATTGGTCCGCTATGTAAACATAATCATCGCCAACTAAAGTATATTTAATAGTGTTATCAGGAATCCAAGTAGTTCCATCATGACCAAACTTAACAGTTTCTACTATTTCATTAGTATATTTTGACCAGCTTGAACCATCATAAGTAAAATACATTACGTAGCTTTCGGTAACTCCACCACCTACGTATAATTTATACATAATAGCTTCAATATCACCAGCACTTTTATTGTCATACTTAAATTTATCCGCTAAAAAGATAGGAATTTTTGCTTCTGCCTCATCTTGATTAGAAAAGTTTGGATAACTTTCTCCCATTGCGGTATACTCATCATCGGTAAAACCTTGAATAAAATTCCATTCTCCATTTAAATAAAGGAAACCATCATTTAAATAATTTACACTACCATTATAAAATTTATAAGTTAAAGAAACCAGTAATCTGTTTGCTGGATTTGGATATTTATCATTTAATAATCTATAAACTTGACTCATATCATCAAAGTTATTATAGGTAGCTGTATCAGGATAAGCATCGTAATCGGCAGTTGTAACCGTGTATATTTCTAAACTTGATTCAGTGCTTTTTGGAGCATATACATTAAAAGATACTGTTGCTAAAGATCCTTTTCCCCAAACTGGATATTTATCAGTTAATAAAGAAGGTATCTTTGTTTTAGCGTCATCTACAGAATTAAAATTGCCATAGTTTAAATCTAAAGCAGCATAATCGTCATCTGATAAGGTAAAAGTTACATCACCAGTAATTACTTCTTGTTGGGCATCTATTTCCGTATAAATATTGTCCATAGGGTTACAGGATGTAAAAAGATACGCTCCTATAGCCACAAATAAATAAGTTAATTTTTTCATTTTAAATAATTTTTTAATTAAAATCTAATTTTAGCACTTACGTTAAAAGTTCTTCCATATCCAAACCAAACGTATGAAGTTTGTGCATCAGAATTAGAACCATCTTGAGCAACAGATACATATTCAGTATTGAAAACATTATTCATTCTACCAATAACAGTAGCATCTAAATCTCCAATTTTGAATCCATATCTAATACTAGCATCAAATGTTCCAAAATCAGGCATTTTCCAAGGTTGAGCTGTTCCAGGAGTAGTTCTATTATCTGGAGTATAACGTGCATATAAATCTGCATAGTAGTTATAATCTACAGTAAAATGAGTTTTTTCCATAACTTCATAATCAAAACCTAAAGCAGCTGTTGTTTGTGCAGGACCACCAACTTTTAAACCTTTAATATATAAATTATAAGTTCTAATAGGGTTTTGTTGTTCGTCATAAACCTGAACATTTTCTACATTACTATTCCATTTCCAATCTCCTAAAGATAACATACCTGTAGCAGTAAATTTGGTGGTTGGTTTATATGTAAAATCAAATTCAATACCTTGATGAAGCGCATTAATACCAGTTAAATTAGCAAAATAATTAGTAGTTACTCCTGAACCAGGAAAAGTTTCTCCTTGGAAAGATTTAGTAAAAGATCTATCATTCCATTCAGTTCTGTAAATGTTAAGATTAGCGGCAAATTTTTCTCCTCTTAAACCATAACCTAATTCAATACTAAATATTTTTTCATTTGCAGCATCTTTATTAATGTGCTCATTATCATATTGTAAGAAAACAGCATCAAAACCTGGAGCTTTTTCAAAGTAACCAATATTAGCAAATACATTTTGTGTAGCTGTAAAGTTGTAATTTGCACCACCTTTTATACTGTAACCTCCAAAGTTGTATTTATCTGTTTTTTGTAACGGATCACTATCTAAATAGTTAAAGTAATCAATTCTTTGGTATGAAGTGTTAGAAGCTGCTGCAGAAACAAATGCGTTAAAATTTTCTTTATTGTATTCTAATTGCGTGAACATTCCTAGCCATCCTACTTTACCATCATCATAATAATCACGTTTATCTCCTACTTTTAACACAGCATTTGGATTGTTAACGTTTGCGTTGTCAAGTGCGTAATCAGCACCTAATAAATCCGTTACTTGTGAGAAGTGGTGTCCTGTGTAAGTTCTTAAATCAACACCAACAGTAAAATCTAAATTATCATTTAACTCTGTTTTAAAAGTGGATAATGCTCCATACCAGCTATGGTCATTTCTTGAAGCTCTTAAGTAAGATACAGCACCTAAAGGTCCATTAGCACGGTTAATTGCAACAATATTATCTAAATCTATTGGTTGATCAGGTCCACCTAATCTAACTTGGAATAAACTAGCGTCTCCAGCAGTTCCTCCGCCGCCTCCTGTTCCCCAAGAAGCATATAATGCAGTGGATAAACTTGATCTATCACTAATAGTCCAGTAATCATTTAATGAAGTTTGTGATTTATGGTAGAAGTTATCTTCTACATGAACTACTTGACCAAATTTAATACCCCAATCTGGGTTAAATTTTAAACCACTTTCAGCATTTCTATAAGTAGAAATTAAGCTTTTATTTTGGCGTTGTCCGTGTCTTTGTGGAGCTCCAAAAGAAGTAATAGCTATTTTATGATTTTCAGATAATTGTTTTGAAATGTTTACAAAATAACTCATACCTTTAAATTCAGTACCATCAATATAACCATCTCCAGTTGTTCTAGATGCAGATGCAGTAACAGCAAACCCATTATCTAATAATCCAGTAGATAAAGTAACTCCATATTTTTGATAATTATCATTACCAATAGCAGTAAATATATTTCCACCTTTTTCAACATCCGTAGTTTTTGATAAAATGTTAACAGTACCACCAATTGAAGGAACGGCAACTTTAGAAGCACCTAAACCACGTTGAACTTGCATAGCACTAGTAACATCACTTAAACCTGCCCAGTTGCTCCAGTATACTCTACCATTTTCCATATCATTAACAGGTACACCGTTAATTAATACCGCAACATTTTCAGAGTTAAAACCTCTTAATTGTAATGAACCATCACCAAAACCTCCACCTTCTTTGGTAGCATAAACCCCTGGTGTAGATTTTAAAATTTCAGGAAATTCTTGAGATCCTAATTTGTTTTCAATAACATCCGCTTTAACTGTAGATACAGCTACTGGTGTTTTTCTGTCAATTGCAAAAGAAGTTTGTGTAATTACAATTTCATCTAATGATTCAGCAGAAGGTTTTAAAGTTATTGTTCCAAAATCTTTACTTCCACTGAAATCAAGATTTTTAGTTTCATATCCAACAAATGAAACTACAATTGTACCATTAGAAACTTTAGTTTCAAATGTAAATTTCCCATCAAAATCTGATGAAGTTCCGCTTGTAGCTCCTTTAAGAACTACAGAAGCTCCTGGTAAAGGTTGATTTGTTTCATCAACGATAGTTCCAGTAAGTTTGGTTTGACCAAAAATGACAGATGTAGATACTAAAAGTACTACTACTAACCAATTTTTTAAATTTCTCATTGTGTAATTTTAATTTGAATTAAATGTTATGCAAAAATGCAATTATTAATTGATTTGTTTTTTAATTAATTGTTAATTTTTAACAAAAAATTAAGACTTCTAAAAGTATTAAAAATCTTTAAAAAACAGGCTGTTAACCTTGTTAAAAAATAATACTTTTATTAACAGATGTTAATAAAAGTATTAGGTTGCTTTGAAAAAGGTGAAAATTATTACTTTTTGTAGATTTTTTTAGCTAATTCTTTACCTAGCTCCACTCCAAACTGATCAAAGCTAAAAATATTCCAAATTATGCCTTGTACAAATATTTTATGTTCATAAAAAGCAATTAAGCTTCCAAGTGTTTTTGGAGTTAATTTTTCTATTAAAATTGTTGTACTTGGTTTGTTTCCTTCAAAAACTTTAAAAGGTAATAATTGGTTAATGTCATCTAAATTTCCTTGAATTTTTAAATCTAAATGAACTTCTTGTTTTGTTTTTCCTTCAGCTAAAGCCTGAGTTTGAGCAAAAAAGTTTGCCATTAATTTTTGATGATGCTCTTTATTTCCGTACAAAGGTTGTTTGAATCCTATAAAATCAGCAGGAATTAATTTTGTTCCTTGATGAATTAATTGCATAAAAGCATGCTGTCCGTTGGTACCAGTACTTCCCCAAATAATATTAGCAGTTTGGTAATTTACGCTATTACCATTTCTATCTACGCTTTTTCCGTTACTTTCCATAATTGCCTGTTGTAAATATGCTGGTAATTTGTTTAAGTATTGTGTATATGGCAATATAACTTCGGTTTCGGCATTAAAAAAATTAGTGTACCAAATACCAATTAAACTTGCAATTATTGGCGCATTTTCTTTAAAAGGAACATTTTTAAAATGCTCATCCATTTCATAAGCACCTATTAGTAACTCGTTAAAATTATCAAATCCAACGGCTAAACAAATAGATAATCCAACAGCACTCCATAAAGAAAATCGTCCTCCAACCCAATTCCACATTGGAAAAATATTTACTTTATCAATGCCAAAATTGCTAACAGCTTCTATATTAGTGGAAACTGCTACAAAGTGTTTTGCTACATCTTTTTCAGATGCATTTTGCAAAAACCATTTTCTGATTGTGGTTGCATTAGTTAAAGTTTCTTGCGTTGTAAATGTTTTTGAAACGATAACAAATAAAGTAGTTTCTGGATTTAAATTTTTGATAATTTCTTGTACATGATCTCCATCAATATTGGATACAAAATGTGTGTTTAAATGATTTTTGTAGTATTTTAAAGACTCAACAACCATATCTGGACCTAAATCTGATCCTCCAATTCCGATATTTACTATATCAGTAATAGATTTTCCTGTATAACCTTTCCAATTTCCTGAAATTACTTCCTCACTAAAAGATTTCATTTTGGTTAAAGTCTCTTTAATTTTAGGCATAATATCACCGCCATCAACTAATATTTCAGAATTTGTAGGATTACGTAATGCGGTATGTAAAACAGCTCTGTTTTCAGTTTGATTAATTTTTTCGCCTGAAAAATATGCATTTATAGCATTTTTTAAATCGCATTCTTCGGCTAATGCTAACAAGTTTGTTATGCTTTCTTCCGTTATTCTATTTTTAGAAAAGTCGAATTCAAAATCATTAAAGTTTATGGTAAATTTATTTTTTCTGTTTTCATCTTTACTAAACAAATCTTTAAGTTGCTCATTTTTTACTTCATTAAAATGAGTTTCTAAGTTTTTCCAAGCTTTAGTTTGGGTTGGATTTATATTTTTTAAAGCCATAATTTATGATTAATGAGGTTGATTTTAATTAGAGTATTTAATTGAGTCTAATTGTTTTTTTAGAGGTTCAATAAATTTATAATAACTTGGTTTGATTTCTTTTTTCATTGGTTTTGCCGCAGGTAATTTTTGTTTTAAAGGATCTACCTGTCTACCGTTTTTCCAAAAACGATAACAAACATGCGGGCCAGAGGTATTACCTGTCATTCCGATATAACCTATAACTTGACCTTGTTTAACCACCTGGCCAACTTTAACGGCTCTTCTACTCATATGCAAGTATTGTGTGCTATAAGTACTATTATGACGAATTTTTACGTATTTACCATTACCTCGAGTGTAACTAGCTGCAATAACAGTTCCGCTAGCTGTACTCATTATTGGAGTGCCAATTGGAGCGGCAAAATCTGTTCCTTTATGTGGTCTAATTTTATTACCATAATAAGCAATTCTTCTTCGTAAATTATAGCGAGATGTTATTCTACTAAATTTTACGGGCATTTTTAAAAATTGACGTCTTAAATTTGTTGCTTTATCATCAAAATAATCAGGTATATTTAAAGTAGAATCTGCTAAATATTTAAAAGCATAAAAAGGCTCACCACTATGTTCAAAATACGCAGCTTTTATTTCCCCAATACCAACTGGAATGGTATCATTAATATATAGTTGCTCATATATTAGTTTGAATTTATCATTTTTTTGAAGCCTAGAAAAGTCAATAGTCCAAGCATAAATATCATCAGCCATTTTTGAGGTTAAATAGGAACTTAATCCTTGTTTATCCATAGCTTCGGATAATGAATTTTTAATGATACCAGAAGCAGTTTCTATAACAGTTTTTACCTTTTTTTTGCCATTATAGGCAGAAATAATAGAATCTTTAAAGTTAACAACTGTGTACCTAACTTTTGAGGGTTTATATATGAAAACTTCTGCTTTTTCAAGTGAATCTTTAGAAGCTAAAATTGTATAAGGTGTTCCACTTTTTATTTTTCGAACATTAAAAGTGTCTCTAATTTTATTTACAATTTCAAGTACTTTAGGATATTCAACATGGTTTCTGTCTAAAATTTCACTAAAATTTTCTCCAGATTTTATAGTGTCATGTATGACTTTATAATTATTTAAATTAAAGCCGTATTCATAAACTGTTTTAGGCTTTACAGGCGTTTTTACCACCTTTGGTTTTTCGTTTTTACATGCAGTTAATAAGCCAATTAAAAGGAAAATAATTATTTTTTTCAAAAGAGTTTTTTTACAAATTAATTCTTAAAATAAAATCAAGTGGCAAAAATACAATTTAATTGTCAAAAATTATGTTAAAAGGATGTGCTAAACCTTTAAAGGAGTCTAAATCTGCTCGTAATGAGCCAACAGCAAGCGCTGCTTTTATTTTAATCGGAATTTTATTTTCGTCATCGGTTACCCAAACAGTTACACTTTCTTCAGCTTTAAAAACTCTCCCTTTTTGTACTATAGGTCTAAATTTTAATGCTTTTACTTTGCCAAACTTTGTTCGTATTATTTCTTTTCCTAAAAATCGAAGTTTAAAATTATTTATTTCTTGATCAAAAAATAATTTGATTTCAATTTCATTACCAATTCTTAAATTGCTTAAATTTTTATTTCTTAAATAATACAATGCAGAAAGCATATCTTGTATATCGTCACTTATTGGATATTTTTTTACTGTGTTGTGTTTGTAATTTTTTACAATAGCTTCTTTTGAGTCATGATCAAAAGTTATTTCTTTATTTTTTGTGTAACCTCCTTCGTTAATTTTTCGGATAAACAAAAAGGGTTTTAGGGATTTTTTATACATATAACTTTGATAGTTATCCCTAACTTTAAAAAATAAGCCAACTAAGCCAGTAGATTTTCCTTTGCCAATAATATGAAATGCTTCTTTTTTCTTGTAAGTTATTTCTTTAACTTCTATGGTTGAAAAACCTGCATTAAAAAAATTACTATAACTCATTTTAAACCGAAGCCACTCCCCATCTTTAAAAGCTAGTTCATTAGAAGGCATTGGGGCTGGTTTTGTTTGGCTAAATATAAATATCGAGAAAAAGAACAGGATGTAAGGTAGCTTTTTTATCATACATTTTAATTAGTAGTTTACTTTTGCGTAAATTACAATTATTAAGCCAAAAATAATAAAAGCTTAACAAACGTAGTTAAGCTTTTATTAAAATTATACTATTGGCTAGTAAATTATAAGGTTCCTCGTCGTTCTTGTTCTGCTTCAATAGACTCAAAAAGAGCTTTAAAATTTCCTTTTCCAAACGATTGTGCTCCTTTTCGTTGAATTATTTCGAAGAAAAGAGTAGGTCTGTCTGAAACAGGTTTTGTAAATATTTGTAATAAATAGCCTTCATCATCTCTATCTACTAAAATACCTAAATCTTTTAATTCTGCTAAATTTTCATCAATTTCACCAACCCTATCTAAAACAGTATCGTAATAAGAACCAGGAACGTATAAGAATTCAACACCTCTTTCGGTCATTGCTTTTACAGTTTCTAAAATGTTATTAGTAGCAACTGCGATGTGTTGAACTCCTGGACCATTATTAAATTCTAGATACTCTTCAATTTGTGATTTTTTTAAGCCTTCCGCAGGTTCATTTATTGGAAATTTAACTCTACCATTTCCATTAGTCATCACTTTACTCATTAAAGCAGTATATTGTGTAGAAATATCTTTATCATCAAATGTAATTAAGTTGGCAAACCCCATGGTTTTATTATAAAATTTGGACCAAACATTCATTTCATTCCATCCCACATTACCAACCATATGATCAATATAGCGTAAACCTACATCTGTTGGATTGTATTTAGATTCCCATTTTTCGAATTTAGGTAAAAACAATCCATTGTAGTTTTTTCGTTCAACAAAAATATGAACGGTATCTCCATACGTGTGAATTCCAGAACGAATAATTTCTCCGTTTTCATCACTTTCTTTAGTTGGCTCTAAAAAAGATTTTGCACCTCTTTTTGTAGTTTCTTCCCAAGCTTTAGTTGCATCTTCAACCCAAAGAGCAACTACTTTTACTCCGTCGCCATGTTTTTCAATATGTTCAAAAATTTCTTTATTTGAGGAGTTTGGCATTGGAGTAGTTAAAACTAAACGAATTTTATCCTGTACTAAAACATAGCTTGTTCGGTCTTTCATTCCAGTTTCTAATCCTGCATAAGCCAAAGATTGAAATCCGAAAGCAGTTTTGTAATATAAGGCAGCTTGTTTTGCATTTCCAACGTATAATTCTACGTAATCTGTTCCTAATAAAGGAAGAAAATCTTCAGCTTCAGAGAAAATTTTCTCTAAGCCATAATCAAAATTTTGTATGTTTTTTAGTTTTGTCATTTTGTGTGTTTTTTAGTCAATAATCCATGATTTGTAATAATCATCTACTTCAAGTTTTAAGGCTTCTTCTGTAATCATAACAGGATGGAAAGGGTCAATCATAACAGCTAATTCTTCTGTAAATTTTTTACCAATACTTCTTTCAATTGCTCCAGGATGTGGTCCGTGAGGGATTCCACCTGGATGCAAGGTGATTTGTCCTTTTTCAATATTATTTCTACTCATAAAATCGCCATCAACATAATATAAAATTTCTTCAGAATCTATATTGCTGTGATGGTAAGGAGCAGGGATAGATTTTGGATGATAATCGTACATTCTTGGCACGAAAGAGCAAACTACGAATCCGTTTGCTTCCCATGTTTGATGAATTGGTGGAGGCATATGAATTCTACCTGTTATTGGTTCAAAATCATGAATAGAAAATGCATAAGGGTAATTAAATCCATCCCATCCAACTACATCAAAAGGATGATTTTTATAAGTGTATTCCCAAAGAATTCCTTGTTTTTTAATTTTTATTTTAAAATTTCCTTTTTCATCATGTGTTTCTAAATTGGTAGGTAATTTAAAATCGCGTTCGCAAAAAGGTGCATTTTCTAATAGTTGCCCAAAGTTATTTCTATAACGTTTAGGAGTTACTATTGGGCTAAAAGATTCTACATAAAGAATTCTATTTTCATCTGTTTTAAAATCAATTTGATAAATAGTTCCTCGTGGAATTATTAAATAATCTCCATATTTAAAAGGAATGTTTCCATACATGGTTTTTAAAGTCCCGCTTCCTTTATGAATAAATAGCATTTCATCGGCATCAGCATTTTTGTAAAAATAAGTAGCCGAAAATTCTTTTGGTGCCGCTAACCCAATATGTAAATCATTATTCACAAAAACGGTTTTTCGGCTTTCTAAATAATCCATTTCGGGTTTTAAAGAAAATCCTTTAAAACTTAAAGCTTTCATATTTTTTTCTACGGCAATTTTTGGAGTAACGTTTTTAAGTTGTTTTATTTCAGAAACTACTGTAGGAGGATTTATATGATAAATTAAGGAAGACATTCCTACAAAACCTGCAGTTCCAAAAAGTTCTTCTTGGTATAATCCACCATTAGGTTTTTCAAAAGTAGTATGACGTTTAGGTGGAATTTTACCTAAGGTATAATATCTAGGCATAGGTTATTGAATTAGTTAGTAATATAAATTTTATTCGATAAAATCAACTTAAAAAAGTGTTAAGGTTGATTTATGCAATTAGTTAATTATAGGTAAATAGTAAAATTTACTTCAAAAAATAGCTAATTCATTCAGGATCTCTCTTGATTAAGAATTTAAGTAGTAATAATAATTCTGTCCAAGGATTTTTCATACACTACAAATATAGTATATTTTTTAAGATTAAAGCAATAAAAAAGAGCACGTTATGTGCTCTTCTTTAAAAAAATTATATAAATAAATTAAAAAGAAATTCCATTAACTTCAATAACTCGTTTAATTTGAGGTGCATGCTTTTTAATAGTAGCTTCAACTCCATTTTTTAGAGTCATTTGATTTACTGAACAACCAATACAATTTCCCTCTAGCTGAACGCTAACGGTATCATTAGTTATGTCAATTAAAGAAATATTACCACCATCTGCTTCTAGAAATGGTCTAATTTCTTGTAAAGCTTGCTCAACGTTAATTTTCAATTCTTCTTTATTCATGATTTATTAGTTTGTGCTACACCCACTCATGGTTGAAATTCTAACCACTTCTGTTGGAGGTAAATTTTTATTTCTTTTTACCAATTCAGTAAGCATATTTTTTGTGATATCAGAAAAAGCATTTTCTAGTGGAGTGTTATCTTGCAAGGCTACAGGATGACCAACATCACCAGCTTCTCTAATACTTTGTACTAATGGAACTTCGCCTAAAAATGCTGTTTCAGAATCGTTTGCCAAGTTTTTTGCTCCATCTTTGCCAAAAATATAGTATTTGTTGTTTGGTAACTCTTCAGGAGTAAAATAACTCATGTTTTCAACTATTCCTAAAACAGGAACATTAATATCTGCTTGAGCAAACATTGCAACTCCTTTTTTAGCATCTGCTAAAGCAATATTTTGCGGAGTACTAACAATTACGGCTCCGGTAACAGCAACGGATTGTACGATAGACAAATGAATATCACCTGTTCCTGGAGGTAAATCAATTAATAAAAAGTCTAATTCTCCCCAATTTGCATCAAAAATCATTTGATTTAATGCTTTTGAAGCCATTGCTCCTCGCCAAATTACAGCTTGATTTGCACCTGTAAAAAAACCAAGAGATAATATTTTAACTCCATAGCTTTCAATAGGTTGCATTTTAGATTGTCCATCAACAGTTACCGATAATGGACGAGCATTTGCAACATCAAACATTAAGTGAATAGAAGGTCCGTAAACATCAGCATCTAAAATGCCAACTTTGAACCCCATTTTTTGTAAAGAAATTGCCAAGTTTGCAGTAATGGTAGATTTTCCTACACCACCTTTACCTGAAGCAACTGCAATAATATTTTGCACACCTGGTAACTTGTTTTCAATAGTGTTTACTGGTTTTACAGGAACAATTGCTTGTACGTTTACTTTTACATCTGCTTTTTGGTCAACCAAATCATGAATTACTTTCATGATTTCTACTTCCATTTTCTTTTTTGCTTGTAAGGATGGATTACTTATGGTTACATCCACAATTACTTCTTTATCAAAAGTAACAATATTTTTTACCGCACCGCTCTCTATTAAGTTTTTACCTTCTCCAGGAGCAGTAATGGTTTCAAGTGCTTTTGATATGTCTTTTTTATTAATTGCCATAGTTGTTATATAAAATGATTCTAAACAACAAATATACAGAAGTTCTATTGGATTAAAAAGATATGTACTAAAAAGAAATGTGGCTATTGTTACATTTTATTTTTTGAAAATGAAGTATTTACTTTAATTCATTAGAAGGATTCCAAAATACCTTTTCAAAATTTTGGATTTGATTTTTAATCACAATAATACCTTCACTTTCTAGTAATTGTTGCATTAAATTGGTTCCATCAAAATGATGTTTTCCGGTCAGCAATCCTTTTCTATTTACAACTCTATGAGCTGGAATTTCATCATTTCCGTGCGAAGCATTCATTGCCCAACCTACCATTCTGGCAGATTTTGCAGTGCCTAAATAAGTAGCAATTGCACCATAACTTGTAACTCTTCCGTAAGGAATTTGTTTTGCAACAGCGTAAACGCGATCAAAAAAATTTGGTGGGTTGTTTTCCATTCGTTAAAAATAAAAAAATTAATAACGAATTTTAAATTTTATATAAGTTATAGGTTTTCCTGTTTCTAAATACTGACTTTCATAAAAAGTTTGAGTTTCTGTAACTTCAGTGGGCGAAACATAGTTTTTGTAAATATCATGATGTGCATATAAAATTTCATGACCTTCACCGTGTAATAATCCTAAAGTATAACCGTGCATAAATTCACTGTCTGTTTTTAAATGAACTACACCTTCAGGCTTTAAAATTGTATGATATTTTTTTAAAAAATCAGAATTAGTTAATCTGTGTTTGGTTCTTTTATATTTTATTTGAGGATCTGGAAAAGTAATCCAAATTTCACTTACTTCGTTTTTAGAAAATAAAAAATCAATAAGTTCTATTTGAGTTCTTAAAAAACAAACATTGGTTAAATTTTCTTCTAAAGCTGTTTTAGCACCCCTCCAAAAACGAGCTCCTTTGATGTCAATTCCAATATAATTTACATTAGGATTTTTACGTGCTAAAGCAATAGTATATTCTCCTTTTCCGCAGCCAAGTTCTAAAATAATAGGATTATTATTTTTAAAAAAAGAATGCCATTTTCCTTTTAAGTTGAAATTTTCAAGAACTTCAGATCGAGTTGGTTGAATGACATTGCTAAAAGTTTCGTTTTCACGAAATCTTTTAAGTTTGTTTTTGCTTCCCACAAATAGTGTGATTAAAAATAAAGATTATAAGAGCAAAAAATTATTCGCCACCCAATTTTTCGTACTTTTTTAATTCGTTTAACCAATAAAATAAACCGATAAAGGCAATTATTATAAGTATAAAGCTAAATGTATTTTGTGCCCACCAGTTATGCATAAAACGAATCATATCATATGGACGAAAGACAACATTTGTAAAAAAGTTACCAATAGCTCTAAAAATATTGTTTGCAATCATATCTTAATTATATTTACAGGCAAAAGTAAAAAATATAGTAATGATTGCAAATTTTTTTAAGAAATCAAAACCAGCAGGAGTTATTTTAATAATTAGTTTACTATTTATTTACTTCTTTTTTGCAACATTTTATATTTACACAACTAATATTTCTGTAAAATTATTAGCTAACAGATTGTTTTTGTTTTGTTTATATGTTTTATGGTTGTTGGTGTTTAATTTTATCATTTCTAAAAACAAATTAACCTTAGATAATTTATATGGATTATTAATTGGTGTAATTTTTTTAGGAACTTTCTATGAGAGTTTATTTTCAACCAATTTATTATTGTCTAATATTTTTTTGCTGTTGGCATTTCGTAAAATTTATAGTTTATCTAGCAATTTAAATACTAAAATAAAGTTGTTTGATGCTGCTTTTTGGATAGGAATTGCATCGCTAATTTATTTTTGGAGTTTTTTGTTTTTTGTGCTTATTTATGTTGGAATTATTTTATACAAAAAAGTTTCTATTAGAAATTTTTTCATACCAATTATAGGTTTTATAATGCCTGTTTTTTTGTATTTTACGTATTGTTTATATTTAAATGAATTGCCAGGTTTTTATCAAAAGTTCAATTTTAACTTTAATTTAGATTTTAATAATTACAGCGTAGTAAAATATTTATTGCCAATAATTTTGTTCGGTTTTATACTTATTTGGTCCATAATTAGGGTTACGCCAAATATTATTTTGATAAATAATAGATTAAAACAAACATGGATTTTACTATTAAATCATTTAATAGTTTCTTTAGTTGTTGTTGGATTGGCAATGGTAAAAAATGGTTCGGAAGTGCTATTTTTAATTTTCCCTACTGCAATTATTTTAGGAAATTTTATTCCTAAATTAAAGTCAAAATTACTTAGAAATGTATTGCTGTTTATGTTTTTGGCACTTTCAATAAGTGTTTATTTGTTATAATTTTTTTCCAAAAGCTAAATCTCCGGCATCACCTAGCCCAGGCACAATATATCCGTGTTCATTTAATTTATCGTCTACAGTAGCTACCCATAATTTTGTGTTTTCAGGGAAGTAATTTTTTATATAATCAATACCTTCTGTAGAAGCAATAACACAAGCAATATGAATTTCTTTTGGAGTGCCATTTTGTTTTAATCCTTCGTAAACACTAGCCAATGATCTTCCTGTAGCCAGCATTGGATCTGCAAGTATTAAAACTTTATTGGTTAAATCTGGAGATGCGAAATATTCAACTTTTATTTCAAATTCATTTTCATTAATATATTTTCTGTAGGCTGAGATAAATGCATTTTCGGCATCGTCAAAATAATTTAAAATTCCGTTATGTAAAGGTAATCCAGCTCTTAAAATAGAGCAAATAACAATATCTTTTTGAGGCGTTTGAACTTTTTTTGTTCCTAATGGAGTAGCTACATTTTCCGAATTAAATTCTAAGGTTTTACTAAGTTCATAAGCTGTAATTTCACCAATACGTTCAATGTTTCTTCTAAATCGCATGGTATCTTTTTGAATGGTTACATCTCTGATTTCACCAATAAATTTATTTAAAACAGAACTTTCGGAATCTAAAATAGTAACTTTCATACCTTAAAATTTATTGCAAAAATAACACTTAAATCTTTTTTATACTAGTTCTATTATTTTATTTACAACTTTTTTCGGAGTAATACTTTCCATAACATTTTCATATCCTTCGAAAACTTTATTTCCATAAATAGAACAAGGAATGTTTGGATATTTTTTTAGATTGGGAAGTAGACAATTTGTTGATGGTTGGTTAAATGGAGCAAATCCCGCAAAAGGATGTGTAACTCCCCAAAGAGTAATGGTTTTTACACCTAACATAGCTGCAAAATGCGCGTTTCCAGAATCCATACTCAACATAACATCAAGGTTTGAAATTAAAGCTAGTTCTTTTTCTAGCGAAAGGTTTCCTGCTATATTAATGGTGTTTTTGTTATTAGTTGAAATTTCATTTAATAACACAACTTCTTTTTTTCCACCACCAAATAATAATATTTTATAGGAGGTATTTTTAGATAATTCTTCAATTACCTTTTTCATTAATGATAATGGATACATTTTAGATTGATATTGAGCAAATGGAGCAATACCAACCCAAGGTTGTTTTTTTATTCCTGTTAGTTCTATAATTTCTGAAACTAAATTTTGTTTAGCAGGAAATGTTGGGTTTGATAAGTTTAGTTTATAACCTAAATTTCTAAAAACATCAGCATAACGTTCATGAGAAGTTTTAAGTTGTTTGAAAATTTTGTTTTTTGAACGAGTTAAAGCTTTTTTTTCGGCTCTTCCTTTGTTAATATATGCAGTTTTTACAAACGATAATTTAAAAAAAGTTCGTAAAATAATAGACCTAAGCACATTGTGTAAATCTGCAATTTCCGTAAAATTTTGTGACTTAAGTTCTTTAAATAACTTATAAATCCCTGCAAAGCCTTTATGTTTTCCTTTTACATCAGCAGTATAAAAAGTAACATTCTCTAAATCAGCAAACAAAGGTTTTAAAAAAGGTTTTGAAAGTACAGTTATTTTTACAGATGGATGTTGTTTTATAAAAGCTCTTATTACGGGTACTGTCATTGCCACATCTCCTAAAGCAGATAAACGGATTACTAAAATATGGGCGTTTTTATCCAAAAGAAAGTATAAATGTTAAATTATTAAACAAAAATACCATAAGTTGAAGTACAAAAAAAATTTAATCTTCGCTTAAAAAATATTCAAAATTAAATTTATGTAAATTTGTCTAAATTTTAGAATACATGATACAATCAATGACTGGATACGGGAAAACCGTATTACAACTTCCCACAAAAAAAATTTCAATTGAATTAAAATCATTAAATAGTAAAAATTTAGATGTAAGTGTTAGAATGCCATCTTATTATAGAGAAAAAGAGTTGGATGTTCGTAAAAAAATAGCGTCAAAATTAATTAGAGGAAAAATAGATTTTTCAATTTATATTGAAAATAATGGAGGCGAAGTGCATTCAAAAGTAAATGAAAATGTAGTAAAAGAGTATATGAATCAATTGAAAAAAATTGTAGATTCTAATGAAATAGAGTTGCTTAAAATGGCTGTTCGTTTACCAGATTCTTTAAAAACAGAGAGGGAAGAATTAGATGAAGAAGAATGGAAACAAATTGAGAAAACCATTAATGAAACTACAGATAAAATTATTTTATATAGAAAAGATGAAGGTAAAGCGCTATTAAATGATTTTGAATTGCGCATTGAAAACATTGAAAAAATATTAGATAAAATAATTGAAATTGATCCGCAGCGTATTGCACAAGTTAGAGAACGTTTACAAAAATCTATTTCTGAATTGGAAACGAAAATAGACCAAAATAGATTTGAGCAAGAACTAATTTATTATATTGAAAAACTAGATATAACTGAAGAAAAAGTTCGTTTAAAAAACCATTTAGATTATTTTAAAAAGGAACTAAATAGTGATATTTCTAATGGAAAAAAGTTAGCTTTTATTACGCAAGAAATGGGAAGAGAAATTAATACTATGGGATCAAAATCTAACTTTGCGGCAATGCAAAATTTAGTAGTTCAAATGAAAGATGAGCTTGAAAAAATAAAAGAACAGAGTCTTAATGTTTTATAAAAATTCGATGTGTTAATGAAAAAAACAGGTAAACTTATTGTGTTTTCAGCGCCATCAGGTTCAGGGAAAACTACCATTGTACATCATTTATTACAATTTAAAGAGTTGAATTTAGATTTTTCTATTTCAGCAACTTCTCGAGATAAAAGAGGTAAAGAAATTCATGGAAAAGATTATTATTTTATTTCTTTAAAAGAATTTCAAAAGCATATAAAAAATAACGATTTTGTGGAATGGGAAGAAGTTTATTCCGATAATTTTTATGGAACGTTAAAAAAAGAAATTGAACGAATTTGGGCTTTAGGAAAAAATGTAATTTTTGATATTGATGTAAAAGGAGGTTTAAATATAAAATCACAATATCCAGATCAAACATTAGCTATTTTTGTACAACCACCATCTATTACAGAAATGGAACGAAGATTAAGAAATAGAAAAACCGATAGCGAAGAAAAAATAAAAGAACGGGTTTTAAAAGCAGAAAAAGAACTAAAATTTGCAGCGGATTTTGATGTGATTTTAGTTAATGATGAATTAGAAATAGCTAAGAAAAATGCATATAATTTGGTAAACAATTTTTTAAATAAATGAATGTAGGTTTATTTTTTGGCACGTTTAATCCAATACATGTTGGACATATGATAATTGCAAATTATATGGCCGAATTTTCTGATTTAGATGAAATTTGGCTTGTAATAACACCATTAAGCCCATTTAAACAAAAAGAAACATTACTTAGCAACCACCATAGATTAGCAATTGCAAATGTAGCGGTAGAAGACTATCCAAAATTAAAAACATCTACTATTGAATTTAAGTTGCCTCAGCCAAATTACACCATAAATACGCTAATTCATTTAGAGGAAAAATATCCTGAAATTAATTTTAATTTAATTATGGGAGAAGATAATTTGCAAAGTTTTCATAAGTGGAAAAATTACGAAACTATTCTTAAAAATTATCATTTATATGTGTATCCACGTGTAAATTCAAAACCTATAAAAGAAGATTTTAAAAATCATCCAAATATACATTTTGTTCCAGCTCCAATTATTCAAATTTCTTCAACATTTATAAGAAAAGCAATTCATGAACATAAAGATATAAGTACAATGCTACCATTAAAAGTTTGGAATTATATAGATGAAATGAATTTTTATAAATAAGCAAATCGAAATTTTTCAATCTAAACATAAGCCCTAAAAACTAATTCACCTAAATTTTCGTTGTATATTTGAGCATTCATAATTATGGCAAAAACAACCACAAATAAAAAAAAGTTTAAACAAAAATTAATTGATAAATATCGATTAGTAGTTTTAAATGAAGATACTTTTGAAGAGAAATTATCTTTTAAATTAAATCGGTTAAATGTATTTATTTTTGGAAGTATTTTTTCAATATTACTTATTGTTGGCACAATTTTTTTAATTGCGTTTACACCATTAAAGGAATATATTCCTGGGTATTCATCCACTAAACTAAAAAAAGAAGCAACACAATTAGTTTATAAAACCGATTCATTAGAACAAGTTTTAAAAGTTAATAATCAGTACTTACAAAATGTTAGAGAATTATTAACTGGTAAAATATCAGAAGTTAATTTTGATAAAGATTCTGCCATGCAAATGATTAAATTAAATAGAGATTCTGTGAATTTAGCACCATCTGAAAGCGATTTAGATTTTAGAAAAGATGTAGAAAGCGAAGATAGGTACAGTCTTTTTAATCCTGCTAAAAAAACATCAGACGTTGTGTTTTTTGCCCCTTTAACAGGAACAATAACGGATAGATTTAATATTGAAATAAAACATTTTGCAATTGATATTGCAGTTGAGGCAGGAACACCAGTAAAAGCTGTTGCGGACGGAACAGTAATTTTTGCAGGTTGGACTCCAGACACAGGAAATGTAATTGTATTGCAACATGCCGCTGGTTTTATTTCGGTTTACAAACACAATAGTGTACTGCATAAACAAGAAGGAGATATTGTAAAATCTGGTGAAGTTGTTGCCGCTTCTGGAAATACAGGCGAATTTAGTACAGGAGCGCATTTACATTTTGAATTATGGCGCGATGGACAACCTGTAAACCCTGAAAATTATATTGATTTTGAATGATGATTAAAATAAAATCCATTTTAGCAAAACCTTTTGCAAAGCAAATTGCATCTAAATTTTATAAGAAAAGTAATAATGCAGTTGCAGAGCAACAAAAAATATTTAAAAAAATAATAAATCAAGCTAAAAATACCCAATTTGGAAAAGATCATCATTTTAGCGAAATTAAAACCTATCAAGATTTTAAAAATAGAGTTCCAGTAAAAGATTATGAGGCTTTAAAACCATATTTTAATAGAGTTAAAGAAGGCGAATCAGATGTTTTATGGCCAGGAAAACCAATTTATTTTGCAAAAACTTCAGGAACTACTTCGGGTGTAAAATATATTCCGCTAACTAAAGATTCTATGCCAACTCATATTTCAGCAGCTCGTAATGCTTTGTTGTTGTACATTAATCAAACTAATAAATCTGATTTTGTAAATGGTAAAATGATCTTTTTACAAGGAAGTCCCGAACTAAATGAAACCAATGGTATAAAAACCGGAAGACTTTCAGGAATTGCAGCTCATTATGTGCCGCAATACTTAACTAAAAACAGAATGCCAAGTTGGGAAACTAATTGCATTGAAGATTGGGAAACAAAAGTAGATGCAATTGTTAAAGAAACTGTTAATGAAGATATGACTTTAATTAGTGGAATTCCTAGTTGGGTACAAATGTATTTTGAAAAACTAACTGAAAAAACAGGCAAAAAGGTTGGAGAAATTTTTCCAAATTTTAATTTGTTTGTTTATGGAGGCGTTAATTTTGAACCTTATAGAAATAAATTTGAAGATTTAATAGGTAGAAAAGTGGATACGGTAGAGTTGTATCCAGCATCTGAAGGTTTTTTCGCATTTCAAGATTCTCAAAAAGAAAAAGGAATGATGCTTTTAGTGGATAATGGTATGTTTTATGAATTCATTCCTTCCGATGAATTTTTTGATGAAAATCCAACACGAATTTCTTTAAAAGATGTTAAAGTTGGTGTGAATTACGCTTTAATTTTAAATACAAACGCAGGACTTTGGGGATATAATATTGGAGATACTGTAGAGTTTTTATCTGTAAATCCACCAAGAATTATAGTTACTGGTAGAATAAAACATTTTATATCCGCTTTTGGAGAACATGTTATTGGTAAAGAGGTGGAGTATGCTATAAATGAAAACACTAAAAATTCGGAAATTAAAATTAACGAATTTACTGTTGCGCCACAAATTACACCAGTTAATGAATTGCCTTATCACGAGTGGTTTATTGAATTTGAAAATGAACCAGAAAACATGAGTGAATTCTCTAAAAAGGTGGATGTTTCATTACAAAAGCAAAACCCTTATTATTTCGATTTAATTAAAGGAAATATTTTGCAACCTTTAAAAATTACACCAATTAAAAAAGGAGGGTTTAATAGTTATATGAAATCTGTTGGAAAATTAGGAGGTCAAAATAAAGTTCCTAGATTATCTAATGATAGAAAAATTGCTGAATCACTTTTAAAATTTAAAGCGTAATGAAAGTAATTTCTGTAAATATTGGAAAAAAAGAAAAACTAATTTATAAAGGAGAAGAAATAGTTACAGGGATTTTAAAATATCCAGTAAATAACTCTATTTCTTTAGGAAAAGAAGATGTAGTTAATGATGTTGTTGTAGATAGAAGATATCACGGCGGAGAAGATCAGGCGGTATATGCCTATTCAGAAAACCATTATAAATATTGGAAAGAATTATTTCCAAATTTAGATTGGCATTTTGGTATGTTTGGTGAAAATTTAACTATTTCTAATCTTGATGAAACAGTAATTTGTGTTGGAAATGTTTATAAATTAGGAGAAACCATTATTGAAGTTACAAAACCTAGAACGCCTTGTAAAAAACTTGGAATTGTATTTAAAACACAACAATTTTTAAAGCAATTTTGGAATACTACTAAAAGTGGTATTTATTTTAAAGTTCTAAAAATAGGTAAAGTAGCTGTAAATGACGAATTAATTCTTATAAACAAAACTGAAAATTCTCCAACTATTGCTGAAGTTTATAAATCAAAAAAGAAATCATAAAAAAAGGGTTGCATACACAACCCTTTTTGATTTATTAAATAAAGTTTGGTTTATTTTTTAGATAATAAATCTCTTATTTCGGTTAATAAATCTTCTTGAGTTGGTCCTTTTGGTGCTTCAGGAGCTGGTTCTTCTTTCTTTTTCAGTTTATTAATTCCTTTTATAATCATAAACATTACAAAAGCAACAATAATAAAATCAATTAAGTTAGTAATAAAATCGCCATATAATACTGCAACTTCACCGGTAATTTTTCCAGTAGCGTCAGCAGTTCCTTCGGTTATTACATATTTTAAATCTTTAAAGTCGGCTTTGAAAATTAATCCAATAAGTGGAGAAACAATACCTCCTGTAAATGAGGTTACTACACTTTTAAATGCAGCACCCATAACAAAACCTACAGCAATGTCTACAAGGTTTCCCTTCATTGCAAAGTCTTTAAATTCTTTTAGCATTCCCATTTTTTGTTGAAATTTTGGTTAATTATGGATGCTAATATACTAAAATGGATTAAAAATATTTAACTTTTTATTAACACTCTTTTTATTCGTTGAGAAATTGCAGTAATTAATTCGTAAGATATAGTATTAGCGTTTTTAGCTAAATCTTCAATGTGAGATTGATTTTTATAAATAATTACTTCATCACCCTCTTCACATTCAATATTAGTTATATCTATCATAATCATATCCATACAAACATTACCAATAATTGGTGCTTTTTTATCATTTATATAAATATAGCCTTTTTTATTGCCTAGCTGCCTAGAAATACCATCGGCATGACCAATAGGAATAGTCGCAGATTTTATGGTTTTAGTAGCTATATAAGCTCTGTTATATCCAATAGAATCTCCTTTGTGAACGGTATGAATTTGTGAAATAATAGATTTTAAAGTAAGTACATTTTTTAATTTTGATGTTTCTTTATCGTCATTACCAAAACCGTATAATCCAATTCCTAATCTAACCATATCAAATTGAGCTTCAGCATTATAATTAATAATTCCTGAAGTATTTAGCATGTGTTTTATTGGAGCATATCCTAACTTTTCAATAAATTCATTAGAAATAGCTTTAAAATTGCTAATTTGGTTTAAAGTAAAATTTCGTTCATTTAAATCTTCACTTGCAGCAATATGAGAAAAAATAGAGGTTACTTTTATACTAGTTTGTAATTTAAGCAACTCTGTTAATTTAGAAACATCTTTTTTGTCAAAGCCTAAACGGTTTAATCCAGTATTAAACTTAATATGAATAGGATAGTTATTTAGAGAAAATTTTTCTGCACATGCTAAAAAGGAATTTAACAGTTTAAATGAATAAATATTAGGTTCTAATTGATATTCAATTAATTTTTCGAAATTACTAATTACAGGATGTAAAACTAAAATAGGGTTTATAATTCCTGCTTTGCGCAAAGCAATTCCTTCATCTAAATAAGCAACAGCAAAATACGAAACCTTATCTGCTAAAAATTTAGAAACTTCAACAGCACTGCTTCCGTAACCAAATGCCTTAACAACTGCTAGTGTTTTTGTAGTGCTTTTAAGTTTGCTTTTAAAATAGTTAAGATTAAATTCTAATGAATTTAAGTTTATTTCAAGTTTTGTTATGTGGTTATTCATCCTATTTTTTAGGTTTAACCTTTTTAATTTGATCTTTATTAGTAGCTTTAAAATAAGCTGCTCTGCTAAGTGGTTCATATTCTTGGGTTTCCCCTAGAAGAACTAACTCGTCACTTGCAGCAGTTCTATGGCTATAATGTGCTAAGTTTCCTGTTCTTGTGCAAACAGCATGTACTTTAGTAACATATTCTGCAGTTGCCATTAATGCTGGCATTGGACCAAACGGATTTCCTTTAAAATCCATATCTAAACCAGCAACTATAACACGAATACCTCTGTTAGCTAAGTCATTACAAACTGCTACAATTTCATCATCAAAAAATTGTGCTTCATCAATACCAACTACATCTACATCATTAGCTAAAATTCTAATGTTTGCAGACGAAGGAACAGGAGTTGAACGAATTTCATTTGCATCGTGTGAAACTACCATTTCTTCGTCATATCTAACATCAATAGTAGGTTTAAAAATTTCCACTTTTTGTTTTGCAAATTTGGCGCGTTTAAGTCTACGAATCAGTTCTTCGGTTTTGCCAGAGAACATAGATCCACAAATAACTTCGATCCAGCCAAATTGTTCATTATAATTTACGGTATTTTCAAGAAACATTTTGTAATTTCACAATTCAAAGGTTATGGTAAATTTAATTTTGAACAAAACGAAATTATAAATAGTTTATTTTTTTAAATTCGTTTATGTTCGTTACTAAAACAAGTTTTTGATTGTTTTAACAAATACAAATTTATTAAAAATAACACACTAAAAATTATTTAACACCGCAACTTATGCACAAAAAATTAGAAGCAGAATTAGTTAGTTTGGCACACAGTGTTTTACAGTTAAAAAATGATGAAGAAATAGAGGTTTTATATAAAAAAGCACAAGCTATTTATGAAAAATTGACGATTGCTAAATTTTTGAATGAGCAAGAGGAAATAGAAAATAACACTAGTGTTGAAAACCAAGAAAACATTGAAATTAAAGAAGATAAGTTTAACGAGGAAGCAGTTGCTGAAATGAATCAAAGCATTGATAGTGAGGTGGATATGTTAAGTAAAACTTCAAATTTTGAACAGGTAGAATTTTCACTTAACGAAGAAGAAATTGTGTTTGAGAAGGAAGAAGTTGAAGAAATAAATTCTATTCAAACCTCATTAGAAGAAGAATTTAAGGACGCAATATCTTCAACAGAAGCAACTAAAATATTTGAAAATGTTACTAAAGAAAATCCTATAATATCAGAAGAAACATCTGCTAAAAACAGAACTTTAAATGATGCTTTGTTTAAAAATAATTTGCAAATAGGATTAAATGATAGAATTGCATTTGTTAATCAATTATTTAATGGAAGTCAAGAAGATTTTAACCGTGTAATTTCGCAGTTAAACACATTTAATAGCGAAGAAGAAGCAAAGAATTTTCTTTTAAAACTTGTAAAACCAGATTATGATTGGAGTAATAAGCAAGAGTTTGAAGAACGATTGTTAATGTTAATTGAACGAAAATTCACTTAATTTCATGGATTATAAAAGGCTAGAAAAAGAACTTAATTACAGAACAAAACTTAAATATGTTTGGGGAAGAAGACAAACCGATGATTTTGATAAACTTACCAATTTTATCTATAAAACATATTCGTTTAATTTGCTTCTTGAAAAAATAGAAATTGATTTTAAGGATGAAACTAATAAAGAAGAATTAAAAAATTATGCTTTAAACAGATGGTTCAATTTTTGGTCCGCAAAAGGCATTGAAACTATTTTTTGTGAACATCAAAAAGTAAAAGCACATAAAAATTCGTTTGATAGATACACTGATTTTTTTATAGAAAACATTCCCTTTGATCATAAAACTACGGTTTTTCCTAAAGCGTTTAATAAAACGGTTGCTTACGCAAAAAAGCATCCTGACGAGTTAATAAAGTGGTTATATAAAAATCAAAGTAGCCAACAACGGCAGCATTTTAAAAACAGGCTTTTTATTGTTTTAGTTAATACAAACAATGCAGATGAACATTGGAAATTAAAAGCGGAAATAAGTTGGTTAAAGCAATTAATTTCAACTTATTTGCTTAATTTTAACCGCTCAAAATTGATAACATTATCTTTGAAGGATAAGTCAATTTTTACAGATATAATTTGGGCAATTAAATAGTTATTAGTGAATTACATAGGATCTAAAAATAAACTTTCTTCCTTTATAAAAAAATCTATTCAAGAAACCGTTGGAAAAGATATTTCAAACCTAGTATTCTGCGATTTATTTGCCGGAACAGGTATTGTAGGTAGAACTTTTAAACCTTCGGTTAAGCAAGTTATAGCAAATGATATTGAGCAGTATAGCTATGTTTTAAATAAAAATTACATAGGTAATTATCAAAGTTTAAATTGCGATAAATATATTGAGTTTCTTAATAATTTAGAAGGAATTGAAGGATTTATCTTTGATAATTACAGTGAAAATGGAAAAGAAAATAGACAATATTTTTCTTCCGAAAATGGTAAAAAAATAGATGCTATCAGATTGCAAATAGAATTATGGAAATCTAATTCTGAAATTTCAAACGAGGTCTATTATTTTTTATTGGCAACTTTAATTGAAAGTGCCGATAAAGTTGCAAATACAGCATCGGTTTATGGCGCGTATTTAAAAAAAATAAAAAAATCAGCTCAAAAAACATTGGTTTTAAAACCCGCAGAATTTGAAATCACAAAAAATGCTCATCAGGTTTTTAAGGAGGATAGCAATAAATTAATAAAAAAAATAGCTGGAGATATTTTATATTTAGATCCGCCTTATAATGCTCGTCAATATGGAGCAAATTATCATATTTTAAATACTATTGCTTTATACGATTCGTTTAAACCAAAAGGAAAAACTGGATTACGAGATTATTATAAATCCTCTTATTGCAAAAAAGGAGAAGTTAAAAAAGCCTTTGAAGACTTAATAAAAAATGCTAAATTTAAATACATTTTTTTAAGCTATAATAACGAAGGTTTAATGACTAAAAATGAAGTTGAAAATATTATGAAGGCTTACGGAAAGTATAGTTTAAAAACCACAAATTATCAGCGGTTTAAAGCCGATAAAACTGAAAACAGAAATCATAAAGCAACGGCAACCGTTGAATATTTACATATTTTAGAAAAACAATTATGAAAGCAAAACAATACAACGAACTTTTTGATAAAGTAATAGAAAAATATCACATCATAGATTCTGTAGACCAACCTTTTGAAAATCCTTATGAAAGTAACACTTTTGAACATTTATTATACAGAAAATGTTGGATTGATACTGTGCAATGGCATTATGAAGATATTATTCGATTACCAGATATTGATCCTGTTGAAGCAATCAAATTAAAACGAAAAATTGACGCTTCTAATCAAGATAGAACAGATATGGTTGAATATGTTGATAGTTATTTTTTAAATAAATTTAAAGATGTTCAAGTTAAAGATGGCGCAAAAATCAATTCTGAAACTCCAGCTTGGGCAATTGATCGATTATCTATTTTAGCGTTAAAAATATACCATATGAATGAAGAAGCTACAAGAGAAAGTGCTTCAGAAGATCATAGAAATAAATGTCAAGTTAAATTAAATGTATTGTTAGAACAACGTGTAGATTTATCAACTGCAATTGATGATTTATTGAACGATATTGCAACAGGTGAAAAGTATATGAAAGTATATAAACAAATGAAAATGTATAATGATGAGGACACTAACCCAATGTTATACGCTAAAAAATAAATTAAAATTAAGGAATAAAAAAAGCGGCTTTAAGCCGCTTTTTTTATGTTTAAAAACTAAACTTAGTTAGTTTTAGCTTCTTTTTTACTTCCAAAAGTATATGTAATACCAAAGTTAATTCCGAATGAAGAATAAGGAACTTTTTGACTTAATTCTTTTGAAGGGTCAGTATTAGTATTTGATAATGTATCAACATAAGTAGTTTTTATAACATAACCATCAGGAAGATTATCTAAAGATTTAACTCCTGCAGCAGCAATATCTCCATTTGGTAGTACTAAATCGGTATTAAACTCAGTGATTTCAGAATAATCTCTTTTAACACTAATACCTAAATATTCACCCTCAATAAATAAAGATAAATTTTCATTAAGATCATGTTTATAACCAAATGCTCCTGCAAAACCTAGCGGTAGTACACCATGATAATCTTCTTTATAATTTGTTTGTAGATAAGATCCGTCAGGTACACTGAAAGCAGTAGCAACTGTTACGCCTTCAGCAGCATAATAATTTTTATCACTTACAACAGCTTCAGTTTTACCACCAACTTTAATTAACGCTCCAAATCTACCATAGATATGCTTAGAGAATTTATAAACAATAGATGCAGATAATCCCATAGCCCTTGCTCTAGCAATTGCATTGGTATTTCTGTAATTTGCTATATCAACTTTTTGTACAGTTTGATCTGTACCGTGTAAATATGCTAAACCTAAATCAACACCAAAAGTATCGTTAAAAAAGTATCCAGCTCTAAATTGATAATTAGCTCCTTCTCCATAACTTCCATAGGAATTTTCAGTTTGCGTTGCAGTAATTTTTGTTCCTAAAAGCATATCAGAACTTCCAGTTGCATAGCCTGCACTTCCAGAAACATAAAATTGTGCGCTTGCACTTGTAGCCATTGCTATTGCAGCAAATAATAATAAATATTTTTTCATTTTTTTTAAATTAAATTTAGTAATGGAGTAAATTACCTTTATTTTTAGGTTTTAAGAAAGGATTAGAAATTAAATATTTCGAAAAAGTCGTTTTTATGTATTTGATAAAAAACGAATGTAAAATTATAAAAAATCAAAAAACACTTACTTTTTTTTGTGTATTTCCAACATAAACATCTTTTTTATTAACAATAACAGGGCGTTTTAAAAATGTATATTCTTCTAAAATAAGTTGTTTAAAGTCCTCTTCTGTTAAATGCTGACTTTTTAAGTCCATTTGCTTGTATTTTTTCGCCCTTTTACTAAATAAAACTTCGTAATTATTGGTTAATTTATAAAGCTCTTCTAATTGTTTAACTGTTATAGGGTTTGTTTTAATTTCTTGTAAAATGTAATCGCTTGTATCCATGCTTTTCAAAATTCTTCTACAAGTATCGCAAGTTTTTAAATAATATATTTTTTTCATGGGCTTGTATTTTGTGTAGCGTAAATTTAAGAGGATATTAATTAATTTTTGAATACTTTTATAAAAAATCAAAAAACAATGAATAAACAATTTGAAATTTTACAACAATCTAGAAAATTAATATTAAAAAGTATTGAAAATTTAACCATAGATCAATTAAATAAAATACCAGAAGGGTTTAATAATAATATTGTTTGGAATGTAGCTCATTTAGTAGTTACACAACAGTTACTTTGTTATAAGTTATCAGAGTTAGAATGTTTAATTTCTAACGATATGATTGAACGTTTTCAAAAAGGTACATTTCCTAAAAACCCAATTTTAGAAGATGAATTTTTAGAGATAAAAAAGCTTTTTTTAGAATTACCCAAAAGGTTGGAAGAAGATTATAAAAAACAAATGTTTAAAAAATATTTTACCTATAAAACAAGTGTAAATATTACTTTAAATTCTATTGAAGATGGAATTGCATTTAATGCTTACCATGAAGGTATCCATTTAGGAATAATTTTGCAGTTGTTGAAATTTATTTAGTTATGAGTTTATATGTAGTTGCTACTATTTTAATTGTACTATCCGCAGTATTTGGTTATATAAATGTCCGATTTTTAAAATTACCAAACACCATTGGTTTAATGTTAATCACAATTATATTTACTTTGTTAATTTTAGCTACAAGTTTATTTAGCGATACATTATTAGAACACGAGAAATTATTAATTTCTCAAATTGATTTTCAGTCTGTTTTATTAGATGTTATGTTGAGTTTTTTGTTGTTCGCAGGGGCATTACACACTAATTTTCAACAGCTAAAAGTGCATCGTAAACCAATAATATTTTTTGCTACATTTAGTACGATAATTTCAACTTTATTGGTTGGATTTTTTACGTTTTATGTTTTTAAACTAATTAATTTAGAAGTCGATTTTATTTATTGTTTGTTATTTGGAGCTTTAATTTCGCCAACAGATCCTATTGCAGTTTTAGGAATTTTAAAACAAGTTGGAGCACCAAAAAAATTGGAATCTAAAATTGTAGGAGAATCATTGTTTAATGACGGCGTTGGAGTCGTAATATTTTTAACAATATATAAAATTGCTGAAGGCGGAAGCAGTGTTACCTTTAGTCATGTTGCAGAAATGTTTTTATTTGAAGTAGTTGGAGGTATTGCATTTGGGTTACTAATAGGATGGATTACATATAAATTATTAAAATCTATTGATGATTACGATATTGAAGTAATTATAACTATAGCAGCGGTAATGGGAGGAACTTTAATTGCTCAAGAATTTCATTTGTCCGCACCTTTAGCAATGGTAACGGCAGGATTATTTGTTGGTAATGATACCGCTAGAGAAACCTCTATGAGTAAAACAACAGAACAATATGTTGATAAATTTTGGGAACTAACCGATGTGCTTTTTAATGCATTATTGTTTGTGTTAATAGGAATGGAAATATTAGTTCTTACTTTTAATAATCATTATATTTTAGCGGGTTTAATAAGCATACCAATTATATTATTAGCTCGTTATTTATCCTTAATGTACCCAATTAAAGTTTATTCCAAAAAATTAGAATTTGTTCCAAAAACTAATTTAATTATGACTTGGGGAGGTTTGCGTGGAGGAATTTCTATTGCCTTAGCTTTAAGTTTAACTGTAGAAATGCATCGCGATTTATTTTTAATAATTACGTATATAATTGTAGTTTTCTCCATAATTATTCAAGGATTAACCGTTGGAAAATTAATTAAAAAAATAACTAAAGAATAAGTACATTTGTCGCTCAACAATTAGTGAATTTAAAACTCTAAATGAAGATGAAATTTAATACGAAAACTATTCACGGAAATCAACAACATGATTCTGCAACAGGAGCAGTAATGCCTCCAATATATCAAACATCAACCTACGCTCAAACTTCTCCGGGTAAGCATAAAGGATATGAGTATTCAAGAACAGCAAATCCAACTAGAACAGCTTTAGAAAATGCTTTTGCAAGTATTGAAAATGGAAAATTTGGATTAGCTTTTGGATCAGGTTTAGCTGCAATTGATACTGTTTTAAAGTTATTAAAACCAGGAGATGAAGTAGTTTCAACTAATGATTTATATGGAGGATCGTATAGAATATTCACCAAGATATTTGAGGATTTTGGAATTAAATTTCATTTTATTGGCATGGAAAATGCTACTAAAATAGGAGATTTTATTAATAAAAAAACAAAACTTATTTGGGTAGAAACTCCTACTAATCCAATGATGAACATTATTGATATTGAAGCGGTTTCTAAAGTTGCAAAAAATCATAATGTTTTATTGGCTGTAGACAATACATTCGCAACACCATATTTACAGCAACCTTTAACTTTAGGAGCGGATATTGTAATGCATTCAGCTACAAAATATTTAGGGGGCCATTCTGATGTGGTAATGGGAGCTCTTGTGGTTAATGATAAAGATTTAGCTGAAAAATTATATTTTATTCAAAATTCTTGTGGAGCAGTTTGTGGGCCAATGGATAGTTTTTTGGTTTTACGCGGAATAAAAACATTACATGTTCGTATGCAACGTCATTGTGAAAACGGAAAAGCTGTTGCTGAATTTTTGGCTAATCATCCTAAAGTTGAAAAAGTTTATTGGCCAGGGTTCGAAAGTCATCCAAATCACGAAGTTGCTAAAAAACAAATGAAAGATTTTGGAGGCATGGTTTCTTTTGTTACTAAAGGAAATAATATTAAAGATGCTTTTAAAATTGTTGAAAATCTTAAAATATTTACACTTGCTGAATCTTTAGGAGGTGTAGAATCACTCTGTGGTCATCCTGCAAGTATGACGCATGCTTCTATTCCAAAGGAAGAACGTGAAAAAACAGGAGTTGTTGATGCTTTGGTTAGATTAAGTGTAGGTATTGAAGATGAAGAAGACTTAATAAACGATTTAGAACAAGCGCTTCAGTTAGTTTAAATAGTAAGTATAACCAACATGAACCCATAATAACCAATCGTTATATTTATTTGCGGGATCATCTTTGGCATTAAGTCCATCTATAAAATTTGAGAAAAAATATTGCCAACGGGCTTCAATTAATATATCAGAATATTCACCTAATTTATGTCGTGTACCTAAACCTAAAGTTGCTGACATGGTGAAATTAGGTTTAACACTAATTGCTCCAGGAACTCGCCATTTTTGATAAATTACAGAAATATCTTGTTCCCAATCTCCCATATCTGATTTTAACTCAGGTTTATAATAATCTACCATAGCCCCAGCACTTAAATATGGAGACCATTTTAAATCAGGAATTCTTCTTGAACCAAAATCGACAATATCTACCCAATGAAATTCAAGTTGAGCACCAAAATTTATTATTTGAGTTTTTCCGTGCATGGCTCTTAGTTTATCAGCTTCTAAAGAAGTTTGGCTAGGGTCAACATATTTACCAAAATGGTCCAACTTTGCTGACATATAGGATAATTCAGTTCTAACTCTAAAATGCTCATTGAAATAATTAGTTCGTTGATTCCATCTGTATCTATAGTCGGTAAAATTTAAATAGTAAATTAAACCTACTCCCATACCGACATTACCACCAATATTTGCTCTAAAATTATAGCGTTGCCCATAATCTGTAGTGAATGATGCAGAGCCAGTAATAAAACCAATTTCATGGCTAGAGCGATCTTGAGCAAAGCCAGATAACATAAAAAAGCATGTTAAAAATGGGGTTATTATTTTTAGTAGGTGATTCAAATTTGAGGTAGTTAATTGTTTCAAATGTAATAAAATCTTTTTAATCTATTAATTATTAACTTATTGAATACTATTTTAGTATGAAAACTTCATTTAAATCAAAATTAGCTCTTAATTTTAGTTTTTTGTTAAAATACTGAACTTTTTCAGGATATTTTTTATCTAAAAAATTTCCAGTATCCCAAATACCATTGTTATTATCATCAAAAATTGCTTTGATAATATAAGTTTTTGGTGGTAAATTTTTAAATTTTAAATTTTTGTTTTTTGAAATGTATTTTGTAGCAACAACTATATTTTTATCGGTTTGTAATTGAATAATTACAGGAGAGTTCACATTTGAAACACTTAGGTTTATATTTCCATAACTATCTATGTTTTTGGTAGTAAATTTATATTTTAAAGTATCATTTGTGTTTTCAAAAATATCTTTAATGGCGTTTGGCAAAAAATTAACGGTATATCTTTTGTCAAATTTTTTTTCAAAATTTAAGTAAAGTTTAGTTTTACTTTTATCTAAAGTAGAAGTGTATTTTACGTTTAAAGAATCTACTAGAAGTTTTATTTTTGATGTGTCAATAGTTGTTATTGGAATATTGGATTTTATGGCAAAAGTATCGCGTAAATCTAAAACGGATTTTGTGATTTTTGAAATCTGAAGGGAGTCTTTTTTAGCGGTTCTTAATCTTACAGTAAAAGTATCTATATACTTTTTGTTAGTAACTTTAAATAGTAAAGAATCTGCTTTTAACTTTGAAAACCAATAATTAACAGTGTCTTTACCATTTTCAAAATATTCTGCTTTTTTAAAATTATCAGGTTTTGAGCTTAGCAGTTCAATTTTTAATTTTTTTGGATTTCCTTCAAAACCAAAAATAATATGCCCTTTGGATACTTCTTTTGGTTTAATCATTTTAAAAGGAAGTATTTCTTTAAATATTGGAAATTCATAAGTAGTATCTGTTGGAACAGAAATAATTTTTTTATAAAACCCAAATTTATCTTGTTTTGGATGGTAAATGTAATTTTTAGATGGTTGTTTTAAAGCAACTAATAAATATTTACCAGCTTTTATATTTTCAATTTCAAAATTAGCAGTTGTATCTATTGTGCTAGTTACGTAAATTGGTTTTTGTTTGTATACGATGGAATCATTAAAAGTTTTGGTTATTTCGTATAATTCTACGGTAATATCTTCATCTGTTTTTTGATTGAAGGCATCATAAACTTTTCCAGAAACGGTTAAAGAGTCTATGTATGATCCTGTTGAAACTACATATTTAAAACGTTCTAATTTATTTTCTTCGTTATTATCAACAACACTATTTCCAAAATTAAAAGTGTAAGTAGTATTTGGTTGTAGCGTATCTAAAATTTTTAAACTTATAAATTTACTTGCTGTTCCAACTGGTGTAATTATTGGCGTATTTTTTAACGGAGGAGAAATAACTAACTGTTTATTTACATCTTTCAGTTTTATATATTCATCAAATGAAATCTTTATTTTTTTAGCTATAAAATTAATGCTTTTATTAGCGGGTACTGCGTGTACTAATAATGGCGGTATACTATCTTTTTTACCACCAGTTGGCCTTCCTCTTTTGGCACAATTAGTAAGTGTAAGTCCAAATAAAGTGATTAAAATTATAAAATAAACTTTTAATTTCATGGAAGATTATATTTAATGCAAAATAACAACTTATTTGTTTAATTTAATAAAAAAAATGTCTGTTACTTTTGCTATTTAGTATATGCCATACAAGCAATACTAATTTTAATTCCAGTTGAATTTTTAAATGCATTACAGCAAGCTTCAAGTGTTGCCCCCGTTGTGATTACATCATCAATTAATAGGATATGTTTATTAGATGTTTTATTTGGTTCAGGTACATAAAAAAGTTCTTGTACGTTTTTCCATCTGTCCAATCTAACTTTTTTAGTTTGAGTTTTGGTTGAAGAAACTCGTATTAAAATTTCTTCATTAAAAGGAATACTAAGTTTTTTAGATAAACTTTTCCCGAATGTTGTTACTTGGTTATATCCACGTTTTATTAATTTGTTTTTATGTAACGGAACTGGTATTATGTAATCTATATTTTGGAATCGTTTACTTTTTAGCATTTCTTCGCCAAGCCAATCTCCTACAAAAGCACCAACTTGTTGTTGGTTTTTATATTTTAGATTGTGAATTAATTTTTGAACGGTTCCTTGTTTATAAAAGTAAAATAAAGCGGTTCCGTTTTGTATTGGATATTTTCCATAAAATGATTTTTCAACCAAGTTATTAGGTTCAAAGCTAAAATTAGTTAATGGTAAATCGTGTCTGCAATTTATACAAAGCACTTGTTCGTTTGCTGCTAATATTGCATTACAAGACAAACAAATTTCTGGAAAGAAAATATCAAAAACATTTTTAAAAAAATTCATAGCAAAACTTTTTTCTAAAAATACAAATTTAAAAGAACTGTTAAAAATTAGCTTTCTAGTAATTTATTTCGTAGTTTTATAAAACTCCACAAAAACTTTATAAAAAAAATTATATTAAGTATAATTTAAAATGATTATTAGCGTTAGCTAATTATAATCAAAAGTATTTATAATGGAAGATAAAAAAAACAATAACAAACTTATTATCATTGCATTGGCAATTTTGCTGGCGGGAGTTTTAGCATACACTTTTTATATAAACAATAATTATAAAAAAGTTAATAATGCAATTAAGGACGAAAAAGTAGAAATTGAACAAAACTTAGATAGTATGATAGTGAAATACGAGGATGCTATTTCACAAAATACATCTATGTCAAATGAACTTTCCTTAGAAAGAGATAGAATTATAGGTTTACGAGATTCAATAAAAAACCTAAAAGCAACAGATTACCGTTTAATTAGAAAATACAGAAGACAAATTGCTGCTTTACAAAAAACAAATCAACGTTTATTCTACTTAAATGATTCATTAACAGGAATGAACACGGTTTTGCAAACAAATTTAGATAGTGCTAATGTTAAAATTTCAACGCAAAAAGCAATGAACGATACGTTATCATTAAAAAATCTTAATTTATCACAAAAAGTTGCAATAGCATCTGTTTTAAAAGTGAAAACTGCTAAAATATTAGCAATGAGAACTCGTAATAATGGAAAATTAGTAGAAACTTCTAGAGCTAGAAATACCGATGCATTTAGAATTAACTTTACTATTGATAAAAATGAAATTACGGATCAAGGAGAAAGAGAGGTTTATATTCAAATAATGGACGCTAAAGGAAATACTATTGCGCCTAAAGGATCTTTAATGTTGGCAGATGAAACTACAACTATTGATTACAGCGACAAAACAATTGTAAATTATTTAAATGAAGCAGTTGATGTTATTTCTTTAGTTGAAGTAAATAGAGACAATATAAATCGTGGAGCTTATATGGTAAATATTTTTATAAATAATAAATTTGCTGGAGAGACTAAAATTGTATTAAAGTAAAAAGGAAACTCCAATTTGTATTTAATGTTGATTGAGTGGAAATAGTTTAGGCTATTTCCACTTTTTTGTTTTGTAGGTGTAAAACCTTTACTATTTTTGCACCATGGCAAAACAAGAAGATCAATTTAAAAAAGTAGTTTCACACGCAAAAGAATACGGATATGTATTTCAATCTAGTGAAATTTATGACGGCTTAAGCGCAGTTTATGATTATGCACAAAATGGTGTAGAATTAAAGAAAAACATTAGAGAATATTGGTGGAAAGCAATGGTGCAAATGAATGAAAACATTGTAGGCATTGATTCCGCAATATTTATGCATCCAACTATTTGGAAAGCTTCAGGCCATGTAGATGCATTTAACGACCCTTTAATTGATAATAAAGATTCTAAAAAGCGTTACCGTGCAGATGTTTTAATTGAAGATTATGTTGCAAAATTAGATGCAAAAATTGAAAAAGAAGTTTCAAAAGCAGCTAAACGTTTTGGAGACGCTTTTAATAAAGATGAATTTTTAACAACTAATGCAAGAGTTATTGGTTATAAAGAAAAAGGTGAAGCCATATTAAAACGAATGGGAAAATCTTTAGAAGGTGAAGATTTAGCTGATGTAAAAGCATTAATTGAAGAACTAGAAATAGTTTGCCCAGTTTCTGGTTCAAAAAATTGGACAGATGTTAAGCAGTTTAACTTAATGTTTGGTACTAAATTAGGAGCTTCAGCAGATTCTGCAATGGAATTATATTTACGCCCGGAAACAGCTCAAGGTATTTTTGTGAATTTTTTAAATGTTCAAAAATCGGGAAGAATGAAAATTCCTTTTGGAATTGCACAAACTGGAAAAGCTTTTAGAAACGAAATAGTTGCACGTCAGTTTATATTTAGAATGCGTGAATTTGAGCAAATGGAAATGCAATTTTTTGTGCGTCCTGGCACACAAAAAGAGTGGTACGAAAAATGGAAAGAAACTCGTTTAAAATGGCATTTATCCTTAGGAATGGGAGAAGAAAATTATCGTTTTCATGATCATGAAAAATTAGCACATTATGCAGATGCTGCTGCGGATATTGAATTTAAATTTCCTTTTGGGTTTAAAGAATTAGAAGGAATTCATTCTAGAACAGATTTTGATTTGTCAAGTCATGAAAAATTCTCAGGTAAAAAAATTAAATATTTTGACACAGAATTAAATGAACATTATACACCATACGTTGTAGAAACTTCTATAGGTTTAGATCGAATGTTTTTGGCAGTTTTTTCTAATTCATTACAAGAAGAAGAATTAGAAAATGGAACTACAAGAACTGTTTTAAAACTTCCTGCAGTTTTAGCTCCTGTAAAAGCTGCTATTTTACCGTTAGTTAAAAAGGACGGTTTACCAGAAATTGCTAAAAAAATTGTTAGCGATTTAAAATGGGAGTTTAATGTAGCTTATGATGATAAAGATGCAGTTGGAAGAAGATACAGAAGACAAGATGCTGCCGGAACACCATTTTGTATTACTGTAGATCATAATACTTTAGAAGATAATACAGTTACAATTCGCTTTAGAGATACTATGGAACAAAAACGTGTTAAAATTGAAGAATTACAGAGTATTATTAAAAGTGAAGTTGACTATAAAAGTTGGTTAATGAAAATGTAATTTAACTAATATAAAAATATAAAAAGAACCGAGCAAAACTCGGTTCTTTTTTTTGTTAAAAAACAGCTTTTAGTTGTACAGATCCTGTATGTATTGTTTTTGATGTTTCGCTTTTTCTACCCAAATAGTTAAAATTTAAATGTAAAAACGAGTTAATTTTTCTATGAAACAGAAAACTCCAAGTATAGTTTTTTCCAGCTTGTAAACCTTCTAACATTTGGTAGCCAACAGGCGAATTAGTATTTCCTTTAAATTTATTATTAAACAAATTTAAGGTTATTTTTAAAGAATTTCTTGAGTTATTTGAATTATTAAACTCAAGTCCTAGTTTATGAGATTTTAACTCTTCAAAACCTTCAATTAAATTTTCTTTATTCTTTAACTCGTAAAATACAGAAAAATAGGTGTTGCTATTGTAGTAATAAGATAATTTTGGAGCAATACTATAATTTTTCAAATCAAAATTTCTATTGGTATAATTTAAAGAGTTTGTTTTATTTTTACTTTGATTACCATTAATGTTAAATAACCAAAACTTACCTATTTGATGTTCAAAAGTTAGTTGCTGTATTTGTAAATTATTGGTTAAATTATCAATAGTTGTAGTACTTACATTTTTTGATTTTTGATAACTATAACTAGTTGTAAAATGCTTTTTCCCTTTGTTAAAATAAATAGTATTTGTAAAATGATAATTTAAAGCCAACAAATTAGGATTATTTATATCGAAAGGATTTAAATTAAATTTTTTAGGTTGCTTAAGTTGTTTGTTATCTACCAAAATATAGGTTTGATTATTTAAGTGTGAAAGCACTTTTTTTATACCTTTTTTATTACTCCATTGCTGTGCGTTTATACCTATTGTTTGGGTAAATTTATTTTGATGTGTTGCAATATAATTTATACTTGGCAAAATAACGCGTAAATATTCAGCTTGATCAGGAAATTGCGCAATTTCAAATTCGTTTAATTCTTTAATACCATTGTTATTATAATCTATCCAAGTATAATATCCTTGTCCAGGTTCTGTTTTTATATAAGAATAATCTTGCTGAGGTAATGTTCCTGAAAGTGTTTGATAAACAGTACTAAAATTTAAGAATTGATGAAATAATTGTTGTTGATAAATTAATCTTGAATTCAGAGATTCTTCATCTTTAAAATTAGTGTTTTTTACAGTTCTATAATTTATAAATGCTGTTAAATGTGCTGTGTTTGATTTTATTAAATCGGAATTTAAATAATACGTTTTTGATGTGTTAGCACGAGTAAATTTATTGTTTTGAATGCTATCTGTAGTTCTAAATTTTATTCCAATTTTAGTAAATATTTTAGTAGAATCTCCAATACCAAAATAGCCTTCATAAGCATTAAATTTATGACTAATATTTTCTTTTAATTGGGTTAAAACGGATGTTTGTTCATTGTTTTCACCATTAAATCTAGTACCAATCCATCCTTTTCCTAAATTGTAAATTGTAGCTATATGATATCTAGAAAAAGTACCTTTTCTTATTTCTGAAGTATTATCCAAAACGCTTCCATCAAAATTTATGGATAAATTATTATGAACGATATTTCCAAATAAATGATGTTTATTTCCTGTAAATCCACCACCTAAAGTTAAATTTTCAAAGGCATAATGAATGTTACTATTTTTTTTATTGAAAAGTTGTAATTCTGTTGTAACTAACTGCTGATTTCCAGTTAAAGTGTTAATATTCCAATCTCTATTAAACTCTATATTTTGAACTCGTTCAACACTTTTAAAATTATCATTTATATAATCTAAACTCAAGTTGCTTTTTAGTTCCCATTTTTTAGAAAATAGTACTTGTTTCCAATTAAATTGAGTTGCAAATCCGTTATTATTTTCATCATCAATTTTTGAAAATAAATTTGCATCGTTAACACTAAAAGCGGTTTCTGCATTTATAGAAGTTTTTGTAGATGGCTGATAATTTGCCTTAAATACAGCTACTTGTAGTTTATTAGGCGCAGTAAGTTGAATTATTGGATTATAATCTCCTAAATTTTCACCTACATATTCAAATACTTTACCAATAGCAATTACTTCTTTTAATTTATAGCTTCCTAAATTATTACCCACAAAAGAAAAGGAAACGTGGTATAAAATATCATTTTCATTGGTAGAATATTCAAAAATTTCAGAAGTTCCTAAAAGTGTTTTTTTATATAAAATTTTGTTTTCAGAATAAGTATCTATATATGCGGAAGGACTTACCATTTTTGTTAAATCATTTCCAGCATTTGCTAATATTTGCTTTTGAGTATCTGTTAAATCTTGTTCTAAAGGTTGATTTTTAGCATCATTTTCATTGTAAAAATAACCACTTACTGCTAATTTTTTACTTTTAAAATGGATATTATTATAAGTAATAAATCGAGTAAAAACGCTGTCGTTATATTGAAATTCTGCTGTTATTCTCATATTAGCAGTAATAGGAAAAGTGGTATTAAAAGTTAATTCGGCGTTATTATAATCAATAGTATAATCGTAATTTGTACCTCTTTTTAAAAGCCTTCCGTTTACATAAATTTTTTCAGTTCCCGATAAAATTAAAATATAAGTATTATTGTTTAAGTCGTTTAATTTATAAGGACCTTGATTTCCTTCAACACCAACAAATTGAACCTTTTTATATTTACCTCTAACTACAGCTCCTGAAGTTTCTAAATTTATTTCCGAATGTTTATTTTTAATAGTTGCATTAACCGCTAAACCTGATACTTTTTTATTAAAATTCAAATATTTAGTTTCGCTGTTATTCAAATAAATATCTCCTGCGGTAATTTTCCAGCTTTTACTAAATAATTCGATAAAAACTCTGTCAAATTCATTTAATTTATATGTATTTCCATTTTCTTGAATAGGAATATTAGTGTCTATAATAGAGCCTTTTAGAGTTACGTTGTCAGATATTTTACCTGTAATTTGCAAATCTAAAGTAGAGTTTACAACACCATTCTGGTTATTGCCAATAGTAAGCCCTCGAGTTATATTTCCAACGGCATTTAATCCCTCAAATGGTTTATTGGGATTTTTAGATTCATTGGTGGTTAAACTGTATAAATTTCGAGAAGTATTGTTAGTAACAATTAACTTTTTATCAAAACGCTGGTATTTTTTAGTTAGAAATTTTGGATAAGGTTTGTATTGAATTTTGACTGAATCTAAATTTTTTAAACTTTTATCACTAAAAATTAGTTGTGCTTTGGAAAAGTTGATTCTATACTTTGAAGGATTAATTAGAGAATCATTTTTATAAACTTTAAAATTGAAAGAACTTATACTAATGGAATCAATTTTTATAGTATCATTTTTAATTTTGAAGGATTTTATCAGTGTTTTATTCTTTGAAACTTGAGCATTCAAAGTAATTATCGATAATAAAAACACTAAAAAAAAACCTTTTTTCATTGGTAAATTAACGATTTAATACCCCTTTTAGTTTAAAACAGAGTTTGTTGTTTTACTGGATTTTCATGCTCCAACAACCATTTTTTTCGCCATATTCCTCCTGCATATCCAGTTAATGACCCATCGGAACCAATAACTCTGTGACAAGGAATTATAATCCAAATAGGATTTTTACCATTGGCAGAAGCTACAGCTCTAATTGCTTTTATATCTCCAAGTTTTTTAGTTTGCTCTAAGTAAGTTCTTGTTTTTCCATATGGAATATTTAAAAGTTCATTCCATACTTTTTTTTGAAAATCTGTTCCTTGTGGATTTAATTTTAAATCAAATACAGTTCTATTTCCATTAAAGTATTCTTCTAATTGTTGTACACATTTTTTTAATGGAAGTGGGATTTCTGTTGTTTCAATTTCTTCATCTAAAACAGTAATGGAAGAAATTCCAAATTCATTTCCAACAATTTTTGCTGTACCTATTGGTGTTTTGTAATATGCGGTTTGATTAGATTCCAAATATGTCTTTTGAGTTTTGAGTGGTTATTTCTGTAATTTCTTGTGGTGATAAGTCATAAATATCTACTAATTTATCTAAAACTTTAGTAATATAACTACTTTCGTTTCTTTTTCCTCTAAATGGTGTAGGCGCTAAATAAGGCGCATCGGTTTCTAGCACAATATTTTTTATAGGAATTTCATTCAAAAACTGATCTATTTTTCCGTTTTTAAAAGTGACTACGCCGCCAATCCCTAATTTCATGTTATAGGAAATAGCTTTTTTAGCTTGGTCTAAATTTCCGGTAAAACAATGAAAAATACCAAAAAGTTTATCATCTTTTTCCTCTTCTAGAACTTCAAAAACTTCATCAAACGCATCACGACAATGAATTACTATGGGCAAGTTTTTTTCTTTAGCCCATTGTATTTGCGTTTTAAAAGCATACCGTTGTTGTTTTACAAAAGTTTTATCCCAATATAAATCAATTCCAATTTCTCCAACTGCATAAAAATTTCGTTTATGCAGCCATTTTTTTACAAAAGATAATTCCTCTTCAACGTTTTCTTTAACATGAGTTGGATGTAAACCCATCATTAAAAAAGTATTTTTAGGAAAATCTTTTTCCAAATTTAGCATAGCATTTAAGTAAGTAGAATCTATTGCAGGAATAAAAAAACGAGTAACACCAGCTTTTATGGCTCGCTGTATCATTTCATTTCTATCCTCATCAAATTGTTCGCTATATAAGTGAGTGTGTGTATCTGTAATTATCATGTGGTAAAAATAGTTAAAAGTTTAGTTTGTATATATAATTCATCTGTTTTTCATTTTAAAAAGATTAGTTTTGAAACTTAAAATTTTGATCAATGAAATTGAGTAGTATTCTTAAAAGAAAACAATACGAAAAAATTAAATTAAATAAAATAAATACGAATCATTTTGAATTAAAGGCTTCTATAAATGGTGTTTTAGGTAGTTTTATTTTAGATACTGGGGCTTCAAATTCTTGTATTGCGATTGATTTAGCAGAAAAATTTAAATTAAAGGTTGAAGATTCTGAAACAAAAGCTGCAGGAGCTGGAGCAATTGGAATGGAAACTAAAATTTCATCAAAAAATAATTTAAAAATTAAAGATTGGGAGTTTAAAAATCAAATTTTAGTTCTATTAGATTTAACCCATGTAAATACTGCTTTAACAGAGCATGATGCAAATGCTGTAGATGGTATAATTGGTGCGGATGTTTTGGAAAAAGGCAATGCAATTATTGATTATAAGAAGCATTGTGTTTATTTAAAAAAGTTAGTATTTAAGTTTTAATTACCCAAGTTAATCTTCCTCCTGTAAAAAATTGAGAATGATTTAATCCTTTTGAAAATCCAAAATCAAAAGAAAATGAGTCGTTAATTTGATGGCTTATACCAGTTATTCCATTTTGCAAATAATTATTATTAGTGGTATTATTTCCAGTATATTCTATAAAGACACTCCAATTTGAAGATAGATTATAGGTTAAATTAGTAATTAAAAACCATGACAATTCTGTGTTTTTTTCAAATGCATAACCAAAATTATAATTTAATGCTAGTTTTTTGGTAAGTGTATTTGATAAGTTTAATGAAACAGTTTGACCAACATAATCAAATTTTAAATTAGATTGATAATGGAGGTAAGCGCGCGTCATTAATGCAGCTTCTGGAAGCCATTTTTTTTCATTCCATAAATTTATGGAAAAGCCAAGTTGTGTGTCATCAAATTTATGAGTTGAATATACAAGCTCATTATGTTCGTAATAATCTTCTTTAATTATGGGAATTGAAAGTTGTAATTCGACATTTTTTAGAACTCCATATCTAAATAAAAAATTAGGTGTGCTTAACGATTTGGATTCGCTTATATTTTCTTTTTCAATAGAATATATACTTTCTAATTCTATTTGAAGTGTTCTTTTATCAACTGCTTTTGATGGTTCTGCGGTTTGCGCTTTTAAAGGGCATTTACACATAAATAGAGTGAATAATAGACAAGTAATTTTTTGCATTATAAAATTAATTTGAATGCAAAGTTATTTTTAATTAGTCTAAATAAAAATGATTTTAATCAATTTTATAAAAAAAGCCAAACAAAAAATGTCTGGCTTTAAATTAGTTTATTGAATTTTAAAATTAAAGTTCTAATGCTTTTTTAGGGTTGTTATTCATTAAAATTTCTATAGGATTTTCTAAAGCTTCTTTTACAGCTACTAAAAATCCAACAGATTCACGTCCATCAATTACTCTATGATCATAAGAAAGAGCAACATACATAATTGGTCTAATAACTACTTCGCCATTAACAGCAACTGGCCTTTCAACAATATTGTGCATTCCTAAAATACCACTTTGAGGCGGATTAATTATTGGTGTGGATAACATAGATCCAAAAACACCACCGTTAGTAATGGTAAATGTACCACCAGTCATTTCATCTACAGTAATTTGTCCATCACGAGCTCTTAGAGCTAAACGTTTTACTTCACTTTCAACACCTCTAAAGGATAAATTTTCAGCATTTCTAATTACAGGAACCATTAATCCTTTTGGACCAGAAACAGCAATGGAAATATCTTTAAAATCGTGTAAAATTTTATAATCTCCATCAATCATTGAATTTACATCAGGATATAATTCTAAAGCTCTAACAACTGCTAAAGTAAAGAAACTCATAAACCCTAAACTAACCCCATGTTTAGCTTTAAAATCTTCTTTAAACTCAGTTCTCAAATCAAAAATAGGTTTCATATCTACTTCATTAAAAGTAGTAAGCATGGCTGTCTCATTTTTAACAGAAACTAAGCGTTGCGCCACTTTTCTACGAAGCATTGACATTTTTTTGCGTTCAGAATTACGAGAACCACCAGTTGGAGTTCCCATACTTGGAGTTGCGTTTACTGCATCATCTTTTGTAATTCTTCCATCTCTGCCTGTTCCTTTTATTTCGGAAGAAGCAATTCCTTTTTCATCTAATATTTTTTTAGCAGCAGGAGAAGTTGCTCCACTTGCGTAAGTAGTTTTGCTTTCTGCAGGTTTCTCTGCTTTTTTAGGTTTTTCTTCAACCTCAACTTCTTTGGTTTCAGTTGTTCCTTCAGGTTTTTTAGCGTCTAAATCAATTAAACAAACAATTGCTCCAACAGCTACAGCATCACCTTCTTCGGCTTTTAGAGTAATAATACCGCTTTCTTCCGCAGGTAATTCTAAGGTTGCTTTATCTGAATCAACTTCCGCTATTGGCTGATCTTTTTCAACATAATCTCCATCTGCTACAAGCCAAGTTGCAATTTCTACTTCGGTAATAGATTCTCCCGGAGAGGGAACTTTCATTTCTAAAATCATCTTATTAATTTTTTGTCTTTTTTTGACGAATTTTTATTAGTTAGTTTCAAATACTTTATCAATAACACGTTGGTGTCTTCTTTTAAATCGTGTTGATGAACCAGCTGCAGGAACCGCATAAAACGGTTGTGCTGCAACGTCTAAATTTACCAATTTAAATCGTTGTAACATATAACTCCAAGCTCCCATATTTTCAGGTTCTTCTTGTGCCCAAACATATTTTTTTACATTTGTGTATTTATCAATTATTTCTTGTAATTTATCAAAATGTAATGGAAATAATTGTTCAATTCTAACAATGGCTACATCAGTTCGTTCTAATTTTGTACGTTCTTCTAATAAATCATAATAAAATTTACCACTACAAAATACTAGTTTTTTTACATTTTTTATTTCGATAGAATCGTCTATTACTTCTTGAAAACCACCATCAGATAATTCCTGAATTGTTGAGGTTGCTAAAGGATGTCTTAGCAAACTTTTTGGAGTAAAAACAACTAGAGGTTTTCTAAAATTGCGTTTCATTTGACGACGTAATAAATGGTAAAAATTAGCTGGAGTTGTACAGTTTGCCATAGTCATATTATCAACTGCGCAAAGTTGTAAATAGCGTTCTATTCTGGCAGAAGAATGTTCAGAACCTTGGCCTTCATAACCATGAGGAAGTAAAACAACTATTCCATTTTGGAGTTTCCACTTATCTTCAGCAGCCGAAATATATTGGTCAAATATAATTTGAGCGCCGTTACTAAAATCTCCAAATTGTGCTTCCCAAATAGTTAAGGTATTTGGATTTGCCATAGCATAACCATAATCAAAACCTAATACGCCATATTCTGATAATAAGGAATTATAAATATCCATTTTACCTTTTGCATCAGGTAATGTATTTAATAAATTTATGCGTTCTTCTGAAATTTCATCTCTTAAAATAGCATGGCGGTGACTAAAAGTTCCACGTTCAACATCTTGTCCAGATATGCGAATATTAAAACCTTCCTGCATTAAACTTCCATAAGCTAAAGTTTCAGCCATTCCCCAATCTAACTTATTGGTTTCAAAAACCATTTTGTTTCTATCTCTTAAAATTCTTTCAGCTTTTCGTAAAAATTTTACATTTTCAGGAACTGTAGAAACAACTTTTGCAATTTCTTTTAGTTTATTTGAAGAGAATGTAGTGTTTTCCGAAATCAACATTTCCTCTAAACCTTTTCTGGTGAATTCTGCCCAAGTATCTTGCATAAATTCACGCACTTTAGAAGTACTAGACTTTTTAGCTTCTTGATATTTTGATTCTAAAAAGTTTTTAAATTCAGAAATAGAATTGGTTAAATAGTTTGCATCAATAACACCTTCATCCAAAAGTTTTTTTGCGTAAATATCTCTAGGATTTGGATGTTTAGCTATTGCTTTGTATAATTTTGGTTGTGTAAAACGAGGCTCATCTCCTTCATTATGTCCATATTTTCTATAACCTAAAAGGTCAATAAAAATATCACGTTTAAATCTCATTCTAAAATCTAGTGCTAATTCAATTGCTTGTACTACGGCTTCAACATCATCAGCATTAACATGTAGCACAGGAGATAGCGTAACTTTGGCAACGTCTGTACAATAAGTGCTTGAGCGTGCGTCTAAATAATTAGTTGTAAATCCAATTTGATTATTAATTACAATATGAATGGTTCCACCTGTAGTATAGCCATTTAATTTACTCATTTGAATTACTTCATATACTACGCCTTGACCTGCAATTGCAGCATCTCCGTGAACAATTATAGGAAGTAGTTTAGAGTTATTACCATTGTAAATACTATCAATTTTCCCTCTAGAAATTCCTTCTGCAACAGGACCAACAGTTTCTAAATGTGATGGGTTTGGAACTAAATTCATTTTAAGTTCCTTATTGTTTTTTAGTGTTTTGGTAGTGGTTAAGCCTAAATGATATTTAACATCACCATCAAATTCTCTTTCCTCAAAATCTTTACCTTCAAACTCACTAAAAAGCTCTTGCATTGGTTTTCGAAAAATATTGGATAAGGTGTTTAATCGACCACGATGTGCCATACCTAAAACAAATTCTTCTACATCATATATTTCAGCTGCATTTCTAATAACAGAACTTATTGCAGGTATAATAGTTTCGCCTCCTTCTAAGGAAAATCTTTTTTGCCCAACATATTTAGTTTGTAAAAAGCTTTCAAAAGTAACAGCTTGTGTTAGTTTTTTAAGAATATATTTTTTGGATTCTGAAGAATATTTGTGTTCGGAATGATTATAATATAGTTTCTTTTGTATCCATTTTATTTCTTCAGGGTTTCGAATATACATATATTCAACCCCAATAGAATCGCAATAAATTGCTTCAAGATGTACAATTATTTCTTTAAGAGTAGCTTTTCCAGTTCCAATAATTTCTCCTGCATCAAAAACGGTATCTAAATCATCATTTGAGAGTCCAAAATTTTCAAGAGCTAAAGTTGGTGCGTATTTACGGCGTTCGCGAACTGGATTGGTTTTAGTAAATAAATGCCCCCTAGATCTATATCCATTTATAAGATCAATAACCTTAAATTCTTTTAATACATTTTCTGGGAGATTATAGCTTTTCTCTTTAAATGAATCGGAGTAATTTTCATTGGCAAAATCATAGCCCTGAAAAAAACTTTTCCAACTGGGTTCAATGCTGTCAGGATTTATTAAGTACTGATTATATAAATCAGCTATAAATTCTGTATGAACAGTATTTAAAAAGGAGAATTTATCCATAACTTTAATTAGTAGTATCTATTATAGACCGCAAAAATACAATTTTTACTTACAATTATATTTTTAAAAAGTAAATATTCTATTTTTTTACGAATTATTGTTTTTTACTAGTCTATTATCTGATTTTGTTAATGTTAGCAAGGTTTTTTTTTAGGATTGACAAGAAGAAATATATATTTTAGATATAAGAACGATTTTAATAATTAAAAAAAGATTTATTTTTTTAAAAAAAGTCTTGCAAAAAGTATAAAACCTTGTATATTTGCACTCGCAATTGAGAAATTAAATTCCTCCTTAGCTCAGTTGGTTAGAGCATCTGACTGTTAATCAGAGGGTCCTTGGTTCGAGCCCAAGAGGAGGAGCAACCTAAAAAAAAGCTACACACAGGTGTGGCTTTTTTTGATTAGGCTCCATAGTTCAAGGGATAGAATAGAAGTTTCCTAAACTTTAGATCCAGGTTCGAGTCCTGGTGGAGCTACTTCACTTATATACAGATAGTTATAGATGATTTAATTGTAGAAAAGAAGAAACGATTTTATATGTTGAAGGAGCACTTATTTAAACTATAAATATTCCAAGTATTATGTTTAATGGTTTTTTTGAACTAAAGATGAAAATTTATTTAATCATAAAATAAAACAGGTTATAAAAGAGGTATAGTTAAAAAATAGCTTAAGTACTTTCTAAGTTCAAGTAATATTATCGCTAGAAAAAATAATATTGAAATTAGCTAAAAAAGGGTTTTCTATTGTTAGCTCTTTTTTTGTATATTTGAGATAATTTAATCTTTTATATAAATGCTTCTTAAAAAGAACATATCAAACTTAATAAAAACATACAGAAAGCTGTTTGAATGTTTGATGCTATTTGAGCTGTCTTTTTAATTCACTTCTTAAAATTAGTTCAACTTATTGTTTATTATATTCGGTTTAAAGCTGAAGTTTAGTTCATATTCTTAAATTATGGAAACAAATCAAAAAGTATTAAAGCCTGAAAGACCAGTAGCTGCACAAGGTAATTTTTATCAACCAATAACCAACGCTATTGGACCAGGAATGAATGAGCGTATTCAAAAACTTAGAAAAATAAGTTTTGAAACAGAGCCTTCATTATCTATTGAAAGAGCCCTAATTCAAACACAATTTTATAAAGAAAACTTCGGAAAATATTCAACTCCAGTTTTAAGAGCGTTAAATTTTTTAGAAATCTGCAAACAAAAAACAATTTATTTAGGCGAAGGTGAATTAATTGTAGGAGAACGTGGGCCAAAACCAAAATGTGTACCAACATTTCCAGAATTAACTTGTCATAGTGTTGAAGATTTTCATGTATTGAATACGCGTGAAATGCAACGTTACACCATTTCTCAGGAAGATATTGATACCTACGAAAAAGAAGTGATTTCTTATTGGAATGGTAAAACAATGCGTGAACGCATTTTTAGTTATGTGCCAACTGAATGGTCTGATTTGTATGAAGCAGGTTTGTTTACGGAGTTTATGGAGCAACGTGCCCCAGGGCATACAGCGTTGGATGGAAAGATTTACGAAAAAGGGATGTTGGATTTTAAAAAAGAAATTCAAGAGCAGTTGAATAAACTCGACTTTTTAAACGATCCTGAAGCAACTGATAAAAAAGAGCAATTAGATGGAATGAAAATTTCTTGTGATGCCGCCATTATTTTTGCCGAACGCCATGCAGAATTAGCTGAAGAACAAGCCAAAACCGAAACGGATCCAAAACGAATCAAAGAACTTCAAAATATTACAGAAGTATGCCGCTGGGTACCAGCAAATGCACCACGAAATTTTCACGAAGCTATTCAAATGTATTGGTTTGTTCATTTAGGGACCATTACTGAATTGAACGGTTGGGATGCAATGAATCCTGGTCATTTCGACCAACATTTAACACCTTTTTACGAAAAAGAATTAGCAGAAGGAACATTAACACGAGAAGAAGCAAAAGAACTATTAAGTTGTTTTTGGATTAAGGTAAATAATCATCCGGCACCACCAAAAGTAGGAATTACAGCTAAAGAAAGTGGAACGTATAATGATTTTACAAATATTAACATTGGTGGTGTAAAAAAAGATGGCTCTAATGGTGTAAGTGAGGTTTCGTATATCATGTTGGAGATTGTTGAGGAATTACACATACTACAACCTGGAAATTCTGTGCATATCAGTTCCAAAACACCAGACCGCTTTTTAAAGGAAGCATGTAAAGTAATTCGCCAAGGGCACGGTTATCCTTCTATTTTTAATCCAGATATTTATATTCAGGAAATGTTACGTCAAGGGAAATTATTGGAAGATGCTCGAGAAGGTGGTTGCAGTGGTTGTATTGAAGTTGGTGCTTTTGGGAAAGAAGCCTACATTTTAACAGGTTATTTAAATGTTCCAAAAATTATTGAAATTACATTAAATAATGGAATTAATCCAGTTACGGGTAAACAAGTAAGTATTAAAACTGGAGATCCAAGGAATTTTAAAACGTATGAAGAATTGTATGATGCGTTCCTAAAACAGCTGAATTACATTATAAATCAAAAAGTTTTGGTAAGTAATTATATTGATAGAATGTTTGCAAAATATAGTCCGGCAACATTTTTATCAGTAGTTATTGAAGATTGTATCACAAAAGGAAAGGATTACTATAATGGAGGACCAAGGTATAATACAAATTATATTCAATGTACAGGTTTGGGAACGGTGACAGATAGTTTATCAGTTTTAAAGAAACACGTTTTTGAAGACAAAACTTTTTCAATGAGCACACTTTTAAATGCAGTTGCCAATAATTTTGAAGGTGAGGAAATTTTAAGGCAAACCATTATCAACAATACACCGTTCTATGGAAATGATAATAATTATGCCGATGATATAGCATTGCAAGTTTACAATGATTTGTTTGATGCCATTGACGGTAAACCAAATACAAAAGGTGAAACTTTTCATTTAAATATGTTATCAACAACTTGTCATGTGTATTTTGGAAAAGTAATGGGAGCAACACCTAATGGACGTTTAGCGCAAAAATCAATTTCTGATGGAACTTCACCATCACACGGTTGTGATGTTAATGGGCCATCAGCAGTCATAAAATCATTAACTAAAATTGATCAGGTAAAATCTGGTGGAACATTGTTAAATCAACGTTTTTTACCAAGTTTACTAAAACGTGATGAAGATATTATGAAGTTGGGTCAATTGGTAAGAAGTTATTTTGCTTTGGGAGGACACCATATTCAATTTAATATTGTAGATACTGCTACTTTGTATGCTGCACAAAAAAATCCAGAAGATTACAAAGATTTATTGGTGCGTATGGCAGGTTATAGTGATTATTTTAATGATATGAATATCGATTTACAGCAAGAAGTTATTGAAAGAACCGAAAATGAATCGTTTTAAATGAGTACAGGATTAATTTTTGACATTAAAAAATTTGCCATTAATGATGGCCCAGGAATTCGTTTAACAGTATTTTTTAAAGGTTGTAATTTACAGTGTAAATGGTGTCATAACCCAGAAAGTATGTCGCCAAAAGTACAGAAAATGTACAATGCTAAAAAGTGTATTGGGACAGTAAAATGTATTGAAGTTTGTCCAAATGATGCTTTAAAAATGACTTTGGAAGGTATTGTTACCGATTATAATGTTTGTAATTTATGTGGAAAATGTTCTGAAATTTGTCCAACCAAAGCCTTTGAAATGTTGGGTTCAGAAATTCCAATTTCTGAATTAATGAAAAAGATTGATAATGAAGCTATTTTCTTTGACCAGTCGGATGGAGGAGTTACGTTTTCAGGAGGGGAACCTTTAATGCATTCAGAATATTTGTTAGCAGCTTTAAAAGAATGCGGAAAAAGAATGTATCACAGAGTTGTGGACACAACTGCATTTTCAAAATTAGAAACGGTATTAGAAGTCGCAAAACATACTGAACTTTTTTTGATTGATTTAAAAGTGATGGATTCCGAAAAGCATAAAGAGTTTACGGGTGTTAGTAATGAAAAAATTCTTTCAAATATTGTGGAATTGGCAAAAACAAATTGTGAAATTATTTTTAGAATGCCCTTAATAAAAGGTGTAAATACCTCTGAAGAGAATATTAAAAAAACTGCTGTTTTTATGAATTCATTGGATGGCAATAGGGCGACTATAAATTTGTTACCTTATCATAAAGTAGCTGAGAACAAGCATGTAAAATTAGGAGATTCAAACAAATTTATTGAGTTTGAATCTCCTAATAATGATGAGGTATTGAAGGTTATTTCAATTTTTAAAAATTATGAAATCAATGCCACAATTGGTGGTTAATATTAATTATTGATTTAGAAGTTTCATTCCTGAATCATTTTTTCTATTTCCACGAACTTTATGAGATACTTTATTTATTCGCTTTAAGTCAGCATCAGTTAAAACAATTTCCAACGATTGGATATTCTCTGCAAGATAAATTCTTCTTTTTGTGCCGGGAATCGGAAAAATATCAGTTCCTTGGGCAATTAACCATGCAAGTGCAATTTGGCTTGTTTTGCATTTTTTCTCGGTTGCAATTTTTTCCAATTCATCCACAATAAGTAAATTGGATTTAAAATTTTCTCCCTGAAAAAGCGGAATATCTTTTCGGTAATCATCCTTCTCAAATATATCGGTACTTTTTATTTTTCCGGTTAAAAACCCTCTTCCAAGCGGGCTGTATGGCACAATCGCTATTTTAAGTTCACGGCAAGTGTCTAAAATTTCCGTTTCAACATTTCGTACCCAAATAGAGTATTCTGATTGCACCGCAGTAATAGGATGTATGGCATGTGCTTTTTTTAAGCTTTGTGCAGAAACTTCCGAAAGACCAAGATATCTAACCTTGCCTTCATTTACAAGATCAGCCATAGCGCCAACTGTTTCCTCTACGGGTACATTTTTATCTATACGATGTAAATAATACAAATCTATATAATCAGTTCCAAGTCTTTTTAAGCTTGCTTCACAGGATTTTTTAACATATTCCGGTCTGCCACAAATGCCTTTTTCGCTAGGTAGATAACCAAATTTAGTCGCTAAAATTACATTTTTACGGACTTCTTTTAGTGCATTTCCTACAAATGTTTCATTATGTCCATTTCCATAAACATCGGCAGTGTCAAAAAAGTTAAGGTCTTTTTCAATTGCCAATTTAATGGTGGCTAAAGATTCTTTATCATCGGGTTTTCCATACCATTCAGATATTCCCATGCAGCCTAAACCTATTCTTGAGGCTATTAAATCACTTTTGCCAAGTCTTTGTTTTTTCATATATGATAATTTTATAATTCTTAAATAGTTAGGTTTGATTTGTTAATAATCAAATGTTTTAATAATTCTAATATTTATATTTTCTTAAGGAAATGTACAAGAAAGCTTTATAAATAGGTGCCTTAAATTAGTTTTTTTAATAGTTTAGTTACTAGAAATAACAGTAGGTAAAAAAAAATGTCTAAAACTCCAGTGTGAATTGTCAGTAAAAAGTGAATTAGCTAACATCATTTAATGTTGTTAAAAAAAACATATTTACTGACCTCTTTTAAACGTAAAGATACGAAATGTTGGTTGTTACTTTGCGTAATATATAGGCAGGAAATTAAGAGTTACAAAGTCTTTGTAACTCTTTTTTGTTTTTGCCTCAATAGTTTAAAGGATAGAATAGAAGTTTCCTAAACTTTAGATTCAAGTTCTATTCTTGGTGGAGTCACATAATGTAATTTTCAAAATCCTTGAGTTAACTTTTTTTAAATTGATTTTATAATATTTCTACCTTTAAATCGTTTTAAAAGTACTTTTTATATTAATCTATTAAACTAAAAAAATATGAATTCCAAAAGAATTTTCACAGCTTTTTTTATGATTATTACAGCAATGATTACCCAAAGTTGTAGTAATAATAATGATAAATTAAATGGGACTGCAAGTGTTCAATTGAAGTTAATTGATGCCCCTGGAGATTATTTAGCAGTTAATGTTAATATTGTAGATATTCAATATAATAATACGGAAAGCGATTCGGGTTGGACTAGCTTTAATTTAGAAAATACACCTATTAGTGTTGATTTAACAAAGCTAGTAGCTGGTAATAATTTAATACTAGCAGATCAATTAATTCCTGCAGGTACTTTTAAACAAATTAGATTGATTTTAGGTGATGGTAATACATTAAAAATTGAAGGTAATGATACTTTAATACCGCTTGATACACCAAGTGCTATGCAGTCAGGCTTGAAATTACAATTAAACAACACCTTACAAGCAGGCTTTTCTTATACTTTTATTTTAGATTGGGATGTGCAAAAATCTATTGTGAAAGATGGAGCTTCAGGAAAATATAATTTAAAACCTGTTATTAGAGTTAATACTGAAGTAAATTCAGGTTCAATTTCAGGAAATGTAGTTGAAAATATAAATACTGTAGAAACTCCAATGCAAGGAGCTATAGTTAAATTTGTTAATCAATCTGATACTACAATTGAGGGTTCTACGTCAACTGATGAAAATGGTGATTTTTTAATTCAAGGTATTCCTGAAGGAACATATGATTTAACAATTCAACAAACAGGGTATGATGATGTAACAGTAACAAATGTTAATGTTACTGTAGGAAATGTAACGACTGTTGATAAAGTTACTTTAAACCTTACTCCAACTCCTTAAAAAGTTAATATAAGATACAGAATTAAAAAAGCCTACAATAAAATCGTAGGCTTTTTTAATTAAATTTAAAACTGAAATTTATTAGTCATTTTCAAGATCAGTATCTTCTTTTAATAAATTTTTAATTAGATTAGCTAAATCAGCGTTTCCATCAATATTATCAGGTGAAATTTCAATTACACCATCCGCGTTTCCATCAACAGCTGCTGAAAAATCTATTGTTGAAGCAGTTCCAAAAATAGCACTTAAGTCAAAATTAATAGTTGTTGTAGTTGTAGTTCCATCAACAACAATATTAGTGTTTAAAGTTGAAAAGTTTATTTCCATTTCTTCTTCAGCATCTGTCCAAAAAATAAAAGGAACACCATTAATATCTCCTTGAATTTCAATAGATTTACCATATATAGGACTATTAGGATCTGTATCTTTATTTAATTCAAACTGTACTTTATCATATACATTATTTGGCACTTCAACATTAGCTATATCTATAGAAGTATTGCCTGAAGCAAGATCTAATAAAAAAGGACCATGTAATTCTAAATCATGATAAATACTATCATTTGGACTATCTAATTCACCTTCTTCTTCATTAACGCCAAATTCTATGTCTTTAATGTTGATTTTAAGACTTGTAATGTTAAGGCTTAATCCTTTTGCTGAGGTGCTGCTTTTAGCAGCGGTGTTGTTAATTGTTGCTTTTGCTTTTAAAGCTACATTACCAGCAGATGTTAAAGCGGGTGAATTATCTTTTGAACAAGAAATTGTAAAAGCTACTAAAAAAACGGCAATAATTGTTTGGGTAATTTTTTTTGTTTTCATTATTAAAAATGTCTTAAGGGTTTATATTCATATTTAATAACAGTTTAAAAAATAAAAACCCTACCGATTATTTAACTTTTTTTTAGAATCTATATTTTATAATTAAATTCTAAAAATAGAAAGGCTTTTTTCTGCTTATTTTTTAATACAAATTAAATAATTAGAGATCACATAGAAACTCTAAAAGTAAAATTAGGAGTAATTCCGATAGAACTATTGTTTACTTGAGTTATTGATGCGTCAGAATTTGCCTTAAAATAAGTGTTTAGAGTATTGTTTTTATTAAAAATGTTTAACAACGAAACACCTATAAACCCATTAACTTTAGTGTTAAACTTAAAAGCATATGTACTTGAAAAATCAGCTCGAATGTAGTCTTTCAAATTTTGATTATTTGGTAAACTATAATTTATAATGTTTGAAATTCCATTACTAATAACAGGTTCAGTTTTATTTGGAATGGTATATGGTTTTCCTTTACGCCAATGAATTCCTAAAGCAAAATTTAATTTTTTATAGGTATACGTATTACCAAATGAAATACTGTGTTTAATATCTAAATTGTTAGGAAAAGTATTAGGCGTTAAAGCTTTAAAAGTATATTGATTATTATTAAATGTATACCCTAGCCAAATGCTAAAATTGTTTATTTTTTTGTTTACTAAAAATTCTATACCATTAACATTATAACTGCCAGAAGTTTTTACAAATTGAAATTGGTTTTGAAATCCTTGGTTGGAAGTTGTAATGCCATCAACTTTTTTAATAAATCCTTCTAGGTCAATAAATAAGTTGTTGTTTTTATAATTAAATCCAAAGGAAGCTTGTTTGCTTTTAATTACTGGTACAGCATTATTATCGGTTAAAGTCCATCTGCTTTTTGCTACACCTAAGTAATCTTCTTGTAAATCTACTACTTGAGTAATATTCTGACTTTTAAATTCTCCTCCTAGTTTTAGTGAAAATTGAGGGTTTAATTTTTGTAAAACTTGCAAACGAGGTTCAAACAGAAGCATTTTAAATTTTTCAATGTAATTTAAGCGAACTCCGGTTTTAATATAAGTATTATTATTGTTTGAATGAAAACTTGCTTGAGTAAATACAGAATGATTTCTAATTACATTTTTTACAGTTCTAATAAATAAAGGCAAGTTTACGTCTTCAGAATTAGTTACCCCTAATTCATAAAAATGATAACCAGATAAAATAGACAAATTATTATTGATTTTATAGTTTGCATTTAATTTAATTCCAGTTTCTAAAACTTTATTGTGTTGTAATAATCTTTGATCTGTTAACAATGAAAAATTAGAAGCATTAATAGTGTATTTTGTGTAATACGCTTGTAAAAAAGTATTAAAATTAGAGGTCCATTTACTTTTTAACTGAAAACCAACTACCATATTTTCTTGCTCTAATTCACTTGTTTTTGAATCTGTTACACCTTCGTCACTAAGTAATTCGTTATAATCTAAACTATTTTCAATTCTCAAGTAGTTAACTCTTATATGATGATTTTTATTTAAGTCATATAAAAACTTCAAACTATAGTCAAAAAAATTAAAGTTTGAACTTGTCTTAATATCTTCATTACTGGTAGTACTTGTAGTTATTTTTGAATCTTGAAAAGCTTTATTAAAATATTGTGTAAATGTTGGTGTTTTTAACCAATCGGTAATTGATCTTCTTCCAGACACCTGAACTCCAATTTTTTTTGAAACAGGAATATATGCATAAGCATCAGCACTAAGCAGGTTGAACCCTGCGCCAGCAAAAAACTTTTGGTTTACTTTATCTAAAGATTCAATTTTTATGGTTCCAGATACGGCATCATTGTATTGTGCGCTGGTTCCGTTTTTTATAACGGTTACTTTTTCAGTTAAATAAGGATTGAAAGCAGATATTAACCCAAAAAAATGACCTGAATGGTACATTTTAATTCCATCCCAAAGCAATAAATTTTCATCTGTAGTTCCGCCTCTAATATTTATGTTAGAAACACTTTCATTAACACTACTAATTCCTGGAAGAGCTTGTATTTTTTGTAAAACATCAGGCTCAATCAATCCGGGTAAAATACCAGACTTTAATAAATCAATAGTTGTAGAATTATCTGTTTTTATAGCTATTCCTGAAGTTAAAAAGTTACTGATAATTACTTCAGATAATTGCTGAATTTTTTGAGATATAGAAACAAAAATACATTTTTTAGACACTAAAAAATCGGTTGTATTTAAAAAAATGGTTGGATAAGAAATATGGCTTATTTCTATAACAGAGTTTCTATCTACATTTTCAATAAAAAAATATCCATTAGTATTTGAAATAGCATGAATATTTGTGTTTAATATGCTAATATTAGCTCCTTCTACTCGTTTTTTCGTATTAATATCTATTAAATAGCCACAAATAGAATTTTGCGAAACAGGTTTATTGATTAGAATGTTTTTAGCATTTAAAACAGTAAAAGTTAGCGGAGCATTATTGGTAAAATATTTAATTACATCTGTAAGTGATAAGCTTTTGTTGTATGGTAAAATACGGATAGAGTCAATAACTTTATCTGCAAATGAAAATTTAACTCCAAATTGATTTTCGGCACTTTTAAGCAATATAGAAAGAGGCTGTGTTTCTTCTTTTAATAATTTTTGAGAATACGTTAAATTAGTAATAAAAAAACAACCTAAAAACAATAAAAATAACGATTTGTTAATTTTTGTTTTCAATAAAAGAAACCTTGTGATCGCCAATAGTTTTAAAAGTTAAATTTAAAGGTATTGTAACTGCTTTTAACGCTGTATCTAAGTTAGTATGTGTAAAGTTTCCAGTAAACAATGTATTAGCATATTTAGGATTGTATTCTATTTTAATTTTGTATTGCCGTTGTAATTCTTCAATTACAAAATGATAAGGCACACTTTTAAAAGAACTATAATTTTGAATCCAAGATGGTAAAGTATCGTTAATGGCAAAAGGTTGTTCACTATTATTACCTTCTGCTTTAAATGAAGTTCCTGCTGGAACTTTTATAGTTTTATCTTTATAACTAACACTAACCAAACCCCTATAACATGTAACTTGAAAATAATTACCTCTAACAATGACGTTAAACTTTGTACCTAAAACGCTTACGGAACCTAGTTTAGTATTTACCGTAAATTTTGAGCCTTTTTTTACACTAAAATAAGCTTCTCCTTTTAATTTTAGATTTCGATTTGTATTCCAATTTTTTTCTTTAAAAGTAATTTCGGAATCGGCATTTAAGTCAACAACAGATTGATCGGGTAGCGTGAAATTTGTTTTTTCAGCATATTTTGTGGCGTAAACAGTTTCTTTAGCACTAAAAAAATAAAAAGCCATAGCAATAATAGCAATTGACGCGGCAACTCTATAAACTAATTGGAAATTCAATTTTTTTACTTTAGTTTGTTGTTTTTTAGTATTAACTAAATTTAATGCTTTACTAGAATCAAAAGCTGGCGCTTGAAGTTTTTTGGAAGCCTCAATAATTTTTTTGTAAGTGCGTAATTCATCTTCACTAACAAATTTTTTAAGCTCGTCTTCAGATAACTCGTTGTTCAACCATTTTGCTATGTAGTAATTTTCTTTCATATCCTTAATATAACTTAAAACAATTTAAAAATCATTTACCCTACCTTTTGTTAAAAAACATCAATTTCTTTTCTCAAATTTACCAATGCGTTATGAATTCTTTTTTCAACTGTTTTTATAGATATTCCTAATAATTCAGCTATTTCTCTGTATTTTTTTCCATCAATTCTATTCATTAAAAAAGCAATACGTTGTGGTTCTGATAAATTTGAAATAGCTTTTTGTAATTTTGCTTCAAATTCTTTTTCTTCTAAAAGAAATTCTGGAGATTCGTTAGTGTAATCTTTTTTAGGAGTATTCTTGTAATTTATTATTACGGTTGATTTTGCGTATTCGTTTAAAAATAAATTAGTAGCAATAGTAAATAAAAATGATTTTGCTTTGTTAGGAATTACTTTTGCACAGTTTTTCCATATTTTTATAAATGCTTCTTGAACAATATCGTTGGATAAATCCGTATTACCACATTTGTAAAAGATGTAGTTAAAAAGCAAGGTAGAGTTATCTAAAAAAAAGGAACTAAACTTTTTTTCATTACAAAACTCATTTTCATTTTTTTCACTCATTAACAAACGTTTTTATAAATTTGATGTAAATATAAATTTTTTTCAGAATAAGGTAGGGTAAATATACTTTTAACTGTTTATCTTATATACCCAAACAATATTAATAATGAAACTAAAAAATTACTTTTTTATTTTAAGTTTAATTTCTACACTGCTTTTTTCTTGCCAGAAAGAAGTAACTACAGTAATTCAACCTACACAAAATGAGGTTTTAACACCAAATACAATTGTAGAAAACTTAATACAAAAAACAGTTACCAAAGATGGTTCAAAAGATAATATTATTGATAATGCTAGTTGTATTAGCGTTCAATTACCGGTAACTGTAATAGCTAATGGAACTGAAATAGTAATTAGTACAGAAGCAGATTATGTTAAAATTGAAGCTGTTTTTGATCAATCTAGTGTTGATAATGACAGTTTAAATATTATTTTCCCTATTACTATTATTTTAAGTGATTATACCGAAGTTACTATCCAAAACATGGATGAACTAGAAAGCTACACTAGCACTTGTAATGGAGAAAATGAGCCAGATGACGATATTGAATGTGTTGATTTTAACTATCCAATTACATTTTCAATTTTTGATTCAGCAAATGAACTTACCGATACAGTTTCTATACAAAATGATGAACAATTCTATTTGTTTCTAGAAAACATGAATGAAAGCGACATTGTTCAAATTAATTTTCCTATTTCAATAACTTTAGCTGATGGAACAGAAAAAACTATAAATAACCTAGATGAGTTAGAAACAGCTATTGATGATGCTAAAAACATGTGTAATGAAGATGACAATAATGATTATAATGATGACGATTGTGTAAATTGTACTACAGAACAAATTACCGAGATATTACTTACTTGTAGCTGGATGCCAGATACCGTAATAGTTAACGGACAAGATAATAGTGAACAATACGCAAATTACATTTTTACTTTTAAACAAGATGGTACAGTCGTTGCCGATGATAACGGAAATGAGTTACAAGGAACTTGGGTAATTGATCAATCGGATAATGGAATTTTAGTGAAAATTAATTTTGAAGGATTACCTGATTTTTCATTCAATTGGAATCTTCATGAATACAATGATGATCATACTGAAGTTGATTTAACTTTAGAAGAGAATAAACTTACTTTAGAAAAAGTTTGTTTAGAAGATAAAACTTTTTTAGAAAATACGTTAAATGAAGGCACTTGGTTGGTTGCCAATTTTATAAATGGAGGAGTTAGTGAAACAGATAATTATAATGATTTTGTGTTAGATTTTATGACAGATGGAACTGTTACTGCAACAAAAAATAGCGATGTTGTAAACGGAACTTGGAATGTTATATATGATAGTGGAAAATTAAAGCTAGTATTAAACTTTAATGATGCCATTCCATTTAATGAATTTAATGAAGATTGGATTGCGGTTGATGTACAAACAGCTAGGGTTGAGGTTAAACACATTGACAGTGATACAAATGCTGAAAGCACAATAGTTTTTGAGCGTTTATAAACCCCTCTCTTGATTAGATCAAAGCCACTTTTTAAGTGGCTTTTTTTTTGCTAAAAAAAATTACAAGTATAGCTTTAGCTAAACCAATTAAAAAATATTTATATTTACAAGTAAATGATTTTATTACTAAATAGGTAGTAGTATATAGAATTAAAAAAATAAATAAAAAAATCTCAAAATTTGAAATCCTCAGAATTACTTTTAAATGATGCAAACTTAATAGCTGTTTCGGCAGATAAAAACGGACATATTAAATATGTTTCAGGAGCGGCTGAGAAAATAAGTGGTTATAAAACTGAAAATTTATTAGGAGATTTGTGGTGGGAAAAAACTTATTGTGATAAAAATGAAGGATTAGTTTTTAAACAAAAAGTGATTAAAGTATTAGCAAATAAATCTCCTTTAAATGAGGAAATATATGAGCGAAAAATTCTTTGTAAAGATGGAAGTCATAGATGGATAGAATGGAGAGACTCTCTAGGCGCTAACAATAATTATGTATCCGTTGGTGTAGATATTTCCGATTGGAAAAGAAAAGAAGAACATAGAATTCAATCGGAAGAAATTTTAAAGAATATTCCATCCATAGTATTGGTAAGCAATAAAGAAGGAGAAATAGTTTTTGCATCACCATCAGTTGAAAAAATACTAGGCTATAAAGTTAAGGAAATATTAGGCGAAAAATGGTGGCAAAAAACATTTTTAAGCAAGTATAAAGCAGAGGACACCAAAGAGGCAATTTATAAGTATGTTTTTTTTAATGAAAAAAGTTATGTAGATTTTTTCAAGCAAAAACTTAGAACTAAGGATGGATTAGATAAATGGATTGAATGGCAATATTCAAAAGGAGTAAATGAAACCTATATTTCTATTGGAACAGATATTACTGATAGAATTATTTCTGAAATTGAGTTGAAAAAAGCTAAAGAAGCAGCTGAAGAATCTGTGCAAGTTAAAAATGATTTTTTAGCAAATATGAGTCACGAAATTAGAACTCCGTTAAATGCTGTTATCGGATTCACAGATTTACTTTTAGAAACTAAATTAACAAAAGAGCAACGTGAACATTTAGAAACAATGCGTAATTCTGGTGAAATTTTATTGACCTTAATTAACAATGTTCTTGACCTTTCCAAGCTTGAATCTAATAAATTTGTAATTGAGCAAATACCTTTTAATTTAAACAAAACTTTAAATGAAGTTATTAAATTAATGGATGTAAAAGCCCAAGAAAAGGATATTACTCTGGATTTAATTATCGACCCAAATGTAACATCTGAAGTAATTAGCGATCCAAATAGAATTAGTCAAATTTTATTAAATCTTATTGGGAATGCTATAAAATTTACAGATAAAGGTGGCGTAACTATAATTGTAGATAAATTAGAAGAAAAAGATAAAACAGCATTAATTTCCTTTAAAATAAAAGATACTGGAATTGGAATTGTTTCAAACAAAATTAATTCTGTTTTTGGAGCTTTTACTCAAGCAAAAAATGATACTTCAAGAATCTATGGAGGAACAGGATTAGGGCTAACCATTGTAAAACGATTAATTACCTTACTAAATGGAGAAATTAAAGTTGAAAGTGTATTTGGAAAAGGAAGCACCTTCACCATGTTTTTACCATTAAAAATAGGAAAAAAAATTGTTTACAATGAAATTATAGAAAAGGAAACAGAGGATAAAAATTTAGGTTATTCTATTTTATTAGTAGAAGATAATAAAACTAACCAACTACTTGCTAAAACTCGTTTAGAACGTTGGAATTGTAATGTAGATGTGGCAAATAACGGATTTGAGGGCGTAAAAAAAACACAGCAAAAAGTATATGATATTATTATGATGGATATACAAATGCCTATTATGGATGGTTATGAAGCAACCAAAATTATCAAAAACGATATTTCTGAAGAAGTTTCAAAAATACCCATAATAGCAATGACTGCATTTACATCAAAAACAGAAATTGAAAGGGCATTAGAATCTGGTATGGACGATTATATTTTTAAACCATTTAAACCTGACGAGTTATTTAAAATATTAAAAAAGAATTTTAAAAAGATTAAAAACATAAAAAAAACAGCTATGAAAAGTGAAATTAAAAGGGATTATAAGTGTATTAATTTAGAGTTTTTAGAGCAAGAAACCCTTAACGAATCTACTGTTTTAATACTTTTAATAGATTTGTTTTTTAAAGACTTAAAAGAGTATATGCATATGTTAGATGAAGATGTTAAGCAAAAGAAATGGCAGGATTTATATAAAGCAACACATAAAATTAAGCCAAGTATTAGTATGTTTGGTGTTACAAAGTTAGAACCAGTAATATTTACTTTAGAACAAAAATTCAAAGAAGAAGATTTAGAAGATATAGATTCCTTAGTAAGGAAATGTAAAAGCATTATTGTGAATGTGAAAAAAGAATTAAAGCTTGAACTTAAATCTTTGAAAGAATGAAAGAAACTAAAAATATTGTTTTAGCAGAAGACAACACTACCCTATCTCAATTATTAAAATTTAGGTTGCAAAAAGAAGGCTACAATGCTTTTATAGCACAAGATGGCAAACAAGCAATTTCGCTTATTGAACAGCATAAGCCAAATTTAATATTAACCGATATTATGATGCCATTTATTAGTGGATTAGAAGTAATTAGTCATGTTAGAAATAAACTAAAATCAGAAACCCCAATAATTGTTTTTTCAGCAGCCGGACAAGAAGAAATGGTGTTAAAAGCTTTTAACTTAGGAGCAACAGATTTTATGTCAAAACCATTTAGCCCTAACGAATTAATAATTAGAATAAAACGAATATTAACCTAACCCCAACTTGTTAAATTTGGAAACTTTTAAAATTCTTCAAAATTATTTTCAGCAACTACCAATTGAATTAAAATTTGTGTGGGTTTTGAGTTTTATTCTAACTGTTTTTGCAATTATTTTTACGTTTTATTTAAAAATTTTAAGAAATTCCTTAAGAAAAAAAGAGGCGTTAACCATTAAATATCAAAAAGAGTACGAAGATCTTTTACTATCATTTTTATTTGAAGAAATAGAAAATAATGAATTAAGTAATAAACAAAATCAGTTTATAAAAACAATTGAAAATGAAATTAATAATAATTTTAAACGAAAAATTATTGTTGAAACCTTGTTAAAATTAAAGAATGAAGTTTCTGGAGAAATTGAAACTGCAATTCAAGATATATACTTAAAGTCTAATTTAAAAGAACATGCTTATAAGCAACTAAAAAGTAAAAAATGGGATAAAGTTGCAAATGGAATTAAAGAATTTACAAAGTTTAAAGTAAAAGAAGCATATCCAGAAATTAAAAAATTAATAAAATATCCTAAAAAAGAAGTTAGAAAAGAAGTGGAATTATATTTAGTTAGTTTATTTCACTTTGAAGGGCTCGAATTTCTAAATGATTTAAAAATTAGTTTATCCGAATGGGATCAAATTGAATTACTTGAAGAATTGCAAAAACTTGATAATCAAGAAATACCAGATATTACTGTTTGGCTAAATTCTAAAAACGAATCTGTTGTATCATTTTCATTAAAATTAGCCAAAATTTATAATAAATACGAAACAGTAGAAACCTTGTTAAAGTTATTGAATCATAAAAATCAGAAAATTAGATTACAGGTTATTGACGTTTTAACACATTTACAAGTGTTTGATGCTAAAGATATTTTAAAAAATAGTTTTAAAAAACGAAGTCAAGAAGAAAAAATAGCAATTTTTAAAATGTTTGAAAATATTTGTGAACCTAGCGATGAAGATTTTATTGTAGAAAACACCACAAATAGCAATTTTGAAATTCAATATTTAGCAATAAAAATGTTGAAAGAAATTAATGAAAAAGCATTTAATTATTTATTAAAAAACCAAAATAAATTTTATAATAAAGAGCTTTTAAAATTTGTTCAAAATAATTAACGTATGAATACTACTACATTAAATACTATTATTCAAATAATACATTATTTGTTTTTTAGCTATGCCTTTTTGGCAATTTTTTCATATGTTGTATTGTCCATAATATCTGCTTTTGAAACTGTTGATTATTTTAAAAAAAATAGTTTTGTAAACTATAAAAAAATATTGTCTTCTAATATTGCTCCAAGTATTTCTATTATTGCGCCAGCATATAATGAAAGTTTAAATATTGTTGAAAACGTAAGATCTTTACTTTCTAATCATTATGCAAATTACGATGTTATTATTGTTAATGATGGAAGTAAAGATAATAGTCTAGAATTGCTTATAAAGGCTTACGATTTAGTAAAAACAAACTACTTAATTAATCCTCAGTTAAAAACGCAGCCTTTGCGTAAAGGCGTTTTTAAATCTACAAATCCAGCTTTTGAAAAATTAATTGTTGTAGATAAAGAAAATGGAGGAAAAGCAGACGCTTTAAATATGGGCTTAAATATTAGTAATAGTAAATATGTTGCTTGTATTGATGTAGATTGTTTATTGTTAGAAGATGCTTTGCAAAAAATGGTAAAACCTTTTTTAGAAATTACAGATAAAAAAGTTGTAGCTACAGGTGGTGTTATTAGAATTGCAAATAATAGTATTATAAAAGAGGGAAAATTAATGGAAGTCAATTTGCCAAATAAATTAATAGAAAGAGCTCAAATATTAGAGTATTTACGTTCTTTTCTATTGGGGCGAATGGCTTGGAGCAGATTAAACGGGTTACTTGTTATTTCAGGAGCTTTTGGTATGTTTCACAAAAAAATCGCCATTGAAATAGGCGGATATGATACTTCAACTGTAGGTGAAGATATGGAAATAATTGTTAGAATGAGAAGACATTTAGAAGAGCAAAAAGTTAATTATAAAGTGGCTTATATTCCTGATCCTTTATGTTGGACAGAAGCACCAGATAATTATAAAATATTTGTTTCTCAACGTAATAGATGGACTAGAGGAACTATAGAAGTGTTAAGAAAACATCGCAAGCTGGCTTTCAATCCTAATTACAGGAATTTAGGAATATTAAGTTATCCATATTGGCTAATTTTTGAAAGATTAGCTCCAGTAGTTGAGGTTATAGGAATTATTTATTTTGGTATTTTATTAGCATTAAGAGAAGTAAAATGGGATTATGCACTAGCATTTTTTATTTTAGCGTATTTATTTACTACGCTATTGTCATTAGGAGCAATATATTCAGAAGAATTAACGTATCATCAATACAAAAAAAAGGGAACAGGTTTTAAATTAATATTAATTAGTTTGCTTGAACCGTTTGTTCTTCATCCATTTGTTTTGTACGCAGCTGTTAGAGGGAATTTAGATTACTTCTTTAATAAAAAGAAGAAATGGGGAGAAATGACAAGAAAAGGAATGGGAAATATTAATAAATAAAAGATTAATTAAGTATGAAAATTCTTAATTCAAAATTACTATATAGCTATGCATATTTACTATTTACAGTATTAATAGTAGTATGGGTTGCTAGTTTTTTAGATTGGTTTTTAACGGATTATAATAATAAATTTTCAGTAATTACAGTTATAACGTATAAATTTATAAATGACTTTTGGGCAATTGTAATTCTTGGTGTTATTTTATTTCCAATATTTTGGTTAGGATGTATTTTCTTTAAGAAAAGAATTATACCCATTTTTCAAGTACTATTTATACTTATTTTATTAATACAAATATCTTTAATAAAATACAGTTTAACCACTCATGTTAATTTAGGAGCAGATTTACTTGGATATTCTTATGATGATATTTATACAACGGTAACTTCATCAGTATCCTTATCTTTTATTACTATTCTGCCTTTTTTAGTTCTTATCGGATTTTTTTATGGCGTTTATACATTGCTTAAAAAAAGTGTATTAAATTCTCAAATTTTAATTGTTACCATTTTATTAGTTTTATTATTTGGAAGCTTAAAATTAGTATTGCCAAATACTTCTAATGAATTGTTTCAAAATAAAATGCAGTATTTGGCTACGGACATTATTAACTATCAGACTGAAAAATACAGAACCAATGCAAATTTATACAGTAGAAATGATTATCCGTTATTAGAACCTGTTTCAAAAGTAAAAGATGTACTAAAACCATTTTTTAATATTTCTGAAACTAAACCAAATATTGTAATTATAATGGTTGAAGGTTTAGGAGGAGAGTTTATAGGTAATCATAATTATGCCGGTTTTACACCGTATTTAGATAGCTTAATTTCAAAATCTTTATATTGGGAAAATTTTGTTAGTAATGCAGGTAGAACATTTGGTGTTTTACCTTCGTTAACAGCTTCTTTACCTTTTGGTGATAAAGGATTTTTAGAAATACAAAATGCGCCATCGTATATTTCTTTAATAAGCGTTTTAAAATCAAATGGATATACAACTTCATATTATTCAGGCGATCCTTCTAGCTTTGATAGAAAAATCAATTTTTTAGAATATAATCAAATTGATGATGTAATTGATGAAAGTAAATACGGATCAGAGTATAAAAAAACAGCGGCTAATGATGGTGGATTTTCTTGGGGTTATCCTGATGAGGAAATCTTTAAAAAAATGTTAGCATCTATGCAACATAAAAAATCACCTCGATTAGATATTGTGATGACTTTAAGTAATCACGAACCTTTTACTTTTCCTAACAAAGAAAAATATTTAGAAAAGGTAGATAGTATTTTAAACTCTGGCAAGGTTTTAAAAATAAGTAAAGAAAAAGTATTAGAGTACAAAGATATTTTTGCCAGTATATTATATACAGATAATTCTATAAAAAACTTTATGGAAGAATACTCTAAAAGGCCAGAATATAAAAACACTATTTTTGTTATTACAGGAGATCATCGATTAATTCCAATAACACAAAAAGATAAATTATGTCGTTTTCATGTGCCATTATATATTACAAGTCCTTTATTAAAAAAAACAGAAACGTTTAAGTCAGTTTCTTCGCATTGGGATATTACACCAAGCTTACTTTCCTTTTTAATGGATAATTATAAAATGAAACCATTAGATGAAGTTTCATGGATAAGTCAGGGTTTAGATACAGCAAAACAATTTAGGAATATTCATCAAATTGCTTTTATGCGTTATAAAGGAAAAATCAACGATTTTATGTTTAAAGATTATTTGTATTCTGCTGGAAGTTTATATAAAATAAATGAAAACTTTGGAATTTATAAAGTTCAAGAAGACGAGTTGCAAAAAGCAATTAAAGATTCGTTAAATAAATTTAAAAACCTAAATGCATACTTAACTAAACGAGATAAAATTTTCCCAGATTCATTAAATATTTATAGAAAACCAAATTATAAATTTTCTGAATCTGAATTAAAAACCATTCAAAAAATGACAAAAGGGTTAAATTTTGATCAAATTTTTTATTTGGCTAGAAAAAATGCATTTAATAAAAAATATAAAACAGCCCTGTTATTGTGTAATTATATTTTAAATGAATTACCAAATCATGCAGATGCCAGAACATTAAAAGGGAGAGTGTTAGCTTGGAATGGTGATTATAAAAAATCAGAACAAACCTTATTAAATGTATTAAAAAGAAATCCATATTACTCAGATGGTTATGCGGCTTTATTAGATTTGTATTGGTGGTCAAACCAAGATGAAAAAGCAGTAGTTATTTATAAAACAGCACTAAAAAATAAATTAACTAATGCAGATATTAGTTTTAAAATGGCAAAAGCATACCAACGTTTAAAAAACATAAAACAATCGGAAGAAATTATGGATAGTTTATTAATTATATATCCAGATAATAAAGATTATAAAACATTTAAACAAAAGCTAAAAAACTGATGTCGAAAAAAATCGTAACTTTTTATTTATTCGTTATTTTACTCTCTGTAAATGTAGTAGCTCAACAAAAAGAATTTACAGGAAATCCTGATACAGCATTTAAAGTGGCACGTGAACTAGCTTTTAACAAGCACAGAAAACAAGCACAAGATACTTTACTGTTGATTTTAACCAAATATCCCACTTATAATGATGTAAGAGCATTTTTAGCCAGTACTTATTCTTGGGATGGAGATTATGATAAAGCACGAAAAGAATTTATGAAAGTGCTTCATAATGATGCAGATAGAAAAACCACTTGGGTTGCGGCAATCAATAATGAGTTGTGGAGTGAATCTCCATTTAAAGCTTTAGAGTTAGCTACTGATGCTTTAAAATATTTCCCAAAAGATGATGAAATTTTGCTCTTAAAAGCAAAAGCTCAGGAAAACAGTAAAAACCCTGAAGACGCTTTGACCATAGTAAATCAAGTGATAATTAATAACCCAAAAAACAATAAAGCGCTTGAGTATAAAAAAGGGCTTATTAATGCTTTAAGTTATAATACTATTGGATTAAAAACCTCTATAGATTTTTATTCAGAAGTATTTGACCCAATGCAATTACATACTTTAAAATATAGCCGACAAACTAAATATGGAAGTGTAATAGCTAAAATGAATTTTAGTAGAAGGTTTCAAGAAAACGGGACGCAATTTGAAATAGATTTATATCCAAAAATAGCTAAGGGATTATACGCTTATTTAAATATTGGTTTTGCTAATACTTTTTTATTTCCAGATGTTAGATACGGAGCAGAATTATACAAATCATTACCAGAAAGTTTTGAAATTTCTGCTGGATTTAGAACTTTAAAATATGATACTACAACCAACATTTATACTAGTTCATTGGGTTGGTATACGGGTAACAGTTATTGGGCATTTAGAGTCTATATTACTCCAAATGATAATGGAAGTAGTAAATCGGGAACTTTAAACTATCGTAAATATAGAAGCGATGCTAATAATTATTTTAGTGCTTCAATAGGCATGGGATATTCTCCTGAAATTGATCGATTTAACTTTAATGGAAATGAAAATACCATTGTTAAATTAAATTCTCAAAAAATAAATGGTGGATATTATTTTTCTTCAAAAAATAATAAAAATTTGTGGGGTTCTAGCTTTGGAATTACACATCAAGAAATTAGTTTTGATCTTGGAAATTACTTTTGGATTTATTCTCTTTCTTTATCTTGGGAATTAAAATTTAGATAAGCAAAAAACACAATTCAAATAAATCGTATATTGTTAAAAAAACTAATTAAAAGATAGTATGGTAGAATTTGCAGGTATTGTTGTTTTAGGAATTATCGCTCAGTGGTTTGCTTGGAAATTTAAAATTCCAGCGATACTTCCTTTAATTTTAATCGGTTTAGCAGTAGGACCATTTTCTACATTATTTATTGAAAATGGCTCTAAACTTATTGAACCTGTTTGGAATGGAAGAGAAGGTTTATTTCCAGGAGAACGCCTGTTTAATTTTGTCTCTCTAGCCATAAGCATTATTTTATTTGAAGGAGGTTTAACATTAAAAAAAGAAGAAATTTTAAATGTTGGTCCTTCAATTTTAAAATTAATTACTTTAGGAGCAGCAGTAACTTTTTTTGGTGGAGGTATAGCAGCTCATTATATCTTTAATTTAAGTTGGAAAATTTCTTTTTTATTTTCAGCATTAATTATTGTTACTGGTCCAACTGTAATAGCACCAATTCTTCGAAATATTCCGTTAAAAAAAAATATAGCTGCAGTTTTAAAATGGGAAGGAATTTTAATTGACCCAATAGGAGCTTTAGTAGCAGTTTTAGTTTTTGAATTTATTATAGTAGGTGAAGGATATAATTACACCAAAGATGCACTAATTGAATTCGGAAAAATTATTATTATAGGATTTTCTATTGGGTTTACAGCGGCTTACGCATTATTTTATTCCATAAAACACAGACTTATACCTCATTATTTATTAAATGTAATTGCTTTAGCTTGGGTGTTGGCAGTGTTTGTTTTATCCGATTTATTTGCTCACGAATCAGGGTTATTAGCTGTTGTGATTATGGGAATGGTTTTAGGAAACATGAAAGTAAAAGAGCTAAAAGATATTTTATATTTTAAGGAATCATTAAGTATATTATTAATTTCAATACTGTTTATTTTATTAGCTGCAAACATTAATATTAAAGATTTATTATTAATTTATAATTGGAAAACACTAGTTTTATTTGGTATTGTAATCCTTGTTCTACGACCGGTTTCTGTTTTTTTAAGCACTTCTAATTCTGATTTAAAGAGAAACGAAAAGTTATTTATTAGTTGGGTTGGACCAAGAGGAATCGTAGCCGCAGGTATCGCTTCTTTATTTGGATTGAAATTAGTTATGTTGAAGGAGCCAGGAGCAGAATTTATTACCCCATTAGTGTTTATGATTGTGTTAGGAACTGTATTATTAAACGCCACAACTGCACGATTAGTAGCTAAAATAACCAAAGTTTTTTTAGATTCTTCAAATGGAATTTTAATGATTGGAGCTTCAAATTTTGCACGTTTAATAGCAACTTATCTTAAAAAAAATAATAGAAGAGTAGTTTTGGTTGATAATAACGCTGGCAATATTGAAAAAGCTAAACTTCTTGGGTTAGAAGCTTTTGAAGGTGATGTGTATTCCGATGAATTAATAGAAAATGTAGAGTTAAATGATATTGGCTTTTTACTGGCTTTGACAGGAAGCCCAATAATAAATACCTATGTTTTAGATAAATATAAATCTAGTTTTGGAGAGCAAGGAACTTTTCGTTTAATCACTTCTGAAGAAATGAAACAGGATAATTTAAAACCTAAAAACGGTCTGTTTTGTGATACAGAAGATTTTATTAATTTAAGTGAAACAGTAAGAGATTTTCCTTTTATAAATGAAGTTAGCATTACTTCTGAAGAGCATTTTATAAAATTATTAAAAGAATTAAAACTAGAAAAATCTGCTGTTCCTTTATTTTTAAAAGATAATAAAGGAGTTATTCATTTAATTCCTTCATTACCGGATTCCTTTATAATTGAAAATGGTAATGAACTTGTTTATTTAGGAAAAACAATAATTTAATAAACTTAACTTTAAAATAAGGTTATTAAAACCATTTAATAACAATTAATTAAGTACTTGCAGAGCAAATAATTTATTAAAATTTAATTTGAAGTCTGCTACTAAACGTAATCTTGAATTAGTTGTAATCTCAGATATCCATTTAGGAACTTATGGATGCCACGCTAAAGAGTTGTTAAAATATTTAAAAAGTATTAACCCTAATACTATAATTTTAAATGGGGATATTATTGATGTTTGGCAATTCAATAAACGCTATTGGCCAAAATCACACATGAAAATTATAAAACAGCTAATTAATTGGATTTCTAAAGGTAAAAAAGTGTATTATATTACAGGAAATCATGATGAAATGCTACGGAAATTTGTTGATTTCAAATTAGGTTCTTTTTCCATAAAAAACAAAGTAGTGTTGGAATTAGATGGTAAAAAGGCTTGGTTTTTTCATGGGGATGTTTTTGATGTTACAATGGAACACTCTAAATGGTTAGCAAAATTAGGAGCAAAAGGGTATGATTTACTTATCCTTATCAATAAAGCTGTAAATAATATTAGTGAGTTTTTTGGAAAAGGGAAAATATCATTATCCAAAAAAATTAAGGATAGCGTAAAATCAGCAGTAAAGTTTATTAATAATTTTGAAAAAACAGTTACAGATATAGCTATTCAAAATGAATTTGATTGCGTTGTTTGTGGACATATACATCAGCCTGTGATAAAAAATATTACAACAAATAATGGTAAAGTAACTTATTTAAATTCAGGAGATTGGATTGAAAATTTAACAGCTTTAGAATACAATAATAAATCTTGGAGTTTGTATAAATATAATGAAACACATTATAAAAAAGCAAATGAAAAAGAAGTTATTGAAGATGTTGATTTGGTAGATAAATCGGCAAAAGAAATTTTTGGAAAGCTAGTAGCTGATTTTAATTTTAAAGAATAGATGAAAATATTATATGCAATACAAGGAACAGGAAACGGTCATTTAAGTAGGGCAAAAGAAGTTATACCAGCGTTATTAAATCGAGCACAAGTAGATGTTTTAATAAGTGGAACACAAGCTGAAATAGTTTTAGATTATCAAGTTAAATACAAATATAAAGGGCTCAGTTTTTATTTTGGAAAAAGAGGAGGCATTAACTTTTTTAATACTATAAAAAATAATAATATTTTAAGAGTACTAAAAGAAATTATAAACTGTCCAGTTAAAAATTATGATTTAGTAATTAATGATTTTGAGCCAATTTCCGCTTGGGCTTGTAAATTAAGAAGTGTAAAAAGTATTTCGTTAAGCCATCAAAGTGCTTTATTTACTAAAAATGTTCCTAAACCTTCTCATTATGATTTATTAGGGAGTTTAATTATTAAAAATTACGCTAAATGTACCTATAATTATGGATTTCACTTTAAAAAATATAACGATAAAGTATACACGCCAATTATTAGAAATAATATTAGATTGTTAAAACGCACAAATAAGGATCATTTTACAGTTTATTTACCTGCATATTCTGATCAAAAAATTATTGAAGTACTATCTCAAGTTAAGGGAATAAAATGGAAAGTTTTTTCAAAAGAAGCAACTAAATATTATCAAAAAAAGAATGTTTATATAAAGCCAATTAATAGTAAAAAATTTGAAAAAAGCTTAGCATCTTGTCAAGGTATTATATGTGGCGCAGGGTTTGAGACTCCTTCTGAGGCTATTTTTTTAAAAAAGAGATTAATGGTAATTCCTATGAAAAATCAATACGAACAGCATTTTAATGCAGAAGCGTTGAAAGAATTAGGAGTGCCAATCTTAAAATCTTTAAAAAAGAAACATATTTCTAAAATAAAGGATTGGATAGCAAGTGATACAAAAGTTGAATTAAATTTTCCAAATGAAACACAACAAATTGTGGATCATATTTTATATGAATACATAATTAAAGAAAATAAAATTACAGAAGTAAAAACTATCTAAATTTTCCAGTATTGTGGTTTAGTATCTTCTGTTTCTTGATTCCAATAATCGTGCGTTACTTTTCTGCCATCTAAAGTTTTTAAACGTCTTTGAAATATCCAAATAGTTGGGTTAAAAGTCATATCTGTAACACCAACAGTATATAGTTGAGGTTCTTCTTCGCTTTTACGTTTTTCTTCTTGAATAATTACCTCAAAACCGTTATGCTCTAGTAATGTTTTTAAAAACTCTTTTCTATCTTCTGATATCTTTTTTTCAATAAAAGTAACACGTTGTTCTCCAATACTTCCAAATAAATGTTTGCCTCCTAGTCTCATACTATATTAATTTAAAAAAACATTACTGAATGAATAAATGTATTCATAAATAGGGCTATATAAACCAATTACCAAAATACCAATTGCAGCTATTAGTAAACCTAATCTCATATAATTTCCACTCCTAAAGTAAGGTATTGGATTTTTCCCTTTTCTTAAAAACATTGCTCGTACAACTAATAAATAATAATATAAAGATATGGTTGCGTTAACAACAGCAATAAATACCATTACATAATAACCTTTACTTGCAGCAGCGGTATATAAAAAGAATTTACCAAAAAATCCAGCTAATGGAGGTATACCCGCTAATGAAAATAAAGCAAGCATCATAACCAAACTTAATTTTGGGTTAGTTCTATATAAACCTTCATAATCATCTATATTTTCTTTGTTAGTTGCAGAAGAAATAGCTTGAACTACGCCAAATGCGCCTAAATTTGAGAATATATAAATAGCTACAAAGTAAATAACTGTAGCTGTTCCTAGTTGGTCTACAGATAATAAACCCAATAATATAAAACCAGCTTGAGCAATAGATGAATATGCTAAAAAGCGCTTCATATTCTGTTGTCTTAAAGCAAATAAATTACCAGTAAACATAGTTGCAATGGTTACTATATAAATAATTTTATTCCATGCAGGCATTAAAGGTTTAAACACAGTAAATAAAAGAATCATTAAAATAACTACTGCAGCACCTTTTGAAATTACGGATAAATAGGAAGCAACATTAATTGGTGAGCCTTCATAAACATCTGCAGTCCAAAAATGGAATGGGACTAAGGAAATTTTAAATGCTAATCCTGAAAAGAAAAACACAAAACCTAATATTGCAAGATTTGAGCTAGTTAAAATTTCAGCCATTGCATCAAAATAAATAGTTCCTGTAGTAGCATATAATAAGGAAATTCCAAATAATGATGTACCTGAAGCTAATGCTGAAGATAAAATATATTTCACAGCTCCTTCGGCAGAAATTCTTTTATATGTTTCATAAGCTACTAAGGCAGCTACAGGAAGTGTGGTTAATTCAAGTCCAATATAAAACATTAAAAAATCTCCAGCAGAAATCATAAAGTATGCTCCTAATAGCGATGAGATAATTAAAATTATAAATTCTGTTGCTTTATTTTCAGCTACTATTTTTTCTTTAAGCCAATCGGCTGATTGTAATAATAAAATTAAAACACCTAAACTTAAAGTTGTTTTAAAGAAATGTAATAAAGTATTTGTTCTAAACATACCACCAAATATTTCGCCAGTATTTAAAGGGAAAAATCCTAATATGGTATTTATAGCCAATAAAATTAGCGCAAACGGAATTATATTTGCTTTTTGTTTTTTGTTGGTAAAAATTTCGAATATAATTAACAATACAATAATTGCAGTTAATCCTATTTCTGATCGCATTAATAGTAAACTTTCTAAGTTCATCTTTCTTAATTTTTTATAATAATCGTTCTAAAAACGGTTGAATACTTGCTTTTAACATTTCACTTAAGCCAAGTGGCATTACCCCAATAATTACAACAGGAATCATTAGTAATATTAGTCCAGTTTTTTCGTACCAAGTAGCTTTTGGTAATTTGGCATATTCCATATTGGATAAAGGTCCCATCATAATTTTACCAACCATTCTTAAAATATATACAGCAGTTACAACAATAGAAGAAACTACCACAATGGTTAAAACTCTATGGAACATATCAGGATGTTGAAATGCACCTACAAAAACACTCATTTCAGCAACAAAACCACTAAAACCAGGTAATCCTAAATAAGCTAAACCAGTGATTACATATATGGCGCCTATAAAAGGTAATATTTTCATTAAACCACCTAATTTGTCTATTTCTCTTGTATGAGTTCTTCCATACACCATTCCAATTAAAGCAAAGAATAAAGCAGTTAATAACCCGTGAGATAAAGATTGGATAATAGCACCATTCCAAGCGGTTTTATTAATCATTAATAAAGCAAATAAAACTAAAGCTAAGTGACTAACGGAAGCATATGCATTCACGTATTTTAAATCTTTTTGCATTGTAGCTCCAAATGCCCCATAAATAACACCAAAGGCAGCTAAAACCAAGAAGAAATCTGTCCAGTTTAAAGCACCAAGAGGTAATAAATACATAGCAATTCTAAATACACCGTATCCACCTAATTTCATTAAAACCCCTGCGTGTAACATAGAAACTGCTGTTGGAGCTGATGCGTGACCAGATGGTGACCAAGTATGAAAAGGAAATAAAGCCCCGATTACAGCAAAACCAATAAATACAAATGGGAAAAATAAGTTTTGTGCAGCTTCAGGAATATGAACTTGTGCTATTTCAAAAATATTAAAAGTTAAAGCACCTCCATCAGCGTTTGAGTTGAAATAAATACCTAAAATACCTACAGATAATACTGCTGAAGCTCCCATTAACATTAATGTTAATTTCATTGCAGAGTTTTCTTTAGGACCAGATCCCCAAATACCAATTAAAAGGTACATTGGAATTACAGCTATTTCGTAAAAAACGAACATGGTAAATAAATCAGTAGAAATAAAGAACCCAAAAACTCCTGAAGATAAAACAATTAACGAAACAAAAAATTCTTTAGCTAAATCGTCTATTTTCCAAGAAATAAAAATACCTGCTAAAACTACTGTAGAAGTTAAAGCAATCATTACCACAGAAATGGCATCAACTCCAATGCTGTAATGAATATTAAAATTTTCAAACCAAACAACATCTTTGGTGAAAACCATAATATCGGTATTTGTTGCTCGCTCTTTTAAATAAGCGAAAATTAAATTTATAGACATGGCAAATTGAATTGCCATACCAATTAACGATATTACCCTTGCTTGTTTAAGATTTTTAGCAAAAACTAAAACTAAAACAGTTAAAATAGGTACAACTACAAAAAGTGATAAAATATCCATTATATTAAATTAATTTATCCATAAATAAAAAATTACCATTGCGATTACTACGCCACCTCCAATAAAGGACATTGCATAATCTTGAAATTTACCAGATTGCAATCCTTTAATTTTATTAGAAATAGAAACAGTAACATTTCCTATACCTATCATAGATCCATCTACAATATGTTTATCGAACCAAGCAGCGGAAAAACCAACAACTCCAAATAATACTTTTTTAGTGATAAAGATGTATAATTCATCAAAATAAAATTTATGGTAAGTCCATTTATAGAAAACGCCAAATGCATGTGCAAATCGTTCAGGTAAATTATTTTCTTTTTTATAAAACACAAATGCTAAAATAATTCCAACTAAACCTACTGATGTAGCTATTGCAGCTAAAGGAAGGTCTAAATGAGATTTAAAAGGAATATGGTCAGCAGTTACATACTCACTAAAATGGAAGTAACCACCAGCTATACTCATAAAAGCTAAAAATACCATAGGAATTGTCATAGACCATGGCGATTCATGAGGTGTGTGTTTGTATTGTTTTTCTTGTCCCCAGAAAATTCCAAAATATAATCGGAACATATAAAAAGCAGTTAAACCAGCTACAAATACACTACTTATATAAATTAGCATGTTGTTTTCAAAAGCAGCAGCTAAAATTTCATCTTTACTAAAAAATCCTGCAAACCCTGGGAAACCAGCAATTGATAAAGCCGCAATTAAAAATGTAATGTGTGTTATTGGCATATATTTTCGTAATCCGCCCATATCGCCCATTTCGTTACTATGTATTGCATGAATAACTGAACCAGCACCTAAGAACAATAATGCTTTAAACATTGCATGGGTAAATAAATGGAACATGGAAGCCATAAAACCTAATCCCTCATGACCATCATATTTTGAAACACCTAATGCTAACATCATATATCCAATTTGAGACATGGTTGAAAATGCCAAAACTCTTTTAATATCGGTTTGTGTAATAGCAATTACTGCTGCTACTAATGATGAAATTGCCCCAATGTAAGCTACAATTTGTAAAGCAAAGCCGTCTTCAACAAAATAATACGCAGGAAATAAACGTGCTACTAAATACACACCAGCAACTACCATAGTGGCAGCATGAATTAAAGCTGAAACAGGTGTTGGCCCTTCCATTGCATCAGGTAACCAAATGTGGAAAGGTAACATTGCTGATTTTCCAATACCACCCATATAAATTAAAATTAATCCCCAAGTAAAAACAGATAATCCCATAAAAGAAGTAGCTGCCCAATTGGTAATAATGCTTCCTTGTAAATTATTTATTTCTTGAAAATCAAATGTTCCTGCATAATAGCTAACAACTAATATTCCTATTAAAAATCCTAAATCGGCAAAACGAGTAACAATAAAAGCTTTTTTTGCTGCGGCAACCGCTGAAGGTTTGGTATAATAATAACCTATTAAAAGGAAAGATGAAGCACCCACCAATTCCCAAAATATATAAATTTGGAAAAGGTTAGTAGCAAGTACTAAACCAAACATGGAAAAGCTAAATAATGCTAAATAGGAAAAGAATCTAGTATATCCATCATCACCTTTCATATAACCTCTACTGTATAAATGCACCATAAAGGAAATAGTAGAAACTACAACTAACATCATTACGGATATAGGATCAATAAGTACTCCCATATCAATATGCAATTTATCGGTAAAATTTAACCAAGTGTTTTTATAAATAAAAGTTTGATAAACACCATTTAATTTCCCTTCTAGAAAATAAGTATAGGCTGTGTACCATGATAAAACAAATGAAGTTCCTAAGCCTAATGAACCAATCCATCCTGAAATTGATGGTGGTATTTTTTTACTGAATATTCCTAAAACAATAAATAGTGCTAGCGGAATTAACGGAATAAGAATAGTATAACTAAAATCCATTTTTTATAATTTAAATTCTTGTCTTTTTGTTTAATTATTTTTTAAGTATAAACCTAGTATTTCATAGTTTCTGTGTCTTTTACTTCTACAGAATAAATGAGTTTATACAAATTAATTATAATGGCAATAGCTAAAGCTGTTTCTGCAGCGGCTAGTGCAATTATGAATATGGTAAAAATGGCGCCTTGTAATAAATCTGGATATAAATAAGTATTTATAAGCACAAAGTTTACTGCGGCAGCATTTAAAATTAATTCAATTGACAGTAATACTGTAATCAAGTTTTCTCTTGTGAAAAACCCATATACTCCTATAAAAAATAAGATACTTGTTAGGGTTAAAATTTCGTATATATTGATTCCTGCAATCATTTTTAATTAATTTTCTTTTAATTTTTTTCCTTTTGCTACTATAATAGCTCCAATCATTACTGCTACTAAAAGCACACTTATTACTTCAAATGGTAAAATAAATCCACCGTCACCATAGCTTAATAATTTAAAGCCTATATCTTTTACTTCAATAGAAGAGTAGGTAGTTGCTGCAGTTTTAAATGTATAAGTAAATATTGCCCATAGAGTTATTCCTAATCCTAAAAGACTTAGAATACCTGCAATTATTTTTTTCTTTAAAGATGTTTTTTCTAATTCAAGTTCTACATGATGAACTAATAAAACAGAGAAAATAAATAGTACTATAACTCCACCTCCATATACGGTTAATTGAATGGCCGCAAGAAGATTGTAATTAATTAAAAAGTACAATCCAGCAATACAGATTAAAACAAATAGTAAATAAATTACAGCTCTTAAAATTTTACGGCTGGTAACAGATGCAACAGCGAATATTATCATTAATGTTGCGAGTATATAAAATAAAATTGCTTCCATAGTTTTAATCTTCTATACCAGCTTGAACTGTTGAGCCTGGCTGATTTAATATTTTTGTTAAATAACTTCTATCGTAAACAGAGTTTTCATAATTCTGTGCCCAAACAATTGCGTCTGTAGGACAAGCTTCTATACATAAACCACACATAGTACACATAGATAAATGGTAAATGTGTTTATCAATCATTTTTTTCTTTTTCCCTGTTTCAGGATCCACTTGCCTATCCCAAATTATTTCAATAGAACCATTAGGACAAGCAATTTCACATGATTGACAACCTGTACAACGGTGTTGATTGTTTGCGTCATGTGGCATAACTACTTCACCTCTAAAACGATCAAACATTTTAAGGGTTTCTCTGTTATCAGGATATTGTTGTGTTAGACTTCCTTTTCTTGCATGAATAAAATAACCTCCAGTAACTTTCATCCCTGTAATTAAGGTTTTTATTCCATTGTATATGTCTGAAAAATAACTCATTATCGTATTATTTCAAGTGTTAAATTGTCCAATTCATCCAAATTATAACTGCCATTATCATTAAATTAGCTAAGTTTAATGGTAACAAATATTTCCATTCAAGAGTAAGTAATTGATCTACTCTTAAACGAGGGAATGTCCATCTAAACCACATCATTAAAAAGATAATTACTAATACTTTTATTAAAAACCAAAGCACTTCAGGAAACCAAGTAATACCATCAGTTATTCCAAAAGGAGATAACCAGCCTCCAAAAAACAATACTACAGCAATGGAAGCTATAATAAACATATTAATAAACTCGGCTAAAAAGAAATAAGCGAATTTCATTCCTGAATATTCTGTATGAAATCCAGCACCAAGTTCCGATTCAGCTTCAACTAAATCAAAAGGCGCTCTATTAGTTTCTGCAGTTCCTGCTATCATGAAAATACAAAAAGCTATTATTGCAGGAATGTGTCCTTGTAAAATTAACCAACCTCCTGTACGTTGAACTTCAATAATTTCTGATAATTGTAAAGTACCAGTTAATAAAACCATAGTTAAAATGGATAAACCAACAGATAGTTCATAACTAATGGTTTGTAAACCACTACGCATAGCGCCAATTAAAGCAAACTTATTATTACTAGCCCAACCTCCAACTAAAATACCAATAACTCCAATAGAAGATACTGCAATTAGAAAAAAGAGTCCAATATTAATATCGAAAGCTTGAAATTGTTTTGAAAAAGGGAATACTGAAATTCCAATTAAGGTGGAAACAATTACAAAATAAGGAGCTAAATTGTAAAGAAATTTATCAACTCTATCATTTGAAGTTAACTCTTTTGAAACTAATTTTAAAGCATCTGCAATAGTTTGAAATAGCCCCCAAGGTCCAACTCTATTTGGTCCTAAACGTAATTGAAACCAAGCAGCTACTTTACGTTCTAATAAAACTAAGTATAAACCTGCTACTGCAAATAATGCCAAGTAAGCTACAGCTATCAAAACCATAATGGTAATACTGGCAGCTGTTTCAGGCATTATGCTATAAATCCAATCGTGGATTGTACTAGTGATGTTTAATGGAATATTCATTATTAAAAAATTCATAATCTATAATTAACGATCTATATCTGGAATTACAAAGTCAAACGAAGCCATAGTTGCAACTAAATCGGCAATTTTACTTCCTTTAGCTATATGATTTAATACAGATAAGTTTGAAAAACCTGGAGAACGGAATTTTACTCTATATGGGTTTTTAGTTCCTGTACTATTTATATAAACACCTAATTCACCTCTTGCAGTTTCTACACGTTGATAGTATTCTCCTTTAGGTAGTTTTATGACTGCTTTGGTTGGTTCTTTTACAGATCCTTCGGGAATGTTATCAATCAATTGCTCTATAATAGAAATAGACTCCCAAAGTTCCATAATTCTAACTTGATAACGCGCAAACGTATCACCCTCAGTTAATAGAGCTTCTTTAAAATCTACTCTGTCATAAGCACTATATGTATGATGTTTTCTAACATCACATGAAAATCCAGAACCTCTACCAACAGGACCAGTAACTCCATACGAAATAGCATCTTCTTTAGTTAAAACGCCAACTCCTTTTGTTCTTTTCTGAAAGATTACATTACCAGTTAATAAACGGTCGTATTCCGGAATTTTGGTTTTAAAGTGCTTGATAAAATCTTTAGTTCTTTTTACAAAATTTGGATGTATATCATACATTAAACCTCCTGGAGCATTATAATTCATAGTTAAACGAGCTCCACAAGTTTCTTCAAAAATATCGTTAATCATTTCTCTATCTCTAAATGCATAAAAATAGGTAGTTAATGCACCTAAATCCATTCCCATAACTCCCCACCATAAACAGTGAGATGCAATACGTGTTAATTCAGAAATAATGGTTCTAATTACTTTAACTCTATCACTAACTTCAATTTCTAAAGCTTTTTCAACAGTTAAACAAACCGCTTCATTATTTATATTTGAAGACAAATAATCCATTCTATCTGTTAAATGAACAATTTGTTGGTAACTATCGCGTTCACTCATTTTTTCAATAGAACGATGAATATACCCTAAATCTGGTTCCACATTTTTAATAATTTCACCATCAATAGTTAATAACAAACGTAATACACCATGAGCTGCAGGGTGTTGAGGCCCCATATTAACGAAATATTCTTCCGTTTTTATTTTGTTTTTTATTTCTTGATCTGTCATGAGTAATGCTTATTTGATAATCATATTAGCTTCATCTACATAATCTTTTCTCAAAGGATAACCTTCCCAATCTGGCGTTAAAAACAAGCGTCTTAATTTTGGATGATTATTGAATTTTATACCGAAAAAATCGTAGATTTCTAATTCGTGAAATTCAGCTGTTTGCCATATGTCATGTACAGAATCTAAAGTAGGGTTTTCACGATCTTCTGTTTTTACTTTTACTACTATTTCATGTTCAAGTTCGGTAGAATTTAAATGATAAATAACCCCTAACTCTTTTCCCCAATCCATACCTGTTATACAAAAAGCATAATCAAATTTTAATTCTGGATTTGACTTTAATTGACTGCAAACAGCATGAAGTTGTTCTTTAGGAACTAATACATTTAAAAATTCAGATTCTTCTGTGGAAAATTCTAAATTTTCTCCTAAGCCATTTATGATGTTTTGTAAATCTTCGTTTTTCATTTTATCTATTGCTTAAATTCAAACTTTTCCTTCATCAAAACCATCTATAGGATTAACCTTATGGCTCATGTTTTCCGTTTTTATTTTTTTCTGTAACATAATCATACCTTCTAATAATGCTTCAGGTCTTGGAGGGCATCCAGGAACATAAACATCAACAGGTATTACGTGGTCTGCACCTTTAATTACAGAATAGGAATTATAATAAAAAGGACCGCCTGAAATAGCGCAAGCCCCCATTGCAATTACATATTTAGGCTCTGCCATTTGATCGTATAATCTTCTTAAAACAGGTCCCATTTTATTTACAATAGTTCCTGCAATAATAATAAGGTCTGCTTGTCTAGCAGAAGGTCTGGCAACTTCAAAACCAAATCTAGAAAAATCATGTTTTGGAGCTCCAGTTTGCATCATTTCAATTGCGCAACAACTTGTTCCAAAATAAAGGGGCCATAATGAATTTGATCGCCCCCAGTTAATAACACTATCTAATGTTGTAACTACAATATTTCCGCCGTTACCTCCTGGAATTACTTTGCCAGGAAAATCTTCAGGCACAACTTGTTTTAGTCCGTCTGCTTCAAATTGATTTAAAAATCGTTTTTTTTCTACTCCCATCGTAAAGCTCGTTTTTTATAGGCATATAACAATCCTAAACCTAAAATTATTAGAAATACAATTATTTCAACCAAGGCAACTGTGCCAATTTCTTTGAAAACTACTGCCCAAGGAATTAAAAATGCTACTTCAACATCAAAAATTAGAAATAAAATAGCAAATAAATAATATCCTACATTAAATTGAATCCAAGTTGGTCCAATGGTTGGAATACCACATTCGTAAGGCTCTCTTTTTTGAGGGTTATCGGATTTATGTGATATTAAATTTGATAAAAAGTTTGCACCTACTACTAAAACAATTGCAGCAAGTAAAAATACAATGATGGCTTCTGAACCCATTTTTTATATACTTTTTAAATTAGAAGGCAAAATTATAGGAATGCATTCGAAAATTAAATGATAATAGTCAGTTAAAATAGTAATATTTATTACTTAACTTCATACGTTTCTCCTGAGAAAAATAGATCGTCTGTTTTAGTAAATTTAGAGTTCGCTTTTACTTGCTCTGTTAGAGCGTTTTCGCGTTCTTCTAAGGTTACATCATTAAAACTTCTAATAACTCCGGTAGCTAAAGGATATTCTAATCTAACTAACATTTGATGCATAGTTGGATCTTTTTCTTTAGCGTCATGAACTAAAATATCTTTTTCTGTAATGCCATTTTCCCCAATAGTTACTACTTCTAATTTTAAGCCGTTAAGTACTAAACCTTTATCTTTATTTTTACCAAAAATCATTGGTTTACCATGCTCCAAATAAATTTGTTTATCCTCTTTTACAACTTTATCGGTGTACTGTGTATAACATCCATCATTAAAAATGACACAATTTTGTAATACTTCTATTAATGAAGTTCCTTTAAATTTATGAGCCTCAATTAAAATTCGGGTCATGTCTTTAGGATTGTTACCACCAATTCTAGCAAAGAATCTTGCTTTAGCTCCTAAAGCTAATTCACCTGGTAAAAATGGAGGTTGCGTATTTCCATAAGGAGAAGACTTGGTTTTTTGTCCAACTAGTGAAGTAGGAGAGAACTGTCCTTTGGTTAATCCATAAATTTCATTATTAAACATAACAATATTTAAATCGATGTTTCTTCTAAGGACATGTATAAAGTGATTACCTCCAATTGCCATAGAATCGCCGTCACCAGTCATTACCCAAACGCTTAAGTCTGGATTAGCTAATTTTGTTCCTGTTGCAATACCTGGAGCTCTACCATGGATAGAATGCATACCATAAGTATTCATATAATATGGAAAACGTGATGAACATCCTATTCCTGAAATAAACACAACGTCTTCTTTTTTAACGCCCATTTCAGGTAATGCTTTTTGCATGGATCGTAATATTACATAATCATCACAACCAGGACACCAACGAACTTCTTGGTCGCTTTGAAAATCTTTAAATGTATATTTTTTTTCAGCTGTTGTTTCCATAATTATTTTACTAATTGTTTAAATTGATCAATTAATTCGCTATTTGCAAAAGGTAATCCTTGAACTTTATTGTGTTGATAAATATCAAGATTTTTAAAATTCATTTTTAAAACATTTACAAATTGTCCGCTATTTAATTCACAAACTATTATTTTTTTGAATTTGCGTAAAACTTCTTCTGTATTTTTAGGAAGTGGATTTATATAATTAAAATGGGCTAAACCAACTTTTTTATTACCATCTTCATTAAATTGTTTTACTGCTGAATGTAAAGATCCATAAGTACCTCCCCAACCAACAACTAATAAATCACCTTCAGTAGCAAATTCAGTTTTAAGATTTGGAATGTAATTTTGAACTCTTTTAATTTTTTCAGCTCTAAGGTGTGTCATCTTTTCATGGTTTTCAGGAACGTAAGACACATTACCTGTAATACTATCTTTTTCTAAACCACCAACTCTGTGTTCAAAACCGGGAGTTCCTGGTACTGCCCAATCACGAGCTAAAGTATCTTCGTGTCTATCATAAGGATGCCAATTTTCTGAGTATTCAGTAACTTTATTAGTTTTAATTTCTGGCATATCTTTTACACTTATAACTTTCCAAGGAGCAGAACCATTAGCAATATAACCATCTGTAAGTAAAATAACTGGAGTCATATGTTCTAATGCAAGTTTTGCAGCTTCAAAAGCATAATTAAAACAGTTTGCAGGAGTACTAGCAGCAATTACTACAACTGGGCTTTCCCCATTTCTACCATACATTGCTTGTAATAAATCGGATTGTTCTGTTTTAGTAGGTAAACCTGTTGAAGGACCTCCACGTTGTACATTTACAACTACTAAAGGTAATTCAATCATCATTGCTAAACCTAAAGCCTCACCTTTTAAAGCTAATCCAGGTCCTGAAGTTGTAGTTACAGCTAAATCACCAGCAAATGAAGCTCCAATTGCGGAAGAAATACCAGCAATTTCGTCTTCAGCTTGAAAAGCTTTAACGCCAAAATGTTTATGTTTTACTAATTCATGCAAAATATCAGTTGCTGGAGTTATTGGGTACGAGCCTAAAAATAACTCTAAACCAGATTTTTCAGCAGCAGCTAATAATCCCCAAGCAGTTGCAGCGTTACCCATAATAATTCTATAGGTTCCTTTCTCCATTTTTGCAGGAGAAATAGTATATGAATTAGGAATTAATTCTAAAGTTTCCGCAAAGAAATAACCAGCATTTAAAACCTTAGTATTTGCTTCTATTATTAGTGGTTTATTTTTGAATTTTTTATTGAAAAAATCAATAGTATAATCTTTTTCTCTATGATACATCCAATAAACCATTCCTAAAGCAAACATGTTTTTACTTCGAGTAATGGATTTATTATCTAACCCTACAACATCTTTTAATGCTTCTTTTGTTAAAGAAGTCATAGCCACTTCAATTACACTGTAGTTATCTAAACTACCATCTTCTAATGGATTAGATTCATATTTAGCTTTTTCAAGATTTTTTTTAGTAAAAGAATCGGTGTCTACAATAATAGTATGTCCAGGTTTTACTGCATGTAAGTTCGTCTTTAAACCTGCAGGGTTCATAGCAACCAACAAATCTAAATCGTCGCCTGGTGTGCTAACTTCTACACTACCAATATGAACTTGGAATCCAGAAACGCCATATAAACTTCCTTGAGGGGCTCTAATCTCCGCTGGGTAGTTTGGAAAAGTTGCAATGTCGTTTCCAAACATAGCAGAAGTGTCAGAAAATTGAGTTCCTGTTAATTGCATACCATCTCCAGAATCTCCAACAAACCTGATAACTACGCCTTCTAAAACTTCAACGGGTCCGTTATTTTTAGTTGTAATCATAATTTATGATAATTTGAAAAATTTATTTAATTTTAAAAAATAATTTATACTTGAATATTAAGTGCCAAATGTATCGTTACTTTTTATAAAAGGAAATGATTTTTATCACATCTGATTTAATATAAATTATATAATTTTGTGAAATAATAAATTTAAAAAATTAATCATGGCAATTAAAATAACAGATGAATGCATTAATTGTGATGCATGTATTTCAGAATGTCCTAATAATGCAATTTATGAACCAGATAATGAATGGGCATTATCCGATGAAACGTCATTAAGCGGTACTGTAACATCTCCTAGCACTGGCGAAGAAATGGATGCAGATGAAAAGCAAGAACCAAAATCGGATGAATTTTATTTTATTGTAACTGATAAATGTACAGAATGTAAAGGTTTCCATGACGAACCTCAATGTGCTTCTGTATGTCCAGTAGATTGTTGTGTTCCTGATGAAGATCATGAAGAAACTGAAGAACAATTATTGGCTAAAAAAGCTTGGTTACACGGAGAATAATCTTCAAAATTATTTATAAAAAAACGCCGAAATTTCGGCGTTTTTTTATGTTTTATTTTTAATCATTTAGTTTTAAAACGGCCATAAATGCTTGTTGAGGAATTTCAACATTACCTACTTGTCGCATACGTTTTTTACCTTTTTTCTGTTTTTCTAATAATTTTCGTTTACGTGAAATATCACCACCATAACATTTTGCAGTAACATCTTTACGTAAAGCTTTTACTGTTTCTCGTGAAATAATTTTAGCGCCAATTGCAGCTTGAATAGGAATGTCAAATTGTTGACGAGGTATTAATTGTCTTAATTTTTCACACATTTTTTTGCCAATACTATAAGCATTGTCTGCGTGAATCAAAGCTGATAAAGCATCAACTGGAGTTCCGTTTAATAAAATATCAACCCTAACTAATTTAGAAGCTTTTAATCCTATTGGATGATAATCAAAAGAAGCATAACCTTTTGAAACGGTTTTTAATCTGTCATAAAAATCAAATACAATTTCAGATAAAGGCATATCAAAAGTTAATTCTACTCGTTCAGGAGTTAGGTAATTTTGATTTGTAATTTGCCCGCGTTTTTCAATACACAAACTCATTACTGGACCTACAAAATCGGCTTTAGTTATTATAGATGCTTTTATAAAAGGTTCTTCAACTCTATTTATTTTAGAAGGTTCTGGTAAATCAGAAGGATTGTTTACCAAAATTGGAATGTCAGGATGTTTATTTGTAAATGCATGATAAGATACGTTTGGTACAGTTGTTATAACCGTCATATCAAATTCACGCTCTAATCTTTCTTGAATAATTTCTAAATGAAGCATTCCTAAAAATCCGCATCTGAAACCAAATCCTAATGCAGCGGAACTTTCAGGAGTAAAAACTAAAGAAGCATCATTTAATTGTAATTTTTCCATAGAACTTCTAAGTTCTTCATAATCTTCAGTATCAACAGGATAAATTCCTGCAAAAACCATTGGTTTTACATCTTCAAAACCATCAATTCTATTTTGCGTTGGATTTAAAGCATCGGTAATTGTATCACCAACTTTAATTTCACTTGCTGTTTTAACACCTGTAATTAAATAGCCAACATCGCCAGCTTTAATACTAGGTTTAGGAATTTGCGTTAATTTTAATGTGCCAACTTCGTCTGCGGTATATAATTTATTTGTAGCCATAAATTTTATACGCTGACCTTTTTTTATTTCACCATTTATAACTCTAAAATAGGTTTCAACACCGCGATATGAGTTATAAACAGAATCGAAAATTAGAGCTTGTAGAGGCTTGTTAATATCTCCGTTTGGAGCAGGAATTTTAGTAATAATAGCCTCCAAAATATTTTCAACTCCAAATCCGGTTTTTCCACTTGCGTGAATTACTTCATCCGCATTACAACCTAATAAAGCTACAATATCATCAGTTACTTCTTCTGGATTTGCACTTGGTAAATCTACTTTGTTTAAAATCGGAATTATTTCTAAGTCATTTTCTAAAGCTAAGTATAAATTAGAAATAGTTTGTGCTTGTATACTTTGCGCAGCATCTACAATTAATAAGGCTCCTTCACAAGCAGCAATAGAACGAGAAACTTCATAGGAAAAATCTACATGGCCAGGAGTATCAATTAAATTTAAAGTATACTTTTCCCCTTCATAAACATAATCCATTTGAATGGCGTGACTTTTAATGGTAATACCACGTTCACGTTCTAGATCCATATTATCTAGCAACTGTGCCTGTTCTTCACGTGCAGTTGTAGTTCCGGTAAAACTTAATAGTCTATCGGCAAGTGTGCTTTTTCCGTGATCAATATGCGCAATAATGCAAAAATTTCTAATGTGTTTCATACTTCGTTTTCCAGTCTTCTATTTGTGCGCAAAGATAACTAATTATTTGTTCCGAAAATTAAAATTAAACAGTGTCATGATTTGGATAAAAAATACCTGCTTTTTTTCTGATTTTATCTAAAATGCTCATTAAATCTAAACTAACTTGATTGGTTATAATAGGACTTTCAATAATGCCTTTATCTAAACAATCCATAACATGAATTGCTTCGTATTTATAGCCCGAATTTTTAGTAGCTTCAAAAAATATTTCTTGTTTATTACCATCTTTAAATAATTGAATCGGATTTTCTGAAAAACGTTCGTATTTAATTAAGCCATTTTCAAAACACAATTCAGTTTCGTTTTTGTAATCGGTTTCAAAACTAGAAGATAAAATTGCCGTTGCACCGTTTTTATAACTAAACAACATTGAAATACTTTTTTCAGAGCCTGTTGGACTAAAATGTGGAGTAACTTTTATTTCATTTGGTGTGCCAAGTAAAGTCAATGCTGTAAAAACAGGGTAAATTCCAATATCTAATAATGAACCACCTCCCAATTCAATATTATAAAGCCTGTTTTTTGGATTATATTCAGCATTGAAATAAAAATCAGATTTTACAAATTTTAGTTTTCCTAAATTTTCAGTTTCAATTAATTCAATTACTTTTTTAAGTTTTGGTTTAAAAATAACCCAAAAGGCTTCCATTAAAAATGTATTATTTTCTTTTGAAGAAGTAATCATTTGTTTTACTTCTTTTGAGTTTATGGCAAATGCTTTTTCACATAACACGGCTTTTTTATGGTTTAAGCAAAGTAGCGTATGTTCTAAATGAAATGTATGTGGAGTAGCAATATAAACTACATCAATATCAGGGTCATTAGCCATTTCTAAATAGGATCCATAAGATTTTTTGAATCCAAATTTAACTGCAAAATTTACCGCTTTATTTAGGTTTCTAGAAGCTGTAGCATATAAATTTGCATTTGGTAACTCTTTTAATTCCAAAGCAAATTTTTCAGCAATATGCCCACATCCTAAAATTGCCCAGTTATATATTTTTGCCATAATAATAAATTATTCTACCCAATCGGCCACAAATAAATTAGTGTCGCGTGTGCCGTAATTGTTTCTGTTTGAAGAAAATACTAATTTTTTACCGTCAGGAGAAAACATAGGAAAAGCATCAAAAACAGTATCGTAGGTAATCTGCTCTAAACCAGTTCCATCTACATTAATCATAAATAAATTAAAACTATGTTTGGTTTTATGATTAGATGAAAAAATTATTTTTTTACCTGAAGGATGAAAAAATGGAGCCCAATTTGCGTTTCCTAAATTAGTTATTTTCTTCAAATTAGATCCATCAACATTGCAAATGTATAATTCCATATTGGTTGGTTGTACTAATCCTTGTGCTAATAAATCTTTGTATTCTTTAATTTCTGCTTTTGTTTTTGGGCGAGAAGATCGGAAAATTAATTTAGTGCCATCTGGAGAAAAGAAAGCGCCACCGTCATATCCTAATTCATGAGTTATTTGCGTAATATTACTTCCATCAATATTCATGGTAAATAATTCTAAATCTCCTGTTCTTGTAGATGTAAAAACAATTTTATCACCTTTTGGTGAAACAGTTGGTTCTGCATCGTAACCATCGTTAAAAGTTAATTGTTTTAATTGGTTTCCTTTGGTGTCAGCAATAAAAATATCATAGCCTTTATAAACAGGCCATATATATTTGTTTCCATAATCTTCTTTTTTAGGAACAGGAGGACAATCTTTTCCTGCTAAATGTGTAGATGCATAAATTATAGTAGAATCTCCAGGAAGAAAATAGCTACAAGTTGTTCTACCAAATCCAGTGCTAATTCTTTGAGGGATTTCAGAACTATCTAAAGGCTTTGAAGCATTCATTATAAATATTTGATCACAGTTTAATCCCCAAGCTTTATTATTGGATTGAAAAACTAATTTGGTGTTGTCAAAACTCCAATAAGCTTCCGCATTATCTCCTCCAAAAGTTAACTGTTTAATATTTTTTAAATGTTTTTCTTGTGGATAATGAATTACGTTAGCTATAACAGTTGCTCCAGATTTAGCATCTGTAGCATTTTTGTTTTTAGTTTTTTTACAACTTACAAAAGTAAAAGTAATTAGTAGAATTAAAATAGGATATTTCATAAACAAGATATTTTATAAGTGCTAAAAATACAATTTAAATATAAAAATAGAAATGTTTAAATTTATGTATTTTTGCAGCCTAAAATTAATGATTTGGTAAAAATTGGCAATATAGAATTACCTGATTTTCCGCTTTTATTAGCGCCAATGGAAGATGTAAGCGACCCACCTTTTAGAGCTTTATGCAAAGAACAAGGAGCGGATTTGGTGTATACTGAATTTATTTCTTCAGAAGGATTGATACGTAATGCGGCAAAAAGTAGAAAAAAACTAGATATTTATGAAAAAGAACGCCCAGTTGGTATTCAAATTTTTGGAGCAAATCTAGAATCGATGTTAAAAACGGTGGAAATTGTAGAAGAATCTCAGCCGGATATTATCGATATTAATTTTGGTTGTCCAGTTAAAAAAGTGGTAAGCAAAGGTGCAGGTGCAGGTATTTTAAAAGATATTGATTTAATGGTGAAGCTTACAGATGCTATGGTAAAGCACACTAATTTGCCAATTACAGTTAAAACAAGATTGGGTTGGGATTTTGATTCGATACAAATTGTAGAAGTTGCCGAACGTTTACAAGATGTTGGCTGTAAAGCTATTTCTATACATGGAAGAACAAGAGCTCAAATGTACAAAGGAGAAGCAGATTGGAGTTTTATTGCAGATGTTAAAAATAATCCTAGAATGCATATTCCTGTTTTTGGAAATGGAGATGTAAATTCTCCTGAAAGAGCTATGGAAATGAGAGATGTTTTTGGATTAGATGGTGCTATGATTGGTAGAGCTAGCATTGGAAATCCATGGTTTTTTAAACAAGTAAAACATTTTTTTGAAACGGGTAAACATCTACCAGAAATTACTATTGCAGAACGCGTAGAAATGGCGAAGAGGCATTTACAAATGGAAATTGATTGGAAGGAAAATGAAATTGTTGGTGTTATGGAAACTCGTAGACATTATAGCAATTATTTTAGAGGAATTCCACATTTTAAAGAGTATCGTTTAAAAATGGTTACTTCTGATTCAGCACAAGATGTGTTTAATGTATTTGAGGAGGTTTTGCAGAAGTTCGCCTAATTGTATGTTGAAAAATTTATATTTTTTTGAAAAGGTTAATTCATAAAAAAGCAGTTTAAAAATTTTAAACTGCTTTTTTATTATTGGACTTTTAATTTATTTTAAATCGAATCTATCTGCATTCATGACTTTTACCCAAGCATTCACAAAATCCTGTACAAACCGTTCTTTATTGTCATCTTGTGCGTAAAATTCAGAATAAGAACGTAAAACTGAGTTTGAACCAAATACTAAATCAGTTCGTGTAGCAGTAAATTTTACTTGCCCTGTTTTTTTAGAACGAATATTATACAATCCATTTTCTGTAGGCTCCCAACTGTATCCCATATCTGTTAGGTTTACAAAAAAGTCGTTAGACAAAGCTCCAATAGTATCAGTAAATACGCCATGTTTTGTTTGACCATAGTTTGTTCCTAAAACACGCATCCCACCTAATAAAACAGTCATTTCAGGAGCAGTTAGCCCCATTAATTGAGTGCGATCAAGCATTAGTTCTTCTGGACTTACTATATACTCTTTTTTCAACCAGTTTCTATAACCATCAGCTAATGGTTCTAAAGGTTCAAATGATTCTGCATCAGTCATTTCATCAGTTGCGTCACCACGCCCAGGTTCAAAAGGAACTGTAATAGTTATTCCTGCTTTTTTTGCTGCTTGTTCAACACCAATATTTCCAGCCAATACTATAGTGTCTGCAATACTTATCCCAAATTCTTTTGCAATTGGTTCCAAAACTGATAGTACTCTTGATAATTTTTCTGGCTCGTTTCCTTGCCAATCTTTTTGAGGACTTAATCTAATCCTTGCACCATTTGCACCTCCTCGTTTGTCTGACCCCCTAAATGTTCTAGCACTGTCCCATGCTGTTGAAACCATTTCAGAAATACTTAATCCAGAATTTGCAATTTTCTCTTTAACAGCATCAACATCGTATTCTTTATTGCCAGGATTAATTGGGTCTTGCCAAATTAAATCTTCTTGTGGAATATCTGGTCCAAAATAACAAGATTTAGGACCCATATCACGATGTGTTAATTTAAACCAAGCCCTTGCGAAAGCATCGGAAAAAGCATTAAAATCATTCATAAATTTTAATGAAATTTCTTTATAAATTGGATCAACTTTCATTGCCATATCTGCATCAGTCATCATAGGATTATGACGCATAGAAAAGTCTTCAACATCTACTGGTTTATCCTCTTCTTTTATGTTTTTAGGCTCCCATTGCCAAGCTCCTGCAGGACTTTTACGTAATTCCCAATCGTGCTTAAATAACATTTCAAAAAAACCGTTATCCCATTTTGTTGGGTTGGTAGTCCAGGCTCCTTCTAAACCGCTGGAAACCGTATAGCGTCCTTTTCCTGATTTTTGATTGTTGTGCCATCCTAAACCTTGCTCTTCAAGTTCGGCTGCTTCCGGAACAGGACCTAATTTACTGGCATCTCCATTTCCGTGAGTTTTTCCAATGGTATGTCCACCCGCTGTTAAAGCAACTGTTTCTTCATCATTCATTGCCATTCTTTTAAATGTTTCACGAACTTGCTCTGCAGTTTTTAATGGGTCTGGTTTTCCATTTACACCTTCTGGATTCACATAAATTAGCCCCATTTGCACAGCGGCTAAGGGGTTTTCCATAGTAGATGGATTTTCTAAATTTTTATAACGACTATCGCTAGGCGCTAACCATTCTTTTTCTGCTCCCCAATAAATATCTTTTTCAGGGTGCCAAATATCTTCTCGTCCAAAAGCAAATCCAAAGGTTTTTAATCCCATATTTTCATAGGCAATAGTACCGGCTAAAATGATTAAATCAGCCCAACTCACTTTATTTCCGTATTTTTTCTTAATTGGCCAAAGTAAGCGTCTTGCTTTATCTAAATTCACATTGTCTGGCCAAGAATTAAGTGGTGCAAAACGTTGATTTCCCGTTCCACCTCCACCACGTCCATCGGATGTTCTATAAGTACCTGCTGAGTGCCAAGCCATACGAATCATTAATCCGCCATAGTGTCCCCAATCTGCAGGCCACCATTCTTGACTGTCTGTCATTAAGTTATTTACATCTTTTTTTAGTGCTTCAACATCTAATTTTTTTAATTCTTCACGGTAGTTAAAATTGGTTTTTAAAGGATTTGTTTTAGTATCGTGTTGGTGTAAAATATCTAAATTTAGTGCTTTAGGCCACCAATCCATTACAGATTTATCTGATGAAGTGTTTCCCCCGTGCATTACAGGACATTTTCCAGCTTCATTTGTTGCCATTTTTTTTGTAAATTGACTGTGATCAACTGGACATTTGTCTTCCTTTGAATTGCTCATAATTTTTATTTTTTAATTAATATAAATTTATTATAAAACATTATTATTAATAAATAATAATAATAGATATTATTTATATCTAAATAAAATCTTATGTTTGGAGTTTAGTAAATAATAAATTTGAGGTTTAACCCTATGATAGCTATATTAAATTTAATAAAATAATTTTGTTAAAAAAATAAGAAGGTTCAAGTATTATTCTACCAACTTTTTAGATATTCTGCTACTGGCAATAATTGAAGCTATATAGCCTAAAACTAAAATGGTAATTACTACCGTAACTATATTTAAAAAAGTTAATTCAACAGGATAAGCAAGATGTTGAGTGATTTTGAATAAATGATATTTTTTTTGAATAAGCACAAGTATAATTCCTGAACTAACACCAATTAACATTCCAAAGAAAGTCAGTAAGAATCCTTGTAAAATAAAAACCTTTTTTATTTGCTTAATATTTGCCCCTAAATTATATAAGGTTTTTAAATTATCTTTTTTCTCTAAAATCATCATAATTACAGCACCAATAACATTAAATAAAGCTATTATTAAAATTAATGTAAATATTAAATACGAAGTAAGATTCTCTGTATTTAGCATTTTGTAAAAAACGGAATTTAACTGCTCTCGATTTTTAATAGTAAACTTATTTCCTAGTTTGGTTATAAGAGAATTTTGAATTTTATCTAAAGAACTATTTTTATCTAATTTTAGTTCAATTGCAGAAATCTGATTTTCTTTATAATTAAGTAATTGTTGAGCAGCGGTTAACCAAACAAACGTAAATTTTTTATCTACATCATCGGTTAAAGCAAAAATACCTATTGGTTGTGTGTCTATTCTAGAGAAAGCATTATTAGGATTAGTTATGTATCCTTTTCCTGGTTTTGGAACGTATATAGTAAGCGGTTCAATAAAATCAAAAACCCCAACGGATAATGTGTTTGAAATACCATTTCCAATAACAGTTCCGTAAGGAATATTTTTATCTAACCAAGTGCCAATATAAACGGTTGTATCTATGCTATTTACTTTAGTGTAATTTGTATCAACACCTTTAATAAATGCAATATGTGTTTTTTTATTGTATTCAAAAAAGGCACGTTCTTCTATTACTTTGGAATAATTTAAAACACCATTTTCTTGTTCTAAAACAGATTTTATGGTATCGTTTAAAATAAAAGATTTTCCTTTTTTAGCAGTTATTTTTATATCTGGATCAGAAGTGTTTAAAAAACCAACGCTAAATGTTCTAAGTCCAGAAAAACCTGAAAGTACAATAAACAAAGCTAAACTACCAACAATTACTCCAACACCAGCAATTAAGGTAATAATGTTAATAGTATTATTGCTGCTTTTTGAAAATAAGTAGCGCTTTGCTATGTACAAAGAAAAGTTCAAATTACCTTTTTTGGCGTTTAGATAATAAATCAGGATCTTTAATTGGGTTCCCTTTTTCGCCTTTTAAAGCACTATCAATGTCTTCAATATAATCTAAACTATCATCAATATAAAAAGATAAATCAGGCATTCTTCTAAGTTGATTTCTGGTTCTTTTTGCCATTTCATATCTAATTGAAGATGCATTTTCTTTAACTCCTTTTAAAATTATATCTCTTTTTAATTGAGGGAAAACGCTTAAATACACTTTAGCTTGTGATAAATCGGAAGTTACGTGTACTTTAGTTACAGATATTATTACTCCCTTCATTCCGTCATGAGCGGCGCGTTGCAATACATCAGCTAAATCTTTTTGTAAAACGCCTGCTATTTTTTTTTGTCTGTTTGTTTCCATGCTGCAAAAATAACGATTAAATATACATAAAAGTTATTTTTGAACAGGATAAAATAGTTGCCATTTTTTTTCAGTAATTTTGAACTATAAATTTTACAAGGATGAATAAAATTGAACATATTGGTATTGCAGTTAACGATTTAGAAAAATCAAACGGAATTTTTGCAAGTATTTTTGGTGAAAAACAATACAAAATTGAAGAAGTTAAGAGTGAAGGCGTAAAAACCTCCTTTTTTAAAGTTGGCGATAATAAAATAGAATTGTTAGAAGCCACAAATAAAGATAGTCCAATTGCAAAATTTATAGAAAAAAAAGGAGAAGGAGTTCATCATATTGCCTTTGCAGTAGATGATATTTTAGCTGAAGTTCAAAGGATGAAAAAAGAAGGATTTATCGTGTTAAATGAAACTCCAAAAAAAGGAGCAGACAACAAGTTGGTGGTGTTTTTACATCCAAAAACCACAAACGGAGTTTTAATAGAACTTTGTCAAGATGCTGAATAATTTTTTGTAAAAATTTAAGAGCACTAACCTTAAAAAAACAAGAAAAATAGGGGGAATTTATTAATAAATTCCCCCTATTTTTCATTTAACTTTCTTTTTGTTAAACTGGTGTAGTTTCTTCTTTGGCCCTGTTTTCTATAATTTTTTCAATTAGGTCAGGGACCTTTTCAAATACAGAAGCTAGTCCTTTTGTTTTGCCAGCAGATAAAAATGAAATTTCTTTTCCTCTAGTTACTAAAAAACCGATTGGTTCAATTCCTATACCTGCTCCAGCGCCTCCACCTTGTCCTAAAATAGATTTAGCTACTTTTTTATCTGTCTTTTCAGTGTTTTCTGCACCACCAGAACCAAAACCTGTTCCCACTTTAATTACAGGTACACATTTAAATTCTCCTAATTCAAATTGTTTACCAACAACAGTTTCAGTGTTTGCTTCAGACTTAATAAAGTCTGTAATTTCGTTTAATAAATTTTCAAAATGTAATTCCATAATTTTGATTTTTAAAGGTTAAAAAATGATTTAATGATATATATAGGTTTGCATTCAATGTGTAAAACCATTTGATTTCTTCCTTGAAAATTGATACTAAATGTTCCAACATAATTATTTAATAAAGCAAAAAGAGGATATAATTTTGCGTTTGTAATACAATCATTTGTGTCTAAATTAATAAGTAGCTTTTTAACTTTAAACGATTTTAATAACTGTACTGTTTTATTAAAACTCAATTTTTGTTTCTTCTTTTTCTTGTTACCTTTTTTCTTCATTATTATTTTTTCTTTTATACTTTTAAGTGGATAGAAATAATATTTAAAAAAAATAATAGATAGTTTTATTCTGATTAACTCTTCTGAGTGTTTTTCTAAACTTGCCTTAGCTAAACCTTTAATGGTAACATAATATTGATTTGTTGAAGTATCTACAAATAAAAGGACAGGAGTAAATAATAAATAAATTAGTAGAACTAAAACCAGAATAAAAAAACCATATATAAAAGATAATATCATTTTTGATTTAAAGAAAATTAATTGTGGAAATTGTCACAATGATTCTAATCAGAAAAAGGTAATTAATTATCTAATATTCAATGATTTTAATCAGATTCAAGTGGTAAAATATAGATTTTAATATGATATTAATCAAGTTGAAAAAACAGTTCTAAAATTTTAATGGTTGAACAGACTTACAGGTTTAGCAAACTAATTATTTATACTTTTAAAACTTTACATAAATAATTAAAATGAATATTAATGCTAAAATTTAATATGTTATTAGTACTCTATGTTCATTAAAAAATAAGCAAAAACTTACAACTAATTTGTATATTGCAAACTATTTATTTAAGAAATTACTATTTTGAACACATCATTTGAAAAATATCAAAAGAGAAGGCTACGTTCTTCTTACTTTTCTGTTATAATAAGCATTGCTTTGGTTTTGTTTTTAGTTGGTGTTTTAGGTTTAATTTTAATAAAAACAAACAGTATTTCAAAACATTTTAAAGAACAGGTTGTTATGACCATTTTTTTGAAAAATGATGCGAAAAATAGTGATGTAGATATTTTAAAAGCAGAATTAAAAAAAGCAGATTACACAAAATCTATAAAATACATTTCTAAAAAAGAAGCTGCTGAAAAATATAGTAAAGATATTGGAGAAGATTTTATGCAGTTTTTAGGTGAAAACCCATTAAAAAACGCTATTGATATTTCTTTGAAATCTGATTTTGTTACTCCTGAAAAAATGGAAGCAATTGAAAAAAACTTATTAAATAGAAGTTTGGTTTATGAAATTTCCTATGATAAACCGTTAATTGATTTACTTACCAAAAATATAAAACGATTAACTTTTTGGATGCTACTTTTTAGTGCTGTGTTTACTCTAATAGCAGTAGTTTTAATAAATAGTTCTATTAGATTATCGGTATATTCTAAACGATTTACCATTAAAACGATGCAAATGGTTGGAGCAACCAAAAAATTTATTAGAGTACCTTTTATATGGAAAAGTATTCAGTTAGGGTTTTTAGGAGCAATTGTTGCTATTATTGCATTAATTGCACTAGGTTTGTACGTAAACAACTTGGTTCCCGAACTAAATTTACTTTCTGATTATAAATGGTTCGCAATTTTAGCATTATTTATTATTGGATTAGGAATACTAATTAGCTGGATAAGTACGTTTTTTGCTACACAGCGATTTTTAAATTTACAAGTAGACGAATTATATTATTAATATGGCAAAACAAAAAAAAACACCTTCAGGAAATCAATTTTTATTTGGTAAAAAAAACTATATCATAATGTTAATAGGTATAGCAATTATAGGATTGGGTTTTATATTAATGTCTGGTGGAGGTAGTAATGATCCAAACGTATTTAATCCTGAAATTTATGATTTTAGAAGAATTCGTTTAGCGCCAACCTTAATAATTATCGGTTTGGCAGTTGAGGTTTATGCAATTTTAGCAAAGCCTAAAAAATAACTATGAATTATATCGAGGCAATTATACTTGCCATAATTGAAGGTATTACCGAATATTTACCAGTATCTTCTACAGGGCATTTAATTTTAGCATCTTCATTTTTACATATTGCAGGAGATAATTTCACAAAGCTATTTACTATTGTAATTCAGCTAGGAGCAATTTTAGCAGTGTTGGTTTTATATTGGAAACGCTTTTTTCAGAGTGTAGATTTTTATTTTAAGTTATTAGTAGCATTTATTCCAGCAGTAGTTTTAGGATTATTATTTAACCATATAATTGATGAATTATTAGAAAGTCCTTTAATTGTTGCTAGTACACTTATTTTAGGAGGAATTATTTTACTTAAAGTAGATGATTGGTTTAAAGCTAATGAACAAATTGAAGGCGACAAACCATTAGAGCATGTTAAAATAAATTATAAAACAGCTTTTAAAATTGGATTGTATCAATGTTTAGCTATGATTCCAGGAACATCAAGAAGTGGTGCAACAATTGTTGGTGGAATGACTCAAAAATTAAACAGAAAAACAGCAGCTGAATTTTCGTTTTTTTTAGCCGTACCAACTATGTTTGGTGCTACGGCAAAAAAACTATTTGATTATTATAGAGCAGGTTTTACTTTATCCTCAGTACAAATAAATTATTTAATAATAGGCAATGTTGTAGCTTTTATTGTAGCAATGTTTGCTATAAAATCATTTATTGATTATTTAAGTAACAAAGGATTCAAAATATTTGGTTATTATAGAATTTTGTTAGGAATTGTTATTTTAGCAATTCACTTTTTCTTATACGAATTAACACTTATTTAATGTTAACAGGAGAAGATTTTAAAGATGGTCAAGTTTTATTAATAGATAAACCTTTGCATTGGACATCCTTTCAGGTTGTTAATAAAATCCGTTGGCATATTCGTCAAAAATACCATATAAAAAAAATTAAGGTTGGGCATGCAGGAACTTTAGATCCGTTGGCTACAGGTTTGTTAATTTTATGTACAGGAAAGTTTACCAAACAAATAGAAACTTATCAAGCGCAAACAAAAGAATATACTGGCGAAATAACGTTAGGAGCAACTACGCCAAGTTATGATTTAGAAACAGAAATAAATCAAACATTCTCTATTGAACATATTACGGAAGATTTAATTTATAAAACGGCAAAACAGTTTGAAGGTGAAATAAATCAGAAACCACCTATTTTTTCTGCCATAAAAAAAGATGGAAAAAAACTGTACGAATTAGCCAGAGAAGGTAAAACTACCGAAATTAAATTTCGAAAAATTACAATTGAAGCCTTTGAAATAACTAAAATAGATTTGCCAAAAGTAGAATTTAGAGTAGTTTGTAGCAAAGGAACTTATATACGTTCTTTAGCTTTTGATTTTGGAGAAGCCTTAAATTCTGGAGCATATTTGTCAAAACTTCGAAGGACTAAAATCGGAGACTTTAGTGTAGAGAATGCTACAGAACCTTTAACTTTTGTGGAAAATAATTTAAGTTGAGATTACTTAAAAAAGTGTCCCAAATAACTATCCATAATATTAATTTCCCATTGATTAGATAACTCTTCTTTAGTAGAAATCATATTGTTAAAAACGGTTATTTTTGGAGAAATACTTTTGCTTTTTATCATCTTTTTAAAAGCAATTAAATCTTTGTACTGCACAAATTCTCCTTGTTTATAACAAACGTTAATTTTATCTAACAATAAAATATTATACTTTTTTTCAAGACTTTGAATAAAATCACTTAAAGCATCATGAGTTTCTAATGGTAAAGTAATTTCAGAATCATCAATGGTAATAATAATAAATCGATCGTATTTTATTTGATAAGCAGATTTTAATTCTTCTTTATCCAGATTCCATGTTTTTAAAAAACTTTCAATACTTTCTTTTACTTCGTTAATTTCTTGAGAATAAAACTTTCTACTTGCTGGAAAAACCCAAAGTTTACCCCAATCTGGAATTTTATCAAAATCTACAATCATTTATTTTATTTAGGTGGTAAAGGTATTTAATTTATTATGAAGCTTTCAATAAAGTTATAATATCTTTTTGTGTGCTAGTACCTTTATCTTTATTGTACCAAAGTTGTAAATCTTTTTTAAATTCGGCATCAATAACGCCATGTTTTTCTTTATAATCTAACACCATTTTTGTAGCAATAGAAGGACGTGGTCCCCAAGAATTTATAACTTCATTGTTCTCATCCACAATTATTACTTTTGGAATAGATTTACTTCCATTAGTTAAAAACTGATTCATTAATTCTTCGTTTTCATCTCTAAGCACAATTTTTAAATCAATTTTTGGAGTAGAGGTAGCAATTTTATTTAATATAGGAACTATTTGAGCAGCATCTCCACACCAACCTTCAGCAATAACTAAAAAAGTAAAAGGTTTTGATAAGTTATTTATCGAAGTAATAGTTTCATCTGAAAGTTTACTAGTTTTATCTAACCTATCCATTCGTTTATCATTCAAATGCGTATAGCTTAAAAGAGCGTCATTTTCAATTTCCTGTGATGATTTAGAAGAAATGGAGTCTTTTAAATATGTTCTATATTCAGAATATGTGTATCCTTTTTCTAAACTTTTATTTATAAGATTTTTATTCATTTTTAAAATTTTAATGCAAGTTTTTTGACGTTAAATTTAGAGCAAACTTACAATTTCTTTTTCGGAACAAATTTACAATTATTACTTGTTTTATTGAAGTAACAAACATTACACATAATAAAAAAGGATAAAAACATCTTTATTTCTTTAAAACTGACATTTATCATTTTCTAAAAGGCCATCACCCTTTACATTTGCCAAATAAAATAATTAATACTAATTTTATAAATATGAAAAAATCAACTTTAACTATCTTATTTTCAGCTATTTTTATTGTAATGGTTACTAGCTGTGAAACAAAAGAAAAGAAAAAAGTAGCAGTAAAAAAATCAGAAACTAAAGAAATTGTAGAAAAAGGTCAAGCATCCGTAAAAGATAATATTTCCGATGCGAATGCATTGCAAGTTGCAAAATCATTAGAAGATTTCAAAACTTTGGTTACGGCAATTGAAGCAGCTGGAGTGGAAGATGCAGTTGTAAATGCAGGTCCTTTAACAATATTTGCACCTGTAAATAGTGCATTTGATAAATTACCAAAAGGAACTGTTGAAACTTTATTAAAACCTGAAAACAAAGCAAAGCTGGCTTATATTCTAACAAATCATGTAGCTCCGGCTAATTATCCAATTAAACAATTAAAAAAAGAAGCAAAAAAAGGAAGGAAACTTTATATGGCTTCAGGCAAATATTTAGTAGTTGAAAATAAAGAAGATGGTGTATATGTTGGAGGAACAAAAATTTTAAAAACCGTAAAAGTAAGTAATGGATGGATACACGTAATAGGTAATGTATTGGTTCCATCTGAATAAATAATTATAATAATAAAATAAAATGAAATTAAAACTTATTCTAATAGCATTAGTTATTGCAGTTTCAAGCTGTGGAAATAATGATAAAAAAGAAGTTAAAAAGGAATCTCCTAAAAAAGAAGTATCTGAAAAAGTAGAAAATATTGATCCAATGCTAGACAAAGGGGTTGGACCAATTACTAGCGTTACACTTGGAGAAATTGATGAAAGTTTAGCCGCCAAAGGAAAAGAAGTGTTTAAAGCTAAATGTACTGCCTGCCATAAAATTAATAAGCGATATATAGGACCTGCTTTAAAAGGAGTCACTAAAAAACAATCTCCAGAATGGATTATGAATATGATTTTAAATCCAGAAGTAATGATTGCTAAAAATAAAACAGCTAAAGAGTTATTAAGAGAGTTTAGTGCGCCAATGGCAAATCAACATTTAACGAAAGATGAAGCTCGTGCTGTTTTAGAATATTTTAGAACAAAAAATTAAACATAAAACAACAATCAAATTAAATATTTATGAAATCAATTTTTGCATTTTTAACAGTAGCTGTTTTTTTGGTTAGCTGCAATCCGGCACCAACAAGCTCAAAAAGTTCTAAAGGAGCTTTAACGAGTAACGCAGCGGAAAGAGTTTATGTTGCTCCAGGGCAATACGATGAGTATTATGCCTTTATTTCAGGTGGATTTAGTGGACAGTTATCTGTTTACGGATTACCATCTGGAAGATTATTTAGAGTAATTCCTGTTTTTTCACAAGATCCAGAAAAAGGATATGGTTATAATGAAGAAACTAAACCGATGTTAAATACTTCTCATGGTTTTGTGCCTTGGGGAGATTCTCATCATCCTGATATTTCTCAAACTAATGGAGTTTTAGATGGTCGTTGGGTTTTTATCAATGAAAATAATACACCACGAATAGCTCGTATTAGTTTGAAAACTTTTGAAACAGAAGAAATTATTGAAATTCCTAATTCTGCAGGAAATCACAGTTCATCATTTGTAACTGAAAATTCGGAATATGTGGTTGCAGGTACTCGTTTTGGTGTTCCAATTCCTCAACGCGATATTCCAATTAGTGATTATAAAGGAAACTTTAAAGCGTCTTTATCTTTTATAAAAATTGATCCAAAAGATGGAGAAATGAATATAGCATTTCAACTTAGAATGCCAGGTTTTGATTATGATTTATCACATCCAGGTAGAGGGAAATCACATGGTTGGTTCTTTTTCTCTATGTATAATACTGAAGAAGCTCATTCTTTATTGGAAGTAAATGCTTCTCAAAATGATAAAGATTTTATTGCAGCAGTTAACTGGAAAAAAATAGAAGAATATATAAAACAAGGTAAAGGACATACAGAAAAAGTAAAATACGCCCATAATGTTTGGAATGATGATACACATACTGCAACTTCAACTATGGAAGATGAAGTATTAGTGGTTAATCCACAAGACGTTCCTGGTGCAATTTACTTTTTACCAACTCCAAAATCTCCACATGGTTGTGATGTAGATCCAACAGGAGAATATATTATTGGTAATGGTAAATTGGCTGCAGCTATGACTGTTCACTCTTTTACAAAAATGCAAAAAGCAATTGCAGATAAAGCTTTTGATGGTGATGCTTACGGAATTCCAATTTTGAAATTTGAAGCAGTAAATTATGGAACATTAGAACAACCAGGTTTAGGACCTTTACACACTGAATTTGATACAAGGGGGAATGCATATACAACTTTCTTTATTTCTTCGGAAGTAGTAAAATGGAATATAAAAGATTTAAAAGTTGTGGATAGACATCCCGTTTATTACTCTGTTGGTCACTTAATGATTCCAGGAGGAAATTCTAGAAAACCATTTGATAAATATTTAGTAGCAATGAATAAAATTACAAAGGACCGTTATTTACCAACTGGACCTGAAGTATGCCAATCAGCTCAATTATTTGATATTTCTGGAGATAAAATGCAGTTATTATTAGATTTTCCAACTATTGGAGAGCCACATTATGCTGCTGGTATTCCTGCAAAAATGTTAATGGATAAATCTCAAAAAATATATAAATTAGAAGATAATAAGCATCCTGAAGCAGTTAAATCTGAAGCAGACACAAAGGTAATTAGAAAAGGAAATGAAGTACATGTGTATATGAGTATGATTCGTTCTCACTTTTCTCCAGATAATATTGAAGGTGTAAAAGTTGGGGATAAAGTATTTTTCCATATTACTAATTTAGAACAAGATTATGATGTTCCACACGGTTTTGCTATGATTGGAGCTGACAATTCAGAAATGTTAATTATGCCTGGTAGAACAGCAACTTTAGTTTGGGAACCTAAAGAGGTAGGTGTTTGGCCATTTTATTGTACAGATTTTTGTTCTGCATTACATCAAGAAATGCAAGGTTATGTTCGTGTATCTGCTAAAGGAGCTAATACACCAATTAAATTCACCTTGGATGATGAAATTCCAGGAGAAGAAGAATAGTTGAGTATATTTAAATTAAAAACTGGCAGTTTTTTTGATTGATTTACTGTCAGTTTTTTAAAAAATCATCAAATGAGAAAAGATAAATTATTAATGGTTATTGGAAGCATGTTATTGCTTTTATTATTTGTATTTCCATTATGGAAAATAACACTTTTAGCTCCGCAATATCCTGAACCATTAGGGTTAAATATTCACATTACACATTTGTCGGATGGTAATCAATTTAATGATGTAAAAAACATTGATTTATTAAATCATTACATTGGAATGGCTCATTTACCTTATAAAGCAAATGTTGAAAAAGGAGTTGTAGAACCTTTTAAAGAGTTTGTTATTATTCCAATAGTTGTAATTGTACTTGTAATTCTTGGAGTTATTTTCGGATTTATAGGAAATAGAAAGTTATATGCCACATGGCTTGGCTTATTAACTGTTTCAGGAATTGTTGGAATGTACGATTTTTATAATTGGCTATATATTTATGGGCATGACTTAAATCCGAATGCTATATTAAAAATTACAGATAAAGCTACTGGCGAAATGATGGCTTATCAACCACCTATTTTTGGATTTAAACAAATGTTGAATTTTCAAGTGTATTCGTATCCATCAACTGCTGTGTATTTTATTGGACTATCATTTGTGTTTGTGGTATTTGCATTTATAATAAGCTCAAAAAATAAATTAAAGAACTAAACAATCAATTAATTACATTTTGTAATTTTAAGAAAAAATCAAAAATAGTACTTATGTCAACGGTTAAATTTATATTTATAGGAATCCTTTTTACCCTTATTTCTTGTAAAGTGGAACCACAAAAAATTAATTATGGACAAGATCATTGTGCATTTTGTGAAATGACAGTGGTAGATAAAACTCATGCTTCAGAGTATGTTACTAAAAAAGGGAAGAGTTATATATTTGATTCTATAGAGTGTATGGTTCAGAAAATTAATGAAGAAAATAATGAAGGGGAATTAGCCTATATTTTGGTTGCTAATTATCAAAAACCTGGAGAATTAATTAATGCACAAAATTCTACATATTTAATTACCAAAAAAATTAAAAGCCCAATGGGCGCTTATTTGTCTGCGTTTAGCTCTTTTGAAAATGCTGAAAAAGTTAAAAATGAACTAGACGGAAAAATCTATAATTGGCAACAATTAAAAGAAAAATTTAAAGACTAAATAGCATGAAATATTTAGTTTTAATCTTTGTTTTAGTTTGTTTTGAAATTAAAGCAAATACAATTACTGTTTGTAAATCTTGTAAAATTCAAACCATTAAGGAAGCTGTTTCACTTTCAAAAGATGGAGATTCTATTCTTGTAAAAAAAGGAATCTATAAAGAGCAAAACATTTCTATCCTTAAATCTATTTATTTAATAGGAGAAAACAACCCTGTAATTGATGGAGAATTTAAAGGAACAATTATTAAAGTAACTGCAAATAACTTTACTATTGAAGGATTAACTTTAATGAATGTTGGCCAAAGTTATACTAAAGATTTTGCCGCAATTTTAGTTTCTAGAAGTAAGCAGTTTGTATTAAAAAATATTACATTAAAAAAAGTTTTTTTTGGATTTCTTATTGAAAAATCACACTACGGAACTATTTTAAATAATACCATTACAAGTAATGCGGATAACGAAGCCAATTCGGGAAATGGAATTCATATGTGGCATTGTTCACATATGAAAATTCAAAACAATAAAATTTCGGGTTTAAGAGATGGTATTTATTTTGAATTTGTAAAAAACAGTACTATTTCTAATAATATTAGTCAAAATAATATTCGTTATGGATTACATTTCATGTTTTCTAATAACAATGTATATTTTAAAAATGAGTTTAAAAACAATGGAGCAGGAGTAGCAGTTATGTTTTCTAAATTCATTATTATGCATGATAATGTATTTCATTATAATTGGGGAATGGCCTCTTACGGATTACTTCTAAAAGAAATATACGATGCTCAAATTGAAAACAACACTTTTGAACAAAATACTATTGGTATTAATGTAGAAAACTGTTCAAGAATTGATTATAATAAGAATAAATTTATTAGAAACGGATGGGCTCTAAAATTTAGTGGCGGATGCTATAAAAATATCTTTAAACGAAATGATTTTATATATAATGCATTTGATTTGTCTTATAACAGTCAATTAAATAGCAATCGATTTGAAAATAATTATTGGAGTGATTATACTGGGTACGATTTAAACAAAGATGGTATTGGCGATGTGCCTTACAGACCAGTAAAACTCTTTTCTTATATTGTAAATCAAACGCCAGAAGCCTTAGTTTTATTAAGAAGTTTGTTTGTAGATATTATTAATTTTTCCGAAAAAGTATCGCCAGTTTTTACACCAGATAATTTAGTAGACAAAAACCCTTTAATGAAAATAGCACATGATTGAGTTTAAAAATATTCATAAAAAGTTTGGAAAATTAATTGTTTTAGATGGTCTTAATCTTTCCATTAAAAAAGGGGGAGTATTTGCAGTTTTAGGTCCAAATGGTTCAGGCAAAACAACGCTAATAAAATCTTTATTAGGTATGGTAATTCCAAATAAAGGAGATATTTTGTTAAATGGAAAAACAGTTCTTAAAAAATGGGAATATAGAAATCATTTAAACTATTTACCTCAAATAGCTAATTTTCCTCCAAATCTATCCGTGATTGAACTGATAAAAATGGTGAAAAATTTAAGGCCAAAAAATTCTAAGGAAAATGAATTAATAGAATTATTTGGGCTACAGAGCTTTTTGCAAAAAAAATTGGGAACTCTTTCAGGGGGAACAAAACAAAAAGTAAATTTAGTACTAACCTTTATGTTTGATAGCGAACTAATAATTTTAGATGAGCCAACCACAGGTTTAGATCCTATTGCTTTAATTCATTTAAAAGAATTAATCACTAAAGAAAAAGAAAATGGTAAAACTATTTTAATAACTACGCATATTATGAGTTTTGTAGATGAAATTGCCGATGAAATAGTGTTTTTATTAGATGGTAAAATTTATTTTAAAGGAAGTATTGATGCTTTAAAAAAGCAAACTGAAAATGATAATTTAGAACATGCCATTGCTAATTTAATTTCAAAACAATATGCTTAAAATATTAAAATATAGTTTTTTCGATTTAATGCGAAGCCGTTGGAGTTATGTATATTTTGTTTTTTACTTGGCTTTAGGTTTTGTGTTATTATTTTTAAATAATAATTTAAATAAAGCAGTAATAACTTTAATGAATATTATTATTGTTTTAACACCGTTAATTGGAACAATATTTGGCGTAATGTATTATTATAACTCTAAAGAATTTACAGAGTTATTATTAGCACAGCCAATTAAAAGAAATACCATATTTATGGGGCAATATATTGGTATTGCACTTTCATTAACACTAAGTTTGGTTTTAGGCTTAGGAATTCCCTTTGTATTGTACGGCTTATTTAAATCTACCGCTATTTTTGATTTTAGTTTGTTATTGTTAGTTGGTACTTTCTTAAACTTTATTTTTGTGGCGTTGTCTTACAACATAGCACTTTCAACAGATAATAAAATTAAAGGCTTTGGATATGCTATACTTATGTGGTTGTTTTTAGCCGTTATTTATGATGGAATATTTTTAATATCGTTATTAATATTTAATGATTATCCACTAGATAAATTCTCTTTAATTGCTACTATGTTTAATCCTATTGATTTATCTAGAATTTTAATTTTATTAAAATTAGATATTTCTGCACTTTTAGGTTATACAGGTGCAGTTTTTAGAAATTTCTTTGGAACAAATTTCGGAATGATAATATCAATGATTATTTTATCTTTTTGGGTTTTACTTCCTGTTTTTAGGATGAGTAGAAAACTTCGCAAAAAAGATTTTTAAAAATTTTAACTTTCAAATAAAATTTAGAAAGTTACTTTTGTTCTAAAATAGTATAAAATGGAAAATAATTTAACTACCCCAAGTTCAAATCACAACCCAATAAATTTAACCCAGAGTATTCCGGCATATCTAACAAAAGTGTATAACTGGATGGCGATAGCTTTACTAGTTACAGGTTTAGTAGCATATTTTACAGCAGGTTCTGAAATGTTAATTAATGCAATTGTTGGAAACAAAATACTCTTTTATGGCTTACTAATTGGTGAAATAGCATTAGTAGGATATATTTCTGCTCGAATTAATAAAATCAGTTCCTATAATGCAACACTACTGTTTTTATTATATGCGGTACTAAACGGATTAACTTTTGCCATTATTTTTTTAGTATTCACATCTGAATCTATATCTTCTACATTTTTAATTACAGCAGGTACTTTTGGCGCAATGAGCTTATATGGGTATTTTACTAAAAGTGATTTAACAAAAATAGGTAGCTTGGCAATAATGGCTTTAATAGGTATTATTATAGCATCTATAGTTAACATGTTTTTGCATAGCGAAATGATGTATTGGATTGTAACTTATTTAGGTGTAGCTATCTTTATAGGCTTAACAGCATATGATACTCAAAAACTAAAAAGGATAGCTATAAATGGTTTTGAAAGTGAAGAAAGCATGGAAAAAAGCGCCATATTGGGAGCTCTAACTTTATATTTAGATTTCATTAACTTATTTTTGTTTTTACTTAGAATCTTCGGTAATAGAAAATAAACTCAAAGTTTTTAATTTTTTTCTGCAAATAAATTTTTTTAAAAAGAATGCAATTTATTAATATGATTATCTTTGATAGTATAATTCTTTTTTAATCTAGTAATAATTTGATGAAAAACTATATGCCAAAAGGAAGGTTAACTGCTGAAGAATACATAAATGGTATTTTAGAAGGAGATCGAGTGCTGCTTTCAAGAGCAATTACTATTATAGAAAGTAATTTAGAAAGCGATAAACTTCTTGCAAAAGAAATTATTCAATCTATTTTACCAAATACGGGAAATTCAATTAGAATAGGAATCACAGGAGTTCCAGGTGTTGGGAAAAGTACTTTTATTGAAGCTTTTGGAAAGCATTTAATTAGCAAAGGGAAAAAGGTTGCCATTTTATCTATTGATCCCACAAGTCAGCGTAGTAAAGGCAGTATTTTAGGCGATAAAACTAGAATGGAAGAATTGGCAAATTTAGAAGATGCTTATATTAGACCTTCCGCTTCGGGAGACACTTTAGGTGGAGTTGCCAATAAAACAGGAGAAACTGTATTGCTTTGTGAAGCGGCAGGCTATGATGTAATTTTAATTGAAACGGTTGGAGTTGGACAATCGGAAACTGCCGTTCATGGAATGACAGATTTCTTTCTCCTTTTAATGTTGTCTGGTGCAGGCGATGAATTACAAGGCATTAAAAAAGGTATTATGGAAATGGCAGATATGGTGGTTATTAATAAAGCCGATGGCGATAATATTCGCAAAAGTGAACTCGCAAAAAGACAATATCAAAATGCTTTACATATTTTTCCTCCTTCTGAATCTGGATGGAGTCCAGTAGTTAGTACAGCTTCTGCAATTGAAAATATAGGTATAGAAACCGTTTGGGATGAAATTTTAAAATTTAAGAAATTAGTAACAGAAAATGGATATTTTCATAAAAATAGAAATCATCAGCAAATTAAATGGATGTATAATAATATTAATGAAGCGCTGAAAAATTTATTTTATGGATCTAAAAGTATTGCAAGCCAACTTAAAGTTTTAGAAAATGAAGTTGTTGAAGCTAAAATTTCTCCTGTAAAAGCAGCGCAACAAATTGTAGATGCTTTTAAAAAATCATTTTAATTTAATAATAAAAATAGTTTATAAATAAAAAAAAACCTTGAAAAAAATTCCAAGGATTTAATTTTATAAACGTTTGAAATTAGCTATTCTCAAATTTTTTATGAAGACTATTTAGCATGTTTTCTGACATTTTGTGTAAATCAAATTTAGGTTGCCATCCCCAGTCTTCTTTAGCTCTAGAATCGTCAATACTTTGTGGCCAGCTATCTGCAATTCTTTGTCTGAAATCTTCATGATAAGAAATTTTAAAATCAGGAATAAATTTTTTGATTTCTAATGCAATTTCTTCAGGGGTAAAACTCATAGCGGCTAAATTATATGAGGATCTAATTTTTACGTCTTCAGGTTTAGCATCCATAATTTTAATAGTTGCATCAATAGCATCATCCATATACATCATTGGTAATTTGGTGTTTTTGTTTAAAAAAGAATCGTATTTACCCACTAATAATGCATTATTATATATTTCAATAGCGTAATCTGTAGTTCCGCCACCTGGATTTGTTTTCCAGCTAATAATACCAGGGTATCTAACACTTCTAACATCAACACCGTAATTGTTAAAATAATACTCGCACCAACGTTCACCAGCCTGTTTGCTTATTCCGTAAACAGTTGTCGGCTCCATAATTGTTTCTTGAGGGGTGTTCTCTTTTGGAGTTGTTGGTCCAAATGCGGCAATGGAACTTGGCCAAAACATTTTTTTTATTTTTTTCTCTTTAGCAAAATTTAGCACATTAAATAAAGAAGTCATATTTAACTCCCAAGCTTTAGCAGGAAATTTCTCTCCTGTTGCAGAAAGCATTGCGGCCATTAAATAAACTTCAGTAATTGCATATTTGTCTAATATTTTTTCAATACTATTTTTGTCCATAGCATCTACTATTTCAAAAGGACCAGATTGCATTAATTCATCGTTTCCTTCTCTAATATCGGACGCAATTACAGCATTATTGCCGTTAATTTCACGTAGTTTTAAGGTCAATTCTGTGCCAATTTGGCCACAAGCACCTATAATTAGTATCTGCTTATTCATGTTTAGTTTTGTTGTTCCGTTTCGGTTTTCAAAGATACTGAAAATATAAATTTTATTTTCATATATTTAGTTTTTATCAATTTGATAAAATTTATTTAAAACAAGTATTTTATTACTATTTTTGGAAGGAATTTATTAATTTATGAAGTATTTATTTTTCCTTTTTGTAATTATATTAGTAGGAACAGTTTCATGTACCAAAAACAAGTCTAAAACTCAGGTTATTTCTAAGCAAGATTCTTTGAAAATTGTGAATAATAGAATTGAAGTTCCTCTAGGCGAAGTGCTAATACCAAGTGCTAAAAAAGCAGTTAACAATTGGAGGGAATATAAAGATGTAGATGATTTTATAACTCAATTTTATAATATTAGTACTTCTGAGGCACTTTCTAATGCTAGGGAGTTAAGTGAATTGGTTGTTTTAATGAAAGATTCTATAAGAGTTGACGATTTAAAAACTCCAAGTGTAATTGCAAGAATAAACGTTTTAGAGAATGAAACCTTACGTTTGGCAGATATGGCTACAATTCCATCTATAAAAACCTCGGAAGTTAAAGATGAAGTGACAAGTATATTAACAGTTTATTCGGATTTAAATTCAAAAATTAACACGTTGTATAACGCTTCGGCTATTCAAAAAGCTTTAGAAGTTGATACGGAAAAACCAGTAGAAGAATTAAAAAAAGATAAGGTTATTCCATATAAAAAACCATCAAAAACGATAAGAGAAAGTACAATTCGTAAATCTAGATTAAAAAATAAGCCAATAATTAAAAAAAATTAAAATATGAAAAATAGTATATCCATAATGCTAGTTTTACTTTTTATTAGTTGTAATAATCAAAAGCCAGCTAATTTGAATTTTGTTAAGGAAAAAGAAAATATAAATAACGTTTTAAATACTTGGCACAAAAATGCTGCAGAATCAAATTACGAAGGTTATTTTAATGCAATGGATGAAAATTCAATTTTTATTGGTACAGATGCATCAGAACATTGGAATAAAAAAGAATTTGAAAAATTTAGCAAACCTTTTTTTGATAGAGGAAAAGCTTGGGATTTTACACCATTAAAACGAAATATTTATTTTGAAAAAGATGGAAGAATAGCATGGTTTGATGAACTTTTAAATACTTGGATGGGCGTTTGCAGAGGATCTGGAGTTATAGAAAAGGAAGGAGAAACTTGGAAAATTAAACACTATGTACTTTCTTTAACCATTCCTAATTCAAATATTGATGAGGTAATTAAAATTAATAAAACGAAAGATTCAACTTTTGTTAAAAAATTACACAGTAATTTAATTAGGAATTAATTCTGTACTTTTTTTATACACTAAATTAGATTCAAATCCTTTTGAAATTAAAAAATTAGAAAGTTTATTTCTTTTTTTATAAATATTAGCTTCTTTAATTAAAGCTAATTTTTTCTCTGCAACTTTATGAAGAGTTTCTAAGTAAATTTCTTCATCAATTTCTTTAAGAGCAGTTTTAATGTTGTAAGCGGAAATTTGTTTTGATTTTAATTCTTTAATAATTTTATTTCTGCCCCATTTCTTTATAGAAAATTTTCCCCTAACAAAAGCTTTTGCAAATCGTTCTTCATTTAAAAAATTATGTTGTAATAAATGAAGAATGATTTGCTCTTTTGCTTCTGAAATCATTTTTAAATCGTATAACTTATTTTCAACTTCTTGATGACAGCGTTCTTGATAAGCACAATATTTTTCTAATACTTTAGTTGCTTCATCAACAGTATACGTTTTATTTCTTTTCATAAATTAAGATAAAATCACCTAAACTTTGGCGGTTTTATTTTTATTAAAGTATAATTTAACTCTATTTAATAAATAATACATAATAGGAACAATTACTAGCGTTAAAAATGTTGCAAAAGTAAGGCCAAAAATAACGGTCCAAGCTAATGGTCCCCAGAACATAACATTTTCTCCTCCCATATAAATGTTAGGATTAAATTCAGTAAACAAACCAATAAAATCAATATTAATTCCTAAAGCTAACGGAACCAAACCTAACACTGTGGTTATTGCCGTTAGTAACACTGGTCTTAAACGAGTTTTACCACCTTCTACAATACTTTCGTAAACTAGATTAATAGGTAAAGCACCTTCTTTTAGGTCGTTTTCTTGTCGTTTTCGTTCCATAATTAAATTGGTATAATCAATTAAAACTATGGCGTTATTAACCACAATTCCTGCTAATGAAATAATACCTAACATAGACATAATGATGATAAAATCCATTCTAAAAATAACTAGACCTAAAAACACACCAATTAAACTAAGTAGCACTGCCATAGAAATAATAAATGGAGTAGAAGCAGAATTAAATTGCCCTACAAGAATTAAAAATATGGCCATTATTGCTATCATTAATGCCTTTAGTAAAAAATCCATATTTTCAGCTTGTTTTTCTTGCTCTCCTGTAAATTGATATTTTACTCCAACTGGCATTTTATAATTTTTTAGAGATTCACTTATTTTAGCAACAATTTCATTGCCATTATAACCATCAATTACATTAGAATATAAGGTAATTACACGTTTTAAATTTTTACGTTTAACTACGTCAAATGTTGAAGCATTTTTTAATGTTGCTACAGAAGAAATAGGAATTTGTTTTATAATTCCTCCATCCGCTTGATCTCTAAATGTTATTTTTTGATTCATTAAAGCATCTTCATCATATCGATATTTATCCATTAATCTAATATTAATAGGATAATCATCTTCTCCATCTTTAAATCTAGAAACTTCTTTGCCGTACAAAGCGGTACGTAAAGCATCTGCAATTTGTCCAGTAGAAATATTTAATCTACGTGCTTTTTGACGATCAATAATAACAGGAAGTTCAGGTTTTCCTTGATTTACATCTATTTTTAAACCTTCAATACCACCAATATTTTGTTCGTTTATAAAATCTCTCATATCATTGGCAACGTTCATTAATTGCGAATAATCATCTCCTGAAATTTCTAAATTTATTGGAGCCCCAGTTGGAGGACCATCTTGGTTTTTGTCAACAACAACCTTAATTCCTGCATAACTTCCAATTAAATTACGAATATCATTCATTATTTTTTGGGTACTAACTTTTTCTCCTGTTTTAGGATTAACTCTGTCTTGGAAATCTACAAAATCAATAGAAATTTTAGATTTGTTTGGAGTGCTTCCTCCTTGAAAACCTCTACTAGTATCTCCGGCTCCTTCACCAACTTGTTCAATTACAGAAGTAACCATAAAATCGTTGCCATTAACTTTGTATTGTTTTAAATAGTTAACAACCTTACTCTCCATTTGTTTGGTAAAATCATTAGTCTTTACTATATCCGTTCCAATAGGGAATTCTATATATACATATACTTGTTTTGGTGCGTTATCTGGAAAGAAGTCTACTTTTGGAGGAAATAATCCGAAAAGTAATAATGATAATATTAATAATAATATTGTTCCGCCAAAAAATGCTATTGGATGTTTTCCTTTAAGAACATATTGTAAAAATCGTTCATAAAAGTTTTCCAATTTAGGTAGAAATACAGATTGAAACCATTGCGTTCCTGGTTCTAAAATTTTTGTGTTTAAATATCCTAAAGCACCAGCTAATATTGTTAAATTACCAATAACTATTAATACTTTAGATGCAAAAGTTAATCCAGATACAACGATTAAAGTTCCTATAAAAAATAAAAGAAGACCAATTTTAAATCGAGTTTTAACATCTCTCTTTTTTTCTTCTAATTTCATATAAACCGATGTTAGCATCGGGTTTACAACCAAAGCCACAAATAGAGAAGAACTTAGCACAATAATTAAAGTTATAGGCAAATATTTCATGAATTCACCAATAATTCCTGGCCAAAATGCTAATGGAACAAATGCGGCTAAAGTGGTTGCTGTTGATGCTATAATTGGCATAGCAACTTCACCTACACCATATTTTGCAGCGTCTATTGCCGAATATCCTTTTTCATCCATTAAACGATATATATTTTCAACAACCACAATACCATTATCTACGAGCATTCCAAGAGCTAATACTAATGAAAATAATACCATAGTATTTAGAGTTACCCCCATGAAACTTAATATGATAAAAGATAAAAGCATAGACATTGGTATAGCAATACCAACAAATAAAGCGTTTCGTAATCCTAAGAAAAACATAAGAACTCCAACTACTAATAACATTCCTAAAATAATACTATTTTCAAGGTCTGATACTTGAGTTTTAGTTTGGTTAGACATATCATTGGTTTTTGAAATAACCAAATTTTTAGGAAAAACTTCAGCTTTTGATTTTGCTAGTATTTCATCAATTTTTTCGGAAGCGTTTATTAAGTTTTCGCCACCACGTTTTTTAACATCTAGCATAACTACGGATTTTCCGTACTGACGAGCAAAACTTTCTTTTTCTTGTTCTTTATAAGTTACGGTAGCTATATCGCGTAAATAAACTACTTTTTGTTTTTCGCGTTTTACTATGATATTTGCAATTTGTTGTGCGTTTTTAAATTCACCTTCAACTCGAACATTTCGACGCAAACCACCTTCTTTAATTTCTCCGCCACTAATAGTTACGTTTTCGTTTTTTATAGCATTAGCAATATCGTTATAACTAATTTTCAACGATTGCATTTTATATAAATCGATGCTAATAGCCATTTCTTTATCTTGTACACCACGAATATTAACTTCACTAATTTCGGGTAATGCTTCTATTTCATCTTGTAAATATTCACCGAATTTTTTTAATTGATCCATAGAAAAATCACCAGATAGGTTGATATTCATAATTGGCATCAGTTCTGCAAAATTCAGTTTAAACACATTTGGTTCGGCCGGTAAATCTTTTGGAAAATCTTTATCAGCTTTAGCTTCATCTACTTTGTCTTTTACCTTTCGTAAAGCTTCATCTGGCGTTACACTAAAATCAAATTTTACATCAATAGTAGAATATCCTTCTAATGAATTAGAAATAATATCATCTACTTCTGAAATGTTATTTAATTTTTTTTCAATTGGGCGCGTAACCAGTTTTTCTATATCTAATGCCGAATTTCCTGGGTATGGAGTGGTGATATAAACTTCAGGTGCTGAAACTTCTGGAAATGCTTCACGCGGCATCGCCATATACGAACTTAAACCAGCTAAAAATATGATGAAAATAAGAACATAAACGGTCATTTTGTTCTTAATAGCCCAAGTTGAGAGTTTAAATTCTTTAAGTATGGTGTTTTTATTTGTTTCCATAAAAATGAGTTCTACAAATTAAATTTAGTTTACAACGGTTATAGATTGGTTGTTTTTAACCCCTCTAGATCCTTTATTAATTATAAGGTCGTTGGCAGCTAAACCAGATTCAATATTTGTTCTGTTGTTATATGATAAACCACTTTTAATTATGGTTTTTATAGCTTTAAATTGATTGTTATTTTCTTCAATTTTAAATACAAAACTGTTTCCTTCTTGATCTTCTTGAATTATGTTTGAAGGGATTGTTAATGCATTTTTGGAAGTAAAATCGTTTAATCTTAAGTTAGCTATTAAATTAGGTTTCAACTTCTTATCAGAATTGTTTATGTATATTTTAACTTTAAAACTTCTATTATTTGGATCAATATAATTAGCTACTTGATTTACGGTTGAAGTTATTTGGGTTGCGTTATTTTCAAATTGAATAATAGCTTCAGTACCTTTTTTTATAGAACTGATATATTTTTCCGAAACTTCTGCTTCTACATACATTTTGTCTAAATTTATTAATCTTACAACAGGTGTTTGCGGACTTGTAAGCTCACCTGTTTTTGGAAAAATTTCATCAATTACACCATTAAAAGGTGCAATTATTTTCATTTTTTTTGCTTGAGATTTTAGTATGGCAATATTATTTTCCAAGCTTTCTTTTTGAGTTTTTGCTTGTAAGAATTGAATTTCTGAACCTATTTTTTGATCCCAAAGACGTTTTTGACGTTCAAAAGTTGTTTTTGCTAAAGACAACTGAGTATTTAACTCATCAATATTTCTTTTTATGGTGGAATCATCTAATTGTACTAAAACTTGACCAGCAGCTACTTGTTGGCCTTCTTTTACAAATATTTTTGTAATGTTTCCACCTGCTTCAGGTCTGATTTCAATATTTTTATCGGTTTTTACAACGCCTTGTATTTCAACATAATGTTTAAATAATTCTTGTTTTACAGGTAATGAGGTTACTATTTGTAACTTTTTTGTGGTATCTAATTTTGAAATTTTTTGTTCCACAGATTTAAGTTCTATAGATAAACTATCTATTTTACTTTCTATGTTCTTTTTATTTGAAATTAGCTGTTCTAAGGTTGATTTTTCTTTTTTATTAGCGCATGAAAAAGCAATAATTGCGGTGAGAATGATTAGAGATATTTTTTTCATTTTAATATTTTTTCTAGTTGTTAATTGGTGTGTTTAATGCAGTGTCTAAAGCAGCTTTGTTTGATATAACATTTAGCATAGCTTGTAAATAGTTTTGCTGCATTGTATATAATTGTGTTTGCGCATTGGATAAATCGAAACTTGTTGAAATTCCTTCAAAAAATTTGACTTCTTGTTTGTGTTCAATACGTTCCGCCAATGCTAAATTTTCTTTTGATGTTGTTAATTCTTCTAAACTATAATTGTAATTAGTTTTAGCCTTTTCTACTTGAAGCTTAATTTTTTGAGAAGTTTCGAATAAATTAGTTTTAGATTTGTCTAACTCAATTTTAGCTTGTTGCGTTCTAGAACTTCTTTCTAAACTACTAAAAATCGGAATTTTTAAATTAACACCTAATAAAGAAGAATCGAACCATTTTTGTTGCTTTTTTAAAAAATCGAATTGATTTCCGTTACCAGCGTATCCAAAATTTACAAAACTACTTAAGGATGGTAATGCTTTACTTTGTTCAAGTTTAACTAAAAGTTCATTAGATTTTTCTGTGTTTTTAGCAATTTTATAATCAATATGATTTTCAACATTAAGTTGGTTAGATAATAATTTTAAATCATTATTTTCTTGAGATAATTTATCTAAGGTATCTGTTAAAATTATTTTCGAATTTATATCAATGCCTAAAGTAATATTAAGCATTTTGTAAGCAATATCTTTTAATTTTCTAGTTTTAGATAATTGACTGTTTATTTTTGAGAGTGTAATTTTTAACTGCTCTACATTTTCTTCTTCGGTAAGTCCGTTTAAATAAATTTGGTTGGTATCGTGCAGGTTTTTTTCTAAAGTTTTTTTATTTTTTTCTAAAATTAAAATGCTTTCTTCACTTAGTAAAACATTTCCATAAGCATTAATTACAGCTTCTCTAACTCCTAAATCGGTTTTTTCTTTAGCGTTTTCTGATATTTTTAAATACGTTTTAGCTGATTGTAATCCAACTAAATATGATCCATCAAAAATTAATTGATTAACAGTTGCAGTAGCTTTCATGGTTTGTTTTGTTCCAAATGCAATTTCTGTAAATTCGCCTGGAGTTCCGCCAAAAAATTCAGCTGGAATTAATGAAACTTGTTGTTTAATCCAGTTTTGATATTCAATATCGGCATTAATTTTTGGTAAGCCAATAGTTGTGGTTTCCCATTTTTTCTTTTTTGCTACTTCAAGATCTCTTAAAGCATTAATAGAAGCGTAGCTATTTTTTAGAGCATAGTTGATGGCTTCTTTTAAAGAAAGTGATTTGGTTTCTTGTGCATAGTTTACAAAACCAAATAATAACGTAATTATAATAATTAGTGCTTTTTTCATTATTAAATTATATTTTTTCTAATTGTTTTTCTAAAATTTTTATTCCTTTATCTGTTGCAATTGCTCTGGTATGGTATTCCAAAGCCTCTATTTCTAATTGATTTAGTGTTTTATTTTGTTGTGTAAATAGAGTAGTGTCATAAACACTAAATACTAATGAAAAGTAAAAACGACTAATAACACTTTCATTAATGTCTTTTCTATACAATCCTTCCTTAATTCCCTTTTTAATGTTTTCTGAAATGCAATCTTTAAACATTTCAAATTCGCTACTCATAACTTTTTCATAGGTTTTAGGATAGTATTTTTGAAGTTGAAATACAGGTGATTCATTTAAATTTTTAAATATATCTTTAAACATTATTTTCACTTCAAAATTTTCTTCAATTGCATTATAACCCTTATTGCAAATACATAAAATTGAGTTATGAATATTATTGTGAAAAAACAAAACAGATTCATCTACTAATTGCTCTTTATTTTTAAAATACTTGTAAATGGTTTTTTTAGAAATGGCTAATTCGTTAGCTATATCATCCATCGTGGCAGTTTTAAAGCCATATTTTAAAAACACTTCTCCTGATTTTTCTAAAATAGTTTTTTTCATAAAATTGATATTACCTATTTTTTTGCCTGCAAATATACTAATGGAAACTTAAAACACAAAAAAAGTTTCCATAGTTTTAACAAATTAATAACATTTAATAGTTTTATAAGTTTTAAAGTAACTTTTAAAGCAGTATTTTTACCAAAATTTGTAATTAATGAAAAGCATTGAAAACTATAAAGAAGATTTTTTACTTTATTTAAATGAGGCTATAAAAGTAAAAGAGCCAAAAAAACTATACGAACCAATACACTATATATTACAATTAGGAGGAAAACGTTTACGTCCGGTTTTAACGTTATTAATTTGTGATATATATAATGGAGATGTTGCAAAGGCAATGAATGCCGCAGCTGCTATTGAAGTATTTCATAATTTTACCTTAATTCATGATGATATTATGGATAACGCCATAATAAGAAGAGGAAAAACTACAGTTCATGAAAAGTGGAATATAAATGCAGGAATATTGTCTGGTGACGCTATGATGATTATGGCATATCAATTATTAGAAAAATACGAACCTCAGTTATATAAAAAACTAAATATTTTATTTAGTAAAACAGCTTTAGAAGTTTGTGAAGGACAGCAGTTAGATATTGATTTTGAAACTAAAACAAATGTTTCTATTCCAGATTATATAAAAATGATTACTTATAAAACATCGGTTTTAGTAGCGGCAGCAATGAAAATGGGAGCGATTTTAGCGAATGTTTCAAATGATGAAGCAGAAAAAATTTATAAGTTCGGGTTAAATTTAGGAATAGCTTTTCAGCTACAAGATGATTATTTAGATACTTTTGGAGATGTAGCCACTTTTGGAAAAGAAATAGGAGGAGATATTAATGAAAACAAAAAAACTTTTCTGTTTTTAAAAGCTTTAGAAGTTTCTAATGATAAGGATAAAAAGGAATTGCTGAAATGGTATAGTTCTAATAATTCTTCAGAACTAAAAGTAAATGCCGTTACCAAAATATTTTCAAAAAATAAAATACAAGAACTTACCAAAAGAGAAATTGAAAATTATACAAAAACAGCTATTGGAACTTTAGATGAGCTGTCTGTAAACGAGGATAAAAAAGAAATATTAAAAAATTTCGGATTAATTTTAATGAATAGAGCATTATAATGTTACCTGCCGTTTCTGAATTATTAGAAAAATCTTTAAAAGAAAATTTATATGGTAAAATTATTCAGCAATTGAATAAGGATTTTTTATTAGCAAATGTTTCTTATCATTTTTCAGAAGAGATAAATCCTTCTGAATTAAAAAAAACATTAGTAGAAATTTTACATGAAATGGTAATAAATAATTATGATGATTATTTAAATTTAATTTACCGAATTGATATTTCTGAAAAAGATTTAGCAAAAATTAAAGGACAATCTCTTAAATTAATTGTTGATGAAATTACGTATTTAATTCTTAAAAGAGAATATCAAAAAGTGTGGTTTAGAAATACAATCTAAATACGGGAGATAAACCAGAAGCGTAAATAACATTTTTTGTTTGATCAAAAAGTACATCGTAACGTAATCCCATTGCTAAATTGCCAGTTACATATTCCATTCCAACATACAAAGCAGGTTGCCAAGGGTTTATAGTGTTTGAATAATTAATTTTCTGATTTAATTTTAATTGTTCATATTCCATAGAAAGTTGTATATATTGTATGGGACGATATAAAGCTAAAATACTTCCGCCATATAAATTTGAAGTTCTTTGTATTGTAGATTTATTTTTAACATAAACATAAGTTAAACCTAATCCTAAGCTAAATTCGTCGGAAAAATCATACAACGCGCTTGGTGAAATTGCAAAAGCGGTGTACGAATTGTTTAAACTAATGTTGAATCCACCTCCAAAACGGACATTATTTATAAATTTCTGTTGTTTTAACTCTGAATTTTGAGAGATTAAATTAGAACTAGCCAGAAATAACATTAAAAGTAAAATAAAGGTTTTCTGCATGTTAACTATTTTTGCTAAGGTAAAAATTTAATTGTGAATTTTTTTGTTAAATAAATATTGTACATCATATAAATAAGTATTATTTTTGCATCCAGTTTTTGGTCCCATAGCTCAGCTGGTTAGAGCACCTGACTCATAATCAGGGGGTCCAAGGTTCGAGCCCTTGTGGGACCACAACAATACAAGAGCCTTACAGAGATGTGAGGCTTTTTTATTTCTAATAAAAAAAGATTATAAAAGGCTAACTCTTATATACATTACTGTTTATTATTAGATAGTTACTGTTTATTAGAAAAATGATTATATTAGTGAAATTTTATTTGTAACTATTTCATTTTTAATAAAAAAGATTAACTTTGCTCATAGAAATGTTGTAAATAATTATTTGTTTTAACAAAATTATTTTGTAATAATAACCCCCTAAATAAAATATTTTTGAAGCCCCATTTCCAAAATAGATTTAGAATTGTAACTGTTAGCGTCTGCTTTTTATTTATGAGCGTTTTTGCTTATTCGCAAAAAGTACCACCACCTGCTGGGCCACCACCACCTGTAGGTTTGCCAATTGATGGAGGTTCAGTCTATTTATTTATTGCAGGAGTTGCTTATGGAGTTTATAAATTAAAAAAACAATAATTATTTTTCAAGTAACCTTGCTACGTATTTGCCAATAACATCAAATTCTAAATTTACAACAGCACCTATTTTAAAGGTGTGAAAATTAGTGTTTTCATAAGTGTATGGAATTATTGCTACAGAAAAGCTATTCTTTTTAGAATTTACTACAGTTAAACTTATTCCATTAATAGTTATTGACCCTTTTTCAATAGTAATATTTTGTTTTGATGAGTCGTATTCAAAAGTAAAAAGCCAACTTCCGTTTTCATCTAAAATATTAGTGCATTTAGCAGTTTGGTCTACATGACCTTGAACAATATGACCATCTAACCGTTCGCCTAATTTCATTGCACGTTCTAAATTAATTTTATCTCCAACTTTTAAAAATCTCATATTAGATTTTTCTAAAGTTTCTTTTATTGCAGTTACCGTATAATTATCTCCATCAATTTTAACAATAGTTAAGCAAACGCCATTATGAGCAATACTTTGATCAATTTTTAATTCTGGTGTAAAATTGCTTTTAATTGTAAAATGGAAATTTTCATTTTCTTGCTCAATAGCAGTAATTTCTCCTAGATTTTCAATAATACCTGTAAACATATTTTTATCAATTTAATTGATTACTTTTGAAGTGTAAAATTAAGTATAATTAACTTTATTTATGAGTAAAACTGAAAAAATAAAAGTAGGTATTTCTATAGGAGATTGTAATGGTGTTGGTATTGAAATTATTCTGAAAACATTTTTAGACAAACGAATGCTAGATTTTTGTACACCAGTAATATTTGGTAATACAAAATTGATATCTGCTTATAAAAAAAATTTAAACTTAGACATACAATTTAATGGTGTTAAATATGCAAATAAAGCTTTAAGTGGAAAATTAAATATTTTAAATATTTGGAATGAAGAAATCCCAATTGAGTTAGGGAAACAAACCAAAGTAGCAGGAGAATATGCGTTTAAGTCGTTAGAATCTGCAACAAATTCTTTAGAAAAAGGAGAAATAGATGTTTTGGTAACGGCACCTATAAATAAAGATAACATACAATCAGAAAACTTTCATTTTCCTGGTCATACCGAATATTTAGAATCAAAATTAAAAGGAGAAAGTTTAATGATTTTAATGACGGATGAAATTAAAATAGGTTTAATTACAGGGCATATTCCAATTTCAAAAGTTGCAGAAACAATTACAGCAGAATTAATTACAAATAAAGTAGAAAATTTATATACAACATTAGTGCAGGATTTTGCAATTTCTAAACCAAAAATAGCAGTTTTGGGTTTGAATCCTCATTGTGGAGATCATGGTGTTATTGGTACAGAAGATGATGAAATTATTAAACCAACATTAATTAATATTCAAAAAGAAGGAAAGTTAGTATATGGTCCATTTGCGGCAGATAGTTTTTTTGGCTCAGAAAGCTATAAAAGTTTCGACGCTATTTTAGCAATGTATCATGATCAAGGTTTAGCACCTTTTAAAACATTATCTTTTGGTGAAGGTGTAAATTATACGGCTGGTTTAAATAAAATTAGAACATCGCCAGATCATGGTACAGCGTATAATATTGCAGGTAAAGGAATTGCAAGTATTAGTTCGTTTAAAGAATCAATTTTCACCGCAATTAAAATTTATAAAACACGGCAAGAGTATAATTCTTTAACTAAAAATACGTTAAAAACAGTAGAACAGAAACAAAACAAATAAATTTTCAAAACATTTTATATAAAATAAAGTAATAATTTTATATCTTTGCCCGCTCAAATTGAAGATCTAAATGAAAGATTTAAAAGACTTTGACATTTCTTTTATAGGTTTAAAAGAAGGATTACATCAATTTGAATATTTAATTGAAAAAGAGTTCTTTGATTTTTTTAACTACGATGAATTAAACAATTCAAATGTAATAGTGCAATTAAGTTTTTTAAAAAAAACAACTATGTTTGAATTAAACTTTTCATTTTCGGGTTGGGTAGAAGTTGCTTGTGATATCACAAATGAATTATACCATCAACCAATTAAAACAGAATCTGAATTAATTATAAAATTTGGAGAAACTTTTAATAATGAAAATGAAGAATTGTTAGTAATTCCACATAGTGAATTTAAAGTAAATGTTGCACAATATATTTACGAATCCATTGTGTTAGCTTTACCATTAAAACGAATTCATCCAGGCGTGGAAGATGGCACTCTAAAATCTGACATTTTAGAGAAGTTAAAAGAATTAGAACCAAAAGAATTAAAAGATAAAATTGATAAAGAGGATATAGATCCTAGATGGAATAAATTAAAGAATATACTAATAGATAAAAATACGAGTAATGGCACATCCTAAAAGAAAAATATCGAAAACTAGAAGAGATAAAAGAAGAACTCATTACAAAGCTGTTGCACCTCAAGTAGCTGTTGATCCAACTACTGGAGAAGCTCATTTGTATCACAGAGCTCATTGGCACGAAGGTAAATTATATTACCGAGGTCAAATAGTTATTGATTCTGAAGAAAACATAGCTTAATAGGTTTATTATTAAGATTTTAAAAACTCTCTCGCTGAGGGTTTTTTTTATTTTAAACGTTTAATTTCGCTAAAAAATCATAAAAGTCGCTGTAAAATCAAAATAAATTTCATTACTTTGAACGACTTTTTTTAGTAATAATAACCACTTATGAAAAAAATTACAGCAGTAATAACTGGAGTCGGTAAATACGTGCCAGATTTTGTTTTAACCAATGCTATGTTAGAAGAAATGGTAGACACAAATGATGAATGGATTACTACAAGAACAGGTATAAAAGAGCGTAGAATATTAAAAGGAGAAGGCAAAGGAACTTCTTATATGGCAATTAAAGCTGCTGAACAGCTTTTACAGAAAAAAAACTTAGATCCTAAAGAAATAGATTTGGTTATTGTTTCTACGGCAACACCAGATATGCAAGCGGCATCTACTGCAGTTTATACCGCTACTCAAATAGGAGCAACCAATGCTTTTGGATTTGATTTAGAAGCTGCATGTTCAAGTTTTTTGTATGGCATGTCTGTAGCCTCAAGTTATATTGAATCTGGCAGATATAAAAAAGTATTATTAATAGGAGCAGATAAATGTTCCTCTATGATTGATTATACAGACAGAGCAACTTGTATTATATTTGGAGATGGAGCTGGAGCAGTTTTATTTGAACCAAATGAAGAAGGTTTAGGCTTGCAGGACGAAATTTTAAAAAGTGATGGAATTGGAAGAGAATTTTTGCAAGTAAAAGCAAGCGGATCTTTATATCCTGTAACTAAAGAGGCAATTGATAAAAGAGAAAATTTTGTATTTCAAGATGGAAAAACTGTATTTAAAAATGCAGTTTTTAACATGGCAGATGTTACTGTTAAAATTTTGGAGCGCAACAATTTATCTAATGAAAATATAAATTGGTTAACAGCACATCAAGCAAATAAACGCATTATTGATGCAACAGCCAATAGAATTAATTTGGATAGTTCAAAAGTAATGATGAATATTGAAAAATATGGAAATACCACATCAGCCACTATTCCATTATTACTTGCAGATTACGAAAAACAACTTAAAAAAGGAGATAACATAGTTTTTGCTGCTTTTGGAGGTGGCTTCACTTGGGGAGCCATTTACTTTAAATGGAGCTATAATTCTTAAAAATATTAATAATTAACACAAACAGATATGGATTTAAAAGATATTCAAAATCTAATAAAATTTGTTTCAAAATCTGGAGCAAGTGAAGTGAAATTAGAAATGGAGGATGTAAAAATCACCATTAAAACAGGTTCAGGAAAAACAGAAACAACCATTGTACAACAAGCTCCAATGGGAATTCCTCAAATGCCTGTTAGCGCACCTGTAGCTTCATCGCCTGCTGAAAGTGCAAAATCAGAAGATGATTCTTCAAAGGATGCTTCTTCAAAATATATTGAAATAACGTCACCAATTATTGGTACTTTTTATAGAAAACCTTCACCAGACAAACCAGTATTTATTGAAGTTGGAGATACCGTTAATGAAGATACTATAGTTTGTATTGTCGAAGCTATGAAACTTTTTAATGAAATTGAATCGGAAGTATCTGGTAAAATTGTTAAAGTTTTAGTAGAAGACGGAACACCTGTTGAATTTGGACAACCATTATTTTTAGTGGATCCATCATAATGTTTAACCCAAAATTTAATAAGTAACTATACTTTTATAGAAGTTTAACTTATTAAAAATTGAAATTTTCGAACATAATGTTTAAAAAAATATTAATCGCCAATAGAGGTGAAATAGCATTGCGCATAATTAGAACCTGTAAAGAAATTGGTATTAAAACAGTTGCAGTTTATTCCACCGCTGATGCAGATAGTTTGCATGTAAGATTTGCAGATGAAGCTGTATGTATTGGTCCAGCTCCAAGTAGTGAGTCTTATTTAAAAATGACAGCTATTTTTACAGCAGCTGAAATTACCAACGCAGATGCTATTCATCCAGGATATGGTTTTTTATCGGAAAATGCTAAATTTTCTAAATTGTGTGAAGAATACGGAATTAAATTTATTGGTGCTTCAGAAGAAATGATTAGTAAAATGGGAGATAAAGCATCTGCCAGAGAAACTATGAAAGCTGCGGGAGTTCCTACAATTCCAGGTTCTGATGGATTAATTGATACTTTTGAAGAAGCTGAAAAAATAGCAGAAGAAATTAAATACCCAGTTATGTTAAAGGCAACAGCTGGAGGAGGAGGAAAAGGAATGCGTGAAGTTTGGAAAAAAGAAGACTTAAGAGATGCATGGGATTCTGCAAAACAAGAAGCATTTGCATGTTTTGGGAATGATGGAATGTATTTAGAAAAGTTAATTGAAGAGCCTCGTCACATTGAAATTCAAGTTATTGGAGATGCTTATGGCAAAGCTTGTCATTTATCAGAACGAGATTGTTCCATTCAACGTCGTCACCAAAAATTAACTGAAGAAGCTCCATCTCCTTTTATGACTGCTGCTCTTAGAAAAAAAATGGGAGACGCAGCTGTTAAAGCGGCTGAAAGTATAGCTTATGAAGGAGCAGGTACTATTGAATTTTTAGTAGATAAACATAAAAATTTCTATTTTATGGAAATGAATACTAGAATTCAGGTAGAACACCCAATTACAGAACAAGTTATTGACTACGATTTAATTTACGAACAAATTAAAGTAGCTGCTGGCGTACCTATTTCTGGAAAAAATTATTTACCTAAACTGCATTCTATTGAGTGTAGAATTAATGCTGAGGATCCGTTTAATAATTTTAGACCTTCTCCAGGATTAATTACTACTTTACATACACCAGGAGGGCATGGAGTTAGAATAGATACTCATGTTTATGCAGGTTATAGAATTCCACCTAACTATGATTCTATGATAGCAAAATTAATTACTACAGCTCAAACTAGAGAAGAAGCAATTAATAAAATGCGTAGAGCTTTAGATGAGTTTGTAATTGAGGGTATTAAAACTACAATTCCTTTCCATAGGCAATTAATGGATAATCCAGATTATATTGCAGGTAAATACACTACTGCTTTTATGGATACTTTTGAATTGCAGCCAGTAGAAGAAGAGGAAGAATAATTTTAAAATATATTATAAAGTAAAATAAAGGATTTGGTTTCAAATCCTTTATTTTTTTATAAATTTACCTATAAATAAGTAATAGATGAAAGAAAAAGAATTACATATTGATGGTATTGATAAAATTATTTTAAAAAATTTAATGGAAGATGCTCGAACTCCAATATTAAGTATTGCAAGAAAAATTGGAATATCAGGAGCAGCAATTCATCAAAGGTTACGAAAATTAGAAGTATCAGGATTAATAGCAGGTTCAAAATTTGTGATTAACCCAAAAGTTATAGGTTATAAAACATTGGCATTTGTTGGTATATTTTTAGATACTGCAAGTAAATATTCTGAAGCAATTAAAAGATTAAAAGAAATACCAGAGGTTATTGAAAGTCACTACACAACTGGAGATTGGGCAATTTTTATAAAAATATTATGTAAGGACAACGAGCATTTAATGAAATTATTAAATCAAGAAATTCAATCTATTAAAGGCGTTGCCCGTACAGAGACATTTATATCTTTAGATCAGCAAATAGACCGTCAAATAAAACTGTAATTTAATTTCTTGAACCTAATATTTTAAGCCCCCAATATAAAAGCATAGCTAAAGAACCTAAAGCAGCAACTAAATAAGTTCTAGCAGCCCATTTTAAAGCATCTTTTGCGCCATTTTGTTCCTCTGCAGTTAACATATTATTTGTCTTTAACCAAACTAATGCTCTATTACTGGCATCATACTCAACGGGTAAGGTTATAAAACTAAAAATAGTGGCAATAGCCATCATTATTAATCCAATTACAGCTATTATAAATCCTAATCCCACTTTGCCAGAAGTAGCACCTAAAATTAAACCACCAAAAACTAACCATTGTGAAAATTTTGAAGAAATATTTACAGCGGGAACTAATTGAGAACGCATGGTTAACCATTTATAGGCTTTAGCATGTTGAACTGCATGGCCACATTCGTGAGCAGCAACGGCAGCTGAAGATATGTTTCTTTGAGTATAAACAATTTCACTTAAATTAACGGTTTTATTTAAAGGATTATAATGGTCGGTTAATTTACCAGCTACTGAAATTACTTTTACATCATAAATACCATTGTCGTGTAACATTTTTTCAGCAACTTCTTTTCCGCTTAATCCATTTTGTAAACTAATTTTAGAATAATAGGCAAATTTGCTTTTTAATTGGTTGCTTATAAGCCAACTAATTAGTGATATAATTCCTATTAAAATATAAAATCCGATCATTTCTTTAATTTTTAGTTAATGTGCATTTATTTGGTAAATTTACATCATAAATTATTCCAAAAAAAGAATAGGACAAAATGGCAAAAATTCCTCAAATACTATTGATTTATACAGGTGGAACAATTGGTATGCTTAAAGATTATAAAACGGGAGCTTTAAAGAATTTCAATTTTGATAAATTATTAGAACATATTCCAGAAATCAATCAGCTAAACTGTAAAGTTCAAAGTATTTCTTTTGATGAGCCAATTGATTCTTCAAATATGAATCCGAAAGCATGGGTGCTAATAGCAGAAATAATTGAAGATAATTATGAAAAATTTGATGGTTTTGTGGTTTTGCATGGCTCTGATACAATGTCATACTCATCGTCTGCAATAAGTTTTATGTTTGAAAATTTGGCAAAACCAGTAATTTTTACAGGCTCACAATTGCCAATAGGGGATTTAAGAACTGATGCAAAAGAAAATTTAATTACTTCTATAGAAATTGCTTCTGCGCAAGAAAATGGATTGCCAATTATTTCAGAAGTATGTTTGTATTTTGAATATAAATTATATAGAGCAAATAGAACCACAAAAATAAACGCAGAGCATTTTGAGGCATTTACTTCTCCAAATTTTCAACCTTTAGCAATTAGTGGAGTGCATTTAAATTTTAATAAACTTTTAATTTTTAGACCAAAATCTACTAAGAAGTTAAAAGTTAGAAAAAAGCTAAATAATAACATTGTTATACTAAAAATATTCCCTGGAATTAATGAGAAGGTAGTTGAAAGCATAATAAATATACCTGATTTAGAAGGTATTGTGTTGGAAACCTATGGTTCAGGTAATGCAACTACCGAGTCTTGGTTTATTAATTTATTAAAAAAAGGGATTAGTAAAGGAATTCATATTGTTAATGTAACACAATGCGAAGCCGGTAATGTAATTATGGGGCAATATGAAACGAGTATAGCTTTAAAAGAGATAGGAGTAATTAATGGAAATGACATTACAACAGAATCAGCTTTAGCCAAATTAATGTACCTTTTAGGTGAAAAAATTCCTAAAAATGAGTTTAAAAATATTTTTGAAACTTCATTACGAGGAGAAATAAGCATTATTTAATATTTATTTTTTACTGAAATAAGCTATTATTAATCTAATCTTTAATAAATATATTATATTTCATTAAAAATTTATTGAATGTTTAAAAAAACGATTATTTATAAAAAATAGCTTAAAGTACTTGTAAAATTTTTAGAATTCAACAATTTTTTGTTACTTGCCAATCGCAAAAGATGCTAAAAGACAGGAGATGAAAAGAAGCTAAAGACTTCAAAATCTTTCTCTTCTTCAGATTTGTTTGTTTTGTGAAAATTATTTTATATTTAACCCGTTAAAAAATTAATAAATTAACTATTACACGATGAAAAGAGTATTTACTATCCTTGCAATTACAGGATTATTGTTATTTGGAGCGGCACCAAAAGCTATAGCTCAAGAAGCTGCTAAAACAGAACAAGTTGCTAATGATGCAACCCAACAAAAAACTTTCCACCAAGAATTAAAACAACGTTTTATTGAAGGAGGTCCTTTCTTTATGGGTATTGTATTGGTTACCCTTATTTTAGGTTTAGCAATTGCTATTGAAAGAATTTTGTATTTAAATATGGCAACAACCAACACTAAAAAATTAGTAAATAAAGTGGATGAAGCATTAGCTTCAGGTGGTGTTGAGGCTGCAAAAGAATTATGTAGAAATACAAAAGGTCCTGTTGCTTCTATCTTTTATCAAGGTTTAGATAGAATGGATGAAGGTATTGAAAACGTTGAAAAAGCCGTAGTTGGTTATGGAGGTGTTCAAATGGGATTATTAGAAAAAAATATTTCTTGGTTATCCTTATTTATTGCACTTGCACCAATGCTTGGTTTCATGGGTACAGTAATTGGTATGATTAAAGCATTTGATTCAATTGCTGCAGCAGGTGATATTTCTCCAACTGTTGTTGCTAGTGGTATTAAAGTGGCTTTATTAACAACGGTATTTGGTTTAATTGTTGCAATTATCCTTCAAATTTTCTATAATTATATTATTTCTAAAGTTGATAGTATTGTTAATAATATGGAAGATGCTTCAATTTCACTTATTGACCTTTTGATTAGACAAAAAAAATAAGAGATATTATGAGCGAAAAATTTTCAAAAATACTAACCATAATTGCAGGAGTAATTGGATTAATAGGTTTCTATTTTTTCATTAGAATTGTAATGGAAGGTGATGATGTTATTAAAACAGATGCAGGATTGCAAAATTCTATATTATCACCATTTATTAATTACTCTGTAGTTGTGTTAGTAATTGTAGCAGCAATTTCTGTGATTTTTTCATTACTAAATTTATTTAAAAATCCAGAAATTTTAAAAAGAACTTTAATAGGAGTTGCATTTTTAGCTGTTTTATTGGTAATTGCATATAGTGTATCTTCTGATGCGGCAGTTACTGATGCTGCAGGTAAAATAATAAAAGATGGTGAAGCAGGTTCAGTATCTAAATGGGTAAGTACCTTAATTAATTATAGCTTTTACCTTGGTTTTATAGGCTTAGTGATGTTTTTATTTGATTTTATGAAATCATTAGTAAAATAATAGTAGTATGGCAAGAAGAGAAAATTCAGAAATTAATGCTGGTTCTATGGCAGACATCGCGTTCTTGCTTTTAATATTTTTCTTAGTAACAACTACTATGGATGTTGATTCTGGTATTGCACGTAAATTACCTGAAAAAACAGATGAGACTCCTAAAGTAACTATAAAAGAAAAAAACATCTTAGATATTGTAATTAATAGAAATAATCAGTTGTTAGTTGAAAATGAAAATGCAAAAGTTCAGGACATAAAAAAACTAGCAATGGATTTTATTGATAATGGAGGTGGATTAAGCCAACCTAAAGATGGTCAACCAGGGCAACCTTGTGACTATTGTAACGGAGCTAAAGATCCTAAATCTTCAGATCATCCTTCTAAAGCTATCATTTCATTAACAAGTTCAAGAGGTACAACTTATGGTATGTATATATCTGTTCAAAATGAAATTGAAATGGCTTACAATGAATTAAGAAATAGACTTTCTTTGAAGTTATATAATAGATCTTATAAAGATTTATTGAAAGATTATAAAGATGATCCATCAGAAGCTTTAAAAGCTAAACTTGATAATTTGAAAGATAAATATCCTCAAATTATTACAGAACCTGAACCTATTAAATAATATCAGATTATGAGTAAATTTACAAAAAAGAAAAAAGGATTACCTGGTATTTCTACGGCTTCATTACCTGATATTGTGTTTATGTTATTGTTCTTTTTTATGGTTTCAACCACAATGAGACAAACTGATTTAATGATTAAAAAACCTTCACTGCCTACAGCTAGTGAGGTTAAAAAATTAGAACATAAAAGCTTAGTAAGTACTATTTATATAGGTAAATCTAAAGATTCAAGAATAGAAGGAGATAAAATTCAGGTAAACGATAAAATTATTGATGTTAAAGATGTTATTAGTTTTATTTTATCTGAAAGAGCTCAGCGAAAAGAAGAAGAAGTTAAATATATGACAACTTCAATTAAAGCTGATAAAAATGCTAATGTAGGTACTATTTTAGATATTAAAGAACAGTTAAGAGATATAAATGCTCTTAAAGTGAGTTTTTCTACAACAAAAGGAACAGACTTTTCAAAGAACTATCAATAATAGTATATAAATTTTATTAAAAAAGGCAATCAATTTTTTGATTGCCTTTTTTGTTTTTAAAGTATATTTGCAATATGAAAAGAATATATTGGATTATCTTTTTATTGTTATTTGTTGAAATAAATTATGCACAGACTAATTTATCTTCTAAGGATAATAAGTATTTAGAAGATCAAATTTATATTTCTTTAACGTATAACTTACTGTTAAATAAGCCACCTTTAATTAATCAAAATGGTTTTTCAGGAGGTGTTTCATTTGGGTTTATTAAAGACTTACCTATAAATAAGAAAAGAACCTTTGGTTTTGGTTTAGGAGTAGGATATTCATATAACGCTTTAATTCAAAACTTAAAAATCAGTCAATTAAATGGAACAACTGTTTTTGAGGAAGCAGTTGATTATAGCAGTAATAAGTTATCTCTTAAATCTATTGATATTCCAGTTGAGATTAGATGGCGAAATTCAACACCTTCAAAATTCAAGTTCTGGCGAATTTATAGTGGAGTTAAATTTTCTTATATTACTACTGCAAAGTCTAAATATAGAGATAGCAATGATTATATTGTAACTAAAAACATATCAGAGATTAATAGATTGCAATATGGAATAACTTTAGCAGCTGGCTATGGAACCTGGAATTTATTTATGTATTATGCGCTTAATCCGATATTTAATAATGCAAATTTAAATAATGAAAAAGTTAATTTTAAACAACTAAATGTTGGTTTAAAATTTTACATCATGTAAATAAAATATACTAAAAATTGCGTTAATAAACCTAAAATAAATCCTAATAAAACCTCATTAAATTTATGAGCTTGTAGGCGAAGCCTTACAGTTGCTACTATTCCATTTAACAATAATAAAACAGCTAAAATTACAATTAGATTTATTTTATAGTAAAAGCTTAAATATGCAATAAATCCTATTAATCCACTTATAGCAGCCGTATGTAAACTAACTTTTATTTTGAAATAAAGCAGAATATAGGCTAAAATTAAACCTAAACCATAACCAAAATAAAAAAGCGAAAGTAAATCTACAACTGCAGATCTAAATAACCAATACCCAGTAAAAATAGTAATTGAAATAAATAAAAGTAAGGGGAATTTACGTTCTTCAACAGTTGTCATATGGTAGCTATCTATCATTTTAAATGATTTTAACAAAATAATTAGCACAAGAGGGAATATATAAGTAATAATAAATATTACGGCTAGTAGCAGCCTTTCTTGTTCTATATATAAATATTTTGGTAGTAATAAAAAGTATAAAATAGCACCAGCAATTGGAAAATTGATGGGATGAAAAAATGAAGAAATTATTTTAGAAGATTTCATAGTTTTTTAAGTAGTAAATCTATATTTTTTTTCGTAATCTGGCAACAGGAATATCTAATTGTTCTCTATATTTTGCAACTGTTCTTCTCGCAATAGGATAACCTTTTTCTTTTAAAATTATTGCCAATTTATCGTCTGTTAATGGCTTCTTTTTATCTTCCTGGTTAATTACTGAGGATAAGATATTTTTAATTTCAGTTGTTGAAACATCTTCTCCCTGATCATTTTTCATAGATTCGGAAAAGAAATCTTTTATTAATCTAGTTCCATAAGGTGTAGAAACATATTTACTATTTGCAACTCTCGAAACTGTAGAAACATCCATTTGAATAGCTTCAGCAATATCTTTTAAAATCATTGGTTTTAATTTGCGCTCATCACCAGTCAAAAAATATTCTTTTTGATATTGCATAATTGCATTCATATTCAAAAATAGAGTTTGCTGACGCTGTTTTATTGCATCTATAAACCATTTGGCAGCATCTAGTTTTTGTTTGATGAATTGTACTGCATCTTTTTGCGATTTAGATTTTACCTTAGAGTTTTTATACCCATGTAATAAGTTATTATATTCGTTAGATATATGTAACTCTGGGCTATTTCTAGAATTTAGACTTAAAATTAATTCTCCTTCTTCAATTTTTATAGTAAAATCTGGAACAATTTGCTCGGCGATTTTGTTATTACTAACATACGAGCCACCAGGTTTTGGGTTTAATTTTTCAATTTGAGAAATAGCAGCCTTTAACTCTTCTTCATTAATTTTAAATTTTTGCTGAAGTTTGGCGTAATGTTTTTTAACAAAATGTTCAAAGGATTCTTCTAATATTTTTATAGCTAAATTAGAACTTGAACTTTCTTTTTTCCGTTTTAGCTGAATTAATAAGCACTCTTTTAAATTTCTTGCTCCAACTCCTGAGGGATCTAATTGTTGAATTATTTTTAACAATCTTTCCAATTCTTCAATGGTTGTATATATATTTTGAGTGAATGCTAAATCATCTATAATGTCCTCTAAATCTCTTCTTATATAACCACTTTCATCAATACTGCCAATTAAAAAATCGGTTATAATTTCTTCTGTTTCTGATAAACTATAAGTGTTTATTTGATTTTTTAAATACTGTGTAAAAGAAGTTCCCGAAGCATAAGGAATTTGCTTATCGTCATCGTCTACGGAATAATTATTAGATTGAGTTTTATAATTTGGTATTTCGTCATCGCTTAAATATTCATCAATATTAATATCTTCAGTAGTTATACTTTCATTATCTGATGATTCAAAATCAGAATTATCTAATTCAGAATTTAAGGACTCTTCTGAGTTTTCTTTACCACTTTCTAGAGCTGGATTTTCCTCTAACTCTTGTTTTAGTTTTTGTTCAAATGCCTGCGTTGGCAATTGAATCAGTTTCATTAATTGAATTTGCTGAGGCGATAATTTTTGTAATAATTTTTGTTGTAAATTTTGTCTTAGCATATATTTAATTAATAAAAGTAATAGTTAAAAATACGAAAAAGCATAGTATAAATTATACTATGTTTTTGTTTTGTTGCTTTTTAAAACTCTGCATTTTGAGGGTATCTTGGGTAAGGGATAACATCTCTAATATTACCCATACCTGTAGTAAATTGAACTAAACGTTCGAATCCTAACCCAAAACCACTGTGAACAGCAGTGCCAAACTTTCTGGTATCTAAATACCACCAAAGTTCTTTTTCATCAATATTTAAAGCTGCAATTTTCTGTTTTAAAACATCTAAGCGCTCTTCACGTTGACTTCCACCTACAATTTCTCCAATACCAGGAAATAAAACATCCATTGCTCGTACTGTTTTTTCATCTTCATTTAATCGCATATAAAATGCTTTTATATTTGCAGGATAATCGAATAAAATTACAGGACATTTAAAGTGTTTTTCAACTAAATAACGTTCGTGTTCACTTTGTAAATCTGCACCCCATTCGTCAATTAAATACTGAAATTTTTTCTTTTTATTAGGTTTACAGTTTCTTAAAATATCAATTGCTTCGGTATAACTTACACGTTTAAAATTGTTGTTTACTACAAAGTTTAACTTTTCTATTAGAGTCATTTCACTCCTTTCATTAGCAGGTTTTGCTTTTTCTTCAAGTGCTAATCTGTTCTCTAAAAAAGCTAAATCATCTTTGCAATTTTCTAAAGTGTAGTTGATAACATATTTTATAAAATCTTCGGATAAATCCATGTTGTCATCTAAATTATTGAAAGCAACCTCCGGTTCAATCATCCAAAATTCAGATAAATGCCTTGTTGTATTTGAATTTTCTGCTCTAAAGGTTGGACCAAAAGTATATACTTTACCAAGTGCCATTGCATAGGTTTCTGCTTCTAATTGCCCCGAAACGGTTAAGTTGGTAGCTTTACCAAAAAAGTCTTTGGAAGTATCTACTTTCCCATCTTCGTTTTTAGGTAAGTTATTATAATCTAATGTGCTAACGCTAAACATTTCACCAGCTCCTTCAGCGTCTGAACCTGTAATAATTGGCGCATTAAAATAATAAAAACCTTTATCGGTAAAATATTTATGTACTGCAAAAGATAACGCAGATCTAACACGCATTACCGCACTAAAAGTATTAGTTCTAATACGTAGATGTGCATTTTCACGTAGAAATTCTAAACTGTGTTTTTTTGGTTGAATTGGATATTCATCAGGATTAGAATCTCCTAAAATTTTAATTTCAGAAACTTGTATTTCAACATTTTGACCTTTACCTAAGCTTTCTACTAAAGTACCTTTAACTTTAATAGCAGCTCCAGTATTAATTCGTTTCAATATATTTTCATCTGTGTTTTCAAAATCAACTACACATTGAATATTATTAATAGTTGAACCATCATTTACAGCAATAAATCTATTAGCTCTGAATGTTCTTACCCAACCATTTAATGTTACTTCATTTAAAAAATTAGAGGAACTTAAAAGTTCAGCAACTGTATATCGTTTCATGTTCTATATATTATAAGATGCAAAGATACATATTGCATTAAAAAATGCGAATATCCAGCAATTAAAATTAAAAATTTAGGAAATATTTTAGATTAAATATCATTATTTTCATCATCTGGAGGTAATATATCCAATATTGGCTCTTTAAAATCTTCTTTATTAGCGATACTTTTTTCTAAAGAAAGCAACAATGAAGGAAGCAATATTAGATTTGATACCATTGCAATTAATAGAGTTACCGATACTAAACCTCCTAAAGCAATTGTTCCTCCAAAACTTGAAGCGGTAAATACCAAAAATCCGAAAAATAATACTATTGAAGTATAAAACATACTAACTCCTGTTTCTTTTAATGCTGCTAAAACAGAAGGTGTAATTTTCCATTTATGTACTTTTAGTTCTTGTCGGTATTTTGCTAAAAAGTGAATTGTATCATCTACGGATATACCAAAAGCGATACTAAACACTAAAATTGTAGAAGGTTTTATAGGAATTCCTAAATAGCCCATTAAACCAGCGGTAATTAATAAAGGAAATATATTTGGAATGAGGGATATTAAAATCATTTTAAAAGAACGAAACATTACCGCCATAAATAAGGCAATAAATAAAATGGCTAAGGATAAAGAAATTATTAAGTTATAAATTAAATAATGAGTTCCTTTTAAAAACACTAAAGCTTTTCCGGTAAGGGTAACATCAAATTTATCTTTAGGAAATACTTTAGCAACTTTTTGAGCCATTTGAGTTTCAATAATATCCATTTTATCCGTACCAATATCTTTCATAAAGGTGGTTATTCTTGCATACCTTCCTGTTGAATCTACATAATTGTTTAATAAATTGGTATTTGAAACTGAATTTTTAGTATAGCTTAAAATCCAGTTTTTTTCTTGATTATTGGGTAGTTGATAAAACTTAGGATTGCCATTATAAAATGCCTGTTTAGCGTATTTTACTAAGTTTAAAATAGAAATTGGTTTAGATAGTTGTGGTATTTCATCAATAGTTTCCTCTAATTGATTCATGCGCTTTAGAGTAGAAAGTTTCATTACACCATTTTCTTTTTTGGTGTCAATAACAATTTCTAAAGGCATAATACCACCAAACTCATTTTCAAAAAATACGATGTCTTTAAAAAATGGTTTTCCTTTTGGCATATCTTCAATTAGACTTCCAGAAACCCTAATCATATAAATACCAATCATACTTATAATAATTAAAGATACTGTAGTTAAATAAACGGCAATTCTATGATTTTTTACAATTAAAATTAATCCGCTAACAATAGATTCAATCCATTTTCTATCTAAATGTTTTAAATGTTTTTGCTTTGGAAGTGGTAAAAAACTGTAAATAATGGGTATTAGTAGTAATGCTAAAAGAAATATTCCAAAGATGTTTATGGATGCTATAATACCAAATTGTTGTAACAATTCACTTTTAGTAAAAACAAAGGTTAAAAAACCAATTGCAGTAGTGGTATTAGTCATTAAGGTTGCATTACCAATTTTGGTAATTACACGTTGTAAAGATTTTGCCTGATTTCCATGTTTTTTTATCTCTTGCTGATATTTGTTGATTAAAAATATAGCATTTGGAACTCCAATAACAATAATTAAAGGCGGAATTAAAGCCATTAAAACTGAAATTTCATAACGGAATAATCCAATAAATCCAAAGGCCCAAATTACACCAATACTTACAACTAAAATGGCAATTGCAGTAGCTCTAATAGAACGAAAGAAAAAGAAAAAAATTAAAGAAGTGACTCCTAAAGCTAAGCCTACAAACAAACCAATTTCATCCACAATATTTTGCGCATTCATGGTTCGGATATATGGCATACCAGAAACTCTAACCTTTAAATTATACTGTTCATCAAACTTTTTAATGGTTGGATTTAAAACATTGAGAATAAAATCTTTTCTGGCAACTGTATTTACGATATCTTTTTTTAAATAAATTATAGTTCTAAGTGTTTGCGCTTTTTTATTATATAATAAGTTTTCATAAAAAGGTAAATTATTATATAGCTTATTTTTTATACTTAGAACTTCTTTTTTCGTTTTTGGTTCTTTTGTATATAAAGGAACGATATCAAATTTTTCTTTTGCCTTGTTTTTTTGAAGCACTTTTACATCTCCAATTCCTAATGAAAAATCTACTTCAGGGAAACTATCCAATTTTTTAGAAAGCTGATTCCAAGCATTAAATTTTTCAGGAGTAAAAATAGTAGAATCCTGAACAGCCATAACCACTAAGTTTCCTTCTTCACCAAAGTGTTTTAAAAACTTATTATATTCTAAATTTATGGGATGATTCTCAGGTAATAAATTAGCTTCCGTATAGGAAAAACGCATGTATTGCATTTGTGAAGCTAAAAAATAAGTAATTGCTGCTAATAGTACTAAAATAAAGTAGCGTCCTTTAATAATTAAACGCGAAACATACGACCAAAAATCCATTTAAAAAATTTTTGCAAAGTTATAAAAATTGTTGACTAATTAATCTTTCAACCTTTAAATTCCTAAATTAAGTTTAAAGGTTAGTTTAACTGCTAAGTTATCACTCCAAATAGGGTTAGAATAGGCTCCATATCTATAATGAGCACTTAACCCAAACCCTTTAAATAAGCTATTTAATTCTAAACCACTTTCAAAATATCCTTTTTTCAGACTTTTAAATTGTATGCCTGTTTGGTAACTAGGATTATAAATATTCCCAACAACCGCTCTTGTTACTAAAGTAAACTGAGGTTTAAAATTTTTAAATAGTTTAATTGGTTTTAAAAGATGTTTTATATGAATTGCTACAAACCTATCTGATATAAATTCATTGTATCCCATAGTTTCAAAGCTGTTTGTACCAGCTAAATTTATACGTTTTCGCCAAGGATTTTTAAAAGTGTAATTTGGCGCAGAATTAAATAAATGAGATATTGGAGCATCTCCAAAAACTATTCCTCCTTCAATTAAAATTTTAGTAATTCCTTTTCTAAGAGGTTTAATATTTTCTAGAATTCGTAAATTAATTTGGGTAAAGTTAAAATCGCTTTGCAAAACGTTTTCAAAACTTTTAGCAACTTGAAATGTGAATTGAGGATATTTATCTTTGGTTTTAATTTTTCCAATAGGAGTATTCATATACTCGCTTTTTGGGTTGTATTGAAAACCAATAATTGCCAAACTTAATTGATATTTGCTTAAAGTTTTGGTTGGTGAAACAAATTGATAGTCAAAAACTGGGTTATAATCTCCAGCACTTAGTTGCAGTTTGGTTTCAAAATTAGGTTGAATATCATGTTTTATGCCTACACTAATTGTTTTATAATTATAAAATTTACTGATGTTTAAATTTCGTGGATTAATTGGTGAAAATGAAGTGTTTTCAGCAATAAAATCTAAAGAAGCTGCTTCTTTAATGTCATTAGAGTAATTAGTAGAAAACCAAGTGTTTGTTTCTTTATTTAATCGAATTGAACCGCCAAAACTATATTTAAAATCGGCATCTTTAGTTCCGTAAGCTATATATGATTGTAGTTTAAATTTTGATGAAAATTGATTATTTGTAACGCCTCCAAAACCTAAGCGTAAACCTTCATAATTGTTAAGGTTAATAATTTTACCCAAATTCAAGTCAATATACTTAGTAGGATAATATCCTTTAAATATAGAACGAGCCAATTTAATTTTACGTTCTATATGTTCTTTTTTTGCCAAACTATCTAAAACAGCGTATGTTTTTTTATCTCTACTAGTTATGGAATCTGTTCTATATTTATTCCAAAAACTTGTCGATTTACTAGCGGCATCATCTTCAAATTGTATGGTTGATGATGATTTATTAACCTTTATGGGTTTATTTATTTCAATGTTGAAATTTTGAGTTTTCGAGAGGAAATAAGTAATTGCATCTGGACTATTTTTTTTGGTGTTTTGTATACTGTCGTTTTTCTCATTTTCTGAAAACTTCACTATTCCTCCAAAAAGTGAAATTTGTTTTTTATTAACTCCTTTTTTTAATAGAATTTCTTGATAACTTGGAAACCAAATTTTATCCGATTTTTTATATATAAAGTTTTGTGTTGCTTTTATATGGATAATTCCTTTTAATTCAACTATTGCTTTGGTAATTGCAAAACTTTTTTGATCTAAATATAATACACCTTCAATGCCTAAAACTTTTTTATTGAGCTTTGGTTTAAAATAAATCGCAACAGATTTTCCTATGGAATTGTTAACGGTATCTAATATTTTATAAGAATAATGTTTTAATGCATTGTTGGCAATTGGATTGTAATACTTGGTTCCAGCAACAGTGTAAAACGGATTGTAAAATGAAAAATCTTGTAAAGTGATGGCTAAAAACTCATAAATAGGTTGTTGTAATCCGGCCATTCTTGAAGCTAAAATAATTTCTTTCTTCTTTTTCCCTTTTTGAAATTTATATTCAGAAATTTTTTCAGAAATATATAAGTGTTTATTTTCAATTTCTTTTCGGAATTTATAATTAGAAGAATCTAACTTTAAAAACACTTTTTCACCACTTTTTATTTTGTATATAGAATCTATTTTACTACTTAAAGAATCAGGATTTGCAGTAACCAAAATTTTATTATATGCATTAAATTTAAAAGTGTTTAAGCTAGTTTCAATATTATTTTTTTCTCTATTTTTTATTGCATTACGTATTATTTTTAAAGCAGGATTTTCTTTAGCTGTTATTAAAACTTCTTTTAAATTTTCTATGGATGCATTTAAAGCAATAGTTATATATTTTTTAGAACTATTTAAAGGAATTTTTTTTGTAGAATAGCCAACATAGGAAATAGTAATTTCAGAGATTGGTTTGTTGCTATTAATTTGAAAAAAGCCGTCAATATCTGTTAAAGTACCATTTGTTTTGTCTAAAATTACGTTTGCAAAAACTAAAGGCTTTTTGGATTTGGAGTCTATGACCTTTCCACTAATCTGATATTGAGAAAATGCAAAAAAAGGAAATAATAATGTTAGTAAAAATATATTTTTCATTCAATATTAGATGATAGATTTACAAATATAAGCTAATAAAAAAAGCACTCTACAGAGCGCTTTCACTTTTTTAAAGATTTAAGTATAAAACCTTAAACTTTCATAATTTCTTGATCTTTTACTTTGTAAAGCTCATCAACTTTATCAATAAATGAATCAGTTAATTTTTGAACATCAATTTCAGCATTAGATTTCATATCTTCAGATGCTTCTGCTTTTTTAATTTCATTCATAGCATCTTTTCGGCTATTTCTTATGCTTATTTTTGCTGTTTCTGCTTCAGCTTTTGCCTGTTTTGAAAGTTGTTTTCTTCTTTCTTCTGTTAAAACGGGAACATTAATAATAATAACTTCTCCATTATTCATAGGATTAAAACCTAAATTAGCTAGCATAATAGCTTTTTCAATTTCGTGTAATAAATGTTTTTCCCAAGGCTGAACAGTAATGGTGTGAGCATCTAAAGTATTTACGTTAGCCACTTGTGTTAACGGAGTTTGGGCGCCATAATATTCAACGGTTACGCTACCTAACATTGCAGGTGAGGCTTTGCCAGCTCTAATGTTTTTAAATTCATTAGTTAAATGTGCAATGGCATGCTCCATAAGTTCTTTAGTACTATCAATTACAAAGTTTAGTTCTTCATTCATAACTAAAAATATTTAATTTATTGGTAATTATTTGTCAACTATTGTTCCAATATTTTCTCCAGAAACTACTTTTTCAAGGTTTCCTTTAGTATTCATATCAAAAACCACAATAGGTAAATTATTTTCTTGGCTAAGCGCAAAAGCAGTCATATCCATTACTTTTAATCCTTTATTCATAACATCTTTGTAGGTAATAGATTCAAATTTTGTAGCATCTTTATTTTTCTCAGGGTCTGAAGAGTAAATTCCATCTACTCTTGTTCCTTTTAAAATTACTTCAGCTCCAATTTCAATTGCTCTTAAAACAGCTGCTGTATCTGTTGTAAAATATGGGTTTCCTGTTCCACAGCCAAAAATTACAACACGTCCTTTTTCTAAATGCCTAACTGCTCTTCTTTTTATAAAAGGTTCAGCAACTTGTTCCATTTTAATGGCGGTTAGTAATCTTGTTTTTATTCCAGCAGCTTCAATTGCGCTTTGTAATGCTAATCCATTTATTGCAGTTGCAAGCATTCCCATATAATCTCCTTGAACTCTATCTATACCATTACTTGCTCCAGCAACTCCTCTAAAAATATTTCCTCCTCCAATAACAATTGCAACCTCAATACCTTTATCTACAATGTTTTTGATTTCTTGAGCGTATTCAGCTAATCTAGCTGGGTCAATGCCATGTTGCCGATCGCCCATTAGCGCTTCGCCGCTTAATTTTAATAAAATTCTTTTATAAGCCATAATTTATTTGAAAGTTATGCAAATATAATAAATAGTTGTTAGTATTTACAGCTAATGTTTATATAGATTTTAGAGAGCATGGCTACGATTAATATACAATTTATAATTTTTTATAAATTAAAATTATGAATTTTAGAATTTTGTATCTTGGCATTTAATTTCACTAAAAGGGTATAATAATATTAAAGACTTTAAAATGACAAAACCAATATCTTCAACAATTCAGAAAAAAAACTTTACTATTCCCATTATAATTATAGCGGGACTATTTTTTATTTTTGGTTTTGTTACTTGGATTAACGGAGCTTTAATTCCATTTATGAAAACGATTAGTGAACTAACTTCTGCCCAATCATTTTTAGTAGCTTCAGCTTCTTATATTTCATTTGTTGTTATGGCATTACCAGCTTCTTATATCATAAATAAAATTGGGTATAGAAAAGGAATGTCATTAGGTTTATTTGTAATGTCAATTGGAGCAATTGTTTTTATTCCTGCAGCAGAGGCAAGAACGTATTGGGTGTTTTTATCAGGAATTTTCATTCAAGGTATGGGAATGACGTTATTACAAACAGCTTCAAATCCGTATATTACAATTTTAGGACCTATTGAAAGTGCTGCAAAACGGATTGCAATTATGGGAATTGCAAACAAAGTAGCAGGAGCTTTAGGATCTTTAATTTTTGGAGCACTTTTGATATCAGGCATTAATGAAATTAAAGAGAAATTGAGTGTGGCTGGTGCAGTTGAAAAAGAACATTTATTAAAAACAATGGCAGATAGTGTGGTAACTCCATATATAGTTATGGCGATAATTTTATTTGTATTGGCTATTTTAATAAGACGCGCTCCTTTACCACATGTTGAAGCCGAACCAATGGAAGAAGTTAAAGAGGGAGAAACTTCTAAGTCAAGTATTTTTCAATTTCCACATTTGTGGTTGGGCGTTTTAACTTTGTTTATGTATGTGGGAGCTGAAGTTATAGCAGGCGATACTATTATTGCGTATGGTATTTCTTTGGGATTTTCCGGAAATGATGCTAAATTTTTTACAACTTTTACTTTAATGGCTATGGTTGCAACCTATGGGTTGGGAATTTTTTTAATTCCTAAATATATAAGTCAGGTTAAAGCTTTAAAAATTAGTGCAGTATTAGGTGTTATTTTTACTTTTTGTATTGTCTTAACAACGGGATTTACATCTATTCTTTTTGTAGCAGCTTTGGGTATTGCTAACGCATTAGTTTGGCCTGCTGTTTGGCCATTAACGTTGAAAGGACTTGGAAAGTTCACCAAAACGGCATCAGCATTATTAATTATGGCTATTTCTGGAGGTGCAATTATTCCTCCATTATACGGATGGTTTGTAGATAATAATAAAATTAATTTAATAGCTAAAGGAATAAGTGAGGTAACTGCAAACGCTCAGGCGGCAACTTTAGGATATTGGATTTTATTACCTTGCTATTTAATTATTTTATATTATGCTATTGCAGGGCATAAATTAGGATTGAAAAAACAATAAAAAAAGGCTCATCAATTGATGAGCCTTTTTTTATTTATATTTTAACGGAAACTTAAACTAAAGAAACACGTTTAAAATCAGTTACTTCAACGCCTTTAGATTGTACGTATTCTGCAACTGTTTGTTTTTCATTTTTAATAAAATTTTGATCTAAAAGACATAATTCTTGGTCCAAAGTAGTATTATCAGAAATAAATCTTTCTAATTTACCAGGAAGAATTCTATCCCAAATTTTCTCAGGTTTTCCTTCTGCTTTTAATTCTGCTTTTAAATCTTCTTCTGCTTTTGCTATAATTTCATCAGTTAATTGAAGTCTTGAAATATAAGTAGGTACATGTTTTAAAGTTTTACCTAATCTTCCAAGTTCAATATTGTCTTTTTCAATAACAGCAATTCTAGCTTCAGTTTCAGAAGCTACAAATGCAGGATCAAGGTTTTTATAAGATAAAGTTGTTGCTCCCATTGCTGCAGCTTGCATAGAAACATCTTTAGCAACTTCTTTTGCATCATTAACATTTGCAGATAAAGCAACTACAGCAGCAATTTTATTTCCTGCATGAATGTAAGAACCTACAAATTCTCCAGATACTTTTTCAAAACTTCCAATTTCTAATTTTTCACCAATAACTCCAGTTTGCTCAATTAATTTTTCAGCAACAGTCATTCCTCCAAAATCAGCATTTAAAAATTCTTCTTTTGAGTTTGTGTTTACTGCAATTGCAGCGAATTCTTTTGCTAAAGCAACAAAATCATCATTTTTAGCAACAAAATCGGTTTCACAATTTAAGGAGATAATAACGCCTTCAGTGTTGTTATCATTTACTTTTGCAATAACTGCACCTTCAGAACTATCTCTATCAGCTCTTTTTGCAGCAACTTTTTGTCCTTTTTTACGTAAAATTTCTATTGCTTTGTCAAAATCACCTTCTGCTTCAACAAGCGCATTTTTACAGTCCATCATACCAGCTCCGGTAGATTTTCTTAATTTGTTAACTTCTGCGGCTGTAATTTTTGCCATTTTATTTTATTTTTTATTGAAAAATATTTTCGACTATTAAACTTTTTTATTTTGATTCGGATACTTTTTCAGATTTGGTTTCTGAAGTTTTAGCTGCTTTTGCTTTTTGTTCCGTTTCTTTTTCTTTAGATGATTTTCTTTCAGCTAACCCTTCAGCAATATTTTCTGTAATAAAGCTTAATACTTTATTAATTGATTTTGAAGCATCATCGTTAGATGGTATTACATAATCAATTCCTCTTGGATCAGAATTTGTATCTACCATTGCAAAAATTGGAATATTTAATTTTTTAGCTTCAGCTATTGCAATGTGCTCTTTTTTTACATCAATTACAAAAACTGCACCAGGTAAACGTGTCATATCAGTAATAGAACCTAAGTTTTTTTCTAATTTTTCACGTTGACGATTAATTTGTAATTTTTCTCTTTTTGAAAGTGCATCAAAAGAACCATCTTGTTTCATTCTGTCAATTAATGACATTTTTTTAACAGCTTTTCTGATAGTAACAAAATTGGTTAACATTCCGCCTGGCCATCTTTCAGTGATGTAAGGCATATTAACGCTTTTAGATTTTTCAGAAATAATTTCTTTTGCTTGTTTTTTGGTAGCTACAAAAAGTATTTTTCTACCAGATGCTGCGATTTTTTTTAAAGCTTCAGACGCTTCTTCAATTTTTGCAGCAGTTTTGTAAAGGTCAATTATGTGAACACCGTTGCGTTCTCCATAAATGTAAGGAGCCATATTTGGATCCCATTTTCGAGTTAGGTGCCCAAAGTGTACACCTGCATCTAATAATTCTTTAATTTCAATATTTGTCATTTGTATTTAGTTTACGTTCCGTTGAGTTAGCAATAGGGAAGTAGCGGAAATCCGGTCTTCCCTATTTGGATGCTAAACTTTTTACAGTCATTGACTGATTCAACGACAACTTGTTTAATTTTAATTTCAATGAACTGCCAATAAAATTGGCAAAATAATTCAATAAAACGATTAACGTTTTGAGAATTGGTATTTTTTTCTTGCTTTCTTTTGACCGAATTTTTTACGCTCAACCATTCTTGGATCTCTAGTAAGTAATCCTTCTGGCTTAAGAATAGCTCTATTTTCAGCATTTAGTTCTACTAAAGCTCTTGAAATAGCTAATCTAATAGCCTCAGCTTGTCCGGTTACACCTCCACCATAAACATTAACTTTAATGTCAAACGATTTTGCATTATCCGTTAAGTTAAGTGCTTGTAAAATTTTATATTGTAATGTTGCTGTTGTAAAATAGTCTTTATAATCTCTTTTATTTACAGTAATATTTCCTTTTCCTTCAGAAACATAAATACGAGCAACGGCTGTTTTTCTTCTACCTATTTTGTGAATTGTTTCCATTATTTAAGATCGTTAAGGTTAATAGCTTTTGGTGATTGAGCTTCTTGTTTGTGTTCAGCACCTGCATATACATATAAATTTCTGTACAATGCACTACCTAATTTGTTTTTAGGTAACATTCCTTTTACAGCTTTTTCTACCAATTTGATTGGATCTTTTTGAAAAACTTCACTAGCTGTTAATGATCTTTGACCTCCTGGATAGCCTGTGTGACGGATATAAGTTTTGTCACTCCATTTTTTACCAGTTAAATTAATTTTCTCTGCGTTGATAACCACTACATTGTCTCCACAATCTACGTGAGGAGTGTAATTTGGTTTATTTTTACCTCTAATTAGCATTGCTATTTTAGAAGCTAGACGACCCAACGTTTGACCGTCTGCATCAACTAAAACCCACTCTTTAGTAGCGGTTTCTTTGTTAGCTGATACTGTTTTGTAACTTAATGTATTCACAATTAAATTCTTTGTTATAGTTAAACATTTATTTTTAATCCCTAAAAAGGGAGTGCAAATGTACAAACTATTATTTAGATAACAAATAGTAGGTTAAGGATATTTTTATAGGTATTAATGCGCTTCTAACCAATTGTTTCCTTCCCCAATATCTACAATTAATGGAACCGAAAGTTTGAAAGCACTTTCCATGGTTTTTTTAAGCAGAGGTTTTAAGGTGTCTTTTTCTGTTATGTGCATATCAAAAACCAATTCATCATGAACTTGTAGTAACATTTTGGTTTTGTAATTTCCTTCTTTTAGTAATTCATCAATTTTAATCATAGCTATTTTAATAATGTCTGCTGCACTTCCTTGTATTGGTGCATTTATAGCATTTCTTTCATCGGCTTTTCTTACAATTGCATTCTGAGAATTTATGTTTTTTAAATACCTTCTGCGCCCTAAAATGGTTTCAACATAACCATTTTTTTTAGCGAATTCTACTTGATTAGCAATGTAATTTTTTAGAGTAGGAAATTTTGCATAGTAGTTATCTATTAATTTTTTTGCTTCAGCTCTAGATTTATTTAATTGCTCTGCTAAAGTAAAAGCTCCTTGTCCATATATAATTCCGAAATTCACCGCTTTTGCATCGCTTCTTTGCGACCTTGTTACCTCTTCTAAAGGAGTGTTAAATACCTTTGCAGCGGTTGCTTTATGAATATCTTCTCCTCTTTGAAAAGATGCTATCATACTTTTATCTTCGCTTAAAGCTGCAATAATACGAAGTTCAATTTGGGAGTAATCTGCAGCAACTAAAGTGTAATTCTCATCTCTAGGAACAAAGGCTTTTCGTACTTGCCTTCCTCGTTCCGTTCTAATAGGAATGTTTTGAAGATTTGGATTGTTAGAGCTTAATCTTCCGGTTGCAGCAACGGTTTGACTATAAGTTGTGTGAATTCTTTTTGTGGTTGAATTTACTTCGTTTGGCAAAGCATCTACATACGTATTTTTAAGTTTTACTAATCCTCGCCAATCTAAAATATTTTGAACAATTTCATGTTTTGATGCCAATTTTGATAAAATTTCTTCACCTGTTGCATATTGACCAGTTTTAGTTTTTTTTGGTTTTTCAACTAGTTTTAAATGCTCAAATAAAACATCACCCAACTGTTTTGGCGAAGCTAAATTGAATTCAACTTCAGCTTCTTTATAAATTTTGGTTTCTAATTTTAAAATGTCTTCGGATAATTTTTTAGATAACGAATTTAAATAAACGCTATCCATTTTTATACCTTCTATTTCCATAGAAGCTAAAACGGAAAGCAAAGGTATTTCTATTGAATTGTATAAGCTAGTTAGATTTAATTTTTCTAATTTATTTTCAAAAATTGGATTTAATTGAAGAGCAATGTCAGCTTGTTCACAAACATAACTAGCTTGTTTTTTTAATTCAATTTCCTTAAAATTTAACTGGTTTTTTCCTTTTTTTCCAATAATGGATTCCAATGATTCTGGAGTGAAATTTAAATAAGTTTCAGATAAAACGTTTAGATTATGACGCATATCTGGTTGTAATAAATAATGTGCTAATCTAGTATCAAATAATTTCCCTTTAAGTTTTATGTGATGTGTACTTAAAAGTTTGCTGTAAAATTTTAGATGCTGCCCAATTTTTTCTATTTCATCATTTTCAAAAAACGGTTTGAAATCTTTTAAAATAGTTTGTGTTTCATCTTTAATAAATGGAATATAATATCCTGAATTTTCTGAATAGGAAAAAGCCATTCCAAGCCAATCACAATTAAAAAAATCAGTTCCTAAAGTTTCTATATGAAAACTAACTTTTTTTTGTTGATTTAACTTTGAAAGTAACAACTTTCTGGCTAAAGAAGATGTTACATGCTGGTATACTTTTCCTGAATTTTTAGTGTTTTGTGATGAGGTATTTTCTGTGGAATTTGAAAATAAATTGAATTGAGTATTTGTGTTGTTAGAATCTAAAATAGGAGCTTCAGTTTCTTTTACGTTATTTTTAGCTGTTATTTCAGGATGATTTTTGAATATTTTAGGTAAACTTTCCGCAATTCTTCTAAATTCTAGTTCTTTAAAAATTTCATTTGCTTTATTAAGATCGGGATGATTTAATTCGAAATCTTTTTCATTAAAAGTTACTGGACAATCAATCATAATTGTGGCCAATTTTTTGGAAAGGATTCCTAAATCTTTATTTGCTTCAATTTTTTCTTTCATTTTTCCTTTTAGCTCATGAGTATTTGCTAATAGGTTTTCCATACTTCCGTATTGTTTTAAAAACTTTTTTGCCGTTTTGTCTCCAACACCAGGTAACCCAGGAATATTATCAACGGCATCTCCCATCATTCCTAAATAATCTATAACTTGTTCAGGGCGTTCAATTTCAAATTTGGCTTTAACTTCTGGAATTCCCCATATTTCAATGCCATTTCCCATTCTTGACGGACGATACATAAAAATATTTTCAGATACCAGTTGCGCAAAATCTTTATCTGGAGTAACCATAAAAGTTTCAAAACCTTCTTTTTCTGCTTGTTTTGATAGTGTTCCAATTAAATCATCGGCTTCAAAACCTTCTTTTTCAATAATTGGAATATGCATTGCCTTAAGTATTTTATAGATGTATGGAATAGCAATTTTTATAGCTTCAGGAGTTTCAAGCCGGTTTGCCTTATAATCTGAAAAAGCTTCTGTTCTACTATGAGAACCTCCTTTATCAAAAGCAACTGCTAAATGATCTGGGTTTTCACGCTTAATAACATCTAATAATGAATTTGTAAATCCTAAAATGGCAGAAGTATCCATTCCTTTTGAGTTAATTCTAGGATTTTTAATTAAGGCATAATAACCACGAAAAATTAAGGCGAAAGCATCTAAAAGGAAAAGGCGTTTTTTTTGCATTTTTTAAGTAATGTTTTTAATTGAGTAAAAGTAAGAAAATCAATTTTAACAATTCATTAATTAATTTGGTAAACTATTATTTGAAATATAGATTATATTTACTTTTAAAATGAAATTTATTTTTATGATTAGATGGTTTATTTTAGTAGTAATTCTTTTATTTATAGATTTTTATGCTTTTCAAAGCTTAAAAACAATTTCTAAAAATAAATTTATTTTAGTACTTTATTGGTTTATATCTATTGGCATTTTAGTAAATTTTATCGTAAAATTAACTTCTTTTAATGGCTCAAAGGGACTTACTCATGGAATAATGTTAGCAATTGGCTTACTGATTTTATCCATAATTCCTAAAATAACGGCCATTTTAGTATTGTTTTCTGAAGATATTTTTAGAGTAATTAAGGCAGCATTTTCAATGAGTTCTTCAACAGTGGAAACCCATTTTCCAGCGCGTAGAGAATTTATTGCTAAAGTGGCACTTGGTTTAGCGGCAGTTCCTTTTGCTTCCATAATCTACGGAATGACAAAAGGAAAATATAATTTTCAAGTAATTAAACACACTTTATTTTTTGATGATTTGCCAAGCGCTTTTGATGGATTTAATATTACACATATTTCAGACATTCACAGTGGAAGTTTTGATGATGAAAATAAAATTGATTATGCTATAAATTTGATCAATGAACAGAAATCGGATGTAATATTATTTACTGGTGATATTGTTAATAATACTTTTGATGAGATGAATCCATGGATTGATTATTTTAAGAAACTTGAAGCACCATTTGGAAAATTTTCAGTGTTAGGAAATCATGATTATGGAGAATATGTTCATTGGAAAACCCTTGATGAAAAGGAACAAAATTTTCAAGAAATTAAAAATATTCACCCAAAAATTGGATTTAATTTATTGTTGAATGATAGTGTTTATCTAGAAAAAGAAAACGAAAAGCTAGCTATTATTGGTGTAGAAAACTGGGGAACTCGATTTAAAAAAGCTGGAGATTTATCAAAAGCATCTGAAAAAATAAAAAAAGAAGATTTTAAAATTTTATTAAGCCATGATCCTTCGCATTGGGATGCAGAAGTTAAAAATCATGAAAATAATTACCAGTTAACTTTAAGCGGACATACCCATGGAATGCAATTTGGTATTGAGATTCCAGGCTTTAAGTGGAGTCCAATACAATACGTTTATAAATATTGGGCAGGAATTTATAAAGAGTTTAATAGGTATATAAATGTAAATAGAGGTTTCGGATTTTTGGCGTTTCCTGGTAGAGTTGGTATTTGGCCTGAAATTACTGTAATCACTCTGAAAAAGAGGTGAATATTAATTTTTTAAATTAAAATGTTACATTTGTATATATACTTTTTTAGTAAAATAAGTTTTTAAGAATAATATTATGGCAAAATTTGGAGAATTAATTAGCTCAGATATTCCTGTTTTAATAGATTTTTTTGCTGATTGGGATGATGAAGAAAATAGTTTACACAGTATATTAAGAGATGTTGCTGCAGCTTTGGGAGATAAAGCTAAAGTAATTAAAATTGATATGGATAAAAATGAAACTTTAGCAAATGCACTTAGAATAAAAGGCAATCCAACTTTTATTATTTATAAAAACGGTGAAATGAAATGGCGTCAATCTGGTGACCAAGATGCTAATACTTTAATTAGTTTAGTAGAACAATATGTTTAACTGATTTTTTCAAAAACATACCCTTTTTCATAATAATATTTTAAAACTTTAGGAAGTGTATCTTTTAAATTTTTATATGCTTTTTTACTATCATGAAATGTAATAACACTTCCGTTTTCAGTGTTTTTAATAACGTTATTTAAGCATTGTTCTGAGGTGATAGAATTATCAAAATCTGCACTTAGCACATCCCACATAATTATTTTATATCCTTTTTTTCGTATTTTTTTTGATTGAGATATTTTAAATTTTCCATACGGAGGTCTAAACAAATTAGGCTTTATATTCGTCGTTTTTTGTATAGTGTTTTCGGCTTGAACTACATTTTCAAGATATTCATCAGTTTTGGTGTTTAACCCATTAATGTGATTGTGGGTGTGGTTGCCTATAGTGTGCCCATCAGTAATTATTGAAGAAGTTAAATTAGGATGGTTAGCTACATTTTTTCCAAGACAAAAAAATGTAGCTTTTGCATCGTATTTTTTGAGCTCATCTAAAATCCATTCGGTTATTTGTGGTGTTGGTCCATCATCAAAAGTTAGGTAAATTATTTTTTCTTCTTCCGAAAATTTCCATTTCCAATTATTGAAAATGTGTTTTACAACTTTTGGTGTTTTTACAACATACTTTTTCATTCAGGCGATTTAATTAAGAAATCATACAATTTTAGATAGCTAATATATTCTTTTTTAATAGAATTTGCATAATCAATATCATCATATTTTGATGCAGTTTTTACCAATTGATCGTACATTAATAAATTGCGCTCAATATTATCATAAACTGAATTTATTTCATCCTCTGAATATTGGCTGAAATAGGTTAAATTTTCTTGAAATACAGATTTTAATTGATTGGTTAAATCGCGAGCTTTATCTTTTTTATTTAGTTTATAGTATAATTCTACATAAGGAATTAACATACTATAATGTCCAAATTTGTGAACAGGCATTTTTTCTAAAGAAATATCTAGAATTTCTTCAGCTTTTTTCATCTTATGTTCATCAATTAAGGCTCTAACCAAACGTTCCATATTGTTACGGTAGGTAACTGCATTTTTTCTGGTTTCAGGATCTAAATAAACGTTATTATCGGTAATGCTTCCCCAATCCCAGTCTTTAACCTTTTTATACATTATATCTGTATCTATTCTTCCCATATCAAAAAAGCTGCCTTTATTAGGGGTTTTAATTGGTACTAATTTATAGGCTAAACCATCTAATTGAAGATAATCTTTCATCCAAATATATTCTTCATCTGCTTGTGCACCTCCAGTAAAATATATTGGTCTTTTCCAATCATTATTTGCTAAAATATCTAACATTAAAATTCTGTTTTTGGTTAAACTACCACCTATATTAATATCTATGTAAGGAACTATTAAAGCAGAATCTTTTTTGGCTACTATTCCATTTTTTAGAACAGCTTCTTTATCTACAGGAATTCGTATTTTGTTTGTTGGTAAAACTTTATCAGGTATTCCATCATCATCTAAATCGTAAAAAGTAACTTTATTTTTACTTTGAATCCACTTCATAAAATAATCTATATCTACTACAGAATCTTTGTATTTAGGGAAAAGTTCTTCAAAATAATACGCAACATCTAATGTTCCCCATTTATAATCACTATGTTTTAATTGTGATGGAATTGGGTCGGCATCATAAGTTTTACGTTTCATTTGGTCGATATACCAGTCCGTTTGGAATAAACTTGTGTTTATGGTTTTAATATCGGTTCTGTAATTTTCAGCTTCTTGCATATACCAAAGAGGGAATGTATCATTGTCTCCAATGGTAAATAATATAGCATCTTTATCGCACGAATCTAAATAAGCTTTTGCATTTAATCGAGCAGTATATCTGTTAGATCTGTCGTGGTCATTCCAATTTTGTGAGGCCATAACTGTTGGCACAGCTAATAAGGTAATTATAGTTGTGGCAATTGCAATAGCGTTTTTGTTGGCGTATTTTTTTAATTTTTCATAAATAGCTAAAACTCCGAATCCAACCCAAATTGCAAAAATGTAAAAGGAACCAACTACAGCATAATCTCTTTCTCTAGGTTCAAAAGGTTTAGGGTTTGTATAAAAAATAATTGCTAATCCTGTAAAAAGGAAAAACAGCAATAAGGTGTAAAAATCGTTTTTATTTTTGTTAAGTTGAAAAAATAATCCAATAAATCCTAAAATAAAAGGAAGGAAATAATACGTATTTCTACCTTTATTATTTTTCATATCCGTTGGTAAATTAGTTTGCGGACCCAAATGCCATTCATCAATAAAATTAATTCCACTAAGCCAATTTCCATTTATATCATCTAACTGACCTTGAACATCATTTTGTCTTCCAACAAAATTCCACATAAAATAACGGGCGTACATATAACCAAATTGAAAATCGAACATAAATTTCAGATTTTCTAAAAAAGTAGGTCTGCGTTTGCTTTTTTGTGGAATGCCTGCAATTGCTTTGTAATTTCTAATTACGGAAGCATCAGTACTAACCATTCTAGGTATAAATCCTTTTTGAGAACTACTCCAATTTGGCAAAGCGTTTTTGTAATGGTTTACAATAACGTATTTTCCAGTTTTTTCGTTTTTTTCGTATTTAGGTTTATCGTCTCTTGTTGGGTTGTCTTTATCAGTTTCTCTATTGTAAATTATAGAATAATAAGTATCGTAAAAAACATTTGCATCACCATATTGATCTCTATTATAATAAGCTAACAATTCTCTTGCACTTGAAGGGTCGTTTTCATTTATTGTAGTATCTGCATTTGCACGAATTGGTAACATTAACCAAGTTGAAAAACCTATTATAATAAATAAAACGGATAGGATGATTGTGTTAGCTCCAACTAGCTTTTTTTTATGAGTATAGTTTAATCCAAAATAGAAAGCAGCAATTAAAATAATTAAAGCAATTATACTTCCAGAGTTAAAAGGAAGTCCAATAGAATTCACAAAAAATAATTCAAGACTACTAAAGTATTGTAAAGTAAAAGGGAATAGCATTTTAAAAACAAATACTAATACTAAAATTGCTACCACATTTGCAATAGCAAATTGTTTTATGTTTAAGATTTTATATTTTTTAAAGATGTATAAAAATACAATAGAAGGAATTACTAATAATGATAAAATATGAACTCCAAAGGATAAACCAACAATAAAACTTATTAATAGCAACCATCTATTTCCTTGTGGTTTATTAAGGTCAGCTTCCCAACGTAATCCTAACCAAAAAAGTAAAGCCATTAAAAAAGAAGACATTGCATAAACTTCACCTTCAACTGCACTAAACCAAAAACTATCGGTAAAAGTATAAGTTAAAGCGCCTACTAAACCACTTCCTAATATTGCAATCCCTGTACTTTTTGAAAATATTTCTTTTTTAGCAACTAATCTTTTTGCTAAAGCAGTTATTGTCCAAAACATAAATAAAATGGTAAGAGCGCTTGATAGTGCTGACATTAAATTTACCATTTTTGCAAATTCTGTAGCTTTAGAGGCAAACATGGCAAAAAATGCACCTAACATTTGGAATAATGGTGCTCCTGGTGGATGCCCAACTTCTAGTTTAACAGCTGTAGGGATGTATTCCCCGCAATCCCAATAGCTAACTGTTGGTTCAATAGTTGATGCGTATGTAAAAAGAGCAATTGCAAAAGCAAACCATCCAATAATGTTGTTCCACTTTTTAAAGTTGAATGAATTCATGTATTTTTTTTTATTGAGGCGAATTTAGCAAATTTAAACGTAAATATTTAAATGGTAGTTCATTTGAAGTCTTAATTAAATATTAAAATGTAGTATTTTTAAAAAAAATAAAAAATTTATTTGCCGAATTAAAACTTTAGGTTAAATTTGCAACCTGAAAAATGACCCATGGTGTAATGGTAGCACTCCGGTTTTTGGTATCGTCAGTCAAGGTTCGAGTCCTTGTGGGTCAACAAAAAGCTTCAATTTATTGAAGCTTTTTTTTATACCTTGAAAGTGATAACTGGTAATTCAGCATGATTGGATATGTCTTTGCCAATACTTCCTGTAAATAAATAGGATAAACCTTTTCTTCCACTAGTATTTATTAGTATAACATCAGCATCAATAACACTTGCAAAATTAATAATACCCGATTCAACAGATATGTCATTATAAATATTTAAAGTATAATCGCCAAGATCATAATTATTTATAAAGTTTCTAATTGCGTCACTTGATTCTTTAGTGGTTTCAAAGTTGTTAATTGTATTAATTTTTAATAAATGAATTCTAGCGTTAAAAAGAGAAGCAAAGTCTAATATTTTTTGAAAAGAGACTTTGTTTTTTTTCTCAAAATTAGATGCAAAAACAATATTTTCAATTTTAAAATTGTCAATTTCATTTTTAATAACTAAAACAGGAATTTTAGAGTTTCTAACCACTTTTTCAGTATTAGAACCAACAAGCATTTCTTCTAGTCCAGAAGTTCCTTTTGATCCCATTACAATTAAATCCACTTTTTGCTTTTCGCTTTCTTCTATAATTCCATCAAAAGCCTTATGGAATTGAACAGAATCTTCAATGTCTAAACCTTTAAGAAATGGCAGCTTTTTGAATTCTTCAAACTTTTCATGTGCCCGTTTTAAAAATAATAAAGCAGTTGGAGTATTGCTAGATGAACCATAACTAGAAGGATCAATAACTCCAGTTGGTAACTCAAGCATATGGAGCAAATAAATTTTTGCATTTGAAATTTTTGCTATATCACTTGCAGCTTTTGCGGCATATTTTGCTTGTTCAGAAAAATCGACAGGGACTAATATACTTTTCATAAAATTGTGGTTAGATTAATTGCAAACATGGGTAAAAATAGCAATTTTAAATTAAAAAGAAGAATGATTTTTTATCAATTAAAAAAATGTTACTATATTTGCACGGAAATTAAAGAGGTTAAAGTGGAAAGGAGGGGACGTTAAGTCCCCTCTTTTTATAGAGAAAAATGGATAAAATTAAAATTAAAAACTTGGTTAATGGTGCTATTGAAGAAAATTCAAGTTTGTTTTTAATAGAATTAAATTTTTTACCAGACAATAAAATTTTAGTAGTAGTAGATGGTGATAAAGGAATTTCTTTAAAAGAATGTGTTAGAATAAGTAGAGCAGTTGAACATAATTTAGATAGAGAAGAAGAAGACTTTTCGTTAGAAGTAACCTCGCCAGATATTGCACAACCGTTAATTGTTAAAAGACAATACAAAAAAAATATTAATCGTACCTTACAAGTTAAATTAATAGATAATTCAAAAATAGAAGGAGTTCTAAAAAATGTTGATGAAAATGCTATTGATTTAGAATGGAAAGTAAGAGAACCAAAACCTGTTGGAAAAGGAAAAATAACAGTGGTTAAAAATAAAACAATACCTTTTAAAGATATTTTAGAAGCAAAAGTGAAATTATTATTTTAATAAAGTGAATGCATGGAAAATTTAGCATTAATTGAATCGTTTTCAGAGTTTAAGGGAGATAAAAATATTGATAGGGTAACCCTTATGGCGATACTAGAAGATGTGTTTAGAGCAGCTTTAAAAAGAAAATTTGGATCTGACGATAATTTTGATATTATTATAAACCCAGATAAAGGAGATTTAGAAATTTGGAGAAATCGTGTTGTAGTTGCAGATGGTGAAGTTGAAGATCCTAACGAAGAAATTGAATTAAAAGAAGCTCGTAAAATTGAACCTGATTTTGAAATTGGTGAAGATGTTTCTGAAGAAGTTAAGTTAATAGATTTGGGAAGAAGAGCTATTTTGGCATTACGTCAAAACTTAATTTCAAAAATTTATGAGCACGATAGCACAAATACCTTTAAACACTTTAAAGAGTTAGAAGGTGATATTTATAGTGCAGAAGTTCATCACATTCGTCATAATGCAATTATTTTATTAGACGATGACGGTAATGAAATTATTTTACCAAAAAGCGAACAAATTCGTTCTGATTATTTTAGAAAAGGAGATTCTGTTAGAGGTATAATTAAATCTGTAGAATTACGTAGTAATAAACCAGTAATTATATTATCAAGAACTGCTCCGGAATTTTTAGAAAAGTTGTTTGAACAAGAAATACCAGAAGTATTTGATGGCTTAATTACCATAGAAAAAGTTGCTAGAATACCAGGCGAAAAAGCAAAAGTAGCAGTAGATTCATACGATGATAGAATTGATCCTGTTGGAGCATGTGTAGGAATGAAAGGTTCTAGAATTCATGGTATAGTTAGAGAATTAGGTAATGAAAATATTGATGTACTTAATTATACAAAAAATACGGAATTATTTATTGCAAGAGCATTGAGTCCTGCAAAAGTAGCTTCTATGGTAATTCATGAAGAAGAAGATAGAGCAGATGGAAAAAAAGGCAGAGTAGAAGTGTTTTTATTACCAGAAGAAGTATCTAAAGCAATTGGTAAAAACGGAGTAAATATTAGGCTTGCATCTCAATTAACAGGATTTGATATTGATGTTCAACGTGAAGGAGTTGAAATGGAAGATGATGTTGAATTAACTGAATTCTCTGATGAAATAGAAGAATGGATTATTAAAGAATTTAACAATATTGGAATTGACACAGCCAAAGGAGTATTAGATAAAAGTGTTGAAGAACTTGTAAGTAGAACCGATCTTGAAGAGGAAACTATTTTAGAAGTTCAAAAAATATTAAAAGAAGAATTTGAAGATTAATTTTTAAATTCAACAAAATAATTGGCTTAAAAATAATTATATGGCTAACAACAAAACATTGAGACTGAATAAGGTATTACGAGAATTAAACATTTCGTTAGATAGAGCTGTAGAACATCTAGAATCTCACGGATTTGAGGTAGAAGCACGTCCTACAACTAAAATATCTGATGAAGAATATCAAATATTATTAGATGGTTTCCAAACAGATCGATCTAAAAAAGCAGCCTCAAAAGAAGTTAGCGAAGAAAAGCGAAAAGAAAAAGAAGAACTTAGGATTGCAGCAGAAGAAAAACAACGATTAAAACAGGAAGCTGAAGAAGCAAAAAGAGTTGTTATAAAGGGAAGAGCAGAAAAATTAGAAGTAAAAACAGTTGGTAAAATTGATATTGAGCCAAAACAACATAAAGACTCTCCTGCTATTTCTCCTGAAAAAGAATTAGAAAAGGAACAACCTAAAGAAGAGGTAAAAGCCGAACCTGTAAAAGAAGACATCAAGGTTAAAGAAGAAGTAGTTACAAAAATAGAAGTTGTTGAAGAAAAAACAGAACCTGTAAAAGAAGTTGTTGCTAAAGAAGAGATAAAGAAACCAGAAGTAGTATCTGAAATAAAAAAAGAAGTTACAGCTAAAAAATCAGAGGAAAAGCAGGAAGTAAAAAAACAGGAAATAAAGAAACAACCAGAAGCTAAAAAACCTGAGTTTAAAAAAACTGAAACCCCAGTTGTAAAAAAGGATAGTAAAAAAGAAGAAAAAGAAGAAGAAAAAACTCCTGAAACTAAAATTGCTACTCATTATAAAAAATTATCTGGTCCAAAAATCACAGGTCAAACTATAGATTTAAAACAGTTTGAACGTCCTAAAAAGAAAAAACCTGAGACAACTGACGCTAAAAAAGATAATAACGAGGCAAATAAAAAGAAAAGAAAAAGAATAAAAAAAGCACCTTCTGCAAACTTTAAAAAGCCAGGAACTGGTAATAACCAAAACAGAGGTAATCAAAGAGGTAATCAAAGACCACAAAGAAAACCAATTGTTAAGGAAGAGCCAACAGAAGCGGAAGTTCAAAAACAGGTTAGAGAAACTTTAGAAAAACTTCAAGGTAAATCTAAAAAAGGAAAAGGAGCAAAACATAGGAGAGACAAAAGAGATTTACATAGACAACAATCCGAAAAAGATTTAGAGCAACAAGCAGCTGAAAGTAAAATTTTAAAACTTACAGAATTTGTTACAGTTAGTGAGTTGGCAACTATGATGGATATTCCAGTAACCAATGTAATATCTGCTTGTATGACTTTAGGTATGATGGTAACTATGAATCAACGATTAGATGCAGAAACACTTACTATTGTTGCCGAAGAATTTGATTATTCAGTAAACTTTATTGGAGCAGAAGTTGAAGAAGCAATTCATGAAGAAGAAGATAAAGAAGAAGATTTAGAACCAAGAGCACCAATTATTACCGTAATGGGACATGTAGATCATGGTAAAACATCATTATTGGATTTTATTCGCGAAGAAAATGTAATTGCTGGTGAATCTGGAGGAATTACTCAGCATATTGGAGCTTATGGAGTTCAGTTAAAAAATGGTCAAAAAATAGCATTTTTAGACACACCTGGTCACGAAGCATTTACAGCAATGCGGGCTCGTGGAGCACAAGTTACCGATTTAGTAATTATTGTAATTGCAGCGGATGATGATGTAATGCCTCAAACTAAAGAAGCAATAAGTCATGCTCAAGCAGCAGGAGTACCAATTGTTTTTGCAATAAATAAAATTGATAAACCAAACGCAAATCCTGATAAAATTAAAGAGCAACTTTCTGCAATGAATTTATTAGTAGAAGATTGGGGAGGTAAAATTCAATCTCAAGAAATTTCTGCTAAAACAGGTGAAGGAGTTGATGTCCTTTTAGAAAAAGTTTTATTAGAAGCTGAAATGTTGGATTTAAAAGCAAATCCAAATAAAAATGCAATAGGTACTGTTGTGGAAGCTTTATTAGATAAAGGACGTGGTTATGTGTCTACTATTTTGGTACAAGAAGGTACGCTTAAAATTGGAGATTTTATGTTGGCAGGTAAACATAGTGGAAAAATTAAAGCTATGTTTGATGAACGAGGAAACAATATGACTGAAGCAGGTCCTTCAACACCAGTTTCTATATTAGGATTAGATGGAGCTCCACAAGCTGGAGATAGATTCCATATTTTTGAAGATGAAAAAGAAGCAAAACAAATTGCTACAAAACGATCTCAGTTACAAAGAGAACAGTCTGTTCGTACACAACGTCACGTAACCTTAGATGAAATAGGAAGAAGAATTGCTTTAGGAGATTTCAAAGAGTTAAATATTATTTTAAAAGGAGATGTAGATGGATCTGTAGAAGCTTTAACAGATTCATTCCAAAAATTATCTACAGATGAAATTCAAGTAAATATAATTCATAAAGGTGTTGGAGCGATAACCGAATCGGATGTTTTACTAGCAACAGCTTCTGACGCAATTATTGTTGGGTTTAATGTTCGACCTTCTGGAAATGCTAGAGCTATAGCGGATAATGAAGAAATTGATATCAGAACGTATTCTATTATTTACGATGCCATTAACGATTTACGTGATGCAATGGAAGGAATGTTATCGGCAGAAATAAAAGAAGAAGTAACTGGTAATGTTGAAATTAGAGAAGTTTATAAAATTTCTAAAGTTGGTAATATTGCTGGTTGTATGGTAACTAGTGGTAAAATCTTTAGAAACTCTAAAGTTAGAATTATTAGAGAAGATGTTGTAATTCACTCGGGAGAATTGGCTTCCTTAAAACGTTTTAAAGATGACGCTAAAGAAGTTGCTAAAGGTTATGATTGTGGTATTCAAATTAAAAACTACAATAATATTGAAGTTGGCGATGTAATTGAAGCTTATCAAGAGGTAGAAGTTAAGAAGAAACTTAAAAGAAATTAAGAAAAGAAATAAAAAAGTCGGGCTAAACCCGACTTTTTTATTAAATTTTATCTTCTAAAACAAAAGCACCAATAAATTTTTGTTGAATTATATTTAAAGCTCTATCAGCTTCTAATCTAGTATTAAAATCTCCAACTTGAGTTTTCCACTCAGGAGCAACATAAATTATTTGAACTTTATACTCTGGAAATGTAGATTGAAACTTATACTTTTTTGCGTAAGCATCTTTTTCAACGCCATTAAATAATTGAATTTTATAAACGGTTGAAGTCTTATTATTCTTGTTAAAGTCTCGTTTTTGGTTAACTAAACTACTTATTTTATCTTGTTCAGTTTGTGAATATAACTGTGTATAACTTGTTAAGCTTATAAACAAACTCAATATCAATATTTTTCTTAAATCAAGATGCATAATTTTATAATTTTGTTCAAATGTAAAATATTCCTTTATAAATTGAATTAATAAAATGTTATTTAGAATGGTTATAAATTACATTTAACATTACTCTAACGTTTCCTGTTTTCGTTTTTAATCTTATTTTTGTCGAATCTTTCGAAAATGACTTATATCATAGGTATTTCTAAAGAAAAAATTATACCAAACAGATTAGAAAATAATTTTTAAGTATGAAAAGTGTGATTAAACACCTTAAAATCAACAAACTGACCAAATTAACTTTCGTTTTTATTTTTACAAGTTTATTGAGTTTTGCGCAAGAAGGCAATTATGATAATGGTAAAAAACTATTTAATGCTAATTGTGCAGCTTGCCATAGATTAGATAGAAAATTGATTGGTCCAGCTTTGGCTAATGTTACGGAAATACGTTCGTTAGACTGGTTAAAACTTTGGATTAAAGATAATAATGCTTTACGTGCTAGTGGAGATGCTGATGCAAAAGCAATATTTGAAGAGTTTAAAGGAATGCCAATGACTCCGTTTCCTCAATTATCTGACCAAGATATTGTGGATATTTTAGAGTATACTAAAGGTAAACCAAAAGCAAAAGCTGCGGTTGCTGCAACTCAAAAAATTGATCCAGCAGTAGAACGAGGTAAAAAAATATTTAAAGCTAATTGTACAGCTTGTCATAGATTAGATAAAAAGTTAATTGGTCCACCATTATACAAAATTGGCGACCTACGTTCATTAGAATGGTTAAAACTTTGGATTAAAGATAATAATGCTTTACGTGCTAGTGGAGATAAAGATGCTAAAGCAATATTTGAAGAGTATAAAGGAATGCCGATGACACCATTCCCTCAATTATCTGATCAAGATATTGAAGATGTTGTTAAATATTTAAATGTTGGTGATGTAAAACCAGCAGCGGCACAAACAGCAGTTTCTAAATCAGATCCAAGATTTAATAAACCTGGCGTTAGTGTTGGAGTAGCTTTAGGACTTACCATTTTAGCATTTTTATTATTGTCATTAATAATTGCTTCAACTACTAAAAAACGAAAAGGAGAAGAAAGTGAACCGAGTATGATTGTTACTTTGTATAAAAATCCATTTTTAAGATTTTTAGCAGTAATATTTGTGTTGTTAGGAGGTGCTTATTTAGTGTTTGGTTTCTTTATGCAAGTAGATGTTAATGAAGGGTATCAGCCAATTCAGCCTATTAAATTTTCACACGCAGTTCATGCTGGCGCAAATAAAATTGACTGTCAATATTGTCACTCATCAGCAAAACATAGTAAAACATCAGGTATTCCATCAGTTAATGTTTGTATGAATTGTCATAAATCAATTTCAGAATATAATGGAGAATTATTTGGAGGTAATACTAAAGCAGATTTAGATGCTGAAATTCAAAAAATGTATGATGCAATTGGTTGGGATAAAGAAAATTTACAATACAAAAAGAATTATAAACAAAAACCTATTAAATGGGTTAGAATTCATAATTTACCAGATTTCGCATATTTTAATCATTCACAACACGTAACTGTAGCAGGTGTTACTTGTCAAACATGTCATGGTCCAGTTGAAACTATGGATGAAGTAAAACAATCGGCTAAATTAACAATGGGTTGGTGTATAAACTGTCATAAAACTACAGAAGTTAATATGAAAGATAATGGTTATTACAAAAATATCCATGATGAACTTTCTAAAAAATATGGCATAGAAAAAGTTACAGAAGCTCAAATGGGTGGGCAAGAATGTGGTAAATGTCACTATTAATAAAAATATAGAAATTACATAAATAAAACATGGCATCAAATAAAAAATACTGGAGAAGCGTTGAGGAATTGAAAGCCAATAGTCCTATTGTTGAAAGTTTACAACAAAAGGAATTTGCAGAAGAACTTCCAACGGATGAGTTTTTAGGAGATAAAGAAAATTTATCTAAGCCTTCAACTACCAGAAGAGATTTTTTGAAATATGTTGGGTTTTCAACAGCAGCAGTTACTTTAGCTGCTTGTGAAGGACCAGTTGTAAAATCAATACCTTATGTTGTAAAACCTGATGATGTTATTCCTGGTGTAGCAAATTATTATGCATCTACCATGGCTGACGGAACAGACTTTGCAAACATATTGGTTAAAGTTCGTGAAGGACGTCCAATTAAAATTGAGCCTAACAAAATGGCTGGTAATTGGGGAGCAACTTCAGCAAGAGTTCAGGCATCTGTTTTATCATTATATGATAACAATAGATTGCGTAACCCACTAGTTGAAGGAAAAGAGTCTGATTGGAAATCTTTAGATGAAAAAGCAATCCAAACTTTAAAAAGTCTAAAAGATTCTAACGAAAAAATTGTAATTCTTTCTGGAACTACAGCAAGTCCTTCAACAAATAAAGTAATTGAAGAATTTACTGGAGCTTTCGGTAATGTATCGCATGTTGTTTATGATGCGCTTTCTGAAAGTGCAGCTTTAGATGCTTTTCAAGCAATATATGGAGTAAGAGCATTACCAGATTATAAATTTGAAGATGCAGAAGTTATTGTTTCTATTGGAGCAGACTTTTTAGGAGATTGGCAAGGAGGTCATTATAGTGGAGCTTATGCAAAAGGAAGAAAACCTGTAAATGGCAAAATGTCAAAACTTATTCAGTTTGAATCAATTATGTCATTAACTGGTGCGAATGCAGATAAACGAATTCCAGTTAAGCCGTCAAACCAAATTTATGCATTGTTAAATTTATATAATGCAATAACAGGAAATACTGTAAATTCAAAAGAAACACCAGCTGATAAGGCAGTTAAAATGGCTGCTAAACAACTTAAAAAAGCAGGTAAAAAAGCAGTAGTTGTTACAGGTATACAAAATAAAGAAGCTCAATTAATTGCTATCGCAATTAATCAAGCATTACAATCAGAAGTATTTGATAGTACTGCTCCTCGTTTTGTAAAAGCAGGGGATGATGTTGCCGTAGCAAATTTGGTAAAAGAAATGAATGAAGGTAAAATAGGTGCATTATTAATAAATAATGTTAACCCTTCTTATACTTTACCAAATGCCGATGAATTTAATGCGGGACTTAAAAAAGTAAAATTATCTATAAGTTTTAGTTCAAATAATGATGAAACTGCTGCAAATACTAATTTAGTGGCAAATGCTCCTCATTATTTAGAGTCTTGGGGTGATGCAATGATGCAAGCAGGACATTATTCTTTAATGCAGCCAACTATACGCCCATTATTTAATACACGTCAATTTGAAGAATCCTTACTAACTTGGATGGGATCTACAAATTCTTATTATGACTATTTAAAAAACAATTGGAAAACTTCAATTTTAAATGGATCAACTTGGAATAAAGCATTAGAAGATGGTGTTTTTAAAGCAGATTCTAAAGTAGAACTTTCATCAAATACTGTAGATATAAATCAAATTGCTGCAGACTTGTTAGCTGCAACAAAATCATCTGATTTTGAGCTAAATGTTTATGCAAAAACTAGTTTAGGAGATGGTAAACAAGCAAATAATCCTTGGTTACAAGAATTGCCAGATCCAATTTCTAGAACTTCTTGGGATAATTATTTAACAATTTCTTCGGAAGATGCTAAAGCTTTAAATTTAGAAAACTGGAATGTAAGTGATGGAGCATTAAATGGAAGTAAAGCATCTTTAAAAGTAGGAAATACTGTTTTAAAAGATGTACCAGTGCTTATTCAGCCAGGTCAAGCAAAAGGTAGTATTGGTATTGCTGTTGGTTATGGAAGAACCGCAGGAATGAAAAAAGATATGATGATAGGATTAAATGCATATCCTTTAATGCAAAACTTTAATCCATTCCAAAAAGTAGAAATTGAAAAAACTTCAGGAGAACATGAGTTTGCTTGCGTACAATTGCAACATACAATTATGGGGCGTGATGAAATTATTAAAGAAACTACTTTAGATGATTTTATCAATAAACCAAAAGAAGATTGGAACGAAACTCCTGAGTTCTCTTTAAATCATGAAGAAGTTCCAGCTAATAAAGTTGATTTATGGGAAAAATTTGATGACACCATTGGACATCATTTTAATTTATCCATTGATTTAGCAACTTGTACAGGTTGTGCAGCTTGTATAGTTGCATGTCACGCTGAAAACAACGTACCTGTAGTTGGAAAACATGAGATTAGAGTTAGTAGAGATATGCATTGGTTGCGTATTGATAGATACTACACATCTGATATGACGAATGAAGTAGCTAAAGAAGAAGGTATTTTTGGAACAGGTGAAATGTTTAATGAAATGACTGTTCCTCAAGAAAATCCTCAGGTTGCTTTTCAACCAGTAATGTGTCAACATTGTAATCATGCACCTTGTGAAACAGTTTGTCCTGTTGCTGCTACTTCTCACAGTCGTCAAGGTCAAAACCATATGGCATATAATCGATGTATAGGAACAAGATATTGTGCAAACAACTGTCCGTATAAAGTTCGTAGATTTAACTGGTTCAAATACGCTGAAAACAGTGAATTTGACTTTAATATGAATAACGATTTAGGAAGAATGGTTTTAAATCCTGATGTAGTAATTCGTTCAAGAGGAGTTATGGAAAAATGTTCAATGTGTATACAAAAAACACAATTAAGCATTTTAACAGCTAAAAAAGAAGGACGACCAGTTAAAGATGAAGAATTTCAAACTGCTTGTTCAAGCGCTTGTCCTACAGGGTCTATGGTGTTTGGAGATGTAAATGATAAAGAAAGTGAAGTTGCTCATTTAATTGAAGATGATAGAACTTTCCATTTATTAGCAGAAGTGGGTACTAAACCAAATGTGATGTATCACTTAAAAGTTAGAAATACAGAAGAATCATAAATAAAAATTAAGATAGATATTAATTATGTCTCATTACGAAGCACCTATTAGAGAACCATTAATTTATGGTGATAAAAAATACCACGACATTTCTGTTGATGTTGCGGCACCTGTAGAAGGGAAAGCCAATAAAAAATGGTGGATTGCATTTATTATTGCATTAATTGCATTTTTATATGGTTTGGGAGCAATACTATATACTATTGGAACTGGTATTGGAGTTTGGGGATTAAATAACCGTGTTAACTGGGCCTGGGATATTACCAATTTTGTTTGGTGGGTAGGTATTGGACATGCAGGAACCTTAATTTCAGCAGTACTATTATTATTTCGTCAAAAATGGAGAATGGGTATTAACCGTTCTGCAGAAGCAATGACAATTTTTGCCGTAGTACAAGCAGGATTATTTCCAATTATACATATGGGTAGAGTTTGGAATGCATTTTATGTATTACCAATTCCAAATAACTTTGGATCATTATGGGTAAACTTTAACTCACCATTATTATGGGATGTATTTGCAATTTCAACATATTTATCTGTGTCATTAGTATTTTGGTACACAGGATTATTGCCTGATTTTGCAATGTTAAGAGATAGAGCGGTAAGACCATTTCAAAAAAAGATATATAGTTTATTAAGTTTTGGTTGGTCAGGAAGATTAAAAGATTGGCAACGTTTTGAAGAAGTATCTTTAGTGTTAGCTGGTTTAGCTACTCCGTTAGTGTTATCAGTACACACAATTGTATCTATGGACTTTGCTACTTCAGTAATACCAGGATGGCATAGTACAATATTTCCTCCTTATTTTGTTGCAGGAGCAATTTTTTCAGGTTTTGCAATGGTACAAACCTTATTATTAATTATGAGGAAAGTATCTAACTTAGAATCATATATTACAAGAGTTCATATTGAAAACATGAATAAAGTAATTTTGGTAACAGGCGGAATAGTTTCTGTTGCATATATTACTGAGTTTTTTGTAGGATGGTATTCAGGAAGTAGTTATGAAGATTACACTTATTTGTCTGTTGGAGCTGCAACAGGACCTTATTGGTGGGCTTTTTGGGCACTTATTACGTGTAACTTTATTTTCCCACAAACACTTTGGTTTAAAAAATTAAGAACTAATTATATATGGTCTTTCATCATTTCAATAATTATTAATATTGGTATGTGGTTTGAAAGATTTGATATTATTGTTATCGATTTAAGTCGTGGGCATTTACCTTCATCTTGGACTATGTTCTCACCAACTTTTGTAGATATTGCAATTTTTATTGGAACTATTGGATTTTTCTTTGTGTTGTTTTTATTATATGCTAGAACTTTCCCAGTAATTGCCCAAGCAGAATTAAAGAGTATTTTAAAATCTTCAGGAGATAATTATAAAAAATTAAGAGAAGAAAATCATGAGTAACAAAACCATACAAGCCATTTTTGATGATGATGACGTGCTTTTAAAAGCCGTTAAAGGATTAAAAGATGCAAATTATGATATTGAAGAGGTATTTACACCTTTTCCTGTGCACGGATTAGAAAAAGCAGCAGGGTTAAAAAATACTCGAATTGCAATTGCTTCATTTATTTACGGAGTTATTGGTTTTTCTTTTGCTGTTTGGATGATGAATTATATGATGATAATGGATTGGCCACAAAATATTGGAGGAAAACCAAGTTTTAGTTTTCATGAAAATATGCCATCATTTGTGCCTATTATGTTTGAATTAACTGTATTTTTTGCAGCTCACTTAATGGTAATTACTTTTTATATGAGAAGTAAATTATGGCCATTTAAAAAAGCTGAAAATCCTGATGTTAGAACTACAGATGACCATTTTATGGTTGAAGTTTCTACAGAAGAAAATGTTGAAAAATTAGAGGAGTTCCTTAAAAATAATGGAGCTAAAGAAATAAAATTAAAAGCATAGCAAATAATGAAACGAATACTTAATATTATAGCAGTTTTGTTAATAGTTATTAGCGTAACTTCTTGCAATAATCATCGTAAACCTAAATTACGATATATGGCAGCAACGGATATGTACAATGCTGTTGGTTATGAAACCTATGCTACAAATCCGTTTTTCAAAAATGGAATTGAAGCTCAAAAACCAGTTGAAGGAACTATTTTTAGAGGAGAAGTTCCTTATGAAATTCCTAATACTAATGAAGGATATGAGTTAGCAAAAGCAACTTTAAAGTCTCCATTAGAAGTTAACGAAAAAAACTTAGCTAAAGGAAAAGCAATGTTTACCATTTATTGCGCTGTTTGTCATGGAGCAAAAGGGGATGGTCAAGGTGTTTTAGTAAAAAGAGAGAAATTTTTAGGAGTTCCTAATTATAAAGACAGACAAATTACGGAAGGAAGTATTTACCATGTTATTATGTATGGTAGAAATTTAATGGGATCACATGCTTCTCAGTTAACCTATAAAGAACGTTGGCAAATAGTTCAGTATGTTCAAAAATTAAGAGAAGATTCATTAAAGTAAAATAGTTACAAAAGAAAGAAAATTAAAATATGTATACTTTTTCAAATAAATTAAAAATTAGTGCAATCATATTTATGGTTTTGGGTGCATTGGGTATTGGTTACGGTTTTTTAACTACACCAAATAATGTTGACGAAGTAAAAGAAATGATGCAACATGAAAATACTCATGAAAATCATTCTGCTGCTGAAAATACATCCTCAATTGAGTTAAAAGGGGAAGCCCATGATAGCGCATCAGCTAATGAAAGTACGAAAGATGCTCATTTCACTCATGCATTACATGCTTTGCAAAATCGTCCTTATACAGCTGTGTTTATTGCAATGTTTTTCTTTTTCATGATAGCTTTAGGAACTTTAGCTTTTTATGCTATTCAATATGCATCTCAAGCAGGTTGGTCTATAGTATTATTTAGAGTAATGGAAGGAATTACTGCATATTTATTGCCAGGATCATTATTTATTTTAGCCTTTTTAATTCTTATGGCTGCAAATGGTCATCATTATTTTGTTTGGATGAACCCTGATTTTTATAATGTTTCAAGCGAACATTATGATGAAATTTTAGTTTCAAAAAGTTGGTGGTTAAATATTCCATTCTGGATGATTAGAACTTTTATTTATTTGTTAGGTTGGAATTTTTATCGATATTATTCTAGAAAAAACTCATTAGCTCAAGATACAGCATCTGATTTAAGTGCTTATAAAAAGAATTTTAAAGCATCAGTTTTCTTTTTAATATTTTTTATTGTTACCGAATCCATGATGTCTTGGGATTGGTTAATGTCTTTAACTCCACATTGGCAAAGTACCTTATTTGGATGGTATGTTTTTGCAACAATGTTTGTTTCTGGTATAACCGTAATTGCTATGGTAACTATTTATTTAAGAGCAAAAGGATTTTTACCTAAAGTAAATGATAGCCATTTACATGATTTAGCAAAATTTATGTTTGGGTTTAGTATATTTTGGACTTACTTATGGTTTTCTCAATTTATGCTAATTTGGTATGCAAATATGCCAGAAGAAACAGCTTATTTTCAACCTAGACTTTTAGGCCCATACCAACTTTTATTTATAGGAATGCTTATTTCAAACTTTGTATTTCCATTATTAGTTTTAATGAATAGTGATTACAAACGTATTCCTTGGTTTATAATTGCAACAGGTATTATTATTTTATTAGGACATTATGTAGATGTTTTTGTAATAATTTCACCTGCTACTGTAGGAAATCATTGGCATGTTGGTATTCCTGAAATTTCATCAATTTTGTTCTTTTTAGGAGTATTTATTTATGTGGTATTTTCAGCGCTTGCGAAAAAATCGTTAGAGATAAACAAAAACCCATTTTTAAAAGAAAGTGAACATTATCATTATTAATATTAACTCATAAATCGAGTCCTGAGTAATAATTATTCAGGATTTTTTTTATATTTGACGCTACTATAAAAACTAACTAAAAAAATGACAGCATTACTTTATGTTTTATTGGCAATAGTTATTTGTATTGCTATATGGCAAATTGCAAGTATATTTAATTTAAAAAGCACAATAGCAACCGAGAGAGATAATAACACTCAAGGAATATTATTTGCTTTATTTGGGGTATTTTTCTATGGATTAATGATATTTTCCTTTGTGAAATACTCTGTAACTTTATTACCTGATTCTGCTTCAGTTGAAGGAGAAAGTTACGATACTTTATTTGCAATTACAATGGTATTAATCTTAATTGTACAAGCAATTACTCAGTTTTTACTATTTTATTTCGCATATAAATACAGAGGAATTAAAGGAAGAAAGGCTCTGTTTTATGCAGATAGTTCTAAGCTTGAAGCTATTTGGACAATTATTCCTGCAGTAGTATTATCAGGATTGGTATTATACGGGCTTTCAGTTTGGCAAGATGTTATGGATTCATCTGGCGCAAAAGATCCTTTAATAGTTGAAGTGTATGCTAAACAATTTCAATGGCAAGCTCGTTACGCTGGAGCTGACAATGAATTAGGACGTGCAAATGTTCGAAACATTAAAGGTATTAACACTATGGGTGTTGATATGACCGATAAAAATGCACAAGATGATATTCCTACTAGAGAATTACATTTACCTAAAGGAAGAAAAGTAATTTTTAAATTTAGATCACAAGATGTTTTACACTCTGCATTTATGCCTCATTTTAGAGCTCAAATGAACTGTGTTCCAGGTATGGTAACTTCATTTTCATACACTCCAAATATTACAACCAAAGAAATGCGATTAAATAAAAAAACGATTGCTAAAGTAGATGGCATAAATAAAATTAGAGCTGAAAAAGGAGAAGATCCATATCAATTTGACTATTTACTACTTTGTAATAAAATATGTGGAGCATCTCACTACAATATGCAAATGAAAATTATTGTTGAAACACCTTCTGAATTTAATGCTTGGTTAAAACAACAAAAAACTATGAGCCAGATTATCAAATAATATACTACACTACTAAAAAAATAAAATATGTCAAATCATCATCATAAAGAAACATTTATAACAAAATACGTTTTTAGTACTGATCATAAAATGATTTCTAAGCAGTATTTAATTACTGGGATTTTTATGGGAATTATAGGGGTATTTATGTCTATGTTGTTTCGTTTACAAATTGCTTGGCCAGAAAAATCATTTGGAATTTTTGAAGCATTTTTAGGTCACCATCAAGATGGAGGTGTAATGTCTCCAGATATATATTTAGCATTAGTAACCATACATGGTACTATTATGGTATTTTTTGTATTGACAGCTGGTTTAAGCGGAACCTTTAGTAACTTACTTATTCCATTACAAATTGGAGCTAGAGATATGGCTTCTGGATTTTTAAATATGGTTTCCTATTGGTTATTCTTTTTGTCTAGTGTAATTATGGTTAGCTCTTTATTTGTAGAAGCAGGTCCTGCTGCTGCAGGTTGGACTATTTATCCTCCTTTAAGTGCATTACCACAGGCAATTCCAGGCTCTGGAATGGGAATGACATTATGGTTAATTTCTATGGCGATTTTTATAGCTTCTTCATTGTTAGGAGCTTTAAATTACATTGTTACTGTATTAAATTTGAGAACAGTAGGAATGAAAATGACAAGATTACCATTAACTATTTGGGCATTTTTTGTAACTGCTATTATTGGTGTTGTATCTTTTCCTGTATTATTATCTGCAGCTTTACTATTAATTTTTGATAGAAGTTTTGGAACGTCATTTTACTTATCTGATATTTTTATTCAAGGTGAAGTTTTACATTATCAAGGTGGTTCACCCGTTTTATTTGAACATTTATTTTGGTTTTTAGGACACCCAGAAGTTTATATAGTTTTATTACCAGCTTTAGGAATTACTTCTGAAATTATTTCTACAAATTCAAGAAAACCAATTTTTGGTTATAGAGCAATGATAGGTTCAATTATTGCAATTGCCTTTTTGTCAACTATAGTTTGGGGACATCATATGTTTGTTTCAGGAATGAATCCATTTTTAGGTTCAGTATTTACATTTACAACATTATTAATTGCAATTCCATCAGCAGTTAAGGCATTTAATTATATTACAACACTTTGGAAAGGTAATTTGCAAATGAATCCTGCAATGCTATTTTCTATTGGATTAGTATCTACTTTTATTTCAGGAGGATTAACAGGTCTTGTTTTAGGAGATAGTGCTTTAGATATCAATGTTCATGATACCTACTTTGTAATTGCTCACTTTCACTTAGTTATGGGTGTTTCTGCAATATACGGTATGTTTGCTGGTATTTATCATTGGTTCCCTAAAATGTATGGTAGAATGATGAATAAAACCTTAGGATATTGGCATTTTTGGATTACTGCAGTTGCAGCCTATGGTGTGTTTTTCCCAATGCACTTTCTTGGTTTAGCAGGATTACCTAGACGATATTATTCAAATACAGCATTTCCTTTATTTGATGATTTATCTGATGTAAACAAGGTGATAACTATATTTGCCATTTTAGGAGGACTTGCACAATTAATATTCTTAGCAAACTTCTTTATTAGCATTTATAAAGGTAAAAAAGCAAGTCAAAATCCTTGGCACTCTAACACACTTGAATGGACAACTCCTGTTGAACATGTTCACGGAAACTGGCCTGGAGAATTACCTACAGTTTATAGATGGTCTTACGATTATAGTAAACCAGGACTTCCTGAAGATTTTGTACCGCAAAATACACCTCTTTTTGAAGGAGAAGAAGAATCGTAAAAAATATTTAACTTATTATATTTACAAAACCTTTCTAAATTTAGAAAGGTTTTTTTATTTCTGCTATCTTTGTTTTTATGAATGAAAATTTAAATCCTGATAAAAGTAATTTTACTTCCGAAGAATTTGATATTGAAAAGAAGTTACGTCCGTTAAGTTTTGATGATTTTACTGGGCAAGAACAAATTTTGGAGAATTTAAAAATTTTTGTTCAAGCAGCTAACCAAAGAGATGAGGCATTAGATCACACATTGTTTCATGGACCACCAGGATTAGGGAAAACAACTTTAGCACACATTCTTTCCAATGAATTAAGGGTTGGATTAAAAATTACATCTGGACCTGTAATTGATAAACCAGGAGATTTAGCAGGTTTGTTAACTAGTTTAAGTGAACGAGATGTATTGTTTATTGATGAAATTCATCGTTTAAGTCCAATTGTTGAAGAGTATTTATATTCGGCAATGGAGGATTACAGGATTGATATCATGATTGAATCAGGTCCAAATGCTCGAACGGTTCAAATAGATTTAGAGCCATTTACTTTAATTGGAGCAACAACTCGTTCAGGGTTGTTAACTGCACCAATGAGAGCTCGTTTTGGAATTAGTAGCAGATTACATTATTATAATACGGAACTACTTACTACCATAGTTCAAAGAAGTGCTCATATATTAAGAGTACCAATTTCTATGGAAGCAGCTATTGAAATTGCAGGGAGAAGTAGAGGAACTCCAAGGATTGCAAATGCACTTTTAAGAAGAGTTCGTGATTTTGCTCAAATAAAAGGAGATGGTAGCATTACCATTAAAATTGCCAAGTATGCGCTTAATGCTTTAAATGTAGATGCTCATGGCTTAGACGAAATGGACAATAAAATTTTGACTACTATAATTGATAAATTCAAAGGAGGACCAGTTGGAATTACTACTATTGCGACAGCAGTAGGGGAAAATACAGAAACTATTGAAGAAGTTTATGAGCCTTTTTTAATTCAAGAAGGATTTATAATGAGAACGCCAAGAGGAAGAGAAGTAACAGCTTTAGCTTATAAACATTTAGGTAAAACAAAAACTAACTCTCAAAACGAGCTATTTTAATTTTAGTGATCTACATCACAATATGAAAAAATGTTCGTAGTACTTTTGTTTTAAACTTTACTACTTAGAACTGATATGACTTTAAAACAAATTTTACCTTTTTTAACATGGTTACCAATGGTAAGGCAAACATGGAAAGATGACTTAATTGCAGGATTAACAGGAACTATTATTGTTATACCACAAGCTGTAGCTTTTGCAATGATAGCAGGAATGCCCCCTGTTTATGGATTTTATACAGCAATGTTAACACCAGTAATTGCAGCTCTTTATGGCTCATCAAACCACTTAGTTTCTGGGCCAACAACAACTAGTTCTATTGTTCTGTATTCCATAATTAGTAAACATGTAAACCCTACTAATGATATTGAGGCATTTGTTTCACTTGCAATTTTATTATCATTTATGGCTGGGGTTATTAAGCTTATTATGGGAATAGCTAGAATGGGAAAATTAGTAAATTTTGTTTCTAACTCTGTAATTATTGGATTTTCTGCAGGAGCAGGAGTTTTAATAGCATTTAAACAATTAAAGCATATTTTTGGAATTAATGTACCTCAAGGAAGTTCTTTTTCAAATATTATTGAATTTATTGCTTTTCATATATCAGAAATAAATTGGTATGTATTTGCAGTAGCTATAGGTACTTTAGCTTTAGCATTAATAATTAGAAAAGTTAAAAAGATTTCTAGATTATATATGTTATTCGCCATGATATTTGGAAGTTTATTAGCAACCTGGTTAGGAGGAGGATTACACGGTATTGAAACTGTAGGAGATATCCCTTCAAATTTACCACCATTTAAAATGCCTGATTTTAATTATCAAAATATGCGAATGTTAAATTCAGGAGCATTAATATTAGCTACTTTAGGTTTAGTTGAGGTAGCTGCAATATCACGATCTATTTCTTTACATACGCATCAAAAAGTAGATCTTAATCAAGAATTTGTCTCTCAAGGAATATCCAATTTGGTTTCTAGCTTTTTTTCATGTTATACAAGTTCAAGTTCGTTTACAAGATCAAGTATAAATTATCAATCTGGAGCTAAAACAAGGTTTTCAGCATTTGTTTCATCATTTGGATTAATGTTTGTAATGTTATTTTTTGCAAAATATGCAGCTTATTTACCAAAGGCAGCTATGGGAGGTATTATTTTATTAGTTGGATATAATTTAATAGATTTTAAACATATTAAAGGCATTTTTAAAAGTAGTGGACGCGAACTAATTGTTTTTAGTGCTACTTTTTTAGGAACTTTGTTTTTAGATCTTCAGCAAGCATTAGTTATTGGTATATTTTTCTCATTATTTTTCTATTTAGAAAAAACTTCAAAGCCACATATTGCAGTTTTAGGGTTAAATAAATCAAACCGATTTGTAAATATAATTAGAGATAAAAGTGTTAAACAATGTCCACAGTTAAATATTATTCGTGTGGATGGTTCTCTGTATTTTGGTTCTGTTGAATCTATTTCAAATTATTTTTCAGATTTATATGATAATAGTGATGAAAAGCACTTACTTGTTATAGCTGATGGAATTAATTTTATTGATTTAGCTAGCGCAGAGTGGTTAACAAATGAAGTAAAAAAATGGGAATCTACAAATCGAATTATTTATTTTAGCGGAATGAAATTAGTTAGTCAAAATGTACTAATAAAAGGTGGTTTTTTTGATGAAATAGGAAGTGATCATTTTTATAAAGATAAAAAAAATGCTATTCAAGCAGTTTATCAAAAATTAGATAAAAATATATGTGAAACTTGCGAAGTAAAAGCCTTTTTTGAATGTACCGAAAACTAATATAGTATATAAATTCAAAATAAACTTTTCTTATTAAATGAAATTAGCAAACGTATTTCCATTTTTAGATTGGTTATCTATTTATAAAAAGTCGTGGTTAAAAGGCGATATTTCTGCTGGATTAACCGTTGGAGTTATGCTAATTCCTCAAGGTATTGCCTACGCAATGATTGCTGGTTTACCTCCAATATATGGTCTTTATACTGCAATGATACCACAAGTTGCTTATGCAATTTTTGGTACATCTAGGCAATTGGCTGTTGGACCTTCAGCCATGGATTCTTTAATTGTTGCATCAGGTATTGGAGCTATTGCAACCGTTGGATCGGAACATTTTATTGCATTAGCTATACTTTTAGCATTATTAATAGGTTTAATACAATTGGCTTTTGGTTTATTTAGATTGGGATTTATAGTCAATTTTTTATCAAAACCTGTAATTAGTGGCTTTACATCTGCAGCTGCATTAATTATTGGTTTTAATCAAATAAAGCATTTATTTGGAGTTGATATAAGTAGAAATCATCAATTACAATATTTAGTTTTTGACGCTATTGAACAACTAAAAAATATTAATTATCCTACTTTTTTTATTGGGATAACTTCTATTTTAATAATAGTTTTATTAAAGAGATATTTTAAAAAAATACCTGCAGCTTTAGTAGTTGTTATTTTAGGAGTTTTAGTGGTAAAAATCTTTAATTTACATCAATATGGAGTTAAAATAGTAGGAAATATACCAAAAGGATTACCTAATTTTAACATACAACAGTTTAACTTAGCAACAATACATGAGCTTGGACCACTTGCATTAACCCTTGCATTAATAGCTTTTATGGAAGCAATATCGGTTGCAAAAGCTATAGAATCTAAGCATATGAATTATAAAGTGAAAGCAAATAAAGAGTTAATAGCTTTAGGTTTAGGAAACATTGTAGGATCACTTTTTCAAAGTTATCCTTCAACAGGAGGATTTGGTCGAACAGCTGTGAATAATCAAAGCGGAGCAAACACTCCTTTTGCAGCTATAATTTCAGCAATAGTTGTTGCTTTAACATTATTATTTTTAACGCCACTATTTTATTATTTACCTAAAGCAGTTTTAGGCGCAATTATTATGGTTGCAGTTTTTAGTTTATTGGACTTTAAAGTTCCCTATCAGTTATGGAAATATACCAAAAGAGATTTAATAATTTTAAACGTTACTTTATTGGTTACAGCAACCATTGGAATTAAAGAAGGGATTATTACAGGAGTTCTTTTTTCTTTAATTATGTTAATTTACAAATCTACAAAACCACATGTTGCAATTTTAGGAAATGTGCCGAATACATATTTATATCGAAATATTAAAAGGTTTGACAATTTAATTGTACTTAAAGACGTTTTAATAATTAGATTCGATGCTCAACTTCACTTTGCAAATACAACTTATTTTAAAGATACTATTTATAGTGAAGCTAGAAAAAAAGGGAAAAAATTAAAAATTATTGTAATTGATGGTGAAAGTTTAAATAATTTAGATAGTAGTGGTGTTTATGCTTTAGAAGAAGTATTAAAATATTTTAAAGAAAAGAAAATTAAACTATATTTTACAGGGTTAAAAGGACCAGTTAGAGATACCATTTATAAATCTAATATTATAAAAGATATTGGTCAAGAATATTGCTTTATGAGTATTCAAGAAGCAATTGATTATTATCAAGAAAAAACCAAAACTGACAACAAAAAAAAATACACCCATCAACGAAATGTTTAACTAGGTGATTTACATCACAATAAGTAATCTGTAATTTATTATTTTGGAGCAATTTAATTAACTATTAAAAAATCAGAAGATGAAAGTAGAACAATTATTTACTGGCTGCTTAGCGGAAATGGCCTATTATATTCATTCAAATGGTGAAGCCGCAATTATAGATCCACTAAGAGAAACTGCACCATATATAGAAATGGCTAAAGCCGATGGTGTAAAAATTAAGTATGTCTTTTTAACCCATTTTCATGCCGATTTTGTATCGGGTCAGGTAGATTTGGCTAAAAAAACAGGAGCAACTATAGTTTTTGGTCCAAATGCTAACCCAGCATATGAAATTCATCAAGGAAAAGATGGAGAAGAGTTTAAAATTGGAGATTTAACCTTAAAGTTATTACATACTCCAGGTCATACAATGGAATCATCCTCTTATTTACTTATTGATAAAGATGGAAATAAACCTTATGTGTTTACAGGAGATTGTTTATTTATTGGAGATGTTGGAAGACCAGATTTAGCTGTTAAATCTGATTTAACACAGGCAGATTTAGCAGGTCATTTATTTGATTCATTAAGAAATAAAATAATGACACTACCAGATGATATAATTGTATATCCAAATCACGGAGCAGGTTCAGCATGTGGTAAAAATATGAGTTCAGAAACTTTTGATACTTTAGGAAATCAAAAGAAAACAAATTATGCTTTAAGAGCTGATATGACTAAAGAGGAATTTATTAAAGAAGTTACTACTGGTTTAAAACAACCACCTCAATATTTTCCTAATAATGTTAGAATGAATAAAGGTATTAACACTAGTATTGATGAAGTTCTAAAAAAAGGTACTACACCAATTGATGCAGATACTTTTAAAGAAATGAGTGAACAAAAAGATATTTTAGTTATAGATACACGCTCTAAAGAAGATTATACGGAAGAAGGAACTGTTCCAGGAGCTTGGTTTATTGGTGTTGATGGCAGTTTTGCTCCTTGGGTTGGAACTTTAATTAAAGATATCAATCAAAAAATTATTTTTATAGCAGAAGGAGATAGAGAACAAGAAGTTGTTACACGTTTTTCTCGTGTAGGTTATGATAATATTTTAGGCTTTTTAAGAGGAGGAATGCATTCTTGGAAAGCTGCAGGTCATGAAATTTCAAAAATTGGTTCGATGTCTGCAATTCAATTTGCAAATAGATTGAAAGAAGGAAGTTTGGAAGTTCCTTTAGATGTTAGAAAAGAATCAGAATATTTGTCAGAACATGTTGTTGGGGTTGGTAATTTCCCATTAGATTTTATTCATGAAAATTTTGCTGAAATAAAGCCTGATAAAGAATACTTTTTACATTGTGCAAGCGGTTATAGATCGTTAATTGCAGCTTCTATTTTTCAAGCAAATGGAGTTAGTAATGTTACCGATATAAGAGGTGGATTTAATGATATTAAAGATAGTGGTGTTGAACTTACAGACTATGTGTGTCCAACTACATTATTATAAAACAACAATATTTTTTTAAAATTAATAGGGAGTTTTTTAACTCCCTATTTTTGTTTATAGTAACTTTGGTTACTGCTTAAATTTAATCGAAAAATTATATTTGTAAAAAATCAAAAACAAAATTAAATGAAAACATTAATTAAAACGGTATTAACTGTACTAGTAGTTAGCTTTATTAGCTTGAGTTGTAAAAATAATCAAGCTAATAAAATAAATAATTCAAGTACTGTTTCCTCAAAAGTATCTAATAGCGATACACAAGCAATTAAAGATAAAATAACTGTTTTATCTCCTTCAGAATTTAAAGAAAAATCACAAAATAACCCTATCATTGATGTAAGAACACCAATGGAATTTAGCCAAGGTTATATTAAAGGTGCAAAAAACATTAATTTTTTTGATTCAGATTTTGCAAAACAAATAAACTCTTTTGATAAAAGTAAACCTATTTATGTATACTGTAAAACAGGACATAGATCAGAGATTGCCTCAGAAAAAATGGTTCAACTTGGTTTTAAAGAAGTTTATGACTTAAAAGGAGGAATTATTAATTGGGTTAGAAATAATAATAAAATTGAAAAATAAATTTAAACATATAATTTTTAGTCTTTTTCTAGTAGCAATAACGATTTCTTGTAATAAATCGTTAACCCCTAAAGAAAAAGAAGCCTACCTTGTTAAAGGGAAGGAGATTTCTAAAGAATCTTTTAAAACATTAAGCGGTAAATTAAAAGAACAATTACAAAAAGGAGGAGTAGTTCATGCTATTCCTTTTTGTAATAGTGAAGCACTTCCAATAACTAAAGAATTATCAAAGAAGTTTAATGTTTCAATAAAAAGAACTTCAAATAAAATTAGAAATATAAAAAATAATTCTACAGCTAGAGAATTAGAAGTAGTAGAAAAATTCATAACTTTAAAAGAAAATAATAAAGAGTTAGCTCCTATAGTTGAAGTAGGTAAAAATGATAAAATACATTTTTATGCCCCAATTATTATGAAAAACAATTGCTTAGTCTGTCATGGAACAGTTGGGCAAGAAATATCTGTAAAAAATGATTCAATAATAAAATTATTATACCCAAATGATAAAGCAACAAATTATAAAGAAGGTGATGTTAGAGGAATTTGGAGCATAACATTTGATAAATAGATAAAAAATGGCAAAAGTAGTAGTTTTAGGGGCGGGGATTTCTGGTCACACGGCGGTTTCTTATTTGAGTAAATCACTTAAAAAAAACCATGAAGTAGTTATGGTTTCTCCAAATAGTAACTTTCAATGGATACCATCTAATATTTGGGTTGGAGTTGGTTTAATGACTCCAGATCAAGTTAAGTTTAAATTAGCGCCAGTTTATAAAAAAATGGGTGTTAATTATAAACAAGCAATGGCAGTTTCTATTCACCCAGAAGGTGATTCTGAAAACGATAAAGGATTTGTAAAAATTAAATATGTTTCAGAAGAAGAAAAAGGCAAAGAAGAGATTGTATCGTATGATTATTTAATTAATGCTACAGGGCCAAAACTAAATTTTGATGCTACAGAAGGGTTAGGACCAAATAAATTTACACAATCTGTTTGTACTTATGATCATGCCGAGCATGCTTGGAGCAAATTTCAAGAATCTCTTGCTAAAATGGAGAAAGGAGAAAAACAGACTTTTGTAGTAGGAACAGGTCATGCTTTGGCTACTTGCCAAGGAGCAGCGTTTGAATACATTTTAAATATTGCTTTTGAAATTAGAAAGCGAAAATTAATGCACTTAGCTGATTTATGGTGGATTAGTAACGAATATGAATTAGGTGATTTTGGTATGGGGGGAGCTTATGTTAAAAGAAATGGTTATGTAACTCCAACTAAAATTTTTACAGAATCTATTTTAAAAGAATATGGAATAAATTGGATTAAGCGTGCAGGAGTTCAAAAAGTTGAAAAAGGAATTATTCATTATGAAAATTTAGACGGACAATTTTTAACTCGAAGTTTTGATTTTGCCATGTTAATTCCTGGTTTTACAGGTGCAGGAATGAAAGCTTTCAATAAAAAAAATGAAGATATTACTTCTGAGGTTTTTGTAGCAAATGGCATGATGAAAGTAGATGCAGATTATACTCCAAAACCATATGAAGAATGGAGTGCTAAAGATTGGCCATCAACGTATCAAAGTCAAAAATATGATAATGTTTATGCAGCTGGTATTGCTTTTGCACCACCACACGGAATGTCAAAACCAATGCAAAGTCCAAATGGAACAAAAATTTTTCCAACGCCTCCTAGAACAGGAATGCCATCTGGAGTAATAGGTAAAATTGTTGCACAGAATATTATTCATGCTGTAAAAACTGGCAAAATGGAACATAAACATAAAGCATCTATGGCTAAAATGGGAGCTGCTTGCATTGTTTCTGCCGGATATGGAATGTTTAAAGGCCAGGCAGCTGTTATGACTGTAAACCCAATTGTACCAGATTGGGAAAAATATCCTAAATGGGGAAGAAATATTAAAGATACGGTTGGTGTTGTTGGTACCGCCGGACATTGGATGAAATTGTTTATGCACTATATGTTTTTGTATAAAGCAAAAGCAAAACCATTTTGGTGGTTAATTCCAGAATAAAACATTAAAAAAATAATTATGAGTAAAAATATCGATAAAACAATTCCATACAGCAACAATTCATTTGCTACAGAGCCTACAAGAATGGTAAAATTTTTAAGAGTATGTTTCTTATATCAAGTTTATAACTTTTTTAAATTAAATTTAAAAGTTATGAGAATTGTAGTTGGAGGACATTCATAAATAAAAGAAACTCACCTAAAATTAAAGGTAAAATAAGTTAAAAACTACATTTTACTTAATAAAATTTTAATCTAACACTTTAAAGTGATTTCAATCACCTTAAGGTGTTTTTTTTATTGTAATTTTTTCGCCTAAAAACTTATTAACTAATAATTTAAATAAATAATGTCAAAACATTTTCAAATTCTCGTTATTGGAGGAGGAACAGCTGGAATAATGGTCTCTTCCATGTTAAAACGAAAAGACGCTTCATTAAAAATAGGGTTATTAGACCCTGCAAAAAAACATTATTATCAACCAGCATGGACTTTAGTTGGTGCTAACACCTATGATTTTGAAAAAACAGGAAGAGAAATGGATTCATTAATTCCTAAAGGTGTAGAGCATATTAAAGAATTTGCAGAAAAATTTGATCCAGATAATAATAAAGTAATCACCAAAGATGGAAATGAATATACTTATGATTATTTGGTTGTAGCACCCGGCTTAAAAATAGCACCAGATTTAGTAGAAGGTTTATCTGAAGCTATGGACAAAGGTGTGGTTTGTAGTAATTACACAAACCCTAATCATACTTGGGAAGTGCTTAAAAACTTTAAAGGAGGTACAGCGTTGTTTACACAACCTGCAACTCCAATAAAATGTGGAGGAGCACCTCAAAAAATTATGTATTTAGCAGATGAATATTTTAAAAAATCTGGAGTTAGAGATAAAACAGATATAGTTTTTGCAATGCCAGGAAATGTAATTTTTGCCGTTAAAAAAGTAGCGAAAACATTAATGGAAGTAATTGATAAAAAAGATATTAATGTTCGTTTTTATCACAAATTAGTTAAAGTAGATGCTAAGGAGCAAATTGCTTGGTATGAAATTTTAAAAGAATCGGATGATGGTAATGATTGTGTGGTAATTAAAGCTAAGGAAGGTGATGTAGTTGATGCAGAAATTCAATATAATTATAAAGATGTAAAAGCCATAGAAAAAGATGGTTTAGTAGGAATTCATTTTGATATGATGCATTTGGCTCCACCACAGCAAGCACCAGATTTTATTAGAAACTCTCCTTTAGCAAAAGAATCCGGATGGCTTTCTGTAGATTCAGGTACTATGCAACATACTAAATATAGTAATGTGTTTGGTATTGGTGATGTTTGTGAATTGCCAACTGCAAAAACAGGCGCAGCAATTAGAAAGCAAACACCAGTAGTTGTTGGAAATATTTTACATTTAATTTCTGAAAACAAATTAGGAAATAAAACATATAATGGATATTCATCTTGTCCATTAGTAACAGGTTATGGAAAAATGGTTTTAGCCGAATTTGATTATTCAAAAGAATTTAAACCAGATCCAAAACTAAAAGAATTTCCATTAATGATTAGTGATTCTTCAAAAGAACATTGGAGATTATGGATTTTGAAAAAATATTTATTACCATATATATATTGGAATAAAATGATGAAAGGAATTGAAGTATAAAAAAAACCGAGGCTTTGCCTCGGTTTTTTTTTATTTAAAATTTTAAAGTTACTCCAACTAAAAAGTTTCTAGTAGCTTGAGGATAATAACCAGCTCCGTCTAAAGTTGTAGTTGTACCGGGTGTAGACCAAGTATCATCATACGTATAATAATATCCGTTTGAAATATATTTAGTATTAAAAATATTATTAATTAAAGCCGTAAAAATTATCGATTTTATTATTTTTTTAGGTTTAATTTCATAGGTAGCATTTAAATCGTTTACAAAATAGCTGTCTAATTTTGAATTTTTATTATCAATATTTCCCATATATTGTTCTCCTACATATTTTGAAAGTAATGCAATTTGTATTGCAGAATTAGGATGATAAGCTAAAGCGTTTCCAGCAACTACATTTGGAGAAAAGGAGATATTTGTTTTTCCTAAATTTACTAAAGATCCATTCCAAGAAGTTACAAAGTCAATATTTTTATTTGAACTTATAGCAATATTTGGTTGCCAGCTAAATTGCTTACTTATATTAATTTTTCCATCAAATTCAACTCCTAATCTATAACTTTTTCCGCTTGTTCCTCGTATAAAATCACCAGTATCATCTATAGCACCTGTTAATACTAATTGATTTTTATAACGCATATAATAAATATTAGTATTTAACGCCATGTCCTTTGATTTATATCGCCATCCTAGTTCAAAATCGGTTAAATTTTCAGCAGTATTTACACCGTTTTTAAAATCACTTCGATTAGGTTCTTTAGTGGCTTTTGCAACTGAAAAATAGATACTATTATTTTTTGAAGCATTAAATGTTAGTCCTGCTTTAGGATTAAAAAACGAATAATTTTTATCTACATTAATAGGATTCCTATCTGATGTAATTCCATTAGTTTTAAAACCTACAAAACGACCTTGTAAATCAGTGAACAAAATCCATTGGTTATTTAATTTATAAGTGATTTTTCCAAAAATATTAGCATCATTTTTTTTGGTATTACTATCATAATAATGATCTCTGATTTTTGAATTACTTGCATATTGCGCCCAAATTATTTCGCCAAAATGATCTCCATTATAATGGCTAACAGAGGTTCCAAAAATTAATTCTAAAGAATTATTTTTATACGTAGCATTTGCATTAGCAACATAAAAATCGTTTACTAACCAACGTCTTCTAATTAAATTGGTTTGATTAATAGTTTCTCCGCCAATTGTAATTGGCGTTAAATTATAATCTGAGAAGTTTTCATCATTTTTATATTGTTCATAATAACCTTTTCCATGCGTATAATTTAATGCAATATTGGTACTCCAGTTTTGGGAAAGTTTTTGGTTCCAAAGTAATTGATTGTGATCTTGTTGGTAGTTATCTATTTCATTATCATAAGTGTATGGATTATAGGTTCTTCCTAATGTTTCCATTTCTTCTTTAGTTACTCCATACCAAGCTTGATACGTTTTTTCTTTTCCTCCAAATGCTAAGGCTTTTATTAAAGTATTTTCATCTACATAAGCAGCTTGTAAAAAGTACGATTTTAGGTGTGAAAAAGCTCTGTCAATATAACCGTCAGAATCTATTTTAGAAACTCTTCCTGCAAATTCAATATGGTTATTTATTTTTCCAGTACTAAATTTTACAGTATTTTTTGAGGTGTTATATGAACCTATTGAGCTACTAATTTCTCCAAATGGATTTTCAGAAATAGCATCTGTTAGCAGATTTAAACTTGCACCAAACGCACCTGATCCATTTGTTGAAGTTCCTACACCTCTTTGTAATTGCATGCTTTGTGTTGAAGAAGCAAAATCTGGTAAATCTACCCAATATGTTCCTTGACTTTCAGCATCATTATACGGAATTCCGTTAATAGTTACATTAACTCTGGTTGCGTCACTTCCTCTAACTCTTATTCCAGTATACCCAACTCCTGCACCAGCATCGGAAGTAGTAACTACCGAAGGTAAATAATTTAAAAGAACAGGAATATCCTGACCTAAATTTCGCTTTTCCAAAACTTCTTTAGTTACATTGCTATGTGTTACTGGAGAGGATCCTTTTACTCGGACAGCAGCTACTAATACTTCATTTAAATTCACAAAACTATCCGACATGTTAATGGAAATAGTTTTATTTCTAGTTAAGTTAATAGTTACTTCTTTTGGTTGGCTAATAGCACTTATTACTAAAGTATAAGTTCCTTTTTTTAATTGAAATTTAAAATTCCCTTTTAAATCAGAGGTTGTTCCGTTAGAAGTTCCTTTAATTAAAATACTTGCTCCAGATAAAGGTTGATTTCCATCCACAATTTTTCCAGATAAAGTAAAAGTGTTTTGTGCATTTGCGTTAAAAGTAAATGCAAGAATTAAAAAAGCTACTAATAACTTCACTTTTTTAAAATTTGTTTTTAAAAATAGTTTCATTTAAAATAAAATAAAACGATTTAAAAAGAGGTAATTAATCGATGTTTAACGTAAAATTTGCTCAAATATTAATCGATTTTGAGCAATCCCTTAACAGCATTATCTGTTCAGGTTCAATGGGTTTAATCTCAGCCTATAAAGCACCCCTTTTGAGATACTGCAAATTTAGCAATAATTTTATTTAAAAACTTTAAAAATGTTATTTAACTTTTACATTTATTTATGTAACATTTAATTCATAAAACAATGATATATATTAGTATTAAAGCCTAGCTAATAAATTATCTTTGTTTTTTAATTTTAAAGTACATTTCTTTTGAAAACTGTTACCTCAAAAATGGTTTTGACAGATGCTTCTAGGATTATGACAGAAGCATTAGTGCAATCAGGTGCTGATGTGTTTATAGGATACCCCATAACACCTTCCAATTTATTTTATGCTTATTCTAAAGAGCGATTTCCTGAATTTTTAGCAGGGCCAGATGAAATTTCTGTTTTACAATGGATGTGTGGTTATTCGGCTGCAGGAAAAATTCCTGTTACAGCAACGTCTTTTCCAGGTTTAGCCTTAATGACTGAAACGCTTAATATGGCTTATATGATGGAATTGCCAATGGTGCTTGTAATTGTCCAAAGGTTAGGTCCAAGTACAGGTTCTGCAACTACAGGAGCTCAAGGTGATTTAAAATTCTTAGATGGTATAATTTCAGGAGGTCTTCCATTACCAATATTCTCTCCTTCTGATTTTAAAGATTCTTGGAATTTGGCAAATGAAGCTGTTAAAACAGCTGTTGAACTTCGCACCCCAGTAATTTTGCTTACTTCAAAAGAAATGGTAATGACTCAAAAAGGGTTTGATATAAACTTATTAAAAACCTTAAATAGAGTAAACAATCCTATAAAAAACTTTGAGCCTCCATATCAACCGTATAAAGCAGGTGAAGATATGGTTCCTCCTTTTGTGCCATTGGGAAATGAAGAATTACAAGCGCGTTTTAATGCTTCTACTCATGATAATGATGGATTAATTAGAAAAGGAACTCCTGAAAGTTTAGCAAATACTTGGCGTTTACGTGAAAAACTAGAAAAACGAATAGATGAATTCTTTTTTTATGAGTTAGATGCTGAGGTTGGAGCTACTAATTTAGTTGTAAGCTGGGGAATAACATCAGATGCATCAAGAGATGCAGTTCAAGCCATTAGAAAAAAAGGAAATAAAATTTCGTTATTGATAGTGAAAACGATATTGCCAATTTCTTCAAAAATTTATGAAATTATAGATTCGTATGAAAAAGTATTATTTGCTGAAGAAAATATGACAGGTTTATATAAAGAGATGATTTTTGGTAAACGAAATAATTCAAAAGTTAAAACGGCTACAAAATTTGGCGGTATGTTAACACCGTCTGAAATTGAAAAAATGCTATTTAATTAGAACAAAATTATGGAAACATCAGATAAAATATTAACTAAAGCTAAAATGCCTTTTTGCCCAGGCTGTGGCCATGGGGTTTGTGTTAGAAGTACTTCAAAAGCACTAGAAAATTTAGGATATGGTTCTAAAGATGTAGTGATGGTAAGTGATATTGGATGTTCTGGTTTAGTAGATCCTTTATTTGCAACCCATACAATTCATGGTTTACATGGCCGTTCACCAGCTTTAGGGCTTGGGGTTACGTTAGGTTTAGATAATCCTAATAAAAAAGTAATTGTTATTCAAGGTGATGGAGGAGCTACAATAGGTTTACAACATATTTTGGAAGCTTCAAGAAGAAATGTAGATATGACTTTAATTGTACTGAATAATTTGTTGTATGGTATGACTGGCGGACAAATGAGTGGCTTATCAACCAATAATTTTAAACAATTTAAGCATAGTGATGATAATGCGGAACCTTATGATATTGTAAATTTAGCACATCAGGCTGGAGCAGCTTTTAGTGTTAGGGTTAATGATATTTCAAATTTTGAAAAAATTCTAAAAGAAGCTATTGAGAAACCAGGATTTTCATTAGTAGAATTATCTAGTTTGTGTACTTCACACGGAATGAAAAAAATTTCTGAACTGAAAAACTATATTGTAGAGGAAGAAAAATTCACAAATAATCGTCCAGTTGGAGTTAGTTTAAGAAGAAATACTGTTAATTTGTTTGACCGAGCTAAGATTTTAATACCTCAATTTAATTCAAATATTTCAGAAACTATAGGTGTTGTAATTGCAGGTTCTGCAGGTGGAGGTATACAATCTGCAGCAAAAATGTTAGCTCAAGCTGGAATTTTATCTGGATTGTATGCAACTATGAAAGGAGAATATCCAATTACGGTTGGAACTGGGTTTTCAGTTGCTGAAGTAATTTTATCTAAAAAACCAATTCATTTTACGGGATTAGAAAATCCAAGTATTGTTTTAGCGGTAACGGAGGATGGGTGGAATAAAGTTAAGAACAGAATTTCAAGTACTTCTAAAGTTTTAACAGATTCTAAAATTAATTCAGAAGAAAGTTATTCTACTAAAGAATTTTTAAAAGAAGGAGGGAAAAAAGGTGCCGCATTATGTGCAGTTTCTTATTGGATTAATGAATCGAGGGTGTTTCCTATAGAAGCTTTGTTAAAGGTAGTTGAAGGTAGTAAATATGAAGAATCTTTGCGAAGTGCTATAAAAAGTGCAGAGAATTTATAATTAGAGAATAATCAAATTTTTATAATTCGGGTTTTTTTCGGAAAGCTTTTTTATAGGCATGTTTTTTCTTTTTTTCCAATCTTTTTTGGATACTACTTTTAGTTGGCTTAGAAGGTTTTCTTTTTTTAGGAATTAGTAATCCTTTAGATATAATTTCTAAAAAACGTTTTATAACAATTTCTTTATTTTTATGCTGACTTCTGCTTTCGTCACATTTTAAAATTAGTTGATTTTCTTTTGTGAGTTTTGTGTTTAAATTTTTAAAGAGTAAATTTTTTTCTTCTTCATTAAATTCTTTTGAGTTTAATAAATCAAAAATTAGTTCAATTTTAGAAGAAACTTTATTTACGTGTTGTCCACCAGCACCACTGCTTCTAACTGCTTTAAAAGTAAGTTCTTTTATAAGATTTTCAACATTCATTAGAGTTGCTGGTTAGTATTATCATTACTTTGTTGATGTAGAAAATGTAAATCTAAATCGGTTAAATTATCAGAAAATCGTTGTAAATTTTCTTTTGATTTTAAGATTTCATCAATTTTAGCAACAGCAGTTTCAAACCTTGTTTTTTTATCTCCTTTCAATAAAATATAAGGGCGATTGTATTTTTTTAATGCATTCTCAAAGGCATTAAACATTTCTAAGCGTTGTTCGGGTCTATCTCTTAAATCATCGGCTTCCCAAGGCGTATCAATATAAGTAAGTAAATACAAATCATAAGTGTTTGCAATGGCTGCTTTTTCTAATTTTTCATTTACTAACCCGCCATAATATTCTTCAGAGTAAACTTTGGTTTCTAATAAATCCGTATCACAAATTAAAATTCTATCGGCTTTTTTAGCCAATTCATTTTCTAATTTCATTTGTCCATATGCAATAGGAACTAAGTCGGAATTTTCACAGGTTTTACGTTCATTATTCCATTTATTTTGTAAGTATTCTCTTGCGTATTCAGGAGCCCAAACAGTATTGTAATGTCGAGCTAAATGTTTAGATAAAGTAGTTTTACCTGTGCTTTCAGGCCCAAATAAAACTACTTTAATAATGTTTATGTTGTCTTGTTTAAGAGTTTTCTCCATGAAAAATATCCTTGTATGGCTAAAATTAAAAATATGGTATACTGAATACCTGTAAATCCGTATCCTTTAACAAAGTATAAAGGAATTGAAACAATATTGCCAGCAATCCAAAGTGTCCAATTTTCTAGCTTTTTATTAGCCATTAACCACATTCCAGCAAAAAATATTCCAGTGGTAAAGGTATCTAAAAATGGTGTAATTTTTCTAAAATCGGACAATTTACCTGAAAACATATTTGTTAATGCATAGTTTACGCTTTCAGTAAAATTTAAATTATTAGGCATTACATTAAAGTGTCGATAAACGATAATTACAAAAATGGAAGTGAATATAAAAATACCAGTAGTTTTAATTTTATCCATTTTAGTAGTTCTTGTAATAGGAATATGTTTATTGTTGTCCATAACTCTACTCCACATATACCATCCATAAATGCTCATAATAGTGTAATAAATATTGATGATTAAATCACCATAAAGATTCCATCTTGAGAGTAAATAAACATATATAGCTGTACTTATTATTCCTGTTGGGAAAACTAAAATATTTTCCTTTTTTGCGTAAAAAACACTAATTACACCAAATAACGCAGCAATAAATTCCAAAATTATATTTAACGTTGTTGCGGATTGATAAGGATCTGTAAAAAAATCTATTAATTGATTCATAATATATTGTTTTCAAATGCATTACCAATAACCACTATATCTGCTCCGCTATTAAATGCTGTTTGAATTTGTTGTTTTGTTTTAATTCCTCCTCCAACTATTAAAGGAACCGTTATTTCTTTTTTTACGTTAGCTATTAAACTTGATTTTACTGGAGTTTTGGCTCCACTACCAGCTTCTAAATATATTAACTTTTTTCCTTTATATTCGCCTGCAACTGCTGTGTTTACAGCTAATTCAATATTATTTTGAGAAATAGGAGTAGTGTTACTTACTTTTAAAACAGATGATTTTACTCCACCATCAATTAAAATATATCCTGTAGGTATAATTTCTAACGTTGTATTTTTTAAAAAAGGAACCGCTTTAATTTGTTGTTCAATTAAATACTCTGGATTTCTTCCTGAGAGTAATGATAAAAAAAGAATGCCATCGGCATAATTAGTTATTTGTGAATAATCTCCAGGAAATAACACAATTGGTATTGTAGTGTTATCTTTTAATTTTTTAACAAAATTTTCTGTTGCCCCATTTTTAACAAAGCTACCACCAACAAAAATTAAATTAGCTTCTAGTTTTTTAATTCTTTTAATAATACCAGGAATTTCTAATGGTGAAGTTTTATCAGGGTCTAATAAAATTACTAATAATTTTTTCCCTTTTTGAGTTGCATCTTGTATAAAATTTAAAATTGAATTATCCATTATTTAAATTTTCAAGTGCGTAAACTAATGTAAAATTTTCTAGCTGTTGAAAATGAATGTTGTATTTTTTATCCCAGTTTTTTATTTTAATATAGCCAGTGGTTTTTTTATCGGCAATTTGAAAAGAGCAAATATCAATGTCGTTTTTAAAAGTTAAACCACCATAAGGATAAATTTTGTAAAGAGACTCTTTAGCGCCCCAAATAACCGTTAATTGCTCAATATAATCATCATCTTTATGAATAAATCCACGTTCAAAATTCACAAATTTATTTTGAATAATTTTGATTTTTTCTCTGTTTTTTTCAATATCAATCCCCACTTCTAAATCGCTAATAATTATTGCAGAAAAAGTATAAGAATGTGAAATGGAAATATGCTTTCCGTCTTTTAAATGAGGTTTCCCATTTCCGTTGTAATATAAATCACTATCGGTATAACCTGCTTTTTTTAATAAATGCCTAACACTTAAAAATCCACGCTGGTGTAATTCCGATTTCATAGATTGTAATCTATTTAAACTATATTCCGTTAAGGTTATATCTTTTAATAATACATTAAAAGATTCCTCTATTTTCCAAATATAAATAGAAGTGCTATTGTTAGGTATAATTGTTTTATATAAAGGCATTTAGTTTTTCAAAGGTATTTTGTACTTTTGCAAAATCAAAAAATAATTATTGGTTTTAAAAATCAAAAGCAAATTTAATAAATATGAGCGCAGAAACATCAACTTACGTAAAATATAAAGTAAAAGATATCAATCTTGCAGATTGGGGACGTAAAGAAATTCAATTAGCTGAAGCTGAAATGCCGGGTTTAATGAGTTTAAGAGAAGAGTATAAAGGACAAAAACCTTTAAAAGGAGCAAGAATTGCAGGTTGTTTACACATGACTATTCAAACAGCGGTTTTAATTGAAACTTTAGTAGAATTAGGTGCTGAAGTAACTTGGAGCTCTTGTAATATATTTTCAACACAAGATCAGGCTGCTGCTGCAATAGCTGCTGCAGGAGTTTCAGTTTATGCTTGGAAAGGAATGACTGAAGAAGAATTTGATTGGTGTATAGAACAAACTTTATTTTTTGGAGAAGATAAAAAACCATTAAACTTAATTTTAGATGACGGTGGAGATTTAACCAATATGGTTTTAGATAAATATCCTGAACTAGCTAAGGGAATTAATGGTTTATCAGAAGAAACTACTACTGGTGTTCATCGTTTATATGATAGAATGAATGAAGGAACTTTACCAATACCAGCAATTAATGTCAATGATTCTGTTACAAAATCTAAATTTGATAATAAATATGGTTGTAGAGAAAGCGCTGTAGATGCTATTAGAAGAGCAACGGATATTATGTTAGCTGGTAAACGAGTGGTTGTTTGTGGTTATGGAGATGTAGGAAAAGGAACGGCAGCTTCATTTAAAGGAACGGGTGCAATTGTTACCGTTACTGAAATTGATCCAATTTGTGCTTTACAAGCAGCTATGGAAGGTTTTGAAGTTAAAAAATTAGATACCGTTGTTGGAAATGCAGATATCATTATTACTACAACAGGAAATAAAGATATCGTTCAAGCTAATCATTTTAAGAAAATGAAAGATAAAACCATTGTATGTAATATTGGTCATTTTGATAATGAATTAGATATGGCATGGTTAAACAAAAACTATGGAAATACAAAAGTTGAAATAAAACCACAAGTTGACAAGTACACTATAGACGGTAAAGAAATTATTATTTTAGCAGAAGGGCGATTAGTTAATTTAGGTTGCGCAACAGGGCATCCAAGTTTTGTGATGAGTAATTCATTTACAAATCAAACATTAGCTCAAATTGAATTATGGAATCATAGAGAGAACTATGAAAATAAAGTGTACATGCTTCCAAAACATTTAGATGAAAAAGTAGCTCGTTTACATTTAGCTAAAATAGGTGTTGAATTAGAAACTTTACGTGAAGATCAGGCAAAGTATATTGGAGTTAAAGTTGAAGGACCTTTTAAACCAGATTATTACAGATATTAATAAATTAAAAATAAATTTATTATTTAAAGCTTTATTGTATTAGCAGTAAAGCTTTTTTTTATATTTGTTTTTGAAAAATCAATTTAAAAAAATCAATTTAGCTATATGAAATCAATATTAGTCCCTTTAGGAGATTCTGAAAAAGCAATTTGCACGTTACAATATGCAATCGATTTTGCGTCGATGGTAAAGGCTAAAATTTATGTAATTCAAGTATTTGGAACTACAAAAGTTGCAGGTGCTTTAAAAAATATAGATGAACTTCTTGAAAAAGATAGTAAAGAAGAATTGGCACATGTTTTAGCAAGTGTAGATAAAAAAGGAATTAAAATAGTTGCTAAAACTATAAAAGGTCAAGTTGTAGATAGTATTAATAGAATTGCAACACAATTAAAGGTTGATTTAATAATTGCATCCGCAAAAAATAGCGCAGCAGATTCTTCAATTTATGTTGGCAAAATAACAGGTGGACTTGTTAAACAAACAGAATTACCAATGTTAATTATTCCAAAAGGTTATAAGTTTAAAACTATTAAAAACGTTTTATTAAGTATCCGTTCAGGAGTTATTAGACAATCAAAAGTTTTAGATCCTTTAGAAAAAATTGTAAAAATATTTAATGCTAATGTAAATTTATTACATGTAATTACGCCTCATAATACAGCTGAAGATAATCTTTTGCATAAGGATTTTGAAACTATTTCTGACACTATAGTAAATAGTGAAAACGCAACAGTTTTTCAGGGAGTTTTGGAACATTTAATTGAAGTTAACCCAGATATGATTTGTGTTATTAGACGTAAACGAGGATTTTTTAATAAATTATGGGAACAAAGCCATATTAAAAAAATTGATTTTGAAAGTAGAATTCCACTATTAGTTTTAAAAGGAAATTTATAAAAAAAGTATTGGGGCCGTAGCTCAGTTGGCTAGAGTGCTTGACTGGCAGTCAAGAGGTCGTGGGTTCGATTCCCATCGGCTCCACACAAAATAAAAAAGAAGAGAACGCTAGGCTCTCTTCTCTTTTTTTTACTACTAACTAAAAAAATCAAAAACATTACTTAAACGTGTTAAGTAAGTAATTATGAGACAAATTTAAAGACTTAAAATCATTCAAATAATGATTTTTGTCATTAAACAGAAAAATAATTAAATTAATTTAATTGACTCAATAATTCTGTTACTGCCTTTTTTAGTTGAGAATCTGTATTTTTTGCTTTTTCATCTGGTTTATTGTCTATTATATAATCTGGAATAGCTGCTTGGAAATCCATATTTTTACCACTAGACTTAACGTACCAACCTCTAAAAGGAGTTCTTATGTACGAACCATCAATAAGTGTATGTCCTCCAGTTGAAATTACAGCGCCAAAAGTTGGAGTTCCTACTAATTTACCTAATTTTAATTCTTTATACGCATGAGAAAATATTTCAGCGTTAGAATAACTGTTTTGGTTACATAAAGCAACTGTAGGTTTAGTCCAAGCGGCTAAGGGTAATCGTTCACTATAAGGATAATAATTTTTAAACTTGGTATTTTCTTTTGCCAAATTTTTAGCGGCTCCTCTTGGAATTGTATAAGCATGTTGTTTAACATTTAGCACAGCCATTAAATAATCGGTAGTCCATCCACCGCCATTGTAACGAACATCAATTACAATACCTTCTTTGCCTAAACCTGCAGCAGTTAATTCGCGTTCAAAATGTTCAAAGCTTGTCCAGTTCATCCCTTGAATGTGAATATAACCTAAACGACCATTTGAATATAGATCTGTTAATTTTTTTCTATTGTTAACCCACGCTTTATAATTATCAACTCTTGCACTTTCTTTTGGGCGAATTACTATTTCTTTGTCATTTCCATTTGAAACAACTCCCAAAATTATTTTCTCGTTAACTGTATTATTCAAATATTTGTAGATGTTTTCATTTACAGACACATCTTTTCCATTTACAGAAGTAATAATATCGCCAACATTAAGTTTGCTAATTTCCCTATCTGCAGCTGAGTTTACAACTACATTTGATATTTTTAATTTTCCATTTGAGGTAGGTTTTAATTCTACACCTAAAATGCCCGTTTTTTCTTTTTGAACCTTCTTTCTATCCTCTCCACGATACATACCCATATGGCTTGCATTTATTTGACCAAGCATTCTATTAAATATGATTTTGAAATCATCTCTGTTTGATGCTTTTAAAGCTAAAGGTTTATATATTCTCTTTAAATTATCCCAGTTTCTCCCATGAAAATTAGGATCATAAAAACGTTCATTGATCGCTCTCCAAGCTTCTTCAAAAATTTGATTTGCCTCTGCTTTATAATCAATGTCCATTTTAGCTTTAAAAGGTAAACTTTCTTTTTTAGCACCTTTCAATTTTAGTTTATATGATTTTCCTTTACTTAAATAATATGCGTAGTCTTTTTGTTTTGAAAATTTAACTTTTCTTGGACTAGTATTTTTTTTAGTAAGTTCTTTTTTGTCTTTCCCTTCCCAACTAATTTCAAACAAATCGGAATTAGCCTTTGCATTACCTCTGCTTCCATTTCCTGTTGTGTAATAAAAAGTTTTTCCATCGTTTGAAATTCCATTTAAAAATTCACCTCCAGTAAATGAGGTAACTTGTTGTTGGCGTTCATAAATATTATCAAAATCAATAACAATATCTTTAACAGCTTTTTCTTTTTTACTAACGGAATCTTTCTTTTTGGATTTATCATCAGAAGGAGTTTCCTCCCAATCTTGTTTTGTTTTTTCCCAATCTTGTTTTTTAAGCCAAACAAACCAAATATCATAATCTCCGTTATTTCTATTAGAAGAAAAAGCTATTTTAGAACCGTCTTTACTCCAAATTGCTCCAGAATCATTTTTTGGATGCATGGAAATATTTACAGGTTTTTTAGTATTGTCAGCTTTTTGAATATAAATTTCTTCATTAAAATATAAATCACTTAGACTATAAGAAACCCATTTAGAATCTGGAGACCAAGCAATATCAGAAGGGGAATCCCAACCACTAACTAAAGTTTTCAGATTGCTTAATTTTCCTGCTTTATCAATATTTGAAACTATTAATTTCCCATTTCCTTTGTTAAATGCTAATTTAGTTTTGTTTGGTGATAGCGTTGGATTGGTGTTTCCTTCTTTATCAAAAGTAATTTGTTTTATATTATGTTTTAATGAAGTAAAAATATTTTTGTTAGATGTATCGTTTGAAGATATTGTATAAAAATTATTTGTACCATTTCTGTCTGAGCTAAATAATAGTGTTTCGTTGTTTAACCAAATAGCATTAAAATCTTTATAAGGTGAATTAGTTACGTTTATGGTCCTACTTTTTTTAGGGTCATTTTCTTTGACGAAAATTTCGCCTCTAATAACTAAAGCAATATATTTTCCATCTGGAGAAATTTGGATTTCGGATGCTTTATCGGTATAAGTTTTGTGTTCTATTTGGTCAAATCTGTAATCACTGTTTATGGAAATAGTTATTGGTTTTGTTTGCTTATCGTTTGTGTTTAATAACCAAACATTATCTCCAGAAACCATAATAATATCTTTACCATTTTTACTTAAACTGAAAGAGAATAATCCCATTTTTTTTAAGAAAGAAATTTGAGATATTTCCCCTGATTTATTTCCATTTTCATCAATAGTTAATTTATGAACGTTGTATTTACCGCTTCTTGCTGATTGGAAATAAATAGTTGAATTATCGGCCCAATAAGGAGAAAAATCTTGTCCGTTAAAAGTAGTTAACTGTTTGTAAGAATCTTTTGCAATGTTATATAACCAAATATCTCTATTTGCAGCTCCTTTGTATGCTTCTCGTTCTATTCTACAAGTTCCTTTGGTAAAAACAATAAACTTTTGATTAGGGGATAATTTGGCGTCAAAACCAACAGTATTTAATAACCTAATTGGTGTTCCTCCTTTTGCACTAACAGAATGAAATTCTTTAGCCCGCTCAATTTGAACAAAATTCCGTTGAGTTTCAAAAATAAGCTGATTATTATTGGTAAAATCGGTTAAAATATCATTTGCTGAATTGTAAGTGATTCTTTTTGGAGTTCCTCCAGAGGAAGGAATTGTATAAATATCAAAATTGCCAAATCTATTGCTTTGAAAAGCTATAGTTTTTCCATCATTACTCCAAATAGGGTTAGTGTCATATCCTTCGTGGATGGTCAATCTTTTTAGTTCTTCACCTTTTAAATTTGAAGTCCAAATATCACCTTGATAATTAAAAGCTATGGTTTTGCCATCAGGACTAATGGAAGGATTGTTTATTAAAGGGTTATTAGAAGCATAATTGATTTGAAACGCTCCTAAAATAAATAGAAAGTATATAAATATTTTTTTCATAAAAAATTGATTAATTGATAATTACTCAAAGTTAAGCTATATGGGTTAATTATCAATTAATCAATTAAAAAAATGCTTTATTTTTCTTTTAAGTTAAATGAAACATTTACTATAATTTCTTTAGCAATTTTTTCTTGTACAATGCTAGGAATTTTAATATCAAAATCCTCAGGTTTAACTTTAAATTCTGCGGTTAATGAAATTGTATTATCCTTTTTAGAAATTGTAGCTATAGTTTTAATTTTTTTGCTTTTATTATGTAAGTGTAAATTACCTTCAAGTTCAACTTTTTGTGCTTTTGAGTTTGCTTTATAAAAATCAAAATCACCTAATTTTCCGTCAAAAGTTGCTTTTGGATATTCATCAGATTCAACATAGTTTTCGTTAAAATGCTCTTCCATTAAAGCAATTTTAAAACGAAATGCTTTCATTAAGGCAAGTGCCGCAATTTCATGGGTTTTAGTGTTTAAAATTGCAGTAACCGAATTATTAGCCGCTTTAATTTCTTCGAATGAAGGAACAGATGCTTCAAACTTAATAGTTCCGTTTTTTGTGTAATATTTTTGCTGAGCATTAATTGCTTTTGCACTAAAAAGTATACACATTAATATAATAAATTGTTTCATAGTTTATTGTTCTAAAAGTCCTTGAGTTTTCCAATCTTTAAATAATTGAATTTTAGCATCAGCCATTCTTCCTGCTGGAGGCATAATACCTGTTTGTCCATTTTGTAAATCTATTCTTCCAATAATTAAATCAATATTATTTTTCGCATTAGTGTATGTTGTTAAATTTAAGCCTGCAGAAGGATTGTTTGCACCGTGACAAGCTGTACATTCTTGAGTTAAAACTGCTTGAATATCTGTAGTATAAGTAATGTTTCCAGAAGTATTTCCAGTATTTCCAGAGCCACCAGTATCTGTTCCTTCTAATAAACCATCAGTTTTCCATTTCTTTATAGTAGCAATAGCACTTTCATCAGCTCTTCCACTTGGAGGCATAATATCTTCATCTCCATTTTGTAAATCCATTTTTCCAATAATTCTATTGATATTGTTTTTTGCTTTTATGTAAGTAGAAATGTCTAACCCTTCTTCTGGATTTACAGAGCCATGGCAGGTAACACAAAGCTGATTTAAAATAGGTTTTACATCTGCCAAATAAGTTGTTTTATTACTGGTGTCGTTGTTTCCAGAAGTTCCTCCTCCGCTATTATCAGTAGAATCACCACCTGTGTTTGTCGTGTCATTGCCAGAATTGTCTGCATTAGGATCAACAGGAACATAATTATCATACACACATTGTGTAAATAAAAATCCAGTTAAAATTAAAATGATTGTTTTTTTCATAATTTTTATATTATTCAGTTAGACCTTGAGTTTGCCAGTTTTTAAAAGCTTGAATAGTATTTTCAGGCATTCTGCCACTTGGAGGCATAATACCATTTTGTCCTGTTTGTAAATCAATTCTACTTAAAATTAAGTTGATGTTATTTTTAGCTTTTGTGTATGTAGAAATATCTAATCCTGCTGTTGGATTTACTGCTCCATGGCAACTAATACAATTATTATCTATAAATGTTTTAATAGTATTTGTATAGGTAACATTATCCAGATTTACATTATTATCAGGATAGGATAGCGTGTTTATATTTTCATTGGTACAGCTAGTAGCTTCAATTAAAAATAGAGTTAGAAATAAGTATTTAACGAGGTTTTTCATTCAAGTATTAGTTTTTTGTTTCTATTAGTTATACAACAGTTAACTAGCTAAATACCCTACTTTTTGTAAGAAAAATTTAAAAAGTTTAGAAGAAGTAGGGTTTTTTGAGTTTAACTTGTTTAATAGGTTAAAAGAGAGTTTTACTATTAAAATTTACAAAATGAAAAAATTAAAAAAATTTGGTGTTTTATTACTTGTTGCTGTAGTTGGGATAACTGCATCCTACCAATATTTATATCAGGACCATAGAAATATTGCTGCTGAAAAACCAGCGTATAGAATTAACACACAAGAATTGTTAAAAGAATTTACAGGTAATTATGTAAAAGCATCTGAAAAATATTTAGATAAAGTAATTATTGTAAATGGTAAAATCACTGATTTAGATAAAAATACAATAACTATTAATAATTCTATTTGTATTCAATTTTTAAACACCAATACCTCTAAATTTAATTTAAATGAAGCAATAAAAGTAAAAGGAAGATGTATAGGTTATGATGAATTGCTTGAAATGGTGAAAATGGATCAGTGTACAATAGTTAAATAATGGAAGTTTTATTTATGAAAAAAAGTATAATTTATTTTTTGTTAGTTTTTTCAGTAACTAGTGTAGTTGCTCAAGATGGATTGTTAGACGAGTTAAATTCGTCGGTAAGTCTAAATAATTCAGTGTCTTCAACGTTTAAAGCATTAAAAATAGTTAATTTAGAATCTACTAAGTTAGCCGCTAAAAAAGATTTTTATTTTATAATCTCACATAGATTTGGTTCTTTAAAGGGAGGAGCTAAAGAATTTTTTGGTTTGGATCAATCTACGATAAGATTTAGTTTTTTTTATGGGTTTACAGATTGGTTAACACTTGGTTTTTCAAGAAGTTCATTTCAAAAAACATACGATGTAACAGCTAAATATAAGCTAAAGGGTCAGCAAAATAATGGTTTTCCAGTATCTATAGTTGGATTTAATGCAGTTTCTGTAAACACTCAGCAAAGTAGAGCTAATGTGCCTTTATTAGAATATAAACACAGACTTACTTATTTATCTCAATTATTAATTTCAAGAAAATTTAGCCGATCGTTATCATTAGAATTAGCGCCAATATATTTTCATGAAAATTATGTTTCAAACCCACTTCAAGATAATAATCAATATGCTATTGGAGGCGGAGGAAGGATAAAAATTTCTAATCGTGTTACTTTTAATGTAGATTATGTTTATCATCTAAATAGAGCTGAAAATTCTGTGTTTAAAAATCCACTTTCTATGGGATTTGATATTGAAACAGGAGGACATGTTTTTCAATTAATTTTTTCAAATGCACAACCTATGTATGATGCAGGTTTTATAACTAATGCATCAGGAGATTGGACAAAAGGAGATGTTTTCTTCGGGTTTAATTTATCAAGAGTTTTTTAAAAAATTATCCTAGCCAACCTTCACGATCAAGGCTTCTGTATTGGATGGCTTCGGAAATATGTGAAGTAGATATTTCGGAAACTCCTTCTAAATCTGCTATGGTACGCGATACTTTTAAAATACGATCGTATGCTCTAGCAGATAAATTTAATCGTTCCATAGCATTTTTAAGTAACAAGTTACTTTCCACGCTTAATTTGCAATATTTTTTTATTTGTTTAACGTTCATTTGAGCATTATAATGAATGTTTTTATAGTTTGAAAATCGTTCTGATTGCGTTTCTCTTGCTTTAGTAACTCTTTTTCGGATTACTGAACTTGATTCACTAGGTCTATCTTCAGATAATTTATCAAATGGAACAGGATTTACTTCAATATGTATGTCTATTCTATCTAATAACGGACCAGAAATTTTACTTAAATAACGTTGCATTTCAGCTGGGCTTGAAGTTACTGGTGCATCAGGATCATTAAAATAACCACTTGGGCTAGGATTCATACTAGCAACCAGCATAAAACTACTAGGGTAGGTTACTGTAAATTTTGCTCTTGAAATGGTAACTTCTCTATCTTCTAACGGTTGACGCATAACTTCTAAAACGGTTCGTTTAAATTCAGGTAATTCGTCTAAAAATAATACACCATTATGCGCTAAAGAAATTTCTCCTGGCTGTGGATATTGACCTCCTCCAACTAAAGCTACATCAGATATTGTATGATGCGGCGATCTAAATGGACGTTGGCCCATTAAGCCTGTTTCTTTAATTTTACCAACTACGGAATGAATTTTTGTAGTTTCTAATGCTTCTTGTAAAGTCATAGGAGGTAAAATAGAAGGTAATCGTTTGCTTAGCATTGTTTTTCCACTTCCAGGAGGGCCAATTAAAATAATGTTATGTCCTCCAGCTGCAGCAATTTCCATTGATCTTTTTACTGATTCCTGACCTTTTACATCTGTAAAATCAAATTCTAAATTTTCTAAGTTGTTATAAAATTCTTTTCGAGTATCAATAGTGGTTTTTTCAAGTGATTTTTTTCCGTCAAAAAATTGAGTTACTTCTGTAATATTATCCACTCCATAAACATCCAGCTTATCTACAATTGCAGCTTCTTTAGCGTTTTGCTTAGGTAATATAAAACCTTTAAACCCTTCTTCTCTAGCTTTAATAGCAATAGGTAAAGCGCCTTTAATTGGCTGTAAACTTCCATCTAAAGATAGTTCACCCATAATTAAATATTCATCTATTTTATCCGCTTTAATTTGATTTGACGCGGCTAATATTCCAATAGCTAAAGTTAAATCATATGCTGATCCTTCTTTACGCAAATCTGCAGGAGCCATGTTTATAGTAATTTTTTTACCGGGAAGTTTGTAATTATTATTGTTTAATGCAGCTGAAATTCTATAGCTACTTTCTTTTATAGCATTATCTGGTAATCCAACCAAATGATACCCAATTCCTTTATCAATATTTACTTCAACGGTAATAGTAGTAGCTTCAACGCCAAAAACGGCGCTACCATAAATTTTCACTAGCATTTTTTTATTTTAAATTTTAAAACTTGATGTACAGTTTTTTTGTGGAATCTCTTTCTATTAATTCTGTTCTAATAATTTCGGTACGAATATCATCAAAATCTATTTTGTTTTCCAGTTTATTTATTAATCTAATAGCTGCTTGTTCACCAATTTTTACTCCAAATTGATTTACAGTAGTTAAGGGGATTACGCTATGTTTGGATAAAATACCATTAGTAAAACCAATAATAGAAACATCTTTAGGAATTTTAATATTTCTAGCATTTAAAACTTGAACAGCTATTGCTGCTGAAGTTTCATCAATTGTAAAAATACCATCTACTTTATGATTATCTATCATATGTTCAATTCGTTCTTTTAAATGTTCATTATTTTCTAAACGAATTATTAAGTCCTTATTAGGCTCTATACCATATTTTGTAAGTGCTTTTTCATATCCTTTTGCCCTAAACTTGCCAACATTTAAACCATCAATAGTAGATATTAATGCTATATTATCACATTTAGAACGCATTAAGAACCGTGTAGCTTTATAAGCAGTTTTAACATTATCTATAACTACTTTATCACAAACAATATCTTTATGTACTCTATCATACAAAACAATTGGTGTTCCTTCTGCAATTACATTATTAAAGTGATCAAATTTTCCAAGTTTTAAGGTTTCTTCAGATATACAAGCAATAAATCCATCAATAGTGCCATTGGATAAAGTTTCTATAGTATGTTTTTCTTTATCATAGGATTCGTTGGTAATGCAAGTTATGATATTGTAGCCTTGTTCTGCGGCAACTTTTTCAATACCACTTAAAACTTTTGCAAAAAAATGACTTAAAATATTGGGGATAATTATACCAATAGTTTTGGTTTTTTTATTTTGTAAGCTAAGTGCAAGTGTATTTGGTTTATAGTGATGAAATTTAGCATATTCTTTAATTTTTTTCTTAGTTTCATCACTAATTTCATAACTGTCATTAAGTGCCTTAGAAACAGTAGAAATAGAAACATTTAATGCTTTTGCAATTTGTTTTATGGTTATTCGTTTGTTCATTTTTTTGGTGAAAAAGTTAGTTTAGTAGATACTGAAATAATCTCTTTTTTATTCATCTTCATTTTACGGAATTTTCCTTCATTATACATTATTGCTTGATCTTTATAGTGTTTACTTAAAAAATTTCCAGATTCTCCAGTAGGTAAAATACTGATACTATTTTCAACATCTGAAAAATCTATAATTCTTCTAGTGGATGGACCAGCAAATACAGAATATAATCCTGTTTCGGTATAATCAAATCCTCTATTATTTAGCACCTCTTTAGCTCCATTTATTGGAAAAGGACCTACATCAAAATATTTTCTTAAATAAGATATTGTTCCTAAAGGATGTTTATGTTCTAAAGTTTGAACATTTCCCCAATGCCAACTATCTATATTACCGCCTAATTGATTTTTTAACGATTTAATAGCTTCTTTAAAAGAACTCAGTATTATTTCTTCACGAGTTTCTGTTTTGTTTTTGGTGGAAATATTGTCCCACCAAACAGAACTATTTTCTTTAATTTGGGAAGCGATAACTCTTTTTGATAAATGGGTTTTTAAAAATTGTGTAAATATTTTATTCCCCATTTCGTCTTCAAAAGTGCTTTTTAAGTACTCGTATATAAATTTATTATAAATGGTTGGCGCAATTGATTTTATAGTGTTTGAACCATCCCAATTTTTAAGAGTTGTTAACGCTTTTTGTTCAAATTTTGACAAGGAATCTTGTTTAATAATAGAAGCTAATTCCTTAACAATTGTTGGTGAAACCGATGAGGTTACATCATTTATCATAGTAGCAAAATCTTGTTTTGACCAATCATTTTTTGGCTGAAGTAATTGTACAATACGTTTTGCTCTATTTTCTGGAAGATAGTAACCAGGATATAAAACATTTGCAATAGTATCTGGTTGATTATTAGCTGAATATACATAATTCCAAGATGGATTTTCAGCCATTGGATTTTCAGAGAAATCTAAATATTCAGCAATATCATCTTCTCCAGTAGCACCATTTAAAATAAGTTTTCTGCTTGAGTTTGATTTTAATTTGTACAATTTTGCAGCTGCCCACCACGCAATATTTCCTTTCGCATCGCCATACATAATATTTAAACCTGGAGCAGAAATTAGCGAGGCTCCTTTTTTAACATCATCCATTTTTTTTGCTCTCGAAATCGTGTAAAGAGCTTTTAAAAGGTGTACATCAGAATTAGTATATATCCAGTCCATAGCAATTGGATTGCTGTTTGGCATATTATCAATAACGTTATTCATTATTGGCCCGTGGCGTGTATTTTTAACTTCAATAGTAACATCATCTGCATTTTTTACTTTTATGGTTTTTGTAAAAGTTTTATAATCTGCAAAGCCATTAGGAGTTTTATATTGATTTTTATTTTCTGGATTATTCTCTTCTTTATAAAAGTCAAGATCATCATTTTCAAACATAGTTAATCCGTATGCATAATTTCTATTATGACCTAATAAAGGGAAAGGAACACCGGCTAAATGATAGCCATACATTTCGTAATTAGGAGTTTTAATATATGCCTCGTACCAAACTGCAGGTTGTGAGTAAGCTATGTGAGGATCATTTGCAAATAACACATTTCCAGTGTTTGTTTTTTTCGCAGAAACTACCCAACTATTACTTCCAATAAAAGGTGAAATAGGTGTTTTTTCCATAACTTCATTAATATTAGCAACCATTTCTTCATAGCTTTTAATGTCTTGCTTTGAAGTTTTTATTATAGTTGAATTTGGGTTTGTGTTTATGGGTAAATCTTTTATATAATTATCTCCTAATTTTTCTTTTAGAATGGTTAATAATGGATCTGTTTTTTGAGCCATAGCAAAACTAAAAGACATATAACCAGCAATATTGTAAATATCTTTTAACTTAAATGGTTCTTTTTTGATTCCAATTAAAGAGAATTCTATTGGTGTTGGTCCGTTTTTGATATATTGATTTATACCGTTTAAATATGCTATAGATAATTTGTAAGCTTCGCTATTTTTATCTATGTTTTTAACTGCTTTTTCAGAAGCTTGTTCTATACCCAAACTAACAAAGAATTTATCGTTTTTTAGCATTTTCTCTCCAAATATTTCGGAAAGCCTACCTGGTGCAATTCTTCTAATAAGTTCCATTTGAAATAAACGATCTTGCGCATGTACATAACCTAATGCAGTAATCGCATCTTCTTGGTTTTGTGCATAAATATGAGGTATGCCATAATCATCAAAATAAACGGTAGTTTCGTTTTGAATGCCGTTTAAAGTTAAGTTACCCTCATAGGTTGGTTTTAAGGAGTTTAAATACCACCAAACTCCAATAAATAAAATGAAAATAACCAATATAATAGCAAAAAGAATCTTTTTAAATAAGCGCATAAGATAAATGTAGATTGTTTAGTTACTTCAAATATAATATTTTTTCTTCTACAAAAATGTTTACTTGGAGATTACATAATGATTCTGATGAAGTTACTTCTGTTATTGATAATAATAGGAAGTAGTTTAATTGTATTTTTTTCTAAAATAGAATATTATATTAATTATATTGCTAGCAGTTATTTTTGTGTTTGATTAAAGATATTTTTCTTGCAATACTTTTAAATGATGCATTTGATGACCAGCAATTATAAACCCCAATGCTCTAACACTCATTTTATTATTATTGGCATTACCTGTTTTGGTTAGCATTTTATCAGAAAAACTATTGAAAAGAGCAATAGTACTATTTCTTACCAAAGAAAATTCGTTTTGTAAACTTTCTTTAGTACGAGTTTTTCCATTGGAATTTTCTACATAAAAATCTTCATCAAAACCTGGAATTTCCGTTTGGTCATTTCTTGAAAATCGCAAAGCTCTATAGCTCATTATTCGTTCAGTATCAATTAAATGTTGTAACATTTCTTTAATACTCCATTTGCCTTTTGCATAACTATAATTTAATTTATCTTCAGGTAATTTACGGATTATTTCAACTAATAAATTATGTGAATCTGTTAGTGTTTCTATCAAATCCACATCGCCAAGTTCAGTGATATAGTTTTTATAAAAAGGAGCAAATTCAAAAGGATTTAAGTCTGTTGTTTTCATAATTAGGCCGAGTTTCTACTAGCGTTAATATTACCAAATAATGAACGAGTTACCATTTTTTCGTAAATTTTAACAGCTTCAGTATTTGTTTTTTCATCTTTTTGAAGTTCTTGAATTTTAAGTAATGCGTATTGTTGAATGGTTAATAAAGGTAGTACAATTTCTTCTCTCATATCAATAGAAGCCTTACCTACCGCATTATTTTGCATAAGTTTTGAATAACCTGCAAGCTTTAAAATTAGCCTTTTAGAGGTTTTATATTCTTCATAAATAAGTTTCCAAAATTCGCCAAATTCTTCATCATTTTCCATGTATTTAGTTAATTCAAAAAATGATTTTGAAAGTGCCATCATGCTATTACCTATTAAAGCTTTGAAAAATGCAGATTCTTTATAAAATTGTTTAATTTTATTAAACTCTCCATTGTCTTCATATTTTTTTAAAGCTGTACCAACACCAAAAAAACCAGGAACGTTTTGTTTTAATTGACTCCATGAACCAACAAAAGGAATCGCTCTTAAATCGGCAAAATTTAAACCTTCGCTTTTAGGTGATCGTTTGGAAGGACGACTTCCAATATTAGTTTTAGCATAATATTTTAAAGTGCTCATACGCTCTAAATATGGTAAAAACTTTGGATGATTTTTAAAATCTACATAAGCTTGGTAACTTGTATCTGCTAAATCATTCATTATTTTTGTGTTTTCTAACGACATTTTATCATTTTCATGACTATACAAGTTATTAGATATTCCTGCGCTTAATAATTGTTCTATATTATATTGAGATGCATCTAAAGTGCCAAAATTTGAACTAATTGTTTGTCCTTGAACGGTTAGTTGAATTTCCTCATCTTCAATAGTTGGACCTAATGAAGCGTAAAATTTATTTGTTTTTCCTCCTCCACGAGCTGGAGGACCACCACGACCATCAAAAAATAAAGCAGTAATACCGTATTTTCTTGAAATTTTGGTTAAATCTTCTTTCGCTTTAAAAATAGACCAGTTTGCCATTAAATAACCGCCATCTTTAGTTCCGTCCGAAAAACCTAACATTATAGTTTGTTTGTTTTTTCGATCTTTTAAATGATTTTTATAAGAAGTATTGGTGTATAATTGCTCCATTACATTTGCGGCATTTTCCAAATCTTCAACAGTTTCAAAAAGAGGAATAATATCTACAGGAAGTTTATTACCAAATCCAGATAATTTAAACATTGCAAAGGTTTCCATTACATTAAGCGCTGTTTTGTTATTACTAATAATATAGCGGTTTGCACCAAGTTCTCCGTTTTGTTGTTGTATGGTTTTTATGGCTTGAATTGAACCTAAAGTTTTTTGAACCATTTCATCTTTAAAAATGGAAACATCAATATTGTCAGACACATTTGATAGTATCTGTATTTGTTCTTTTTCGGAAAGTTCCAAATAATTATCCTTAAAAATATGGTTTCCATTACTTTGTAAAGTGGTAACAATATCCGCAAAAACATTATGATGAACCCTACTATCTTGCCGTATGTCTAAACTCGCAAAGTGATAACCAAATAAGTGAACTTTGTTTATAATATCTTCTACTTCACTTAAATATAGAGATTGATAATTAGCAATTAAAATTTTTTTAATGGTTTCAAGTTTTTTCTTAAAATCAGCTAAAGGAATTAAAGTGTTTAATTGTGCATTTACACTATTTTCAAATATATTAATTTCTAATTCTGAAATTATTTCTTCGATACCTTCAAAGGTTAAATGACGTTTTAATTTTCGTAAATCTCTATAGTAGTTTTTAAGTACAGTTTGTCGTAATCTTTCTGCAACTTTTAGAGTTATTTCTGTAGTTACAAATGGATTTCCATCTCTATCTCCACCTGGCCAAAATCCTAAATTTATTATTTCGTTTGGGTTTGATTTATATTCTAAAATATTACTTTGAATATAATTATAAACGGTAGATGCTGAATGGTAAAAAACATTTTCTAGATACCAAATTAAATTAACAGCTTCATCAAAAGGAGATGGTTTTTGGTGTTTAAAAAAAGGAGTTTTACCTAATTGAGCAAGTAGCTGATTTATTTGTAGTAAATCATTTTTTTTAATTGCTTCAGTTAAATCGGTAATAATACCTAAAACGGTTCCTGGGTAAAATTGTGTTGGATGAGCGGTTAAAACTAATCGAACTTTAAATTTTTGCAGATGTTTTTGTAAGGCTTCCCATTTGTTTTCTGAAGTTGCTGTTTCTTTACTATTACGCAATGTTCCAACTCCATCCATATTATTTACAATTGGAAAAGCAGCATCTTCAATTGCGTCAAAAAGAACTACTTGACGTTCAATATATTGAATAAAACGGAATAAAAGTTTTATCTTTTTTTCTTCAGATGGATTTTCTTGATAGGTTTTAAAAAAGGATTCTACAATTTCTTTTGGATTTTTTTTATTAGAAAACCCTTGTTTACATACCGAATGAAATAAAGGTAGAAGTACTCCAGTTTTAGTAATAGTATCAAAAGGCAAAGTCATAAAAATACCATTGTAAATTTGGTATTTAGCCATTACATTTTCATTAAATCTGGTTAATTTTGGTGCCTGATGCATATTTTACTTTTTAAAAATGAAAGATACAAAACCTAGTATAAACAGGTATAAGTTACATTGAAATTTAACGAAAACGATATATTTGATTAAATTTATTTAAAAACTTAACAAGTTATTTTTAATATTTTATTAGTGGTTTTGGTCACTTTAAATCGGTCGTCTAATCTGTGACCAATTACCCAAATTATTTGGTTGTTGGAAAGAAGTAGCCAAATGTTTTCTTTTGCTGTAATAGCTAATTTTTCATCTTTAAAAAACTTGCTAATTTTCTTTTTACCGTTTAATCCTATTGGAAAAAAATAATCTCCTTTTTGCCACTTTCTAATAATTAAAGGAAATGTAATTTTATCATAATCTAAAGAAACCGTGTTTTTATCATCAAATAAAACTTCTTCTAATATTTTATTTTGATAATTTTTAGTGTCAAAAGGAATGGTAATTGTTTCAAATTTTAGTGGTATTGGTTTTTCTATTTTTGGTGTGTTTTCTGAAATTTCAAAGTTTAATAAATCATCATTTTTTTCTATTTCAGTTAAAATTAAAACATTTCTATCCTTTAATAAACGATGAGTTTTACTAAAAACTTGTTTACCGCTTTGTGCAGTTAATAACGCTTCTACATCTTCAAATTCTGTGAATCCATAATTTTTTAAAAGCTCGTATAAATATATTTTAGGATTATTTAATTGTTTAATTTTTTTAATGTTAAAAATCAACTCATTTTCGTGTTGTTCACTAACTTTTTCCAGAATATTTTTTATATGATCTTGATTAATTTGTTGGCTTCCTCTTAAATTATTTAAAGTATTTTCAAAAGAATTCAATAGGTTAGGATTCAGTTCTTTTAATACTGGGATTACTTTATGACGAATTTTATTTCTAACATATTTTATGGAAGAATTACTTTTATCTTCTCGCCATTTCAATTTGTTTTTTGACGCGTAAATTAAAATATCATTTCTTGAAAATGGGAGCAAAGGCCGTACAATATTTCCATTAATTTCAGGAATACCTGTTAGTCCATTTAACCCGGTTCCTCTGGTTAAATTAATTAAAAAAGTTTCTAAAACATCATCAAGATGGTGAGCAGTTAAAATATAGTCAAAATTTTGTTCCGTACTTATTTTTTGAAACCAATTATAACGTAAATCTCTTGCAGCCATTTGGATAGAAATTTTATTTTCTTCGGCATATTTTAAGGTTTCAAATTCAATGGTAAAAAAAGGAATATTTAAACTTTCAGATATATCTTTTACAAAATCAGCATCTTTAAAACTATCTTTTCCACGTAGTTTAAAATTACAATGAGCTAACGAAATATTTAATTTTAACTTATGTAATAAATACGTTAAAACCACACTATCAATACCGCCAGAAATAGTGATCAATAATTTTTTATCCATTAAAAATGGTAAATTGGTATTAATATGTTGTTGCAATTTTGCTAGCATGTTGTAAATATAATTATTTGTTGTTTAACAAAACCTGTTTCATAGCTTTTGCTTTTAAAAGGCATTCTTCGTATTCATCTTCAGGAGTTGATTTTGAGGTGATAGCACTACCAACAGAGTAGGAAACGTATTGTTTGTTTGCATTATATAAAATGCTTCTAATAATTACATTAAAATCAAAATTGTTGTCTGGAGTAATATAACCAACAGTTCCAGAATATAAACCTCGTTTGGTTTCTTCAACAGTTTCAATAATTTTCATAGCAGCTATTTTTGGAGCGCCAGTCATACTTCCCATTGGAAATGTTTTTTTAATAATATCTATAGGATTTACATTTTTAACCACGCATGAAACGGTTGAAATTAATTGATGTACTTGTTTAAAAGTATAAACTTTGCATAGTTCGTCAACTTTTACAGTTCCTTTTAAAGCAACAGTTGATAAATCGTTACGAACTAAATCTACAATCATAATATTTTCGGCTCTTTCTTTTTGATTTTGTTCAAGCTCCTTAATTAATTCGCTATCTTCTTTTTCAGTTTTAGCTCGTTTTGCAGTGCCTTTTATCGGTTGAGAAATAACAATATCTCCATCTTTTTTCAAATACCTCTCTGGCGAAGCTGAAAGCAGATAATTATTTTCAAATTTGAAGAATGTTGCAAAAGGAGGTTTTGAAATTTCATTTAAATTTTGAAATACTTTTAACGGATTTATTACAGCATTTTCACTATAAAATTCCTGACAAAAGTTAGCCTCATAAATGTCGCCACGATGAATGTGATTTAACACTTTTTGAAATTTGTTAAAGTAATCATCTTTATGGATTCTTAGTTTTATTTTTAATTCAGAATCAGAAGTATTATAACAAATATTAGTAGTGTTTATATTTTGCAAATCACTTGTAATTTCCTCTTCGTGCTTCTTTAAATAGCTTATTTTTAGCGTATTATTTTTGATAAAGAAAATCTTTTTAGGTTGAAAAAAGAATAAATCTGAAAAATGTAAACCATCAAAATTGTTGGAAGATAAATTTTCAATGTCATTTTTCAGATCATATCCCAAATAACCAAAAATATAGTCGTTACAATTAGATTGATACGTTTTTAATTTTTGAAAAGCATTTTTGTAATTAATAGAAAGTTTGGTTTCGGCACCAACAGCCAAAACTGCATTATAATTACTGTGTTTTTGAGGGTAATTATTACTGTCTAACCAGCAAGCTACTTTAAATTTTTGAGCCCAAACTAATAGTTTTGATTCAAAATCTATAGTATTAATTTTTATAGTTACTTCAGCTCTTTGCATGTTTACAAAAATAAATAAGTCCTTTCAAATTGAAAGGACTTATGCTTATATAAATTCAGAAAATAAATTTTAACTGTGAATAGCTCTGTTAGCAACATCTAAACAAGCTTCTTTAAAAGCTTCTGTGTAAGTAGGATGCGCATGAGAGGAACGAGCAATATCTTCTGATGATGCTCTAAATTCCATAGCAATTACCGCTTCAGCTATCATGTCTGCAGCTCTGGCACCAATCATATGAACTCCTAATATTTCATCGGTTTTCGCATCCGCTAAAACTTTTATTTGTCCATCAATATCCATACTTGCTCTTGCTCTACCTAAAGCACGCATAGCAAAAGTACCTACATTATAATTTATTCCCTCTGTTTTTAGTTGTTCTTCAGTTTTTCCAACAGCAGCAACTTCTGGCCAAGTATATATAACTCCTGGAATTAAATTATAATCAATATGAGGTTTTTGACCTGCAATAATTTCAGCAACCATAGTTCCTTCTTCTTCAGCTTTATGAGCTAACATGACACCTTTAACAACATCACCAATAGCATAAATGTTTGAAACATTGGTTTGAAGATTTTGATTTGTTTCAATTTGGCCTCTGTCAGAAACTTTAAGTTTAACGTTTTCTAGTCCTAATCCTTCAGTATAAGGTTTTCTCCCTACTGAAATTAAAGTGTAATCACCAGTAAATTCAACAGGATTTCCTTTTTTGTCATCAGCAATTATTTTTACTTCATTGCCAGTGTTTTCAACAGAAGTAACTTTGTGATTTGTGTAGAATTTAATTCCTTGTTTTTTTAAGGATTTTTGTAATTCTTTTGCTAACATTCCATCCATACCAGGAATAATGGTTGGCATATATTCAATTATGGATACTTGAGAACCTAATCTATTATAAACCGAACCTAATTCTAAACCAATAACACCACCTCCAATAACTATTAAATGTTTAGGTATTTCATTTAAACTTAATGCTTCAGTTGAAGTTATTACTCGTTTTTTATCTAATTTAATAAATGGTAAGGTAGCAGGTTTTGAGCCAGTTGCTATAATAGTTTTTTTAGCTTCAATTTCTTCGGCTTCACCATCAGCATTTTTTATGGAAATATGAGTAGCATCTTTAAAACTTCCAGTTCCTTGAAAAACAGTTACTTTGTTTTTGTCCATTAAATAATTGATTCCACCAGATGTTTGTGCAACTACTTCATTTTTACGAGCAATCATTTGCTCAAAATTTATTTTTAATTCGGAAGTTTCAATACCGTGTGTTTTAAAATGTTTAACAGCATCAAAATAATGGTGTGAAGAATCTAATAGAGCTTTTGATGGAATGCACCCAACATTAAGGCAAGTTCCTCCCAAAGTATTATATTTTTCAATAATGGCAGTTTTTAATCCAAGTTGTGCACATCTAATAGCAGCAACATATCCTCCTGGTCCTGAGCCAATAACAGCTACATCGAATTGTTTCATTTTAAATAGTTAGGTTAAAAGCACAAAAATATAACATTTTTTATCCTATTCTATTTTTTTAGCAGTTAAATAAAAAATAAAAACTTATTTAACCAGATTAATAAAACTACAGTTAAGGGGACGAAGTTTTATTGGGTTAAATAAGCTTTTATTAAATGTTGAGGGGACTTTGACTTAATTTATGCTTTGCTTTTAACTACAGTTGTGGGGACTCTGTTGTGATTATAGCATGATGCATTTTTTAGGTCTTATTAATTTACCTAATTTATCTAAATAGCTAAAATCTGGCGATAATGTATTTATGTATATTTTTTTAGACGCCTTCTGTTCAGCCTTTTTGTTGTTTTTAATAACAGTCAAATGAGATTTTTGATTGCTTTTTAGTGGGGATGAAGTTTTCATGTGAGAATGGTTTTGAGGTTAATTATTTTTTTATAAACATTTGGGTAAAAAAGTTTCTTCCGTCGTTGTTTGCTTCGGTTGAAATACCAAAATGAGTAAAATTAGGGTTTTCAATTATTGCTTTATGTTCTGGACTATTAAGCCAACCATTAACAACGCTTTCTGCTGTTGTGTATCCATAAGCTACATTTTCGGCTACAGATTTTGCTCCTGCATTATCCATTAGCTCCTGAGCTCTTTCATCAAAATTATCATGGCTAATTGTACCAGTTTCTATCATGTATTCAGTATGTCCATCTGCTACACCAGAAACAACGTCTAATTTGCTTAATGTTGAAAGCCCTAAACTTGTTCTGTGAGCATTTACAAGGTCTAAAATATCGTTCTCAATTTTAGAATAAGTGACATTTTTATTTACTACTTCTGCAGTTTGATTAAGATAAATGCCATCGTCTTCTTTTGAACAAGAAAATAAAACAAAACTTAAAAAAACTACTAAGGAAAGTTTTAGAATGTGAGGTTTCATTTTGTGGGGTTTTGGGGTTAGGGATTTTTGTTTTTAAAATTTTAAGGGAATTCAGATGTGATTACGCATAATTTATAACTAGCAAATAGGATTACTGCGTAACCACCATACTGAATCACCATTCTTACTAAAAATACTATTATTTAAAATTATTATATAATTGGTTTTTGGGGTTTTATTAGATAAATAAAAATCATCAAACTTGCTTTGTTGGAAAAACAAGTTTGATGATTTTTCAAGTTTATTAACCGGTGGGGTTTGGTTGGTTAATTCGACATTATGTCTTAAATTAAAATTCATACAATTCAAATATTGTTGGGGTTAATGATTTTTAACACTACTAAAGTATAATTTATTTTTTAAATAACAAAATAAATAGCCATTTATTTGTAAAAACGAGTAAAATAATTGATAAAACGCACTGTTTATTAGTTTTATATGGTTAAATATAGATTATATTGTTACCGTTTATTGGATAAAAAATGCATTTTATTGTATTAAATTGACAGAAAATAGGTGAATTATAACTTATAATTTGTTTAAATAAACAGTTTTGAGCATTATTTTTTTAACCCAGCGCGTTTTAATAAAGCATCAATAGAAGGTTTTTTTCCTCTAAATTTTAGATATAAATCCATAGGTTTTTCTGTGCCTCCTTTTTGTAGAATATTAGTTTTAAATTTTTGTGCAATTTCAGAATTGAATATGCCATTTTCTAGAAAATAAGCAAATGCATCTGCGTCTAAAACTTCAGCCCACTTGTAGGAATAATATCCAGAAGAATAACCTCCTTGAAAAATGTGTGAAAAAGATGTGCTCATACAATTTTCTTTTACATCAGGAAAAAGTTGTGTGTTTTTAAAAGCAATAGACTCAAATTCTTTCACCGAATTAATTTTATCTGGATTTGTAGTATGCCATTTCATATCTAAAATTCCAAAACTTAATTGACGAAGAGTTTGCATTCCTTCTAAAAAATTTGAAGACTCTTTAATTTTTTTTACTAATTCCATAGGAATTAGTTGGTTAGTTTTATAATGTTTAGCAAATAATTCTAATGTTTCTTTTTCATAACACCAATTTTCAAGTAATTGACTTGGCAATTCAACAAAATCCCAATAAACGTTAGTTCCAGATAAACTTGGATAAGTGGTGTTGGCTAACATTCCGTGCAACGCATGTCCAAACTCATGGAAAAGTGTAGTAACTTCATTAAAAGTTAATAGTGAAGGTTTTGTTTCTGTAGGTTTGGTAAAATTGCAAACAATAGATATATGTGGTCTTGAATTTTCATTGTTTTTAATCCACTGATTTTTAAAAGATGTCATCCAAGCACCTCCACGTTTTCCTTTTCTTGGGAAAAAGTCAGCATAAAAAACTGCAATAAAATTAGATGATTTGTCTGTTACTTTAAATGTTTTAACATCTTCGTGATAAGTATCAATATTTTTAATTTCCTCAAAGTTTAATCCGTATAGTTTTTGAGCAACTTTAAAAACACCATTAATTACGTTTTCTAATTTAAAATAAGGTTTTAAAAGTTCTTGATCTAAATCGAATAATTGCTTTTTAAGTTTTTCGGAATAATAAGCACTATCCCATTTTTCTAAATTATTAATGCCATCTTTTTTGGCAATGTTTTTTAATTGTTCAAAATCGTTATTAGCAGCAGGGGTTGCTTTTTCTAATAAATCGTTTAAAAATGTAATGACATTATCTGGGTTTTCAGCCATTCGCTCTTCTAAAACAAAATGAGCATGCGTTTTATATCCTAATAAATTTGCTCTTTTATTTCGAAGGTTTACAATAGACAATACATTTTTTTGATTATCATTTTTATTGTTTTGGAATGCTTTTGCTCCAAATGCTACAGCCATTTTTTTTCTTAAAAGTCTGTTCTCAGCATAAGTCATAAAGGGAATGTAACTTGGATAATCTAAGGTGAAAACCCAACCTTTTTTGTTGCGTTGTTTGGCTGTAATTTCGGCTAATTCTAAACTGGTTTCTGGTAAGCCATTTAATTCTTCTTTGTTAGTAATATGAAGTTCAAAGGCATTTGTTTCTGCTAATACATTTTCACCAAAATTTAATTTTACTTTAGCTAATTCGGTATCGATTTTTCGTAATTTTTCTTTTTCTTTTGATTTTAGATTTGCCCCGTTTCTAACAAAACTTTTATATTTATTAGTAAGTAAAGTGTCTTGTTCTTTGGTTAAATCTAACTCATCTTTTATGTCGTAAACTAGTTGAACACGTTTAAATAATTTTTTATTTAAAGTAATATCATTTGAAAATTTGGTTAATAAAGGAGAAACTTCTTGCGCTATTTTTTGAATTTCTTCAGAAGTTTCAGCGCTATTTAAATTAAAAAAAATACTTGAAATTCTGTCAAGCATTTGGCCGCTAAAATCTAGAGCTTCTATAGTGTTTTCAAAAGTTGGAACTTTTGGGTTATTACAAATGGCATCAATTTCAGCAGTTGCTATTTCAATAGCTTTTTCAAATGCAGGTTTAAAATGCTCATTTTTAATTTTTGAAAAAGGAGCAGTATTAAATGGAGTTTCAAATTTTTGTAATAACGGATTACTCATGGTTAAAATCTATAGAATATTTAAGTAGCAAATATATTATTATGATGTGACTTTTTTTGTTAAAAGAAATCATAAAATTAAAGCAATATTTTTTGTTAAAATTTATACTATTTAAAATTAAAGTACGTTAAAGCAATACTTAAATAATTTTAATAATGATGATGGTTGAATCTGAAATGAAAAACACTAAAACAGATAAAAAATTAAGAATAAATACTTTAGTAGAAGGATTTAGTTTTAAAAATAAAAAAGGGGAAAAGGTTACTCCTAAAAAAATAGTACGGTTATAAACCTTTCTTTAAGTTATTATTTGCTTTAATAACTTTATTTTTTAGCGCTTCTTTAAATTCAATAATTTTATTTAGCGCATTTTTATTTGAGCTGCCAATAATTTGAGCAGCTAAAATACCTGCATTTTTAGCACCATTTAGTGCAACAGTTGCTACTGGTACACCACCAGGCATTTGTAAAATAGATAAAATGGAATCCCAACCATCAATGGAATTGGATGATTTTATAGGAACTCCAATTACAGGTAGCGGACTCATCGAAGCAACCATACCTGGTAAATGAGCAGCTCCTCCAGCTCCAGCAATTATTACTGAAATTCCTCTGGCATGAGCATTTTTGGCATAATCATATAATTTTTCAGGAGTTCGGTGAGCAGAAACAACTTCTACTTCTACTTCAATATCAAAACTTTTTAATATTTCTACTGCTTGTTGCATTATTGGAAAATCTGAATCACTTCCCATAATTATTCCTACTTTACTCATTTTGTTTATTATTAAAGATTAAAAAATCAAAAACTATTCACTAATTACTCGAATGGTGTTTTTTACTTTTTCAGCAATTTTCCGAGCTTCATTTAAATTGTTATTTACAATAGTTACATGTCCCATTTTTCTAAACGGCCGCGTTTGTTTTTTTCCGTAAATATGAGGTGTAACACCATCCATTTTTAAAATTTGTCCCATGTTTTTATATACAACATTTCCTGAATATCCTTCTTCACCCACTAAATTTACCATTATTCCGGCAACTTTACTACTTGTATTTCCTAAAGGTAGATTTAAAATGCTACGCACATGTTGTTCGAATTGATTGGTGTACGATGCTTCAATACTGTAATGTCCGCTGTTATGAGTTCGTGGAGCAACTTCATTAACCAAAATTTCATCATCTTCTGTTTGAAAAAGTTCAACGGCTAATAAACCAATATGTTTAAAAGAATTAGCTACTTTTAAGGCAATATCTTGTGCTTTTCGAGCAACTTCATCTGAAATTCTTGCAGGACAAATTACATATTCCACTTGATTTGCTTCAGGATGAAATTCCATTTCAACAACTGGATATGTTTTAAGTTCTCCGTTTTTATTACGGGCTACAATTACAGCCAGTTCATTTTTAAACGGAATTAATTCTTCAATAATACAATCGGTATCATTTAAAGTGTTTAAGTCGGCTTCATTTTTTACAATTTTAACACCAGTTCCATCATAACCAAATTGGGCAGATTTCCATACAAAAGGAAACTTTAAGGTTCCTTTTTTTAACTCATTTAATCTTTTAAAACGTTGATGGGGAGAAGTAGGAATGTTGTTTTCTACAAAAAAATCTTTTTGTTTTCCTTTGTTCTGAATGATTTCTAAAACTTGTGGCTGAGGATAAATTTCTAATCCTTCCTCTTGTAATTTAAATAAGGCATCAATATTTACATGTTCAATTTCAATGGTTAACAAGTCAACTTTTTTTCCAAAATTATAAACCGTGTCAAAATCCATTAAACTACCTTGATAAAATTCATTACAAATTTGAGCGCAAGGAGCATCTTTTGAAGTGTCTAAAATACAAGTATAAATATCAAACTTATGCGTTTCAGTTAGCAACATTTTACCTAATTGACCACCGCCTAAAACGCCTAACTTAAAATTGGATGAGAAATAATTTTTCACTTTTTATGCTTTGACACAAAAGTACTAATTTGATTGAAATATAAAGTTAATAATTGGTAATTATTAAAGTGTTTTCGTTTACTTGATTTACCTTGTACTCTCTTGCAAAATGATAATTCCCTGCTGTTTGAGGAGAACCATCAATAATACTGTATTCACTATCGTCACACGAACATTTTAATTTTAAACTACCATCAAAGGTCATAGGCGAAGTACAATCGTTATTTGGACAGGCTCTTTCAAAAGCTTTAAAATTAGGATTTCCAATGCCAGTATTTTGAACTACAATTCCTTGTAAACCACCTTGTACATAAACCCAATCACTAGGGGTTTTTAGTGAAATATATTCAGGTAAATTTAAATCTAAAACAACATTAACATCTATATTTGGTAAAATGTCGTTTGTATTGTTTCTTTCACAAGAAAAAAAGGAAGTTATTAAAAACAATAAAAGGAACTTTCGCATAGTTATATATTAGTATTATCGGATTAACGATTGCAATTTACAATTATTTTGTACATTTGTGTTAAATCTCATTCTGGTTTCAGTTTTGAGATTTTTGTATTTTTAATAAAATGATAAGTTATGAGTGAAATTTCGTATTATTCAGTGGAAGGGATGAAAAAACTAAAGAGCGAACTAGAGCATTTAGAACATGTGGAACGCCCAAGAGTTAGTAATGCAATTAGTGAAGCACGTGATAAAGGCGATTTGAGTGAAAATGCCGAATATCATGCTGCCAAAGAAGAACAATCGTTGTTAGAATTAAAAATAGCAAAATTAAAAGAAGTAATTTCTAATGCTCGTATTTTGGACGAATCGTTATTAGATACTTCAAAGGTTTTGATTCATTCTATTGTTAAAATTAAAAACGTAGCTAATAAAATGGAGTTTACTTATACTCTAGTTGCGGATTCCGAAACTAATATAAAAGAAGGTAAATTATCTGTTAATTCACCTATTGGGAAAGGATTGTTAGGTAAAAAAGTAGGCGACATAGCCGAAATTCAAGTGCCAAGTGGTATTATGAAATTTGAAATTTTAGATATTTCAAGAGCATAAATAATTAAAAAAATGAAATAAACCCTTTTCAGTTTGATTATTGAAAAGGGTTTTTTAATTTTGAATAAAACAGAAATAATGAGTACAATTTTTACTAAAATAATTAAAGGCGAAATACCTTCTTATAAAGTTGCTGAAAACGATAAATTTTTTGCGTTTTTAGATATTAATCCAAATGCTAAAGGACATACTTTAGTGGTTCCAAAAAAAGAAGTAAATAGGCTTTTTGATTTAGATGAAGAAACGTACAATGAATTAATGAGTTTTTCAAGAGAAATAGCAATTGCTCAAAAAAAAGTAATAGATTGTGATAGAATTGGGATGGCTGTTATAGGCTTAGAAGTACCTCATGTACATGTGCATTTAATTCCTTTAAATGCAATGGAAGATATTCAGTTTACCAAAAAAGTGAAACTCGAACCTGTAGAATTTGAAGCAATAGCAAAGGCTATTTCAGATAAGTTATAATTGTTTTTTTAAGGAAATTTCAAAAGTAGTTCCTTTACCAATTTCTGAATTAATTACGCCAATTTTACCGTTATGGTAATCTTCAATAATTCTTTTAGCTAACGATAACCCTAATCCCCAGCCTCTTTTTTTGGTAGTAAAACCAGGAGAGAATATTTTTTGCTGTATTTTTTTAGAAATACCTTTTCCAGTATCTTTTATAGTTATTAAAATATTTTTAGAAGTTTCATTAATATTTAAATGTATTTCTCCTTTGCCTTCCATAGCATCAATTGCATTTTTAATTAAATTTTCAATTACCCAACTAAATAATTGTTCATTTATATTGGCATTAATTACAGGTGAGCTAGAGTTAAAATTAAAATGAACTTGTTTAGAACTTCTTGCTTGTAAATATGCAAACGCATTTTTTGTGGTTGCAACAATATTTTTCTTTTTAACTTCAGGAACTGAGCCAATTTTAGAAAATCGTTCAGCTATAGTATTTAAACGACTAACATCTTTTTCAATTTCCTGAACGGTATTTTTATCGGTATTCTCTATTCGTAAAATTTCAATCCAACCTAATAATGAAGATAAAGGTGTTCCAATTTGATGAGCAGTTTCTTTAGCCATTCCTGTCCAAAGTTTGTTTTGTTCCGCAACTTTAGATGATTTAAAAAACAGATAAATAACACTAGTAAATAATACTAAAATTAAAATTAGGGCAATTGGGTAGTATTTAAGTTTTGTAAGTATATCAGAGTCTCGGTAATAAATATAAAGCCTAATTGTTTTATTTTTTTCTTTATCTAAATAACTTACAACAATTGGCACATTTTGACTTTTCATTAAAGCCAGTTGCTTTTTTAAATAATTAGGTTGCTTAACCTTATTTGGATCTAAATTTGACCACTCTGTAATTTCTCCTTTTTCGGTAGTTATTAGTATTGGTATATTATGGTTGTTACCAATAATTTTATATTCCAGAGTAATATCAGCATTTAAATCTAAAATATTTAAGCGTTTATAAGCCAATGCTAAAACTTCAATTTTAGAACGTTCTTCTTTTTTAAACTTTTGGAAAAAAGAATACGTATTCCATAATATAAGAGAAACAATAATAAACGATGCGCTAATTACCAGCCCTCTAATTAATTTGGTGTATTGTTGTGAAGCCATTAGTCAAATATAAAATCTGTTAGTATAACTAAAAAATATTATGGTTATTATTTTAAGAGGGATTTATTTACATTTGCTAAAAAGAAAAAATGATAAGCATTTATCCTAAAAATATATCCACCAAAAAATTACATAGTTACTTGTTAAGTGCAGTGGCTCCAAGGCCAATAGCATTTGCAAGTACAATAGATGCTAAAGGAAATCCTAATTTATCTCCTTTCAGTTTTTTTAATGTTTTTAGTGCTAATCCGCCTATATTAATATTTTCACCAGCTCGTAGAGTAAGAGATAACACCACAAAACATACTTTAGAAAATGTACTAAGCACAAAAGAAGTAGTTATTAATGTGGTTAATTATGCAATGGTTCATCAAATGTCGTTGGCAAGTACTGAATATGCTGAAGGAGTTAATGAATTTGAAAAAGCCGGATTTACAATGCTAAAATCAGAGGAAGTTAAACCTTTTAGAGTTAAAGAGTCTCCAGTTCAATTTGAATGTAAAGTAAATGAAGTTGTTGCTTTGGGTAATGAAGGTGGTGCAGGAAATTTAGTAATTTGTGAAGTAGTTAAATTACACATTTGTGAAGAATATTTGAATGAGAATGAAGAAATTGATCAACAAAAGTTAGATTTAGTTTCAAGAGCAGGAGGAAGTTTTTATTCTAGAGCTAAAGAAGGTTTTTTTGAAATTCCAAAACCGTTATCAACTTTAGGTATTGGGGTGGATGCAATTCCGTTAGAAATAAGAAATAGTACTGTTTTAACAGGAAACGATTTAGGAATGTTAGGCAATGTAGAACGTATACCTAATCCAAAGGATGTTAATAAGTTTGCGAAAGAACATGCCGAATTTGTAATTGAAAATAAGGTAAAAAAACATACATTTGCCAAAGCTTTTTTAGCAAAAAATGATGTAATAAGTGCTTGGAAAGTACTTTTAATGGAAAATTAAGTAAAAAATGGAAGTTACAGGAAAAATTAAAAAAATTGAGGAAACTAAAACTTTTGGAGCAAGCGGTTTTAGAAAAAGAGAAATGATATTAACAACAAATGATCAATATCCACAAATGCTAAAAATTGAATTTGTACAGGATAAATGTGATTTATTGAATAACTATCAAGAAGGGCAAGATGTAAAAATATCCATTAATTTAACAGGTAGAGAATGGATTAATCCTCAAGGAGAAGCAGTATATTTTAATGCTATTCAAGGTTGGAGAATTGAAAATTTACAAGCTGAAAATTCAAATGAAATTCCTCCAATGGCTCCAGCTGAAAGTTTTGAAACTACAACTAATTTAGACGAAAACGAACCTGACGATTTACCATTTTAATGGTTAAATGACTAAAAATATTTAAGAGAAAAGCGTTTAGCTTTTCTCTTTTTTTGTTTTTAAAATTACCGTAATTTTAAATTATGTTTTTGCTTACTAATGAACTTGTTTTTCCTGATGTACAACTAGCCGATGAAAATGGTATGTTGGCTATTGGAGGAGATTTATCAGTTAAAAGGTTAACACTTGCATATAAAAGCGGAATTTTTCCATGGTTTAATCAAGGAGAACCAATTATCTGGTATAGTCCAGATCCACGAATGGTATTGTTTCCATCAGAATTAAAAATTTCAAAAAGCATGAAACAAGTACTTCGAAAAAAGGAATTTAAAGTAACTTTTAATCAAAATTTTGAACAAGTAATATTTAATTGCAAACATATTTTTAGAGCAGCAGATCAAGGCCAAACTTGGATTACGGATGAAATGCAAAAAGCATATGTTAATCTGCATAAAAAAGGTATTGCAAAATCAGTAGAAGTTTGGCAAAATAACGAGTTAGTTGGTGGTTTGTACGGTATAGACTTAGGAACAATTTTTTGTGGAGAAAGCATGTTTAGTAAAGTTAGTAACGCTTCAAAAATGGCGTTTATTTATTTGGTTAAAAAACTAGAAACAGAAAATTATAAATTAGTAGATTGCCAAGTTTACAACAATCATTTAGCTAGTTTGGGAGCAAGAGAAATACCTAGAGAAGAATTTTTAAAGTATTTGAAAAGCACCTAAATGAAGATAAGTTTTTATCTTTGAAAATCAGTTAAAAAATAAAACCATTATGGATATTAAAAATGCGCAGCTAATAGTTGATAATTGGATAAAAGAACATGGAGTTCGTTATTTTAATGAACTAACTAATATGGCTCAATTAACCGAAGAAGTTGGTGAAGTTGCACGTATTATTGCAAGACGTTATGGGGAGCAAAGTGAAAAAGAAAGTGATAAAAATAAAGACTTAGGAGAAGAGTTAGCTGATGTGGTATTTGTAGTGTTGTGTTTGGCAAACCAAACAGGTATTGATTTACAAGCAGCATTTGATAAAAAAATGGATATTAAAACAAATAGAGACCATGATAGACATCATAATAATCCAAAATTAAAATAAATGAATTCTTACAAAAAAGTACCTTTTTTTAAGCTTGTTTTACAATTTGGAGTTGGGTTTTTAATAATTATTTTTTGTATTGAAATAATTATTTCAGTAATTAAAAATGCCAGTTTTACAGCCATGTTAAACCAATATTTTTATAATGGCAATTGGTTTTTCTTTTTTGAACGATTAATTATTATGTCCGTTTTTTACGGTCTTTTTATGGCAGGATATTATAAGTTTATAAAAAAATAGAAAAGTTTTTCATACTTTTTTATAAACTTATAATAACTATAAGCAGAAGAAAAATTAATTTAAGTTAATCAAATTTATATCACTTTCTTTTACTTTTTTATTAAGCAAAGGAATATCTTCTTTAAATATTTTATAAATTTTAGCTAACTCAGAATCAATAAGTTTGGTAATTTCATTTTTAAAGGCAATAGATTGGTCAGTAGGTTTAAAATCACCTATGGAACTTAGTGAATTTAAATGCGCTAACTTATTATTTAATCGAATTGGAAAATTCAACGGATCCTGATTGCTTTTACTTTTTGTCTGGTATAAAATATTTTCATAAGTAGTCAATTCTTTTACAATTTTATCTGCTAAATCAATAATGTCTTTGTTCTTTTTTGTATCCGTAATAGAAGATTTTAACTGCTTTATTTGCTTTTTAGCTTTGGTAATTTTCTTCAAAGTTTTATGAATTTCTGTCAGCTTTTTTTGAATTTCAATAATAAATTTAAACTGAGCTTGTAAATCTTCTTCTGAAGCAGAGCTTCTAGGGTCTTTTAGTAAGGTAAAAGTTTGCTCAGATACCATTTTATGGTTTTTACTTAATGATACTTTGTACTCACCAGGAAGCGCTTTAGGTCCACTTAAAGATGCCCACCATAAAATCATTCCTTTTACTTTTTCAGCATCAGGATATTGCATATTCCAATTAAAAATATTGTCACCTTTTTTTGCTTTTAATTTTTCTTCTTTTTCTTTCTTATTAGGTATAGTTGAAAACGTTTTAATAAGCTTTCCTGATTTTTCAAAGAAAGATAAACTCAAAGTGTCTTTTTCATTAATATCGTTAATATAGTAATTTATGATAACTCCTCCAGGATGATTTTGTCCAGCAGTTTTTGATTTTCGTTTACTTCCTCCCATTCGGTAACTATCCATTGGTTTGTAAAGGAAATCATCTTTAGAAGTTAATTTATTATTTAATTGATGAAGGGGTGTTAAATCATCAATTATCCAAAAAGCACGACCTTGTGTGGCAGCAATTAAATTGTTGTTTTTTATAGTTAAATCAGTAATAGGAACAATTGGTAAATTTAGCTGAAACGGTTTCCAATTATTTCCATCATCAAAACTAATATACATGCCGTTTTCGGTTCCTGCATATAATAAACCTTTTCTTTTTGGATCGGCACGAAGTACTCTTGTAAAAAAATCAGGATTAATACCTTTAGTTAATAATTTCCAGCTTTTGCCATAATTTTCAGTTTTGTATATATAAGGAGTATTATCTCCAAGTTTATATCTAGTACCAACAATATAAGCTCCACCATTTGTAAACGGATCAACTTCAATACAATTAATCATCATCCATTCAGGCATTTTTTTAGGCGTAACATTTGTCCAGTTTTTTCCTCCGTTAGTTGTAATATAAACCAAACCATCATCTGATCCTGTCCAAATCAAGTCTTTTTCATAAGGAGATTCAACTGCGGCAAAAATAGTTCCATAATATTCAACACCAGTATTATCTTTTGTTATTGGACCACCTGAAGGTTCTAGAGTTTTCGGATCATTTCTTGTTAAATCTGGACTTATAACTTCAAAAGATTGACCTTCATTATAAGTTACATGAACATGATTTGAAGTGGTGTATAATTTCTTTTTATTATGAGGAGAAAAGAAAATTGGATAATTCCACTGAAAGCGATATTTCATGTCTTTAGCTCCGTGTCCCATTGGGTCATCAGGCCAAACATTTATAACTCTATGCTCTCCAGTTTTGTGATTTATTCGGGTTAATAAACCTCCATAACTTCCACCATAAACTATATCATTATTTAATGGATCTACAGCAATATGAGCACTTTCTCCGCCAGCTGTACTTTCCCAATCCCTTTCATTAATGGTTCCTCCGTCAGTTCTATGAGCAATTCGTACCGTTGAATTATCTTGTTGGGCTCCGTAAATTCTATAAGGGAAATAATTATCTGTTACAACTCTATAAAATTGAGCAGTTGGTTGGTTCATATAAGTGCTCCAGTTTTCACCTGCATCAAAACTAATTTGAGCGCCTCCATCATCACCAATAATCATTCGTTGGCTATCTTCAGGAGCAATCCATAAATCGTGATGATCTCCATGTGGAGCATTAAAAGATTTGAATGTTTTTCCTCCATCTTTTGATTGATGATACTGAACATTTAAAACATAAAGGGTGTTTTCATCTTTGGTATCGGCATAAATCCGCGTGTAATACCAAGCACGTTGACGTAATTTTCGTTCACTATTAATTAGTTTCCAGGTTTTTCCTGCATCTAAAGATTTATAAATACCACCATCTTTGTTTTCAATTAAAGCCCAAACTATATCAGAATTTAATGGTGAAACAGCAATTCCACTAATTCCCCAGATTCCTTTTGGTAACCCTTTATTCGTTGATATGTTAGTCCATGTTTCTCCTTCATCGGAGCTTTTCCAAATAGCGGATCCTTTTCCTCCACTTGAAAAACTATAAGGAGTTCTTCTAACATTCCAAGTAGAAGCATATAAAATACGAGGATTATTAGGGTCAATAATTAAATCAACTGCTCCAGCATCGGGATTTGTGTATAAAACTTTTTTCCAAGTTTTCCCACCGTCAATAGATTTAAAAACGCCTCTTTCTTCATTCGATTTATATAAATCTCCTAACACAGCTGCGTACACAATATCTGAATTTTTAGGATTAATTCGAACTCGAGGAATGTGACGGGAATTTTCTAACCCAATATGTTTCCAAGTTTTTCCTGCATCAACAGATTTCCACATACCATTACCTGAAGATACATTTCCTCTAACAGTTACTTCACCAGTGCCCACATAAATTACATTATTGTCAGATTCACTAACTGCAATTGCTCCAATAGATCCGCCAAAATAGCCATCAGAAATATTACTCCAAGAATTCCCTGCATCTGTAGTTTTCCAAACTCCTCCGCCAGTAGCTCCAAAATAATATAAATTTGCTTTATTAGGAACCCCAGTTACAGCAGCACTTCTACCACCTCTAAAAGGTCCAATGTTTCGCCATTGAATTGCACTATAATATTTCTCGTTTAATTTGGATACTATTTTTTGAGCATTAACTTTGTTTGCTGAAATAAAAAAAAGGAAGCTAAAAAGGAAGAGATATTTTTTCATAATATTAGGTTAAGTTGATTGAAAAACAAACGAGTAGTAAATCTATTAAAAAATATTTTAATCAATGTTATAAATAAAACATAGAATGGAGTTGTTGAAAATTAATAAGGTTAATAAAATAGAAAATAAAAAAATTCAAATTACTGGATCTAAGAGTGAGACTAATAGACTATTAATTTTACAACAATTGTATGATAATTTAAAAATTGAAAATCCATCAGTATCCGACGATTCATTAGTTTTACAAAAAGCATTAGTTTCATCTGAAAATGAAATAAATATTAGTCACGCAGGCACAGCTATGCGGTTTTTAACGGCTTATTTTGCAACTCAAGAAAATAGAGAAGTAATTTTAACAGGTTCTGATAGGATGAAAAACAGACCAATTAAAATTTTAGTAGATGCTTTAAGATTTTTAGGAGCAGAAATTCAATATCTGGAAAAAGAAGGATATCCTCCTTTAAAAATTTCAGGAAAAAAGTTAGTTAAGGATTTTGTTGAAATTCAAGGAGATGTTAGTAGTCAATATATTTCAGCCTTACTATTAATTGCTCCAAAATTACCTAACGGAATTAAATTAAAATTTAAAGGCGAAGTAACTTCAGTTCCATATATTAAAATGACACTCAGTTTGTTAAGTAATATAGGAATTGAATTTGATTGGAAAGATAATATAATTACAATTTTACCTCAATATGCTATAAAAAATAAAACTATTGTAGTAGAATCCGATTGGAGCTCGGCTTCATACTTTTACAGTTTAGTAGCTTTAAGTCCAAATTCTGAAATACAACTAGCTTCTTATAGAAAAAATAGTTTGCAAGGAGATGCAGATTTATTTAATATTTATAAAAAATTAGGTGTGCAAACAATATTTAAGGAGAATACTATTATTTTAAAGAATGCAAATACTCTTATTCCTAAAAATTTAGAGTTAGATTTAATTAATACTCCAGATTTAGCTCAAACTGTTGCGGTTACTTGCTTTGGTTTGGGAATTTCATGTAAACTTACAGGTTTACACACGCTTAAAATTAAAGAAACGGATAGGCTGGTAGCTCTTAAAACTGAAATTGAAAAATTAGGGGGAAAGGTAAATATTACGGATAATTCAATTCAAGTGTTTTCTTCAGCTGTAATTAATAAAAATATTTCCATAGCAACATATCATGATCATAGGATGGCAATGGCATTTGCACCTTTGGCATTAAAGGGTCCAATACAAATTGAAGATCCAGAAGTTGTTTCAAAATCATACCCTAATTTTTGGAATGATTTTGAAAAAATAACTCAATAATTTTTACTAAAATAAATTTTAAATGCTTAAACACTTGACAACCCCTATGTTGAAGTTGTATATTTGCGCTCATTCTTTAAAAAAAATACATGAAGTTATCACATTATAAATTTGATTTGCCAATGGAGTTATTGGCAGAGTACCCAGCAGAGCATAGAGATGAAGCACGTTTAATGGTTTTAAACAGAAAAGAACAAACTATTGAACATAAATTATTTAAAGATTTAATTGATTATTTTGATGAAGGCGATTTAATGGTATTAAACAACACTAAAGTTTTTCCTGCTCGTATGTATGGCGAAAAAGAAAAAACAGGTGCTAGAATTGAAGTATTTCTATTAAGAGAATTAAATGCAGAAAGTAGATTATGGGACGTTTTGGTAGATCCTGCTCGTAAAATTAGAATAGGTAATAAATTATTTTTTGGAGATGATGAAAGTTTAGTAGCAGAAGTTATTGATAATACTACATCTAGAGGAAGAACTTTACGTTTTTTATATGATGGATCTTACGAAGAATTTAGAAAAAAATTACAAGAATTAGGAGAAACTCCGTTACCAAAATATATTAAAAGAGAAGTTGAACCATCGGATGAAGAACGATATCAAACTATTTATGCAAAACACGAAGGAGCTGTTGCTGCTCCAACTGCAGGTTTACACTTTTCAAAACATTTAATGAAACGTTTAGAAATTAAAGGAATCGATTTTGCTGAAATTACACTTCATGTTGGTTTAGGAACTTTTAGTGGAGTAGAGGTTGAAGATTTATCTAAACATAAAATGGATTCCGAAAAATCATTAATAACACCTGAAACTGCAAAAATTGTAAATGAAGCTATAGATTCTAAAAAAAGAATTTGTGCAGTTGGTACAACTGTTATGAGATCTTTAGAAAGTGCTGTATCTTCTGATCAACATTTAAATGCTTTTGATGGCTGGACTAATAAATTTATATTTTCACCTTACGATTTTAGCATTGCAAATTGTATGATTACAAATTTCCATACACCAAAATCAACATTAATGATGATGACGGCAGCTTTTGCAGGTTATGATTTTTTAATGAAAGCATACAAAGAAGCTATCAAAGAAAAATATAAGTTTTATTCTTATGGTGATGCTATGCTAATTATATAATAAATTTAAATACTTTAGAAAAAATATATTCCCGCTTTGGCGGGAATAATTTTATAAACTAGATTTTAAAATGACTAAAAAGAAAGATATTCGTGCTTTAACTAAAGAACAACTTCGCAATTTTTTTGTGGAGCAAGGAGATAAGGCTTTTAGAGGAAATCAAGTTTATGAATGGCTATGGATTAAAAGCGCACACTCTTTTGAAGGAATGACAAACCTTTCTAAAGAAACTCGTAAAATGCTGCACGATAATTTTGTTATCAATCATATAGAGGTTGATAAAATGCAACGAAGCAATGATGGTACGGTAAAAAATGCTATTAAATTACATGATGGATTAATTGTAGAATCGGTTTTAATTCCAACTGAATCTAGAACTACAGCTTGTGTTTCTAGCCAAGTTGGTTGCTCATTAGACTGTAAATTTTGTGCTACAGCTCGCTTAAAAAAAATGCGAAATTTAAATCCAGATGAAATTTACGATCAAGTTGCTGCAATTAACAAAGAAAGTTTATTGTATTATCATCATAAATTATCCAACATTGTATTTATGGGAATGGGAGAACCATTAATGAACTACAACAATGTGCTAAAAGCTATTGAAAAAATTACTTCACCAGAAGGATTAGGGATGTCGCCAACTAGAATTACAGTTTCCACTTCTGGAGTTCCAAAAATGATTAGAAAATTAGCCGATGACGAAGTTAAATTTAATTTAGCTGTTTCATTGCATTCTGCAATTGATGAAATTCGTTCTAAAATAATGCCTTTTAATACAACATTCCCTTTAAAAGATTTAAAAGAAGCTTTAGAATACTGGTACGCAAAAACAAATAGAAGAATTACTTATGAATACGTTGTTTGGGATGGAATAAACGATAACAAAGAATCTATTAATGCTTTGGTTAAATTCTGTAAATACGTTCCTTGTAAAGTGAATTTAATAGAATACAACCCAATTGATGACGGAGAATTTCAACAAGCTAAACCCGAAGCTATTAATAATTATATTAGTAATTTAGAAATGAATGATATAATTGTTAATGTAAGAAGAAGCAGAGGAAAAGATATTGATGCAGCTTGTGGCCAATTAGCAAATAAAAGTTAATAGAAGTATCTTTTTTTTAGTATTTTTGGAAACCTAATGAAGCCAATCGAACAAATAAAACAACCCATTTTAACTGAAATGGAACTCTTTGAAAGTAAATTCAGAGAGGCTATGGCTACTAAGGTTCCATTACTTAACAGAATTGCACATTATATAGTTAGGAGAAAAGGAAAACAAATGCGACCAATGTTTGTGTTTTTAATAGCAAAAATGGTTTCAAATGGTAAATTTAATGAACGAACTTACAGAGGAGCTTCTATTATTGAATTAATTCATACAGCTACATTAGTACACGATGATGTGGTTGATGATAGCAATAGACGGAGAGGATTTTTTTCCATAAATGCATTGTGGAAAAATAAGATTGCGGTATTAGTTGGGGATTTTCTATTGTCAAAAGGGTTATTACTTTCTATAGATAATGATGATTTTGATATTTTAAAATTAATATCCGTAGCCGTTAGAGAAATGAGCGAAGGAGAATTATTGCAAATTGAAAAAGCCAGAAAATTAGATATAACTGAAGAAGTTTATTTTGAAATTATTCGTCAAAAAACAGCTACTTTAATTGCAGCTTGTTGTGGAATAGGTGCCGCATCTGTTGGAAGTCCAACCGAAGAGGTTGAAAATATGCGAAAGTTTGGAGAACAAATAGGTATTGCTTTTCAAATTAAAGATGATTTATTTGATTATACTAATGATAAAATAGGTAAACCTACCGGAATTGATATTAAGGAACAAAAAATGACACTTCCATTAATCTATGCCTTAAATAATTGCGAACCAAAAGAGCAAAAATGGTTAATCAATTCAGTTAAAAATCATAATAAGAATAAAAAAAGAGTAAAAGAAGTTATTGCATTTGTGAAAGAAAAAGGAGGAATTGAATATACTACTTCAAAAATGAAAGAATATCAGCATAATGCTTTAGAAATACTTAATTTTTATCCAGATTCACCATATAAAGACTCTTTAATAACTATGGTAAATTACGTTATTGAACGTAAAAAATAGATTAGTTTACATAAGACATTTCTAAAAGTTCTTCTATAAAATCTCGAGTATTTGATAATCTAGGAACTTTATGTTGTCCACCTAATTTTCCGCGTTTTTTTAACCAGCTATAGAATAATCCAGGTTTTGCCACATTTATTTTTGGCATTGCTAAAGTTAGATTATGATATCGTTTTGCTTCGTAATCAGAATTTACAGATTTTAATGCGTTATCTAATAATTCCGTAAAATATTCTATGTTTTCAGGCTGTTTTTTAAACTCAATCATCCATTCATGACCTCCTTTAGAATCTATGTTCATAAAAATAGGAGCAACCGTATAATCTAAAACTAAAGCACCTGTTAATAAACAAGCATGTTGCATCGCTTTTTCTACATTTTCAACCATTAATTCTTCACCAAAAACATTAATAAAATGTTTAGTTCTACCAGTAACTCTAATTCTGTATGGACTTAAGGAAGTAAATTCAACAGTATCTCCAATTAAATAACGCCATAAACCACCATTTGTGGTAATTACCATTGCATAATTTTTGTGTAATTCCACTTTTGAAAGCGGAATTGCAATTGAATTTTCACCATCAAATTTATCCATTGGGATGAATTCATAGAAAATTCCGTAATCTAACATTAGTAATAAATCTAAAGAATTATTAACATCTTGTATGGCAAAAAATCCTTCTGATGCATTATAAATTTCGTAATACTTGAAATCCTTTTTAGGAATAAGTTGTTTAAATTGTTCTCGATATGGATTAAAATTTACACCTCCATGAAAATATACTTCTAAATTTGGCCAAACTTCTAAAATGTTATTTTTTCCTGTTTTTTCTAGTACTTTATTTAACAGCATTAACATCCATGAAGGCACACCAACTAAACTTGTAATATCTTCATTAATAGTTTCATCAATAATTGCTTTAATTTTACTTTCCCATTCACTCATTAAAGCAGTCTCTTGTTTTGGAGCGCTACTATAATCTGCCCAAAAAGGCAAATTTTCAATAATTATTGCAGATAAATCACCAAAATAAGAGTTGTTATCTTGATAAACAGCGCTACTCCCTCCTAATCGCAATCCTTTACCCGTAAATAACTGTGCATCTTCGTTATTATTAAAATACAAGCAAAGCATATCTTTACCGGCATTAAAATGGCAATCTTCAAGCGCTTCAGAACTTACAGGAATAAACTTACTTTTTGAGTTGGTGGTTCCGCTAGATTTTGCAAACCATCGTATTTGTGTTGGCCAAAAAATATTTTGTTCTCCTTTTCTTGATCGTTCAATAAGTGGTTCAATAGATTCATATTGTTGAATTGGAACTTTTTTAGCAAAATCTTTATAAAACTTTATAGATGCAAAATCGTATTTTTTTCCAATTTCTGTATCTTGAGCAAATTCGATTAAATTATATAATAACTCCTTTTGAACATCATTAGGATATTTTAAAAATAATTCCATTTGATGTTTGCGCTTTTTTAAAAACCAAGAAATTATCGAATTAACAATTGGGTATGCCATTTTTTTATTAAGTATCTTTATCACGTTAAATTTAATAAAAACTTTTATGCAATATCCATTGGTCTTAAAAAAAATGATAACTGAATTATCAGAAAAAGTTCAATATTATGAAATCACTGAAAATCACGTTCTAAATATAAATCAATTATTAGATCGTGAAGTTGAAATTAATTTTGAAGGATATCAATGTTTGTGCTGCGGAGAAGAAAAAAAAATATTTAGACAAGGATTTTGTTACGATTGTTTTTATAAAAGCGCACAAGTTGGAGATTGGATTATGAATCCAGAGTTAAGCACCGCACATTTAAATATTGAAGATAGAGATTTAGCTTACGAGAAAGAAGTGCAGTTGCAACCTCATATTGTGTATTTAGCACTATCTAGCAATGTAAAAGTTGGAGTAACCAGAAAAACACAAGTGCCAACAAGATGGATTGATCAAGGTGCTTCAAAAGCAATTGAAATTGTAGAGGTTCCAAATAGATATTTAGCAGGAATAACAGAAGTAGCACTAAAAAATCATGTTGCAGATAAAACTATCTGGCAAAAAATGTTAAAAAACGAAATAGTAGATGCAGATTTATTTGCAGAAAGAGAAAAGTTAAAAAATTATATTCCTGAGGAAGTTAAGCCGTATTTTTTAGATAATGGTCATATTACAGAAATTGATTATCCAGTTTTACAATATCCTACTAAAATAAAATCTTTAAATATTGAAAAAAAAGGCATTTACAAAGGAAAATTGAAAGGAATTAAAGGACAATATTTAATTTTTGAGGATGGTACAGTGTTTAATGTTAGAAATAATGAAGGGTATAAAATTATATTAACCGTTAATTAATTTTATTTTCATCAGATTTACTGTCATAAATTATTTCTATTTTTGCGTTTAAATTAAGATTAAATAAATTACATGAAAGCATATATATTTCCAGGTCAAGGAGCTCAATTTTCAGGAATGGGATTAGATTTATTCGAAAATTCTCCACTAGCACAACAACTTTTTGAGCAAGCTAATAAAATTTTAGGATTTACAATTACGGACATCATGTTTGAAGGTACTGCGGAAGAATTAAAACAAACTAAAGTAACCCAACCTGCAATATTTTTACATTCTGTAATTTTAGCAAAAACATTAGGGTCTGATTTTAAACCAGAAATGGTTGCAGGCCATTCGCTTGGTGAATTTTCGGCTTTAGTAGCAAATGGAGTTTTATCTTATGAAGATGGACTTAGTTTAGTATCAAAAAGGGCTATGGCAATGCAAAAAGCTTGTGAAGTTCAAGAATCTACAATGGCGGCAGTTTTAGGATTAGACGATATTGTTGTAGAAGAAGTTTGTAAAAGTGTTGAAGGAGTTGTAGTTGCTGCAAATTATAATTGTCCTGGACAATTAGTTATTTCTGGAGAAATAAACGCTATAGATAAAGCTTGTGAATTATTAATTCAAAAAGGCGCAAGACGAGCATTAAAGTTACCTGTAGGAGGTGCTTTTCATTCTCCATTAATGGAGCCAGCAAGGGAAGAATTAGCTTCTGCAATTGAAAACACAACATTTAATAATCCAATTTGTCCTATTTATCAAAATGTAGTAGCAAAAGCAGTTACAAATCCTGTTGAAATTAAAGAGAATTTAATAGCTCAATTAACAGCACCTGTACGTTGGACTCAAACTATTCAACAAATGATAGCTGATGGAGGAACTGAATTTATTGAAGTTGGTCCTGGTAAAGTTTTACAAGGTTTAATGCGAAAAATTGATAGAAACGTTGCTGCAAGCGGAGTATAACAAATTATAAAGTTTTTTGCCATTTCCAGGCAGATAGTAAGGCATCTTCTAACGTTAATTTTGCTTTCCATCCTAATTCATTATTAGCAATGGTAGTATCTGCGTATGCAGCAGTTATATCACCTTCTCTTCTGTCTGTAAATTTGTAATTTAATTTTTGACCAGTAACTTTTTCAAAAGATTGAATAACTTCTAAAACAGAATTTCCTTTTCCAGTACCAATATTAAATACTTCAAAAGATTTCTTTTGATTGTTTTTTAATAATCTTTGCATAGCAATAATATGTGCTTTTGCTAAATCAACTACATGAATATAATCTCTAATTGCTGTACCGTCTGGAGTTGGGTAATCACTACCAAAAACAGATAATTCATTTCTTAATCCAGCAGCTGTTTGTGTTACAAAAGGAATTAAATTTTGAGGAACTCCAATTGGTAATTCCCCAATTTTAGCACTCTCGTGCGCTCCAATAGGATTAAAGTAACGTAATGCTATAGCTTTTAGTTCAGAAATTTTGGTGGTATCTTTTATAATTTCTTCTCCAATTTGTTTGGTGTTTCCGTAAGGAGATTCCGCAGGTTTTATAGGCGCATTTTCTGTAATAGGCAATTCATCAGCTTGCCCATAAACTGTACATGAGGAACTAAAAATGAAGTTATTCACGTTTTTAGCGTTCATTTGTTGCAATAAATAAATTAAAGAACCAATATTGTTTTCGTAATATCTTAATGGTTTTTCAACACTTTCACCTACTGCTTTTGAAGCTGCAAAATGAATAACTCCATCTATAGTATTTTCATTAAAAAAATTAGTAACGGCTGTTTTATCTTTTAAATCTATTTTAAAAAAAGATGGCTTTACGTTGGTTATAGCTGTAATTTTATCAAGAACATCTAAGGTAGAATTAGATAGATCATCAATAATAACTACTTCAAATCCTTCATTTTGTAATTCAACAACAGTATGGGAGCCAATAAAACCTAATCCACCAGTTACTAATATTTTATGCATTCTTTTCGATGAAATTTAAAACAGTTTTAATAATAAAATCTTGTTGTTCATGGTCTAATTCTGTATGCATTGGCAAAGATATAACCGTATTTACTAGTTCATTTGTGTTTTTAAAATCCGCTTCATTATAACGTTCATCAGCATAAGCTTTTTGTAAGTGTAAAGGAACAGGATAATAAATTGCATTTGGTATTCCAGCATCCATTAAATGTTGGTTCAATGCGTTTCTGTCTACATTTTTAACTTGTAAGGTATATTGATGAAAAACATGTGTTGTAAAACTACTTGTAATAGGTGTTACAATATTATCGTTTTTGGAAAAACCTTCGGAATAATATGCTGCAGCTTTTCTTCTAGATTCACAATAATCATTTAAATGAGGAAGTTTAATTCTTAATATTGCTGCTTGTAAACTGTCTAATCTAGAATTTACACCAACTACATCATGGTAATAACGTTTGTACATTCCGTGGTTTACCATTCCTCTAATAATGTGAGCTAAATCATCATCATTTGTAAAAATAGCGCCACCATCACCATAACATCCTAAATTTTTTGAAGGGAAAAATGAGGTTGTTCCAACAGTTCCAATAGTTCCTGCTTTTTTAACAGTTCCGTCATTAAAAGTATATTCAGCTCCAATAGCTTGAGCTGTATCTTCAATTACAAATAAATTATGTTGTTTAGCTATTTCTAAAATAGCTTCCATGTTGGCACATTGCCCAAATAAATGAACAGGAACAATTGCTTTTGTTTTTGGAGTAATAGCTTTTTTTAAAGCTTCAATATTCATATTAAATGAATCTTTATCTACATCAACTAAAACAGGAGTTAAATGTAAAAGTCCTATAACTTCTACTGTAGCTGCAAAAGTAAAATCGGCAGTAATTACTTCGTCACCAGGTTTTAGCCCAAGTCCCATCATTGCAATTTGCAATGCGTCTGTACCATTAGCACAAGGAATTACGTGTTTTACTTGTAAGTATTCTTCTAATTCTTTTTGAAAATTTTGAACCTCAGGTCCATTAATATATGCGGTAGATTTAATTACTTCTAATATTTTAGTATCTATCTCATTTTGAATATGATTGTATTGACCTTTTAGGTCTACCATTTGAATTTTTCTCATGATTTTATATAACTAATTTTTAATAAACAAAAGTACGATAAAAGCAATTGTTGTACAATTAATTAAAAACAAATAGTTAATCAAATAGGTCAGAAGAAAGGTACCTATCGCCTCTATCAGGAATAATGACAACAATTACGCCTTTGTTTAGATTTTTAGCTAATTTAATTGCGGATGAAACAGCGCCACCACCACTCATGCCAGAGAAAACTCCTTCTAATTTTGCTAGTTTTTTAGTAGTTAAACGAGCTTCTTGTTCGCTAACTTCAATTATTAAATCTACTTTTTTAGGGTTAAAAATTTTCGGAAGGAATTCTTTAGACCATTTTCTAATCCCCGGAATTCTGGAATTATCGGTGGGTTGCGCTCCAATAATTTGAATATTTGCGTTTTTTTCTTTTAAATAGGTAGATGTTCCCATAATAGTTCCGGTAGTTCCCATTGCAGAAACAAAATGAGTAATTTCTCCATTTGTATTTTCCCAAATTTCAGGTCCAGTGGTTTTATAGTGAGCTTTCCAATTATCCTCATTTGCAAATTGATTAAGCATAAAATACCCTTTTTCTTTTGCTTGTTTTTCTGCGTAATCTCTTGAGCCTTCAATACCTTTTTCAGCAGAAGTCAGGGTTACTTTTGCACCGTAAGCTTTCATAGTTTGAACTCGTTCTTTTGTAGAATTTTTTGGCATTACCAACTCCATTTGCATACCAAATTGTTGTGCAATCATAGCTAGTGCAATTCCAGTATTTCCACTAGTTGCTTCAATTAGGTAATCACCTTTTTTAATTTCGTTTCGTTGTAAAGCACTGTAAATCATATTAAAAGCTGCTCTATCTTTTACGCTTCCAGCAGGATTATTTCCTTCCAATTTTAATAATAATTTTACTTTTTTATTATTTAGAATAGTAGAAGTTTCAATTAAAGGAGTTTTCCCTATGAAATTAAATAATGTAGCGCTTTTCATGAATCAATTTTTGATTTTAATTTTATTTCAGGCGTGTGATAAACCATAGAATTTTTAGGTATAGAAGAAGTTATAAAAACGTTACCTCCAATGGTGCTGTTTTCTCCAATAATAGTTTCCCCTCCTAAAATAGTAGCATTTGCATAAATGGTAACATGATTTTCAACCGTTGGATGTCTTTTTTGATTTTTCATTTCTTTAGAAACTTGGAGTGCGCCTAAAGTTACTCCTTGATAAATTTTTACATGATCTTTTATAGAACAAGTTTCTCCAATAACAATTCCAGTAGCATGGTCTATAAAAAAAGAATTTCCAATAGTTGCGCCAGGATGAATATCAGTACCAGTTTTTGAGTGTGCATATTCACTCATTAATCTAGGGATAATAGGTACATTTAGCAAGTATAATTCATGGCTAAACCGATAAATAGCAATTGCAAAAAAACCGGGATAAGCTAAATAAACTTCTTCAACGCTGTTTGCAGCAGGATCATGGGCATATATTTCTTGTGCATCTACATTTAAGTTTTTTAAAATAGATGGTAGTTTTAGCAAGAAACGATTCCAAATATTTTCCTTTGAATTGGATTTTGTAAAGTTTGCGATTTCATAAATTTCGTTAAAATCGTTTTCTAATTGGGTAATATTGTTTTCAACACAAGCCTTAGCATCAAATAAAGTATAAAATAAATTAGTAGTAAATTTTTCAGTTTTATTTTTTAAAGAAAAATTTAAATGAGGTCTTATTTTATTATTGATTATTTTATCAATAATATATTTTTTTGTTTCCATGTTTTATAATTGTCGGTTATATTTTATAAAAATTACCGTAGCTTTAATTTATAGATTGTAAGAAGTTTAAAGCATCTTCAAAATTTGGATATTTTTTATGAGGTAAAATTACAAAAAATCACCTACACTATTTTTATAGTATAGGTGATAATAACAAATAGATTAATTCAGTTAGATAATAGTAGATTGTCCTAAATCAATATTATTTTTATTATAAAAAGTATTGTCTTCATCTAAAATAAAATCTCTAATAAAACTTCCAACATTTGCTGTTGAAAAATGATTTTCTAGATTTAAATCGGGTGTAGAAATATTAAGTTCTATGGATTTGTCAACAGCTGCTTTTATATCTTCAGCTTCATCGTTTAAATTAAAGTGTTCTAAAAGCATAGCAGCGGATAAAATTGCAGCAACTGGATTAGCGATGTTTTTACCTTTTGCTTGAGGATAAGAACCATGAATTGGTTCAAATAAAGCTGTTTTATCTCCAACAGAAGCAGAAGCCAACAACCCTATAGATCCAGCAATAACACTAGCTTCATCTGATAAAATATCGCCAAACATATTTTCAGTTAAAATAACATCAAATTGTGAAGGATTTAAAATGAGTTGCATAGCTGCATTATCCACAAATAAATATTCTAATTTTACATTGCTGTAGTTTTTAGATAACTCAGTAACTCTTTTTCTCCATAATCTTGAAGATTCTAAAACATTTGCTTTATCTACTAAAGTTAGTTTTTTTCTTCTTTTTTGGGCTGCTTTAAATGCTAAATGAGCAATTCTATCAATTTCATCAATTGAATATGAGCAAACATCAGTAGCCATTTTACCGTCATCACTTAATTTTTTGTCGCCAAAATAAATACCTCCAGTTAGTTCTCTATAAATTACAAAATCAGTTCCTTTTATAACTTCTTCTTTTAAATTAGATTGATGTATTAATCCATTAAAAGTAGTTAAAGGACGGATGTTTGCAAATAAACCAAGCTTTTTTCTAAGCGCTAATAATCCTTGTTCAGGACGAATTTTTGCATTTGGATCTTCATCGTATTTAGGATCGCCAATAGCTCCAAACAAAATTGCATCGGCATTTAAACAAATATCAATGGTTTCTTCAGGAAGAGGATTTCCTGTTTTGTCTATTGCTATTGCTCCAACATCAGCTTTAAGATACTTGAATGTGTGATTATATTTTTCAGCAATTGTATCTAAAATTTTTATGGCTTGTTGGGTAACTTCAGGCCCAATACCATCTCCAGGAAGTACGGCTATATTTAATTTCATGGCACTAATCGGGTTTTTTCAAATTCTTCAATCTTGTTTTTTATGCTTACTAAATAATCGATATCATCAAAACCATTTAATAAACAATGTTTTTTATAGGAATTTATCTCAAAATTTTCAAATTGACCTGTTTTTTTTAACAAAACAGTTTGTTCCTTTAGATTAATTAAAATTAGTGAATTTGGATTACTTAGCGTTGCTTTTAGTAAAATTTGTAAAAAATTTTCTGAAATTTGAATTGGAAGTATACCATTATTAAGCGCATTTCCTTTAAAGATATCTGCAAAAAAACTAGAAATCACTACTTTAAAACCATAATCTGCAATAGCCCAAGCTGCATGTTCACGACTAGAACCGCAACCAAAATTAGTGCCTGCAATTAATATTTTACCGCTATAATTACTGTTGTTTAAAATAAAATTTTCTTTCGGTACATTATTTTGATCAAATCTCCAGTCTCTAAATAAATTTTCACCGAAACCTTTTTTAGAAGTAGCTTTTAAAAAACGTGCAGGAATAATTTGATCGGTGTCAATATTTTCAATAGGTAAAGGTATTGCTGTTGATATAAGTTTTGTAAATTTTTCCATGTTAAATTAATTTTGAGATATCCACAACTTTTCCAGCTATTGCAACACTTGCCGCAATTAATGGGCTTGCTAATAATGTTTTTGAACCTGGACCTTGTCGTCCTTCAAAATTTCTATTTGAAGTGGATACACAATATTCTCCACTAGGAATTTTATCGTCATTCATTGCCAAGCATGCTGAGCATCCAGGTTGTCTAAGTTCAAATCCGGCATTTTCAAAAATAACATCTAAACCTTCATCTTTTAATTGTTTTACAACCATTTGCGAACCAGGAACAAGTAATGCAGTTACATTATTTGCTTTTTGTTTGCCTTTTATAAAACTAGCTGCTACTCTAAAATCTTCAATTCTTGAATTGGTACAGCTTCCTATGAAAACATAATTTATAGGAGTGTTTAAAATAGATTGACCTTCATCAAAATCCATATATTTTAATGAATTTTTAAAGGAAGCATCATTACTTTTTGGAATATTTTCAGAAATTTTTATACCCATTCCTGGATTAGTTCCGAAAGTTATCATTGGTGAAATATCTTCTGCATTAAAAGAAAATTCTGCATCAAAAACAGCATTTTTATCTGTTTTTAAACTTTCCCAATAAGATATTTTCTCTTCTAAATCTTTTCCTTTTGGAGCAAATTTCCTTCCTTTAATATATTCATAAGTAGTTTTATCAGGAGCAATTAATCCTCCTCGGGCTCCCATTTCAATACTCATATTACAAACGGTCATTCTTCCTTCCATACTCATATTTTCAAACACATCTCCAGCATATTCTACAAAATAACCAGTACCAACATTAGTGCCTAATTTTGCAATTATATATAAAATAACATCTTTAGGAAGTACACTTTTTTGTAATTTTCCATGAATAGAAATACGCATGGTTTTAGGTTTTTCAGCAAGAATACATTGACTAGCAAATACTTGAGCAACTTGACTAGTACCAATGCCAAAAGCAATAGTACCAAATGCTCCATGAGTTGATGTATGGCTATCACCACAAACTATAGTCATTCCAGGTTGTGTAATTCCTAATTCAGGAGCTATTACATGAACAATTCCATTGTTTTGGTGACCTAAACCATAAAGTTCAACATTGTTTTCTTTACAATTTACCGTTAATTGTTCTAATTGATTTTTAGATAAAAGATCTTTAACAGGTAAATGTTGGTTTTTTGTTGGTGTATTATGATCTGCTGTAGCTATAATTTGTTTTGGTCTAAAAAGAGGTAAGTTTCTGCTTTTTAACTCTGTAAAAGCTTGAGGGCTTGTAACTTCATGTATTAAATGCTTATCAATATAAAGTATTTGGGGTCCATTTTTAATGGAGGTTACCACATGAGAATCCCAAACTTTATCAAAAAGGGTTTTGGACATTTTAATTAGTAAATTTAAAAATTAACACTCCTTTTAAAGGTGTCTTTTGATGAAATTAATTGATGTAAATCCTGATCATTAACTTCTTTTTGATTGTCGGCATATTTTAAAAATTCAGGATATAAAACATCTAATTGAACTTTAGTTAAATTATATCCTACATTTTTAGCCCGATAAGCCAAAGCTGCTCTTCCACTTCTTGCAGTTAATACAATTGATGAGGTGTTAACGCCAACATCTTCAGGATTGATAATTTCATAAGTTTCTCTATTTTTAATAACTCCATCTTGATGAATTCCTGAGCTGTGAGCAAACGCATTTTCACCAACAATTGCTTTGTTAGGCTGAACAAACATACCCATGCTTTGTTGCACCAATTGACTTGTATGATTTAATAATTTGGTGTTTATATTGGTATCTAAATTTAAATGAGCGTGTTGTTTTAAAATCATTACCACTTCTTCTAAAGCTGTGTTTCCAGCACGTTCACCAATACCGTTAATTGTACATTCAATTTGACGAGCTCCATTTTGTATTCCTGCAATAGCGTTTGCAGTTGCCAAACCTAAATCATTATGACAATGGCAAGAAAGGGTTACGTTTTCAATTCCTTTTACATTTTCTTTTAAATATTTTATCTTTTTACCATACTCATCCGGAAGGCAATATCCTGTGGTATCAGGAATATTTAAAACGGTTGCACCAGCTTTTATAACTTCTTCGCAAACTTTGGCTAAAAAATCATTATCTGTTCTACCAGCATCTTCTGCATAGAATTCTACATCATCTACAAAAGTTTTTGCATAACTAACAGCTTCAATAGCTTTTTCAATTACTTTTTCTCTTGTAGAATTAAATTTGTGGATAATATGGCAATCTGAAGTTCCAATACCAGTATGGATTCTTGGTCTTTTAGCATGTTTTAATGCTTTTGCAGCAACTTCAATATCATTTTTATTAGCTCTTGTTAAAGCGCAAACCGTTGCATTTTCAACTAACTTTGAAATTGCAACTACCGATTCAAAGTCTCCCGGACTCGAAACTGGAAATCCAGCTTCTATTACATCTACACCAAGTAAATCTAGTTGTTTAGCAATACGTAATTTTTGTTCTGTATTAAGTTTACAACCAGGTACTTGCTCTCCATCTCTTAAAGTAGTGTCAAATATTTGAACGCTGTTTTTGCTCATTTGTAGTTTTTTTTTATCACTTTTGAAAATCAAAAATAGTTGTAAAGATTTTTTATTTGGTACAAATAGAAATCAATAATACTACGTTCAATTTTAAAATTGAATTTATAATTACTTTATAATTAGATAGATATAATTAAAATTACTACAATGGCTATAGAAAAAAATGATACTCTTTTTTTATTAGTTAAGTCTCTTTCAAAATCTGAAAAAAGGCAATTTAAAGTTTATGCAGGAAGATTAGGTGGTAATGCAAAAGCTAATTTTATGTTGCTTTTTAATTTATTAGACAAGTTGGATGAATATAATGAACCTCTAATTTTAAAAAAAACAACGATAAAAAAACAGCAAATATCTAATGCGAAAGCACATTTGTATAAACAGATTTTAATAAGCCTTAGATTAAATCCTGTACATCAAAATATTAGAGCTCATATTAGAGAACAATTTGATTTTGCTGCCATTTTATATAGCAAAGGATTATATAAGCAAAGTTTGAAAATATTAGAAAAGGCAAAAGAAATAGCTATTTTAAATAGTGAAAATAATTTAGCTTTTGAAATTGTAGAATTTGAAAAAGTAATTGAATCTCAATATATTACGCGTAGTTTAAGTAATAGAGCTGAAGAACTTTCTAAACAAGCTAAAAAATTAAACATTAAAAATGCCAGAAGTAGTAAATTATCAAATTTGTCATTACAATTATATAGTTTATTGTTAAAGCAAGGCTATGTAAAAAATAACGATGATGTTTTATTTGTTACTAATTATTTTAAAAAACGCCTTCCTTCGTATGAAATTTCAGAACTAAGTTTTAAAGAAAAACTTTTTTTGTATAAAGCTTATTTGTGGTATCATTTAATTTTACAAGATTTTGTAAATAGTTATAAATATTCACAAAAATGGGTAGATTTATTTGATGAAGAGCCTAATATGAAACTTCAAAATCCGGTTTTTTATTTAAAAGGAATAAATTATTTATTAGAATCACTTTATTTAGCGAAACACAAAACAAAATTTATAGAAGTTTTTAATAAGCTAGAATATGAAATTGATAATGAGTTAATTGCAATGAATGAAAACACAAAATCATTGGTGTTTTTATATTATAATCATAATAAACTTAATCAATATTTTTTGGAAGGAAAGTTTACTAAAGGATTACCATTTGTATCTTTTTTAATAAATGAAATTCCAAAATACCATGCTATAATAGATGCACATCATATCATGGTTTTTTACTATAAAATTGCATCCATGTATTTTGGAGCAGGAGATTATAAATTATGTATTTACTATTTAAATAAAATTATTAGCAATAAGGAATTAAAAATGCGTGAAGATTTGCTCTGCTTTTCAAGAATTTTAAATTTAGTTGCTCACTATGATGCAGGAATCGATTTTAATATTGAAGCCTTAATAGTGTCTACCTATAAATTTTTACTTAAAATGAATAATTTGCAACAAGTGCAACGTAAAATGATTTCGTTTTTAAAAAAATTAAGCAAAATATATCCGCAGGATTTAAAAAAGGCATTTATAGAATTAAATGAAGAGTTAAAAACATTAGAAAATCATCCATACGAAAAAAGAGCATTTTTATATCTAGATATCATTTCGTGGCTTGAAAGTAAAATTGAAAATAAAACGGTTGAACAAATAATTAGACAAAAAGCAAAATTTTTAAATAAGTAAAAAATTATTTTTATTTTCAAAAAAATAGTTCATATTTGTCGTATAAATATATGAGAACACAAATTATAAATATTATTTCTATTCAAATTTCTGTGATTATTTCACACGGAAAGTAGGAACAATATTTAAAAAAATACAATTTTTAAAAACCTTCCTACAATTTTTAGGAAGGTTTTTTTATTTCAAAAAAATGCGAAATAGAATAGTAGAAAATATCATTTTAATTAAAGTCATTATTATTAATGTAATAAGTTGATGCAAGTTTTTAATACCATAAAAAAAGCCTGTATCTAATTAAATACAGGCTTTTTTATTGCGGTTATCATAGTAAAAATAATAGTTATAAATATTTAATATACAGTATAATAAATAAAAAATAAGCAAAGTGGATGTTGTAGAAAAATAAATTAATAAATATAAAAGGCATAGCTAGAAGTTAAATTTGCTGCTTGCCAAATAATTGATAAAGACAATACATATAAATTCAAAATTAATAATGCAATTAAATAAATATAGTAAAAGAGTAACTCAAGATGAAACCCAACCTGCTGCACAAGCAATGTTATACGGTGTAGGGTTATCAGATGCGGATATGAAAAAACCTCAAATAGGTATTGCAAGTACAGGTTATGAAGGTAATACATGCAATATGCACTTAAATAAGTTGGCAGATGAAATTAAACAGCAAGTAAATCAAAAAGATCAAGTTGGATTAGTTTTTAATACTATTGGAGTAAGTGATGGAATTTCTATGGGAACTTCAGGAATGAACTATTCTTTACCTTCTCGTGATATTATTGCCGATTCTATTGAAATTGTTATGAATGCTCAAAGTTATGATGGATTAGTAACCGTAGTTGGCTGCGATAAAAATATGCCAGGAGCTATAATGGCTATGCTTAGACTAAACAGACCATCATTAATGGTTTATGGAGGAACTATAGCTTCAGGAAATTATAAAGGTCAAAAGTTAAATATTGTTTCTGCATTTGAAGCATTAGGGAAAAAAATAGCAGGAGAAATTTCAGAAGAAGAATATAAACAAATTATAAAAAATGCTATTCCAGGAGCAGGAGCTTGTGGCGGAATGTATACCGCAAATACTATGGCTTCATCTATAGAAGCTTTAGGTTTTTCGTTGCCCTATAATTCTTCAATTCCAGCAGAAAACCCTTCAAAAGAATCAGAAAGTGAACGAGTAGCATCTGCGATTAGAAATTTATTAGAATTAGATTTAAAACCGTTAGATATCATCACAAAAAAATCATTAGAAAACGCTGTGGCTCTAGTCAACGCTTTGGGTGGATCTACTAACGCAGTACTTCATTATTTAGCTATTGCCCATGCTGCAAACATAGAATTTACTTTAGATGATTTTCAGAGAGTAAGTGATAGAACTCCATTAATAGCAGATTTAAAACCTAGTGGAGAATACTTAATGGAAGATGTGCACAGTATAGGTGGAACTCCGGCTGTAATGAAATATTTATTAGATAAAGGATTTTTACATGGCGATTGTTTAACAGTAACAGGAAAAACATTAGCTGAAAATTTAGAAAATGTAAAACCACTAACATTTGAAGAAGACCAACAAGTTATTCATCCAACTACTAATCCATTAAAACCTTCAGGAAATATTCAAATTCTATTTGGCAATTTGGCAACAGAAGGTGCTGTAGCAAAAATTAGTGGTAAAGAAGGAAGTACTTATAAAGGTAAAGCAGTTGTTTTTAATAGCGAACAAGAAGCAAATGACGGTATTAAAGCAGGAAAAGTACAAAAAGGAAATGTGATTGTAATTAGATATGTAGGTCCAAAAGGTGCTCCTGGAATGCCAGAAATGTTAAAACCTACTTCAATGATTATGGGAGCTGGTTTAGGTAAATCGGTTGCTTTAATAACCGATGGTAGATTTTCTGGTGGAACACACGGTTTTGTTGTGGGGCATATTACTCCTGAAGCTCAAAATGGAGGGGTAATAGCTTTAATTAAAGATGGAGATATAATTGAAATTGATGCCATAAAAAGAACTATAAATGTATTGCTTTCTACCAATGAATTAGCTGCAAGAAGAGTACAATGGAAGATGCCAGAATTAAAACATAAAAAAGGAATTCTTTATAAATATGCCAGAACAGTTTCTTCTGCTTCTGAAGGTTGTGTAACCGATAAATTTTAATGTATGGAGACTTTAAAAAAAGAAATTAAAACGGAAAAGTTGATAAAAAAAACTAAAATATCAGGAGCTGAGGCAGTTATAAAATGCTTGTTAGAAGAAGGGGTAAACTTAGTTTATGGATATCCAGGAGGCGCAATTATGCCAGTTTATGACGAGCTGTTTAAATATAAAAACCAATTACATCATGTATTAACTCGTCATGAACAAGGCGCAACTCATGCAGCTCAAGGTTTTGCTCGTGTAACAGGAAAAACTGGAGTAGTTTTTGCAACTTCAGGACCTGGAGCCACTAATATAGTTACAGGTATTGCCGATGCGCAAATAGATTCTACACCTTTGGTTTGTATAACGGGTCAAGTAGCATCTCATTTATTAGGCTCAGATGCTTTTCAAGAAACGGATATTGTGGGTATTTCAACTCCAGTTACCAAATGGAATTATCAAATTACTAAAGCAAGTGAAATACCAGAAATACTTGCTAAAGCATTTTATATAGCAAAATCTGGTCGTCCAGGTCCAGTTTTAGTGGATATTACTAAAGATGCACAATTTGAAGAAGTTGATTTTTCGTATAAAAAGTGTGAAAAAATTAGAAGCTATAAAGCAGTTCCAAAATTAAATATTGAAAAAATACAAGAAGCGGCTAATTTAATTAATAATGCAAAAAAACCTTTTATTGTTTGGGGTCAAGGAGTAATTTTAGGAAAATCGGAAAAAGAATTTAAAGACTTTATTGAAAAAACGGATATTCCTTCTGCTTCCACAGTGCTTGGATTATCGGCATTAGAAACCAAGCACAGATTAAATGTTGGTATGGTTGGGATGCATGGTAACTATGCTCCCAATGTTTTAACCAATGAGTGTGATGTTTTAATAGCTATTGGGATGCGCTTTGATGATAGAGTTACAGGAAATTTAAATACGTATGCTAAACAAGCTAAAATTATTCACTTTGAAATTGATCCTTCGGAAATAGACAAAAATGTGAAAACAGATGTTGCGGTCATAGGAAACGTTAAAGAAACTCTTACTGAAATTTTGAAATTTGTAGATAAAGGAAATCATAAAAATTGGTTGAATGAATTTACTAAATTATACCAAATAGAATACGAAACTATTATCAAAAATCAGTTTAATCCAACCAAAAATGGATTGACTATGGGAGAAGTAGTTAATAAAATCAATAAAGAAACTAAAGGAGATGCAATTATAGTTTCTGATGTTGGCCAACATCAAATGTTTGCATGCCGTTATGCCGATTTTATAACTACCAGAAGTAATGTTACTTCAGGTGGCTTAGGTACAATGGGTTTTGCCTTACCGGCAGCTATAGGCGCAAAAATGGGACAACCAAATAGAGAAGTAATTGCAGTAATTGGTGATGGAGGTTACCAAATGACAATTCAAGAGTTAGGAACTATTTTGCAAACCAATGTTGCGGTTAAAATTGTAGTATTAAATAATAGTTTTTTAGGAATGGTACGTCAATGGCAAGAGTTATTTTTTGATAAACGATATGCATCAACTATTATGACAAATCCTGATTTTGTAAAAATTGCAGAAGGATACGGAATTGAGGCAAATAGGGTGGAAAGCAGAGGAGATTTGAATTCTGCAATTCAAAAAATGATAGCTTCAAAATCTTCTTACTTTTTAGAAGTTGTTATAGAAAAAGAAGATAATATTTTCCCTATGATACCAACAGGAGCAAGCGTTTCAGATATAAGATTAAGTTAATTATGGAAGAAAATAAAAAATTTACAGTATCGGTTTATACCGAAAATAATATTGGAATATTAAATCGTCTTTCAGCAATATTTTTGAAAAGACATATTAATATTGAAAGTATGACGGTAAGTAAATCTGAAATTGAGCATGTACATCGGTTTACGTTTGTGGTTATTGTAACAGAAATACAAATAAAAAAAGTTGTTGGTCAACTAGAAAAACAAATTGAGGTAATAGGTGCATTTTATCATACAGAAGATGAAATTATTTATCAAGAAACAGCAATGTTTAAATTATCAAATGAATATTTATACGATGAAAATATTCAGAATAAATTAAAATTTAGAAGAGCACAAATAGTTACCATAACAGAACGTTGGTTTGTAATTGAAGCTTCAGGTTTAAAAGAAGATATTGATAATATGTATGAAAAATTAAAACCATATGGGTTGTTACAATTTGTACGGTCGGGAAGAATAGCAATTACCCGTCCAAAAATGGCTATATCAGAATTATTAATAGAAAATTAGAAATTAAGAAATAAAATGAAAAATTATTTTAATACGCTTCCACTTCGTTTAAAACTTGAACAATTAGGGACTTGTGAATTTATGGAAGCTTCTGAATTTGAAGATGGAGTTCAAAAATTAAAAGGTAAAAAAATTGTAATTGTAGGTTGTGGTGCGCAAGGATTAAATCAAGGATTAAATATGCGCGATTCAGGTTTAGATATTTCCTATGCTTTACGAGATTCTGCAATTAATGAAAAACGAGATTCTTATAAAAACGCTTCTAAAAATGGATTTAAAGTAGGGAATTACAACGAAATGATTCCAACAGCTGATTTAGTAATTAATTTAACACCCGACAAACAACATACACCTGTAATTAATGCGGTAATGCCTTTAATGAAAAAAGGAGCAACACTTTCGTATTCACACGGATTTAATATTGTTGAGGAAGGTATGCAAATACGGGAAGATATTACTGTTATTATGGTTGCGCCAAAGTCGCCAGGATCGGAAGTTAGAGAAGAATATAAAAGAGGGTTTGGAGTTCCAACCTTAATTGCTGTACATCCTGAAAATGACCCAAATGGAGATGGATTTGATATTGCAAAAGCATATGCTGTAGCAACTGGAGGAGATAAAGCAGGTGTATTACACTCCTCGTTTGTAGCAGAAGTGAAATCAGATTTAATGGGAGAACAAACCATTTTATGTGGCGTATTACAAACAGCATCTATTTTAATGTTTGATAAAATGTTACAGAAAAATGTTGAAGCTGGTTTTGCCTCTAAATTAATTCAAAATGGATGGGAAACGGTAACTGAAGCATTAAAACATGGAGGAATAACCAATATGATGGATCGTTTATCTAATCCTGCTAAAATAAAAGCTTTCCAATTATCTGAAGAATTAAAACAAATTATGCGTCCACTTTTTCAAAAGCATATGGATGATATTATGAGTGGAGAGTTTTCCAAAACTATGATGGAAGATTGGAATAATAATGATAAAAATTTATTGAAATGGAGAGCGGAAACAGGAGAAACAGCTTTTGAAAAAACGCCTTCAACTTCTGATGAAATTAAAGAGCAAACGTATTTTGATAATGCAACTTTAATGATTGCTTTTGTAAAGTCTGGCGTTGAATTAGCATTTGAAACAATGACGGAAGCTGGTATTAAAGAAGAATCTGCTTATTATGAATCTTTGCATGAAGTGCCTTTAATTGCCAATACAATTGCCCGTAAAAAATTGTATGAAATGAATAGAATTATTTCAGACACAGCAGAATATGGTTGTTATTTATTTGACCATGCTTGTAAACCGCTTTTAAGTGATTTTATGAATAAAATTGACTCTAACGTAATTGGTGAAAATTACAATAATAGCACTGATAACCAGGTAGATAATGAAGAGTTGATTGCGGTAAATGAAGCAATTAGATTTCATGAAATTGAAATTGTTGGTTACGATTTAAGAGCCTCTATGACGGCAATGAAGAAACTAAATTAATTTAACTTTTTGTATGCAAACAGTAAAAAAAAATAGTATTTCTTTAGAAAAAATTTATAAAGCAAAACAAAATATTAAAGGAGTTGTAACCCAAACTCCTTTACTATTTATGAAAAATTTTTCAGAACAATATCAAGCTAATATTTTCTTTAAACGAGAAGATTTACAACAGGTTCGTTCGTATAAAATTAGAGGTGCTTTTAATAAAATTCAAGGTTTAAAAAAAGAAGAGTTAACAAATGGAATTGTTTGTGCTAGCGCAGGAAATCACGCACAAGGAGTAGCTTTTGCTTGTAAAGAACTAAAAGTTAAAGGAACTATTTTTATGCCAGTTACTACACCGCATCAAAAGATAGATCAGGTAAAAATGTTTGGTGAAAATTATGTAGATATTAGATTAACTGGTGATAGCTTTGATGATAGTCAGCAAGCTGCAGATGATTTTTGCAAACAAAACGATAGCACTTTTGTACATCCGTTTAATGATGTAGATGTTATTGCTGGTCAAGGTACAGTAGGTTTAGAAATTTTAAATGATAGCAAATCTAAAATTGATTATTTGTTTTTACCTGTTGGCGGCGGTGGATTAGCATCGGGAGTTTCTAGTGTTTTTAAGTCTTTAAGTCCAAACACTAAAATAATTGGAGTAGAGCCAAAAGGAGCTCCATCATTAACAACTTCTTTAAAAAATAATAAAAATACTGCATTGCAAAGAATTGATAAATTTGTGGATGGCGCAGCTGTAAAAAAAATGGGTGATATCACTTTTGATTTTTGTAAAAATTTATTAGATGATGCAAAAACTATTAGTGAAGGTTTAATTTGCAGTACTATTTTAAAAGTATATAATGAAAATGCTTTAGTTATTGAACCTGCTGGAGCTTTGTCTATTGCTGCACTTGAAAAATATAAAGAAGAAATAAAAAATAAAACTATTGTTTGTGTAGTAAGTGGTGGAAATAATGATATTACACGAATGGAAGAAATGAAAGAACGAGCGTTATTATATCAAGGATTAAAGCATTATTTTATAATCAAATTTCCTCAAAGAGCAGGTGCGTTAAAAGAATTTGTAGTTGATGTTTTAGGGGAAAAAGATGATATTTCGTACTTTGAATATACTAAAAAACACAATAGAGATAAAGGTCCTGCGGTGGTTGGAATTGAGCTAGAATCTCCTTCAGATTTTAAACCTTTAGTGGCAAGAATGGAAGAAAAAGGGTTTTTAGGAGAATATTTAAACGATAAGCCTTCACTTTTTCAATTTTTGGTTTAGAGCAAAGTCTAAAAGTTATTTATATAACAAAATACTAAACATTTGTTAATTATTTAACATCTGAACTCGTATATTAAATTTTTAATGTACTATTGCGGTAATGAAAATAAATAATACACATATAACTGTTAATACTCCCAGCCATTTTTTTAGGCTTTATCGCTGTGTGCGCTAACACAATCGATTAAAAAAAACAGTTTATTAATTTTCATTTTACCATTTTTATTTTGCAACAATCCTTTAACAAATTATCTTTTTTAAAACTGAATTTATTTAGTTCTGATAGTATTGTTGTGCGCTTTTTTACTCGCCGTCGCCCCGTAAGGGCGTAATATTTTATCGAAAACGATGCGTTCGTTTTCCAATCTAAAAAAATCAATAAAAATTTTATTTAATATAAAAACTAAGCAATGAAAGTTGTTATAGCTAACAAATCACATATAAAATTTGCACAACAAATTTGCGATACTATTGAAGAATCAGCAAAAGTTCGTGGAACTGGAATTGCGCAAAGAACACCAGAATACATCACTAAAAAAATTATAAATGGCGATGCAGTTATTGCGTTGTATGAAAATGTTTTTGCAGGATTTTGTTATATAGAAGTTTGGGATAATAAATCGTTTGTAGTTAATTCCGGACTTATAGTTCATCCAGATTTTAGAAATCAAGGATTGGCTAAAAAGATAAAAACCAAAATATTAGAATATTCTAAAGAAAAATATCCTGAAGCTAAAATTTTTGGAATTACAACAGGTTTGGCAGTATTAAAAATTAATTACGAATTAGGATATCAACCAGTTACTTTTTCAGAACTAACTGCAGATGAAGCTTTTTGGAACGGTTGTAAAACTTGTAAAAATTACGACGTTTTAATGCGTACTAATAAAAAAATGTGTTTATGCACAGGAATGCTATACGATCCAAAACACGAAAAAAACATCAAAAAACATAAATATAACTCAAAAGTTTTAAGCAGACTTAAAAAAATAAAACAAGCATTATTTCTTAATAAAAAGAAAAAATAAAATGGAAAAAGTAGTAGTAGCATATAGCGGAGGTTTAGATACTTCCTATTGCGTTAAATATTTACAAAACGAATTAAACTTAGAAGTGCACAGCGCTTTAGTAAACACAGGTGGTTTTACAGCCAATGAATTGAAAGCAGTAGAAGAGAAAGCATATAAAATGGGAGTTACTTCTCATATAAATAAAAATATTTTGGAAACATATTATCAAAAAGCTATTAAATATATGGTTTTTGGAAATGTGTTAAAAAATAATACGTATCCACTTTCTGTAAGTGCCGAAAGGGTTTTTCAAGCTATTGAAGTTGTAAAATATGCAAAAGAAATTGGAGCGAAATTTATAGCTCATGGTAGTACAGGAGCAGGAAACGATCAAGTACGATTTGATATGATTTTTCAAACTATTGCTCCTGAAATTGAAATTATAACCCCAATTAGAGATTTAAAATTATCTCGACAAGAAGAAATAACGTATTTAAAAAAGTGTGGTGTAGATTACTCTTGGGAAAAAGCAAAATATTCAATTAATAAAGGAATTTGGGGAACTAGTGTTGGAGGTGTAGAAACTTTAACTTCTCATCAGGCTTTACCAGAAGAAGCATATCCAAGTCAGTTAGAAAAAACGAAACCAACAGATATTAAACTTCACTTTAAAAAAGGAGAGCTTATTGGTTTAAATGATGAATTTGATGCTTCGGTAAATATTATTTTAAAGTTAGAAGAAATTGCTTCAAAATACGCAATTGGTAGAGATATTCATGTAGGAGACACTATTGTTGGTATAAAAGGAAGGGTTGGTTTTGAAGCTGCAGCAGCTGTTTTAACTATAAAAGCTCATCATTTATTAGAAAAACATGTATTGTCTAAATGGCAACAGAACTTAAAAGAGCAACTAGCAAGTTGGTATGGAATGTTATTACATGAAGGTCAATATTTTGAACCTGTAATGCGAAATATAGAAGCTTTTTTAGAAGATTCTCAAAAAACAGTTACAGGTGAAGTTTATATAACCCTAAAGCCATATCACTTTAGTTTAAATGGAATAGCATCTAAACACGATTTAATGAAATCTAAATTTGGAGAATATGGCGAAACTAATAAATCATGGACTGCAGATGATGCAAAAGGTTTTATTAAAATTATGGGTACAGCAAATAAAATTTATCACAGTGTAAATTCAGAGTTATGATTAAAGTTGGAATAGTTGGCGGAGCAGGTTATACCGCTGGAGAATTAATTAGATTGTTGGTGCATCACTCAAAAGTTGAGTTAGATTTTGTGTATAGTACGTCAAATGCTGGAAATAATATTTATGAGGTGCATCAAGATTTATTGGGTTTAATTAATTTGAAATTTACAGATTCTATCAATTCAAAAGTAGATGTACTTTTTTTATGTTTAGGTCATGGAAATTCTAAAAAGTTTTTAGAAGAATATAAGTTTTCAGAAAACACTAAAATTATTGATTTAAGTAATGATTTTAGGCTGAAAAAGGATGCTTTTTTTCAAGAGAAAAACTTTGTTTACGGCTTACCTGAATTGAAAAAAGAAACCATAAAAAGCGCCAATAATATTGCAAATCCAGGTTGTTTTGCTACAGCAATTCAATTGGCATTATTACCACTTGCTGCTGATAATTTATTAAAAAACACTATTCATATTAATGCAACAACTGGTTCTACCGGAGCAGGAGTTTCGCCAAGTGAAACAACACATTTTAGTTGGAGGGATAATAATTTTTCAGTGTATAAAGCATTTACACATCAGCATTTAGGCGAAATAGAGGAAAGTATAGAATCACTTCAAAAAAGTTTTTCAAAAGAATTATTTTTTATACCAAATAGAGGAAATTTTAGTAGAGGAATTTTTGCTTCAGTGTATTTAGAATTTGATAAAGATATAGAGGTTGCTTATAAACTTTTTGATGATTTTTATAAAGAAGCTCCATTTACGCATATTTCTAAAACTCCAATTCATTTAAAACAAGTGGTAAATACAAATAATTGTTTTCTTCATTTAGAAAAATATAAAAATACATTATTAATTACCTCTGTAATAGATAATTTATTAAAAGGGGCTTCAGGACAAGCAATTCAAAATATGAATTTAATGTTTGGATTTAATGAAACGGAAGGGTTACAATTAAAAGCATCTTCATTTTAAAAAATCACTTATGAAAATAGCAATAATAGGAACAGGAAATTTAGGAAAATCAATAGCTAGTGGAATTGTAAATAACAATGTAAAATTACAATCATTATATTTAACAAAACGAAAAATAGCAGAACTTTCTATTTGGGAAAACACTCCGAAAGTTAAAATAACTGTAAGCAATATTGACGCAGTAAAACATTCAGAAATAATTTTACTTGCCGTTCAACCTAAACAATTAAATACAGTTTTAAAAGAAATTAAAACGTATTTAAATCCTACAAAACATACCGTAGTTTCAGTAATAACAGGAAGAGAAATTAAAGAAATTGAAAAAGTTATTGGGAGTGATATTGCCATTGTAAGAAGCATGCCAAATACAGCTATTGCAGTATCCGAATCTATGACTTGTTTGTGTGCTAATCAAAAAGGACAGTTAAAATTTAATGAGGTAACCTCTATTTTTAATGCTTTAGGGAAAACGTTACTTATTGAAGAAAAATTAATGCAAGCAGCTACAGTAATTTGTGCTAGCGGTATTGCTTTTTGGATGCGTTTGATTAGAGCAACTACACAAGGCGCAATTCAATTGGGTTTTGATACAAAAGAAGCTCAAAAGTTAGCAGTACAAACTTGTTTGGGCGCAGCTAGTTTACTAACTGAATCAGGAAATCATCCTGAAGAAGAAATTGATAAAGTTACTACACCAAGTGGTTGTACTATTTCAGGGTTAAATGAAATGGAACATCAAGGTTTAAGTTCTTCTTTAATAAAAGGATTAGTAACTTCTTTCGAAAAAATTAATCAGATTTAAATTAATCAATATGGAATTATTTAAAGTGTATCCTTTGTATAATGTAACTCCTGTAAAAGCAGTAGGAGCTTATGTTTGGGATGAAAATAATACAAAATATTTGGATTTATATGGTGGTCATGGTGTTATTTCAATTGGACATGCACATCCACATTACGTAAAAATGTTATCTAATCAGTTAAGTAAAATTGGGTTTTATTCTAACTCTATTCAAAATCCATTACAAGTAGAATTAGCTCATAAATTAGGTGAATTATCAAGTTGTGAAAATTATAATTTATTTCTGTGTAATTCAGGTGCTGAAGCTAATGAAAATGCATTAAAATTAGCATCATTTACAACTGGAAAAAGTAGAATAATCTCGTTTAACAATGCTTTTCATGGACGAACTTCTGCTGCTGTGGCTGTTACGGATAATTACTCAATAAATGCACCAATTAATTTACAACAAGAAGTTACTTTTTTACCATTGAATGATATAAAATTAGTAACTCAAGAACTTCAGAAAGACGATGTGGCAGCTGTAATTATTGAAGGAATTCAAGGTGTTGGAGGCTTAGACGAAGGAACTACAGAATTTTTTAAAAATTTGGAAAAAGTGTGTAACCAAAATGGAGTGCTTTTGATATTAGATGAAATTCAGTCAGGTTATGGAAGAAGCGGACAGTTTTTTGCTTTTCAGCATCATAATATCCAACCAGATATTATTACTACAGCTAAAGGAATGGCTAATGGTTTTCCAATTGGAGGTGTGTTAATTTCTGATAAATACAAAGCTAAATTCGGAATGTTGGGAACTACTTTTGGAGGAAATCATTTAGCTTGTTCAGCGGCAATTTCAGTATTGGATATTTTGGAAAAAGAAAATTTACTTACTAACGTAAAAGAAGTTTCAAACTATTTTTTAGAGGCAATAAAAAATGTTCCAAAAGTTAAAAAAGTTAAAGGTAAAGGATTAATGTTAGGAATTGAATTCGATTTTGAAGTTAGAGAATTAAGGGAAAAACTAATTTTTGACAAACACATTTTTACTGGAGGTTCAAACAACAAAAAGTTATTGAGAATTTTACCTCCATTGTCTATTACAAAAACGCAAATAAATCAATTTATAAATGCTTTAAAAGAGTTGTTAAATGAATAATTTTTTAAAAATATCGGATATAGATAATCTTAAATCTACTATAAAAGAGGCTATCGATTTAAAAGATAATCCTAGAAAATTTAAAAAACTCGGAGAGAATAAAACGATAGTGTTATTGTTTTTTAATGCTAGTTTAAGAACTAGGTTAAGTACACAAAAGGCAGCAATAAATTTAGGAATGGATGTAGTAGTAATGAACTTTACAAATGAAGGCTGGCAGTTAGAGTTTGAAGATGGAATTGTAATGAATAAAAATAAATCGGAACACGTAAAAGAAGCTGCAAAAGTTATTTCTCAATATTGCGATATTGTTGCAATTAGAGCGTTTGCATCGTTAACGGATAAAGAAAAAGATGAAGCAGAAGTTGTGTTGAATAATTTTAAAAAGTACGCAAATATTCCGGTTGTAAATATGGAAAGTGCTACTGGTCATCCTTTACAGGCATTGGCAGATGCAATAACCATTGAAGAATTTAAAAGCACAAAAAAACCTAAAGTTGTATTGTCTTGGGCGCCACATCCAAAAGCGTTACCACATGCAGTTGCAAATTCTTTTGTTGAAATGATGCAGCTACAAGATGTCAATTTTGTAATTACACATCCAAAAGGGTATGAGTTGAATCCAAAAATCACAAAAAATTCAGCAATAGAATACAATCAAGAAAAAGCTTTTGAAAATGCAGATTTTGTGTACGTAAAAAACTGGAGTTCGTATAAAAATTACGGAAAGGTTTTAAATACAGATTCAAAATGGATGATAACAGCAGACAAAATGAAATTGACAAACAAAGGCAAATTTATGCATTGTTTGCCGGTTAGAAGAAATGTGATAGTTACCGATGAAGTTATGGATTCAGAAAATTCAATAGTTATTGAGCAAGCAAATAATAGAACTTATGCAGCACAAATTGTATTGAAAAAAATATTAGAGCAAAATGACTAAACAGAAATTACATATTGTTAAAATCGGAGGGAATGTTATTAATGATGATGGAGCTTTACGGTCGTTTTTAAAAGATTTTTCGGTTTTGGAAGGGTTTAAAATTTTGATTCATGGAGGCGGAAATAAAGCAACAGAAATTGCTTCTGAAATGGGGTTAAAACCAAAAATGATTAACGGCAGAAGAGTAACGGATAAAGCTAATTTAGAAGTTGTAACTATGGTTTATGCAGGTTTGTTAAATAAAAAAGTTACAGCAATCTTACAGCAAAATAATTGTAATGCTATTGGATTATCAGGTGCAGATGCTAATTGTATTTTGGCGAACAAACGAATTGTAAAAGATGTTGATTATGGTTTTGCAGGCGATATTGATGTAGTAAATTCTGAAACAATAAATATGTTTTTACAGCATAATATTGTTCCAGTTTTTTGCGCAATTACACATGATAAAAAAGGTCAATTATTAAATACAAATGCAGATACCATTGCTTCAGAGGTTGCAATTGCTATGAGTAATTTATTTAATGTAGAATTAAGTTATGTGTTTGAATTGAAAGGTGTTTTATCAAGTATTGAAGATGAAAATTCTGTAATTAAAGAGATTAATCTACAAAAATATAAACAGTTAATAGAGCAAAATATTATTTCAGATGGAATGCTTCCAAAAATGGATAATTGTTTTAATGCATTAAAAAAAGGAGTGCAAAAAGTTAAAATAGGTAATTCATCACTTATTAAAAAAACAACAGATTTATATACAACATTAAGTTTAAGATAATGATACAACAATTAACAAACGAAGCCATTGAATTGCTTAAGAAATTAATTTCAAAGCAATCTTTTTCTGGAGAAGAAAATGAAACAGCATTATTAATAATGCAATGGTTTTCAAGTCATAATATAAAATTTGAAAGTGATAAACATAATATTTGGGCAAAAAATTTATTTTTTGATACATCTAAAAAAACAATTTTATTAAACTCACATCACGATACGGTAAAACCAAATAAAGGATATACAAAAGATCCTTTTAATCCTGAAATTATGGATGGAAAATTGTACGGTTTAGGAAGTAATGATGCAGGTGGTTGTTTGGTTTCGTTATTAGCAACCTTTACGTATTTTTATAGTAGAAGTGATTTAAACTATAATTTTGTTATAGTTGCTTCCGCAGAAGAAGAAAGCTCAGGTCAAAATGGCTTAAACAGTATGTTAAAAATTATTCCTGAAATTAATTTCGCAATTATTGGAGAGCCAACTTTAATGCAATTGGCAATTGCCGAAAAAGGTTTATTGGTTTTGGATTGTGAAGCTAAAGGAACATCTGGTCATGCGGCTCACGGATTTGTAGATAATGCAATATATAATGCAATTGAAGATATACATTGGTTTCAAACTTTTGAATTTCCAAAGATTTCGGAAACATTAGGAAAAGTAAAAATGACGGTTACTCAAATTAATGCTGGAAATCAACATAATGTAATTCCAGCAAATTGTAAATATGTTGTTGACGTTAGGGTTACAGATGCTTATAGTAATCAAGAAACTTTAGAAATTATACAAGCTAATGTAAAATCTGAAGTAGTTGCAAGATCCCTTCGATTAAACTCATCATCCATACCAAAAGAACATCCAATAGTTAGAGCAGGAATAAAACTAGGAAGAGAAACATACGGTTCGCCAACGCTATCGGATCAGGCTGTGCTAAGTTGTCCTTCTTTAAAGTTAGGACCTGGAAACAGTTTGCGTTCACACACTGCTGACGAGTTTATTTATGTAAACGAAATTGAAGAAGGAATAGATTTATACATCAAAATATTAAATGAAATTTTATAATTATGAAACTTTGGGAAAAAGGATTTTCAACCGATAAAAAAATAGATTTATTTACTGTTGGTAACGACAGAGAGTTAGATTTAGTTTTAGCCAAATACGATGTTATTGGTAATATTGCACACGCAAAAATGTTGCATAGTATAGGGTTATTAACTTCGAAAGAATTAGAATTATTAGAAATAGAATTAGCTTCAATTTTAAAAGATATTGAAAATAATAATTTTAGTATTGAAGATACCTTTGAAGATGTACATTCTAAGGTAGAGTTCTTATTGACAGAAAATTTAGGAGATACTGGAAAAAAAATTCATACAGCACGTTCAAGAAATGATCAGGTTTTGGTTGATGTTCATTTGTATTTAAAAGATGCTTTAGATGAAATTAACGATGAGGTTGATGAACTTTTCGACTTATTAATTTCGTTAGCAGATAAGTATAAATCGGTTTTAATGCCTGGTTATACACATTTCCAAATTGCTATGCCATCTTCATTTGGTTTATGGTTTTCAGCGTATGCAGAAACTTTAATTGATGATATTTACTTTTTAAAAGCCGCGTATAAAGTGGCTGACCAAAACCCATTAGGTTCTGCCGCAGGTTATGGAAGCTCTTTTCCAATTGATAGAGATTTTACAACTAAAGCATTGAATTTTGAAACCTTAAAATTTAATTCTGTAGCGGCTCAAATGGGAAGAGGTAAATTAGAAAAATCAATAGCATTTGCTATAAGTTCAGTAGCAAGCACTTTATCAAAAATGAGTATGGATATTTGTTTGTATATGAGTCAGAATTTTAATTTTATTTCTTTTCCTGATGAATTAACAACAGGATCAAGTATAATGCCGCACAAAAAAAATCCTGATGTTTTTGAATTAATTAGAGGAAAATGCAACAAATTACAAGCATTACCATATGAATTTACTTTGATAACAAACAATCTTCCAAGTGGTTATCATAGAGATTTACAACTGTTAAAAGAAGGCTTAATTCCATCATTTTCAACTTTAAAAGCTTGTTTAGAAATGCTAACTTATTCTTTAAAAAATATTCAGGTAAAAGAAGATATTTTGGAAGATGAAAAATATTTGTATTTATTTAGTGTTGAGGAGGTTAATAATTTAGTTCAAGAAGGTATTCCTTTTAGAGATGCATATAAAATTGTAGGTAAAAACATACAAGAAGGTAGCTTTAAGCCAAATAGAAAAGTTAAACACACTCATAAAGGAAGTATAAGTAATTTATGCTTAGATGAAATAGTGAAAAAAAAGAATTTAGTCAAATAAAAATATTAAGAAGTTGCTTGGAAAAATGTGCACTTAATTAACCAAAAGGCACAAATTCCAAGCAACACTTATGCGCTTTAATTCATTACAAATTTAAAACCTAGAGAAACAATTCCAGCACTTAAACCAGTGTTTCTATGGTAATTACTATATTTTAAATCTATAGTTTTTAACCCTAATTTCCATATTTTTCGTTCTGTAAAAATATCGGTATAGGTAATTCCAAAACCAATTTGACTAGCGTTATATTTTGATAAATCATAATCTGAAGTATAAAATTTCTCTGTGGATAGATGTTGCTCATATGGAGCAAAATATTTTGCTGCCGTTTGCGTGTAAAATCTATAAGATGGATATAAAGTAAAATTATCACTTATTTTAAAAGGTAATTCTATACTTGCTGTATGCGAATTTATTCCCCAATCATCAGAATAATAACGATAGTAAGTTCTTAAGACAAGTTTCTCATTTATAAAATAATTGAAACGAGCTCCAAACGGCACTTTGAGTCTTGTATGTGGTAAACGTTCAATATCATCAGCTAATTGAAAAACATCGGTATTACTTTTAGAAGTGTAATTGTCAATACTGCTTGCATTTCCAATATAAAAATTCGGTCGATCTCCAAAATAAACACGTTGCATAGGATTTGACAGCCATCCTTTTTGTTGAACTACATCTAAAAACAATGATAGTTGTGCTTTTTTACTAATAATTTGAGAAAATGAAAGGGAAGCCGAATATGAATTTCGTTTTTTGTCCGTAACCAGTGTTGTGTTTATTGGTTTCCAAGCATCTGGACTATTTTTATCCATAACTAATCTATTTTGATCGTATATGGTAACACCTCTAAAAAAGCCACTGTTTAAATCTTCATTTGCAACTATATAGGAATGAATTTCTGTTGGATATCTAGGATTCCAAGTGTCTAGATAAACATTTCCTTTTAAATCAATCTCTGTATTTTTTTGATTAAATAACTTAGCTAATTTACCGCCAAAACCAAAGGAATAGTAATCAAACTCATGAGAAGCACTTATATTTCCTCCAACAATAGTATTTCTACTTTTAGAAGAGTGGCTATAATCAAAAGTTCCGTTTACCCAAATATCGGAACGAGATGCTCCTGTAGATTCTAACCAAGGAGTTGGTCCTCGGTTTACTAAAGGATTATTTGTAATTGATTGCGATGCTCCAGAGTTTGCATTCCATCCTCCTTTGTTTTCAGCTGAATTTTTAGATATGTTTTTGTTAGAAGTGTTAAAGGAATTGGTTTTATAATCAAACGGATTAAGATTACTGGATGATGCAGAAGTATAAGCCGAAATTGTAGTGTTTATAGAGAAAACATCGTTATTGTTTAATGGTATTGATACAATAATGTTGGATGCTATATCTGATAATTTTTCACTTCCAATACCTCCTGTTACTGCAGCATTATCTCCTTTTTGTCCGTATAAACTTGAAATTAAATCTACTTCTGTGTTTTCTAATACTTTTTTTTGATATTCATTTGAAGTTTGAGAATAACCGTAAACCGAAATAAGTATTATGATCAAAAATGATATATTTTTCATTTAAATTATTTTAAAAATGGATATTAAATTTATTAGTTGCAACCACAACCACCACCTGATTTTCCGCCATTTGCACCTGAGGCACCTTCTCTATACACTTGAAAACTGGTTTCAAAATGATTAATACTCCGTGCCGATAAACTCATATCAGGATCATTAAGATCTATTTTATCATATTCCTTTACTGCAACACATGAATTTAATGTTGTAAGCAGCATAACGGCTATGCATAAGTAAAATAATTGTTTCATATTTTTTTTAGTTTAATATTTTTTGAAGTAGTAATTTTTCCTTTTTCATTGACAATAATACATTCAATATTAGGTAATTGATTAATTATATTTATACCCACATCAGATCCCATTACAAAAATTGAAGTAGCCAAAGCATCTGCTAATTCAGCTTTTGGAGCGAAAACTGTAGCGCTAATAATACCACTTGCAGGATAACCAGTTTTAGGGTTTATAATATGTGTGTATCTAACATTATTAAATATGACAAATTTTTCATAATCGCCTGAAGTAACTACGGCTCTGTTGCTAATTGGGAAAATACCAAAGGATACATTTTTATTTAACGGGTTTGTAATGGCAACTTCCCAATCTTTTCCGTTAGGTTGTTTTCCCCAAGTATTCATATCTCCAGATGCATTTATTATACCAGCTTTTACACCTTTTGAAATTAATAATGCTTTTGCCATATCAGCCGAATATCCTTTGCCAATAGCACCAAAACCAATTTTCATCCCTTTTAATTTTAAAAAAACGGTTTGATTTTTTTTATCAACTACAATGTTTTGATATCCTACTTTAGAAACAGAAGCTTTAATTTTTTCTTTGGAAGGCATTTCTTTCATGCTTCCATCAAATTTCCATATTTTATCCATGGATGCATAACTAATGTCAAAAGCACCTTCTGTTAATTTTGATAGAGCTAAAGAACGTTCAATTAAATTAATTAATTCTAAATCGACTTTAACGGGTTTTATTCCTGCGTTTTTATTAATAAGAGAAGTTTGTGAATTTTTGTCCCAAGAAGAAATTAATTTTTCAATTCTTTTAATTTCATTTACAGCTATATTTATATAGTTTTCACCTTGTTCCTTATTTGCAGCAACTACGGTTATATCATACCTGCTACCCATTAATTTTAAGGTTCTTCTATGAATTTCTTGGCCATAAAAAACACAAGAAAATAGAATAAAACCTAATGCTATAATTTTTTTATTCATTTTAATTAAAATGAATTTAACAATTTAATATAGTTTTCAGGGGTTGTGTTTTTATAGCCTGTACTTCCTAAAAATTTGGCATTTTTATCTAAAACAACCACATAAGGAAAGTAGCCTTTTTTATCATAGGTTTCCATTAAATGATTATTGTAATCTTGTTGCTCTTTAGTGAGTTTGTTTTTTTTCTTTCTAGGAAAATTTACTTTAACCATAACAAAATGATTTTTAGCATAATTTATAAACTGATCTGAACTCCAAATCTGTTTATCTAACTTTATACATGGACCGCACCAATCAGATCCTTGAAAAACCATTACAATACGTTCATTTTTTTGAGAAGCTATTTTTTCTGCTTCGTTTAAATTGGTATGCCAGACTTGTGCACTTAATTGATGGATAGAGAATAATAAACAAAACAGAATGCTAATTTTTTTCATTGATTTTAAATTTAAATTTAGTTTTTAAAAGATCGCCTAAATTTAATTTAGGCGAATCTTTCCATTAAATAAATCGGGGTAAAGCCGATTTTAGTCATTGAATTAATGTTGTAATTAATAAATATAAAACAGCTAAATTATAGTTTACCCTCCTTTATAAATGTTAAAAATTGTTAAAATAAAAAGGAGATAAAATAAGTTGTTTAAAAAGAATTAAGTAAGTAGTAAATTTAATTACAAGCGTCCCAAATAACATCATTTGGAGTAGGAGCAATTAGGCTAATATTTTCTTTGGAAACGGGATGAGTAAATTCAATTTTACGAGCATGTAAATGTATGCTGGCATTTTTGTTGCTTCTGTCAAAACCATATTTTAAATCACCTTTAATTGGGCTGCCAATAGCGGATAACTGACATCTAATTTGATGATGTCTGCCTGTTTCTAAATCAACTTCTAATAAGTGATAATTATTTAAAGATTTTATTAATTTATAATGAAGAATTGCTTTTTTACTTCCTTCAATTTCAGAGGAATAAGATGTAGATTTGTTGTTTTTAGGATTCTTTTTTAGATAACCTGTAAGTGTATCTGCTTCTTTCGCTGGTTTGTTTTTAACTACAGCCCAATAGGTTTTGCTAACAGTTTTATTGCGTAACATTTTGTTGAAACGTTCTAAAGCTTTTGAAGTTTTTGCAAAAACTACAATACCTGTTGTAGGTCTATCCAATCTGTGTACAACTCCTAAAAAAACATTGCCAGGTTTATGGTATTTTTCTTTAATATATTCTTTTACAATTTCACTTAAAGGAGTGTCTCCAGTTTTATCTCCCTGAACAATATCTCCATATCTTTTGTTAACAATAATTAGGTGATTATCTTCAAAAAGTATTTGTAAATTGTTTTTTGTTGAAGCCATTTTTATAAATTATTGGCAACTTTAAGGTTTAAATCATCTATAAATTGAAGTAATTCTTCTTTTCCACTTTTATCTGTTGCAGAAGTAACAAAATGTTGCGGCATTTCCTCCCAAATAGTTTGAGTCATTTTTTTATTATAGACTTTAATATTTCTGTTTAATTGAGATAATTTTAATTTATCAGATTTTGTAAAAACTATACAAAATGGAATACTGTTTTCACCTAAAAACTGCATAAATTCTAAATCTACTTTTTGAGGTTCATGTCTAGAATCTACTAACACAAAAGTACAAATTAATTGTTCTCGTTGTAAAAAATAATCTTTTATAAAAGTTTGAAAAGTTTGTCGTTTAGATTTTGAAACTTGTGCATAACCATAGCCAGGTAAATCGACTAAAAACCAATTATTATTAATTTTAAAATGATTAATGAGTTGTGTTTTTCCTGGTTTTCCTGATGTTTTTGCAAGTTTACTATTATTAGTAATCATGTTTATTAACGATGATTTCCCAACATTTGATCTACCTATAAAAGCATATTCTGGTAGTTGCTCTTTTGGGCATTTGGATACATCTGTATTACTAATTACAAAATCAGCAGTATTAATTTTCATAGGTTATAAGTTTCTTTCCTTTAACCAGCTTTCCAAAATTTTGTTAAACTCTTCTGGATGTTCCATCATTGGAGCATGACCACATTTATCAATCCAATATAAATTAGCATCAGGTAATAATTTAGCAAAATCTTCGGCAACTTGTGGAGGCGTAACACTATCTTGTTTTCCCCAAATTATACAAGAAGGAACGTTTAAACTTGGCAAATCTTTAGCCATATTATGTCGGATAGCACTTTTAGCAATAGCAAGTGTTTTTATAACTCTACTTCTGTCGTTTACAGATGCATAAACCTCATCAACAACCTCTTTTGTGGCTACTTCAGGATTATAAAAAACTTCTTGTGTTTTATTTTGGATATACTCGTAATTTCCTCTTTTAGGATAGGTGTCACCCATAGATTTTTCATATAATCCAGAGCTTCCAGCTAAAACTAAACCGGTTACATTTTTAAGATTTAATTTACTGAAATATAGCGCAATATGTCCTCCTAATGAATTGCCAATAAGTATCGCCTTTTCAATCTTTTTATGCTCCATGAAATCTTTTAAAAATTTCGATAAATTTTTAACATTCGTTTTTAAAAGAGGTAAGTTATATATTGGTAATACCGGAATAATTACTTTATAACCTTTATTTGAAAAATAGTTAAAAACACCATCAAAATTACTTAAAGCCCCCATTAAGCCATGTAATATTATAATAGGTCGACCTTCACCTGCCTCTACGTAACTAAATTTACCTTCTTTAATAAGATTATTTTCCATTAAAATAAAATTTTTAATCAAACACAAAGGTAACTTTTTTTTCTGTATTACTAAGTTTTTGTAATTGCTTAAATTTTAAATTTCAACTAGTTGTTGCTCAATTTTTTAGCGAAAAAACCTGTGAAAAAACCAAAAGTTATTAACAAAGTGGAGAAAAGTGGGAAAAAGTGGGAAATAATTTATATTTTTGAATATATCCAAAATGAACTATGGTTAATTTAATAGGTACATATGAATGTAAGGCAGATGCTAAGGGAAGACTTACTTTATCCTCTAGTTTAAAGAAACAACTTTCGCCAATGTTGCAGGAAGGGTTTGTGTTAAAACGTTCCGTTTTTCAACCTTGTTTGGAGTTGTACCCAATGTCAGAATGGACTTTATTGATGGCAAAGGTCAATAAACTTAATCGTTTTGTAAAGAAAAATAACGACTTTATTAGAAGGTTTACTGCAGGTGTTAAAACTGTAGAATTGGATGGTTCGGGTAGATTGTTAATTCCTAAAGATTTACAAAATTTTGCAGGAATATCTAAAAACGTAGTATTATCATCGGCTTTAAATATTATTGAAATCTGGGATAAAGATAAGTATGAGAAAGCTATTGATGATGCAACTGTTGATTTTGCAGATTTAGCAGAAGATGTTATGGGTAATGTAACAGATGCCGACGATGAGTTATCATAACCCCGTTCTTTTAAAAGAAAGTATCGCTGGTTTAGCAATTAAACCAAATGGTATTTATGTAGATGTAACCTTTGGTGGAGGTGGGCATTCCAAAGAAATTTTGAAATTTTTGAATGAAGAAGGAAAATTATTTGCCTTTGATCAGGATGAAGATGCTAAACAGAATAGTATTGAGGATAATCGATTTGTATTAATTCCTCAGAATTTTAGATATATAAAAAGGTATTTAAGGTTTTACAATATAAAAAAGGTAGATGGAATTTTAGCCGATTTAGGTGTTTCATCTCATCAATTTGATGAAGCAGAAAGAGGGTTTTCAACTAGGTTTAATGCTGATTTAGATATGAGAATGAACCAAACAGATGCTTTAACAGCTTTTGAGGTTATTAATAAATACGAAGAAAGTAAGTTAAGTGATGTTCTTTTTCAATATGGAGAATTAAGAAATGCTCGATCTCTGGCAAAGAAAATAGTTGAATCCAGAACGGAAAAACCTATAAAAACAAGTTTCGATTTAAAAGAGGTTTTAAATGATTTTATTCCAAAATCAAAAGAGCATAAAGTATTGGCTCAAATTTTTCAAGGAATTAGAATTGAGGTAAATCAAGAGATGGAAGCTTTAAAAGATTTTTTATTACAAGTTCCAGAATTGTTAAAGCCAGAAGGGCGATTAAGCGTAATTTCTTATCACTCGTTAGAAGATAGATTAGTGAAACGATTTATTAAAAATGGAATGTTTGAAGGAGAACCTGAAAAAGATTTTTTTGGAAATGTGAACGTTCCAATGCAGAAAGTTGGGAAATTAATTGTTCCAAGCAAAGATGAAATTAAATTAAATAACAGAGCCAGAAGTGCAAAACTTAGAATAGCAACTTTAAAGTAAATGTCTAAAATTAAAAAAAACATATACGATATTTTAAAAGGTAATTTTTTAATTAGTAAAAACTCATTAAAAAATTGGCGGTTTTTGGTTTTTATAGTAATTCTAATGTTGCTTATGATTTCAAGTGCACATTATGCAGATAGACAAGTTTTAGAAATCGCAAAATTGAATAAAGAAATTAAAGAGCTAAAAGCTGAATTTGTAGATACTCGTTCAGTTGCAATGAAAATAAAATTAGAATCTAACATTAAAAATAAAGTTAAAGAATTAGGATTAGAGCCAAGTGAAAATCCACCAGAAATTATAAAAGTAACCTCAAAATCTATTAAATAATAGTGTCAACAACCAAAAAAGGCATATTAAATAAATTGTATATAGTATTTGCATTTGTAGTGTTTTTTATGCTAGCTATACTTATTAAGTTAACCAACATACAATACGTTAACGGTGAAAAGTATAGAAATTTATCACAACAACTTACCTTAAAAAATGACACCATTTTTGCCAATAGAGGAAATGTGTTTTCTGATGATGGAAGTTTGTTAGCAACTTCAAAATCGGAATATGAAATTCGGATGGATGCAGTTACTGTTGACGGAGAAGTATTTGAAAAAAATATTCGAAGCTTGTCTAAATCATTATCTAATTTGTTAGGTAATTCAGCTTCTCATTGGGAAACTAAAATTAGAAAAGCTCGAACCAATAGAAATAGATATTTATTTATAGCTAAAGGTCTTGGGTATATTAATTACATGAAGATTAAACATTTTCCAATTTTTAAACTGGGAATGTATAAAGGAGGATTTATAGCAGAACAATCTACTGTTCGTGCACATCCTTTAGGAAAAGTTGCTGAACGAACTATTGGTTATGACGATTATAGGGGCGGACCAGGAATAGAAGGTGCTTATAGAAATTATTTGCGTGGCAAATTTGGATGGAGAATGAAGCAAAAAATAGCTAAAGGGCAATGGCGACCAATTAGCGATTCTAATGAAAAAGATCCTATCGATGGTAAAGATGTGTTAACTACTATTAATGTTAATATACAAGATATTGCACATCATTCTCTTTTAAGACAATTGGAGTATTACCATGCAGAACATGGTTGTGTGGTAGTTATGGAAACCAAAACAGGAGAAATAAAAGCCATTTCAAATTTAGGGATTAATGCAGAAGGAAACTATTATGAAAAACGAAATTATGCTGTTTATGAATCTATTGAGCCTGGTTCAGCATTTAAATTAATGTCTTTAGTTGCCGCCTTAAAATTAAAGGCAATTGACACAAGTACTATAGTGGATACAAAAGATGGAAAGTATAAAATGTACGGTAGATATATTCATGATTCTAAAAGAGGCGGGCATGGTGTAATTTCTGCTGCAAAAGCATTTGAAGTTTCTTCAAATATTGGTTTTGCACGTTTAATTAACGATAATTTTAAAGATAGACCAGCTGATTTTATTAATGCTCTTAAAGGGATGCATCTTGATAAAAAACTTGGTTTAAAAATTAAAGGAGAAGGCAAACCAGAAATACCTTCTCCAGGTGATAAAATATGGAGTAAAAATGCTTTGCCTTCTATTGCTTATGGATATAATTTAAGAATGACACCTTTGCAAATTTTAACCTTTTATAATGCTATTGCTAATAATGGTGAAATGGTAAAACCAAGGTTTGTAAAGGAAATTAGATCTAGAAATAGACATCATAATTTCTTTGATAAAGAAGTTATAGACGCTTCAATTTGTTCTAAAAAAACAATTGCAGAGGTTCAGGAATTACTTAAAAATGTAGTTAAGCTAGGAACAGCAAAAAAACTATATAGTAAAAATTTCTCTATGGCAGGGAAAACAGGAACAGCACGAACTGAATATGGTAATTATGAAGAATGGATTAAAGATAAAAGATATGTTTCTTCTTTTACAGGGTATTTTCCTGCAAAAAATCCAAAATACTCTTGTATTGTGGTTATCCATAAACCAAAGGTTCAAAAAGGATATTATGGCGCAGATGTTTCAGGTCCTGTATTTAAAGATATAGCTCAAAAAATTTATACTTCAAACCCAGATGTGAAAACTATAAATGCAAATGATACACGAAATTTTGCAAGTATAAACGAAAAATATAATTCTTACTACACCATCTCAAATAAGGCAATTCGGACAATGCCTGATTTAAAAGGAATGGCAGAAATGGACGCCATTCCTTTTCTCGAAAATTTAGGGCTAAAAGTTCTATGTGAAGGGAGAGGTAAAGTAGTAAAACAATCTATAAAAGTAGGTGAAGATATACGTAAAGGTGAAACAGTGATTTTAAAATTATCAACTTAATTGAAAGTAGTTAAAAACATATTGCATAAAGTAGCTATAAATTCCGTTGTGGGGAATGTTGAAGTAGCGGTTACAAATGTTGTTTTTGATTCGCGTAAAGCAATCAAAAACAGCATGTTTGTAGCTCAAAAAGGTTTGGTTTATGATGGACATAAATTTATAAATAAAGCTATTGAGTTAGGTGCTACAGCAATAGTTTGTGAAGATCTTCCTAAAAAATTAATATCGGATGTTGTTTATGTTCAAGTAGCAGATAGTAATTTGGCTTTGGCCATTATTGCAGCTAATTTTTATAATAACCCTTCTTCTAAATTAAAATTAGTAGGTGTTACTGGAACAAATGGAAAAACAACCATTGCAACATTACTATATAAATTATTCAAAAAAGCAGGTTTTAAAGTAGGTTTACTTTCAACAGTAAAAATTTTGGTGAATGATAAAGAATTTAAGGCAACTCATACAACACCAGATTCTGTTAGTATAAATTACTATTTAAACGAAATGGTAGGTGAAGAGGTTGATTTTTGTTTTATGGAAGTTAGCTCACATGGAATTCATCAAAAAAGAACAGAAGGATTAGAATTTGATGCAGGTGTTTTTACAAATCTAACTCATGATCATTTAGATTATCACGCCACATTTAAAGAATATCGTGATGTAAAAAAATCATTTTTTGATTCCTTGCCAAAATCAGCTTTTGCTTTGGTTAATGTAGATGATAAAAATGGAGAAGTGATGTTGCAAAACACAATTGCAACCAAATATACTTACGCTTTAAAAACTATGGCAGATTTTAAAGCTAAAATAATAGAAAACCAATTTTCAGGGTTGTTATTATCTATTGATAATCAAGAAGTTTGGACGCGTTTAGTTGGAGAGTTTAATGCCTATAATCTAACAGCAATTTATGGTGTAGCTAAATTATTTGGTTTAGAAACCACTAAAATACTTACAATTATAAGTCAATTAAATAGTGTTGAAGGACGATTTCAGTACGTAACCTCTGAAAATGGTGTGGTTGCAGTAATTGATTATGCACATACGCCAGATGCTTTAAAAAATGTACTGCAAACTATTCAAAATGTAAAAAATGATAGCAAGAAAATAATTACCGTTGTGGGATGCGGAGGTAACAGAGATAAGGCTAAACGTCCTGTTATGGGGCGTATAGCTTCTCAGTTAAGTTCACAAGTCATTTTTACATCGGACAATCCAAGAAATGAAGATCCGCAAATTATAATTGATGAAATGGAAGCAGGAGTAGAAAAGGAAAATTTAAGTAAAGTGGTACATATTTTAGAACGTTCACAAGCCATAAAAATGGCCACTAAACTTGCATCAAAAGGAGATATTATTCTGATTGCAGGAAAAGGACATGAAAATTATCAGGAAATAAATGGAGTGAGAAATCATTTTGATGATTATGAAGAAATAACTAAAAATTTTAAAGCAATAGTAAGTTAAATATGTTGTATTATTTATTTGAATATTTAGAAAAGCATTACAGTTTAGCTGGAGCAGGATTGTTTCAGTACATTACATTTAGATCAGCCGTTGCTTTTATAATTTCATTATTGTTTTCAACCATTTATGGTAAACGAATTATTAATTTTTTACAACAAAAACAAGTTGGAGAATCTGTTAGAGACTTAGGTTTAACTGGACAAGTTGAAAAAGCAGGCACACCAACTATGGGTGGAATAATTATCATTTTAGCTACATTAATTCCAGTATTGCTATTTGCCAAGCTCGAAAATATTTACATCATTATTTTAATTGTTACTACGCTTTGGATGGGAGCAATTGGTTTTTTAGATGATTATATTAAAATTTTTAAAAAGAACAAAGAAGGTTTAAAAGGAAGATTTAAAATATTAGGACAAGTTTCTTTAGGGATTTTTGTTGGAGCGATGCTATACTTTAATCCGCAGGTAACTATTAAGCAAAAACTACCAGTTAAATTTCAATATGTTGCAGAAAACGGAATCCCTGTTTTATTTGGTAAGGCCGAAAAATCTACCAAAACAACAATTCCATTTTTAAAAAATAATGAACTTAATTACGCAGAAGCACTTACATTATTTGGAGACGGGTTAAAAGATTATGCTTGGTTAATTTTTATTCCTATTGTAATTTTTATCATAACTGCTGTATCTAATGGTGCAAACTTAACGGACGGAATTGATGGATTAGCAGCTGGTTCTTCGGCAATAATAGTGCTTACTTTAGGGATTTTTGCTTGGGTATCCGGTAATATAATTTTCGCCAATTATTTAAATGTAATGTATATTCCAAGTTCAGGTGAAATGACTGTCTTTATTTCCGCTTTTGTAGGTGCATTAATAGGTTTCTTATGGTATAACACATATCCAGCTCAAGTTTTTATGGGAGATACAGGAAGTTTAACCATTGGAGCTGTAATTGCGGTATTAGCAATTGCCGTTCGAAAAGAATTGCTTATTCCAATATTAGCAGGAGTGTTTTTAGTCGAAAATTTATCTGTAATTCTACAAGTGAGTTACTTTAAATATACAAAGAAAAAATATGGTGTAGGAAAGCGAATTTTTAAAATGTCGCCATTACATCATCATTATCAAAAAACAGGTTATCATGAAAGTAAAATTGTAACCCGTTTTTGGATTATTGGAATATTATTAGCCGTATTTACTATTGTAACCTTAAAATTACGATAAATGAAATTGGTGGTTTTAGGCGCAGGCGAAAGCGGTGTTGGAGCTGCTATTTTAGGCAAGCAAAAAAAATATGAAGTTTTTGTTTCTGATGCAGGAAACATAGCTGAAAAATATAAAAACGTTCTTTTAAATAATGAAATTTCTTTTGAAGAAGGAAAACATAGTAAATCTATAATTTTTGAAGGAGATATTGTGGTTAAAAGCCCTGGAATTCCAGACACAATTCAAATTATTAAGGAAATTAAGGAAAAGGAAATTCCTGTAATTTCTGAAATAGAATTTGCTTCTATTTTTTGTGAAGCTAAAATTGTTGGTATTACAGGATCAAATGGTAAAACAACTACCACCATGTTAGTACATCATATTTTAAAAAAGGAGTACTTAAATGTTGGGATGGGAGGAAATATTGGAAAGAGTTTTGCCCAGCAAGTTGCAGAAAATAATCTGGATTATGAGGTGTTAGAATTAAGTAGTTTTCAATTAGATGGTATTAAAAGTTTTAAACCAAATATTGCAATAATTACAAATATAACTCCTGATCATTTAGATAGGTATAATTACAAATTTGAGAACTATATAAATTCAAAATTTAGAATAACTAAAAATCAAAATGAAGAGGATTATTTAATATATGATAATGAAGATAAGGTAATTTCAAATTGGTTAAAAAATAATAAGATCAAATCTAAATTACTTCCTTTTTCAACAGAAAAAGAATTAGAAGAAGGAGTTTTTATAAGAGATAACAACATAATAATAAAATATAATAATATAGAAAATTCAATAATGAGTATTTCAACACTAGCATTAAAAGGAAAACACAATACTAAAAACGCTATGGCTGCAGCTATGGCTGCTTCCTTGTTAAAAGTAAGGCTAAACACAATTAGAGAAAGTTTAGAAGATTTTGAAGGAGCAGAGCATCGTTTAGAATCTGTATTGAAAATTAATGGAGTACAATATATAAATGATTCTAAAGCTACCAATGTAAATGCAACTTTTTATGCTTTAGATAGTATGCAAACCCCAACAGTTTGGATTGTAGGAGGAATAGATAAAGGAAATGATTATTTAGAATTAATGCCTTTAGTTCGTGAAAAAGTAAAAGCAATTATTTGTTTAGGGCTTGATAACCAAAAAATTGTACAAACATTTGGAAATGTTATTGATTTAATTGTAGAAACGGCAGGCGCAGAAGAAGCAGTTAAAGTAGCATATAAAATTGCTGAAAAAGGAGATACGGTATTGTTATCACCCGCTTGTGCAAGTTTTGATTTGTTTAATAATTATGAAGATAGAGGTAATCAATTTAAGCAAGCTGTAAAACAATTATAATTAGTGAGAAGAATCTTAAAAAATATTGAAGGAGATAAAGCCATTTGGGCAATAGTTGCATTTTTAGCGCTATTATCCTTTATGCCAGTATATAGTGCAAGCACTAATTTAGTGTATGTTGCAAACTCTGGAACTCCAACGTATTATTTAATTAAACATGGTATTTTATTGTTTTTAGGATTTTTAATTATTTATGGAGTTCATAAAATTCCTTTTAAATATTTTAGTGGAATTTCAGTAATAAGCCTTCCGTTTGTTGTATTATTATTGATTTATACTTTAACTCAAGGTCATACTATAAATGGCGCTAATGCAAGTAGATGGATTCAAATTCCATTTATTGGTGTTGGGTTTCAAACCTCAGCGTTAGCGAGCATTGTTTTAATGGTTTATGTTGCAAGATATTTAGCGAAAAATAAAGAAAAAAAGATATCGTTTAAAGAAAGTTTACTACAATTGTGGTTGCCAGTTGGCTTAATTTTAGCTTTAATTTTACCAGCAAATTTTTCAACTACAGCAATCATTTTTACTTTGGTTTTAATACTCACTTTTGTAGGTGGATATCCAATAAAATACTTAATGTATATTATTGGGGTTGGTATAGTTTCATTAGCCTTTTTTATCCTTGTAGCAAAAGCTTTTCCAACCTTAATGCCAAATAGAGTAGATACTTGGATAAGTAGAGTAGAAAATTTTTCAAATAAAAATGCAGTAGAAGGATATCAGGTTGAAAAAGCAAAAATAGCAATAGCAACAGGTAGTTTATTTGGAAAAGGAGCAGGTAAAAGCGTTCAAAAAAACTTTTTACCTCAATCTTCTTCCGACTTTATTTTTGCCATTATTGTTGAAGAATACGGCCTTGTATTAGGCGCGTTAACGGTGATGTTAATGTACTTTTTATTGCTTTTTAGAATTGTTATGGCCGCAAAAAAAGCAAAAAGTGTTTTTGCAACATTACTCATTATTGGAGTAGGATTACCTATAATATTTCAAGCAATAATAAATATGGCTGTTGCAGTAAACTTGTTTCCTGTAACAGGGCAAAACTTGCCATTAATAAGTAGTGGAGGAACTTCTATTTGGATGACCTGTATTGCCATTGGAATTATTTTAAGTGTAACAGCAGAAAAAGAAATAGTGTTTAACGAAACAGATGAAAACCCATTAGATATTTTACATGAAGCAATCCATTAACATATTAATTAGTGGAGGTGGCACAGGAGGTCACATTTATCCAGCAATTTCTATAGCAAATGAGCTAAAGAAAAAGTATAGTAATGCTAATTTTTTATTTGTAGGCGCAAAAGATAGAATGGAAATGCAAAAAGTTCCTCAAGCAGGCTATGAAATTAAAGGATTGTGGATTTCAGGATTGCAAAGAAAATTAACAATTAAAAATTTAGCATTTCCAGTTAAATTATTTAGTAGTTTTTTGAAAGCTTACAAAATAATTAAAAAATTTGAGCCAACTATTGTTATTGGCACTGGTGGATTCGCAAGTGGACCAACTTTATATGTAGCAAATATTAAAGGTATTAAAACGTTAATTCAAGAGCAAAATTCGTACCCAGGAATTACTAATAAATTATTAAGTAAAAAAGCAGCTAAAATTTGTGTGGCTTATGATGGTTTAGAACGATTTTTTCCTGCCGATAAAATTGTAAAAACAGGTAATCCGGTTCGTCAAGATTTGCTTAATATTCAAAATAAAAGGGATGAGGCAATTTCTTTTTTTAAGCTTGATCAAACTAAAAAAACGCTACTGATTTTAGGAGGAAGTTTAGGAGCAAGAGCAATTAATAATTTAATTCAAAATAATATTAATTGGTTGGTTTCTAAAAATATTCAGGTTATCTGGCAAACAGGAAATCTATATTATAATGAATTTAAAAAATATGATGATTTAGAAGGTGTAAAAACATATGCTTTTTTAAATAGAATGGATTTAACCTTTGCAGCGGCAGATTTTGTAATTAGTAGAGCAGGAGCTAGTTCAATTTCCGAATTATGTATTGTGGGTAAACCTGTATTATTTATCCCTTCTCCTAATGTAGCTGAAGATCACCAAACTAAAAATGCTTTAGCAGTTGTACATAAAAATGCGGCATTATTATTAAAAGAAAATGAGTTAGAAAGGTTTCAGTCTGTTTTTAATGAGTTAATTACTGATGAAAATTTGCAACATAAACTTAGTGATAATATAAAAAATTTAGCGTTGCCAGATGCGACAAAAAATATAATTAACGAAATAGAAAAATTAATAACAAATAATTGAATCTAAGCGATATACATAGGGTTTATTTTATAGGTATTGGCGGAATTGGAATGAGCGCTTTAGCAAACTATTTTAATAGCACAGGTAAAATAGTAGCTGGTTATGACAGAGTGGAAACGGCTATAACCAAATCGCTTTTAGAAAAGAATATTGCTATCCATTTTAAAGATTCAGTAGAACTAATACCTGAACAATTTAGAGATAGCGAGAAAACAGTTGTTGTTTATACACCAGCAATTCCAAATAATCATAATGAATTAAATTTCTTTATAAAAAATGGATTTAAAGTTTTAAAACGTTCTGAAATTTTAGGCGAGATAACAAAAAACTCGTTTTGTTTAGCAGTTGCAGGAACACATGGAAAAACAACAACTTCTACAATATTAGGACATATTTTAGAAGTTAATAATGTAAATGCTACGTCATTTTTAGGAGGAATTGCAGAAAATTATAATTCAAATTTAATTTTAGGAGGAAATAAAATTACAGTAGTTGAGGCAGATGAATTCGATAGATCTTTCTTAAAACTTTCACCAAACATTGCTTGTATAACTTCAATGGATGCGGATCATTTAGATATTTACAAAAATAAAACCGCATTAGAAGATGCTTTCAAAGAATTTTCAGAAAAAGTTTCAGACACCATTTTTGTTAAAAAAGGATTGCCAATACCTGGAAAAACTTTTGCAGTTAATGAAACAGCCGATTACACGGCAAGCAATTTAAAAGTTAACAAAGGTTGCTATGTTTTTGATATTAAAACACCTACTGAAATTGTAAAAAACATTCAAATTAATTTACCCGGAAAACATAATGTGCTAAATACGGTGGCAGCTTTGGCAATGGCAAATAGTTTTGGGATTTCAATTCCAGCCATTGCTAAGGCTTTACTAACATTTAAAGGGGTAAAAAGACGTTTTTCTTATAAAATTCAAACAGAAAATTTAGTATTAATTGATGATTATGCACATCATCCAACCGAAATTAATGCTATTGTAGATTCTGTAAATGAAATGTATCCAGACAAAAAAAATGTTGGAGTTTTTCAGCCTCATTTATTTAGTAGAACTAAAGATTTTTCAGATGAATTTGCTAAAAGTTTAAGTAAGTTCAATGAAATAATTTTGTTAGATATATATCCTGCTCGAGAAAAACCTATAAAAGGTATTACCTCAAGCTGGCTTTTAGATAAAATAGATAATAAAAATAAGTTGCTTTCTAGTAAAGAAAATTTAGTAGAAAATATAAAAAAATCAAAGGCTACAGTAGTGGTTATGATTGGCGCTGGCGATATTGGTGAATTAGTAGATGTAGTAACTAAAAAATTGAAAATTGAAAATTAACTGGATATACATAAAAGGCCTTGCTTTACTTGCATTAGTTACATTTTTATATGGTTTTTCAAATTATAAAAATGAACAAATAAAAGTAAAAAAAATTGTAGTTCAATTTGAGAAAGGAACTAACCTTTTTATGAATTACCAAATGGTTAATAAATTGTTAATACAAAATAACGAAAGCCCTAAAAAGTTGTCAAAATCTGTTATAGATTTACACAAATTAGAGTCAAAAGTGCTTTCTCATCCTATGGTTGAGGATGCCGCTGTTTTTTTAACTGTTGATGGTTTGTTAAAAGCAACGATTAAACAGCGTACACCTATAGCTAGAGTTATAACGGATAACAGGAGTTATTACCTTGACAAACAAGGTGAAACAATGCCTTTATCACCTAATTACTCAGAAAGAGTTATGTTGATTTTTGGAGATGTAAATAAAAAAGACGATGCTAAAATCCACAAACTTGTAACTGCTATTTTAAGGGATGAAATTTTAAAAAAATTGTGCATAAGCATTCAAAAGAGTGATGAAAATGAATTTGTTTTAAATACTAGAATAGGATCCCAAAAAATTTTAGTTGGAAATCTGAGAGATTTAAATCAAAAATTAAAGAATTTAAAATCGTTTTTGAACAAAACAATTGGAGATAAAACTATTAATAATTACGCGTTAATAAATTTAAAATACAACAATCAGGTTGTTTGCACAAAAAAGTAAATTATGGAACACAATGATATTTCAGTAGGATTGGATATAGGAACAACAAAAATTGTTGCTATGATTGGTCGTAGAAATGAATACGGAAAAATTGAGTTACTTGGTACCGGAAAAGCTAAAAGCTTAGGAGTGCACAGAGGTGTTGTAAATAATATAACGCAAACCATACAATCTATACAAATGGCTGTAGATGAAGCTATTGCAGTTTCAGGAATTAAAATCCATGAAGCTGTAGTAGGTATTGCAGGTCAGCATATTAGAAGTTTACAACATAGTGATTACATAACTAGACCGAATTCTGAGGAAGTTATTAACGATGATGATTTAGATAAATTAGAAAAACAAGTTTATAAATTAGTAATGCTTCCTGGCGAAGAAATAATTCATGTACTTCCACAGGAATTTAAAGTAGATGGACAGTCTGAAATTACAGAACCTGTAGGAATGTATGGAGGTAGATTAGAAGCTAATTTTCATGTAGTTGTTGGGCAAGTTTCTTCTATTAGAAATATAGGACGTTGTATTAAAAGTGCAGGTTTAGATTTAGCAGGTATTACTTTAGAACCATTAGCATCGGCTGAAGCAGTTTTAAGTAATGAAGAAAAAGAAGCAGGAGTTGCACTAATTGATATAGGAGGTGGAACAACGGATTTAGCAATTTTCAAAAACGGTATTATCCGTCATACTGCAGTTGTCCCTTTTGGAGGAAATGTTATCACTGAAGATATTAAAGAAGGTTGTTCTATTATTGAAAAACAAGCAGAGTTATTAAAAACAAAATTTGGTTCAGCTTGGCCAGGAGAAAATAAGGAAAATGAAATTGTATCTATTCCTGGTTTGAGAGGAAGAGATCCGAAGGAAATTACTCTTAAAAATTTATCTAAAATAATTCATGCAAGAGTAGTTGAAATTATTGAGCAGGTTTTTATGGAAATCAAAAATTATGGACATGAAGAACCTAAGAAAAAACTAATTGCAGGTATTGTTTTAACAGGAGGAGGAGCACAATTAAAGCACTTAAAACAATTAGTAGAATATATTACAGGTATGGATACCAGAATAGGATATCCAAATGAAAATTTAGCAGGAGATTCTGATGAGAGCTTGTCAAGTCCACAATACGCAACGGCAGTTGGTTTGTTAATGAATGGATTAAACAAACTTGAGAAAAATAAAAATAAAGAAAGTAAAGTAATAACAGATATTTCTAAAGAACAAGGAGCTGAAATTACTGAAGAAAAAGAAGCACAAGAAAAGCAACCTAAAAAATCCATATTTGAAAAATGGGCAGATAAGTTTAGAGATTTTTTAGATAATGCAGAATAATAAAAAAATAAGAAAACAATTACCAATACATATATTATGAGCAATTCAGATTTTAATAACATTTCATTCGATTTACCAAAAAATCAGTCTAACGTTATAAAAGTTATCGGCGTAGGAGGTGGAGGTAGTAATGCTGTAAACCATATGTTCTCGCAAGGAATAAATGGCGTTGACTTTGTAATTTGTAATACCGATGCTCAAGCATTACAAAACAGTCCAATACCAACAAAAATTCAGTTAGGCGTTTCTTTAACTGAAGGTTTAGGTGCAGGAGCAAATCCTGAAGTTGGTGAAGAAGCAGCTATGGAAAGCATTCAGGAAATTAGAGGAATGCTATCTACTCACTCAAAAATGGTATTTATTACTGTTGGAATGGGTGGTGGTACAGGTACAGGAGCTGCTCCAGTTATAGCTAAAGTTGCCCGTGAGTTAGATTTGTTAACTATTGGTATTGTAACAACTCCTTTTTCTTTTGAGGGGAAAATGAGAAATGAACAAGCACAAAAAGGAATTGATAAATTACGTGAATATGTAGATTCGTTAGTGGTTATCAATAATAATAAATTGCGTGAAGTATATGGTAATTTAGGTTTTAAAGCAGGATTTTCAAAAGCAGATGAAGTTTTATCAACTGCCGCAAGAGGTATTGCAGAAGTAATTACACATCACTACACACAAAATATAGATTTAAAAGATGCTAAAACCGTATTATCAAATAGTGGTACTGCAATTATGGGATCAGCATCAGCAACAGGTGTCAATCGTTCAGAAGAAGCTATAACAAAAGCATTAGATTCTCCTTTATTAAATGATAATAAAATAACTGGAGCTAAAAATGTATTGTTATTAATTGTTTCAGGCGCCGAAGAAATTACTATTGATGAAATAGGTGAGATTAATGATTATATTCAGTCAGAAGCAAAATCGAATGTAAATATTATTATGGGAGTTGGTGAGGATCAAGATCTTGGTGACGCCATTTCAGTTACCGTAATTGCAACTGGTTTTAATAAGGACCAACAATATGAAATTGCAAATACGGATCCTAAAATAATTATGCACACTTTAGATGATGAGCAAGAAGCAACTTTTGATTTTAAAGAAAAAACTATACAAAATACTGTTAAGGAAGAAATTGAAAATAAAATAGAAGAGCCTTCTAAAGATGAAGATAAAATTGTATATGATTTAGGAGAAGAATTGGAAGAAGAAGATAACCTAATTCCTACTACAGAGTTTATAAAAAATTTAGATGTAGTTTATGATGAAGTTTTATCAAACAATGTGGATGAATTTGAAATTACCGAAGTTAAATCTGAAACTGTTGAAGAAGTAGAAGAAAATATAGAAGAAGAAAATCAAATTTCATTTACTTTTGATTTACCAATTAATGAAACTAAAAAAACTTTACCTGAAAACAATGATAATGTTCAAAAAATAGATGTTTCAGATATTGAAGTACATAATCATGAAGAGATTAAACCAGTTAAAGAAGTTGAAAAAGAAGTTTATTTTTCACTAGAAGATTATACTGAGTTAGAAGAAAATTTAGCCAAAGCAACTAAGCCGAAGGCTAAAATAGAAACTGCTGTTGAAGAAGAATTGAAATTTACGCTTCGTGCAGAAGAAGATATTAATAATCATGAAGTTGTAGATTACAAAGAAGTATCTCCTTTAGATTTAACCATTGAAGAACTGCAAAAAAGAGCAGCAGATAGACGACAAAAATTAAAAACTTTGAACTATAAATTTGTAAATAAAGTTTCTAAAAATATAGAAGAAATTGAAAAAGAACCTGCATATAAACGAATGGGAGTAGAATTAAATGAAACCGCTCATTCCTCTGAAATTAATCAATCTAGAACTTCTTTAGAAATTGACGAGAATGACGATATTCAATTTAGATCTAACAACTCATTTTTGCATGATAATGTAGATTAAAATATTGCCCAAGGACGAAGACCCTTAGAACTGTTTTCTAAGTTTTGACTCGAAAATCTTCTTTATTATATAAGATTTTCGAGTTCTTTTTTTTTATCTTCGCAAAACTAAAATTAGTTTACCATGAGTTTACAAAATAAAGTAATGAGTAAAATAAAAGATGCCATGAAATCTAAAGATACTTTGGCATTAGAATCCTTACGAGCAATAAAATCTGAAATATTACTTGCTCAAACAAAAGGAGGAGCTTCTGAAAGTTTAACGGAAGAAGAAGAACTAAAAATTGTACAAAAATTAGTAAAACAACGAAAAGATAGTGCTACTCTTTATAAAGAGCAAGGTAGAAATGATTTAGCAGAACCTGAATTAGCACAAGTAGAAATTATTTCACAATTTTTACCAGAACAATTGGGAGAAGAAGAACTTGTAGCAGTGATTTCTGAAATTGTAGAAAACGTTGGAGCAACTTCTATGAAAGATATGGGAAAAGTAATGGGAATGGCCTCAAAACAATTAGCCGGTAAAGCAGATGGAAAGGCTATTTCAATGGTTGTAAAAAAACTACTTTCTTAATAAACTGGCCTCGTGGCGCAACTGAATAGCGCACTGGATTTCGGCTCCAGCGGTTGCAGGTTTGAATCCTGCCGGGGTCACTAAAGATAAAAACTCCAACATTTTGTTGGAGTTTTTTTTATTTATTTTGTGAATAAGTACGTTAATAACTCTTTAAGTATTGATAATTAAATAGTTAGGTTATTATTAAATTCGCATATCAAATAAGGGCGTTAAATTTTTAGTAAGAAATAAATAAAACCCCAAAAAAGGGATGCTAATTGAAGTGTCCCTTTTTAATTTATAAAATCACTATACTGGTACGTTTAGTGTATGATTTCGTAAGGGATTTCGGACTTAAAACCTATCAAGTTACTCCCAAAAATTAATGCGGGAGAAAACGCAAAAAAACATCTGAAACCCTTATGAATTATACACATTGTTACCAAACGTACTTTTTCTATTCTTTCCATTGTCGTTTTCTTTTTTCTCTGAACCATAATATTAGTCCAAGAAGAATTGTCAGCAAAATCAAACTTGGTTCGCTCATTCTTTGAGTGTCTTCGCCAAGGTCTAATGATTTATTGCCTGATAAAGCTTGTTCTTGTTTCTTTTTTAACATTGCTTTTTGAGCTTCGTTCTCTACCACCAAATATGATGTTACTGGTGTCATTACCTTAGAAATGAAACTGCATTTTACCATATTCAGCCATTCCTTGTCTGAGTTTTCAGGATGCAGGATTTGTGAAGTCCATTGTCCCTGCAATGTCAAGGCTGATTGCCAATTCTTTTCTTTAATATCTTTTTCAGTGACGTCAAAAATATCCTTTTTTAGAATGATGCTTGGTTCATTATTGTTGGGTAAATATGCAATTGAATTGTCCGACAACTTATATTCCAAAACAGTTTCACAAAACATACATTCTCTATTTATTTCAGGAAGTTCTTTGATTGGATTCTCAGTTAAAGAATGTTCTTTTAAAATTCCATTTTTGTCAAGTATGAAAAATAAATTGCTTTCTGGAAATGTAAATTTGAAATCTGTAAAATCTTTATCCAAAACAGCATTTTGAATACTGTCAGTTACGACCACAATTACAGGATATGTTTTTGATTTGTCTTTGTAGGCATTGAATAGCGTTTTTCTTATTGCTCTATCTAAGTTAAAACCGCCTTCAAAGGTTTGATTCTTATATTTTACTTTCCAATCATTATCCAATGAAGTAGTATTTACATAGCTGCTTATAAAGCTAATTTGTGCGTTTTCTGAAAGCGGTTTATTGTTTTCTAAAATATTTTCTATCCTTTTGATGAAATCCACTGAATAGCCGTCTTTATCTTTCGATACGTCAACCAGAAAATGAAAATAAGGTTTACGTTTAGTAAATTTCAATTTTTGTTTTTGTTCGGCTGAAACGTAAACGATGTTTTCGGTTTCAATATTTTGGCAAACTGTTTCTTCTTGGTTTCCTAACTCAACTATATTATTGTCAATATTTAGCTTTATTGGTTCTTTGTGTAAGAACTCTATTCCTGTTTTTCTTACTTCATCTTTTGAGAAAGGAAATACTCTGAAAGCAACTTTATTTCCTGTCAAATAATAAAGAATACCTGGGTCTCGGTTTGTATTACGGATTTGTGAAAATATCCACATTGCCGATTTCTTTTCGGCTAAAATGCCTGATTCTTTTTTGTCACCAACATATAAATAATAATCGCTAATCCAACAACCTTCGGGTAAATCAATAGTTGTGGCATATTCAGAGAACCACGTGTTTCCGCTTTTATTGGTTATTTCCAAATTAACCCAACTTATCCAAGCATTTTGAGTTTTGTCGTAGGTACTGTTTGTTGATATATTACTTATTTGAACATTGTCGTTTTGAATATTCTCAGGTCGCAACTCAAAAGTAGTATTATCGAAAAATATTTTTTCTATTGTGTTGATTTTTGTATCAGACAAAGTGAGGTTGTCCATTACTAACCAATTGAAATAAGATGACAAATAGGGAATTCCATTACCAAAAATCCCACCTCCGCTACCTCTATGATCTTTATGACTTTTAATAACATTAAGCGTTTTTTGAAGCGAACTTTTATCAATGTCATATTGCTTTGAGTAATCAGGGCTGTATAAATAAGAAAGTGTTTCATTTAAAACGCTTTTGTCTTTTAGGTAAGTTGTTGTTATAAAAGCTGGAATAGTGAAAAAACCCAACACTGAAATTCCGACAATAATTTTTTTTGAGAAATGTGTTTTCAAGTAGGTGAAACCCTTTGAAAGCTCATTGATATGAATAACGAAAAGTAGTAAAGGTGTTAGCATTAAAAAGCCTGTGCCGATTGCAATAATAGCTATGACTGATAAAGGCAAAAATGGCAAGAACACTAAAAAGAAATAGAATGTGTAAGCTAATGTTATACTTCTTCCAATAAATAAAAGTAAGCGGTATACTTTATTTTCAATGTTAGGCAAACAAACCAAGATTCCATTAGTAACAGCAAGTATGTAAAACCAAGTATTATTGAAATCGCCGAAAATTCCCGAATTACTGGTTCCAAAATTATTAAATAAATGTCCGTTGTTTACTGATAAACCCAATAATGGCAGGACAATAGCAATAGGGATTTTCCAAGCTAATTGATACTTCAGCCAAATATCAGCTTTTTTAGTTGTAAGAATATAAACACCCCTAATTAAGAAAAAGAGAAAAACTAAGGTAGCAGCGATAATAATCACAACTAAAATGTGAGTATAAAATTCACTTTCAACTCGTTGCCATAATGGAAGAATTATTTGCGAAAATAAGTAGCCTGCTACTGGAATTCCAATTGCAATAAGAAAATTTACCCAAGCTTTGTGTTCTTTGTTTTCAGATGTAAAATGAGAAACAAGAATAAACAATGAATAGGCAAGTGTTGGCATTAGAAATGTCCCAACATATAAAAAGATGTTTCCCGAAACCATCCATTGTGGAACAGAAAAAGGAATGATTTTATCTAAATGATAACCGTAGAGGTAAATAAAAGGAATGTAGCAAAGCAGCGCGAGTAAACCATACCAAACAGGCACATTCTTCTTTTTAAGAGTCAAATAAACCGCAAAAACAAAATTCAGTAATCCAAGTACTCCTAACGAAAAACCAAAAGATTTCCAAAGCTGGATACTGTTCTCCTCCAATAAGGTTTTAATAATATTGAACTGTCCAAAGAAAAGGAAAAACAGCACCACTAATGGTAGCGTGTTTATAATAAAAAGCCATTTCGGGTTAAGCAAATTTCGCATTGTGATGTCTATTTATTAAAATTTTTTCAATTAGTATGTAAGCCAAAATCATGAATGACAAGTTTGTGATTATTCCTATAGCTTCGTGTATTATATGTTGCTGGTTCAGAAAAATATTTTTTGTCTGAGTCTGCACAACGATTGAAGCAAAAATTCGCGATGTATTTACAAATATAGTCAGTAAATAAGCTCCAATTAAAGCACTCGGAATAGTCAGAATTTTGCTTAAAGTCTTGTCAGAATGTTTTACTGTTAAATAAGCAAATATCAGAAAGCATAAAATCCAAAAGTTAAATCCTGAACAGGATTTGTCAATAATTATATTTAGGTGTTCGTGGAAATATCCACTTTCTGAAAGATAAACAGAATGCGAACCTGTCAAAAGTCCAACAAGTTTGTCGGTCGGTTTAATAAGAAAGGTCAAATCGTTATTATCAGCAAGTGTAAAACCGAATTTCAGTAAGATGAAAAGTCCTACTGCTGTCAAATAATATGGTATATTCTTGTTTATCTGCACTGTCTTTTTAGTATGTGTGGTAACGATTTTTTATAAGATTTGTGCGTTTGGAAAATCGGAGATTTTTCGAACGTAGCAAATCGGTTTGTTAGAATTATTGTCGTTTTGTACTAAATCAAATTTAAGCATAAATTTTATGAGTTGTTGTGCTCAGTATTTATTCTTTATTATAAATTTTTCTCCTAATTTTTCTCTCATTAAATCTGAAAGTTCTTTAATTTCAGAATCCTTTAGTGTAAATGAATGATTTTCTTGGTTTCTTATTATTTCTATCTTGTTCTGCCATAATACAATCTGATCAATTTTTTCAAACTCCCATTTATTAATAATAAATATTGATGCATCTTGAAATATAATAGCCCTTTTTGTTAGATGTATTAAATGCTTGTTTACACCAAAAATACTTAACAATATAATATACATTCCAAGAAACACTTTAGAGTCAATTCCTCTAAAAGAAAAAGAAGATTGATTAACTAATAAACCCCATACTAGAATTAAAAATCCTAGAATTATCCCAATAAATAAGTTTAATCTCCATTTTTTATTAATTCCAAATGAGAAATATTTTTTCATCTTCATTCTTTGTCTTTTGGTAATATAATTGATGATAAGCGATAAATATAAGACACTTGCTAAAATTGGTATCAGTAAATCACTATCCCATAATATAATTATCAAAATAATATAAAAGATTATCCAAATTATTCTTTTCATTTTTTTATTGAGCACAACGGTTTAGTACAAGGAAAGTTGCGATTGGTAAATCGTAATTTTCCGTTGTTTGTTCTTTAGTTTATATGTTTTTCGGATTGTTCTAATCATTAATATTTAGCAATTTTTTTTGTGCATTGTTGTGCGGTGTATTTTTTAAATCGGTTTAAATCGTACTTCTACATTAGGTAGTCCGGGTGGATCGTTTTTTCCAGAAACTAAACCCATAATCAGTT